>NZ_AOIB01000024.1 GCF_000337675.1 Natronococcus amylolyticus DSM 10524 | reverse complement strand
CGCGCCATCAGAGATGTGTATAAGAGACAGCCGTCAAGGAGCGCTTCGACGAGGAGGGGATCGACATCCCCTACCCGGTTCGGACGCTCGAGGGTGGACTCGAACTCGCGGACCGCCAGCGGGTCGCCGAAGCCGCCGAGTAGCGTACCACTCGACAGATTTCTTTCACGCTCTCCTCTCGAGAGCGACCCGTTCGGTAGTCGAAAGCGGGACTCGAGCAGTGCGAGAGACGTTCGACTCGACGGAAGAGCACTGTTCGAAGCTTCTGCCGAGTAAGGTGTGCAGCGCTACCGCTCGTCGGAAAAGGATCGGTGGTTATGAATGTGGAGGGCCGCGGTTGCCCGGCGTTCCGGCCGGGGGAATCCCGGTTGCCTTCTCCACCCCGCGACCCGTCGAGCGACAGGTGTCCGGCGGTCCACTGCTCGCTTCCGCGCCTGATGGGCTGTCGCCGACTAACCACGATGGGGCGTCCCTGCGGACGGCCACCGTGGACCGCTGTCCCCGACGGACGAGGCTTCTCTGTTGGCTCCCGGGGCCCCGGCCGGTCTGACCGGACGCCCGCGGCGTTCGGTCCCCACTAATGACCATAGCGCGGGTGACGAGCAGGGCCAAACTGCCCGACCTATCCATCTCTACGTAGGTGGCTGGAACTTAAGGACCTTTCGTCTCGAGCACCGCACAAAACCGCTCGAGGGATCGACGGCTGCGGGAGGATTGTCGCGATCAGTCGATGTCGCCGTGGTCGGCCTCGCCGGACTCGCCGCGCTCTTTTTCCGAGAGCGGAACGGCGAGAACGAGCAGGATCACGTAGTAGAGCCCGACAGCGGCGGTGACGACGATGCCGCTAACCCCGGGGAGGCTCGCCCCCTCGAGGAACGTCTCGTCGGGATTAAACGCCCAGACGTGAAACACCCAGCCGATGAGCATCGCGGTGATAAGCGGGAGGTACACCCGCCGAAGCCGGTGACTGAAGGCGCCGCGGTAGCTGATCTTCCGTTCCGGCTCGCGGTAGTCCCGACTCAGCTCCGCTCGCCAGGCGTCGTGTTCGACCCCTTGGGAGGGATCGAGCGCGTTCGCGAACAGGTTTTCCTGAATCACCCGGACCCGCGAGCGCCAGATGTCGTAGTCGCGAAAGCGCCTGGCCTCGATGAACAGGAACACGGTCCCCATGAGGAGTCCGGCGAGGATCACCGCGTGGGAGACCTCCCCGGAGAAGGCGTAGGCGACGATCGCCGACATCACCGTCACCGCCCAGTTGGTGGTCGTATCGAGGCGGTCGCGCCACTCGACCATGCGCTCCATCTCCCCCCGGTAGAGGTGGGCCGCGACGGAGCCGAGCCCGGTGCTCTCGTCGACCATCTCGCGGCCGATTTCGGCCTGCTCCGGGTCCTCCGGGTCGAACTCCGAATCACCCATACCGTTCGTACGCTCCCGAGCGTGATCGCTGTTTGCACCGCTTTCGAATCTGGCGTGTCGGTCGGCTCCGTCGTTGCCGACCGGGGGCGAGCCCGGCTACTCGTCAGCGTACGCCTCCCGAAAGCTGTCAATCTGACCTTCGGTGCCGGCGATTACGAGCGAGTCGCCCTCGTCGAGGTGCGCTCCGTCGACGTCGGAGCGGTACTCCTCGTCCCGCCCGAGTCCGATGACGAGACAGTCCGTCTCCTCGCGGATCGTCGCGGTTTCGAGTTCCGAACCGGCGAGGCCCGCCGCCGCGACCTGCCGGAGCTGGAGCTGCTCGCTGAGGGGCATCGCCTCGCGGTCGAACGCCCGAAGCGCGATCATCCGTCCCGCGACGTTGGGGAGGGCGAGCACGTGGTCGGCGCCCGCCGCCCGCAGCGTTCGCACACTGTCGGCGGTAGTGGCGCCCACGAGGACCTCGAGCGATGGGTTGAGCGCGCCCGCCGTCAGCGCGACCAGGATCGCCTCGTCGTCGTCCTCGAGGGCGAGGACGATCGTTCCGGCGTCCTCGATTTCGGCATCGAGCAGCGTCTCCTCCTCGGTCGCGTCGCCGACGACGTCGACGATCTCGTCGCTCTCGCGGTCGACGACGGTGGTCTCGAGGCCGGCTCGCTCGAGCGTGCCGGCGGCCGTCCGACCGACGAGTCCGGCGCCGACGACGACGACGGGTTCTTCGGTCGGACGATACGGACTCCCGGACGAGCCGGCCCGATCGGCGACGGCCTCGAGCACCGACTCCGTACCGGCGACGAGCAGCGACGTGTTCTCGTCGACGTGGGCGTGCTCCGACAGCTCGGTGACGAAGTCGCCCCGGACCCACGCCCCGACGACGGTCGCGCCGGTTTCTTCGAGCTCCCGCGTCGCGGCCATCGCCTCGCCGAACAGCTCGGCGTCGGGATCGACGTAGAACTCGGTGAGGTCGACCTCGTCGCCGAGCGTGACCTCTCCCTCGGGTGCCGGCGCGATGATCGTCCGAACCCGATCGCCGAGGGCCTTGCCGAGGCGGTGTTTCGGCGAGAGCACCTCGTCGACGCCGGCGTACCTGAAGTACCGCGCGCGCTCGGGATCGGTGACGAGAACGAAGACCTCGGCGGCCGGGTCCCGCCCCTCGATCGCGAGCACCGTACTGACGAACTCGCGCTCGGTGGCGTCGACGACGACGGCGATGGCCGCCTCCAGGCTCGCCGCCTCGAGCGTGTCGTCGCTCGTCGGGTCGCCGTAGAGGACGACGCGATCGTCCTCGTACAGCTGCTGTGCGCGGTCCTCGTCGTCCTCGAGGATGACGTACGGTGTCCCCTCTGCCTCGAGTTCCTCGACGAGGGTGTCACAGAGCGCGGTGTAGCCGACGACGACGATGTGGTCTTCGATGCGGTCGATCTCTTCGGGGGGCGCCGGCTGCACCAGGGTTTCGAGCCAGGGGACGACGAACTGGGGGATCGCAACGGCGACGTAGGCGATCCCCGTCACCTGGACCAACAGCACCAGCGCCGTCATCTCGAGCGTTTCCCAGGGGGCGTCCTGGCCGTACCCGGTCGTGGTCATCGACTGAACGACGAGTTCGAGCGACTGGTACCAGGTTCGGGACTCGCCCTCGTAGACGGCCATCCCCCACCGGTAGGTGAGCGTGTACAGCGCGAGCAGGACGAGGAGGGAGCCGACGTACACCGCCAGCCGACGGGTGAGTTTCACCACGGCCGTTCACCAGCGACGTGTCTCGAGGGGGTGCGATCTAAGCGGCACGCGCAAAGCATAACGAGATCGATCAACCCGCGGGAATATCGTTCTTGCCCGCCGGGACGACCTCGCGGCGACGTCGATCAGTCGGCCTCGACGCCGCGAACCCTGCTCAGGACGCTTCGCTCCCGGAGTATCGTGACGGCCGCCCAGCCGAGAACCGCGACCTCGAGGGCCAGCACGACCGGATGAAGCGTGTGCGTAACGTCGGTCACGGGGAGGACGAGCGTCACCGTCTCGAACGCCTCCCGCTCGTCCGGCGGCGGTCCGAGAAAGAACACGTAGTACGGCGTCGCGGAGAGCCCCTGTGTCGTCGCCACGTTCAGGAAGTCGGTCGCGATATGGACCAGCCAGCCCAGCGACAGCGCCGCACCTCGCCGGCCGAACAGCCGCGTGAGCACGAGACTGACGGGAACGGCGACCGCGATCGAGTGTGCGACGGTGTGGGTAAACGGCGTCAGGCCGAGCCAGTACAGCGGCCGATCCACGAGGTCGGGTAGCGCCGAGCCGACGACGAGATACGCGACCGGAAACCGGCTGTAGACGCCGAGCAGATACCCCATCGCCAGGTGAGTCGGAAAGGTGAGGTGGAGCATCGGGATGACGGCTACGAGATGGCAGGCGCTCGCGGGACTTCAACCGTCGGTACACGAACGGATTGCGAGAGAAATCGAACCGGTTCGGACCGCGTCGATCAGACCGCCTCGGTCGCGTCGATCAGGCCACGTCGTTCGCGTCGAACTCGTCGAACCCGCCCGTCTCGAGCCCGGACTCGAGGTCGGCGACGGCGTCGGGCGAGATTTCCTCGAGCGCGCGCTCGAAGTGGTCGGCGGTGAGTTCGATCGCCTCGACGTCGGAGTCCTTGCCGGCGGCCTCGCGTTCGACGTGTTCGCGGACGGCGATCGTCGCGGCCTCCCGGCAGATGGCCTCCACGTCGGCGCCGGTGTAGCCCTCGGTCTCTTCGGCCAGCGTGTCGAGGTCGACGTCCGCCGCCAGCGGCCGGTTCTGGGTGTGGATTCGGAAGATCTCCCGGCGAGCGTCCCGGTCGGGCTCGGCGACTTCGACGTGACGGTCGAGCCGGCCGGGTCGCAGCAGGGCATCGTCGATCAGCTCGGGTCGGTTTGAGGCCGCGACGACGACGACGTCCTCGAGCTCCTCGAGCCCGTCGAGTTCGGTCAGCAGCTGTGAGACGACCCGCTCGCCGACGTTGGAGTCGCCGCTTCCGCTGCCGCGTTTGGATGCGATGGCGTCGATCTCGTCGAAGAAGATGATCGTCGGGGCGTTCGCGCGGGCCTTCTCGAAGACCTCGCGGACCCCCTTCTCCGACTCGCCGACGTACTTGTCGAACAGCTCCGGACCCTTGACCGAGATGAAGTTCGACTGCGACTCGCTTGCGACCGCCTTGGCGAGCAGCGTCTTCCCGGTGCCCGGCGGGCCGTGCAGCAGGACGCCCTTCGCGGGACTGAGATCGACCTGCTCGTAGGCGTCGGCGTGTTCCATCGGCCACTGGATCGCCTCGCGGAGCCGTCCCTTCGCCTCTTCGAGGCCGCCGACGTCCTCCCAGGTGACGTCCGGGACCTCGACGAACACCTCCCGCATCGCCGAGGGTTCGACGCCCCGGAGCGCGCTCCGGAAGTCTCCCCCGGTGACCTCGATCTTCTCGAGGACCTCGGCGTCGATCTCGTCGGCCTCGAGGTCGAGCTCGGGCCGGAGCCGGCGCATAGCGGTCATCGCCGCCTCCTTGGCGAGACTCTCGAGGTCGGCGCCGACGAACCCGTGGGTGTTCTCGGCGAAGCGCGCCAAGTCGACGTCCTCGCTGAGGGGCATGCCGCGGGTGTGGATCTGGAGGATCTCCTCGCGCCCGCCCGTATCGGGGGCGCCGATCTCGATCTCGCGGTCGAATCGGCCGCCCCGACGAAGCGCGGGGTCGATCGCGTCGACGCGGTTCGTCGTCCCGATGACGGTGATCTCGCCGCGGTCCTCGAGCCCGTCCATCAGGCTCAGGAGCTGGGCGACAACGCGTCGTTCGACGTCACCCTGGACGTCCTCGCGCTTGGGCGCGATCGAGTCCAGTTCGTCGATGAAGACGATCGCGGGCTCGTTCTCGGCGGCCTCCTCGAACACCTCCCGGAGCTGTTCCTCCGACTCGCCGTAGTACTTCGACATGATCTCCGGGCCGGAGATCGAGTGGAAGTGGGCGTCGACCTCGTTGGCGACCGCCCGCGCGATGAGGGTCTTCCCGGTGCCCGGCGGGCCGTGTAACAGGACGCCCTTGGGCGGATCGATGCCCAGCGTCCGGAACAGCTCGGGGTGGCGCATCGGCAGCTCGATCATCTCGCGGACCTGCTCGAGCTCGTCGTCTAGACCGCCGACGTCCTCGTAGGTGACCGTCGGCGCCTCGCCGTCCTCGCCGTCGCCGCCGTCGATCGGGCCTCGGGCCTCGATCTCGAGCTGGTCCGGGGCCCGGTCGACGAGTTCGACGTCGGTCCGGTTGCCGACGACGACCGTTCCGGCCGGCTCGGTGTCGACGACCGTGATCGGGAGCTGGCGGCCCGAACGGCTCGTCAGTAGGCCGAAGCCGAGCGACACTGTGAGGGTATCGCCGGGGCTAACGGCCCGATCCGAGAGCTTCCCTCGCAGGTAGGAGCCGATGTCGCCCTGGATCCGAACGTTCTCGGGGAGGGCGACTCGCACGCGCTCGGCAGGGTTGACGTCGGCTGCCTCGACGGAGACGGCGTCGTCGATCCGGGCGCCCGCGGCCTGTCGAAGCTGGCCGTCGATGCGGACGATACCCCTCCCTGTATCCTGGGAACTGCCGGGCCAGACCCGCGCGATGACGCGGCCCTCGCCGCCCTCGATGGCGACGAACTCGCCGCTCGAGACACCGAGTTCGTCCATCGCTTCTCTGTCGATCGATGCCAGACCGCTGCCCGCGTCCTTCCGTTTGAGTGGTTTTACTCGAAGTTGCATACGTATCAGTGATAGCTGTCGCTGTCGGCCGACGCGAACACGATCTGCGTCGGCCGGAATGTCGGTTCGCCGGCGGAGCCGGGTGGCGGTACGGGTCGTTCGTGATGCCGAATCGGCGATCTCTTGGCGGGAGCTGTTCGGGGTTACTCTCCTTCGAGGGGGATCTCCCTGCCGCGGGTCGCGGGACCCGCGGTCGGAAGCGTCACCTCGAGGACGCCGTTCGTGTACGCGGCCGTGATCTCGTCGTCGGCGACGATCTTGGGGAAGCGGAACCGACGGTGATAGGTCTTCTTCCGTCCGTGATCGTCGTCGACGTGTTCGGCGGCGACGTTCAGCACGCCGTCGTCCCACATCAGATCGATCTCGTCGGTTTCGAACCCCGGCAGGTCGATCGTGAGGACGAACTCGCCCTCCTCCTCGTACAGCTCGTAGTCGCTGTCCCCGCTGTCCAACAGCCGAGACGGCATCTCGAGGTTCTGGGTCCAGGTGCTTGTCGTCGGTCGACGCACCATGGGTGGTCACCTCGTGTGCATTAGTTGATTGTTCGCGGTTCATAATAAACCTTCCGGTCAGTGTCGAACGAGCTAGTGAAAAGGACCAACTGGGAGCGCCCCCAAGGGCCGACTATGGGACTTGGAAGCACCGCAAAGAAGATCCAGGGGTTGTCCGAACACGCAGAAGCCATGTACAAGCAGGTACAGGAGCTCCAGCAGCGAATCACGAACTTAGAAGAGGAGGTCGACGACACCCACGACACCGTCAACCGAATGGAGCACCAGCTGACCGAGCAGCGCGAACTGCTGCTCGCGATGGCCGAGGAGCAGGGGATCGACGGCGAGGAGATTCTCGCGGACGCCGCGATCGATCAGGCCGAACTCGGTGCCGAGGACGGTACGACGGAGGAAACCGCCGGGACGCGACAGCAAGAGGAAACGACCGTGGAATAACGCCGAATCCTCTTCTGCCGGACGAAATCTCCGACACAGCGCAGCGACCGGGCTCTCGGGATAGCAAAACCTAACAACAGGGGCAACATTTGCCAGCACGATGACGACCCACGAGCGACCGGTGGACTCGGTGCTCGAGACGATCGGTCGGACGCCGCTCGTTCGCCTCCAAGAGAGTCCGGGCGACGTTCGAATCTACGCCAAACTCGAATCGTTCAACCCCGGCGCGAGCGTCAAGGACCGTATCGGCCGCTACATGCTCGAACGGATGCTCGAGCGGGGTGACGTTCCCACCGGCGGGACGGTGATCGAACCCACCGCCGGTAACACGGGGATCGGCCTCGCGATCGCCGCCCAGCAGCTCGGTCTCGACGCGATGTTCGTCGTGCCCGAGCGCTTCAGCGTCGAGAAACAGCAGCTGATGGCTGCCCTCGGCGCGGAGGTGATCAACACGCCGACCGACGACGGGATGGGCGGGGCGATCGACCGCGCTCACGAGCTCGCCGCCGAACTCGACGACGCCGTCGTCCCCCAGCAGTTCTCGAATCCGTTGAACACCGAGGCTCACTACGAGACGACCGCCCCCGAGATCTACGAGGCCCTCGACGACGAGGTCGGGGCCATCGTCGCGGGCTGTGGCACGGCCGGGACGCTGATGGGACTGGCCCGCTACGCCCTCGAGCACGACGCGTCGACCCACGTCGCCGCCGTCGAACCCGAGGGGTCGGTGTACGGCGAACTCCTCGAGGACGACCGCGAGGAAGGCGAGTACAAGACCGAGGGGATCGGTACTCACGACCCCTCGACCAACGAGCTGTTCGATCCGGAGCTGGTCGACGCGGTCCACGCGATCCCCGATCGGGCGTCCCACGAGGAGCTCGCCCGCCTCGCCCGCGAGGAGGGCCACCTGGTGGCCTCGAGCGCCGGGGCAGCCAGCGCCGCGGCGAAACGGGTCGCCCGGAGGATTGCCGACGGCGACCTCGAGACCCCCCACGACACCGTCGTCACGGTGTTTCCCGACTCGAGCGAGCGCTACCTCTCGAAGGGGATCTACCGCTCGTTCGAGGAGTGGTCGTCGTGACGACCACGTAACGAGCTACTGGTAGAGCTTCTTGGCGTCGACGACATCCAGAGTCTCGTCCTGTTCGGCCTCCCACACCCGAACCACGAGATGCGCCTTGCAGTGGTACTCCACCATCTCCATCCCCGTCCGCTCGTTTCTGAGCACGAGCTGGCAGGTACCCTCGTTTGAACAGTCCCCTGACCGGTCACACATTGTGTTCCCGTATTCCTCTGGTCGGTAAGTCTTTGTCGGTGATTGGGGGTTTCTGCAGGCAGCGATACCGTCGCCTGCGATCCGACGAAACTGGTCGCGGTCAGGCGAGATGCCGCTGGTGTTGTACCTTCAGACACTGATCCTGAACGACGGCTCGCCCGCTCTCCTCGACGCGTTCGGCCGCCTCGTCGTCGCGGATCCCCAGCTGGGTCCAGACGGTCTCGACGTCGTCGCGCTCGAGGACCTCCTCGACGATGCCGGCGACCTCTTCGCTGGGCCGGAAGACACAGACGACGTCGATCTCCCGGTCAACGTCCGACAGCGCGTCGGCCGCAGATCGATCGAAGATCTCCTCGGCGTTCGGATTGACCGGAAGCACGTCGTACCCCTGCTCGAGGAGGTATCGGGGTACGTCGTGGGCGGCCTTGCCGGGCGTACTCGAACAGCCGACGACGGCGATCGTCTCGCTTTCGAGGGCCTCGCGGATTCGGTCGGATTCGGATACTGGCATACCCGATGTAGCGTCGCCGGCCCTAAACGTTACGTGGCGCGTTCAGGTTTCGAGCCCGGTCGTGCTGATCTTCGGCTCGCCGTCGTCACCCTCCCGGACCCTGATGAGGCCGTCGAATAGCTGCTTGAGCGTGTTCATCGTCTGTTCGTCGTGGGCCGTCGAGTCGATAACGGTGATGCCCAGAGCGCCGGCACTCTGGATGCGGCCGGTGAAGACGTGGAGGAACCGGAACACGGTCTGGAGATCCGCGTACATCAGCAGCGTCGAAACCGAGGAGATGAGCACGCGGTTCCGCTCGAGCCCGCGCTCGTCGTAGAACTCCTGGAGGAACTCGGAGAGCTTGATCCCGATCCCGGTCATGTCCACCGGGGAGGAGGCGTACTTGATGCGGGGGTCGTCCTCGACGGTCCCGACGCCGCGCTGTTCGGTCACGCAGTCGACGACGCCGACGTCGGCCTCGTCCGGAAAGTTCGGGAGGATCGCCTCGGCGCCGTCCTTCGTGGTCACCGCGATCGACCCCTCGCCGCGGGCCGCCCCGCCCTCGAGCAGCCCGAGCGCGAGCCCGCGCTTTCCGGACAGCGGCGGTCCCGACACGAGCACGTTCGTTCCGGGAGCGACCTGGACGTCCGGACCGACGGCAGCGAGATCGTACATACCTGACGTTTCCTCGTCGAAGCGCTCCGTCCCGACGGCACTCCGGGACTGAAGCAGTTGATAAGATGGTATACTAAGGCGCGTATAGGTCTTTTGATTGATGTGTTCGGTTCGGTCGACTCAGGCGACCGCGCCGCCCTCGAGCGCGCGGCCGACGATGAAGGCGACCGCCGCGAGGAACATCCCGTACTTGAGACGGGACTGGCCGGCCGTCGGATCGTCGAAGCTCTCGTAGGCCGCGTACAGCATGATCGCGTTCGCCGGCAGCACGAGGGCCAAGTAGGCGACCCCGAACTCGCCGAGGGCGTACGGCACTGGGCTCGCGAGCACGGCCGCGACCAGCAGCGCCGTCGCGACCGCCAGCGCGGGCCGTTCGCCGATCGCGATCGGCAGCGTGTTCAACCCCTCCTCGCGATCGCCCTCGAGGTCCTCGACGTCCTTGATGATCTCGCGGGTCAGCGTAGCGACGCCCGCGAGAACGAACAACACGGCGGCGGGACCGACCTCGCCGACGGCTGCGGCCCCGAACAGGAATGTACTCCCGACGAGGTAGGCCACCAGGGCGTTGCCCAGCCCGGGCAATCCCTTGAATAGCTCCGTGTACGCGACCAGCGCGAGGAGGTTGATTACGGCGATCGCGATCGCCAACCACGGGAGCACTAGCGCCAGCCCGATCGCACCTGCGAACAGCACGACGCTGAACGCGAGCGCTCCGCGGGGACTTACCGCGCCCCGCGGGATCGCCCGCTCGGGCTGGTTGATTCGGTCGATCTCCCGGTCGAAGTAGTCGTTGATCGCGTTCCCCGCACCGACCGCCAGCCCCGTCGCCGCGACGGCGGCCGCTACCTCGAGCGGGTGGCTCGTCACCCCGCCGGCGACGAACGCGCCGATGAACGTCAGCACGCTGGCGGCGATCACGTTTATCGGCCGCGTCAGCTCGAGCAACCCACGAACCGTCTCCCCCGCAGTCATGCCCGACTCTGCTCAGGCGGCGAGGATAAACGGTCCGATCTCTACCGCCACTCTTCGAGATCACAGAGATCTGCGTCGGCGACCGAGAGCCAGGCTCCGGCTCGTTCGGCCTCGTCCGTTCCGAGCGGGACCGCCATCCAGACGTCCGCCTCGTCGTCGCCGCACAGCTCGAGGGGACGCCCCTCGGACGATTCCTCGTCGGCACTGGATTCGGGCCGCTCGCGTACCGTCATACGCGAGGCTTAGGTCTCGAGGCATAAAGAGGGCTCGAGGCGATTGCCACGCAGTGGGAACGACCGCGGGTGTGGCGGGTCGTCTCGAGGTTGGGTGAAATCGAGTGACTTATACGGAGCCGACGGAAACCAAGAGGTGAGGGCGCTTAGCTCAGTCTGGACAGAGTACTTGGCTTCGGACCAAGCTGCCGCGGGTTCAAATCCTGCAGCGCCCACTTCTCGAGGCGAGCACTCTCGCGAGCCTCGAGTACGTGGATCGCGAAGGATTTGAAGTAGAGAACGGCGAGCACTGCGAGCCGTTCGCGTAGTTCAAATCCTGCGGCGTCCCAACTTCCCTCCCTCAAGCATCCCGAGCTAGCGCCCCGAAGAATCAGTCTCCGTTCTCCGAGACTGCCGCAACGAGAACACGTATCCGGAGTCCCGCGTCCAGTACGGACCATGACCAACACCGAAGCCGAAGACGAGGAGTCGATCGACACCCATGCTGTGACCGAGCCGCTTCGAGTCGGTGTCGTCGGCGGCGGATTCATCGGGACGACGGTCGGCGGGCAGTTCCGCGAGCACGACGACGCCCGCGTCGCCGCGCTGGTCGACGTCGACGAGACGACTCTCGAGGTGGCCGGCGCCGAACTAGACGTCGACGCCGACGCTCGGTACACAGAATACGAGACGATGCTCGAGGCCGAACCCCTCGACGCCGTGCTGATCGGAACGCCGCACACGCTTCACTACGAGCAGGTGCTCGCGGCGATCGATCGCGACCTCCACGTGCTCTGTGACAAGCCGCTGACGACCGACCTCGAGCGGGCGCGGGAACTCGTCGAGCTCGATCGCGAGCGCGAGGAGGTATTGATGGTCGGCTACCAGCGCCATCTCTACGAGGGGTTTCGCAGGGCCCGCGAGCTGTGGGCGACGGAGGGACGCGAGCCGAGCTGGATCACGGCCGAGGTCGGACAGGACTGGGTCGACCGCTTCGAGGGGACGTGGCGACGGGATCCGGCTCTCTCCGGCGGCGGCTACCTGTACGACACCGGAAGCCACCTGCTCGACTGCGTCCTCTGGAGCACCGGGCTCACGCCGGAAGCGGTCTCGGCGAGCATGAACTTCGTCGACGACGAGCGACGCGTCGACGGACGCGCGACCGTCACGATTCGATTTACCAACGGTGCGACGGCGTCGTTCTCGATGTCCGGGGAGGTGCCGTGCATGCGCGAACACGTCCGGATGTGGGACCGAGAGGGCGCCGTCGCCCTCGACAGCCGGGACTGGGAGTCGAGCGAGTACGTCGAGATCGACGCGGACAGCGGCGAGTACCGGCCCCGGATGCGGACCGAGGACAGGCAGACGAAAGCCGACGCGTTCGTCGAGGCGATCAGCACGGGGAGTGAACCGCCGGCGACCGCGCTCGACGGCCTGCGGGTGACGGCCGTCACCGAGGCGGCCTACGAGTCCGCCCGAGGCGACGGCTCGTTCGTCGCCGTCGCCCCCGACAACGTCTCTCGATAGCGCCGCCCGCGAGAAGCCGAGGCGCTCGAGCGCGACCTCTCGGCGAGTTGAAAGCGAGCTACGTGGGGTATCTCAACCCCTAAATACGCCGAGCCGCGGGTGGAGGTATGGAACGGATCCCCGATCTCGAGCGACGCCGACTCCTCCAGACGGCGGCGGGCGCGCTCGTCGTCGGCGCGGCCGGCTGTGCGGATACGGAGGACGGCGATTCCCACCCACAGCTCGAGGAGCTCGATATGGACGCCCTCCGGGAGACCGTCGCCGAGCAGTCCGAGGCCCCCGACGGATCGGTAACGCTCGGCGTCGGGTTCGCCGACGAGCAGCTCCCGATGACGAGCGAGCTGTACGAGCCGAATCCGGACGCCGAGATCGGCGATACCGAGCAGTACGACACCCAGGCGCTCGAGGACGTCGACCTCGTCGCCGATCCGGTCGAGGAGCTGCCGACCCTCGACACCGACGAGATCACGCTGTACGCCCTCGATCTGGCGCCGGGGGAAACCCGAACGATGTCGCTGGTCGTCCGGGGCGACGAGGACGTGGCGTTCGACGCCCATCAACCGGAGGGGGAGCCCTACGATATCGACAGCGGGCTCGTGCTCAACTGCTACTGTATCGACGAGGTGTGGAACGCTCCCGCCGAGGGAACCTGGGTCCGCGTGATCGAAGTCGGCCTCGAGGAGGACCTCGATGACCCGGAGTCGGGCGCGATGGTGTACGGCGTCTTCGACGGCGAGGAGTAAGCGGCTCCCGATCGCCGATCCACCTCACTCGGGCGCGTCCTCGATCAGGACGACGGCCTCGCCGTCGACCACGCGCTCGCCCTCGGAGTCGACGGTCGTCCGCAGTCGGTACCGGTCCCCGCCCAGTTCCTCGATGATCTCGCAGTCGGCGGTGATCGTCGAGCCGATCTCGACGGGGCCCTGAAACTCGAGGTCCTGGGAGAGGTACACCGTCAGCCCCGGAAACCGCGCGAGGGCCGCGCTGATGGCGCCGGCGACGAGCGTGCCGTGGACGATCGAGCCGCCGAAGCGGGTGTCCTCGGCGAAGTCGTTCTCGAGGTGGAGCCGGTTGGTGTCGCCTGAGACCTGGGCGAAGGCGGCGACGTCCGCGTCCTCGACCGATTTGGTAAACCGGACGGCGTCGCCGACCGAGAGCTCCTCGAGACTGTCCGTCGAGCGTTCGGTCGTCCAGTCGGCGTCCCCGTAGGTGACCTCCGGAACTGTCGGGGCGACCCTGGTCGCCTCGCTCGAGGACTGCAGCCCCATCGCAGCCAGCATCGCGTTGTTCGCTTCGGCGTAGCTGTTGAGAACGTGCTGTGAGATCGTCGCCCAGCGTTCGGGGCCCGGTACGATGTCGGTAGCGTCCGTTGGTATCGTGTTCGAACTCATAGGTAGTAGCCGGAACCGATCGTGATCGACTATGCGTAGGATTCGCATCCTCTTGATGACATCGCTACCTCCATCGGTTCGTGATCGTCATCGGACGCACACCGTCGTCAGTCCCACACCCGTCGCTCGAGGAACTGAGTCATAGCCTCGTTGAACGCCGCCGGACGGTCCTGGTTGACCAGGTGACCGGAGTCGGCCAGCTCGAGCCAGGCGCCGTCGTCGACCTCGCTGGCGATTGCACGAGCCTGTCGTTTCACGGGCGGGGCCTCCTGGTCGCCGTGGACGACCAGCGTCGGCGTCTCGACGTGAGTCAGTTCGGGCGGGTCAAACTGGTAGAGCGCGTCGAAGATCTTGCGGTACTCATCGTCGTCGACCTCGCTGACGGCGTCCATCGCCATCGATCGGACCTCGGAATCGACCGAGAGCCACTGCTGGCCCGTCGTCGCCTGGATCGAGGTCAGCATCGACCGGAACGTCGCCTCGGGTCCGGTCATCGACAGCGACGCCGACAGGGCGGGCATCGGCGACAGGAACGATTTCGTCCCCATCGGAAGCTCGACGGGCGGCATCGATCTGACGGCTCCGCCGAGGATCGCCCCCGCCGCGCGGTCGGGGTGACGATCGAGGTAGTTCTGGACGACCATCGAGCCCAGCGAGAGCCCGCACAGCACCGGCGCCTCGAGCCCGAGGTGGTCGAGCAGCTCCTCGAGATCGTCGGTGAAGAGATTGATCGAGTACTCGTCGGTGTCGGTCGCGCCCGTGTTGCCGTGGCCGCGTACGTCGAGCGTGACGGGTTGGTGTGTTGATTCGAACCGGTCGACCTGTGGTCCCCAGGCGCGACCGTTCTGCCAGCCGCCGTGGACGAACACCAGCGGCGAGCCGTCGCCGTGCGTGTCGTACCAGAGCGTGCCGTCCTCGAGCGAGAGTTCTGCCATACCTCCGTCTGGGACCGCTCGGTAATAGATCCCCGGCTGGCGTTCGCGGCTCGTTCGTCCGATCTGGTGTCCCGACTTCCCGGAACGACCGCAGGACGGCTCCCGGTTTCGGAACTGACGGACGGGAGTCCGTCTCAGTCACCGTCTCGGCTCGAGCCGATCCAGCGGTCCCAGGCGGAGTCGAACTCCGACTCGTCCTCGGTGAGTCGCTCCCACTGAGCCAGCCCGCGCTCCTCGCGGGTGCCGGGGATCGTGTTGTCGAGGACGAGTGCGGCCAGCCCGCCGACGGCCATCCCCGTCGAACCGATGATGAACACCGAGTCCGCGAGCGCCTGGGCGATCGCCTCGATCCAGACCGCAACTGCGGTACCGGCGATCGGCTCGGCCTCGACCAGCGGCGCGATCGTCGCCGCCAGCTCGATTCCCTCCCGGAATGCGATCGGGTCCGCGAAGTTCGCCATGTACTCGGGGACCGCGAGGCCGACGAACAGCGCGAAGCCGACGACGAACACGTTCCTCGAGGACTCGAGATCGACGTGTCTCAGGTTCGAGATCCCGACGGCGACGATCTGGGCGAACATCGCGACGAACAGGCCGCCGACGATCGGATCGGGGATGGTCGCGATCAGCTGGCCGAAGTAGCCGACGAAGCCGGCGACCAGCATGACCGCGGCCCCGATCTGGACGACGTACCGCGAGGCGACGCCGGTCAGCCCGATCGCGCCGATGTTCTCGGAGTAGGAGGTCGAGCCGCCCGTCCCCATCACGCCCGAGAAGACGTTCATTAGCCCCTCCATTCCGATCCCGTGGTTGATGCGTCGCTCGCTCGGCGCCGCCGACCCGGTCAGGTTCGCAACCGCGTAGTAGTCGCCGATGCTCTCGACGATCGAGGCGAGCACCCCGGCGAACATCCCGACAACGAACGCCGTCGTGAACTCCGGAGTGCCCCACTGTAGCGGGTGGATCGGCAACAGGGGATCGACATCGGTGACGTCGCCGAGCGGGACGTGACCCGGGTGGCCCCCACCGAAGACGCCCGCGACCGAGAGGACCGCGGCGACGATCCAGGCGATGCCGATCGCCAGCAGGACCGGATACAGTCTGAACGCCCGGTGTCTGATCTCGAGATACTGCGAGAACAGGAGGATCAGTCCGAGCGTGAGCCCGAGCAGCAGCCAGCTCTGGTCGGTGTCGGTGATCTGGCCGGCGTCGAACAGCGCCAGGCCGATCAGGGCGATCGTCGGCGCGATGACGACCGGCGAGAGGAACCGTCGGAGCTTGCCGACCAGCCCGAAGTACCCCATCGCGACCTGGACCGCCGCGGCGACGATAATTGCCCCCTGAAGCTGGAGCAACGCGGCCTGCCAGTCGGGTTGGCCCTGCACTCCACCAGCCGTCACGACGGCGATGATCGCGAGCGCCGGCGCCAGCATCGAAAACGGTGCGCCCTGGACGATCGGGTACCGGTTCCCGAACGTCGTCTGGGCGAGCGTCGCGATTCCCGAGACGACGAAGAACGTCCCGATGAACTGGGCCGTGACGTCGCCTGGCATCCCCATCGCGTCGGCCAGGATCAGCGGCACCGCGATGTTCGCCCCAACCATCGTCAGGTAGTGCTGGATTCCGAGCACCGTCGACTCGCCCAGCGGCGGCCGGTCCTCGATCCCGTACTCGATCCCCTCGGCTTCCTCCCTGTCGACCGTATCGTCCTCCGTCATCCCTCTCTGATAGCATAACGAGAGAGCCCGCTCAAATGCGTACTGATCCGTCCCGGCCCGGGATTTCGAAACCCCTCGAGCGCGATACGTCGTTCAGCGTGGCGACCGTGCCGTCGCCCGCAGCCCTCGCTCAGTCCCCGGCGATCGGTTCGATCCGGAACACGTAGTCGTCGTACGCCCCGCCGAGGTTCGCCGGACTCTCCTCGTCAGTGTGATCCCGGCAGAGGGTCGCCTCGGCCTCGACGGCGCCCTTTCCGGTCTCCTCCTGATAGCGCTCGAGAACGACGAACGCCGCGGGCTCGTCACAGTCGCGTCGGTGACAGTTCGGCGTCGAACCCGTCGCTGGGCTTTCGTCACTCATATCGTACTCCTGGAGAAGAATACTGATAACGCTGTGGTTGGCGTACGAACGGCAGGTCTCGAGCCGAGTCGGAAGGATGGGTGTGACGAACCGCTCTCCCTGGGAGCGTGGCACTGCCATCAGCTGCACCGACGGATTCAAGTTCGGTTGTGCTAACGAAATCACAATGAACCGAAGCGTGCGGACGGCGCCTCGTGCGGGGGTGCCACGATGAAGGGGTTCGTTCTCGGCGGCGTCAGCTCCGGCGTCGGCAAAACCGTCGCGACGCTGTCGGTGATCCAGGCCCTCGAGGACGCCGGCTACGCCGTCCAACCTGCGAAGGCGGGGCCGGACTTCATCGATCCAAGCCACCACGAGGCGATCGCGGGACGTCCCTCCCGCACGCTCGATCTGTGGCTCTGCGGCGAGGACGGGCTCCGTCGGAACTACCGCCGCGGCGAGGGCGACGTCTGCGTCGTCGAGGGCGTCATGGGGCTGTACGACGGCGACGGCTCGAGCACGGCGATGGTCGCCGAGGCGCTCGACCTCCCCGTCGTGCTCGTCGTCGACGCCAGCGCGGGAATGGAGAGCGTCGCGGCGACCGCGCTCGGCTTCCGCGAGTACGCCGATCGGATCGGCCGCGACGTCGAGGTCGCCGGGATCGTCGCCCAGCGCGCCCACGGCGGTCGCCACGAGCAGGGCATTCGGGACGCGCTGCCCGAGGAACTCGAGTACTTCGGACGCATCCCGCCGAACCCCGACCTCGAGATTCCCGACCGCCACCTGGGTCTCGAGATGGGCGCGGAGGCGGCGCTGCCTCGCGAGGCGCTGCGGGAGGCCGCCGAACCCCTCGAGACTGAACGGCTGGCGGCGGTGGCGAGCGAACCCGACGACCTCGAGAGCGAGACACGGGCCGACGAGGGGTCGACGTCCGTCGACGCTCGCGTCGCCGTCGCCAGCGACGCCGCCTTCTGCTTTCGGTACCCCGCGACGATCGAGCGGTTCCGCGAGCGGGCGGAGCTGGTGACGTTCTCGCCGGTCGCGGGCGACCCGGTGCCCGACTGCGACGGCGTCTACCTCCCCGGAGGCTATCCCGAACTCCACGTCGAGGAGCTCGAAGCAGGGGGCACCCTCGCCGACCTCGGCGAGCGCGCGAGCGACGGCCTCCCCGTCCTCGGTGAGTGCGGCGGGCTAATGGCGATGGGCCGATCGCTGACGAGCACCGAGGGCGAGCGCGGCGAGATGGCCGGGATCCTGCCCGCGGACGTGACGATGCACGACCGCTACCAGGCGCTCGACCACGTCGAGCTCGAGGCGGTCGACGGCACGCTCACTGCGGCCGCGGGCGAGTCGATCCGTGGCCACGAGTTCCACTACTCGAGCGCCGACGTCGACGGCGACGCCCGCTTCGCGTTCGAGACGATCCGGGGCGACGGTATCGACGGCGACCGCGACGGCCTCCTCGAGTACAACTCGCTGGGCACCTACGCCCACGTCCACCCCGAGAGCGGAGCGTTCGATCGCTTCCTCGATCTGCTCGAGAACTGAGATCGGATCGGCTTTCGACGCACCGTCGTGCTCGCCCGGTCGTTCGTTGTACCGGTCCCGTCGTTTGATGACAATCGGCGTGAACGGTGTCGTATGGAAGCGGCTGCGCCGACGACCGTCGTCCTGCCGACGACGGGGTGGAACGACGCCTGCAAGCAGGTCGCTGCCCAGCTCCGATCGGGCGACGAACTCCTCGTCGTCTGCGACGATCCTCTCGAATCGGTCGCCGAGCGCGTCGACGAGTGTGTCGACGTCAGACTGATCGTCGCCGGCGAGCCCGAGGGCTGTTCCGGGAAGGCCAACGCGATCGCCGCCGGCATGGAAGCCGCAGAAACGGAGCGAATCGTCTGGACCGACGACGACTTCTACCACCCGCCAGGCTGGCTCGAGCGGCTCCGTGCCGACTACGATCGGCAGGGACCGACCGCCGAGGTGCCTGTATTCGTCGGGCGGGACCCCCTCGCCGCCGTGCTCGAGCCCACTCACGCGATCAGCGGAACGCTCGCCGTCTTCTTCGCGAACATCCCGTGGGCCGGTTCCCTCGTTTTCGAGCGCAGCGATCTCGAGGACGAGGCGGCCTTTCTCACCGATCTTCGGCGAACGATCAGCGACGACGGGCTCCTGATGGAACACGTCGAGTTTGCGACCGTCGCGCGAACCCGACGTGTCGGGATCGGCGGCTCGATCCGCGAGACGCTCGAGAACCAGGTTCGGTTCGTCCAGACCGTTCGCTACCACGATCCGACGGGGCTCGCCGCCCAGGGGGTGCTCGGGGCCGCGCTGACCGCCGTCTGCGTGCTGTTCCCGCTTCCCGCGTTCCTCCTGACGACGACCCTGATGGCCGCTGTCTACGCCGCTTTCGGGATCCGACGCTGGACGTTTCTCGCGGCCTACCCAGTGGCGCTGGCGGCGCTTCCCCTACTGTGCTACGGGCTGGCTCGTCGATCGTTCGTCTGGGGCGGGAGACGCTACCGGTGGCGCGGCAAGTTCGACGTCGCGGTCGAGACAGCTGGTCAGTAACCCGACGCCGATGCGCGACGTTTTCGGAGCGACACTCACGGAGGCTCTTGACCGAACGGTAGCTGTCGCTCGGCCTTTGAACCGACCGTTCCGTCCGACGACCGCGTCTCGACAAATTTAGTTTCCATACATCAAACAGAATTGCTTTAGTGCCCTCGGCGGCCATCCACGGGTGATGCCACCTATCGCGCTGTCATACGATCCGAGACCCGGCCCGACGACGGCTCGAGCCGTCGCCGGACGGGCGTCCGTGTTCGCGTTTGAGGATCGCCTCGCCAAGTACGACCTCACGCAGGGCCGACCGCTCGAGGGAGGTGCCGTCGGACGAGCAACCTGCGTCTCGTGTCACGGGACGGTCCCTGTACCGGAGTGAGTATGACGGAGGCTGACGCAGAATCCGATGGGACAGACGGTAACGGGCAGGAGTCGACGCTTCGACGCCGCTCGCTCGGCGAGATCGAGAGTGCCCGCAGCCGGCAGATGTGGACTCGATCGGCGGTTCACGCGATCGACGGGGTCGTCGTCGCCGGGCAGTGGGACGGCAGCGTCACGGCCTTCGAGGTCGACTCGCTCGAGGCCCGATGGTCCGTCGAGCATCCCGACCACGCGGTCGGCATCGCGACGCTCGAGGGCAGCGACGGGGGAGGCGACAGCGACGGCGACCGCGTGGATACGGTCGTCGTCGCCGGACGCGGGGAGACGGGAACGATCGCGGCCTACGACCTCGAGACGGGCGAGTGTCGCTGGCGGTACGAGACCGCCGCCGACGTCGGCGAGCCGGTTCGGGAGAGCGTCTTCGCCCAGCCGTACGTCGTCGCCCTCGAGACCAATGGCGACAGACTGTACGCGGCGGCCCGCCGCTACGAGCGCGACAGCGAGAGCCGACGGTGGGAGAGTACGGTTCTCGCGTTCGATTCCGAGGGAACGGTCCGCTGGCGGTACGACACCGACGCCTCGCCGATCGCGCTCGAGTTAGATGGGGCGGGGGAGCGCCTGGCCGTCGGCTACAATCGTTGTATGGGGGCGCACGACAACGGGCTGGTCGTTCTCGAGACCTGCGCGACGACTCCGTCGTCGCGAAACGGAGGCGGTGAAACCGCCGAAGGGGGCGGCGACCTCGCCTGGACCTGGGATCCCGGAACCGAGGGTGACCGTCGCGTCGGCGACGTCTCCTTCGACGACGGGCGTCTCGCGGTCGCGAGCCACGGCGACAAGCGCGGCTACCTGCTCGAGTCGGGCGGCGCCGAGCGCTGGCGGGTCGATCTCGCGACCGAGACCGAGATCGACGGCGAACGGCTGTACGCGTACCCGAACCACGCCTACGCGAACGACGGTCGGGTGGCGTTTCTTACGGGGAACACCTACGCCGCGGAGAGCCGCGAGACGGCGGGCCGTCACCCGAACGAACACCGGATCGCCGTCTTCGGCGAGGACGGTCGGTCGCTGTGGGACGACTCCGTGCGCGGGTTCGTCCACGGCCTCGCGACCGACGGCTCGCGAATCGTCGTCCCCTGCGCGCAGCACTTCCGGGATCGGGATCCCGACGCCCACGCTGTTCGTCGATTCGATCTCGAGTCCGGCTCGCTTGAGCACGAGCGACTCGAGGGGATCGCTACCGCTGCCGCAATCGAGGACGGAACGGTTGCCGCGACCGAGGAACCGGTCACCTACCACGACGACGGACGGACACGCGGCGAGTACGCTCTCGCCGTTGAATCGGTCGCTCCTCGAGAGTGAATCCACTGTAGGGACACGAGGACTGCCGCACACATTTCGTTTCACTGTAACTGAGGCAGAAATCGCATACGCAAGGCAAACCACCACAACGGACACTCTCGTCTGTGTTTCCAGATAATGACAGAGACGAGAGAGCACGACGACTCGGAAGACCGTTCGGATTCCGGACTCGAGGACGCGGGTTTCCGTTCGATGCTGGCCGACGACGAGGGCGAACCGCGACGAGTGATGACCGACGGTGGCGAGGACGAACTTCCGGACGAAGAGGAAGAGGAGGAAGAGGAAGCCGAAGAGGACGAGGAAGACGAGGAGGAAGCTGAAGAGGACGAAGAAGAAGAAGACGAGGAAGACGAGGAGGAAGCTGAAGAGGACGAAGAAGAAGAAGACGAGGAAGACGAGGAGGAAGCTGAAGAGGACGAAGAAGAAGAAGACGAGGAAGAGGAAGCCGAAGAGGACGAAGAAGAAGAAGACGAGGAAGAGGAAGCCGAANAAGAAGAAGACGAGGAAGAGGAAGCCGAAGAGGACGAAGAGGACCCCGTCGGTCACGAACAGGGCGCCGAGGACTCCTACGAAGACGACGACGCGACGAACGTCCTCCACCTCGACCTCGACGGACTGTTCCTCGACCTGCTCGGGCTCGAGGTCAACCTGGATCCCGTCGTACTCAACCTCTCGGCTCGGCCGGGAGAGGGCAACCTGCTCGGCAACCTGCTGTCCGCCGTCTCCGGGCTCCTCGACGGCTCGCAGGACCTGCTCGGCGGCGTTCAGGACCTGCTCCCGAACCCGGCAGACGCGCTTTCGTCGATCGTCGACCGCTCGCAGGAAGCATTGACGTCGCTCGTGAGCAGACCGCGGGAGTTCGTCAGTGAACTGCTGGGCGGCGACGAAGACGACGAGGATGCTGAAGGTGACGAGGACGACGAAGGCGAGGACGAGGACGCACAGGGCCGGATCTCGTCGGCCATCCAGACGATGACCGACAGCCTGCGCGGGCTGATTCCGGACCTGCCCGTCGAGGAGTTCATCGCCACGGTCGTCCGTGAGGTCCTCCAGGCGCTGATCGACCAGCTCGAGGGCGACGAGGAATCGAACGAACAGGAAGGCGAGGCGGAGGCGAGCGCATAACAATGAGTGAGGAATCTCAGTCGTTGACGGAACAGATCGACTACGACAAGATCACCGAAAACCTCGAGCTCGAGGGGCTCGTCGAGGGCACCGAGTGGGAAGACGAGATCAGCGAGGACGAGCCCATCGGCGAGACGCTGGGCGGGCTGATCGGCTCGATCATCGGTCGCAAGATCGGCGAGCAGGTCGGGCGCACGATCGGCGACCTCGTCGTCGAGGAGCTGCTCAGTGCGGGCGATGAGGACGAGGAGGACGACGAGGCGTCCGAAGGCGACGAAGAGGCGGAAGACGAGGACGAAGGCGAAGAGGACGAAGAGGCGGAAGACGAGGACGAAGGCGAAGAGGACGAAGAGGATGACGACGACGAAAGTGAAAGCGAAGAGGACGAAGAGGATGACGACGACGAGAGCGAGGACGGAGGGGAGTAGCCGTGAGACCGAGTTCTCCACTACGAGCGACTCGAGGTGAGCGCGATGAGTGAGGACTCCGGGCTGAAGCAGATGGTCACCGACGAGGTAACCGAACAGGTCGACGTCTCCGATCTGCTCGGCGACGGCAGCCTCGAGGACAACGTCGACGGCGGCGAGGTCGGTGCGGCCGTCGGTAGACAGTTCGGCGAACAGCTCGGTCGCGAACTCGGCGCGACGATCGGTCGCGATATCCAGGAAACCCTTCGAAAAGGGATCGAGAACGGAAAGAGCCTCCGCGAGCTGGTCTCGGATCTGGTGGCCGCGATCCGGACGGCGATCCGCGACGCGATCGCGAGCGTCGTCGGCCAGGACGCCCTCTCGTCGGCGACCGGTGCGCTCACCGGCGACGAGGCCGAAGACGAGGAGACGGAGGCGGACGAGGACGAGGACGGAGAGGACGGACTCCTCGACTCCGCCGATGATCTTCTTGATTCCGACGACGATGACGACGAAGCGGAGGACGAAAGCGACGAGGAAGCCGCTGACGAGGAAGACGAAACCGACGGCGGCGAAAGCGACAAGGACGCTGCCGACGAAGCGGAAAACGAAGAGGAGACCTCGGAGGAGCCATCGGTCGCGGAACTCGAGAACCTGCGACGCGAGACGCTCGAGGACTTCCTCGGCGTGATGTCGTACCAGGATCTGCAGTCGGTCGCCAAGGACGTCGGCGTCAAGGCGAACCTCAGCCGCGAGGAGATGACCGACGAGATCATCGAGGCGGTCGCGGACGAGGGAGCCGACGGTGACGAGGAATCCGAAGCCGACGACGACGAGTCGTAATCCCCTCGACACCGAATCCGGGCTCTTACCCAATCTCGATCCAGAACCATGACCGACGAACTCTACGACCGTATTACGGAGATTCTCGACGAGGCCAGTACCGAGAGCGGAGCGCTCGCCGTCCCTGACGACGATGACAACGGCGCCGACGACGACCTGCTCGAGCTCTCCGAGGAGGCAGCGGATCTCCTCGAGTCGACCGACCCCCGCGAGCTGCTCGAGGCGGTCGGGCTGGGCACGCTCGAGGACGGCACCGAACCCGAGACTGTCCCCGAGGCGATCACCAAGGGTGAGCCCGACCGCGTCGAGGAGCTCCGGCGGCTGGTCCGGCTCGCGAAGCTCGGCGACCGCGAGGAGGAGGGCGAGCTCGAGACCGCGATCGACGGGCTCCGCGAGGCGACCGAGGAGGGGGACGGCGACGACGAAACGGAGGGGCAGAGCGACACCGAAGACGACGAGGACGGTTCCGAGGAGGAGTCGGCAGATGAAGACGACGACGAGTCGGAAGACGGTGACAACGAGACGGCTGATGACGACGAGGCGGAGGACGACGAGACGGCTGACGACGCCGAGTCGGAGGACGACGAGAGTACGACCGACGAACTCGAGGACCGCCTCCGAGACGCCGTAGACTCGTCGGTCGAGGAGTTCGGCGCCGACCTCGAGTCGGTTCGGGAGCAGCTGGCGGCGGCAGCGGGGGATGACGACGAGTCAGACGAAGACGAGGATGGACTCCTCGACTCCGCCGGTGATCTTCTGGATTCCGAGGACGATGCCGACGGAGACGAGGACGATGAAGACGACGGTGGCCTCCTGGACGACGAAGATGACGAAGACGCTGAGGACGAGGAGGAGGACGACGACGACGATGACGACGGTCTGCTGGGCTCCGATGATGACGGACTTGGCTCGAGCGAGTCGTCGCGGTACTCGACGATGGCGCCGCCGCCGAACGAGCGGGCGGACATGAACGCGGTCAAGCGCCACTCGACAATGCCGAAGCGAAACCGGTAGCCGATCGCGGCCGTAGCTCTTTGTCGCTCGCTCGCGTAGATCCGATATGTACGACTCGATCCTCGTCGCGACCGACGGCAGCGAGACGGCGTCGGTGGCCGTCGAACACGCGATCGATCTCGCGGACCGGCTCGAGGCGACGCTGTACGGCGTCGCCGTCCTCGAGACCCGGACCGAGTACGACAACGCCATCGTCGATCCAAAGGAGGTTGAGCGCCACCTCCGGGGGCGGGCCGAGGCGTCGCTTGCAACTCTCGAGGAGCGAGCCGAGGCGGCCGGCGTTCCGGTCGAGACGGCCGTTCGGGTCGGGGTCCCGCACGAGGAGATCGTCACCTACGCCGATGACTGTGGGGTCGACGCGATCGTCGTCGGCAGCCGCGGACGGTCGGATTTCAAGGGTGCCCTGCTCGGGAGCACCGTCGACGCGGTCGTCAGGCTCGCGACGCGACCGGTGCTCGTCGTCAGCGGGTGAGGAGTTTTATTCCTCCTCCGAGTACCTTTTCCATAGATGCACGACTGGATCGACGGCTACGACGAGCGGGACTGGCAGACGACCGAGGAGGGTACCGTCCAGTACGCACTGATCGGGCTCGGCTGGTGGACGGTCGATGTCGCGATCCCGGCGATCGAGAACTCCGACCTCGGCGAGGTCTCGGTACTGGTGAGCAGTTCGACCGAGAAGGCCGAACGGCTCGCCGAAGAGAACGACGTCGAACACGGGATCAGCTACGACCAGTACCACGAGGGGGAAGCCAGCGACGCCTACGACGGCGTGTACATCGGCACGCCAAACGCCTACCACCTCGAGTACGCCGAGACGGCGGCCGACCTCGGGAAGGCGGTTCTCTGTGAGAAGCCAATGGAGGCGACCGTCGAGCGGGCCGAACGGATGGTCGAGGCCTGCGAGGACGGCGACGTTCCCCTGATGATCGCCTACCGAATGCAGACCGAGCCCGCCGTCCGCCGAGCGAGAGAGCTCGTCGAGTCGGGCTTCATCGGCGAGCCCGTCTCGGTCTACGGCGCGAACGGCCAGCCGCTGCTCGAGATGAACTCCGATCACGACCAGTGGCGGCTCGATCCGGATCTCACGGGATACGGTACCTCCGTGATGGATTTGGGCATCTACTCGATCAACACGACGCGATACCTGCTCCAGCGTGAGCCCGTGGCGGTCTCCTCGCGGATGACCTCTCACCACGAGGCGTTCGAGGACGTGCCCGACGAACGCGCCTCCTCCGCGCTGTTGCTCGAGGACGACGTTCACATGATCACGACCTCGAGCCAGCGCGCCCACGAGGACACCCACTTGAAGCTCACCGGAACCGAGGGGACGATCGAGCTCGATCCGGCGTTCCACGGCGAGGCGACCCTGCAACTCTCTCGCGGTGACGTCTCGGTCGAAATCGAACACGGGGAATTCGACGCCCAGCGAGAGGTTCGGGAGGTGTTCGACTACTTCGCTGACCGCGTGCTGACCGACGGGGAGATCTACCCCGACGGCCGCCACGGGCTTACCGATATGCGTATCATCGAGGCGATACACCGGGCTGCCGACGAGGAGCGATCGGTGGAGCTCTGAGCGCGCCGGCACCGACCGATCGACTGGACCCCGCGGAACGACGCTGTCGGTTCGATAATCGATAAATTCCAAATGACTGATTCGTATTTCGAGGATAGGATATTCACATTTGGTGCAATACTACTGCGTCATTCCGACTATGTCTTTGCAGCTTTCATACGAGTGCTCTATGCTATTCCAGAAGTTGATAGCGAAAACAAAGCGATTTAGAACGGTTTGTTGATTCGACTCTCTCTGTATGTATTCCAGAAAAGCGCACATATAGCGGATAAAACGGAAGGTGTGGGAAGAACGATTGCTTCGGTAACTACCCAGTCGACCCACTGCCTGGTCGGTGGTGATTCGAGCAGTAGAGCTATCTCGGCGGTTAGTACTGTGCTATAGTGATGTCTTATATTGACAACACTAGTAACGTATATCCTCGGGTATTTCGAACAGTACCAATTGTCGGAACTGATGGACACCGCTTGAAGTGGTGTCATCCTGCTCGTGTTTGAGTTGCTGAAACACCGAGAGACGATATGGATTCGGGCGGTCTCTCCTACCCGTCTGTCGGCAGGATATTACAGAGGTATGTTCGTAATGTCTTCCCGGCACTCGACAGGGTGACGGGTCGCTCGAGCGTAATTCGTTCGAGTAGTTCGAACATCACACTGCAGCGAGTCAGGAGTGGGCGAGGTTGACCTCGATCTCGTTCGTCGCGCCGAGCAGGAGCGCCGGGAGCTCCTCGGTCAACACCTCGCCGCGGAGCCGATTGGCGGGGCCAGCGACGCTGATCGCTGTGACGGCGTCGCCGGAGTCGGATCTGATCGGCGCACCGACCGCGCGGACCCCGCGAACCGACTCCTCGCGGTTGATCGCGTACCCCCGCTCGCGGATTGTCTCGAGGTGCTCCCGAAGCTCGGATCGGTCGGTGATCGTCTCGTCGGTCGCCGCCTCGAGCCCGCGTTCCTCGAGGATCGTCCCGATCCGTTCGTCGGGCAGGTGCGCGAGGATCGCCTTTCCCGCGGCGAACTGGTGTAGCGGAGTTCGCCTGCCGACTCGAGCGTGGGTCCGCACCGAGTGACGACCCTCGGCACCGTAGATGTGGACGCCGACGCCGTGCTCTTCGATCACACACCAGACCTTCTCGTCGGTCGCCGCGGCGAGTTCGTCGACCTTCGGCTTCGCCGCCTCGAAGACCGGTTGCCGGTTCCGGACGTAGGTCCCGTAGTCGAGAAACCACGTTCCGAGCCGATACGCCTCGCCCTCCCGGACGAGAACCCCCTGGTCCTCGAGCGTTCGGGCGTGGCGGGATGCGGTGCTCTTCGCGATCCCGAGTTCGTCCGCGATCGCCGTCACGCCGGCTCGATCCCGGCGTTTGAGCAGGGCGACGATCTCGAGGGCCGTCTCGACGGTCTCGACCGGTCTGTACCCCGGTTCGGATCCCATACCGGTAGTGGTGAGTGCACCGACAAAAATGTGTTCCCGCTATTCGAACGAGCCACTCGCTCACGCGGTCTGGGAGTACTCCTCGACCCACTCCTGCAACATGATACCCATCGTCGCCTGCGTGATCGCGTTCGAGGACGCCGAGTTCGCGCTCTTGACGAGTTCGGCCTCGAGCGTCCGTTTCGGGACTTCGCCGAGGAAGTGGGGGATCGCCCGCTGGACGGCGAGCGGACAGCCGACCTCGTGGGCTAGCGCGTATCCCGAGATGGAGTGGGGGATCTCCTCGCTGACGTACCGCGGGTCGGGCTCCTCGAGGAGCGCGTCGTCGACGTGGCCGGGATACTCGTAGCACTTCCCGACGTCGTGGAGGAGACAGGCCGCGACGACCGTATCGATATCGGTGTCGGCGCCGTGGAACTCCCGTTGTTCGCGGGCGCTCTCGAGCGCGATGCGGGTGACGCCGCGGACGTGCTCGACGTTGGTCACGTCGTGGATGTTCCAGGCGTAGGGGATGTCCTCGACGTCTCGCCAGCCCCCGCGTGTGAGGCCGAGTACCCATGCCTCGACGACCCGATCACGGAGGTCGTTGTCCTCGATCTCCTCGAGTTCGGGGAACGCCTCGCGGACCTGTCGCTCGAAGTCGGGGTCCGCCATCGCGATCAGCGCTCGCCCTCGCGTTTGACGAGTCGCTCCCGCCCGATGAGACGGGGTCGCTCGTCGATCGCGAGGAAGTTGTCGACGTCCTCGCGGGCCTCCTTTGCCTTCCCGCGGTCGGGGTCGTAGTCGCGCGCCCCCTCGCTCCCCAGCGCGTCGTACAGTTTCTCAAGATCCTCGAAGTAGAGTTCGGCGACGCCGTCGAACTCGGCGTTGTCGGGGTCGGTCGGGAGGACGGTGTTGTACTTCACGACGCCGTCGATCTCGCGGGCGATCGGGGTGTGATTGTCCTGCCAGTAGTCGACGAATTCCTCGTGGCTCATTCCCTCCTTCCGGACGAGGAAGGCAGAGTGTTTGTAGAGGCCGTTCGTGTCGCCGTCGACCTCGTCCTTCTGGACGATCTTCTCGCCGATGAAGCGGGGACGTTCCTCGATCGCGAGGAAGTTGTCGACGTCCTCGCGGGCTTCCCTGGCCTTGCCCTTCTCAGGATCGTAGTCCCGCGAGCCCTCGCTCCCGAGTGCGTCGTACAGCTTCTCGAGATCCTCGAAATAGAGCTCGGCAATCCCGTCGAACTCGGCGTGATCGGGCTCCGTGGGGAGCACCTGCTGGTAGCGCACGACGCCGTCGATCTCGCGGGCGATCGGGGTGTGTTCGGTCTGCCAGTAGTCGACAAACTCCTCGTGGCTCATCCCGTCCTGGCGGACGAGAAGGGCGACGTGTTTGTACATCGGGACGGTGATTTTCCACACAGACCAATAAAGTATGAGGCTCGTGACCGCTTGGCAGCCTCAGAGCGGTTCCCCATCGACGAACAGCGCCTCGCCCGCCGTCCGCGTCTCGGCGTAACCATCGTGGTACTCCATCAGCTGGAACAGGGCGCCGGTGGGATTGCTCGGCGGGAGGAACGCCTCCGTCCAGTGGTCGAACTCGGCGCGGTCGACGACGGTGACACCGCTCGATTCCAGGGCTTCGGCGGCGGCATCCAGATCGGCGACCTCGAGCGTGACGTGGTGGAGGCCGGGTCCGTTTCGCTCGAGGAACTCGGTCAGAAAGGAGTCGGAACCCGGCTCGGGGGCGATGAGCTCGAGCCGTGAGGCACCACCTAACACGTATGTCGCCCAGGTGAACGACCCGTACTCGCTTCGTTCCTCGTGGATCTTCTCGCAGCCGAGCGCGAACAGCAGCCCCTCGGCCTCCTCGATCGACTCGACGGCGATCCCGACGTGATCGACGCGTACCGCTGGCATCTCAGGCATACTGGCGACAGTGCGATCTCCACACATAGCTGTTCGGGCCGCGGAAACGATCGTCACGCCGATCGGGAACGCGTCGCACCGACAGAACGAAGGGAAGAGCTCACAACAGTACGACTGCATGATCAAACAGGTCGAGTTTCTGGTCCGCGGAGACGAGTACAGCCACGAGGAGTTCGTCGAGTGGTGGCAGGGCGATCACGCCGACCTCGCGCGCGACCTGCCCGGGCTGAAGCGCTACACCACGTCGGTCCCGACGAACCCCGACGCCGTCGAGTACGACGGCGTACTCGAGCTCGCCTTCGAGGATATGTCGGCGCTCAAGGACGCCTTCGACTCCGAAACGGGCCAAGAGGTGATGGCCGACGCCGCCGACTACGTCGACTTCGACGCCGGCGAGCGCATGATCGTCGAGGAGACGGTCCACGTCGACGAGAGATGACGACCACCGCCGCCGACCTCGTCGAGACGCTCGAGGAGCTGGGCGTCGAGTGCGTCTTCGGTTACCCCGGCGGGCGCGCGATCGAGCTGCTCGAGCACCTGCCGGAGTCGGAGATCGACCTCGTCCGACCCCGCGATGAGCGCGAGGCCAGCGTCATGGCCGAGACGTACGGCCGGCTCACCGGAAATCCGGGAGTGCTCACGGGCCAGGGGCCGTGGATCGGCAGTCTGGGACTCATGGGTCAGCTGGAGGCTCGGCTGGGCTCCTCGCCGATGGTTGTGCTCACCGAGGCCTCCGAACGAGGCGAGTACTCGACGCTCGCACCCTACCAGCAGGCCCGCGGGGACTACGGCGGGTTCAGCCTCCCAAAGATCCTCGACGGCGTCACGAAGGAGTGGTGGTTCCCCCGGACGCCGATCGAGACACTCCGGAGCACGCAGCTGGCGTTCAAACACGCCGTCGCGGGCCGTCCCGGTCCGACGGCCGTTATTCTGGACGGGGGGGCGATCACCGACGACGTTCCCGGCGACCCGACCCCGCCCGCATGGAATGCACGCGAGCAAACCCGGACCTGGGACGCCGCGCCGACCCCGGCAGACGTCGCGAACGCGGCCGAGGCTCTCGAGGACGCAGCCAGACCCGTGATCGTCGCGGGGAACGGTGTCCATGCAGCGAAAGCGTACGACGAACTCGCCGCGGTCGCCGACACCTACGACTGCGCCGTCGTTACCTCCTACCTGGGGAAGTCGACGTATCCGGAGACCGACGAGCGCGCCGCGGGCGTCATCGGCTCGTTCGGCCACGAGGGCGCCAACCGGGTCGTCAGCGAGGCCGATACGCTGCTCGTCGTCGGCTGCCGGCTGAACCCGATGGACACCAACTGGCAGGCACCCGACTTCGTTCGTCCGGAGGAGCAGACGATCGTCCACGCCGACGTCGACGCCCGTAACGCCGGCTGGGTCTACCCCGCCGACGTGGGCCTGATCGGCGACGCGAAAGCGAGCCTCGAGGCGCTCGCCGATGCCGGGGGCGGGGAGAACGGGTGGTCGCTCGAGCGGGCGGCCGAGGCCCGGGAGTGGTTCACCGCGCCCGAGTGCGAGGACGACTCGGCCCCGATCAAACCCCAGCGCGCGGCCAAGGAGATCCAGGCCGTCGTCGACGAGGAGACGATCGTCACCGCCGACTCCGGCAACAACCGGTTCTGGCTGCTGTACTACCTTCAGACGCCCGCGGTCCGCACCTACTTCGGCAGCGGCGGCGTCGGCGGGATGGGGTGGGCGAACCCAGCCGCGGTTTCGGCGGCGCTGACGACCGACAAAGACGTCATCGCCGTCGCGGGCGACGGCGGCTTCTCGATGACGATGAACAGCGTCGAGACGGCCGTCGAGTACGGCGTCGCGCCGACGTTCGTCGTCCTGAACGACACCAGCCTCGGGATGGTCCGCCAGATGCAAGGCGAGGGCGAGATCGCCGGCGTCGAGTTCCACGACACGGACTTCGTGACCGTCGCCGAGGCGTTCGGTGCGGTCGGCTGCCGGGTGACCGAACCCGACGCGTTCGCCGCCGCGCTCGCGGAGGGGAAGACGGCAGACACCCCGCACGTCATCGATGTTCGGATCGACCGCGAGGAGGATATGGCCGAGACGCTGTCCTCCTCGTTCTACGACTCGATCGGGGGACTCCACGAGTGACGGCGGCCGCCGACCCCCGACGTCGACGGCTCGATCGAACACCAACCTATACGTGAACTATCGACATACCCTGAACACATGACCGACGACAACGCGACCGTACTGGTGACCGGCGGAACCGGCTTCATCGGCTCCTACGTGGTACAGGACCTGCTCGAGTACGGCCACGACGTCGTGGCCTACGACCTCTCGACGGACACCGAGATCCTCGAGAAACTCGGCGTCGCCGACGACGCCACGGTGCGACGGGGCGACGTCTCCGAGCCGACGGACGTGATCCGTGCGGTCAAGGAGACGGGGGCGACTCATATCGTCCACCTCGCCGCGTTGCTGACGACGACCGCCCGCGAGAACCCCCGGGCGGCGGCCGAGGTGAACATCATGGGGACGAACAACATCTTCGAGGCCGCCCGGACCCTCGATGATCAGGTCGAACGCGTGGCCTGGGCGTCCTCGGCGGCGGCCTACGCCCCGCCCCACAACTACGACGCGGAGTGGGTCGACGAGGACGAACTCCTGTATCCGGATACGCTCTACGGCGCGACCAAGGAGTACAACGAACACCAGGCCCGGGTCTACCACGAGGACTACGGGCTGGACCACGTCGCCTTGCGGCCGACGGTCGCCTACGGTCCCTACCGCGAGACCGGGGGTTCTGCCTTCCTCGCGAACATCATTGAAAAGCCCGCGCTCGGCGAGCCCTACGGCGTCGAGTACGGCGACCAGGCGATCGACTGGCAACACGTCGAGGACATCGCCCAGGCGTTCCGGAAGGCGGCCTTCACCCCCGAATCCGAACTCACCCAGCGCGTCTACAACGTCCGCGGCGTGCTGGCGACGGTCCGCGAAGCCGCCGAAACCGTCGAGTCGATCGTCCCCGACGCCGAGATCGAGGTCTCCGACGACGGCGAACTCCCTTGGACACAGAACCTCGATATGACGAAGGCCCGGGAGGATCTGGGCTACGAACCCGAGTACGACCTCGAGTCGGGCTTCCGGAAGTACATCAACGTGTTGCGCGAGAAACACGGACTCGAGCCGGTATAGCGTTCCACTGTCGCGATCATGACGTCGTCGAGCCTCTCGTGCGATCGGCGCATCCCGGAACGACCCGTCAGTAGCCGGCAACCTATTTATTCGCAGTCGTGTTGCCCAAGGTCATGGCACTTGAACACACAGCCGAAGCCGACCACCCGCTCGACCCGCTCTCGCCGGACGAGATCGAGTCAGCCTACGAGACCCTCACCGAGGAGCGAGCGATCGGCGACTCGAGCCTCTGTATCAAGATCGAACTGGCGGAGCCGCCGAAGGACGCCATCGAGGCCTACGACGACGGCGGCGACGTTCCAGGCCGTCGAGCGCGGATCGTCATCAGAGACGGCGCGGAACGGAGGACGATCGAAGCGGTCGTTTCGCTGGACGACGACGCCGTCGTCTCCTGGGAGCATGTCGAGGGCGCCCAGCCCTCGATCGCGATCGAGGAGTTCATCGCCTGTGAGGAGACGGTCAAGGAGAACGCGGAGTGGCAAGCGGCACTCGAGCGCCGCGGGATCGAGCACACCGAGCGGGCAATGGTCGACCCGTGGTCGGTCGGCCACGAGTTCGTCCCCGAGGACGTCGACCGGTCGAAGCGGCTGGCCCACGGCCTGACTTTCCTCCGGCCGAGCGGGGACGACGGCGACGAGGGGTACGCGAAGCCGGTGACCGGCGTCCACACCTTCGTCGACCTCGACCGAATGGAGGTCGTGGAGGTCGTCGACTACGGACCGCCCGGCGACGAGGAGCCGCTCCCGCCCGAGGGAATGGCCTACCGGGAGGACGACGTCGACCTGCGTGAGGACCTGAACGCGTACAACGTCGACCAGCCGAACGGACCGAGCTGGAGCGTCGAGGGACAGAAACTCGAGTGGCAGGGGTGGCACATGCGCGTCGGCTGGACCCAGCGCGAGGGGCTCGTGCTGTACGACGTCGGCTACGAGGACGACGGCGAGGTGCGCTCGATCATCGACCGCGCGTCGTGTGCCGAGATGTCCGTGCCGTACGGAACGACCGACATCAACGACCGGTTCAAGAACGCGATGGACGTCGGCGAGTACAACATCGGCCGGCTCGCGAAGTCGCTGACCAACGGCTGTGACTGTCTCGGCCATATGCACTACTGGGACGCGGTGATGAACACCGCCGGTGGCGAGGCGAACGTGCTAGAGAACGCTATCTGTCTCCACGAGGAGGACAACGGCACGCTCTGGGAGCGCAGCGACTGGCGCACCGGGAGCGACGAGGTCCGCAGGCGTCGACGGCTGGTCGTCTCGTTCGTCGCCGCGGTCGGCAACTACGACTACATTTTCAACTGGTACTTCTACCAGGACGCCTCGATGGAGGTCGAGGTCCGGCTGACGGGGATCGACAGCGTCTCCGCCGTCGGTCCGGATGAGGATCCATCGGGGTACGGCGAACTCGTCGCCCCGCAGCTCAACGGACCGATCCACCAGCACTTCTTCAACTTCCGGCTCGACGTAAACGTCGACGACGGCCCCAACGAGCTGTACCGCGTCGAGAACCGGCAGGTCCCGGCCGGTCCGGACGGACTCGATCCGATGGGCGACGCCGACGACCGTACGCACAACCCCGGCGGCAACGCCTTCTACGCGGACCGCGAGAAGCTGGCGAGCGAGGCGGCGGCGAAGGAGCTGATCGACCCCTTGAAGGGACGGTACTGGCAGGTCGTCAACCCCGAGAAGACGAATCGGCTCGGGAGACCGACCGGCTACCGACTGATGCCCGGCGGCAACGTCGAGGCGGCCGTACAGAGCGACTCGAGCGTCATGAAACGTTCCGGATTCATCCGGTACCATCTGTGGGCGACGCCGTTCCGCGAGGACGAACGGTATCCGTCGGGTCGGTACCCGAACCAGCATCCCGGCGGCGCGGGGCTCCCGGCGTGGACAGCGGCCGATCGCGACCTCGAGGAGGAGGACCTGGTCCTGTGGTACACGCTCGGCGTGAACCACGTCACCCGGCCCGAGGACTGGCCGATCCTGCCGGTGCAGGTCTACAGCTTCAAGCTGCAGCCGGTCAACTTCTTCGAGGAGAGTCCGGCGATCGACGTCCCGCCCCAGCACGCGATCGAGGGCCAAGACGTCCCGGGCCACGGCGAGGGTTGCTCGGCCGACGCGGACGACGACTGATCTCGTCGCGACTCAGTCGGGGGCGTCGACCGACGCTTCCTTCCGATCCAGGATGCGGCGGATCTCGTCGCCTTCCAGCAGGTCGACCAGATCCTCGCCGCCGTTTCGGTACGCCTCGAGCTGTTCGTCGTCCAGATAGTCTTCGATCTCGTCGGGTTCGAGGAGCGCCTCGAGCGTGCCGTCAATATCTTCCGGATCATATCCTGGCACTGGCATGAGATAACACACTACGTCGACACTCTTATACTGTGGCCTCGGCGTGCGATCGGCCGCCCGACAGCGGTACGATTTAGTAGGCTCCCCTGATACGTCACGCCATGACGTTCCACGAGCGCGACTACACGGAGGGAACGCTGGGTACCCAGGCCGTCGACTGGGAGGAACGGATCAACACCCAGCGGCTGCGCGAGGAGCGCAGGGAGCGGGCGCTCTCCCGGCTCCGGGAGACCGACCTCGGCGCGATGTTGCTCGTCTCGGATCCGAACATCCGGTACGTGACGGGGTTGGCGATGACCGGCGGCAGCGGCGCGGACCACTACACGCTGCTCACCGAGAACGGCGATATCGTCCACTGGGACACCGCGGATCACGCGAGCAACCAGCGGGCGAACTGCCCGTGGCTCCACGACATCCGGTACGCCTGCCCCGGACTCGGTAACGTGCCCCGCGCCTCGGGCAGCCCCTCGGCGCGACGATTCCTGCTCTCGACGATGGCCGAAACAGTCCACGAGGCGATGGAGGAGTACGGCGTCGCCGACGAGAAACTGGGGGTCGACGTCGGCAACCGGGGACTGCTCGAGGCCCTCGAAGAGCGCGGCGTCGAGACCGATCCCGAAACTGCGCAGTCGGTGATGGAAGACGCCCGAAAGATCAAAACCGAGGACGAGATCGAGTGCCTGCGCCAGGTTGCGGCGATCTGCGAGGCCGGCTTCCAGCGGATCAAAGAGTCCGCGAGACCCGGCAAGCGCGAGAACGAGGTCTGGGGCGAAGCCGTCCAGGAGCTGTGGCGCCACGGCGCGTTCGTCGGCGGCGGCTACCTCACGTCGGGGCCGAACACCTGGCCGAAACACCAGGCGAACACCACCGATCGGGCGATCCGACCCGGCGACCTCGTCTACGCCGATTTTTACAATATCGGCTACCTGGGCTACCGATCCTGTTACTACCGCACGTTCTCGATGGGCGAGCCCACCCAGGAACAGCGGGAGGCCTACGAGACCGCCCGGGACAACCTCTACGACGTGCTCGAGCGCATCGAACCCGGCGCGACGACCGACGAGATCGCGCGGGGCTTTCCCGACATGGCGGGCGAGCACGCCGACTTCTACGACGCCGACGAACACTGGCAGCTAACGACCAATCACTGGGCCCACGGCCTCGGCCTGCAGCTGTACGAGGTGCCGCTGATCTGGCGCGGCCTCTCCCCCGACCACCCGATCGAGATCGAGGAGGGAATGACGATGGCCGTCGAGACCCAAGAGCCCGCGGGCCGGCAGGGCGTCCGCGTCGAGGAGATGGTCGTCGTCCGCGAGAACGGCGTCGAGATCCTCAGTCAGTGGCCCGTCGAGGAGATCACCGTCATCGACCACTAGATACGGTGGATAGACCTTTTCGCCCCAAATCGGTGAACTCCAGACGTACCGGATTAATCGAGTTAGCGAATCGAACGAGAGCATCCCGAAAGCCCCTGCTGCGTGCACTCCCAGGCCTCGCTGCGCGCCTCGGACTTCGTCCTGCGGTGCTTGCGTCGGCCGGGTTCGTCCACCGCAGCAGCCCCCTTCAGTCCGCCCGTGTCGGCTGATCGGTCGGCCACCGCGGGAGGGACTGAAAGGGGCTGGCGGCATCCGGGAAGACGGACGACGGAAGCACTGGAGTGAACGCCGTGAGCGAAGCGCGCAACGAGTCCTTCGACTGGATGCCGCCAGGGGCTTTCCTGGTGTTCACAGCGGGGTTCAAGCGGACTCGAACGTTTTCGTTCACCTCGAAGACGACCACTAGCTGGTTCGCCAACCATTAAGCCGATTCCCGGTGATGCCGAGAGTATGAAACTCGGGACCGGCCTCTTTACCGCCCAGCAGCGGCCCGGCGACGACCGCGAGCCGAGCGCGCTGTACGACGACGTCCTACGGCTGACTCGCGAGATCGAAGACGCAGGTCTCGACAGCGCGTGGGTTTCTGAACACCACTTCGAAGAGGACGGCTACCTCTCGGGAACAATGCCGACGCTCGGGGCGATGGCAGCCGAGTGCGAGGAACTCGAGATCGGCAGCTGCGTCGCGCTCGGGCCGCTGTACGACCCGATCCGGCTCGCCGAGGACGCGGCGACGGTCGATCTCCTCTCGAGCGGTCGGCTCACGCTCGGGCTCGCCATCGGCTCGAACCCGCGGGAGTTCGACGTCTTCGGCGTCCCACGCGAGGAGCGCGCCGAGCGGCTCGCAGATCTCGTCCCGTTTCTGCGAGGCGCCTGGAGCGAGGGCGATCTCGAGCACGACGCCCAGTTCCACGAGGTTCCGACCGACGTCTCGATCACGCCGAAACCCGTCAGAGGGGACGTGCCGGTCATGCTCGGCGGCGCGGCCAAACCCGCCGTCAGGCGCGCGGCCAGAGTCGGTGACGGCTGGTGTGCGCCGTCTGCACTCTCGCTCGAGGGCGTCGAGAAACGCGTCGCGGACATCCGAAACGTTCGCGAGGCGGAGGGGCTCGAGGACGAGTTCACGATCTACGTCCTTCAGCACGGCTGGGTCGGCGACTCCCGCGAGGCGGCCTGGGAGGCGATGCGCGACGGTTACTTCTACCTCCAGCGCCGCTACGCGGAAATCTTCTCGGGCGAGTCGGTCGACGAACTCGACGAGGAGCGCAAACGGGAACTGAAAGAACAGGCCATCTTCGGCACGCCCGAACAGGTTCGAGAGGAGCTCGAGGCCTACAGCGAGGCGCTGGGCGACGACGTTCACTTTATCCTCCGGACGTACTACCCCGGCGTCGAAACTGACGAGATGATCGACTGTGTCCATCAACTCGGTGACGAGGTCGCGCCCGAACTCCGATAGCCGAATCGAGCCCCGAACTATCCAACCAGTAAGAATTTCCGCCATCGGGACGCATATACTTGTTACTGCGGTTCATGAGTCATGGTAGCACCACTCAACAGGCGCAGCCTACTGAAAGCGAGCGCCGTGGCTGCCGCGGGACAGTTCGTGGGGACGACGGCGCTGGCCTACGAGGAGGAAGACGGCACCGAGACCCCGGTCCGGATCAGACGGGACGAGTACGGCGTCCCACACGTCTACGCGCGCGACGGCCGCGGACCGGCGCCGGTCTTCTACGGCTACGGGTACGCGACGGCCCGAGACCGTCTCTACCAGCTCGAGCTCTACCGTCGGTACTATCACGGTACCGTCGCCGAGGTGCTGGGCGAGGAGTGGGTCGAATTCGATCGCGAGGCGCGGATCAACCACGACAGCGCGGTCCCGCTCGCCGAACAGATCGAGCGGCAACTCGAGGACGAACACCGCGCCGTCCTGCGGGCCTACGCCGAGGGAATCAACCGTCACATCGAGGACGTGCGCTCAGGGAAGAGCGACCGACCGGGGTTTCACCGGGGGTTCGTCGAACACGAGTTTGAACCCGAGCCCTGGGACTCGGTCGACGTCGCGGGAGTCTTCGTCGCGACGATGGCGTTCTTCTCGGGGGTGAACCTCGAGGGGCTGAACGCGGCCGTGCTGGCCGGGCTCGAGGCGGAGTACGACGAGGAGACGGCCTGGGAACTGTTCGAGGATCTCCAGTGGGGGGACGATCCGGACGCGCCGACGTCCGGCGACGTCCCCAACCCAGGATTCACGCCGCCGACGGCGGCGGCGGGAATCTACGCCGATCGGATCTCGGACGGCGAGACGAACGACGTTAGCAACCGGGTCACCGGGGGCGAGTATCGCCTCTCGAGTGATCCCGCCGGGACGTTCGAGCGCCAGCAGGAGCGACTGGGGACGCTCGTCGACGGTGCGCACGAACTCGGGATTCCGACGACGGTCGGCTCGAACGCGCTCGTGGTCCACGGCGACGTCACCGAGAGCGGCGATCACCTCCTGATGGGCGGCCCGCAGATGGAGTTCTCCACGCCGTCGGTCATGTACGAGGTCGGTCTCCACGGCCCGGACTTCGACACCGCCGGGATCACGGTGGCCGGCTACCCGGCTATCATGTTCGGACACAACGGCGACGGCTCCTTTACGTCGACGGCGGGGATCGACAAGAGCATCCAGACGTTCGTCGAATCGATCCGAACGCCCGAGGACGGACCCGCGGAGCACGAGTTCCGCGGCGAGTGGTACGAGATGGACGAGGACGAGCAGCGCATCGAGGTGGCCGACGCCGAGGACGTGACCCACACCGTTCGCCGGACCCGACACGGCGTCGTCACCGACTACGATCCCGAGACCGGCGAGGCAGTCGCTCAGACCCGGGCGTTCGACGGACGGGATATGAACTCGTTTCGCGCGTTCTACGACGCGCAGTTCGCCGACGACGTCGAGAGCTACGGCGAGGCCGCCCAGCAGTGTGACTACGCGCTCAACTTCATGTGGGCTGGCGAGGGCGGGATCGGTTTCTTCCACCTCGGTCGCTACCCCGATTTCGAGGCGGTCCCGTGGGACACCCGGCTCCCGGCCGACGGCACCGAACACGAGTTGACCGACGACGACTTTCTGCGGGCGGCCGACGGCGAGGTGCCCTACAGCATCAACCCGCCAGTGGGATACTCCGCACAGTGGAACAACAAGCCCGCGCCCGACTGGGACAACGGCGACCGCAGCTACTCCTGGGGCGTCGACCACCGGGTCCAGCGCTTCATCAATCTCGTCGAGCACGAACTCGAGACGACCGGGTCGGTCAGCTACGAGAACCTGAAGGAGATGGTCTACGACACCTCCTTCGTCGACTTGCGGGCGATCCGGTACAAGCCGTTCCTGCTCGAGGCGCTGGACGGTGCGGACCTCTCCGAGACCGAGAGCGAGGCGAAGGCGGCCCTCGAGGCGTGGGACGACTACGGGCAGGCCGACGGCGAGGACTACATGGGAACGTACCCGCCCGGATACACCGTCTTCGACGCGTTCTTCCCGCGGCTGATGGAGCGAACCTTCGCGCCGACGTTCGGCGAGCAGTTCGAGTCCGCGATGACGTTCCTGGACTTCCGGTACGGCCGCGCCACGCTCATGCGGGCACTCTACCCCGAGGAGACGGCACTCGACACCGCGGTCGATTACTTCGACGGCGACCGCGACGGCGTGTTCCGCGAGGCGTTCCAGGAGGCCGTCGCCGAACTCGAGGAGGAGTACGGCCGCGACGTCGCCGACTGGCGCGCCGACGTCGCGGTCGACGATCTCGGGAACGTCGTCCTGTTCGGGATGCCCGTCGGCGTCGGCGACGCGGGCGAGCTGCCGTTCATGAACCGCGGCACGGAGAACCACTTCGTCCGAATCGGCGACGAGGTCGTCTGTGCCGAGAACGTGTTGCCGCCGGGCAACTCCGGGTACGTCTCGCCCGACGGGGAGCCCGGGCCCCACTACGACGACCAGCTCGACTCCTTCCTCGCGTTCGAGTACAAGGACCTGCTGTTCGAGGACGGCGAGGTCGCCGCCGCAACGGTCGACCAGCGAGTGTTGCAACCTGACACCGAAGGCTGCGATCGGGCGGCCGACCCGAGCGAGTCGGCCTCGGGGACCGACTGACGCGGACGCTCCGCTACCCGGTTTTGTAGACGCCTCGAGCGTCGGCGATCAGTGTCTCGTCCTCCACCGTGTAGACCTCGACGTCGACGGTTCCGACGTCGCTGCCACAGCGCACGACGTCGGCCTCGGCGTAGAGATCGCCCGTCCCCGCGCTGAGGTAGTCGATGCGCATATCGATCGTCGGAACGGGCTGGTCGACCAGCGAGACCAGCGCCGCGCCGCCGACGGTGTCGGCCAGCGTGAACGTGACGCCGCCGTGGGCCATTAGCTCGTCCTCGTTCCAGGAGAGCTCCTCGCGCATCTCGAGGCGACCCTCGGCGTGTCCGTCGGCACACTCGGTAACCTCGATTCCAAGCAGGGACGCGAAGGGCATCCCCTCGAAGAACGCTTCGGTGTCCATGCAACACGGTGCCGAACGAATCGTAATAAAGGTAGCAGGTCAGCCGCAAGGTCCGTCTCGACCGTGCGTCAGCGGTGGTCGTAGACCCGCTTGACCTTCCCGACCTCCGTCCGTTCGATCGTTCCGTACTCGACGAACTCGAGCGAATCTGGCCGGACGGAGAGGACGTTCCGAAGCCGCTCGAGGACTGCCTCCCGGAGCGCCTCGCGGTCGCCGTCGAACCCCTCCGTCAGCTCGACGGTCAGCGCCAGCCGATCCAGTTCGTCCTCGCGGGAGAGGTCGATCCGGTAGTACGGCGCCACCGCGTCGAACCCGAGGACGACGTCCTCAATCTGGCTCGGGTACAGGTTGGCCCCACGGACGATGAGTCGGTCGTCGGCCCGGCCCGTGACGCTGCCCATCCGGACAGTCGTCCGACCGCACGCACACTCGTCGAACGTGAGCGACGTGAGATCACCGGTCCGATACCGGAGGACGGGCAGGGCTTCCTTCGACAGTGAGGTCAACACCAGCTCGCCCTCCTCGCCCTCGGGGAGGGTCTCGCCCGTCTTCGGATCGACGACCTCGGGGTAGAAGTGATCCTCCCAGACGTGCATCCCGTTCTGGGCCTCGCGACACTCGACGGCGACGCCCGGCCCGATCAGCTCCGAGAGGCCGTAGTTCTCGATCCCGACCGCACCGAGGCGCTCCTCGATCGCCTCGCGCATCGGCTCCGTACAGGGTTCGGCGCCGTAGAGCACCGTCGAGAGCGGCAGCTCGCGGGGATCGACGCCCATCTCGCGGACAGTCTCGGCGAAGTACAGCGCGTACGATGGCGTGCAGGCGATGGCGTCGCTCTCGAGGTCGCGGGCGAGTTCGACCTGCCGCTGGGTGTTCCCGCTTCCCGTCGGGATCACCGTCGCGCCGAGGGCCTCGGCGCCGCCGTGGAACCCCAGTCCGCCCGTAAACAGGCCGTAGCCGTAGGCGTTCTGAACGGTGTCTCCCGGTTCGATCCCCGCGGCTTCCAGCGACCGGGCCATCACCTCGTCCCACAGCTCGAGGTCGCGCTCGGTGTAGCCGACGATCTTGGGTTTGCCCGTCGTGCCCGACGAGGCGTGGATACGCAGGAGCTCGTCGTCGTCGACGGCGAAGAGGCCGTCGGGATACTCGTCGCGGAAGTCCTCTTTCGTCGTGAACGGCAACCGCTCGAGATCGTCGACTGACTGTACGTCTTCGGGCGAAATACCGGCCTCGTCCAGTCGATCGCGATAGAACCGGACGTTCTTGTAGGCGTGAACGACGGTGTCGCGGAGCCGCTCGGACTGCAGCTCCCGGCGCTCCTCGAGGCCGACTCGCTCGGTAGTGCCTGCCATGGCTCGTCCCGAGTCCACGACACCGAGTCCCAAAGTTTTGATCCCCGATCGTCAGCAGGCGCGTTCGCTCGCGCGCTGACGGCTCGGAAAACGACCGGCGTCCACTACTCGAACTTCTCGAACGGCTGCTCGCAGGCGTTGCAGTAGTGCATCGACCGACAGAGCGACGGTCCCTTCGGGTGTTCGCGGACGGTGTCGGTCGACTCGCAGTACGGACACTCCGCGCCCGCGTCCTCGCCGCTGGTCGTGACGCTCGGGTCTCGGCTGCGTCTCATATGCTCAGCCCGAACTCCCGGAGGTCCTCCTTCCCTTGCTCGGTCACCATCTCGATCGTCCACTCGGGGCTCCAGACGAGGCGCAGCTCTGCGCCGTCGACGCCCTCGACGTCGGCCGCCGTCTCCTGGACCTGCTCGGTGAGCATGTCCCTGGCCGGACAGCCCGAGTAGGTCAGCGTCATGTCGACGATCGCGTGTCCGTCCTCGAGGGTCACACCGTAGATCAGCCCGAGATCGACGATGCTGATCGGCATCTCGGGATCTTCGATCCCGTAGAGGGCGTCCCAGACGTCGGCCTCGACGCCCGTGGCGTCCTCGCCGGTCGCCGGCAGCTCTTCGGCACCCTCGCCCTCGCGGTAGTCGGTGTACGCACACGGCGTCGCGTCCGCGTCCGGATCCGGAATCTCGCTGCTCATTCTGGTTTCTCCATGATTTTGGTGGTCTCGCTGCGCCCGAGGTCGCGATAGGTGTGGGTCAGCTCGTCGTGGAGGTCGGCCCACGCGTCGGTGTGGCTCCCGTCCCGGCCGCGCTTCTCGGGAAGCATCTCCTCGGTGATCTCGAAGGTGTCGTCGTCGACCTGCGAGCTGACCGGCAATTCGAGCTCGAGGGACTCGAGGTACGGCACCACGATCGAGAGCCACTCCTCGCCCAGTTCCTCGAGGGTCGCGTCGCGGAGTCCGAGGTCGACGATGTCGGTCTCAACGTCGGGATCGACCGGCTCGAACAGCGTCAACGCGTGGGGGAACAGCCGATCGAGCGCGTCCTGCAGGCGCTGGTGGCCCTCCTCCCCGTCGGCCAGGCGCTCGACCCAGTTCTGGGCGTGTTCAAGGTGGTAGGCCTCCTCGCTCTGGATCTTGCCGACGCGATCGGCGATCTTCGGGTACGAGGAGTCCTCGAGGGCCTCGAGTCGGAGCTCCTCGGCGGCGTCGTAGAGGTACGACCGGAGGACGGCGTCGGCCCAGTCGCCCTCCTCGAAGGGGAGTTCGACGAGCGTGGCGTGGCGGAAGTCCGCCGGGTCGCGCTCGTAGACCAGCTCCTGCTCCTCGAAGCCGAGGTCCTCGAGGACGTCGTACCACAGCCGGGCGTGACCCAGCTCGTCCTGAGCGTTGTTCGCCAGCGCGAGATCCGACTCGAGGCTGGGTGCCCGAACCTGCCACTCGGTGTAGCGCTCGGCGAGCACGAACTCGTCGTCCGCGAGCCGTTTCAGCAGCGTCTCGAGGGCCTCACGCTCGCGTTCGTCGAGGTCGGCCGGGTTCTCGAGGGCCGCCATCAGTCGTCACCCCGCTGTCGCTCGGCGGTGGCCTGTTCGTCCTCGCTTTCGACGACCTCGCGGGCGTCCTCGCCGGTGGTGTTGTAGGCGGTCGCCCACCGGTAGCTCCTGTCGGTGGCGCCACCGAAGACGACGTCCTCGCTGTCGATCTCGCCGACCTCCTCGCGGGGGACGACCCAGAGGCTGTTGGTCGGTTTGCGTCGGCCGTGCTGGATCGCGGCGAACTGCTTGGCCATCTCGCGGTCGGGTGCGTGAACGTTGCCACAGTGGGTGTGGTACCCACCGGTTTTCTCCTGGCGGAACACTTCCCAGATCATGGTCAGTCGGCCGCCTGCGGCGCGTGGCCGCCGGCGGTTGTGGCGTCGTCCTCGATCGTCTCACGAACCCACTGGACGGCCTCCTGGGCCTGCTTCCGGCCGTTGATCTGTCCGAGACCGGGCTCGTAGTCGTTTTTGGCGATCGTGAAGAACTCGTCCCAGTCGAGGTCACCTTCTTCGACGGCGTAGGTGCCGTCGTCGCGTTCCCGGATGCGGGGCTCGTCGGGGATCTCGAGGCCGTGCTTGCGAGCTTTGGGGATGTACTGGTCGAGGAAGGCGTCCCGGAGTTCGTCGTTGGACTGCTGTTTGAGTCCGACCGAAGCGGCGAAGTCGTGGTGGGTACTCTTGTCGTCGGTCGGCCCGAAGAACTGGATGATGCGGGGCCACCACTCCTCGAAGGCCTCCTGGGTCCGTTGCTGTTCGGCGCGCGAGCCGGTCATCAGCTCCTTGAGGATGTCCTCGCCGTGTTTGACGTGGAACCCCTCCTCGAAGCAGACCTTATCCATCGCGTGGGCGTAGGGCTCCCAGCTCGTCCGTCGCAGCGTCGCCTGCCGGCGCATCGCGGCACCGTCGACGAAAAACGAGATCATCGGAATCTCGACCCAGCTCTTCAGCGGGTAGTGAAAACAGTTGAGGAACTTGCCGTCGCCGTTCGCAAGGTCGTCGAGCATCTCCTCGCGAGTCTTGACGCCCAGCGACTCGGCGGCACGGTACAGCAACTGGCCGTGGCCGATCTCGTCCTGGACCTTCGCCGAGAACGCCAGCTTCCGGTCGATGCTGGGCGCCTGCCGGATGAACGGTCGTTCCAGGTAGGCGCCCATGATCTCGCTGTTGGCGTGGAATTCGATCATCCGCGTCGCGGCCTCCCGATACTCCCGCGGCAGGTCGTCTGCGGGGCTGAACTCCCGTGGCCCCGCGCGTTCTTTGACTGTGTTTAGGTCCATGATCTCATTATAAACTACGATGGTTACATCCTTAGCAGTTGACCGCCACATAACGGGGGTTTAAATACTATCGCGTGCGAACTACGACTACACATCTCATGATCGACGAGTGTCTCGTCGTGGAGTTTACGGTCCGCAACGACGACTGCCCGCTCGCGGAAGCGACGCGAGACGTCGAGGTCGAAATCGACGCCCGACCGCCACAGCGACGCAGCGACGGGAACGACCTGCTGCAGTTCAGCGCGCCGACAAGTGACCGACTCACGCGGGTCCTCGAGGAGGACGATCGGATTTCCTATCTCCACGCCTCGCGAACCGACGGTCGCTCGCGGTACCGGTGTCTGTCGAAACACCCGTGTGTCGTCCACCGACTGATCGACAGCGGGCTCATCGTCGAGACGCTGCGGTACCGCGACGGCGCGGCCCGGATCGCCGGGGCGGTCGTGGGTCGCGACGTCCTCAAGGGCGTGATGGAGGCAGCCGGCGAGACCGTGGGCGTCAAACTCGAACGCGTCTATCCCCTCGAGTCGGAGGCCAGGGAATCTCCCAGCCGGCGCTGGAACCTCACGCCCGCCCAGGAGGAGTGTCTCCGGGCGGCCCTCGAGCTTGGGTACTTCGAGATCCCCCGCGGAGCCAGCTCCGAGGCGGTCGCCGACGAGCTCGGGATCAGCAAGTCGGCGTTTCTCGAGCGGCTCCGTCGCGCCGAGGCGGCGCTGTTCCAGCAGATGTTCCGCTAGATCCTTTTCGTTGCGAGTCGCTGTAGCACGATATGACGGAAGAGGTTCGACGACGCGTACTGTCAGGCGCTGGGTATCCGACTCCGCTCGCTGGAACCGGGGAACACACGAACAACCCTCGAGACCACCGAGGACCTCACGAACTTCCACGGGAGCCCCCACGGCGGAGCGATCTACTCTCTCGCCGACGCGGCCTTCGCTGCGGCGTACGAGGCCCTCGTCACCGACGGAGACGACGAGCGAGTCACGAGTTTCGCGGGCGCGTCTACGAGCGCTGACCCGAGCGAGCCCGGAACGGCCGCGATCAGGCCGTCACGCCCAGATACTTGTCGAGGATCTCCTCGTTGGCCTCGAGCTCCGCGGACGTCCCCTCGTAGACGATCTCCCCCTGGTCGATGAGGTAGTTTCGGTCGGCGAGTTCGAGACAGACGTGAACGTTCTGTTCGACCAACAGGATCGTGATCCCCCGTTCGTTGAGCTCTTCGACGATGTCCATCACGTCCTGGACGATGTAGGGGGCCAGTCCCTCTGTCGGCTCGTCGAGTAAGATGAGGTCAGCGCCGCCGACCAGTGCGCGCGCGATCGCGAGCATCTGCTGTTCGCCACCCGAGAGCGACGAACCGGGATTCGACGCGCGCTCTTTCAGGTTCTCGAACATCTCGAGCGCCTCGCCGATCGAAAACGAGTCGACGTCCGGAGCGCCGCCGTAGTCGGCGAGTTCGAGGTTCTCCTTGACGGTGAGCTCCGGGAAGATCTGACGCTCCTCCGGAACGAACGCCAGTCCCTGCTGGACCGTTTCTGTCGCGTCGAGGTCGGTGATATCGGCTCCGCGGTAGGTGATGGTTCCGCTCGTCGGGGAGATGATACCGACGATCGAACGCAGGGTCGTCGTCTTGCCGGCGCCGTTGCGGCCGACCAGTGAGACGATTTCGCCTTCCTGGACCGACAGCGACAGCTCCCGAAGCACCTTCGTCTCGCCGTATCCCGCCTCGACGTTCTCGATATCGAGTAATGGCTCGGTGCTCATTCTGTCATTCCTCCGAGGTAGGCGTCCTGTACGTCGCGGTTCTCGGCGATCTCCTCTGGCGTTCCTTCCGCGAGGATCTCGCCTCTGTTCAACACGGTGATTCGGTCTGAAAGTTCCATAACGAGTTCGATGTCGTGTTCGATCAGCAGCAGCGTCTGGTCGACCAGAACCTCCTCGATCAGGTCGATCGTCTCCCGGGTCTCCTCGACGCTCATTCCGGCCGTCGGCTCGTCGAACAGGACAAGGTCCGGATCCGTCGCGAGGACGACACCGATCTCGAGACGCCGTCGGTCGCCGTACGCGAGCGCGTCTGCCTCCTCCTCGGCGACGTGTGTGAGGTCGATACGCTCGAGGATGCGGCCGGTCTCCGCGTTGATCTCCTCGTAGCGATTCGTCGGTTTGAAGAACGATTCGAGCAGGTTGTACTCGCTACGGCGGTCAGCCTGGGCCGCGAGTCTGATGTTCTCACGGACGGAGAGTCCGCCGAAGACGTTGGAGATCTGGAACGAGCGGCCAATGCCGCGGGCGACGCGCTCGGGCGGGGAGCGGTCAGTAATCTCCTCGCCGTCGAAGTAAACGGTCCCTTCGGTGACGGGCAACGCTCCGGAGATGAGGTTGAACAGCGTCGTCTTGCCGGCGCCGTTCGGCCCGATGACGCTGCGGAACTCGCCGCGTTCGACCGTCATTGAGACGTCGTCGATCGCCGCGAAGGCACCGAACGTCTTGGTCAGCCCGTCGAGTTCCAGTATCGCTTCGCCGTCGGTTCGCTGGTTCCGGGCTCGAGTCTCCGTCGCCATCAGTCATCACCCTCCGTTTTGGCTTCCTCGGGCAACTGACCGGGATCCGCCGCAGGACCCGGCCCGCCGGGCAGGTACGGCGCGAGCATCGTCGGCACCGAGACCAGCCCACGCGGGAGGAAGATCACGAACAGGACGAAGATCGTCCCCAGTACCAGCCGCCATCGGCCAGTGTAGTGAGTTAACAACTGTTCCAGCCCGAAGAACGCGCCGGCACCGATAATCGGGCCGTAGAGCGTCCCCATCCCGCCGAGGATCACCATCACGATTACTTCCCCGGACTTCAGCCACTCCGCTGCCGAGGGAGAGACGAACGCGTTGTTGAGTGCGAAGAGTCCCCCCGCGAGGCCCGCGAACGCGCCGCTGACGACGAACGCGCGGCGCTTGTAGACGATCGTATTGTAGCCGAGGAACGTCGCTCGTTCCTCGTTTTCCCGGATGGATTTCAGCACCGAGCCGAACGGCGACTGGAGCATCCGCCGGGTAACGAAGTACGAGGCGACGAGTGCGCCCAGCACGACGTAGTAGAACAGTGAGTGACCGGTCAACACGACCGGGCCGACAAAGAACGCGACGTCGTCAAGCGACGCGCCGACGCCGGCGATGCCGTAATAGTAGTCGTGGCCGATCAGCCCGAGTCCCTCGGAGCCACCGGTGATCTCGAGTCGGTAGAGCAGGTTGTAGTAGAGTTCGGCGAACGCCAGCGTGATCATCGCGAAGTAGACGCCGGCGACGCGGATCGAGAGGAAGCCGACGATCCACGCGATCGCCGCCGAGAGGGCGATCGCCAGCGCGAGCGCGACGAACACGGAACTCGTCACGTGGATCAGCCCGAGCACGACCGCGTACGCGCCGAGGCCGAGGAACAGCGCGTGTCCGAGCGACACTAGCCCGGTGTAGCCCATTACGAAGTCAAGCGAGAGCGCGAACAGCGCCCACACGAGGACTCGGGAGCCGAACGTGACCCAGAACTGGTTGCCGAGCAACCCGGCGACGATCGGCACCAGCGCGAGGACACCGATCATCACGAGTCCAAGTTTGAGCCGGGTTTCCCGCTCGAGTAGGCCGCCGGCTCGACCGGCGAGCAGTCGTTCGCTGCCGCCCTCTTCGGCGAGTTCGGTGCCGAACAGGCCGTGGGGCCGGATCAGGAGGATAGCGATCATTAGCACGAAGATCACCATCCCCTCGAGCCAGGGGACCCACGGTCGCAGGATCGACTCCTGGAGGATTCCCACGAGGAGCCCGCCGACGACCGCGCCCTTGAAGCTACCGAGGCCGCCGAGGACGACGATGACGAACGCGGGGATGATGATCGACATCCCGAGTTCGGGGTTCGCCTGTCGGTTGCCGGCGAGGATGATTCCCGCGAACGCCGCGAGCCCGGCGCCGACACCGAAGACCAGCGAGTAGTAGCGATCGATCTCGATCCCGAGGTTCCGGACCATCTGGCGGTCCTGTGAGCCCGCCCGGATGATCAGCCCGTACTTGGTGTACTCAAGCAGCGCCCAGACGGCGAACGCCATCAGGGTGCCGCTGACGATCATGAAAACGTTGTAGGAACTGATGCCGAGCCCGAACGCACCGATCGTTCCGGTGAGAACCCCCGGTCGGGGAAGCCTGAACGATCCCGTCCCCCAGATGAGGTAGACGAGGTCGTTGATCACCAGCACGAGACCGAACGTCAAGAGAATGTGATAGAGCGGGTTCCGACCGTACAGCGGCTGGACGGTGTAGCGCTCGAGTGCGACGCCGATGATCCCGACCAGAAACGGCGCAATCACGAGCGCGGCGACGAATGCCGTGCTTCCGATACCGGTCTGAATGGTGAGCGCGACCGCCAGGTACGCGCCCAAGACGGCCAGTTCGCCGTGGGCGAAGTTGATGACGTTCATCACGCCGAAGATGACCGACAGGCCGGCGGCAAGCAGCACGTACACGAGCCCGAGGGTGATCCCGTCTAACAGTTGCTGAATGGCTGTTCCTAGCATAACTTCGGTCGGCGAGTCGTTCCGTGCATTGTCGAAATATCTCTCTGCGATCCCTATCGTTCACAGCCGGTTTCTTCACAGGCTGGAATCGCCTCCTCACCGTCGAGCTCCATCAGGATCTCGACGTCCGGCAGATCGTCACCCTCGACGAGCTCGCCCATCCAGACCGGGTTCACGGCTTGGCCGTCGCACTCGCGGAACTCGTTCGGTCCGAAGATCGTCTCCTGTTCGAGCCCGCCGAGGACGTCGGCGACCTCGGTCGGATCGTCCGATCCGGCTTCCTGGATTCCCCGTACCATCATCCGAATCGAGTCGTAGCCGACCCGCGAGAAGTTGTCCGGCGGTTCGTCGTACTCGGCCTCGTAGGCCTCGACGAACTCCTGGTTGTCGCCCATCTCGAGGTCGGGATAGTATCGAACGCCGCTGAACACGCCGGTCGCTGCGTCGCCCGCACCCGCTCGCACCGGGGTAAACGAAGCGGTGGTCGTGACGATGGGTATCTCGTCGGGGAGACCCCGGTCAGCGGCCTGCGAAAGGAAGGTCGTGAGATCCTCGCCGGTACTCCCGATGACGACCGCGTCGGCCTCGTCGGCCGCGCCCTCGATCTGGGTGATGTAGGCCTCGAAGTCGCCCGCACCGAATTCAGCGCGGGTTTCGCCGACCGCCTCGTAGTCGTCACTCAGTTCCTCCATCCGGCTCTCGAACTCGTTTCGAACGGACTCGCCGTAGGCGTAGTCTGCCAGGTGGTAAAAAATCTGATCTCCCTGTTCCTCGTAGGTCCACTGGGCCATCGCCTCGGCGATCTGGGCGGTACTAGTTTCGAAGCGGAACACGTACTCGTTGCACCGTTCGCCCGTGATCGCGACGTCCGCCGCCCCCGGCGTGTACAGCACCTCGTTGTCGAGTGCGAAATCGTTCATCGACAGCGCGACGTCGCTGGAGATACAGCCGGTGAGAAACTGTGCCCCCTGGGACTGAACCGCTTCGCTGGCCTCCGAGAGCGCATCCTCGGGGTCGGACTGGGTATCGTACGTCTCGTACTCGATCTCGAAATCGAACTCGTCACTCTCGTTTACCTCTTCGATCGCGAGCTCGGTCCCCTGCGTTCGTTCCTCTCCAAGATCCGCGAACGGACCGGTAAACGGTTCGAGCACGGCGAGTTCGATCGTATCGAGTGCTTCGTCCCCGTTGGCCGCCTCTTCGGGATCCCCAACACAGCCCGCCAGACCGGTCAGCCCAGCGACGCTCCCTGCGGTGACGGCTCGGAGAACCTGCCGCCTACTTCCATGGCATTTGTCATCTCGACCCATACGCTCAGTTGAATACAGTGGGTCATAAATATCGACCGCTATTTGTAGGGGTTTTATATTATAAACATCTAGGTGAGGGGTAACGAAGGGGCGAAATCGGCAGGTGTGATCGATATACCGCTGTTTTATTGAAATAATTCCCTTTGTTAATTGCCGCCGGGAAAGAGGAGTCATTACCGGGTAGGGCCGCCTAGCGGTCCCTCGGTCCGTGACCCCTAGAAATTATGATCATCGAATGCGATTCGTTCGAGTATGTATCGCGTACTGGTCGCGCTCGATACCGACGAGCACCGCGCACTCGCACAGGCATCTACGATCGAATCGCTCCCGACGGCGGCCGAGAAGGTGTCGGCAACCCTCGTTCACGTCTTTCAGGAGAACCCCGAAGGAGAATCGATCCCACAGCTCAAGGGCGTTCGCAACGCGGCCGACACGTTCGACGAGAGCGGCGTCGACTACGAGTACTACGAGACGAGCGGCGATCCGGCGTCCGAGATTATCGCAGCTGCCGATGAACTGGACGTCGATCTGATCTGTCTGTCGGGCCGAAAACGAACGCCGACGGGAAAGGTCCTCTTCGGCAGTGTCACCCAGTCGGTCATCTTCGGTACCGACCGTCCGGTCATCACCGTCAGTCCGGAGCAGTAACTACAGGCCGGAATAGACTTAAATGAGCCATATGTACGGGTGAGGAGTGAGGTGTCTGTGGCAACAAGTTACACGCGAACGCCGATGACACCCGATACCTGCAGCGCGTGGGACCCCGGAAACTGCGAGGGAACCGCCGAGTGCCCGCCGCGGTGTCCGCGGTTCGTCGATAAGCGCGGAGAACCGGTTCTGGTCGAGCCGTACACCCCGTCGCGCTTCGAGGACCTGGTCTCGATGTACGAGGGGTATCCCGACACGCATCGCTCGATGGGCCTGCCGCCGGTCGGCCGCGACCGGATCGAGGACTGGCTCGAGCGGCTGCTCGAGCGAGGATTCGCGATCATCGCGGTCCACGACGGGAACGTAGTCGGTCACGCGACCCACGCCCCACGCTCGAGCGTCGAGCCCCAGTTCGTCGTCTTCGTTGATCCCGCCTACCACGACCGGGGGATTGGGAGCGAGTGTTGCCGACACGTGATCGCGTACGCCGCCGACGCCGGCCACGAGGCGCTCGTTCTGGACGTCGACGCCGAAAACGAGCGTGCGTGCCACGTCTACCGACGGATGGGGTTCGAGGCGATTGCACAAGATGGGGGTGAGATCCGGATGCGCCTCCCGTTTGACGAACCGATCGTCGAGACGGTTCGACTCCCGCCGGCGGAACGACCCGTGAGCGCGTAGTACTCGTCACCTGGTACCGAGTCGACTTGACGACCATCCACTTTAGTAGGATTATTTCGATCAATGACACGCTCTCGCTCGAGATCGAGGTCACCGACGTCAAGGACGCTGGCAGCCGTGACGACGCCGGATTGGTCGTCCTCGACACCGAGATGACCAATCAGGACGGCACCGTGGTTTTTCAGGGCGACATGAAGTTCCTGATCAAAGCCAGGGAGTGAGGTGAGGGCGGTCGACTCGAGCGCCATCACTGTCGAGGTGACTATTATGGGGTACCGCTTCCGGCGACTCGAGAGTATAAGATATACGACCGAGCATACGTAGCATAAGAAAACTGTCTATTAGGCGTATCAGCCCGACATACTCAGAACCGTTACGGAGACCATTATTACCGCCGAATAGCTGTATCAACGGCTGTCCGCTGTAACTTTCCTGGTTTTGCTCTTAGTTGTATCCTCGAGCCCTATAGCCCACTTATACGCTATAACGCCACTGAACCGAGAATATGGACCACATATTACACCTGATATAAATATAAAAGTGATATAATCTGCGTCCATCCTCGAGCGTGCGTTCGATTCTGTATCGATTCGTTCCCGTGGACACCGGCCGCCGAACACCTTCGTTCGACACCGGGAGGACTGCTCGAGACCGAACATTTACCTCCACCGTCAGTGTGGGTAGGCGTAATGTCACTGCTCGTTCCGTTCGACGGTTCGGTGCTTGCGAGGAAGGCGCTCGAGCGCGCTTCGGCGTTCGGAGACCTCCTCGAGGAAGACGTGGTCGCCCTGACGGTCGTTCCCGACGACGAGGAGTACGCGCGGGATCGGGGCTGGATCGGAGAGGGTGAGCCGTTCGATCCCGAGACGATCGCTTCGGGAATGCAGCGACGCGTCGGGGACATCGCACCGGAGGCGACGTTCCGCGTCGAGCGCGTCAGCTCCGACGAACCGACCGCGACGGCGACGACGAACGTCGTCCGCGAGATCAAGCGCATCGCCGCCGAGGTCGGCGCTAGCGTCGTCTTCATCGGCTCGGAGAACGCGGGGTCGGTGATCTCTCCGCAGTCGAGCGTCGGGAGCCCCGTCGCAAACGACCATCGGTACGACGTCTACGTCGTCCGCCACTCCGAGTCCGAGGTCGGCGACGTCGAGGACGTCGACTCCGTGCGCTCGTAGCGCTCGCGCCGACCGCCTCGAGCTGCGAGCGGAATCCGCTCGAGGCTGTCGATCGGAGGAACGTTTATTCGACTGAGCAACCTCGGGTCAACTAAGACATGGTCGACCGCAACGGGTGGGACGCCGACGCGTCGGTGTCGGCGGGACCATCCCACGACCCGCCCGCGTCGTTCGTCGAGCAGGCGAACGTGACCGACGAGGCCGTCTACGAGGCGTTCGAGACGGAGTGGCCCGACTGCTGGGAGCGAGCAGCCGATCTGCTCTCCTGGGAGCGGGAGTACGACACCGTCCTCGAGGCCGACGACGCCCCCTTCTACGAGTGGTTCTCGGGTGGTCGGCTCAACGCCTCGTACAACTGTCTGGATCGTCACCTCGAGGCCGGACGGAAGACTCACGCGGCGATCCGATGGGAGGGCAAGCGCGGCGAGCGCGAGACCTACACCTACCAGGATCTGGCGACGGCGGTCAACGAGTTCGCGGCGACGCTGCTGGATCTCGGGGTCGAGGAGGACGACATCGTCACGCTGTACCTGCCGATGATCCCCGAGTTGCCGATCGCGATGCTTGCCTGCGCGCGGATCGGCGCGCCCCACTCGGTCGTCTTTGCGGGACTGTCTGCCGACGCGCTCGCGACCCGGATGGACGCCGCCGACAGCGAGTTCCTGGTGACCTGTGACGGCTACTACCGCCGCGGGGACGCGTTCAACCAGAAGAGCAAGGCCGACAACGCCCTGATTTCCCTCGACCAGGACGTCGAGACCGTCGTCGTCGACCGCCTCGGCGACGACCTTCCCCACGTGCTCGGGGAGCGGGAGCACGACTACGACGAGCTGGTCGCGGCCCACGCCGGCGAGACCGTCGAGCCGGTCACCCGAGATGCCGAGGACATGCTGTTTCTGATGTACACCTCCGGCACGACGGGCGAACCCAAGGGCGTCGTTCACACGACGGGCGGCTACCTCGCCCACGTCGCCTGGACCTCGCAGGCGGTGCTCGACGTCAAACCCGAGGACACCTACTGGTGTGCGGCCGACATCGGCTGGATCACGGGCCACTCCTACATCGTCTACGGCCCCCTCGCGCTGGGGACGACGACGATCATGTACGAGGGCACCCCCGACTACCCCGACCGGGACCGCCTGTGGGAGATCGTCGACCGGAACGCGGTCGACGTCTTCTACACCGCACCGACCGCGATCCGGGCGTTCATGAAGTGGGGCGAGGAGTACCCTTCCAAACACGATCTGTCCTCGCTGCGCCTGCTGGGAACGGTCGGCGAGGCGATCAGCGCCCGTCCGTGGAACTGGTACCGGGACCACATCGGCGGCGGCGAGACGCCGATCGTCGACACCTGGTGGCAGACCGAGACCGGTGCGATCACCGTCTCGACGCTACCCGGCGTCGACGAGATGAAACCCGGCTCGGCCGGCCCCTCCCTGCCGGGGATCGACGCGCGCGTCGTCGACGCCGAGGGCGACCGCGTTGATCCCGGCGAGACGGGCTACCTGATCATCGCCCGTCCGTGGCCCGGGATGGCCCGCACGCTGTACGACGGCGACGAGCGGTACCGCTCGGAGTACTGGAGCCAGTTCGCTGAGCCCGAGAACGATCGGTGGTGGTACTTCAGCGGCGACGCGGCGACGGTCGACGAGGACGGCTACATCACCGTCATGGGTCGGGTCGACGACGTCATCAACGTCGCCGGACGGCGGCTGAGCACGATGGAGATCGAGGGGGCGATCACCGGCGTCGACGGGGTCGTCGAGGCCGCCGTCGTCGGCCGCTCGAGCGAAGCCGACGGAACGGCGGTCTGTGCCTACGTCAGCACGGAGGCCGACTGCGATCCCGACGGCGACCTCCGCGAGCGGATCGTCGCGAACATCGAGTCCTCGATCGGTCCGATCGCGAAACCCGAATCGGTCGTCTTCACGCCCGAACTCCCCAAGACCCGTTCGGGGAAGATCATGCGCCGCCTGCTCGAGGACGTCGCGAACGGCAATCAGTTAGGCGATACGAGCGCGCTTCGCAACCCCGAGATCGTTGGAGAGATCCAGACCGAGGTCCAGACCGAGTAGCGAGCTACGCGAACACAACGATTGCGAAACGTGGATCTCCCCTTTCCCAGCCATCATCTCGGCGAGTAACCGGACCCTACTCGGACCATGCCGATACAGTTATTTTCGCGGGATCAAAATACCCGAAGCGTGAGTCTCGAGGAGCCCGAGCCCGCCGCCGTCTCTCGCGAGCAGTACGAGTCGCTTCTCGACGCCGCCGAGACCTACCGCGAGGCGCTGATCGTTCGCTGTTGCGGGGAGGTCGGTCTCCGTCCGGCCGAACTGACGCGGGTGACGATCGGCGCCATCGACCAGGTGCGGACCGATCCCCCCCGGTATCTGCTCCGCCTCCCCGAGTCGCGAGTCGCGTACCTGCCGACCGGTATCGAGCGGGAGCTACGACGGTACGCGCGGAGCAACGGGCTCTCGAGCGACGATCCGGTGTTCTCGGTCTCGACGCGGCGGCTGCAGATGCTCGTAACCGAGATCGCAGCGCGGGCAAGCGAGCGGTTCGACGAGCCTGCGCTCGAGGACGTTTCGACGGACGGACTCCGGCGGTACTTCCTCGAGACCGCGCTGACCGACCACGAGATCAACCCGCTGGTCGTCAAGCGCGTCGGCGGCTGGGGGAGCTTCGAGGCCCTCGAATCCTACCTGTCGAGCCCGACCGATATGGAGATCGTCGACGAGTTCGCCGCGGTCGAAACGGGCTCGACCGACCGCTCCGGCAACAGAGCTTCGGTAAGCGACGGTAGCGTCGTTCGATCGCTGCTCGGGGCGAGCGAGCGCTGCGCGCTGGTTCGTCTCGACGCCGACGGCTACGTCGACCGCTGGAACCGGAGCGCGGAGTCGGTCTTTGGCTACCGCGCGGGCGAGATCGTCGGCACCCACGTCTCGACGCTGTACGCCGAGGAGGCAGTCGAGCGGGGTCGGCCCGACCAGACACTGACCCGGGCCCTCGAGGAGTCGGGCTACGAGGCTGAGGGCTGGCGCGTCCGCAGGGACGGAAGCCGGTTTCGTGCGACCGAGATCGTCACGCCGCTGCGCGACGATCGACACCGGCTGCAGGGGTTCGCGCTGCTGGTTTACGATGTCTCGGAGTATCACGACCGCCTCGAGGAGGTTCGCTCGGACCGCGAGACGCTCGAGCAGGTGTACGACGTCGCTACCCGCCACCGGGCGCTGACGGATGCGTTGCTCGAGGCCACGAGCCACGAGGCGGTCGAAGCCGCCACCTGTCAGGCCCTTACCGAGGGACGCACCTACGACGTCGCCTGGATCGATCGGACGACCCACTCGGACCGCCACGGAAACTGGCGAACGGCCAGCGGTCTCGAGGCCGAGCGTGTCGATCGGCTCGTTCCCGAGGACTGGAGCGAGCCGCATCCCTCGGTCCCGGATCGAGAGCCCCGCCCCCGCGGTGACGGGGCGGATTCCGGAACCGGGCTCTCGGGGAGCGACGAGCCGGCCGTCGGCATCGCGGAGACGGCCGACGCGCGGTCGGTTTCGGTCGTAACGAACGTCGAGGCGACGCTCGGGGACGACGCCGGAGGCTTCGAGGGCCGCGTCGCGGCCGTTCCGCTGTGGTACGGTGACACGGTGTACGGACGACTATCGGTCGCGACCGAACGGCCGGAAGCGTTCGGCGAGGCCGAACGGGCGTGGCTCGAGACGATCGGCCGCCAGGTCGGGTACGCGATCGCCGCGATTCGCCGGCGAAACCTCCTGCTGTCGGATCGCGTAGTCGAACTCGAGTTCGTCTGCCGGGACGAGGGTTCGTTCTTCGTCGAGACGACGCGGCGGCTCGACTGTCGGTTCCAGCTGGACTCGCTGGTCCCGCTCTCGGACTCGACGCAGCTGTACTACGTCCGCCTCGAGGGCGCGTCGCCGGCCGAGGTCTTCGAGCGCGCCGAGGCCGATCCGGGGATCAGCGACTGCCGACTTATCGAGACCTACGAGGATGCTTGCCGGCTCGAGTTCGTGGTCGAGGGCTCCTCGCCGACGCTGACGCTGACCGAGTACGGCGTCACCGTCTGCGAGGCGCGCTTCGAGGGGGGCACCGCGACGATCACGGCCGAGTGTGCGGCCGACGCCGATATCCGGACGATCGTCGCCGGACTCCGGTCGGCGTTTCCCGACTCCGAACTGGCCGGAAAGCGCGAGACCGAACGGCCGGTTCAGACCGGCCGGGAGTTCCGGGAGGGGTTAGAGGAGCGACTGACCGACCGCCAGGAGGCCGCGCTGCGGGCTGCCTACTCCGGGGGGTACTACGACTGGCCTCGCGAGAGCACGGCCGAGGAGATCGCCGACGCGATGGGCGTCTCCTCGCCGACGCTGCACAGCCACCTCCGGAAGGGCCAACACGAGCTGTTGCGGACGTTCTTTGACGACCCGTCGGGCGAGGAGTAGTCCGATCGACGAACGACGAACGGGCTCACGGCACGAACCTAGGTCCTTAGCGTCGGCCGCCGTTCGTCGCCCACCTGCCGACGGCGCGCCTCGGTGTTCGTCGTCGCGCGACCGAATCGGATCGATGACGGTCACGATTTCCGGCCGATATCGTCTCGACTGGTTAGACGGCTGTCACTGGTTCCCCCGGAATTCGGGGCTCGTTTTGTACAACTAGAGGCAGGCTTTACTATGGCTGTTGTATACTGAGTGGTTGTACCATGTCACAGGACGACGTCAGTCTGGAGGCGCGGCTCGAGGAGCAGGATACCTTCGAGCCGCCCGAATCGTTCGTCGAACAGGCGAACGTAACGGACGAGGGGATCTACGAGGAGTTCGAGGAGAACTGGCCGGAGTGTTGGGAGGGGGCAGCAGACCTGCTCTCCTGGGAGCAGGAGTACGACACCGTTCTCGACGAGGGTGACGCACCGTTCTACGAGTGGTTCGGTGGCGGTAAACTCAACGCCTCCTACAACTGCATCGACCGGCACGTCGAGTCGGGTGACGGCGATCGAACCGCCGTCGAGTGGGAGGGCGAACTCGGCGAGACCCGTTCGTACAGCTACGAGGAACTCTTAGAGGAGGTTCAGGCTGTCGCCGCGACGTTCCGCGACCTCGGCGTCGAGGAGGACGATGTCGTCACGCTGTACATGCCGATGATTCCGGAGCTGACGGTCGCGATGCTTGCCTGTGCGCGGATCGGCGCGCCCCACTCGGTCGTCTTCGCCGGCTTCTCCGCCGACGCGCTCGCGACGCGGATGAACTCCGCGGACAGCGAGTACCTCGTCACGGCCGACGGCTACTACCGCCGGGGCGACGCACTCGATCACATCTCGAAGACGAACGAGGGCCTCGAGGACGTCGACCACGAGACGACGACCGTCGTCGTCGACCGCCTCGGCGACGATCTGGACCACTCGCTCGAGGACGGCCAGCACGACTACGAGGAACTCGTCGACGAGAACCGCGGCGAGACCGTCGAGCCGGTCACCCGAGATGCCGAGGACATGCTGTTCCTGATGTACACCTCGGGGACGACGGGCCAGCCCAAGGGCGTCAAACACACGACCGCGGGCTACCTGGCGTACACGGCCTGGACCTCCGAGGCGGTGCTCGACCTGGAGCCCGGCGACACCTACTGGTGTTCGGCCGACATCGGCTGGATTACGGGCCACTCCTACATCGTCTACGGCCCCCTCGCGCTGGGGACGACGACGGTGATGTACGAGGGGACCCCCGATTACCCGGAGAAAGACCGGTTCTGGGAGATCGTCGAGAAGAACGAGGTCGACGTCTTCTACACGGCACCGACGGCCATTCGAGCGTTCATGAAGTGGGGCAAGGAGTACCCGGAGAAACACGATCTCTCCTCGCTGCGCCTGCTGGGGACGGTCGGCGAGCCGATCAACCCGCGGGCCTGGAAGTGGTACTACACGCACATCGGCAACGAGGAGTGTCCGATCGTCGACACCTGGTGGCAGACCGAAACCGGCGGTCACATGATCACCACGCTGCCGGGCGTCAACGACATGAAACCCGGCTCCGCCGGTCCGGGACTCCCCGGCGTCGACACGCGAATCGTCGACGCACAGGGTGACGAAGTCAGTGCCGGCGAGGCCGGCTATCTCACGGTTCAGAAGCCCTGGCCCGGTATGCTCCGGACGCTGTATCAGAACGACGATCGGTTCATCGAGGAGTACTGGGAGGAGTATTCCGACCCCGATGCCGACGAATGGGTGTACTTCCCCGAGGACGGCGCGAAGATCGACGAGGACGATTACATCACCGTCCTCGGTCGGGTCGACGACGTGATCAACGTCTCCGGCCACCGGCTGGGGACGATGGAGATCGAGAGCGCGATCGTCGGCGTCGAGGGCGTCGCCGAGGCCGCGGTCGTCGGCGGCGACCACGACGTAAAGGGCGAGGCCGTCTACGCCTACGTCATCACCGAAGACGGGTACGAGGGCGACGACGAACTCTCCGAGCAGATCGTCGAGGGCGTCGTCGACGCGATCGGCCCGATCGCGAAACCAGAGGAGGTCGTCTTCACGCCCGAACTCCCGAAGACCCGTTCGGGCAAGATCATGCGCCGCCTGCTCGAGGATATCGCCAGCGGAAACGAACTCGGTAACACGTCGACGCTTCGCAACCCCGAGGTCGTCGACGAGATTGCGGAGCAGGTGCAGGACTAAGCGTCCTGTCTTCCTTTCGAAACAACTCACAAACCACGACACGTGAACGCGTTAATATGACAGAGAATACCACTCAAGACACGGACGACGCCGTCGAAACCGACGGTGGGGTCAAAACCGAGGAGTACCTCGATAAGGAGATAAACATCTTCAAACCAGCGACACCGTTCATGCGGGATCACCTGAAGGTGATCTGGCTGTCGTTTCTCGCCTGGATCCTCGTCGTCTTTGGCCCAACGACTGCAACCTTCCTCGCACCGGATCTGATGACCGAGACGACGATCCTCAACGGCTTCCCGCTGCACTTCGTCCTGACGGCGATCTTTACGCCGCTGGCGGCACTCTTGCTGTCCGTCGGCTACGCGATGCAGCGCGACCGGCTCGACACGAAGTACGGCATCTCTCACGAGACCGAAGAGGAGACCGACTCCGGCACCGTCGCTGCCGACGGAGGTAACGAATGATCGAAGCGATCGACCCGATCGTCATGCAGGAGACGGCGCTGGACGTCGGCGACTTCAAGCTGATTCCGGCGCTGACCGTCGTCGCGATGCTGGTGTTGTTCCTTGCCGTCGGCTACTTGTTCCGCGTCGCCGCGGTCGACGAGCTGTGGGTCGCCGGCCGCTCGATCGGCTCGATCGAGAACGGGATGGCGATCGGCGCCAACTGGATGAGCGCCGCCTCCTACCTCGGCGTCGCCTCCCTGATCGCCCTCTCGGGTTACTTCGGGCTAGCGTACGTCGTCGGCTGGACGACGGGGTATTTCATCCTGCTGATCTTCCTGGCCGCGCAGTTCCGCCGGTTCGGGAAGTACACCGCACCCGACTTCGTCGGCGACCGGTTCTACTCCGACTGGGCACGCGGTATCGCGGCGTTTACCACGCTCGCCATCGCGTTTACCTACGCGATCGGCCAGGCCAGCGGGATGGGGCTGATGGCCCAGTACATCTTCGGCATCTCCTACGAGGCCGGTGTCATCGGGCTGATGGCCGTCACCATCGCCTACGTCGCCCTCTCAGGGATGCTCGGAACGACGAAGAATATGGCGATCCAGTACACTATCCTGATCATCGCCTTCACGCTCGGCCTGTACGCCGTCGGCTGGACCGAGGGATGGTCGACGGTGCTGCCCTACCTCGAGGCCGGACCCCAGGTCGCCGAGGCGGCGAGCATCGAGGCACAGTTCGTCGAGCCGTTCGCGGCGGCAGGCTACTACGGCTGGATCGCGCTCGCGTTCAGCCTGATCGTCGGTACCTGCGGACTCCCGCACGTGCTGGTTCGGTTCTACACGGTCGACAACGAGCGGACGGCCCGCTGGTCGACCGTCTGGGGCCTGTTCTTCATCTGCCTGCTGTACTGGGGCACGGCCACCTACGCGGCGTTCGGCGGCCTGCTGTACGACCGCGAGGTGACCGGCGGTGACGGGTTCGCACAGATGCTCGGCGTCGAGGCCGACGCGCTCGTCGTCCTTACGACGCAGCTCGCCGGCCTCCCCGAGTGGCTGGTCGGACTGGTCGCCGCGGGCGCCGTCGCGGCGGCGCTTGCGACCACCGCTGGCCTGTTCATCACCGCCTCCTCGGCGGCCGCACACGACATCTACACGAACCTCTACAAAGAGAACGCGACCCAGCGCGAACAGATGCTCGTCGGTCGCTTGACGATCGTCGGGATCGGCGTCCTCGTGGCGCTGATCGGACTCAACCCGCCGGCGCTGATCGGCGAACTCGTCGCGATGTCGTTCGCCATCGCCGGAACCGTGTTCTTCCCCGTGTTCTTCCTCGGACTCTGGTGGGAGAACACGACCCGGGAGGGCGCGCTGGCCGGGATGCTCACCGGCATCGCGCTCTCGTTCGGTGCGATCCTCAACGACACTGCGATCCCGATGTACACCGGCGTCGAAGAGGCGGTCATTCCCGCAGTCGCGACGTGGCTGCCGGGAACCTCGTCGGCTCTCGTTGGCGTTCCGGTGGTGTTCGCCGTGATCATCGTCGTCTCGCTGGTCACCGACGAGCCGCCACAGGACGTCAAGCGCCTCGTTCGACAGTGTCACAGTCCCGAACCGATGAGCAAGATGGAATCGGCCGAAGACGCCGCCGCCGACGGCGGTACCCCCGCAGACGACTAACCATGTACGATACGATACTCGTCCCGACCGACGGAAGCGACACCGCCGAATACGCGGTCGAACACGCGATCGACCTCGCCGAAAAGTACGGCGCCGACGTCCACGCGCTGTACGTCGTCGACACGAGCGCAATCGACGTTAGCCTCGGCACCGAGCAGGTCGATCGCATCCAGCAGGGCAAGTTCGGCGACATGCCCGAACTCGAGCAGCGAGCCAACGAGGCGACGGGCGTCGTCGCGGCGAAAGCCGAGGCCCACGACATCGACGTCACGGAGGCGGTCGTCGCCGGACAGCCACACAAGCAGATCAGCAACTACGCGGCGGACAACGATGTCGACCTGATCGTAATGGGGTCGGCCGGTCGCAGCGGCGTCCGGCGAGCACTGCTCGGCAGCGTCGCCGAGCGGACGCTGCGCTCGACGACGGTTCCGGTGTTGGTCGTCGACAGAGAGGACTGACCCGCCGGCGGCTCCGCCACGTTCCGTTTTCCGCTTTCACTGTTCGTTCGACGCCACCTCGAGGCTCGTGACGAACCCGAAGTACGCGACGATTCCCGCGAGCATGAACATGTAGTACGCCCAGGTCGGTCCCTCGAGGACCCGAAAGATGATCTCGACCATCGTCACCCAGCTGACGGCGAAGACCAGGTCGACGAAGATCCCCCACCGCTGTTCGCGCGCGTTCTCGAGCCACTCGCCGAAGTTCGTCATCGGGTAGACGGTTCCGTCGGCGCGTCGAAAAGCCTGCCGCTGTCCCTCGAGTTTCGCCAGCGAAGCGAAACCCCCTAACCCCGGCCGGGACTGAACCGTGGTATGAACGAGACACCCGAGGTCGCCGTCCTCCGGCTCGGCCACCGCCCCGGTCGGGACGAGCGGATGACGACCCACGTCGGGCTGACGGCGCGCGCGCTCGGGGCCGACCGCGTCTGGATCCCCGACAACGCCGGCCAGTCCCTCGAGACCGTCGCCGACATCACCGACCGCTTCGGCGGTCCCTTCGAGGCCGCACTGACCGACTCGCCCCAGGCGCTCATTCGCGACTGGGAGGGGCGGGTCGTCCACCTCACGATGTACGGCGAGCGGATCCAGGACGTCGAAAGCGAGATCCGTTCGGCCCGAGAGGACGACCGGGAGCCGCTGCTGGTCGTCGTCGGCTCCGAGAAGGTTCCGTTCGACGTCTACGAGGCCGCCGACTGGAACGTCGGCGTCACCAACCAGCCCCACTCCGAGGTAGCGGGGCTTGCCGTGTTTCTCGACCGCCTGTTCGAGGGCCGCGAACTCGAGCGCGAGTGGGAGGACGCGGATCGCGAGGTGATCCCGATGGAGACGGGCAAGCGCGTCGAGTCGCTCGAGGATTAGAGCAGTCCCGATCCCCAGAGAATCGTCAGTACGGAGCCGAGAATTCCGAGCAGTCCGGCGATACGTCCCTTCCGAGCGTCGTCCATACGATCGGCATCGCTACCGGAACGGCATATGTTTTCTCCGAGACGTATCGGAATATAATCCACTGTGGCACGGCCACGGAACGACACTGCCGCCCGAGGCGGTCACCTGGACTCACAGGGGAGATGCAGTAATTCTACGCTTACGACGCGCAATACAACGCCTCCGAGCCGCGGAGGATCTCAACGGGGAACGGCCGGCCGGAACAGGCGAAGGGGACGAAGCAGCCGACCACCGACCAGCCGTACTACCGCACCGACACCGGTCTCGGACTCGTCGAGGGCGTACCCCGTTCCGACCCGCTCGATCGGCCCCGAGTCGCCGACGGTCTCGAGGACGCGCTCGAAGTCCTCGTCGGGGAGCCCCGTTCGGTCCTGCAGTTCCGCACGCGACAGCGGCCCGTCGGCCTCCCGAAGCTCCTGAAGGACCGCCCAGCCATGTGCCGAGACGAGGTAGTACTCGTCTTGCGAAATATCGCCGTCGGGTTCGCTCGAGCGGTCGATCCCGAGACGGAGGTCGTACAGCGAGTCGAGACAGAGCCACGCGGCGACGGCGGCGAGGACGCCGAGGACGACGGAGCCGTCGTCGACCGCCAGGAACGCGAACACGACTCCGCCGACCGCGCCGAGGACGGCTCCGGCGGCGGCATCGGGGTACCCGCGTACGGTGCAGACGGCCCTGAGTGCGGCGAGGGCGACGAGTCCGGCCGGAATCGCGACCACCGACCCGGCCGAGAGATCCGCCAGCGCGTAGAAGACGACGAGTACGGCTGTCACTCCGGCGATCTCCATCGGATCGAGTTCGTCGCCCAGCGCCGCTCGAAACGACGTCATCGTTCGGTCGAACGTCATATCAACCTATATACCTTTGTGCTCTTCGAGCCGGGGCCGTCGGCTCGCCACGTCGTCGCTCAAAAGACTTAATGGCCACATCGCGCTACGTGTAGGCAATGGCTTTTGAGGACCTGCTCGAGGATCCGGTCATCCAGAAGTACTTGCACGAGCTGGTCGGTCCCACGGGGATGCCCGTCGCGGCGGCACCGCCGGACGGGGAAGTGACCGACGAGGAGCTCGCCGAGGAGCTGGATCTCGAGTTGAACGACGTGCGGCGCGCGCTGTTTATTCTCTACGAGAACGACCTCGCCAGCTACCGCCGGCTGCGCGACGAGGACTCGGGGTGGCTCACCTACCTCTGGACGTTCGAGTACGACAACATCCCCGAGAACTTGGAGGAAGAGATGTACCGGCTCCACGACGCCCTGGAGGATCGACGGGAGTACGAGCGCAACCACGAGTTCTACCTCTGTGAGATCTGCTCGATCCGCTTCGAGTTCGGCGAGGCGATGGACTTCGGATTCGAGTGTCCCGAGTGTGGCTCGCCGGTCGAATCGATGGACAACAACCGCCTGGTCGACGCGATGGACGACCGCCTCGACGACCTCGAGGACGAACTGAACATCGACGCGGACGCCTGATGGTCGTACTCGCAACCAAACTCTACGTCGAAGGCGACGCCCGCGAACGTTCGCTTGACTCGTTGCGGTCGCTGATCGGCAACGAGATCGGCGAGCTCGACGTCGCGTTCGACCTCTCGATCCGAGAGGACGACTTTCCGGAGGTCTCCCTCGAGGGCGAGGACGCCGTCGTCGCCGAGAACGTTCTCCGCGAGGAGTTCGGCGAGATCGTTCCCGAGCTCGAGCCCGGCGAAACCTACGTCGGCACGCTCGACTCCTGGAGCGAGGAGGGGTTCGTCCTCGACGCCGGCCAACCGGTCGAGATCCCGACCGACGAGCTCGGGCTCGGCCCCGGCTCTCCGACCCAGATCCGCGAGCGCTACGGCCTCGTCCAGCACCTGCCGATGCGGTTCGTCTACGGCGGCGAGCAATCCGACGACGAGGGCGAGCCCTCGCGGCTGGCCGACGAGGAACAGGACCGCCTCTACGAGTGGACTCGCGGCGACGGCCGGCTAAACGTCAACAGCGCCACGCGAGCCGAGGTCCGGGCCACGCTCAACCGCGCGGGCCACGCTCAGGACTACGTCACCGTCGAGCGCCTCGGCCTGCTCGAGCAGAGCGTGATCTGTACCGAGGGCACCGATCCCCCGGGCCTGCTCGCGAGCGTCGGCGAGTACCTCCCCGCGGAGCTGCGATGTGTCGTTCCCTAGCATGAATCGGCGGCTCGCTCTCGCGGTGATCGCGGTCGCGCTGCTGGCGACGACGGCCGGCTGTTCGGCGATCTTCGGCGGCATCTCCGACGAGGAGCTCGACCGCGAGCAGGAGTACGACGACCTGCAGGACAGCGACGCCGACGTCGCCATCGACATCGAGGGCGGCACCGTCCTCACCAGCGGCGAGTTCCGCGCGGTGTACGACCTCAACGAGACCGAGGAGCTCTCGCTGTACCGCTCGAGCCTCTACACCGAGGACGCACTCGACATCCACAGCGTCCGCTACTGGTACCCCAACGGGACGGAAGTGACGGGCTCGGATCTCGAGATCGATCAGGGTCGTTCGAGCACCGAGGTCGAGGTGCCGGACGGCAACGGCACCCTCGCCTTCTCGGGTAGCGCCGGCAGCCGGACGTTCCAGCTCCCGGCCTACGTCCACGGCTCCTACGAAGTGACCCTCTCCGAGGGGTACCGGACCTCGAACTTCCTGTTCGGCGACGTGAGCCCGGGCGGCTACGAACGCGAGGTCGTCGACGACCGCGAGCGGTTGGCCTGGGACGAGGTCGACAGCACGATCTCGTTGCGGTACTACCTCACCCGGGACATTCCGCTGTTCGCCGGCCTCGTCGGGACCGTCGTCCTGCTGGGCGGTGGAGCGATGGCCTACTACTACCGGAAGGTCCAGCGGCTGAAAGAGCAGCGCGAGGAGATGGGACTGGACGTCGAGATCGACGACGACTCGGACGACGGGCCGCCGCCGGGGATGAAGTAACCCGCCCTGCCTTCCGCCGAGCCCACTTCTTTCGGCCGAACTCAGGTCTCGAGCAAGACGGTCGTGACGGTCAGTCGCACTTGATCGGGATCGCAGTCCGCCCACTCGTTCTCCAGTTGTTCCCAGACCTCCTCGTGATCGGTCTCGACGGCCGTTACGGTGACGCTGTCCTCGACGTCGATCGTCCGACTCGAGCGCTCGACGACCCGTGCGGTCACCGCGACCTGTCCGCCGGCGTGGATCGACCGCCCGTCCGTCTCGAGTCGGACGAGCGAGACGGTCCCCCGCTCCTCGCGACAGCTCGCCGCCGGCTGGCGGCGGAGCTGGCTCCCCGCCTCGCCGCTCCGAACCACGGCGCCGCCATCGTACGCAACTGTCTCCGAACCCGATCGGTACGAGAGCGTTCCGAGTTCGATCGTTCCCTCGTCAGTAACGGGATCGCCGTCGACGGCGACCTCGAGTTCGGTTCCTCCCTCATCGACGACGAGCGTTCCGTCGCCGGCCGGCAGCGCGGCTGTTCGACGCTCGAGCCCGTCGTAGCGGGCGAGTTCGTCGAGATCGGCTGCAAGGTTGGTCACCCCTCGTTCGGCCGCTCGAAGCTCCTCGACCTCCCGCTGATCGTCGAGCAACCCGAACCCCGCGACCGAGAGGACCGCGACCGATCCCAGCACGATCCCGAAGACGAGCACGAACGAGAGCACCGCCGAGACCCCCCGTTCGCCCGTCGAGCCGTCCCGAGCCGTTCGCTCCCGGCTCATTGGTCGTTCCCCTCGAGTGCTACTCGCCCATCCTCAATGCCGATCTCGATCGATCCGCCCGGAACGGTGTTCGGCTCGAGATCGGCCGCGGTCGAAACCTGAACGTGGACGGTCGCGTCGACGGCGTGTGCGGACAGCCGGAGACAGTTTGCGTCGCTCACGGCTCCGGGACAGTCGCTTTGCGCTTCGACGACGTAGCCGGTTCTCGCGATCGTTCGTGGTGCGTCGACACGGGTGACCGTTTCGGCGCCTTCGCCAGCGGCGACCCGATCCGCGGCTTCGATCTCGCCGGCCAGCTCCTGTCCCACCGTCTCGAGGGAGCGCTCGGCGGCCCGTTCGGTTTCGGCCTCGAGGACGGCCCCGGCGCCCGCCAGCAGGACCGCGAGCAGCGCAGCCGAGATCCCGAGCGCGAGGACGTGCGTGACGGCCATCGTAACACCCCGGTCCGCGGTGCCGTCGTCGATCACGGCTCGTCCCCCCGACAGCCCGCCTCGATCGTTCGCGTTCGTTCGGCACGGTGATCCGCGGACGTCGTAGTCACGCGGACGGTCGCGTTCTCGAGTTCGGCCACGTCGTCAGCACGGTCGAGACCGACGCCCTCGAGTTCGACGTCGACCACCGTCGCACTCGAGTGAGCGCGAGCATCCTGGTACCGGTCGGCGAACGCCTTGAGGTCGTCGTCGATGGCTGACTCGAGTCCCTCATCGTTCGTCCGTTCGTTCGCGCTCTCGAGCAGACAGCCGACGCCTCGCTCGAGCTCCGCTTCAACGACGGCCTGCTCGCCGGCGTCGGCACCCGTCTCGGTCGCCGATCCGGCCTCGAGCGCCCCGATTGCGGCGACGATCCCGAACACGACGACCGCCAGCGCGATTGCACCGAGGACGACCATCTGGCCTCGTTCCCGCGGGGCTCGCTCGCTCGGACGGTTGGACTCGTCTACCATACGGTCACGCGTACCTCCACGAGAGCGTAGACCGACCTGGCGTCATCTGCCGGTGCGATCGGATACCCCTGGTCCTCGTAGGCTCGTTCGAGTCCGATCCGGTTCCCCTCCGCGGTGAGACGGTCGTCGTCGTGAAGCGTCACGACGTAGGTCGCGGTGACGGCTTCGGCCGACGGCGTCCCCTGATCGACCAGCGTCGCCCCATCGTTCCCCTCGTCGGCGACGATCTCGACGTTGTAGCGACGGTCTTCGGCCCCGAACCGCGCCTCGAGGATCGCGCCAAGCGTCGATCGCTCGGCGAAGGCGTCGGGGCTGTACGTTCGCTCGCTGTCCCCATCGGCGGGCGGTCGATCCGCGCCGTAGAACGCGCTCTCGCCGGGCTCGGCGTCGTCGGCCCACGTCGACGCGTCGTCGTGCCAGCTCCGAACCGTCGCGGAGAGATCACCCTCGCCGGCGGCGACGACGAGCGCGTCCCGGGTTTCCTGCTGAAGCTGAGACTGGGTCGCTCGGTCCGGATCCTCCGTCACTGGTGCGACGACCGCCGACTGCGCCGCAACGAGGAACGCGACCAGCAGGATCGTCGCCGCGATCGTTCCCTCGAGGGCGTACGCCTGGCCTCTGGAACTGTCGCTTCCGATCATTTCCACACCCTCACGACGAGTCGATAGGCAGCTTCGTCCGCTCCCGACTCGAGTTCGAACGGCCCCTCGAGCGCGACGATCCGGGCCGAACTCGCCGCAGGCTGGCCCTCGTACGGCGTCGCTTCCGCCTCGAGAACGGGCGAGCCGTCCGTGCGCTCGAGGGTCGTTCCGTCGAGTCGCTCGAGGCGAACGCCGACCTCGTCGGCCGGGCCACCCTCGAGTTCGGACCGGTGGCCGATCCCGTCGGCTCCGAGTTCATCGACGAGCCGATCCCCATCGAGTTCGTTGTGGGTGGCGAACTCCGCGACGAGTCGATCCGCGATCCGGTCGGCCTGCCCGCGTTCGGCGTCCCCGACGGGATCGGCCGGCGTCGCGACCGACGGGATCGCGGCGAAGACGAGCGCGACCGCCAACAGAAAGACGCCGATCCCGACGACGAAGTCCTGGGTCGTCTGGCCGCGTGCGCCCGGTAGAGATGCGTGACCCACGCTATATCACCACCGCCCAGCCGACGAGCGCGACCGTTGCCAGCGCGAGGGCGTACTTCAGTCCACTCGGGAGGTCGGCGTTCCGGATGTACCCACAGAGCATGCCGGAGATGACCGCCTGCAGGACCACCGCGTGAAACAGCAGGACGCTCAGCGCATCGGGCGAGACTGCGCCGCCGGATCCCGAGTCGGTGGGCGCTCCCGGCGTCGCGATCCCGCCGCCGGCCATCGCGTCGAGGAACTGCGTCTCGAGGATCGCGATCACGGCGAACACCGTCAGGAACGTCATGATGACGATGACGACCTGCATCCGGGTCCGGGATCGTCGCTCGCGTTCGAGCTCGTCGTGGACCTCGCTCGTTCGAGCGGCGGTTCGGAGGACGGCCGAGATCCGGTTCGACGCCGCCTGGCTCTCGGCGATCAGTCGCACCGTCCGGGTCAAACGCGGGATCCGGTAGGCGTTCGCGAACTCGACGAGCGCGCGCCGCAGGCTCGTTCCGTATCGGACCTTCGCTCGGATCCGTTCGAGCTCTCGACTCAGCTTCCCGGTACCCGTCTCCGCGACCGATTCGATCGACTCGAGCGGTGTCAGCCCTGTCTCGTTCGCACTCGAGAGCTTCCACAGCTCCTCCGAGAGGGTCTCAGTGATGGCCGCGCGGCGGCGTCGGTTCCACTCGGAGGCGACGGCGAGGGGACCGCCGACGACGTACAGCGGGACGTACGCGTAGACGACCGTCGTCCGAAGCGGGTGCTCGAGTACGCCAGCCCGGTCGGTCGGTACCGAACCGGTCGCTACCGCGACCGCAACGACGGCAAGCACCGTCGGAACGGTAACCGCGAGCGTGTACGACGGGTTGTCCCGAAAGAAGCGGTGAGGGCGTCGCAGTATCCTCAGTACTCGATGGGCTGCCTCTCGAGACTCGATTCGGTCGAAGACGGCGTGTTCTCCGGCGTAGCGCTCAACGAGTTCGCTCTCGAGCGCCCCCCGATTCCCGCGGTTCCGAACGCGGTCGCCGTCGGCCTCGAGTGAGAGCGTGCCGCCACCGGGGTCGTCGTGTTTGACGGTCGAGATCAGGACGAGGAAGGCGACCCCGATCAGGGGAAGCAACGCGTACACGGTCAGGTACAGTATCTCGGGCGGAACCGTCGCGTTCGGCAGCAGCTGCACGACGACGGTGACGATGAGCAACAACAGCGGGAACAACGAGAGCGTCATGTACAGCTCGCCGAACAGCTCGAGCGTCTCGAGGGTGCGCTCCTGTCCCTGTCTCGCGGTACGCGCGTGTTTTCGCCGTTTCTCCTCGAGGAACCGCTCCGTGTCGCCCCCGCTGTCGACGACCGAAAGCAGGTCCGTCAGGAACTGGCTCAGCTCGTCGCTGGGCGTCTCTCGGGCTCGCCGTCCGATCGCCGTCCGGTAGTCGATATCGAGAGCCGTCGCCTCGGCGTGGACGGTTCGAAACTCCCGGGCGACCTCCCCGTAGGCGTCGTCCGCTCGGGCCATCGCCTCGATGATCTCGAGGCGGTCGAGCCCGCCGATCGACAGGGCGTACATGAACGAGACGGCGTCGGGAAGCAGCGCGTCGATCTCGCGCCGCCGCGCCGAGGCGCGCGCGTGGGGGATCGCGACGAGCGAGCCGAACCCGCCCAGAAACCCCAGCGTGCCGAACGCGAGACCGGTAGCCGCGACGAGCGTCGGAACCCTGAGCGCCTCGAGCAGCGCGAGGATGGTCGGGTTCGAAACGGGGATACCGAACGGTCCGCCGACGTCGACGAACCCGGTCCCGAACAGCCCGTATCCGACGATCGAACCCAGAATCGTGAGGCACACGCCGGCGACGGCGCCGGTTCCGATCGCCCGCGAGAGGTAGAGTTCGACGGTGTCGTCGATCCGGGCCTGCGCGAGCGTCCGCTCGAGGCGGGTGACGAACCGATCGTCCTCGCCGAAAATACGCGCGTACACCGGGTAGAAGCGGTCGCCGAGCGCGGTCGTTCTCGGGAGGCGTTCGGCCCCGAAACTCATTCTGACGCTCCGGCTCGATACCGCTCGAACAGCGACTCCTCGGCTCGCTCGAGTACGTTCGCTGCCGTCCGCTCCGTTCGAGCCGACGGCTCCGGCCGGGCGGCGTGCGCCTCGGTCTCCGGATCGACATCGATCGAGACGCTCTCGAGGTTCCGGAGCGCCGGCAAACGGGATTCCAGCTCGCCGTTTGCGACGAGCGAGAGGACTCTCGGCGGATCGTTCATAAACGCCTGCACCGCCGCGGCGACGTCGGCGTAGCCGTCGACCCCGTTTGCGACGAGGTACGCGAGCACGACCTGCCGTTCGAACAGTGCCCGCTCGAGGCGCTCCTCGCTCCAGCCCCGGTCGAACGCGATCTCCTCGAGCACGCTCGAGGCGCCGACCCGGCGGAACGCGTCAGTTTCGGCCCGCCACCGGTAGACGTCGCTAATGTTGATCTCGTCGCGCTCGGCGTCGTATCGGTTGATCTCGGTCAGCGTTCGGTTCCGGCGGACCGTCCGCCCGTCGACGCTGGTCTGGGTCTGGATCGCGACCAGATCCAGGGCCGTAAACATCGTCTTCGAGACGTCGATCGGCGCCGTCGTGAACCGCCGCAACACCTCGTCCACCGAGTCCGCGTGAAACGTCGTATGGGTAGTGTGGCCCGTCGACATCATCTGAAACAGCGTCCGCCCTTCCTCGCCGCGGACCTCTCCCATCAGAAGGTGATCCGGTCGCTGGCGCAGCGTCGCCTCGAGTAGGTCGAACTCGTCGACTTCATTTCCGCCGTCGGCGAACGACGGCCGGGTGACGCTTGCGATCCAGTTGCGCTGTGGCAACTCGAGTTCGCGGGTGTCCTCGATCGAGACGACCTTCGTGCTCGAGGGGATGAACAGCGAGGCGGCGTTGAGGGTCGTCGTCTTCCCAGAGGCCGTCCCGCCGGCAACCAGCAGGCTCTTGTGGTTCTCGATGGCGAGCCAGAGCAGCGCCATCTGCTCGAGCGAGAAGGTGTGCCAGTTGACGAGGTCGATCGGTGTGAACGGAACGTCCGTGAACTGCCGGATCGTGTAGTTGGTGCCGCGGTCGGCGACCTCCCGGCCGAGTGTAAGCTGGGCCCGCGAGCCGTCGGGCAGGGTCGCGTCGACCTGTGGGCGCCGCTTGCTGATCCCGGCCCCGGATCGCTGGGCGAGCGTGACGACGAACTCGTCGAGCTCGTCCGTCCCGTGGCGGACGTTCGTGACCAGCTGTCCGTGGTCGGCGTGATAGACGAACGCCGGAGAGTCGTAGCCGTTACACGAGATGTCCTCGACCGCGCTGTCGCGTTTGATGCCGTCGATGCGCTCGTAGCCGACGAAGTCGCGCGTGAGGTAGTACCGCAGCCGTTCGACCTGTCGGTCGTTCAGCGTCTCCGGGTCCGACGCGAGGATCGCTCGTTCGGGACGGACGCCGTCGCTTCCGGCTTCGTCGGCACCGCCGTCGCCGTCGTCCTCGCTCGCTCCGAACAGACTCGTGACTGTCCCGAGCAGTCCGTCGCTCCCGCGGGTCGGTTTCCGAACGAGGTCGTATCGCTCGAGCAGCGTCCGTAGCTGTGCCTCGACGACTGCGCGTCGATCGGTCCCGTCGTCACCGGGACCGCCCTCGTCGGCGTAGCTGATAGTGGTCCGGAGCTTGTCGGCGAGAAACGCCCGTAACTCGCGCTCGATCTCGGTTAGGAACGGCTCGACGAGGTAGTACTTCCGCTCGTTCTCTCGTTCCGAGCGGAAGACGACGACGAAAGCGTAGGGTTCGTTCACCCAGTACCGCTCGAGTTCCTCGAGGTGGGGTTTCTCGCTTTCGGGGACGGCCCGCTCGAGATCGTACCGGGTCGCGACCGTCGACGTTCCGTCCGGCCTCGTGAAGAACGCGTCCTCCTCGAGGCCCGCTCTGACGGCCAGGGTCCGATTGTTGACGAGGGTCTCGAGTTCGGCTCCGGCCCGGGAGCCGCTCGAGAGCCGTCGCTCGAGGACGGCGCCGTCCTCGGGCTCGTCGCTCGGACGCCGACGTCGACCGGCGGCCCCGATGTCGTCGGTGTACATCGTCCGGGCCTGGCCGCCCAATCGTACAAAAACTCGAGGTCGGGTGGTCGGGAAAGAACTACCGGGTCTGGCTCCCCTACTACGGGACGATGCAGGACATCTTCGATCTCTCGGACCGAGTCGCACTGGTCACCGGCGGCGGCCGCGGTATCGGCCGTGCGATCGCCGTCGAACTCGCGAACGCCGGCGCGGCGGTCGTCCCGTCGGCGCGGTCGACCGACGAGATCGAGGCGGTCGCCGAGGAGATTCGCGCGTCCGGCGGCGACGCAGTCGCGGCTCCAGCCGACGTGACCGACCCCGACGCCGTTGCCGACGCGATCGATCGAACCGAGGCGGAGTTCGGGCCCGTCGACGTCGTCGTCAACAACGCGGGGCTCAACCCCGACGACGCGCTCGGCCGTCCGGAGGACGTCTCGAGCGAGAGCTTCGACCGCGTGCTCGAGGTCAACCTCAACGGCGCCTACGAGGTGACGCGGGCGGCGGCCGGGTCGCTGCGGGAGACCGGCGGCACGGTCGTCAACGTCGCCAGCGTCGGCGGGCTCGTCGGGCTCCCTCGCCAGCACCCCTACGTCGCCTCGAAACACGGGCTGGTCGGACTCACGAGGAGCCTCTCGCTGGACTGGGCGCCCGACGTCCGCGTCAACGCGGTCGCACCCGGCTACGTCTCGACCGACCTGACCGAGGAGCTCGAGGCCAACCCGGAGCTCCGCCAGTCGATTCTCGAGCGGACGCCCCTCGAGCGGTTCGCCGAACCAGCCGAGATCGCCGGACCAGTGGTCTTTCTCGCGAGCGACGCCGCGAGCTACGTCACCGGCGAGGTGCTCGCGGCCGACGGCGGGTGGACGGCCCGGTAGCGGTCACGTGGTCGATCGTCACGGGATTCTGGTACGGTCGTCAAACTCCAGGCTCCGAGAACGAGGCCAACTGTGGTTCCGACGCCCGAGCTGAAGACAACGCTGTAAGGTAACATACGATAATAGAAACCATCGGAAACATAGTGGCATTAATTCTTACCGGCTGAGAATTAACCTCGCTCTCTACGGCAGGCGCGCCTCGAGTGGTTCGCATGCGATACGACGATTCGGAACGCGCTCGGGAGCTCGCCAGGCGCGCCCGGACGCTGATGGACGAGGTCGTTCTGCCGCTCGAGCGGGAGCTGGCCGGAGGCGTGAGCGTCTCCGAGGGAACCGTCGCCGAGCTGCGCGCCGCAGCGCGCGACCGCGACGTGTACGCGCCACAGCTTCCGGCGAAGTACGGCGGAATGGGCGTCGACTTCCGGGACGCGCTTCCGGTGTTCGAAGAGGCGGGCCGAAGCCCGCTCGGTCCCGTCGCGATGCGGGTCGACGCACCCGACGAGGGGAACATGCACCTCCTCGAGCTGGCGGGTAACGAACTGCAGAAGGAAACCTACCTCGAGCCGCTGGTCGCCGGGGGGCTGCGCTCGGGGTTCTCGATGACCGAGCCGATGCAGGGTGCGGGATCGGATCCGAAGCTGATCGAGACCACGGCCCGAAAGGAGGGCGACGAGTGGGTGATTGACGGCCACAAGTGGTGGACGACGCAGGGGATCGAAGCCGACGTGCTGTTCGTGCTCGCTCGCACGAACGAGGACGTCCACCCCTACGAGGGCTGTTCGATCTTCGTCGTCCCGACCGAGGCGGACGGCGTCGAAATCGTCCGGAACGTGCCCCACATCGGGGGGATTACGCGGGGCGTCTCCCACGCAGAGATCCTCTACGACGGCGTTCGAGTCCCCGAGGAGCATCTGCTCGGCGAGCGCGACCGCGGGTTCGTCTACGCCCAAGAGCGCCTCGGTCCTGCCCGGCTCACCCATTGCATGCGCTACTCGGGGATGGCCCGGCGCGCGCTCGAAATCGCGAAGGTGTACCTGAACGCCCGAGACGGATTCGGCTCGAGGCTGTCGGCCAAGCAGTCGCTGCGCCACCGAATCGCCGACGCCGAGACGCGGCTCCACGTCGCTCGAACCGCGATCCGGGACGCCGCGGATCGGATCAGCGCGGGCGAGCAGGCGCGGGTTCCGGTGTCGATGTGCAAGGTGTTCGCCGCCTCGGCCGTCCAGGACGCGATCGATCTCGCGGTGCAGTGTTGCGGCGCCAACGGCATCGGGAGGGACCTCCCACTGTCGGAGTTCTACGGGACGGTCCGTCAGTTCCGGATTGTCGACGGCGCCGACGAGGTGCACCGACGCGTGATCGCTCGCCACGCGTTCGAGGACCTCGAGGAGGCCGAACTCGAGCCCCTCACCCGATTCGGCGATCCGGTCGGGATGCGAGGTGAGAGCGGTGATCCGAATGAAGTGAACGAGGCGGAATTCGTGGCTGAGTGAAACGCTCCGGACTGGCGTGGGGGAGTGAGCGAACGCTTCGCGTTCGCGAGCTACGTCACGCTTGCGAGACGAGCGAAACAAGTCGAACGGGCGTGGCGGGAGTGAGCGAACGCCCCGCGTTCGCGATCTACGTCACGCTCGCGAGACGAGCGAAGCGAGTCGAGCAGGCGTGACGGAATTCGAACCACGGTCGTTCCGCTTCGCTTCACTCCCTGATTCGAATCCCGTGCCCGTCCGCTCCTCACGTCCGTTCGTTGCGGACGGGCGTGGCGGGAGTGAGCGAACGCTTCGCGTTCGCGAGCTACGTCACGCTCGCGAGACGAGCAAAGCGAGTCGAGCGGGCGTGGCGGGATTCGAACCCACGATCAGAAGGTTAGGAACCTCCTGCCCTCTCCGCTAGGCCACACGCCCCGTCAGAAAAGTGTTAGTTCGGTTCCGTGTCGGGTTCGGTCTCCTCCTCAGAGGTGACCGGTTCCGTGTCGACGAACTCGTCGTCGCCGTCGTCGAACTCGTCGGTCTCGCCGAAGTCGTCGGTTTCACCGAACTCCTCGTCGCCCTCCTCGAATCCGTCGCGCATTTCCTCGAGTTCCGTTTCGACCTTTTCACGCCCCTTCTGGAATTCGCCCATCGCCTCACCCGTCGACCGAGCCAGTTTCGGGATCTTGTTCGCCCCGAAGAGTAAGATGGCGATGAAAAGGATGATCAGTAGTTCCGGACCCCCTGGAATAGGGGCAAACAGCGGTGCGATTTCTACCATCTCTATGCGTGGCTTACGGGCTGGCAATTATAACCTTTTTGGACCGGACGGTAAATCAGCGCTCCGGACAGTCAGCGCCCCGAAACTGCCCTCAGTGGTCAACGGCTGTCCATCGCGCGCCCGCTTTCTCCCGGCCTCGCGACTCACCAATCGCGCGAATCCGCCATCAGCGGCTCCGCTGATCCACAGTCCGTTCGAATCAGCGGGAACCACGAACCGATACCGCCCGAACGGGCGAGCCCTACCGTAAGGTCGTTCACCGAACGGGCGAACTCGGCCGCCTTCGGGTCGTTATGAAACGATCTCGAGAGATCCGAGTTGTGCGGGGATCAACAGACCAGACCGCTCGGAATCACTGATCGACGCCGCCCGGTCTCCTTTCGCTGCCAGTAAGTATATTATGTAAGAAAAACTGTTACTCACATATGATTGGATATGCTGCGTCGCTCGACGGCGTTCGACGGTCGGGAAGATCGGCCGGACGCCGACGGTTGCGTCCGGGGCGACCGAGAGCGTCGGGTGGTACGGGTGAGTGATCCGATCGTTCTCGAGTGGACTCCACTGAACGCGTGTCGACGCCGGCTGATCTTCGAGCCCCGGGAGCTCGGCGGATGGAATCGGACCGAGGAGGAGCGCCGGAACGAGGAGTGGCACGTCGTCGATCACGAGGTCGTTACCCACGTTGAACTCGATTGCTCGGCTCCCGACGGGCCCTCCGGCGTAACGACGTACCGTGGACCGTGAACCCACTCCTTCGCACGGTACGGGAGTCGTTCGAAGCGGCGGTCGCCGTCCCGGCGAACCGGCGCGCTCGAGATCGGTCCGGGAGCGAAACTGTCTTTCCTGTCTACCCGTAACTCGAGAGCGATGGTAGATACCGGAGACGCCGCACCCGACTTTACCGTACCGCTCGCGAACGGCGACGTCGATTCCTTCACGCTCTCGGAGCGCCTCGAGGCGGAGGCTCCGATCGTCCTCGCCTTCTTCCCGGGCGCGTTCACTGGCGTCTGTACCGACGAGATGTGTACGTTCCAGGATCGGCTCTCGGCGTTCGACGACGTCGATGCGACGGTGTACGGAATCAGCCGTGACACGCCGTTCACCCAGAACGAGTTCCGCGACCAGAACGACCTCGAGTTCGGACTGCTCAGCGACCTGAACAAGGAAGTCATCGCCGACTACGGCGTCGAGATGGACTTCGACGACATGGGCGTCTACGGCGTCGCCAAGCGCTCGGTGTTCGTCGTCGACGCGGACGGCGAGGTCACCTACGCGTGGGTCAGCGACGATCCCGGCGTCGAGCCGGAGTACGCCGAGGTCGAGGACGCCGCCGCCGACGCAGCGTAACTACCCGCAGCCCTTTTTTAGCCGGGCGGCCTCGTGCGGATATGAGCGACTCTACGACCGACGAGCAGGCGGGCCGCGTCTACGTCCCTTCTGCAGATCATCACTTTCCCGACGGGAAGCTAAACGAGGTCCTCGAGTTCATCGACGAGGACGAGGAGATCCAGACCTACCTCGAGGCCCAGAACATCAACGCCGTCGACCGGATGCGGTACAACGACCACGGCGCGAAACACATCGAGATCGTTCGCAACCGCGCGCTCTGTCTGTACGACCTGCTGAAGGCGGGCGACGTCGAGTTCAACGGCGCCGCAGACCAGGGTCTCGAGGAGGCCGACGAGGCGGTCATCGTCGCGCTCGCGGCGGTGCTGCACGACGTCGGTCACGTCGTTCACCGCGACCAGCACGCCTACTACTCGATTCCACTCGCCGCGGACATCTTAGAGCGAGTGCTGCCGGAGTTCTACGACGTCGCCGACACCGTCCGAATGAAAGGCGAGGTGCTCCACGCGATCCTCTGTCACCACACCGCCGAAACACCGCTGACGACCGAGGCAGGGGTCATCCGCGTCGCCGACGCGCTGGACATGGAACGCGGTCGCTCCCGGATTCCCTACGAGCAGGGCGGCCGCGGCATCAACACGCTCTCGAGCCAGGCGATCAGCCACGTCACCTTGCATGAGGGCAAGTCCCGGCCCGTGATGGTCGAGATTGCGATGACCAACGCCGCTGGCGTCTACCAGGTCGACAACCTACTGAAGGCGAAGCTGCGGGATTCGGGACTCGAAAACGAGATCCGGATCGTCGCCGTCAACACCAACGAGAACCACGAACAGCTGGTCGAGCGGATCGAACTGTAATCAGGTGAGTCGGTACCGCCCGTCGTCCCGTTCGACGTACCCTCGTTCTCGCAGCGTTCGCGCGATCGAGAGTATCGCTCCCTTCTCGACGCCTAGCGCCGCACAGAGTTCGTCGGCGCTTGCGTCCGGCCACTGCTGGAGGGAGAGATAGACCAGCTTCGCCTGTGCCGATTCGATGCCGTCGGGGACCGAAACGTTCGGCTTCGTGTCCAGTTGCATACTCGTTCCTCCGTTGTTCGACGATAGTAAAACTGACCATCGTCAGCTGTCGAAACACGGACGAACCCGCGATCCTCGAGGGTCACGAGCGAGTCAGGACGCTTTTGTCGCCGCTGGCCCTCCGGGCGGGTATGAATATCCAGCTTATCGTCGTCGGTCTACTAACGGGTGCACTCACCGGTGCGTTCTTCGCACTCGTCGACGTGCCGATCCCGGCGCCGCCGGAGCTGCCGGGACTGATGGGGATCGTCGGTATCTATCTCGGGTACAAGCTCGTCGAAGCCTCGGGCATCACGCTCGACGTCCTCGAGTCGATCGGCCTCTGAGACAGCCACCCACCTCAGGGAGCGACGTCCAGCCCCGCGGCGAACTCGCGGGCTCGCTCCCGAATCGCCGCGGCGTCGGCGACGACGACCTCGTCATCGCGCTGAAGGATCTCGCCGTCGACCATCGTGAACCGGACGTCGTCGCCGTGGGCGGCGAAAACCAGGTGTGAGAGCACGTCGTGGATCGGCGTTCCGCGCGTGACGTCGGTCTCGAGACCGATGATGTCGGCCGTCCATCCCTCGCGAAGCTTCCCGACGCGCTCGAAGCCGGCGGCCTCGGCGCCGTTCGTCGTCGCCATCTCGAACACCGTTCTCGCCGGGAGTGCCTGGGGCTCGAGGCGGTCGACCTTCTGGAGCAGCGAGGCCTGACGCATCTCGGTGAACGGATCGAGCGTGTTGTTACACGGCGGGCCGTCGTTGCCGAGCGCGACGGTGATCCCTCGGTCGAGGTAGTCGAGCACCGGGGCGACGCCGCTGGCCAGTTTCATGTTCGAGGACGGGCAGTAAGTGACGTTGGTGCCGGTCTCGGCGAGCACCTCGCGCTCGCTCTCGTCGGTCCAGACGCAGTGGGCTAACACGACGTCCTCGCCCGTGAGCCCGACCTCGTCGAGCCAGTGGATGTTCCGCATTCCCGTCTCTTTCTCGACGGTCTCGATCTCGCCGCGGTTCTCGCTCGCGTGGGTGTGGATCCGCACCCCGTCGTAGGCGTCGGCGAGCTCCCGACTCCCACGGAGACACGCCTCGGTACAGCTTACGGCAAAGCGCGGCGTGACGGCGTAGCGGATACGCCCGTTCGCAGCTCCGTGGTACCGCTCGATGAGTCGCTTGCTCTCGGCTAAGGCCTCGTCGGTGTCCTCGAGCAACCCCTCTGGCGCCTCCTGATCCATCATGACCTTGCCGAGCCGACCGCGGATCCCCAGCTCCCGGGCGGCCTCGAACGCCTCCCCGGCGTGAGCGACCGATAGATGGTCGATGCAGGTCGTCGTCCCGCTCTCGATCAGCTCGAGGTAGCCCAACTCGGCTGCGACGCGCATTCCCTCGGCCGAGAGTTCGGCCTCCATCGGAAGGACGTACTCGAAGAGCCAGTCGAGTAACTCGGTGTCGTCGGCGATGCCTCGACCGAGGCTCTGGACGGAGTGGACGTGGGCGCTGACCGTTCCCGGCGCGAGCACGTCGTAAGTGAGTCGTTCATGATCCGGATACGTCTCGAGACAGTCCGACCGTTTCCCGACGGCGACGATTTCGTCGTCCTCGACGACGACCGCGCCGTCCTCGATCACGGTATCGGCGTCGGCGACGACGGTTCCCGACAGCAACATACCCTCTTCCGGTAGCCGACGAAGCGGTTTAGCTCTGTGGATTCCGTGCGTTCACCGGGCGTCAGGGCCGGATCTTCAGCGACGCCACCGAGAGCCCCCACAGGAGACAGATGAAGGCTGCAAACGTCACGTAGGCGACGCCGAAAAACCAGATGAGCAACGGGATGTAATCGAGTAGCAGATAGCCGGCGACGACGAGTATCGGAACGAGAACGGCGTTCACTCGGACGAATCGTTCGAGTCCCATCTATCCGGCAGAAACGCGAGCGGACACATAGCGCTGCTGGTCTCGGTCGGCGCTCGTGTCGGCGAATGAAAATTTCGGCCGCGAGTCAGTAGCTGCGCACCTTCGGCTCGTAGGTCTTCTCGCCCTCGAGGATGACGGGCCGGTAGAAGATGTTCGGATCGCCGTCCTCCCAGGAGATCAGCGTGTGCTTGAGCCAGTTCTCGTCGTCGCGCTCCTGGTTCTCCTGGCGCCAGTGAGCGCCCCGGAACTCGTTTCGCACGAGCGCACCCAGCGCGATCGTCTCGGCGACGTCGATCAGGTTGCGCGTCTCGTAGGTCTGCTGGAGGTCGGTGTTGAAGGTGCGGGAGGGGTCGTCGACGTAGACGTCCTGGTACTCCTCGCGACACTCCCGGATGACCCGCAGCGCCTTCCTGATACCCTCGTCAGTGCGGAAGACGTTGACGTAGTCGGTCATCGCTTTCTGGAGCTTCGCACGGATCTGGGCGTGCTGGACGCCGTCGTCTTTCTCCATCAGGTGATCGACACGGGCGCGCTCGGCCTCGACAGCGCGCTCGAGGAGACCGTCGGCCTCCGCCGTAACTCCCCCGTCCGCGGCGACGCCGCCCGGGGTGTCCAGGCCGGCCGAACCGGGCTGGACCGGGAGCTCCGTCTCGGTCTCGTCCTCGACGTCGTCGCCGTAGCCGGTCTTGATCTCGGCAGTCCCGAGGTCGTCGCCGGCGGCGTGGCGACCCGCGCGCTTGCCGAAGACGATCAGTTCGGGCAGTGCGTTCCCGCCGAGTCGGTTCCCGCCGTGGACGGAGACACAGGCGGACTCGCCGGCCGCGTACAGTCCGTTGATGCAGGTCTGTCCGTTCTCGTCGACGTCGATACCGCCCATCGCGTAGTGCTGGCCGGGCTTGACCGGCATCGGCTCGACGAGGCCGTCGACCCCCTCGAAGTCCTCCGCGAGGTGCAGAATGTTCTCGAGGCGGTCGAGGATGCGCTCCTCGCCGAGGTGGCGCATGTCGAGGTGAACGTACTCGTCGTTGACGCCCCGGCCCTCGTTGACCTCGGTGAGTTCGGCGCGGGCGACGACGTCCCGCGAGGCGAGCTCACCGGAGTTGTTCGCGTACCCGTACTCGAACATGAACCGTTCGCCCTTCGCGTTGTAGAGGATCCCACCCTCCCCGCGGACACCCTCACTGATGAGGACGCCCGTCGAGGGCAGCGACGTCGGGTGGAACTGGATGAACTCCATGTCCTCGAGCGGCGCGCCCGCGCGGTAGGCCATCGCGTGGCCGTCGCCGGTACAGGAGACGGCGTTGGTCGTGTGGTCGAACGCCTGCCCCGGACCGCCGGTCGCGAGGATGACCCCGCCGTTAGCCTTGAACCCCTCGACGTTGCCCGACTGAACGTCGTAGGCGACGACGCCGTGACACTCCCGATCGTTCGGGTCGGCCGCGTCGTCGGTGGCGAGGTTCATCACGTACCACTCGTCGTACACCTGGATGCCTCGTTTGACGACCTGCTCGTACATCACGTGCAGCAGGTGGTGGCCGGTCTCCGCGCCGGCGTAGGTCGTTCGCGGGAACGAGAGGCCGCCGAACGGCCGCTGGGAGACCCGACCGTCCTCCTCGCGCGAGAACGGCATCCCCCAGTGCTCGAGCTGGATCGTCTCCTCGGGGGCGTCCTGGGCCAGTGTCTCGGCCGCGGGGGCGTCGGCCAGGTAGTCCGACCCCTTCATCGTGTCGTAGGCGTGGAGCTCCCAGTCGTCGCCCTCACGGAGGGCGGCGTTGATTCCGCCCTCGGCCGCGCCGGTGTGGCTGCGGACCGGGTGGAGTTTCGAGACGATCGCCGTGTCGGCGCCCGCCTCGTGCGCTGCGATTGCGGCCCGGAGGCCGGCGCCGCCGGCGCCGACCACGATAACGTCGTGTTCGTACATGTTACCAGAACTTCAGGTTTTTCTTCACCGCTTCCCGTTTGAGCTCCTGAATGTGCTCGGTCAGGGGGATGTCCTTCGGACACACGTCGGTACAGGAGAACTGGGTCTGGCAGCGCCAGACGCCGTGTTCCTGTTCGACGATGCGGAGGCGATGCTCCTTGATCTCGTCGTCCTCGCGTTCGTCCATCGCGAACCGGTAGGCCTTGTTGATCGCCGCGGGGCCCAGATACTCGTTGTCGCCGGCCGCGATGTTACACGAGGACATACACGCCGCACACCAGATACACCGCGTCGACATCTTGACCTTCTCGCGGTTCTCGCGGGACTGGCGTTGCTCCTCTAGGTCGCCGTCCGGGAGCTCTTCCTGCTGGAAGTAGGGCTCGACGGCGTGCATCTGGTCGTAGAAGTGGTCCATGTCGACGACCAGGTCCTTGACGACCTCCTGGTGGGGGAGGGGTTCGATTCGAACCGGCTGTTTGAGCTCCGAGATCTGGGTCTTGCAGCCCAGTTGCTGTTTCCCGTTGACGAAGAAGGCGTCGGAGCCACAGACGGCCTGCCGACAGGAGTGACGGAACGTAAGCGAGGAGTCGAACTCGTCGCGGGCGTACATCACCGCGTCGAGGACGGTCATCCCCTTCTCGAAGGGGACGTAGAAGTCATCGAAGCGGGGCTCCTGTTTGCCCTCGACCTCGGGGTCGTATCGGAACACCTTGAGGTGGACCGTCTCCCCCTCGAGGTCGGACTCGTCGACGGCTTCCTCCTGAGCGAGTCCCTGCTCTTTCTCCTTGAGTCGCTCCTGCTGTGGCGACTCGGTGCCCCGCATCTCGGGGTCTTCCGGTGCTTCCTGCGATTCGGGTTCTTGCGGTTGTTCTTGTTGCGTACTCATGTTAGGTCCACCCCGCCATAGCGACTGCGACCCAGATACCCTGGGCGATGAGTGCGATCCCGGCAAGCGACAACACGGCGAGCACGACCTTCTTTTGCGTGCCTTCGAGGCCCTGGTTGACCAGGGCGTTGTAGACGCCGTTGACGCCGTGGAACGTCCCCGTGATCAGGAACAGCACCATCGTCAGGAAGTACCCGACGTTCTCCATTCGGGCCTGCGTCCCTGCAAATGTTACGTCCGCAGCGTGGTTGACGAAGTGGAGCTGGAAGAAGTGAAACGCCAGCACGACGATCAGAAACGCCGCGGTGATGCGCTGGAGGAGCCACCCGGTGCCGCCACGACTGAACGAGGAGTAGTGCTCCGCCATCAGATCGTCACCCCGTCCATGAACGTCGGCACGCTCGCGATGGTGATGATACCGGTCAGCACCAGCGAGGCGTAGAAACTCTTGTCCTGGGCCGAGAGGCCGACGCCGAGGTCGACCATCAACAGCCGAAGCCCGTTCAGGATGTGAAAGACGGCGACCGCCAGCAGTCCGACCTCGAGTACGCGGATGATGAACAGCGACTCGAGACCCTGAATCGTCGTCGTGTACACGTCCGTTTCCTGTTGGATCGCCGCCGGGTCGCCGGCCGCCGCACCGATGGCCGTACTCAGCACGGCGATGTGGGTAAACAGGTAGCCGATCAGCATCCACCCGGTGAACTTGTGGAAGATCCACGCCCACATTCCGGCCGAGAACTCCTTCCAGCGACCGAAGTCCTCGATGAGACCGCGATTGTAAGACTGACTCATACGCTCGTGTGGACCGTTTGACCGTGTGCGTATAGAAGTTACCTTTATCGGCTGGTTTACCGGGTTCCATACTCCGGTCCCGAACCGTGGTCAGCGACGGCTCACATCGGGAGCTGGGACTGCGGGCCGGTTCTGGATCCTGTCCGGTCGTTCTCCAGGGCCGTTCGGGTGTCGGACTCGAGGCCGACCAGGTGACAGAGCGGGTTCCCCGGGTAGACGACGGGGTTCTCGAGGACGCCGACGATCAACCCCGTAAACGGGGCCTCGACGGTGACGATGTCCTCTTTTTCCTTGAACGGGTTCGTGATGGTACAGATCACGTCGCCCTCCTCGACGAGCGAGCCCCGGCCGTGTTTCATGTCGACGATCCCGCCGGCGTCGGCCCGGAGCCAGGTCTTTTCGTCGTCGCTGTCGATGACGGTGCGCCAGCCCGGCCAGTGGACGGCCGCACCCGGATGGAGACCGAACTCCGCGAACACGCTGGCGACGCCGGTGAGCGCGCGGTCGATCAACCGTCGCTGGAACCGGTGGGCCTCGCCCATCTCGATCGTGACGGTCGGAACGCCGGCGTCGGTCGCCTCGCGGCGCAGGGTCCCGGACGGCCCCTGACCCGCGATGATGACGTGGGAGCTGAACGCGCTCGCGACCCGGGCGGCGCCGGAGTCGCCCATGTTCGCCCGGGCGTGGAGCATGTTCGTCCGCCCCCGCGTCGAGGTGTGAAAGTCGATCCCCAGGTCACAGGGTTCGATGAAGTTCGTGAAGATCCGGTGGGCCATCCGCCTCGCGCTGGTCGACCCCTCCCGCCCGGGGAACGATCGGTTGAGGTCCCGATCGTAGATCGGCAGGTACCGCTCCTGGGCCAGGAATCCGGGCACGTTCATCACGGGGAGACAGACCAGCGTTCCGTGGAGGTCGGAGTGGTCCCAGTCGTGGGCCACCTCGCGGACGACCTCGATCCCGTTGAGTTCGTCCCCGTGTGCGGCCGCCGAGAGAAACATCGTCGGCCCCGACCGCTCCCCGTTGATGATCGTGACGGGGATCCGAACGGGATCGCCGAGGTAGGTTTCGCTGATGCCGTACCGGATGTTCGCCGACTCGCCGGGATCGACCCGACCGCCGTCGTAGGTGAAGACGTCGTCGTCGATCGGCGGCGAGTCAGACGACCCGCTCGAGTCGTCGGCCGCGTCGTTACCGCTCATAGTTGCCCCTGGGCCGGAACCCTCCTGAATCTTTGTTTGCCGTCCCGGGACCGCGCCACGGCGTGCTCGGAGTCACTCGTCCGGCCCGGCCGTCCAGGTAGCGTAAGGCAGTTGAAATTCAGGGCATAGATTTTGTATCCCCGACTTGTACGGTACGCGCATGGAGATTCGCGAAGCGACCGACGCCGACGCCGACACGATCCGTTCGATCGCCCACGACTCGCTCTCGTCGACCTACACGGACTTTCTCGGAGAGGAGACGATCGACAGCGCCATCGAGCAGTGGTACGGCGAGGGATTCGCCGACGATATCGCCGACGATCACTCGCTGATCCTGGTTATCGAACGCGACGGCGAGGTCATCGGCTTCTCCCACAGCGAACTGGTCGGCCAGCAGTACAGCAACGGTCAGCTACTGTGGCTCCACATCGACCCCGACGCCCGCGGCGACGGGATCGGCGTTCGGCTGCTCGTTCGCACCCGCGAGAAGCTCCTCGATGACGGCGCCGACCAGGTCCAGTGTTTCGTCCTCGAAGACAACGAGGGCGGCAACACGTTCTACGCGGACCACGGCTTCGAACAGGCCGACCAGCGCGAGGTCGAGATCGGCGAGGAGACGTTCACCGAGAACATCTACGTCGAAAACGAGATCGAGAGCGGCGACGAGTGGACCGCCATCGACGAACTCGAGGTCGACGACAAGACGGTGTACGTCAGCTACGGCGACGCCGATCGGGGTTCGAAGGCGCCGTTCTACGGCGCCTACGAGAGCGAGGACCAGTCCGACCGATACGGCTGGCTCTGTGGCAACTGCGATTCGATCGACAACGCGATGGACACGATGGGCCGCATCGAGTGTAACGCCTGTGGCAACCGTCGCAAGCCGACTCGCTGGGACTCCTCGTACCTGTAACGAACCGACGCGGTTCTTTTGGAGCGTCGATTCGACCCGGTTTCGATCCGTTCGAACACCGAGAGAGCCACATACACTCGAGTAGGCCGTCCCTACCTGCCGGAGCCACGGTCATGGATTGTCGGCGTCGATTCCGCTCGCGAAGTTGTCGCCGCCTTCCGGAAGTTGTCCCTGCATTACAATCCCTTCCTCGCTGGACGTATCCGACGAGTCGCGGTTCCGCTCCCGACGCCGTAGCCCGGCGTTCGGCGATCGCGACGGTCACGACGCATGAACAGGCAGGACCACATCGTTCGCGGGTTCAAGGCGACGCTGGTCGCGCGGGCGATATACATGATCTCGAGCGCGCTGCTGATGCTCGTGCTGGCGCGCTTTCTCCTCGACCCCGACGGCTACGGGGCGCTGTACTGGGCGATCGGCGTGCTGGCAGTGATCCAGCTGGTCGCGGATCTCGGGCTCGGGAAGTCGGCCGCGCGGTACTTCTCGGAGTACAGCGAGCGTGATCCGGGGCAGATCCCGCACCTGATCCGGACGACGCTGGCGCTGAAGCTCGGTCTGCTCGCGGTCGTCACGACCGCCCTGCTGGTCGGCCACGAGTGGCTCGCGGCCGCGCTCGGGGATCCCGGTGCCGCCCCCTTCCTCGCCGCCGGAGCGCTGTACATCGTCGCCTTCTCGTTCAGTACCAGCTCCCAGATCGCCTTACAGGGGTTCAACCGCCTCGGCTACAGCGCCGCGATCCAGGCGATCAGCGGCGCCGCGCGACTGCTCTTCGCGGTCGCGTTCGTCGTGCTCGGAATGGGCGCGCTCGGCGCGCTGTTCGGCTACATCGTCGGCTACGCGCTCTCGGCCGCGGTCGGGCTGACGATCCTGTACCTCGAGTACTACACCCGGTACGAGCCCGCCGAGGAGTACGAGCCCGGGCTCGCTCGTCGCCTCGCCGAGTACAGCGTTCCGCTGACCGCGACCCGGAGCGCGAACGTGATCGACAAGCGTATCGACGTCGTCCTCGTCGGGATCTTCCTGACGCCCGCCGCCGTCGCGTTCTACCAGCTGGGCAAGCAGATCGCCGACTTCCTGCTCGCACCGGCCGAGTCGCTCGGGTTCACGATCTCGCCGAACTTCGGCGAACAGAAGGCGACCGGCCAGCTCGAGAGCGCGCGTCGGATCTACGAGACGTCGCTGACGAACGTCCTCCTGTTGTACGTTCCGGCGACGGTCGGGCTCGTCATCGTCGCGGACCCGTTCGTGACGATGGTGTTTGGCGCCGACTACGCCGGTGCGGTCCCGGTCCTGCAGATCCTCGCGGGCTTCATCATCCTACAGGCGATCACGAACCTGACCAGCGACAGCCTGGATTACCTCGGCCGGGCCCGCTCGCGCGCGATTGCCAAGGGGACGACGTCGGTGGCGAACTTTGGGCTCAACCTCGTCCTCATCCCCACCTTCGGGGTCGTCGGCGCCGCCGCGGCGACCGTCGCGACTCACACCGTCTACGTCGCGGTCAACCTCTATATCGTCCACAGCGAGCTCTCACTGCGGCTCGAGTCCCTCGCACGGACCCTTGGTCGGATCTGTGCGATCACGGGCGTGATGGCCATTGCCGTATTGCTCGTGACGCCGCTGATCTCGAACCTCATCATGCTGTTCGTCGCGATCGGACTCGGCGTCGCCATCTGGTGGGTGCTCGCAGTGACGGCGGGGATGATCGACGTCCAGGAAGTTCGATCGGTTATCACGTAGCGGAACGAGCATCGTTCGATGGCTTGCCATCGCTCATGAACGCTTATCAATACCGTTCGTCTCTATACTGTATGACCGTTTCCGATCCCGTCACTGTCGGCGTACTGAGCCTGCACACCAGCAAGGAGACCAAAGCGATACTCAACGCGACCGAGGAGCTGGGCCACGACACCGAGTGGCTTCGCACGGAGAACACCGCGATCAGCGTCGCCGACGGGAGCGCCACGCTCGAGCCGTCGGTCGACGTGATCGCCAACCGGATGCTGCTGTCGAACACCGAACAGCCCTGCGAGGAACTCGGGTTGGCGAGCGCCCTCTCGGGACTGGTTCCGATGCTCAACGGTCCCCAGTCGGTGCTGACGGCGATCCACAAGATGTCGACCGCGACGACGCTCGCGGCCGACGACGTCCGAGTTCCGGACGTGACCCTCGCGCTGGGCAACGAAAAGCTCAACGAGGTCCGATCCCGGTACGGCGAGGAAGCCGTCTACAAGACGGCGATCGGCACCCACGGCGGCGGGACCTGGAAGGTCGGCCGCGACGACCCGATCAACGCGAAGGTCGGCAACCGCTACGCCTTCCTGCAGGAACTCATCGATCGCGAGGACGAACGCCACCGCGACGTCCGGGTCTACGTCGTCGGCGGCGAGATCATCGGCGCGATGTACCGCTACGCTCCCGACAACGACTGGCGTACGAACGTCGCCCTCGGCGGCGCCGTCGAGAACGCGACCGACGACCTCCCCGAGGAGGCCCGCGACATGGCCAGACGTGCCAGCGACGCTATCGGCCTCGACTACGCCGGCGTCGACCTCGTCGAGGGCGACGAGGGCTGGTTCGTCCTCGAGGTCAACCCGACGGCCGGGTTCAAGGGGCTGTACGAGGCGACCCAGGTCAGTCCCGCACCCTACATCGCCAAGCTCGCGATCGAACGCGCCGGCGGCGAGGTCGACGACGGACGGGTCAGGGAGCTCTCGGCGGTGCTCGACGACTCCCAGCCCTCGGCCAAGCCGCCCGAGGCGTCGACGTTCGGCAGGGAGTCCGCGGTGATCGGCTACACCGAGGAGGTCGTCCTGTCGGGAACCAGCGGCTCGAAGACGGTGCTCGCGAAGTCCGACACCGGCGCGACCCGAACCAGCATCGACACCTCGCTCGCGGCCGACATCGGCGCCGGGCCGATCAAGTCGATCACACGGGTCAAGTCCGGTAGCAGCAAGACGTCCAAGAGCCGACCCGTCGTCGACGTTGTCGTCGGCGTCGGCGGCAATCAGCACACCGTCACCGCGAGCGTCGAGGACCGCAGCCACATGGACTACCCCGTCCTGCTGGGCCGGGACATCCTCGAGAACTACCAGGTCGACGTCAGCCGGCGGATCGACCGTGACGCGGCCGACAAGCCGGAAGAAGAGGAGTAGGCTCCCGCGGGATCGGGTAGTTCGTGAAACTCGGCCCTTTTCGTCGCGGAACGCAGCCACCGTTGTGTCCTCTTCGAACTTCGGGTTCGTGTTGGGGCGAATTACCTCCCCCAGGAATCCGACCGCGAGCAGCTGCCGATCCCTCGCTCTCACGTCCTCGAGGGGAGGACTTCGCCCCGTCTGAAACCCTCGTCAGCGACAGGCGCTGTGACCGTAAGGTGGACGTGGCGTAATCCTATCGGCCAGAAAACTTCGCAAATTCGAAAGATCGGTTGGGCGGTAGCGAAGAGTTCCTTATCCAAGTAGGTAATCTTAATACGCGAAAGCCGCAACTGCTCAATCATGACGAGGTCCAACCAAGACTGGTGGCCGAATCAGTTGAACCTGCAGATCCTCGACCAGAACGCTCGGCGTGCTGGTCCGATGGACGAAGAGTTCGACTACGCCGAGGAGTTCCAGAAACTCGATTTCGACGAGCTGAAGTCGGACATCGAGGACGTAATGACGGACTCCCAGGAGTGGTGGCCGGCGGACTACGGCAACTACGGGCCGCTGTTCATCCGAATGGCGTGGCACAGTGCCGGGACGTACCGCATCAGCGACGGCCGCGGCGGCGCGACCGGCGGCACGCAGCGCTTCGCGCCGCTCAACAGCTGGCCGGACAACGCGAACCTCGACAAGGCACGTCGCGTGCTCTGGCCGGTCAAACAGAAGTACGGCGACCAGCTCTCGTGGGCTGACCTAATCGTCCTGGCGGGTAACGTCGCTCTGGAGTCGATGGGATTCGAGACGTTCGGCTTCGGCGGCGGCCGCGAGGACGACTTCGAGCCCGACGAGGCCGTCGACTGGGGCCCAGAGGACGAGTGGGAAACGGCCGACCGCTTCGACGAGGACGACGACCTCGAGCACCCGCTTGCGGCGACCGTGATGGGCCTCATCTACGTCAACCCTGAGGGTCCGGAAGGGAATCCGGATCCGGAGTGGTCCGCCGAGCGGATCCGCCAGTCGTTCGGTCAGATGGCGATGAACGACGAGGAAACGGCGGCGCTCATCGCGGGCGGGCACACCTTCGGGAAGGTCCACGGCGCCGACGACCCCGACGAACACATGGGTCCCGAACCCGAAGCTGCCCCCATCGAACAGCAGGGGCTGGGCTGGGAGAGCAGCCACGGCTCCGGGAAGGGTGCCGACACGATCACCAGCGGGATCGAGGGTCCCTGGAACGCCACGCCGACGATGTGGGACACGAGCTACCTCGACAACCTGCTCGACCACGAGTGGGAAGCCGAGAAGGGTCCCGGCGGCGCGTGGCAGTGGACAACGACTGACGGCGAACTCGACGGCGTCGCACCGGGTGCAGAGGACTCCTCGGAGAAGGAGGACGTGATGATGCTGACGACGGACGTCGCCCTGAAGAAGGATCCCGAGTACCGGGAGATCATCGAGCGCTTCCGGGAGAACCCGATGGAGTTCCAGGAGGCGTTCGCGAAGGCCTGGTACAAGCTGATCCACCGCGACATGGGCCCACCGACCCGGCTCGTCGGTCCGGAGGTTCCCGAGGAGGAGATGCTCTGGCAGGATCCGATCCCCGACGCCGACTACGAACTGATCGGCGAGGCGGAGGTCGACGAGCTCAAGCAGGAGCTTCTCGACTCCGACCTGTCCGTCTCCCAGCTGGCCAAAACCTCCTGGGCGGCTGCGTCGACGTACCGCGACAGCGACATGCGCGGGGGCGCGAACGGCGCCCGCATCCGTCTCCGGCCACAGCGAGACTGGGAGGTCAACGAGCCCGACCAGCTGTCGACGGCCCTCGATACCATCGAGGAGATTCAGGAAGAGTTCAACGGCTCGCGGTCCGACGACGTTCGGGTCTCGCTGGCCGACCTGATCGTGCTGGGCGGCAACGCGGCCGTCGAGCAGGCCGCCGCCGACGCCGGCTACGACGTCGAGGTACCGTTCGAGCCGGGTCGAACCGACGCCTCGCAAGAACAGACCGATGTCGAGTCCTTCGAGGCGCTCAAGCCGCAGGCGGACGGCTTCCGTAACTACCTCGGAGACACCGGCGACGACGACCGTTCGGTAGAGGAGCTGCTGGTCGACAAAGCCGATCTGCTGGACCTGACCGCCCACGAGATGACGGCGCTGGTCGGCGGCATGCGCGCGCTGAAGGCCAACTACAACGATACCGATCTCGGCGTCTTCACCGACGAGCCGGAGACGCTAACGAACGACTTCTTCGTAACCCTGCTCGACATGGACTACGAGTGGGAGTCGTCCGAGGAGTCCAAGGACATCATGGAACAGGAAACCTCCTCGAACGCCCAGGAGATCTACGACCTGCGCGACCGCGAGACGGGTGAGGTCGAGTGGACGGCGACCCGTGCGGACCTCGTCTTCGGTTCGAACGCCCGGCTCCGCGCCATCGCGGAGGTGTACGCTTCCGACGAAAACGAGGAGAAGTTCGTCCAGGACTTCGTCGAGACGTGGAGCAAGGTCATGCACCTCGACCGCTTCGACCTCGAGTAGTCACCCGACAACCGACTCGATTCGCCTTTTTTGCCGACCCAACGAACCGCTCGACTACTCGTTCTCGAGCCCGCGGCGAACGACCAGTTCGTCGTCGGTAATTTCGTCGAGCTGCCCCCGCTCGAGCGGGCGGTCGTCGTCGTCGCGCTCGAGCCAGTTCAGTTTCGCCTTGAGCCGATCGGTCAGTCCTGGCTCGGGATCGACGTACGCGACCCCACCTTCGACGTCGGTGACGATCCCGACCTGCTCGCCGCGCTCGTCGACGACATCCTTCCCCCGGTCGTCCTCGGAGAGTTCGGCCACGCCGTCGGCAGCCGTCGCCTCGTACTCTGCGGCGTCGACAAACTCCCCCTCGAGGACGTCGCTGTCGACGACTGCGGAGTCGAGTAGCTCGGTGTCCTCGAGCGCAAAGCGCCGTCGGATCCGCTCGTCGACCCGTTCCTCGGCAGTTCGATGCTCGAACAGCTCGCTCCGAACGAGGGGACCCGCCATGTGCTCGCTTCGGAGAAGCTTTCGGTCGACGATCTCGTCGACGCTAGCCTCCGAACTCAGGACGTCGCCGTCGAGGATCGCTCGGCGGACGGCCTCGAGTAGGACGGTCCCGTCAATCTGTGCGTCGTCGCGCTCGCCGTCACCGTCGGCCACGCGGCTCTCGACGGTGTACCGTTCGACCTCCTCGATCGTCTCGAGCCGGGATTCATCTGCCGTCACCTCGACGACGTCGTCGCCGACGAACTCGGTGTCGACGACCGTTCGATCCAACAGCTCGGAGCCGACGAGCTCCCGGTCGACGATCTCGGTGTCGACGACCTCGCTCTCGAGCGCGTCGCGCTCGACGCTCCGCGTCTCGGCACCTTCGCGAGCGCGGACTTCGGTCGTCACCGTCCCCTCTCGCCGAAGTTCGTCCTCGAGGTCGCTCCGATCGCGTGCGGCCCGCTCGAGCGCCGTCTCGCGGTCGACGAGATCGAACTCGCCCAGCCCCTCGCCCGTCGGCTCGTCGCCGCGGTAGACGAAGACCAGATCCTCGTCTCCGAACCGCTCGAGGAACTCCTCCCAGGTGTAGGTTTCGCGGTCCGCGCCGAGGTCGTCTCGACGGGCGAACGAGTAGCCGCTCCCCTCGTCGGCGTGAACCGTTACGGGAACGGCGTTGCGGGCCTCGGCCCACTCCCGGATCCGCTCGGGGTCGGTCGTTATTCGGCGTCGATCGGACTCGCTGGGGGGCGTATCGTCTCTCATACCGACGTTCGCGACCGGCTACCGCTTCAGACCGTTGCCGGCGCCTGCTACTCCGCCTCGTACTCCGCCCAGATGTACCGCGTCGCGACGCTACGGTGTGGACGCCACGTCTCGGCGATCTCGCGCATCTCCGCGCGGGTGAGTTCCTCGCCGTCGTCGGCGTACAGGTTCTCGATCCCGCGGCGAACCGCAAGATCGCCGAGTGGGAGGATGTCGGGGCGCTCGAGGACGAACAGGAGGTACATCCGAGCAGTCCAGTCGCCGATGCCCTTGATCTCGGTGAGCACGTCGATCACCTCCTCGTTGGTGTGGTCGGCCAGACCGGATCGCGTGTAGTCGTTCGCCCGAAAGGCCTCGGCCGCGTTGCGGACGTACTCGATCTTGCTTCGTGAGAGCCCGGCCTCGTACAGCGCGTCCTCGTCGGCGGCCAGGACGGTCTCCGGTGTCACCTCGCCGCCGAGCACGTCGAACACGCGTTCGCGGATCGCCGCCGCGCTGGCGGTCGACACCTGCTGGTTGATGATCGAGATGCAGAGTCGCTCGTACTCGGTCCAGTCCGGCTCCTCGTAGGGATCGTGTCGCTCGACGATCTCCGCCATCACGGGATCCTGACGGAGGACGGATTCAGCCTCTTCTCTCATGTGGTGTGTCCAGCGAAGGTACAGGACCCTAAACCGATATGTATCGCGCTTGCGCGAGGTCGACACGGGCCTCACGGCAACGGAGGCTCACTCGAGGTGGTGGTAGTCGAGTTCGTACCCCTCCTCGAGTGCCTCCCGGACCGACTCGCTCGGCTCGCCGACGCCGCGACGACCAATCGAGAACCCGCCGTCGTCGACCGACACGACGAGGTTCGCCTGCCAGTCCGACGCCGCCCCCGGGTAGTCGGTTCGGTAGTGAGCACCGCGGGACTCGGTTCGCTCGAGCGCCGTCCGGAGCAACACCTCAGCGGCGGTGAGACTGACTGAAAGGTCGACGGCGTACTCGAACGACCGCGAGGTCCGGTCGCCGTCGACCCGGAGGTCGGCCGTCCGCGCCCGCAGCTCGCCGAGCCGTTCGAGTCCCTCTCGGAGCCCCGCCTCGTCGCGCAGGATCCCCGCGTGCTCCCACAGGAGCTCGCCGAGTTCCTCGAGCAGCGCCTCCGGCGTGTGCTCGCCGTCGGCGGCCGAGAGCGTCTCGAGCGCGCGGAACTCGCGCTCGGCGAGTGCGCGCTGTCCGTCCTCGACGGTCGGCTCGCGGTCGTCCGGCGTCACCGCGTTCGCGACGTGTTCGCCGACGAGCTTCCCGATCGCGACGGTTTCGGCCAGCGAGTTTCCGCCGAGGCGGTTCGCGCCGTGGACCCCCGCGACGGCCTCGCCGACGGCGTACAGCCCCCCGACGCCGGTCTCGCCGGTCTGGAAGTCGATGTCGACGCCGCCCATCGTGTAGTGGGCCGTCGGCGCGACCTCCATCGGCTCCTCGGTGATGTCGACGCCCAGTGACTCGAAGCGCTCGACCATCGACGGGAGTCGGTCGCGAACGTAGTCGTCGTCTCGATGAGAGATGTCGAGATAGACGCCGCCGTTCTCGGTTCCCCGTCCCTCACGGACCTCCCGAGCGATCGCCCTGGCGACGACGTCGCGGGCGTCGAGCTCCATCTGGTCGGGCGAGTACCGTTTCATAAAGCGCTCGCCCTTCGAATTGTAGAGCCGACCGCCCTCACCGCGAACCGCCTCGGTCACCAGGCGGCCGTCCCACTCCTCACCGTAGCGCTCGCCGACCATCCCGGTCGGGTGGAACTGGACGAACTCGGCATCGAGCAGCCGCGCGCCGGCCTCGAGCGCAAGCGCCTGGGCATCGCCGTTGTTCTCGTCGTCCCGCGAGGAGTGACGGTTGTACAGGGCTGAAAAGCCGCCCGCGGCGACCACGACGTGCTCGCTCCGGAAGAGCAGACCGCGACCGGTCTCCATATCGAAGCCGACGGCTCCCGATACCCGCCGGCCGTCCGAGAGCAGCCGCGTGATCATCACGTTCTCCCGGTAGGGTATCTCGAGTTCCTGTGCTCGGTCGATCAGCGTCCCGAGCATCGCCTCACCGGTGCGGTCGCCGACGAAACAGGTGCGCCGGTACGACTGGGCGCCGAAGTAGCGCTGGTTGATCTCCCCGTCGTCGGTGCGGTCGAACGGCATTCCCCACTCCTCGAGTTCGCGGATCCGATCGGGCATCTCTCGAGCGGTGAGTTCGACGGCCTCGGGATCGTTCAGGTGATGGCCCTCGTTCCTGTCTCTTATACACATCT
>NZ_AOIB01000023.1 GCF_000337675.1 Natronococcus amylolyticus DSM 10524 | reverse complement strand
CAGAGATGTGTATAAGAGACAGGTTCTCGACGCCCGCGACGTCGGTCGCGACCGTCGACTCGCCGTCGTCACCGCTTGGTGTTCGTCCCATATGTAACTCTGAGTGCCGAGCGGATTTAGGGACCGTCCCAAACGATGCAATGGCTGTTTTCGCGCCCCTGAGATGGTTTTACGGCGGTTTCGGTCATCGCTTGGTTCAGTCGACGGCCGGACGTTTACAGGGGGCGTTCCCCTACCCGGTACCGAATGCAGCCGGTCATCCATCTCGCCGTCGGCTACCTCTGTTATGCGGCGTACACACGCTGGAACCGCGACGAAGCGCCTGCAGAGCTTCCCGCGCTCGCTGCCATCTTCGGCGCGGCACTGCCTGATCTGGTCGATCACCCGCTCCACGCCGTAGGCGTGACCCCTGTCGGCCGGACGTTCATGCACTCGTTAGTGTTCGCCCTCCCCGTCATCGCCGCCGTCTGGCTCCTGATGCGACGTCGCGACCGCGAAATCCTCGGCGTCGCCTTCGCGATCGGCTACCTTTCCCACATCGCGACCGACGTTCCGTGGCACCTGTTCTGGGGCGACTTCCACGAACTCGGCTTTCTCCTGTGGCCGATCACGTACATGCCCGCATACTCCGGGGTCAAACCGCTCGGGACGGTTCCCGTCCTCGGCGTCGAGGCGACGACGCTGTGGCTCGAGGCCGTCATCCTCGTCGCGGGAATCGCGCTCTGGCGGGCCGACGACTATCCGGGGACGAAACCGGTCCGACGACTGTTCGGCCGATCGTGACGGAGTCGGCACTCGAGGCCGCTGTCACCCAGTAACCCAGTTACCCGACAGCGACGACTGGATCCTGTCCGAAGAACGCCAGGTTTGAGTACGCTGGTCAGTCGTCCATCTCGACGACGTAGCCGTCCTGGGAGACAGAAATGGAGACACGCGGGTCAGTCGATTGGTCGCCGAGGTGCTGAGCGGACTCGATCCCGACTGCGTCGAACGGATAGAGGGAACCGTCCGTCCACGTACTGACCCAATCGAATCGACTCCTGAAGATTTGTTCGAATCTATTTCGAGCTTCCATTGCTATCTTGTATTTGGTTTCTAATTGCGAAGAGTGTTACGAGAAGTGTGCAAACATGTGGTGAGCGATCCGCACCCACAGATGACGGCAGTGAGACGATTATAGTCACAACTGAAACTGTTTGCACACCGATCATACAGCCATCGTGCGATCGGGTGCGCACGACTTTCAGTGCCTACTATACCTTGTAAACCAATATCAAAACCAGTGGACTAACAGCAGAAGAGCCGTGTCCCAACTACCGATGTTTTTGCCGAAACCGTCTCGAGTCCGTCACCGCTCTCCTGTTCGGGCGGCTGGTAACGAAATTCAGTACCAGCGTCGGACGCTGACGGGCCGGAGCAATAGTTTTCTCCGCCGGATCCGTCTCCGGGAACGGATGGGAAGCGACGACGACACGTACCTCGACTACTACCTGAGTCGGCGGTGGTTCCGGGATCGGATAGTCGTCCTCGCCCTCGTTTTCGTCGGTTTCCTCGCCGTCCAGTGGCTCGGCCTCGGACTCCCGGATCTCGGTCCGTTCTCAGAGTCACCGCGGGGCCCTGTGGTTCTCCTCGTCGCCGTGCTCGTTACCGGAATGTGGCTCGTCCTCGCCGTTATCGGTGCGATCGGACTGGTTCGCCGGCATCGGCCCTGATCCTCAGTCGGCGAGTTCGTCCGCATCGGGCGTTTCGGGTTCGACGCCCGCGAGCCGCATCGCGTTGCCCGTCACGCCGAGGCTCATTCCCATGTCGCCGATGACGACCGCGTGTATCACGGTCACAATTCCGAACGGCGCACCTGCGGCGAGAACGGCCTTCACCGCGAGGCTCGACCAGATGTTCTGGCGGATGACGCCGTTTGCCTTCCTCGAGAGCGCGTAGAGATAGGGCAGGCGGGTGAGGTCGTCGCCCATTAGCGCGACGTCGGCCGTCTCGAGTGCGGTGTCGGTTCCCGCGGCGCCCATCGCGATTCCGACCTCCGCGGTCGCCAGCGCGGGCGCGTCGTTGATGCCGTCGCCGACCATAGCGACGCGGTTTTCGCCGTGTCCGCTTTCGAGGGTTCGAATCAGCTCGAGCTTCTCGTCGGGTAGCAGTTCGGCGTGGTACTCTTCGATCCCGACCTCGTCGGCGATCGCGCGGGCGGTTCCCTCGTTGTCGCCGGTGAGCATCACGACGCGGACGCCCTGCTCTTGCAGCCGGGAGACGGTCCAGGCCGCGGTCGGACGCACGCGATCGGCGACGCCGATCACGCCGATCGGTCCCTCGCCCGTGCCAACGACCACGACGGTTTTCCCCTCAGCCTGGAGGTCAGGAACGATGTCGCCGAGGACGTCCAGACAGCCCTCGCGGTCGCACTGCGAGTCCGCAGTGGCCTCGTATCCCATCGATTCGAGGACGACCCCGCCGTCGGTCGCGTGGGCGTGCTCGAGGTTAGCCAGCCCCGCGAAGAGGTCTGGCTTGCCGACGTAGTGGGTGGTGCCGTCGACGTCGGCGCGGACGCCCTTCCCGGTGAGCGCCTCGAAATCAGAGACGTCGGATGCGTCCGGTTCGAGCCCCCGCTCCTCGGCGTAGCCGACGATCGCCTGCCCGATCGGGTGTTCGCTTCGGTGCTCCGCGGCGCCGGCTCGACGAAGGAGCTCGTCCTCGCTGGCGCCCTCGAGCGGAACGACGTCGGTCACGGAGAGTTCACCGGTGGTCAGCGTCCCGGTCTTATCGACCGCGAGGACGTCGCTCTCGCCGACGGCCTCGAGGTGGCGCCCGCCCTTGATCAACACGCCGTTTTTCGCGGCGCTGGTGATCCCCGAGACGACGCTGACCGGCGTCGAGATCACCAGCGCGCAGGGACAGGAGATCACGAGCAGCGTCAGTCCGACGATAAACCAGTAGCTCCAGGAGGCGCCGAACGCGAGCGGCGGAAGGGTCGCGGCCGCGACCGCGAGCGCCACGACGATCGGCGTGTAGACGCTCGCGAAGCGGTCGATGAACTGCTCGCGTTCGGTCTTCTCGCGCTCGGCGTCCTCGACCATATGGACGATCCGGGCGATCGTCGACTCGTCGGCCTCGCTCTCGACCTCGACCTCGAGGTAGCCCGACTCGAGGATCGTCCCGGCGTAGACCTCGTCGCCCGGTTCCTTGTCCGCGGGGACGCTCTCGCCGGTGATCGGCGACTGATCGACCGCGCTGGCTCCCTCCACGGCAACGCCGTCGGCCGGGATCTTCTCTCCGGGACGGACGACGACGCGATCCCCGACCGCGAGCTCGTCGGCCGGAACCGTCTCCTCGGAGCCGTCCTCGCGGCGAACCGTGGCAGTATCGGGCGAGAGCTCCATTAGCTCCCGCAGGGAATCCCGGGCGCGGTCCATCGAGAACCGCTCGAGGAGCTCCGCGACCGAGAACAACACCGCGAGCAGCGCTCCCTCGAAGGGGTGATGGGTCGCGACGCTGGCGACGATACCGAGACTCATCAGGAAGTCGATGTCGAGGCTGCGGTTGCGCGCGGAGTAGTAGCCGTTCCGCAGGATCGGCGTCCCGGCAACGGCGACGGCCGCGATGAACAGTAGATGCGAGAGGGCGTACGTTCGCCCGGCGACCGTGGCGAGGGCGGGATCGGCTGCGGGGAAGACGAACTCCAGCGCCATCCCGACTGCGACGAGAACGGCGCCGATCACCGTTCCGACGGCCCGGCGACTCCGCCAGACCGCCGCGGAGTCGGCGATTCCGCTGTCCTCCTCGCCGATCGGCGTCGCCTCGTACCCTGCGGACTCGATCGCCTCGACGACGGTCTCGGTGTCGGTCCCCTCGCTCGTCGCGACGGTCACCCGGCCCATCGTGGGTCGGGTTTCGATTTCGTCGACCCTATCGACGTCGGCCAGCGCGTTCTCGACCTTTGCCGCGCAGGAGGGACAGTCCATGTCCGGAACCGAGATGGTGAGCTCCGATACCGCGGACTCGACCGCGTAGCCGGCGGCTCGGACGCGCTCGCGGATTTGCGCTTCTCCGGTTCGGGTCGGGTCGTACTCGACGACGAGGCGACCGCTCGTCACACGGGGATCGATCTCGTCGATCCCCTTGAGGCGTTCGACGCTGTTTCGCACCTTCTTCGCACAGGAGGGACAGTCCATCCCGGGAACCCGTAGCTCGAGGGTGCGACTCGAGTCGACGGGGGCGGCAGGATCGCTCATTGTCGGTCCGTAACGGGTCGGCTACTATACGGGTTATTTGGCGTGCGCCAACTTCGTTCAGAGCGATCCGTTCGAGCCGGTAGCCGCCAGCGCTTCGAGCGACTCTCCTTCGCCGACGAACGTCGTCGCGAGGGTGGCCTCGGCGCGACGGAGGCGATAGGAGAGCGTCGACCGCGGGACGTCGAGGTTGTCGGCGAGGTCGCCGAGTTCGATCCGGCGCGGCGTCTCGTAGTAGCCGTACTCGACAGCGGCCGCGAGCGCCTCGCGTTGCTCGTCGGGGAGCCCTTTGTCAGGGTCGACGTCAAACCCGCTGCGGTCGGGATCGAGCTCGGTCACCCGAAGGACCTCCATCCCCGCACACTCGCCGACCTCCTCGCCGAGCGCGTCGAAGAAGTCGTGGATCGGCGCGTCGCTCGAGAGGACGATCCGCCAGCGGTAGCGCCGACCCTCGCGGTAGGTCTCGAACAACAGCCCCTCCCCGAGCATCTCGAGTGCAACGTGGGGAACCGACGTACAGACCTCGGTGCGGTCCCAGTACGTGTAGACGACCAGCGTGTCGCTCGAACGATCGAGCACTTGCGTCTCGCACTCGGCCCCGCAGTGGTCCTTGACCAGGCAGTCCGCGAAGTAGTCGGCCGTCTCGTAGGCCGCCTCGAGTTTCGCCAGGGCCTCCTCGGAGCCGGTTGCGTGATCGACCCGCCAGAGGCTGTCTGGGGTGACGTGACACGACAGTGACCGGATCGAGGTGTCAGGGTGGGCCGCAAGCACGTCGGCCACCGGGTTCGTTCCCGGCTCGTACTCGAGGGCGAAGACGAATTCTCTCATGGCCGTCCTACGGGTGCACGCGAAAAAGGGTTCCCGGTCGCTCGCGTAGTCCGGGTAGTGAACTCGGCTGTGACGCGGTGGTTTCGTGGACTGTGGCAGTTCTACCTCACGTACACGAAGACGGGAGTGCACGCGGCCGCAACCGCGGGACTGGCGATCTTTGGGTTGTTGATGTTCGTCGACGACGTGTTCGTCGTGCCTGCGATCGCTTCCTACGTCCTTCCACCCGTGATCCTCTACGTCCTCGCGGACAAACCGGCCGCTGAGTACGTCCGAGACGAGCGTTCGGCGGACGCAGAAAAGCGCTCGGCGAACGCGGACGAGAGCGCAGCGAAAGCGACGTCGGCTCGAGACGCCTTCGGGATCACCGAGGAAACGACCACGGACGGCGGAGCGAGCGAGGCGGATGGCGTCACGGGCACCGACGAAAGCGAGTCGGCCGACGAGTCCGGGAACGGCGATACGGATTTGGATCGAGACGACGGCGATACCGATTCGGACAGCGACGACGGAGATACCGACTCGGACAGCGCCAACGGCGATACCGATTCGGACAGCGACGACGGTGACACGGACTTCGACAGCGACGACGGCGATACCGATTCGGATAGCGATGACGGCGACACAGACTCGGACAGTGACGACGGTGACACTGACTCCGACAGTGATAACTGAGACATCCCCGCCAACCGTCCGAAACCGCCGCCTCAGTCCGGCGAGGCGGCGACGAAGCGCCCGTCTTCCTTGAACTCGAGCGGGGCCGGCTCGCTCACGACTCGGAGATCCTCGCGTTCGCGCGCGGCCTCGATCAGCGGTGCCGAGGCGTAACACCGTTTCAGGCGCATCGTGTCGGTCACCCTGAGGACGCGGGCCTCTTCGCCCGGAACGGGACCGACCGTCCCGAGACTCGCGATCAGTCCCGCCCGATCGGTCTCGACCACGGGCGGGAGCCGCACCCCGCGCACCGTACTGGCGGTGATCGCGTTGATGAGTGACTTCGACCAGTCCAGCCCCGCCAGCACGTCTCGGTGGGCGAAGTCGGCTTGGCCCATCCCCATCGCGTTCCCCTTCGTCTTCTCGGTGAATCCGCGGACGAAGATGCGCTTGATCTCGGCCGTCTCGGGTTCGGGTTCGTTGATCGTAAAGTGGCGACGGCCCGTCACGTTAGTGTCCATCCCCTGCCCGCTGACGTCCTTGCCCAGCTGATCGACGACGAGGACGTCGAGTTCCTCGAAGGGGAGTTTCGGCATGAGCTCCCAGGCCAACTCGAGCAGCTCCGCTTCGCGCTCGAGAAAGCCCGACGGCGGGACGCCCTCGAGGTGTGTCGTCTCGTCGTGCTGGTCCTCGACGATCGCGATTCCGCCGGCGACGGGCAGCGACTTGAGGAGCCGGTCGGTGATCTCGGGGAGCATGTTCCGCAGGCTCCAGTCGACGGCCCAGTCGTGGGCCATCTTCGCGCCCCGCTGTTTCCCCATCCCGATGACGAGCATCTTCGAGAGCCCGCTCTCGACGTCCCCGCCGAAGTCGGTGTGGGGTTTGATGCGGTTGACCGGGACGATGGCGTCGGCCTCGACGGCGTAGGCGTCCGCGTACACCGGGACCTCCCGCTCGGGCGTCTCGCCGACCGTGACGACGTCCATCGTGACACGGATCTCGCAGCCGATCGCCTCCTCCGTGACACCGAGGGTCGCGAGCTTCTCGCGCTGGCCCTCCGCGGTCGCCCCGCCGTGGCTGCCCATCGCGGGGAAGACGAACGGCTCGTACCCTCGCTCCCGCAACCCGTCGACGACGCCGCCGACGATTTCGGGAAGGTTGGCGATGCCGCGGCTTCCGGCGCCGACGGCGACCTCGCCGCCCGCGGGGACGGCCTCGAGCTCGAGGTCTCCGACCGCCGCGGCCGCCTCGTTGGCGACGGATTCGGGTTCGATCGGGTCGGTTTCCCAGCGCTGCTCGAGGACGCCCATCTCCGGGAGCGCGACGTCCCCGCAGGCGGTTCGGACGGTCGACTCCGATACCGTGAGATTATCGATCATGCACGAACAGTGCGGGGAGAGGGAGAAAAACGTACCGAGGGTTCCTAGCGGGCGGTGGCCGACCGCGTCTTCGGAGCGGTTAGAAGCCCTTGCCGAGCATCTCGCGAGCGATGACGTTCTTCTGGATCTCGCTGGTTCCCTCGTAGATCTGGGTGATCTTCGCGTCGCGGTAGAACCGCTCGACGGGGAAGTCGTTGACGTAGCCGGCGCCGCCGTGGATCTGGACGGCCTCGTCGGCGACGTCGACGGCGACCCGGGAGGCGTACTCCTTGGCCATCGAGGCGAGCTTGGTGATGTCCTCGCCCTGGTCGACCATCCAGGCGGACTTGTACGTCAGGTTGCGCGCGGCCTCGGTGTCGGTCGCCATCTCGGCGAGCTTGTGCTGGATCGCCTGGAACTCCGAGATCGACTGGCCAAACTGCTCGCGGTCCTGGGCGTACTCGAGGGCGGCGCGGGTCGCCCCCTTCGCGATGCCGACGCCCTGGGCGGCGACTGCCGTCCGGGTCTCGTCGAAGAACTGCATCTGCTGCATGAACGCGGCGTCTTTCGTCCCGACGAGGTTCTCCTCGGGGACGCGGACGTCGTCGAAGACGAGCTCGGCGGTGTCGGAGGCTCGAATACCGAGCTTGCCGGTGATCTTCTCGGCGGAGAAGCCGTCCCGGTCGGATTCGACGACGATCTGGCTGAACCCGTTGTACCGACCCTCGGCGTCGGGGTTGGTCTCACAGAGCACGACGAAGAAGTCGCCGACAGTGCCGTTGGTGATCCACATCTTGTTCCCGTTGATCACCCACTCGTCGCCGTCCTTCTCGGCCCGCGTCGAGACCGAGGAGACGTCGGAGCCGGTGTCTGGTTCGGAGATCGCCGCCCCCGAGATCTTCTCGCCCATCGCAACGGGCTCGAGGAACCGTTCCTTCTGGTCCTCGGTGCCGAAGTTCATGATCGCCTCACAGCCGAAGGACGTCGAGACGATCGAGAGCGCGATGCCGGGATCGTAGGAGAACAGCTCCTCCGTAATGATCGCGGTGTCGAGGATGGAGTAGCCGGCCCCGCCGTAGTCCATCGGGATGTAGGCGCCGGTCAGTCCCATCTCGGCGGCCTTGTCGATAACGTCGTGGGGATACTTCTCTTCCTCGTCGTACTCGCCGGCGACGGGAACGATCTCGTTCTCCGCGAATCGCGTGACTTCGTCGCGGATCTGCTGCTGTTCTTCGGAGAGCCCGAATTCCATGGACGATAGTTATCTACGATTCGATAAAGATGTTTGTAACCGGAAGTAAACGGAACTGTAGTTTCATTTACGAAAGAGGGAAACGTTCAAACGGGTCCGCATCGCATACGATACCATGGAGATCGACGATATCAACACCGTCGCAGTTCTTGGAGCGGGTAACATGGGACACGGTATCGCGGAGGTCGCCGCGATGGCCGGCTACGACGTCGCCATGCGCGATATCAAAGAGGAGTTCGTCCAGGACGGCTACGACCAGATCGAGTGGTCGCTGAACAAACTCGCCGAGAACGACCAGCTCTCACAGGAGGAAGCCGACGCCGCCCTCGAGCGCGTGACGCCGCTGGTCGACATGGAGGAAGCCTGCGGGAACGCCGATATCGTCATCGAGGCCGTCCCCGAGAAGATGGAGATCAAGAAGGACGTCTACTCGGAACTTGAGGCGGCCGCGCCCGATCACGCAATCTTTGCGACCAACACCTCGAGCCTCTCGATCACTGAACTCGCCGACGTCACCGAACGACCCGAGCAGTTCTGCGGGATGCACTTCTTCAACCCGCCGGTTCGGATGCCGCTCGTCGAAGTGATCTCGGGCGCCGAAAGCGACGAGGAGACCCTCGAACTTGTCGAGGAACTGGCCGACGACTTCGGCAAGTCCCCGGTTCGAGTTCACAAGGACTCGCCCGGCTTCATCGTCAACCGCATCCTCGTTCCGCTGATGAACGAGGCCTGCTGGCTCGTCGAGGAGGACGAGGCGACGATCGCCGAAGTCGACTCGACGACCAAGTACGGAATGGGGCTGCCGATGGGCAGTTTCGAACTCGGCGACCAGGTCGGCAACGACGTCAGCTACCACGTCCTCGAGTACATGCACGAGGTCCTCGGCGAGGCCTACGAGCCGTGTCCGCTGCTCGAGCGCAAGGTCGAGAACGAGGAGCTCGGCAAGAAAACCAGGAAGGGCTTCTACGACTACGAGGACGGCGACGGCGCCGATATCCCGACCGACGAGCAGTCCGACCTCGTCGAGAAGCGCCTCGTCGCCACGATGGCCAACGAGGCCGCGAAGCTGATCGGCGGCGACGTCGCCCCGCCCGAATCGATCGACGAGGCGACCCAGCTCGGCGCGGGCTTCCCCGACGGCCCCGTCAAGCTGGCCGACGATTTCGGCCTCGAGAACGCACTCGAGGCCCTCGAGGACGCCTACGAGGCGACGGGCCACGAACGCTACGAGCCCGCCGACTACCTCGAGGAGCGTGCGAGCGAGGGCGGGTTCTACGACCAGTCCGGCGCTGACGACGGCGAGGTCGAGTTCGACGCGATCCGCGTCGAGTACCCCGGCGACATGGTCGGCCACATCGTACTCGACCGACCACACCGCATGAACACCATCAGCGAGGAGCTGCTCGACGAACTCGAGGAGGCGATCGAGCTGCTCGAGGACGACGACGAGGTCCGATCGATCCTCCTCACGGGCGAGGGCGACCGCGCGTTCTCCGCGGGCGCGGACGTTCAGAGCATGGCCGCGGGCGGTGCAGATCCGCTTGGCGCTGTCGAACTCTCGAAGAATGGGCAGTCCACGTTCGGCAAGCTCGAATCCTCAGAGCTGCCCGTTGTCGCAGGGATCGACGGCTACTGTCTGGGCGGTGGCATGGAACTGTCGACCTGTGCGGACATCCGCGTTGCGAGCAACCGATCGGAGTTCGGGCAGCCCGAGCTCGATCTTGGGCTGATCCCCGGCTGGGGCGGCACCCAGCGGCTCGCGAACGTTATCGGCGAGGGGCCGGCGAAAGAGATCATCCTCACCGCCGAGCGCTACGAGGCCGAGGAGATGAAACGATTCGGCTTCGTCAGCGACGTCGTCGACGACGCGGAGCTTGAGGAACGTGCGTTCGAACTAGCTGCCGATCTGGCCGGCGGACCTCCGATCGCGACGAAGTACACCAAGCGTGCGATGCTCGCCGGCCGCCACGACACCGACGCCGGTCTGGAGTACGAAGCGTCGGCGTTCGGACAGCTGATGGCAACCGACGACCTGATGGAGGGGATCACGGCGTTCATGGGTGATGAGGACCCCGACTTCCAGGGGAAGTGAGCTAACGGCTTTACCGTTACACGCGACGAGGCTATCGGCGTTCTTTGCTTTGGCCGTCTACAGCGGGGTCGCTCCTCGGCGGTCGCGAGATTTATCACACGGAGCAACTATTTATGATGCGTGGCTGTAATCGATGATGGAAACCGAGGACAACTCTATGCGTAACGAGCGGCGCGTGCTCGTCGTCGACGACGAGTCACAGCTTGCAGATCTCTTTGCAACCTGGCTCAGCTCCGAGTGGACGACCGAAACGGCCTACGACGGATCGGCCGCGCTCGAGACGCTGGACGACTCGTTCGATGTCGTCCTCCTCGACCGGCGGATGCCGGGCCAGTCCGGTGACGAGGTGCTCGAGCGGATCCGCGAGAACGGGTACGACTGTCGAGTCATCATGGTCACGGCGGTCGATCCCGACTTCGATATCATCGAGATGGGATTCGACGACTACCTCGTCAAACCCGTCTCGAAGGACGAACTCCTCGAACTGGTCGAGTCGGTCGCCAACCGGTCGGCGTACCAGTCGGCGGTCCAGGACTACTACGCGCTCGTCTCGAAGAAAGCGCTGCTGGAATCCGAGAAGGAGGAATCCGAAGTCGCGGACAACGAGGAGTACCAGGAGCTCTGTAGCCGGATCGACGACCTCGAGGGACGGCTCGACGAGACCGTCACGGAGTTTTCGACGCACGACGATTTTGTCGGAGCGTTCGAGGATATCTGAACCGGCTCTCGTACCGTTCGCGGAACCGCTCGGAGCGCGGCTCTTCGCACTCGAGCGGGAGCCGACTCAGGGAGCCTGCCCGTAGATCAGGTTCCGCTGGACCTCGTTGGCTCCCTCGTAGATGACCGGAATCCGTGCGTCCCGGTAGACCCGGGCGATCCGTCGCTCGTCCAGAACCGATCGCCCGCCGTGGAACTGCATCCCCTGTTCGGAGACGTCGACGGCAGCCTCGGTCGCCGTCGTCTTCGCCAGCGCCGCCCAGTAGCCGGCGTGATCGTTGTTTGCGACGTTTTCACACGCCCGCCAGGTGAGCGAGCGCGCGCTCTCGAAGTCGATCAACATGTCGGCGAGTCCGTGCTGGACCGCCTGGAACTCGTTTATCGTCCGACCGAACTCCTCGCGGTCGTGGCTGAACTCCCAGGCTTCCTCGATGGCGGCGGCGGCGATGCCGAGGCCGTGGCCGGAGACGATCACGCGACCGTGGTTGAAGAAGTCGGCGAGCATCATGAACCCGGCCCCCTCGTGGCCGATCAGGTTCTCCTCGGGAATCCGACAGTCGTCGAAGGTGATGTGGGCCTGCTTGGAGGCTCGCATCGCCATCTTCTCGGGGATGTGTTCAGCCTCGTACCCCTCGGCGTCGGTCGGCACGATGAACATCGAGTGGTTGCCGTAGCGGTTGTCCTCGTCGTCGCCGGTGCGCGCGTAGAGGGTGATCCAGTCGGCCTCGACGCCGTTACCGATCCAGTACTTCTCGCCGTTGATCACGTACTCGTCGCCGTCTTTTTCAGCACGAGTTTGCATCCCCGCGAGGTCGCTGCCCGTCTCGGGTTCGGAGACGGCGAGCCCCGAGATCTGGTCACCCTCGGCGACCGGTCGAATGTATTCCTCGCACTGCTCGTCGGTGCCGTACTCGTACGTGATCTCGCAGCCGAAACTCGCCAGCTGCAGCGTCAGCGCGATTCCGGCGTCGGCTCGGTAGAACTCCTCGGTGAGCGCGAGTAGCTGTGGAAGATCGAGCCCGCGCCCGCCCCACTCTTCTGGGATGTCCTGGGCGACCAGGTTCGCCTCCTGTCCGGCCTCGAGGATCTCGTGGGGGTATTCGCCCGCCTGAAAGTACTCCTGGGCGTTCGGTTCGATGTGCTCGCGAGCGAATTTGCGGGCCTCGTCTTTGATGTCGTGTGCGTGCTCCGGAACGATACTGGAATCGAGAAGGTTCACAATTCCTTCCTCGTCGGGGACTCCCAAATAATCGACGCCCAACGGTGCAAGTCCACGTCGGACCTGCCTCGAGCAAGTTACCGAGACGGAGGGACGATCTCGTCCGCCGTAACGTTCGATCGTCGCCGAAGTCGTCGGATGTCCCAGGCGACGTCGGTGACGATGTGTGCGTAGAGGACCGTGCCCGTCACGAGCGCAAGCGGCGCGCTCGCGAGCGCCGTCCCGGAGACGGCGAGCCCCGCGAGCAGCAGGTGGCTCAACAGCCGGGAGAGCGCACCGACGTCACCGCGCTCGAAGATCCTGTCCTGATCGGTGAACGCGGCGACCGGGTTGGTGAGACAGAAGCGAAGGGCATCCCACGTCCCGGTCTCGAACCGAGCGATAACGAAATGATCGAGGTCGATAGCGACGCCGACGATCGTCCCGTAGACGACGATCGCGGCCGCGGGAACGATCGCGCCAACGAGTTCGATCGAGCCGACCGCAATGACGACGACGCTAGAAACGACGAACGAGACGACTGCGTGGTGGATCGAATAAATAGCGACTCACCCGTCACCGGACACGCCGTCGAGACACTAAACGTCTCCCCGCTCAGCCAGCAAAGCCCGAGAGCAACCACTCGCCGTTCTCGCCTTCCTCGTCGGCAATCCCGGGGGCGCTCACGAGTACGAACGCGCTCTCGTCGTCGCCGTTTCGGATCTGTCGGGTCGACTCCGGCGGGATCCAGAGTGCGTCGCCGGTCTCCATCTCTACCGGATCGTCGTCGACGACCACGGTCGCTTGCCCCTCGATGAGGACGTACACCTCCTCGTGTTCGTTGTCGGCGTGATCGTGTGGTTGGCTCTTCCAGCCCGGGTCGCAGCGCGCGACCGTAACGCCGACCTGCTCGGTCTCGAGGGGATCGCTGAGAAAGTGCATCGCGCTCGAGACCTGATCGACGTCCTCGTAGTTGACCTTGCGGTAAGACATGGGTGACCGTACGACGGGAACCCAGTAAAGGTACGCGTTCTTCGCACACTCCGGGCTGCGGGGTCGTTACTGGCCGTGGCCGTCCTGTGAGATCGGGTCGAAGCTGTCGACGGGGGTGACCGAGTAGTCGACAGTCAGGGCGTCCTTGGTCGCTCGGATCTTCCCGACGAACGTCGAGATGTCCTCGAGCTGTCCCTCCAGGACGAACAACTCCATGCAGTAGTGGTCGCCGACGTGGCTGTGGAAGTTCGAGGCAACGAGATCCTCGTGTTCGTGTCGCAGCTGCATCATCCGCTCCTCGACGGTCGTCGTCTCGTAGTCGAAGAGGACCGTGACGATCCCCATCAGTTCCCGATCCTCGAGGCGAGTGTCTTCGAACTCACCCAGAAGGTTTCGAGACGCTTCCCTGACGACTTCGCTTCGGCCGGTGTACCCGTGTTCGTCGGCGAACTCGTCGAGTCGCTCGAGGAGTTCGTCCGGCATCGAGACGCTAACGACTGCCATATAATAACTCGGTGGCGTTTGACTATTAAGGCTTACCATATTTCGCCTCCAGCGGTGGTTCGGACGCTGCACGTCCCCGCAAGCGACGAAGCGGTAACGTAACGTTTTGCCCGTCCGAAACAACGGTACGACATGTTCCTCCCGCACCAGACCTGGCCCGACCTCGCCGACTACGTCACTGACGAATCGCTCGCGGTCGTTCCGCTCGGATCGACCGAACAGCACGGACCGCATCTCCCCGAGGGAACCGACTACCTGATCGCGGAGGCGCTCGCCCGCGCGGCGACCGATCGAACGGGTCACCTCTGTACGCCCGTGGTACCGATCGGCGTAAGCGCTCACCACAGACAGTTTCACGGCACGATGTGGGTCGACCCACCGGTATTTCGGGACTACGTCGAAAGTCTCTCTCGGAACCTCACCTACCACGGGATCGATCGAATCGTCTACGTCAACGCCCACGGCGGGAACGTCACCCACCTGCGCGAGGTCGGCAGCCGGCTCCACCGGGACGGGACGGCCTACGCTATCGAGTGGATGTGGGACGAGTCGATTCCAGAGCTCATACGGGATGTCTTCGAGACGCCGGGCCCCCACGGCGGTCCGAAGGAAACGGCGATGATCATGCACATCGCTCGAGAACTGGTTCGTGAGGATCGCCTCGAGGATGCCCGGGACGACGGCGCGACGTTCGATTACGACGCAGAACGCGTCCACGGCGCGACGACGTTCTACGATTCGATCGAGAACAGCCCCAACGGCGTTTTCGGGGACCAGACCGGCGCGACCCCCGAGATCGGGGCGGAGCTGTTCGAGGCGGCGACCGACCAGCTCGTTGCGTTGCTCGAGTGGCTCGACCAGAAGCCCTTCGACGACCTCGTCGCAAAGCCTCACGTCGATCCACGACCTGCCCGCGATCGTTGAACGCGGCGTCCTCTCGAGCGTATCGTCCCTTAATGTTCCATTACCGGTCGAAATTTCGTCACATCGCTGGTTTCGAATCGCACGACGGCAACGTGTTTGTGACTCCCTCCCGGCGAGACTTGCGTTCGAAGGCCTTATGTAGTGACCGGGGACTTCGTTATAGTACGAAGAAGATGAGGAGCTCACCCCTGTGGTCCGCCACAAGATGAGTTCTGATGTGAGCCTTGGTAGTTCGGTGACGCCCGATCGGTCCGCGATTCGGCCCACCGAACTGGACCCATATACGATAGACGATTCAAGTGAGTGTGAACCGATCATACTCCGCCAACCTCCCCCTTTTGGGGGAAGAGCACTCCGGTTGATCCTGCCGGAGGCCATTGCTATTGGAGTCCGATTTAGCCATGCTAGTTGTACGAGTTCAGACTCGTAGCAGATAGCTCAGTAACACGTGGCCAAACTACCCTCTGGAGCGCGACAACCTCGGGAAACTGAGGCTAATCGTGCATACCGCTCTCATGCTGGAAGTT
>NZ_AOIB01000022.1 GCF_000337675.1 Natronococcus amylolyticus DSM 10524 | reverse complement strand
CCAACTCCAAACTTACGAACGCCGCTGACGCAGGGAGTCCGGTGCGCGGGGTAAGCCTGTGTACCGTGAGGGAGACAACCCAGAGCTGGGTTAAGGTCCCCAAGTGTGGACTAAGTGCGATCGAAGGTGGTTCCGAGCCCTAGACAGCCGGGAGGTGAGCTTAGAAGCAGCTACCCTCTAAGAAAAGCGTAACAGCTTACCGGCCGAGGTTCGGAGCGCCCAAAATGATCGGGGCTCAAGTCCACCACCGAGACCTAGCGGCATCCTTTACCGGATGATCCCGTAGGTCGGCGTTCTGTTCGGGTGGAAGCACGGCTGAGAAGTCGTGTGGACCGTTCAGTAACGAAAATCCTGGTCATAGTAGCAGCGTTAGTCGGGTTAGACCCCCGACGGCCGAACGAGTAAGGGTTCCTCAGCAATGCTGATCAGCTGAGGGTTAGCCGGTCCTAAGTCCCCCCGTAATTCGAAGGGGACAACAGGGAAACAGGTTAATATTCCTGTGCCAGTGTGCANCAAAGCCGACGCTTTGGGGCCGCCTCTGCTGGGCCTTCGCCCAGTCGAACAGTCGAAGATCGTGGAAGCCGTAATGGCACGAAGCGATCGAATGGCTGGATAGCGTAAGAGAGGTCAACCCAGAGCCCGTGAAAAGGCGAGCACACTGTCCGTACCGAGATCCGACACAGGTACTCATGGCGGCGAAAGCCAAGGTCTGTCGGGAGTAACCGACGTTAGGGAATTCGGCAAGTTAGTCCCGTACCTTCGGAAGAAGGGATGCCTGCCCCGCAAAGGGGCAGGTCGCAGTGACTCGGACGCTCCGACTGTCTAGTAACAACATAGGTGACCGCAAATCCGTAAGGACTCGTACGGTCACTGAATCCTGCCCAGTGCGGGTATCTGAACCCCCCTTACAAGGGGACGAAGGACCCGTTAACGGCGGGGGTAACTATGACCCTCTTAAGGTAGCGTAGTACCTTGCCGCTTCAGTAGCGGCTTGCATGAATGGATCAACGAGAGCGTCACTGTCCCAACGTTGGGCCCGGTGAACTGTACGTTCCAGTGCGGAGTCTGGAGACCCCCAAGGGGAAGCGAAGACCCTATAGAGCTTTACTGCAGGCTGTCACTGAGACGTGGTCGCCATTGTGCAGCATAGGTAGGAGGCGTTACACAGGTAGCCGCGCTAGCGGCTCACCGAGCCAGCATTGAAATACTACCCGATGGTGACTGCGACTCTCACTCCTGGCGGAGGACACTGGTAGCCGGGCAGTTTGACTGGGGCGGTACGCGCTTGAAAAGATATCGAGCGCGCCCCAAGGTTTCCTCACCCGAGTCGGAGACTCGGGAAAGAGCGCAAGAGCAAACGGAAGCCTGACAGTGTCCGGCACAACGACGGACGCTGACGCGAAAGCGTGGTCTAGCGAACCAATCATCCTGCTTGATGCGGGAGATTGCTGACAAAAAAGCTACCTTAGGGATAACAGAGTCGTCACCCGCAAGAGCACATATCGACCGGGTGGCTTGCTACCTCGATGTCGGTTCCCTCCATCCTGCCCGTGCAGAAGCGGGCAAGGGTGAGGTTGTTCGCCTATTAAAGGAGGTCGTGAGCTGGGTTTAGACCGTCGTGAGACAGGTCGGCTGCTATCTATTGGGGGTGTTACGGTATCTGACGGGAACGTTCGTATAGTACGAGAGGAACTACGAATGGGTGCCACTCGTGTACCGGCTGTNCTATCTATTGGGGGTGTTACGGTATCTGACGGGAACGTTCGTATAGTACGAGAGGAACTACGAATGGGTGCCACTCGTGTACCGGCTGTCCGAGAGGGCACGCGCCGGGCAGCGACGCACCACGGGGTAAGAGCTGAACGCATCTAAGCTCGAAACCCACCTGGAAAAGAGATACCACCGAGATCACTCGTAGAAGACGAGGTCGATAGACTCGGGGTGTACGCGCCAAGGCAACGAGGCGTTGAGCCCGCGAGCACTAACTGATCGAGCCACACAT
>NZ_AOIB01000021.1 GCF_000337675.1 Natronococcus amylolyticus DSM 10524 | reverse complement strand
CGGAAGATAAGCTCGCCAGCGTTTCGGGGAGTACTGGAGTGGGAGACCCTCTGGGAAATCCGATTCGCCGCCACCACTCATACTCATACTCTTTAGCCCACACAGCGGTTGCTGTGTGGGCTTTCCGTATTTATTGCATCGAGCTACTGCTGCACCAATAGCGTCCGTCAGAGACCGGAACGCGCCGGCCCGACCTATTTGCTGTCGGACGAGGTACGCTCGAGCGTGACAAACATCGCGATCACCGGTGCGTCCGGAAGCGTCGGGAGGGAGGCGATCGACGCCCTCTCCGAAGCCGAACTGACGCTGTTTTCCCACAGCGAGTCCGAGGATCTCGAGACGACGCCGATCGAGGTCACCGACCGCGAGGCGGTGTTCGACGCCCTCGAGGGACAGGACGTTGTCGTCCACCTCGCGGCGAATCCCGATCCCAGGGCGGCGTGGGACGAGGTCTCCGGGCCGAACGTTGAGGGAGTCTACAACGTGTTCGCGGCCGCGGTCGAACACGATCTCGAGCGGGTCGTGTTCGCGAGTTCCAACCACGCGGCCAACATGGGAAACACCGTCTCGCCGACGCGCCCGGAGTCGACGAACGGCCAACCCGAGGTCGTTCGCCCGACGGATGAGCCCGATCCCGACACATATTACGGCGTGACGAAGGTCTTTGGCGAGGCGATGGGGCAGTACTACGCGAACCGCCACGGACTCGACGTGGTCACCCTCCGAATCGGCTGGCTGCTGACTCGGGACGAACTCAGAGAGGCGGTTGCGAACCGAGACGGGGCCGGGGAGCGATACGCCCGCGCGATGTGGCTCAGTCCGGGCGACTGTCAGCGGGTCATCCACGCAGCGGCGATGCGGACGCTTCCCGAAACGCCGCTGACGGCACACGGCATCTCCGATAACAGCGAGCGGTTCCTCTCGCTCTCGGAGACGATGCTCGATCTCGAGTATCGGCCACAGGACGACGCTGCGGCAGTTCTGGACGACGACGAGGCGTCGCGGGATGGGCTCGAGACCGCCTGACCGCTTGCTCTCGAGACCGAAAGACCGAATACTAGAACGCTTCTATACCGACGTATGTCAACCAAGGTGCCCGAGTCGACGGGCTACGGACCGAACAGTCAGATGTCGCTGTTCGGATACATCGTCGCGTTGCTCATCGCTCTCGTTCTGCTTCCGCTGTGGCCCGCGTTCGCGCTCGGCTGGCTCATTTGGCGGGCCTTTTTCGCCGAAGAGGAAGAACACAGGTTCGAGCAGTGGCGCCGCGACCGCGAACCGCGCCAGCCCCCGAGTGGCTCCTGAAAGCGATTACTGTCGTACCGAACCAGCGCCGGTCCGTGTCAGTCGTCCGAACTCGTCGCCTCGAGCGCCGTCGGCGGTGAGCCGGGAAGGTCGCCCCGGTCGTGGGAGGCGTCGAACGTGAGATCCGGTCCACGGGCGACGATTCGGTGGGGGTTCACGTCCGGATGGGTCGTGTAGTAGTGTTCGTTGATGTGATCCATGTCGACGGTGTCGGCGACGCCCGGGGTCTGATAGAGGTCGCGTAGATACGGCCACAGGTTCTCGTAGTCGCGGATCTGGCTGACGTTACACATGAAGTGGGTGTGGTAGACGTTGTCGAATCGGACCAGCGTCGTGAACATCGCGATATCCGCCTCGGTCAGTCGGTCGCCCGCGAGGTACCGCTGGTCTCCGAGAACGCCGTTCCAGTGGTCGAGCGCCTCGAAGAGCTCGTCGATCGCCTCGTCGTAGGGATCCTGCTTGGTCGCAAAGCCGGCCCGGTAAACGCCGTTGTTGACGGGTTCGTAGATCTCGTCGATAACGCGGTCGATCTCCTCCCGGTAGCCGTCGGGGTAGAGGTCGACGTCCCGGGAGGCAACCGCGTCGAACTCGGTGTCGAGCATCCGCATGACCTCCCTTGACTCGTTGTTGACGATGGTGTCCTCCCGCTTGTCCCACAGCACGGGGACCGTCACGCGAGCGGTGACGTCGGGGTCGGCGCGGACGTACAGCTCGCGGAGGTAGTCGGCGTCGTGGACGTGATCGCGCGTGCAGCCCTCCTTCTCGGGGGTGAACTGCCAGCCGTCCTCGCCGCGGTACGGGTCAACGACCGAGACCGAAATCGCCTCCTCGAGGCCCTTCAGCGCGCGCGTCACGAGCGTTCGGTGGGCCCACGGGCACGCATAGGAGACGTAGAGGTGGTAGCGTCCGGCCTCCGGCTGGAACTCGGCGTCGGGGTCGTCCCGGACCCGGTCCCGGAACGTCGTCTCCTGACGGTCGAAGGAGCCGTCGTCGTCCGTCGTTTCGTAGGCGTTGGTCCGCCACTCGCCGTCGACGAGCATGTTCATACCGGTCGTACGTCTCGAGGGTACAAAGGCTCGCGCTGACGTCGATGTCACCCGGACGGCCAGCCGACGGCGCTCGCGAGCCAGTAGCCGGCCGCGACGGTGAGCAAGACCGCGCCCTCGGGCCGGGTCAGCCGTCTGCCGGTTACCAACACGACTGTCGTGACCGCGGTGATCGCACCGAGCCAGACGAGGCTGGCGGGTACCGCGGGATCGACAGTCAACGGTCGAATCGTCGCTGCGACGCCGAGAACCCCGAGGAGGTTGAACACGTTCGAACCGATGACGTTCCCGGCCGCTATCGCGACGGCGTTTCGACGCGCGGCGACGATCGACGTTACGAGCTCCGGGACGGACGTGCCGGCGGCGACGACGGTGACGCCGATCGCCCACTCGGAGACGCCGACGGCGAGTCCGAGCGTCGTCGCCGAATCGACCAGCAGGTGACCGCCGCCGACTACCAGCGCGAGCCCGACGAGGAGCCGTCCCGCATCCGGTCCGAGTCGAATCGTCGATTCAGTGGCCTCGAGTCCGTTCTTCTCCGCTGATTCGGGGGACACCCCGCCGGTATCGTCGGCTTCCCGACGCGCGACGACGCCGAGCGCGATGAGATACCCCGCCAGGAGTGAGACGAGGACGAGACCTTCGGGTCGCGAAACGACTCGATTCGCGAGAACGCCCGTTGCGACCGCGGTGGCGACGGCCATCGCGACGGCGTCCCGACGGAGCATCGTCTCGGTCGCTCGAAACGGGGCGAGCAGGGCGACAGCGCCCAGTACGACGCCGAGGTTGAACACGTTCGAGCCGACGACGTTGCCGACGGAGACGTCGCCGCTGCCCTCGAGGGCAGCGACGATCGAGACGGCGAACTCCGGTGCGGACGTCCCGAACGCGACGACCGTGAGGCCGATCACGAGCGGTGAGATCCCGGCCGCGCTCGCGATATCCGAAGCTGCGTCGACGAGCCAGCGCGCACCGATCCAGAGTCCGAGTACCGCGACGGACAGGACGACGACGGTCTCGACGGACACCGACACGTCAGCCTTCTCTCGAGGAGAGAACAAAAGTGTACAGCAACGGGTAGCGTTCGGTCAGTATTTGATAACATTTATCCGCCAGAGTTGGGATACTACCGTCGTGTGTTACGATGAGTACTGAGAACGGCGGACCGGGTGAGTCCGACCCGAGCGAGTCGTTCACCCAGGGTACCGAAGACGACGAGCCGCGGATCTCGTTCTACGGCGGACGGGGGATGAGCGCGTTCCCGATCGCCTTTTTCATCCTCTGGGCGGTCGCTCAGACGGCCCTCTGGCGGATCTCCGATACGGGCGGGCTGGTTGTCGGGATCCTACTCGGGCTGATCTTTGGAATGTTCTTCGTCCGCGGGAGCTGGAAAACGTACGCGAACACGATCTTCGAGGGGATGACCCAACCGGTCGCGGTGACGGCGATCGTCGCCTGGATCTGGGCCGGTATGTTCGCCGAGCTGTTACAGGACGGTGGCTTCGTCGACGGCCTGGTCTGGCTGGCCGACGTCGGCGGGATCGGCGCGACGCTGTTTCCGGCAGCGACGTTCGTCCTCGCGGCGCTGTTTACGACGGGGATCGGGACCGGGTACGGCTCCGCGATCGCGTTCGTCACGCTGTTTTTCCCTGCGGGGCTTCTTCTCGGGGCGAACCCGATCTTGCTGTTCGGTGCGATCCTCTCGGGGTCGATCTTCGGCGACAACCTCGCACCCGTAAGTGACACGACAATCGTCAGCGCCGTTACCCAGGATGCCGATATCGGGGGCGTCGTCGCTTCCCGCTTCAAGTACGTGATCATCGCCGCGGTCATCGCGTTCGTCGGCTATCTCGTCGCCGGCCAGTTCATGGGCGGGCTCGAGATCGGCGGCGACGCCCAGGAACTGCTCGTCGCCCAGAGCGAACCGATCGGCTTGATCCACCTCGTCTCGATGGGCGTCGTCATCGGCGCCGCGGTCGCGGGTCGACACATCGTCGAGGCGATCTCGTGGGGGATCGTCGTCGCCGCCGTCTCGGGGCTCACGCTCGGACTGCTCTCGCTCGGAGATATCGTCATGTTCAACGCACCCGAGGACGCCCCGCTCGCCGAGCCCCTCGAGTTCCTCCCGATCCTGACGATCGTCGAGGATCCCGATGCGGTCAACGTCGACGGCAGCCTGATCAACGGCGCGGCGGGCTTCTTCGAACTCGCGATTCTCGTCCTGTTGATCATCGCTGCGGCCCAGATCATGATCCGCGGGGGCGCCTTCCAGGCGATCCTCGACTGGTCGATCGAGAACCTCGCGACGAACGTCCGCAACGCCGAACTCACGATGGTCGGTTCCGCGGCGCTGATCAACGCCGTCATCACGATCAACACGGCCGCGGAGGTCGCGATCGGCCCGTACATCTCGAAGATCGGCGAGCGGTTCAACCTGAACGGCTACCGTCGAGCGAACATCCTGGACGCCCAGACCGCGGCGCTGGGGTACATCTTCCCGTGGTCGGGCGGCGTTCTCGCCGGATTTACGGCGATGCAGGACCTCCCCGGCGAGTACGACTGGCTGACGGCTGACATGCTCGCGACGCCGATCGAGGTCGTCCCGTTCGTCTTCCAGGGCTGGCTGCTGGTCGCCGTCTTCGTGGTCGCGGCGATCACCGGCTTCGGTCGCGAGTACGTTATCGACCGCGAGAGCGAGGAGGTGGCACGACTATGAGTTTCCTGAAAAAGTATCTCAAGGGCTGGCGGTTCCGCGAGACGAGTCCGTCGCTCGAGGTAGGCGACGTGGTCGACGTCTTCGTGGCGGAGTCGAACGGTGCGACCGAAGGACACGTCTACATCGGCGACACGCATCTGATCGTCGAGGGTGCGGGGCCGGAGACGGTCGAGAAACAGGTTCGCGTTCGAGTAACCGAGTTCGACGGAACGACGGCGACGGGACGCGGGGAGTTCCTCGAGGTCGTCGGCGAGAGTTCCTACACCAGCTAACCCCGCGGAACGCGCTTTTAAGTAGTCCTGGCGAACAGTCGAGCACGTGCCATGGACGACGGGGACCGTCACCGACAGAGCCGACTCGTAACCGACGACGACGGTGCGTTCGACGCCGAGCGCGCCCAGGAGGAGTCGCTGCCGATCGAAGACGGTGAGGTGATCGACACCAGCGAACTGGCCGACCACCAGTGCTACGTCGAGGGTCGGGGCGTCTACGACGAGCGAAACCGGGTCAACGACCTCACCGGCAGGGAGTGGAAGTACGCCACGAAGTCGGTCATCGACGAGGGGTATCCGCCGGACGTCCAGCACGACCTGCGCAGCGAGCACGGCGGCCAGAAACCGCCGCGGCTCTGTGCGGAACTGATCGGGCGGTTCAGCAAGGCCGGCGACACCGTCCTCGATCCCTTCGCCGGCGTCGGCGGCACCCTGCTGGGAGCGAGCTTCTGCGAACACGAGGGGACCGGACTTCGCGAGGCAATCGGGTTCGAACGCAACGAGCGCTGGGTCGACCTCTACGAGGAGGTCCTCGAGCGCGAGAACGAGGAGCGACGGGCCCGCGGAGAGCCGCCGCTGGCCGAACAGGAGCTGCAGTGTGGTGACTGTGCCGACCTGATCGACGGAATCGAGGATGACAGCGTCGACCTGCTGCTCACCGACGTCCCTTACTGGCACATGGACGAACTCGAGCAGACGCGAAACGAGCACGAGACTCGCGAGAGCAAGTTGGGAGCGTTCGACGGCGACGACGAGGAGGAAGCCGACACGAGCGCGAACGGCGACGGCTCCGGAACGAAGGCGGAGTGGCTCGAGGACATGGCCGCCAAGTTCGATCGGTTCGCCGACGCGGTCACGCCGGAGGGCCACGTCGTCGTCTTCATCGGCGACATGTACCGCGAGCAGTCCTACGAGTTCCTCTCGGCGGAGCTGGCGCGAGCGATCGAATCGACGGCCCCGCTGACGCTCGCCGCCAACCTCGTCTGGTACGATCCCACGAAGGACCTGCACGTCTACGGCTACCCGTTCTCGTTCGTCCCCTCGATGGTTCACCAGAACGTGCTCGTCTTCCGCCTCGAGGACGAGTAGCGTCAGCCGGCCGTCTGACGTGGTTTTATTGGCCGGAGCGTGGACGGATACGACGGACGCGCCGAACGATACCCCCATCCCATCTCGACTGCGCGTCCACGGCTCTCTGCGCCGCCCGGTTTTTTACTCAGGCCGACGTCGGGAGCAGCGCCGCTTGAAGCTCGTCTACTCGTTCGGTTTCCGCGACGACGGCGACCTCGTCGCCGACGGCGAGTTCGGTTCCCGGAAGCGGGATCGTCAGCGCCTCGCGAGCGCGGCCGTGGGCGTAGATCCGGGCCGACTCCGGAAGCTCGAGTTCGCTCATGCGCTTGCCGACCGCGGGGGATCCCTCCTGAATCTCGAGGACGGTCAGCTGGAGGTTCGCCGCCAGGTCGGCAACGACGTTGAAGTCGCCCCCGAGCATGGCCGTCTTTGCACCCGCCGCACCGAGGCGCTCGGGGTAGACGATGTCGTCAACGTCCTCGGCGTAGCGCTCGTAGATCTCCTCCCGGTAGTCCTCGTCGATGCGCAACACGGTCCGACAGCCGTGGTGGTTTCCGACCATACAGGCCGCGAAGTTGACGTTGAGATCTGGCGTGAAGGCGCCGATAGCGTCCGCCTCGTCGACCCCTGCCTCGAGCAGTACGTCCTCGTCGGCACCGTCGCCTTCGACGGTGTCGAACCCGTTGTTGGCTGCTCGTTCGACTCGATCGGGATCGTCGTCGACGACGACGAGGTCGTGGCCCTCCTCGTGTAGAATGCGCGCGGTGTGCGAGCCGACTCGACCGTACCCCACGATGACAAACCTCATGGTGATCGGATACGATCCCGGGGGTCAAATACGTTCGTTCGGGTTCATCGGGACGACCCGTTTCGGGTCTCTCACCCGGTGACAGGAAAATCTATACACAAGCGTGTATCGAAACCCCGAATCCAAAGACGTGAACTTTAACTAATCCGTCTGGGTATGCCTGAACATCCAACATGGGGGCCTTCGATCGTATCGGCGCGTACTTCGGGTTCGACGAGCACGACACCGACTTGCGGACGGAACTGATCGCCGGGGTCACGACGTTCCTGGCGATGGCGTACATCATCGTTGTCAATCCGACGATCCTCAGTCAGGCGATCCTCTGGGATCACGAGGCCGGCGAGTTCCAGAGCGAAACGACGATCAACGGCACGGTCTACGGCCAGGGCGATGTCATCCAGATGCTCGCCGTCGTCACGATCCTCGCGTCGATCGCCGCGATACTGGTGATGGCGTTCTACGCCAACCGTCCGTTCGGACTCGCCCCGGGGATGGGGCTGAACGCGTTTTTCACCTTTACCGTCGTCGTCATCCTCGGCGTTCCGTGGCAACTCGCGCTGGCGGCCGTCTTCGTCGAGGGCATCATCTTCATCGCGCTGACGGCTGTCGGTGCACGGCGGTACATCATCGAGCTGTTTCCGGAACCCGTCAAGTTCTCCGTCGGCGCCGGGATCGGCGTCTTCCTGCTCTTTCTCGGCTTGCAGGAGATCGAACTCGTGGTGCCGTACGACGCGACGCTGGTCACGCTCGGGAACGTCCTCGAGAGCCCGGTCGCCGCGCTCTCGCTCGCGGGCCTGGTTCTGACGCTGTTGCTCTACGCCAGGGGGCTGCGCGGCTCGATCATCATCGGAATCGTGACGACGGCGGTCGCCGGTTGGGCGTTGACGCTCGCCGGCGTCGTCGGTCCCGACGTCCTCACCCCGGAAGGATCGTACGACGAGGTGACAAACGAGGGACTCGGCTCGATGATCGCGTCCGTCCAGTACGACTTCACGCCGCTGTTCTGGGGGTTCGTCGACGGCCTGGGAATGATCACCGACGACCCGCTCGTGTTCGCGCTGGTCGTCTTTACGTTCTTCTTCGTCGACTTCTTCGACACCGCGGGAACGCTCATCGGCGTCTCCCAGATCGGCGGATTCCTCGACGAGCAGGGTGATCTGCCCGAGATCGAGAAACCCCTGATGGCCGACGCGGTCGGCACCACGTTCGGCGCGATGATCGGTACCTCGACGGTGACGACGTTCATCGAGTCCTCCGCCGGCCTCGAGGAGGGCGGACGAACCGGCTTTACGGCGCTTGTCGTCGGCGGGCTGTTCGGACTCGCGTTGCTCATCGTGCCGCTGATGCAAGCGATCCCCCAGTACGCAACCTACCTCGCGCTGGTCGTCGTCGGGATCATCATGCTCCAGGGGGTCACCGATATCGACTGGCAGGATCCCGCGTGGGCGATCAGTGCCGGACTGACGATCACGATCATGCCGCTAACGACGTCGATCGCGAACGGGCTGGCCGCCGGGATCATCAGCTACCCGCTGCTCAAGGCGGCGATGGGCGAGCAACGGGACGTGTCGCTCGGCCAGTGGATTCTGGCGTTCGCGTTCATCGTCTACTTCGTCGTCTACTTCGCCGTCGAGGCCGGTATGGTCGTCTTCTAGACGCGTCGCGGGTTCCGGCAACTCGTCGGCCGACCGGTGGCCTCTTTGGTGTCTATCGGCTACAACAGGTATGTCCGACATCACGCTGTACGAACTGCCAGGCTGTCCGTTCTGTGCGAAGGTTCGAACCAAACTCGACGAGCTCGAGCTCGACTACGACGTGATCGAGGTTCCTCGCTCCCACGAGGACCGCACCGAGGTCGAGCGTATCAGCGGTCAGACCGGCGTGCCCGTCATCACCGACGAGAGCCAGGGTGTCGAAGGAATGAACGAGAGCGGCGACATCGTCGAGTATCTCGAGGAGACGTACGCCTGATCGGTCGCTCGGTTCGATTTCCGTCTCCGGAGTCGAAGCGCGCCGTCAGTTCGCCGCGCAGTTGTTCGGCCCGAGTTCGAGTTCCTCGACGTCGTCGCCGGGTTGGCTCTTCCCCCAGTTGATCTGTTTTATCTCGTTGTAGTTCGCCGGCTCGTCGGCGAGACTCTCGACGATCGTCTCGACGAACGCCTCCTCGTCGCCCTCCTCAACGTAGCCGAGCAGTTCGTTCGTCGTCTCCTCGCGGAGTTCGCCGAGGCCGGTCGCCAGCGGGCGGATCGACTCGTCGCTGAAGTGCCCGGGGAGCACGATCCGGTCGCCCCCGAGTTCGAGCAGCCGATCGAGGCTGTCGAACAGCCGGCTCGAGGCCTCTCGGATCGCGTCCTCGTCGCCGTCCTCGAGATCGGGTCGACCGACGCTGCGGAGAAACAGCGTGTCCCCGGATAGCAGTGCGTCGCCGACGGTAAACGAGACGCTTCCGGGCGTGTGTCCCGAGGTGTGAACGACCTCGAGCGATCGGTCGCCGACGGAGACGCTGTCGCCGTCCTCGAGTTCCGCGACTCCCTCGAGCTCGCCAGCGTCGTCCCCGTGGAGGTGGTAGGGGACGTCGAGTTCGCCGGCGAGCCGCCGCGCACCCGAGACGTGGTCGGCGTGGGCGTGGGTGTCCGCGACGGCGACGATCTCGAGGTCGCGTTCGTCGGCCTCGCTCAGGTAGTAGTCGACGTACTGACTCGGATCGACGACGACGGCCGCTGTCCCGTCGTGAACGACGTGGGAGATACAGCCCGTCCCGGGACGGACGATCTGGACGACGCCGTCGGCGCCGTCGACCTCGTAGGAGCGATGGACCCGACCCCAGCCGTTCATCCCGTCGTCGATCGACTTCGCGTCGAACCCGCGCTCGCGCAGGAAGTCGGCGGCTCGTGCCGACGTGATCCCGGCGACACAGACCACGGCGATCTCTCGATCCCTGGGGAGGTCCTCGAGGTGGTCCTCGAGCGTGGAGTAGTTGTGATCAAGTAACTCGTCGTAGATCGGGAGGTTCGTGCTGTCTTCGATCCGCCACTCCTCGTAGTCGTCCTCGTTTCTGACGTCGAGGACGAAGAGATCCTCGTCCCCTTCGTCGATGCGGCGAGCGACCTCCGCCGGTTCGAAGTCGATGTTGCTCATACACCACAATATTACGCACGTCGACCCTTAACTTCGCTGCACGAAACCGCCACGACCGACTGTAGTTTGCACCACGTCGAGAACGCGCGTTCGGTCAGTACTCGAGCCCGAGCAGCGAGTTGAGCGCGAGCGCCAGCCCGACCGCACCGAGCAACGCGGCGAGGAAGCCGAAGGAGACGGCCCAGCCGAACAGGTCCGCGAGGGCGCCGACGACGACCGACCCCATCGCGGCGACGATCATGTAGACAGTACGGACGAGCCCGAAGCCGGCGTTTTGTTCCTCCGCGGAGAGCTCCCGCAGGAATCGGGGCATGAGCGCCGCCCCGAAGCTCATTCCGATCCCGACGAGCACGATTCCGGCGACGATCGGGAGCGTGCTCGAGGACGCGATCAGCACCCCGAATCCGGCGACCCCGGCGAGCATACAGGTGCCGATCGCTCGGTCCCGACCGATCCGATCGGAGAGGGCGCCGACCCCGATCTGGGCGACGCCCTGCACGACGAAGTACGCCGAGAACAGCACCCCCGCGAACGTCGTCGAGGCGCCCTGGTGTTCGATGAGAAACGTCGGCAGGAACGAGGCGGTTCCCTGCCAGGCGAACTCGCTGACGATCGCGACGAACAGCGTGAACGCGATCGGCGGCCGCGAGAGAAGCTCGAGGACGGGCGCCACCTGAAACCGATCCCGGAGCGGCGTCTCGGGACGCCGGGGTTCGGTTGGGCGGACCTTCCAGGCGAAGAGGATCGTCGACGGGATCCCGATCAAGGCGACGGCGGCGACGGCGACTCGCCATCCGAATCGGACGGCCAACCAGGCGACGGCGACCGGCGTGACGAGGCCGGCGATCGTCGCGCCCGTGTTGTGGACACCGACGGCGGTACCGACGTTGTCGTAGGTTCGGGCGAGCAGCGTTGTCGCGACGCTGTAGTGCAGCCCGGCGACGGCGCCGAGGGCAATCGTCGCGAGGAAGAACAGCGCAAACGCGGGCGTGAGCGAGACGGCGAGCGCGGCCAGCGCCGAGCCGCCGACGGCGACGAGAATAATCAGCCGCTCGCCGTACCGGTCGGCCAGCACGCCGCTCGGGTACTGCGCGAGGCCGTAGGCGAGCCACATCCCGCTCAGTGAGAGCCCGACGACCGCGTTCGAGACCGAGAACGTGTCGACGATATCGGGGATGATCGGGCTGATCGCCAGCCGCCCCACCATCGTGACGAAAAAGGCGAGCGTACACAGCGCCAGCACCGTCTCCCGGTACCGCCAGCGTGTCGAAATCGTTCCCACTCGTTTCGATCGAAACGTGTACGGCTACTTATCGGACCCGATTCGACGCAGCAAGTCGCTTCTCGAGCGAGCTGACCGACTCGCTACCTCCGATGCAAGCCGGACTCGAGTTGGCGACGGCCGCCTTCGCGAACCCCGGGTTTCGATCGTCGGTTGGGATTACGTATAGCGATATCCGATTTGTCGGCGGACTCCGTGGGTTCGCTTCGCCCCTCTCGAGCCATCGTGCTCGGCCGCATTCGTGGTTCCACGAGCTGTGAGCGATTGCCGAACGCCGTTCTGTAAGCGTCTGACGAGCTTTTATATTAGGTGCAAACGCTTGCGTAAACGAATACGGAATGGAAGTCAGCACCAACCGAGCCGCGACCTTTCTCGACAAGGGCGGTACCGGAAAGACGACCTCGGCGGCCCACCTCGGCGTCGCGCTCGCCGAAGCGGGCGATGACGTCCTGCTCATCGACCTCGCCGGCAAACAGGGCGACCTGGCGAAACACTTCGGCGTCTGGTCGGAAGTCCAGGAAGATATCGAGAACGACGACGACTGGCCGAACATCTCGACGGTGTTCGCCGAGGAGTGGGATCAGATCGCCTCGAAGCTCGGCGACGCAGCCGTCGACAGCCTGATCGTCGAGACCGACGAGGGCGTCGATCTGATCCCCGCCCACCCCGGACTCGACTCGCTCGACGCCGACCTCGGCAACATCGACGACGCTCGAGAGCGTTACTCCCGGCTCGAGCGCTTCCTCGACGAGTACATCGACGGCCGGTACGACACCGTCCTGATCGACCTGCCGGGACTGACGAACAACGTCACCTACAACGGGCTGTGGGCGACCCGGAACGTCGTCGCGCCCGTCGAGATGGGTCCCTTCGAGAGCGAGCAGGCGACGGCCCTCGAGCGCGATCTGGCGAAGATCGACGACCAGTTCGGCGTCGACGTCGACCTCGCGATGATCCTGCCGAACAAGGTCGACACCCGAACGAAGCTCGCAAACGAGTACCTCGAGGGGTTCGGCGAGGAGTACGAGGGTGCGATCGCGCCCGAACACGTCCCCGCGAGCCAGGATATCCGGAACGCGGCCGACGAGGGACGAACGGTGTTCGCGCTCGAGGAGCCCTCGACGACCGCCGAACGCGCTCGTGAGGCGTTTCTCGACAGCGCCTCGGTCCTCCAGCGGCGACTGGGTGAGCGACAATGAGCGACGAACTCGAGGAACTACGCAAGAAGACCGAGCGCGGCGACCGGAACGACGAGATCAGGACCGAGGCCGACTCCGCGTTCGTCGACGAACTCGTCGACGCCATCGAGGCCGTCGACAGCGGGGAGCGACCGAAGACGGTCGCCGTCCGCGATCAGCCCGTCGCGGCGCTTTTGGCGACCCTCGACGAGGACGACGCGGAGATGACCGCGGTCGGCAACGCCTTAGAGGAGGCGCTCGGACGCGAGTGCTCGGAGGGATTCGACCGGAGCGAGATCGTCCGACTGGCCGTCCGTGTCGGGCTCGAGACCGCGACGCCCGAGAAAACCGAACAGCTCAGCGACGCGGTCGGGCGCCACGCCCAGCAGAACATCTGAGTCTGTTTGCGGTTGCGATTGCGTTTTCGTTTGCGTTTGCACGCTTCCTCGAGCTGCGGTAGGCTGGACTGACACTGCACTATCTCGACTCATGCTTGTCGGCGCGTCGACGAGGAGCCAATCACACGCCAGTAAACCATATTTCGCTTCACCATCCCGTGTTCCGGGCGAGATCGTAATTGCTTTGAGCGCTAACTGACTAGGCAGTCAGGATGAGGGCCGACGAGCAGTTCGAACCGATGCGGACGGGACACCAGGATCGAACGCACCCGGATAGCAGCAGCGAGACCGGATGAGCGGTCCGGTATCGCGATCGATCGACCGGCTGAGCGGAGCGGGCGACGACCGGTACGTCGTTATTGGGGCCGTGATACTCAGTACGTTCTTCATCGGCTTCGGCGGCGGCGTGATCTTCCCGATCCTGCCGAATCTCGGGGTCATTCTCGGCATCTCTCCGTTCATGGTTGGCGTGATCCTCAGCGCGAACCGCTTCTCGAGACTGGTCGCGAACGCGCCCGCCGGAATCCTCGTCGACCGAATCGGGACGCGAACACCCTTTGTGGTCGGAATGTTCGTCCAGGGGTTCGCCACGCTCGGGTACGTCGTCGCTATTCCGGCGCCCGTTCCCGAGGCGTGGTTTCTGACCGCGCGATTCCTGTGGGGCGTCGGCAGCGCGCTCGTGTTCGCGACCGCCTATACGATCGCCTCCGACGTCAGCGACGGCGGCTCGAGAGGAACCAGTATGGGACTCATCAGGGGCGGGGTTCTCTTCGGGGCGCCGACCGGGATGGTCGTCGGCGGCGTCGTCAGCGAGATCGGCGGGGAGATCGCGGCGTTTCTCCTCGCGACGGTGTTCGCGTTCGTCGCCAGCGGTCTGGCGTACGCGACGATCCCGGAGACGCACGTCGAGGGCGACGCTCGCGAGTCGGTGAAGCCGTGGGACGTCGACACGAGCGTCCCCGCAGTGACGGTCGGCCTGATCAACTTCGCCGTACTCTTCGTCTACTTCGGCGTCCTGTTCTCGACGCTGGTCCTCTTTCTCGGCGAGAACGACATCGGGCTGCTCGGCTTCGACGCGCAGGGGACCTCCGGGCTGTTCATGGCTATCACGGTCGTCACCGCGGGACTGTTCATGTTCCTCGGCGGCTACGTGAGCGACCTGCAGCAGTCGCGGGTCCCGGTGTTGCTGTGCTTTCTCGGGATCCTGTTCGTGGGGTTCGTCCTTCTCGCGTCCGCCGACTCGGCCGGGACGCTCGCCGTCGCCTGTCTGTTCATCGGCGCCGGACAGGGCGGAACGAGCGGTCCGATGATGGCACTGCTCGGCGATCTCACCGATGACGGTCGGATGGGCCGTGCCGTCGGAACGAACAACGTCCTCGGAGACGTCGGCGGCGGCGTCGGCCCGATCGTGTCGCTTCCGGTCACCGAACTCGTCGGATTCGGGCCCGTGTACCTCGCCTGTGCGGCGCTTCCGCTGGTCGCGGGGGTGGTCCTTCTCGGGGGCGTCTACCGGCAGACCGGACAGTTCCTTCCGGGGACCGAGCTTCCGAACCTGTAACGGCGGTGTCCTCCCTCCGACCTACCGTCGGGTCAGCGTCGGTTCGATCGCCGAGGGGCGAGATCCGGTTTCCTCTCGTGAGCCGAGGGCGGTCGGTTCGGTGAGTCCCGAGCCGATCGGTTGCCGCCGTATCTCGGAGCGAGCACGCGCCACGCGACGCTGGCACGGAGCAGCGAGGACGGAGGCCGTTGCATCGAGAGGACCCCCAGAAAGGCGTCGGTCAGCTTTCCGTCGGTGTGGGCCCTCCGAAACAGTCGAGATAGGTACCAGTCGAAGACCGCGGTTCCCCGAGGAACGTCGCCCCGCGTCTCGGAGAAGGCGCTGTCGGCCCCGATCGCCAGCATCCACGCGGGATCGACGATCGCCGCCGCGCGGTCGAAAAACCGCGTCGGGATCCCGCTTCGCCCCTCTCGGAGCGTGCGCCCGAGCGCCAGCGCCTCGAGCGCGGCCACCGACATTCCCTGGCCGTAGATCGGATTGAAGCTGGCGACCGCGTCCCCGACCACGACCAGCCCATCGGGAAACCGCTCGAGGGCCTCGTAGCGGTAGCGTCGGTTCGAGGGGAACGGGTAGTGATGACCCGTCTCCGCCAGCGGCGGACACTCCTCAAGCAATCGGTCGAACACGGCCGTCGGAAGGGGTGCAACGAACTCGCCGATTCCGCCGACGTCCGTCGGCGGGTGATCCCCGTGGACGCCGTGGACGTTCACGAGCCACCGGTCGCCCTCGACGGGTAATACGGCTCCGCCCCTCGTCCGGGGTGGCTCGGCCAGCATCCCGATCATCCGGCGGTCGTCGGGCGGGCGCTCGAGGGCGATCGTCGTGTAGGCCAGCCCGATCGTCACCTCGTCTGTCGGGGGCTGCCCGTAGCCGTTTCGCGCCAGCCAGGCCGGGGTTCGACTCGTCCTGCCGGTCGCGTCGACGACCAGCTCTGCCGGGAGCGCCGTCCGCTCGGCACCTCGAGAGCGAACGCGAACGCCGGTTACGGCCGTTTTCGTTTCGTCGGTTTCGTAGTCGACGAATCGGCACTGTGACCGAAGTCTAACTCCCTCCAGCTCGGCGACCCGCCGCCGGAGGAGCTGCTCGTACAGCGGTCGGCTCGCAGCATACAGCGGGAAGGGCGATGACCCCGACGCCAGAAACCCGCCCTGACTGTACAGGTGCAGATCACGCCGGCCGTCGATGGACACGCCGCCGGCGGCACACAGCTCCTCGGTGTACCCCGGGAACAGCTTCTCGAGCGCCAACCGACCGGCTTCCCAGAGGATATGAATCTGGTTAGCCTGGGGAACCCCGGGCCGGGAGACGGGCTCGTCGGGCAGCGGATCGCGGTCGATCACCGTCACCGAATCGAACGAGTCCGCGAGGACGCGGGCCGCCGTCAGACCGGCGACGCCTGCCCCGACGACGATCGCCCGTCCGCTTCGGTCACCGTCGCCTCGCCGAGCGGTCTCGGGGGTCACGGCTCCGGCCCTCCCGTTCCCCGACCGATCGAGGATGGGTCGCTCGAGGCCATTCAACAGTCGACCGGCTCGACCCACTCGGTCGGCGGTTCGTCCTCGGGAATGCCGAGGAACGTCACGTAGGCGAACGCGCCGTCCTCGCTGTCGGCCCTGTGGACGTGGCCGGGATCGATCCACGCGTCCCCGGCCGCGTACGTCCGGGGGATGCAGTCGTCTTCCATCGTATGTTCGATCTCGCCCTCGACCATGTGGACGACGGACATGCCGGGGTGGCGATGCCAGCCCGACCTCGCCCCCGCCTCCCAGGTCGCCTCCGCGACGACGACCGTCGAGGCGTCCTCGAGGTCGACGACGGTTGGCTCGTCCGTCTCGCCGTCCGCGTAGGTGAGTTCGAACGTTGCGGTGACGTCGTCGACGAACGGAGCGTGGTCCCCCAGGACCGTTACCTCGAATCCGTCGGGCTCGTCGACGTCGTTCGTCTCGTCGTCGGTGTCGTCGGCCGCGCTCGCAGCGCCGCCCATCGCGAGTACTCCCGCCGCCGCGCCGGCTTTCAGTACCGTTCTGCGCAGAATTCCGCCTGCCGCGTTCGTGGCCATGATGGTATCCTCACGGGAGAGACGGGTTCGAGCGGCAGATAGTTACCCGATGACGGGTCGCCAGACGGTGGAACTCTCGCAGCTACTGCCGATCGATCACCGACTGCAATCGTAACAGCGTCGCTACGAATCGTCACTTACAGGATCCGTCGATCGCCTTCCGACGAGTTCGAGTCGGACGCCAGAACTATCGTCTGCTTACTCGTCGGGATCGCTCTCTTGACCGATGATGACGGTGTTCTGGACGAGGCTGCGGTGAGCTCGGCGGAGCCGTTCCGAGAGCGCTTGATGGGAGATATCCATCTCCTCGGCCAGTGCCATCATATCGGCGTCGCGAGGAATCTCGTAGTAGCCGCGCTCGAAGGCAATCTCGAGAGTGTCCTGCTGGTCGTCGGTGAGGCCAAACCGACCCTGTCGGCCCTCCTCGAGGCTGTAAACGGCGTGGAGCTGGAACTGGATTCCGTTCGATCGGCAGTAGTCGTTCGTTCGCGACAGGCTATCCCGGTCGGGAAACAGCAGCCGGAACTGCCAGCCGCTGGCGTCGCCGACCGCCGAGAGTACCGTCCCCTCCTCCTCGACGAGTACCTGGACGAGCGCGTCGACCCGTTGGACCCAGTCCATCTGGTAGAGCTGTTCGCCGTCGACGTCCGCGAGCAGTCGGACGTTGTCGACGGTTTCGTCCTCCTCGAGTACGTCTTCGAGCCCCTCGAGATCGGGCGCGTCGACCCAGAGGAACGGCATGACGTCCCCGTCGACGTTCGCGACGACCCGTTCGACCTCGCACTCGAGCCCCTCGACGGCGTTGATCGTCTCCTCGAGGACGAACTCCGCCGGCGAAAGTTCGATCTCCGCGACTGTCCCTCCCATACGTTCGCATAGGATCGAAACGCCTTGGTTTCGTCGGACTCTCGGAGCGGAACCGCCGATCCGCGGAACCGGGACGGCCACCTTCGCAAACGTTTCCGAAAACGTTTGCGTGATCGTTTGCAGTTACTTTCGTGGAGCGGACTCCTCCTCTAGAACGGTGAGTCCGTCGCTCTCGAACCGGAAGTCGGTTCCGTCACAGCCGGGACACGTACGATGTCTCGCCGGTCGCGGTCGCTCGGTGCTCGACGCCAGGAGTATGAAATCGCACCGTGTGCAGCTAATATATCTGTCCATGTGGAGTTAAAATACTCTCGAGAGGATAGTTTCGATACCTCACCAATTTGACGATCTATTTACATTTAAAATAGATCTTGGTATAGGCGGTAAGATACCCGCGACCGGAGGGGAGGGGACATCCAGCATCTCACTCCTCGAGTCGTTCACGATTGCTCCTCCCGCTCGTCCGGCGGCGAAAACAGCGAGTCGAACACCTTCCGTTCGCCCTTCCGAAGGTGCTGGTGGAACGTCGGCGCCGCGATGTCGAGCGAGTCCGCGAGCTCCGCCGCGGACTTCTCGCGGGGCCACTCGAAGAACCCCGCGTAGTACGCCGCGGAGAGGACAGCATGTTGCCGATCGGTAAGTTCACCAGTGAGGCGGCGTTGCACGGGTCGCGGGTCGTCTCGCGGTCGCGTGATCTGGCGGTGACAGCGCAGTTCGGCGTCCGAGTACGCCGACTCGACGGCGTCGACGACGCGGTGAACGTCGACACTTGGCGCGAGGTGGATCGTCAACCGATAGTCACCGTTCTCGATCGACGCGCTATCGACGTATCCGCTGAGAGCAGCGATGACAGAGAGCACCGGTGGATCGGTTATACGAAGTTCAAATCCGGGAGGAGTCGCCTCCGAGTGGACTGTGACGTCAACCTCTCCATCGTGTGTCTCACCAAGGTTCCGGACGGTGTCGATCGCATCCGGCGTGGCAGTGCCGTAGACGAGAAACTCGTCCTCACCGATCGGGATCGTGTGCTCGAACGTAATTCGTCCCGGCATCTCGTTCGGACTGTCGAGCCCGGCGAAGACGTCCCGAATCCGAAACTCGAGTTCGACGAGATCGTCGCTCAACAGCGACTGCTTGCGCTCGGCGGCGGCGATCGCGTGACCGATGACCTCGCCGAGCTGCGTGATCCGCTTTCCCTCCTGTCTCTCGAACGCAGACGGGCGATCCGCGTAGACGTTCAACACGCCGTAGATACCGCCCTCGTGGGCGATCGGGATCGCCGCGGACGACCGAACCCCGTAGGGTTTGGTGTGACTCCGCCACGGCTCGTACCGTGGATCGGAATCGATGTCTCGCGTCGTCTGTACCTTGCCGAACCGAAACGCCCGGCCGGTCGGCCCCTTACTCCGGTCGTCGTTCGGATCGACCGAGATCGTGGTTTCGTCGAGGTAGCCCTCGACGCCGGCTTCGGTTCGGAGATCCACTGTCCGGGTCGCGGTGTCGACCTCTCCGATCCAGGCGAACAGGTACGAGTCGGAGTTCGCGAGGTTCTTACAGACCGTGTCCTCGATATCCTCGCGAGTCGGTTGTCCGATGATGGCGTGGACGATCTCGTTTGCGACCTCGCCGAGACTGGTCACCGCCGCCAGCTGCTCGCGCTGGTGTTCGAGTTCCCGTTCGTACTCGGCCCGGTCGGTAACGTCGCGGACGACGCCGACACGCCCGCACTCGCCGTTCCCGACTTCGAGCCGACTGAACCGACTCTCCACGACGAACGACTCGCCATCGGCGCCGTGTAGCCGCTCCTCGAGGACGGTGACGCTCCGGTTCGTCGACTCGAGTCCGGTCCAGGTCTCCGTCGCAGTCTCCTCGAACTCGTCGCCGAACACGAACTCGGCGGCGCTCCCGAGCAGCTCCTCGCGGCCGTATCCCGTCATCGAGACGAACGCGTCGTTGACGAACGTGAACCGGTCGTCGCCGTCGAGTACGTAAATTCCGTCGCCGACCGTTTCGACGATGCGCTCGTATCGTTCCAGGGCCCGTTCGCGCGCCTTGCGTTCGGTGACGTCCGTGAAGTAGATCGATAGCCCCGACGGCGACGGGTGGACGATGTCCCGGTACCAGCCCTCGAGAGGTGGAAAGTACGCTTCGACGGTGGTTGCCGTCTGGGTTTCCATCGCCTCCCGATAGGCCCTCTCGAAGGCGGTGTCGAGCAGTCCCGGCGCAGCGTCCCACAGGCGCTCGCCCAGCAGCTCCGAGGGAGTACCGTCGAACATCGACGTGTGGATCTCGTTGAGATAGGTCAGTCGCCACTCGTCATCGACTGCGAAGAATCCGTCGCTAATCCGAGTGACTACTTCCTCGAGTTCCTCGGAGTTCGCTTTCGTTACCCCACCTGTCGCCGGCTGCCACCAGACTCGAGCGTTCGCGCCGACCTTCTTCGTCTTGAGGCACTCCCGCTCGGCGAGTCGCTCCAGTCTGTCGTACGTGCTCCGTCGACCGAGCTCGAGCCGTTCGGCTACCTCAGGCGTCGTCCGGGGCTCGCCCGATCCGTCGAAGACCGCGAGCGTCTCCCGGAGCGCGTCGGTTAGCGATTCCGATCGCATCGTCCCGTGTACCGTGTTTCTGCGTATTAACCTTCCGTCGACGGAGCCATCTACTCGAGTTCGGCGCGAAACCGCGGTCGAAATCGGAACGCTTCCTCCGACTTTCACCCAAACCCGCCTAAGATGTTTTAGTTCGATCTTACGGTCGAACGACTCGTTGAGTGAACCAAGCCGGCGTAATCACGAAATGGTCCGAACATCGAACGATGCGGCCGATAGGTGTGTAGGGAGGGAAGAGCTGTCCGACCGCGATCGTCACGAACTCCTCGCGGCGGATCGGCGGCGAGTTGCACTCGCGATCCTCGCCGAGTACACCGAGCCGTTCGGGATCGACGAACTGGCCGTCGCGGTCGCGAACCGCGAAGCCGAACTCGAGACCGACGACGAGGAGAGGCCGTCCGTTGAACGGGTCGCGCTCACGCTTCACCACGCTCACCTCCCGTGGCTGGCGGACGCGGGCGTCATCGAGTACGAGCCCGAGAGCCGACGGATCGATTCCGGAAACTTCTCGCTCGAGTCCCTTCGCCGAAACTGATCGCTCGCGAGTCGCTCGAGTGTCCGGTTCGACAGTCGACGATTGCGGGAACGTTTCCGTTTGCGTAAACGCAAGCGAATTCGGAGACGTCGTCTCTGCCATCGAGCCGTCGTCGTCGGGACTCCGGAATCTAACTCGAGTCGTCTTCAGATAATCGCAAAAGTACACGACAGCGAGGATTCCGACCGATCGGCTCGAGCAACACCGCGGCGGTCCGGCTCCGACGGCCGTCGTTCCGGATCGCCTCTCAGACGGCCTCCTCGCGCTCGGCCCGCTCGCGGATCACCGCACGGAGATCGTCCGCGTCGCGGAGCTCCTCGAGCTCCTCGCGTTCGACGAGGGCGGTGCCGTCGACGGACTCCTGTTTCGCGCGGTCGACGACGTACACCGACTGCGTACGGGTAACGCGGCCGATCGAACTCATGATCCGGGCCCGCTTCTCGGCGGCCTCGGTGAACTCCGAGTGGCCGGTGAGGACGACGCCGCTGTCGCCCTCGTCCTCGCTGACGGCCTTGAACGGGGAGCGGACGGTGGGATGGACCCGGTAGCCGGCTCGCGTCAGGACGGCGACGACCTGTTCGTCGGTCGGATCGGCGTCGGGATCCTCCGGGGTCGACTCGCTCTCGTGAACCTCGTCGGCGCCCTCGAGGACGTCGACGGGACTGGTCAGGGAGGCGTCGAACAGCTCTTCCAGTGCCATCGCGATCTCGACGGAGGCGTTCATCCCGTCCTCGTACTTCGAGACCGTCCGTCGGGAGACGCCGAGCTGGCTGGCGAGCTGTCCGAGGCTTAGTTCGTGACCCTCGCGTTCGTCGGCCAGCAGGTCGCCGTCGATGTTAACGTACAGTCCGCCGGGCGCCGCGTAGATCAGCGGGGGAACGTCCTCGATGAACAGGTTGTACGCCGTGTCGGGGCTGAGGACGGGGACGCCGTGGCGGAAGTAGGTGACGTCGGGTTTGAGATCCTCGTCTCGGCTGCGCAGGCCGATCATCAGCGGCGTCGCCTGCAGGTAGGTACCTAGGCGTCGCATCTCGTGACCGGTCTCTTCGTTGAAGGCGTCGATGTTGCCCAAAATCTTGACGAGCAACAGGTTGTCGCCGCGACGGGCGGCGATGTCGAAGCTCTTTGGGCGAATCGCACACCGGTCGCTGACCACGAATCCCGCGTCCTCTAGCATCGCGGTAACGTTGCCGACCAGTGCCGAGCGGGACATAGAGGATTGTAAGTGAGCCCATCTATATCAGTGTTGTCCCGCGGATCCCCGCCCGCAGGGTGGCGATTCGCCGGGAATTGGAGAGGTACGCTTTTATACGATCGGAATTCGGCGTCGGGGTCCGAAAGCGGTTACTCAGTGGCCCGGCTACCCTTGGTCGATGACCGTCGTCGGGCTCGACGATACCGACTCCCGCGAGCACGGAATGTGTACGACGTACGTTGCGAAGACGATCGCCGAGCGACTGGAACGCTCGGGCGCGTCGGTATCGCGACTGATCCTCGTTCGGCTCAACCCCGCCGTCGAGTACAAGACCCGCGGCAACGCCGCGCTGGCGATTCACACTGACTGTGCGCCTGCAGATGCGTTCGAAATCGCCCGCGAGCAACTCGAGTGCCTCGCGGAAACCGCGGACGAGCGAACCCACCCCGGGCTGGTCGTCGCCGACCACGGCCCGCAGGAAGCCCCGGCGGACGTGAGCGCGTTCACCCGGCGAGCGATTCGGGGCCACCTCGAGCGAGCCGACGCGGCGACCCTGATCGACGGTCACGGCTACCGCTCGTGGCACGCCGGCAACGGCCGCGGCCGGATCGGCGCCCTCGCCGCGATCGGTGCCTGGAACGAACTCGAGGAGTGGACCTACGAACGGATCTCCTACCGGCAGTCCGAACGGTGGGGAACGCCCCGCGAGGTCGAGTCCGAGAGCGTCTTCGCCGCGGCCGACCGCGAGTATCCGAGGGTCTGGGACACCGTCGACCGCGGCGAGGGTGAAACGGTCTGCGTTCCTCACACGCCCGGTCCGATCCTGTACGGCATTCGGGGCGACGACCCCGACGCAATCAGTCGGGTCGCCGAAGGAATCGAGAGCGAACCCGTCGCCTCGAGCCGGCTGTTCGTCACCAATCAGGGAACGGACGTCCATCTTCGAGATGGCTCGCTCAAGTCGGTCCGGGACGGGCGAGCCTACCGGGTCGACGGCCGGGTCGCGAGCGAGCCCGAAACCAGGCGGGGCGGCCACGTCTTCGTCGCCCTCGAGGGACTCGGCGACGACCGCGACCGGAACGAACGGCCGTCGCTCGAGTGTGCCGCCTTCGAGCCGACCAAGCGGTTCCGCGACCGGGTGCGAGCGCTGCGGGTCGGCGACCGGCTCACGGTCTGTGGCGAGGTATCGAGGGGGACGCTCAAACTCGAGAAGTTCACTCTTCGGGAGCGCGTCGAGACCGAACGCGTCACGCCGACCTGTCCCGACTGCGGGCGGACGATGGAGAGTGCCGGGCGGAATCAGGGGTATCGGTGTCGCGACTGCAAGACGAGTGCACCGGAGAAGGAGACGGTGGCGCTCGAGCGCGACCTCGAAGAGGGGTGGTACGAGGTCCCGCCGTGTGCGCGCCGCCATGTCGCGAAACCGCTGGTACGGGGTGGGTTCGACGCGCCGACACACCCCGAGCGGTAGCTCGCGTCGGTTCCACTGTCCTGCGAGCGTCGGTGTGTCGGCTACTGAACGACGACACCGCGACGAGTGAGGAACTCGCTTACGTCCGTGATCTCGACGGGACTCCCGATGATCCGGCAGCGATCGTCGTCTTCGGAAACGACGGTGACGGTGAACTCCTCGTCGAGGCGCGACTCGAGGCCCTCGAGGGTTTCGCGGGGGAGCACGATCTGGGTGCTGTCTCGCAGCTGTGCCGGTTCCGGCATCTCTGTGCGACGCTACCGCCGCCGACCGTTTATGGGTGTCGAACTTCATCGTCGATCGTGCTGAAACCGGGTGGTACACCTCGGTGGTGGCGAACTTCGAGGACGGTCGGTCGAAGCCGGGGTGCGGGTCGCATGGAAAGCGTTTTTCGGTCCGCCCGGTTGAGTACAGACAAATGGGGCTCGAGGACGATATCGAGGAGATCGAAGAGGAGATCGCCAACACGCCCTACAACAAGTCGACCGAGGCCCACCTCGGTCGGCTGAAGTCCAAGCTCGCCGAGAAGAAGGAGAAACTCGAGAACCAGCAGTCGGGCTCGGGGGGTGGCGGCGGCTACTCCGTGGAAAAACACGGCGACGCGACGGTCGCGCTCGTCGGCTTTCCGAGCGTCGGCAAGTCGTCGATGTTGAACTCGCTGACCAACGCCGAGAGCGAGACGGGCTCCTACGAGTTTACGACGCTGGACGTCAACCCGGGGATGCTCAACCACCGGGGGGCGAACATCCAGCTGCTCGACGTCCCCGGACTGATCGAAGGGGCGGCGTCCGGGAAGGGTGACGGACAGCAGGTGCTGGCGGTCGTCCGCAACGCCGACCTGATCATCTTCGTACTCTCGGTGTTCGAGATCGACCAGTACGACCGACTCCAGGAGGAGCTGTACGACATCAACATCCGCGTCGACCAGGACCCCCCGCGGGTGACCGTCCGGCCGAAGATCAAAGACGGAATCAAGATCACCTCGAGCACCGACCAGGATTTAGACGAGGAGACGATCTCGGACGTGCTCCGCGACCAGGGCTACGTCAACGCCGACCTGAACCTTCAGGAGAACGTCACCATCGATCGGCTGATCGACGGGCTGATGGAGAACCGCGAGTACATCCCGTCGATCACCTGCGTCAACAAGGTCGATCTGATCGAGCCCGACTACAAGGAGCAGGTCGACGAGCAACTGCGCGAGCGCGGGCTCGACCCCGAGGAGGAAGTGACGTTCATCAGCGCGGAGGCCGAACGCGGTCTCGACGCGCTCAAGGACCGAATCTGGGAGAACCTCGGGCTGATCCGGGTCTACATGGACAAACCGGGACGGGGTGTCGACTGGGAGGAACCCCTCGTGATCGAGGGAGGATCGACCGTTGGCGAGGCCATCGAGAAACTCGGCGGCGAGATGGAGGAGCGATTCCGCTTCGCCCGCGTCAGCGGCCCCAGCGCGACCCACGACGAACAACAGGTCGGGACGGATCACGTTCTCGAGGACGAGGACGTACTGAAGCTCATTCTGCGGCGGTAGTGGCTCGGCAGCTGTCGATTTCGATGGAACAGAATTATCAGCTTCAGCGATGTACGTCCGATCATGTCTGAGTTCGGAGCGTTATCGTTGTTACCGCCGCTGCTCGCGATCGTGCTCGCGGTCGTCACGCGGCGGCCGATGCTCTCGCTGTTCCTCGGCGTCTGGTCGGGTGCGATCATCTACACCGAGAGTCTCGGCATCGGACAGACGTTCGACTGGATCGTCGGCGCGATCATCGCCGACGAGGGGTTCCACGTCCAGATCCTGTTGTTCACCATCCTACTCGGCTCGGGCGTCGCACTGATCTGGCGACTCGGCGGTGCGACCGCCGTCCGCAACTGGGCGACCGAACGACTCGAGAGCCAGCGCACGGTCGGGCTCACGACCTGGATTCTGGGGCTGCTCATGTTCTTCGACGACTACGCCAACACGGCGATCGTCGGCAGCACGATGCGCGAGATCTCCGACCAGTTCCGGATCTCCCGCGAGAAGCTCTCCTACATCGTCGACTCGACGGCCGCGCCCGTCGCGACGATCGGGCTCTCGAGCTGGGTCGCCTTCCAGCTCTCGCTGATCGCGGGCGCCTACGAGGACCTCGGCGTCGACGGCGAGGCGCCGACGGCGTTCGAGACGTTCGTCTGGTCGATTCCGTACAACACCTACGCGCTGCTGGCGATCGCGATGGTGGGCATCATCGTCTACACGCGACGGGACTTCGGCGAGATGCTCGACGCCGAACACCGCTCGTGGAAGCAGGGGCTCGTCAGCCGCGAGGACGCCACCCCGCTCCAGGAGGTCGAGAAGGATCTCGGAAAGCCGATCGATGACCGCCCGATGCTGCGGACGTTCTTCGCGCCCGTCGTCGTCCTCGTCGCGGTGACTCTTGCGGGCGCGTTCTGGACCGGGTACGAGGCCTGGACCGGGGAGCAGGCCGAGGAGGGTGCGCCGACGACGATCGGCGCGGCCGCCGACGAGACGGGGCTCCTCCAGGTGCTCGTCGATATCGTCGGCGCCGGCGACTTCGCCGGCGCGCTGGTCTGGGGCTCGTTCGCCATGGTGGCGGCCGCGATCGCGATCGGCGTCGTCTACGACCTCTTCGATCTCGGCGACGGCGTCGACACCGTCCTCGACGGGTTCCGACTCATGGTGACCGCCGTGACGATCCTCGTCCTCGCGTGGTCGATCAGCGACGTCGCGGACGCCCTCGGAACGGGCGACTTCGTCGCCGGCTACGTCGGCGAGGCGATCCCGCTCGAGCTGCTGCCGGTCGTCGTCCTGTTCGTCGCGGCGTTCGTCGCGTTCACCATGGGGTCGTCGTGGGCAACGATGGGGATCGTCACGCCGATCGCGATCCAGGTCGTCTACGAGCTGACCGGTTCGTTCGACCTCATGCCCGTCGTCGTCGGCGCCGTCTTCTCCGGGGCGATCTTCGGCGACCACACCTCGCCGATCTCGGATACCTCGGTGCTGTCCTCGACGTTCACCGGGGCGGACCTGATCGACCACGTCCGAACGCAGCTCTACTACGCTGTGACCGTCATGAGCGTCGTGGTCCTCTGTTACCTGCTGTACGGCTACCTCGGGCTCTCGCCCGCGATCTTCCTGCCGATCGGACTCGTCGTCCTCGTCGGACTCGTCTACGGACTCTCGGAGCTCGACGCAAAACGCAAGGGCGTCGAGCCGAAGGCGTCCTCGGTCGACGTCGATGCCGGGGCTCACGGGACCGAGTCGGTCGACGACGCCGAGTAGACCGCCGGCTTCGCCACGCTTTTGAGATTTCCCGGCGTTGGTCCGGGTATGGAGGGCACGCTCGATCACGTCATGCTTCGCGTCGGCGACCTCGAGGAATCGCTCGACTGGTATCAGACCCACCTCGAGTACGAGGAGAAAGACCGCCACGAGGGCGACGGCTTCACCATCGTCTACCTCGGCCCCGAGGAGATGCACGAGGAGGAGGCGATGCTCGAGCTCACCCACAACGAGGGCGAGGACGACCTCGAGGTCGGCGACGCCTGGGGTCACATCGCCGTGCGCGTTCCTGACGGCGAACTCGAGGAGCACTACGAGCAGCTGATGGACGAGGGCGTCGACGACTATCGGGACCCCGAGTCCTGTGGCGGCCGGTACGCCTTCGTGAAGGACCCCGACGGCCACGAGGTCGAGATCGTCCAGCGCGACCCCGAGCAGGGCGCGACCTGGTCGCTCGACCACACCATGATCCGCGTCGAGGACGCCGACGACGCGCTCGGCTTCTGGACCCGCAAGTTCGAGTACGAACACACCGGCCGCTGGGAGTCGGATTCGTTCGCGAACTACTTCATGAAACCCGAGGACGCGAGCGACGCGGCGATGGCCGTCGAACTCACCTACAACTACGACGGCCGCAGCTACGACTTCGGCGACGCCTGGGGCCACCTCTGTGTCCGCATGGACGACCTGGAGGAGGACTGGGACCAGCTCATGACCCGCGAAGCGGCGGACTACCGTGATCCCGAGAGCAACGACAACATGTATGCCTTTACGAAAGACCAGGACGGCCACGAGATCGAGCTGCTCGAGCGGGATCCCGACGCCGACTCGCTGTTCCCGTTCTAGGTCGTTTTTGGTCCAGATTTTTCGAGCGAGGCTCACGCCACGAGCGCTGGCGCGCGACTGAAACGCGAACCGTTTACCTGGTGGCGTCCCGTCTTGCGGTATGAGCCGCAGCGTCGGCGCGACCGAACTCCTCCGCGACTTTCTCCCCGAGTGGACGACGCTGCTGTTCGTCGCGCTCTCTTACCCCGGGAAGCTGACGCTGCTCGTTCCCGTGCTCGGAGTGTTCTACCTTCAGGACGTCGGCCGAACGCTTCGAGCGGGAGTTCCCGACGGGCGACCGCTCTGTTCCGATCGAACCGCGTACGTCCTCGCGGTCGCGCTCGGGGGGCTCGCGTTCGTCGTTCTGGTCAAGGGCACGTTCGCGCTTCCTCGCACCGATCCCAGCCTGCACGCGGTGTCCTCGAGCGAGCACGGCTTTCCCAGCGGCCACGTCATGGCGGCGGTGAGCACCTGGGGTGCGTTCGCGCTGTGGACGACCCACAGTACCCGCGCCCGGCGGCTGCTCGCTGCCGGCGCGGTCGTCGCCGTCGTCGGCTTCGCCCGACTCGCGCTCGGCATCCACTACCTCGTCGACATCCCCGTCTCGATCGTCCTCGCCGTCGCGTATCTCGGCGCGATCGCCTGGCTCGCTCGCGGCGACCCCTGGCGAGCGTTTCTCGCGGCGATCGCGATCGCCGTCCTCGCGGTTCTCGTCGACGCCGCCAGCACGCGAGCGCTGCTCTCTCTGGTCGGCACCGTCGGCGCCGTCGTCGGCTGGCGCACCCTCGAGGCGCCGCCGATCCGTCGGCGGCTCCGGGCGCGCTTCGGCGAGGAGAGCGCAACGCCTATGCCGAGTCGCCCCGGCGAGTGAACCGAATGTCGAGCCGAGAGCCGTTCGGACAGGGCGCCCGCCTTCTCGCGATCGGACTCGTCGTCGTGGCCCTCGCCGGGCTGATCGTCTGGGCCGGCGCCAGCCCCGCCGAGCCGATGGAGAGCGAACTCCCCGACGAGACCGAGGTGCCCAACGACCGGGCCGGCTACGTCGGCGAGGAGGTCGTCCTCGGCGGCGAGGTCGTCGAGACCGATCCGGTCGTCATCGCGACGCGTGCGAGTGGTTACGGCCAGTTCACGGTCCTCGAGGCCGACGCGGCCGTCCAGAACACCGACGACGCCCTCGAGGTCGGCGACCAGGTCACGGCCTCCGGGACGCTCGAGGACGAGGACACCCTGGCTGCGGAGCGGGCGACCGTTCAGGAGCCCGGCGACACGCAGTACATGATGCTGATCTCGCTGCTTGGCGGACTCTTGGTCGTTGGCCGCGTGCTTCGGGACTGGCGGTTTGACCTCGAGCGACTCGCGTTCGTTCCGCGCGAGCGTGCGCGGTCGCGTGATAAATCCAGAGAGTCGGCCGCCGAGGACGGCCGTGAGCGGACCGACGACGCGCTCGAGGCGCCCGCGGGAGGTGATCGCGGTGGCTGACGTCCTCACCCACGTGCTGGCGGGCTACGTGCTGGGGATGGTGCTGGCCTTCCGCTACGACTGGATGGGGCCGGCCCACGTCACGATCGTCATGGTCGGCGCGCTCGCGCCGGACTTCGTGAAAGCCGAGATCTTCCTCCCCGACGGCCTGATGCAGTACCTGCTAGGGATCCCCTTCTCCTGGGCGCCGCTGCACACCCTTGGGGGGACGATTTTGCTCGGCCTGCTGACGGCGCTGTTGCTCGCACCCGAGTATCGACGGCAGGCGTTCGCGCTGTTTCTGCTCGGCGCCGCCTCCCACCACGTGCTAGATATCGCGCTCATCACGCCGTCGGGCCAGGCCTACGCGGTCTTCTGGCCTCTGCTCGACTACCGCCCACCCGCGGGCGGGCTCTACCTGAGCAGCGACCGCTGGCCCGCGCTGGTTGCGGGACTCGCGTCCGTCACGGTGTGGGCGCTGCATCGGTATCGGGACGCTCAAGGGTAGGCGTCGGCGGTCGGCTCTTTTCGCGCGTAGTCTTTCTGTCGTTTTAGCGGTGGTAGTTCGGTGTTCTCGAGAGGGTGGCTCGAGGGAACCCTCTGTGATTGACACCAGTATCAAATTAACTCTAATTCCCTCTTGGATTGCATCTACTCTATACTCATAACTAAGAAATACGTACGATAGAGGAGTAGAATCAGTCAATCAGTAGTTTACAGGATAGTGCTATGGAATACTCGAGAGGCGCTAAAACATCTTGATAAACAGCTATCGAGCGGAATTAGATATATTAGAAATTGGAGTGGTTGTTCAGAAAGCTTATTACACAGTTGCCAAAAGAGGCGATTACCCCTACCCGGGGCGAGTCGGCTGCGACACCGCTGATGGTTGACTCGCTCTCCGCTCGATCGCACGCAAACCAACCAACAAGACAACAAATGACAAGCGAAACTTCATTCCGCGAAAAGGGACGTGCAGCGTTCCTTGCTGCGCTGATGGTCATGTCTGTGGTCGCCATGTCGATGTCCTTCGCAGGGGCGGCAGCGGCCAACAGCAATGACCAAGTAGAGTTTGACCTCACTGAGGACGATAGCCTCAGTGGTGAAGATATCTGGATCGGACAGGAACTCGAAGTCGACGGTGACTTCGACGAGCCCGTTCAGCTGAAGGACGGTATCCACACCGAGGACGGTGACGCAGAAACCCTCGACACGCTCCGACCTGACGACGATGGTATCGTGACCGTCGAGACGGACGAGCTCGAGGACGACGAACCGTACCACCTGTACTACACTGGTGACACCAGTGAGGCAGAATTCGATGTTGACGACCTCGGTACCTTCTGGGCTAACGAGCACTCGATCGATGTCGACTTCGACGCTGACGTCGTGACCGAGGACGGTACCCTCACCATCGAGGACCTCGATGACCGCGAGGATGTTGACGTTCACGTGAGCGGCGAGCACGAGAACGAGAGCATCGACGAGGACGACCTCACGGAGATCTTCGAGGACGCTGAAGATGAAGAGCTTGAGGATGCGGTCCTCATCGAGGAAGTCAACGAAGATGACGACCTCGAGGCTGACTTCTCCGACGAGAGCACCGGCGACTACGAGTTCACGGTCGACGTCGTTGACACGACGGCCGAGGACTCCGCCGAGATCACGGTCGGTGAGGAGCCGGAAGCTGACGCACAGTTCAACGAATCCACCTACGAGCAGAACGTCGGTGACGTCGCCGAGTTCGGCGTCGACCACGACGGCACTGAGGACGTCACAATTACCGTGACGGACGAAGAAGAGTACTACACCGCTGAGATCGAGACCGCTGAGGACGAGGACGTCAGCGATGCTGACAACCTGACGGTCGAGTTCGACTCCTACGAAGCGGGCCAGGAAGACGGTGACCCCGTCACCGTTACTGATGACGAAGGTGAGCCTGTTGATGTTGACGTGACGGAAGCACTCGACGAGGATGAGGACGCTACCCTCGACGCGGATGAGGACGAGCGCCTCCTCCCCGGTGACTACGAGCTGGAAGTCTTCCCCGGAACTGAGGACGAGACCGACGCTGCGGTCCTCGTTCTCGACGACCGATCGACCGGCGACATGAACACCTGGATCGCGCCTGGTGACGAGTTCGATGCGGATGAAATCGAACTCGAGGACATCGAGGACTCGACCGAGAGCGACTCGGTTGCTGAGGAAGACCTCCTCGTTGTCGGCGTCGAAGCGTCCGGTATCTACAGCTACGGTATCGATGACGGTCAGTGGACTGGCGAAGAGGACCTCGAACTCAAGTTCGAGGATACCGACGAGCCGCGCTACGGCAGCGCTGACACGATCGAACTCGAGGAAGGCGATGACGTCATCGTCGATGAAGACGAGAACCGCTTCTTCGTCGTCGTTGATGTCGAGGACGAAGCGGACCTCGAGGCTGACGAGACCTGGGACGTCACGTTCACCGTCGGCGACGACAACGACTATGTCGACGACGAGGAAACCGCTGAAGCGCAGTTCGATGTCGAGGAGTCCTTCGTCGAATTCGTCGGTGACGAGGACGACGAGGGTCAGCTCCAGATCGAGAACAGCAACGAGTCCGAGATCACGGCCGAGACGAACCTCGCGCCGGGCACGGACGGTGACTTCCGACTCCGCGCGAGTTCGGAGATCTACACGTCCGACGCTGAGGTCGACGACGACGGCGTCCTCGCGACGACCTTCGACCTGAGCAGCCACGATGAGGACGACGAGATCCGTACCCTCAGCGCATCGGTCGGCGACGCTGAGACTGACGACGACGACGTCGACGCCGTCTTCGTCTCCGCCGCCGACGACGATGAGGAGGAGACGAAGGACGGCTTCAAGATTGACGCCGACGCCCCATCCGAGGTCAACGTTGACGATGACGCCAGCCTCGACGTGGACGTCGTGAACAACAACGGCGAGGCCGGCAACGCGACGCTCGAGGCCACCGTCGGTGACGAGGAGTACACCGAGGAGCTCGAGCTCGACGCCGGTGACTCCGTGAGCGAGTCCTTCGACTTCGACACCAGCGAAGAAGCTGACATCGACTGGTCCGTCGAGACTGACGACGACAGCGCATCCGGTACGCTGACCGTCAGCGACGAGGGCGACGCGAACGGTGAGAACGGCGAGAACGGCGCCAACGGTGAGAACGGTGAGAACGGCGCCAACGGTGAGAACGGTGAGAACGGTGCCAACGGCGACGACGCCAACGGTGCTGACGACGCCGACGACGACGACGAGACCGTGCCCGGATTCGGTGTCGCCGTCGCCATCGTCGCACTGCTCGGCGCCGCGATGCTCGCGCTCCGCCGTCAGAACTAACGCCGACTAACTACCGGACTCCGTCCGGTCCTTGCGATTCGCGACACTCCGCCTTTTTTGAACCCTCACGCCCCGAAGTGGCGACGCTTCGCAGTAGTTTCCGATTCTGATCATCGAGGCGCAGGAGAGTCGTGATTCAAACTTAGTGGACAAAGAGGCAGACATAATGGCTCGATCTACTACTGTGGCTGACAATACCGTTCTGCTACTTCTGGACACACGGGATTGCCACGCCCTCCCCAGCCGATTCTCTTAGTCACTCCGTTCCCTCGTTCATCCCTCACACGATGTTAACGATCAGTTCTCGCTATCGCTCGACCTGATCGCCAGCGCGCGCCACCGCAGTGTGGCCCGGGTAGTCTCGGAGAAGAGGGCTGTTCCGTATCTATGCAATCGGAACGAAGACCGAGCGGCGAACGCGACGCAGTTCGGACTCGCTCTCGCTGAGACGAACGGACGGTTCCTCGAGCCGACCAGTACCCTCAAGCCGTCTTCGAACCCACGTCCGGTAATGAACGAAACCGGCGAGGCGATGACGGATCGGGAACGGACCGTGAAGGCCCTCGCTGTCGGACTCGCCTGCGGGGTCGTCATCGCCGTCGGGTTCGTCGCCGTCTTCGACGACCTCCTGTTAGGTGCGTCGTCGGGACTCACGTTCGGGGTCGTAATTGCAGCAGTACTGGCCGACCGCTGGGAAAGCGAGAACTGAGTTCAGTCGTCGGCCGCGGCGGCCTCGGTCTCGGCGCTCGACTCGGCGCGCTCGAGGTCCTCGAGGTACTCGTCGGCGTCCAGTGCCGCCTTCGAGCCCATTCCGGCGGCCGTGACGGCCTGCTGGTAGTGGTAGTCGACGACGTCGCCGGCGCCGAAGATGCCGGGGACGTCGGTCTCGGTCTGTCCGCCGCCGTCGCCGCCCTGCGTACGGAGGTAGCCCTCGTCGTCCATCGTGACGCCGGTGCCCTCGAGGTACGCCGTGTTCGGCGTGTGACCGATGGCGAAGAAGACCGCGCCGACGTCGAACTCGAACTCGTTGGTCTCGGGGTCGTCGAGTCGGTCGGTCGGGTGGCCCTGCTCGTTCTCGACGAGGGTGACGTGGTCGACGCCTGCCTCCTGAGAGCCGTGGATCTCGGTGACCTCGGTGTTTTTCATAATCTCGATCTCGCCCTCCTCGACCTTCTCGTGGACGCGGTCGATCCAGTACTGCTCGGCGCGGAACTCCTCGCGTCGGTGGGCGATGTAGACGGTGTCGGCGAACTTCGTGAGGAACGTCGCCTCCTCCATTGCGGCGTCGCCCCCGCCGACGACGAGCATGTCCTCGTCGCGGAAGAACGCGCCGTCGCAGGTCGCACACGTCGAGAGCCCGTAGCCCATCAGCTCGTCCTCGCCGGGGATGCCGAGGGTTCGGGCGCTGGCACCGGAGGCGGCGATGATCGCGTCGGCGGTGTAAACGTCGCCGTTCGTGAGTTCGACGCGGAACGGGCGCTGGTCCGCATCGACGGACTCGATGATGCCGTTTTTGAGCTCGGCGCCGAACTGTTTGGCCTGCTCTTTCATGTTGTTGACCAGGTCGGGACCGCTGATCCCCTCCGGAAAGCCGGGATAGTTGGCGACGTCGGTGGTCAGGGTGAGCTGGCCGCCGGGCTCGTCGCCCTCGATGACCAGCGGCTGGTTGTCGCCCCGACCGGCGTAGATCGCCGCGGTGAGACCGGCGATCCCGGTGCCGGCGATGATCAGCTTGCGGTGTTCGGTCTCCGAGCCACCATCGGTAACGAGCCCGAGCTTCTCGTCAAGTTCGCCAGTTTCCTCGAGCGCGGCGGTCTCGTCCCAGCCGCCGATGAGTTCGTCGTCGATGAAGACCTCGGGAGCGGTCTTGCGGCCCTCGGCGCGCTCGACCATCTCCTCGAACAGCTCGTCGTCGCCGGTGACGTTGTACGTCTCGTACTCGATACCCTTGCTATCGAAGAGGTCCTTCGCCTTGTCGCAGTAGGGACACTGCGTCTTGGTGTAGATCTCGACGCGTGGCTGCTCGCTCATACACCGTTGTTAGGAAACTGGACCTAAACCCCTTGCGTTCCCAGCGCCGTTCGCGGTGTACAACCGGTCTACCCGTCCGCAGCCGCTCCCTCGATGAACTCCAGGATAACGGACACCTCGTGATCCGTCTCTGCTTCGAGGCGGTCCTCGAGGGTTGTCGCGAGGTCGGGATACGGGACGTCGGCGGGGCGTCGAACGGCGACGGTTACGCCCGTCTCGTTGCTGATCGCACCGCCGTCGTAGAACTCCGTCTCGAGTTCGACCAGTTCGAGCTCCTCGTACTCGTCGTCGTCGAGTGCCGACCGAACTTCGTCGTTGACCTCGCTTTCGAAGACGACGTGTTGGCCGAGCACGACACCGGCGCCGGCCAGCACCACGATACTAATGAGGGCCATGACGGCGACCGTGCCGAGTCGGTCCCTGGTGATGTTCGCCCGGAGGTTACCCCGGGTCCACCCGTCGGGCCGGTAGCCGAGATACCAGAAGACGACGAGTCCGGCGAGCAGGATCGACGTGGCGTTGATCGCGACCAGGACGAACGCGCCGATCGCAACGCCGACATCGCCCCAGGCGAGCCCGATGCCGACCGCCGCGGCCGCCGGAATGAGCGCAGCGGCGATCATCACGCCGACCAGTGAGACCGGAATCGCCGTCGCGAGCCCGAACGCGCCCGCGGCGCCGGCACAGACGCCCACGACGAGCGCGAGCAGCCCCGGCGAGATTCGGTTCTGGACCTGCTCGATCGCCGTGATATCGATAGTGCCCGGAACGACGCCACCAGTTCGGACCAACCAGGCGAACGCGAACGCCCCGAGCATCGCCGCGAGCAGTCCGATCACCATCGCCGACACCCCGTCGACGAACATCCGGCGGTCGTCGAGGACGAGCCCGACGGTTCCGGTCAGTGCCGCACTGATCTGTGGCGCGATCACCATCGAGCCGACGACGACGGCGGGCGAATCGAGCAGCAAGCCTGCGGTCGCCACGATCGCGCTCAGTAGGGTCATCGCGTAGTAGGTGACGGGGCCCGGCGTCATATTCAACGCCTTCGACCGGATCTCCGCTTTGGCGATGCTGTCGTCCTCCTCGCGGCCGTTGACGAACCGCTCTTCGAGCTCCTCGATTTGGGGCGTGCGGGCGGTTTCGATCGCGGAGACGACGATGAACTCGTCCTCGATTCCGGCCTCCCGCAGGGAGGTCAGCACGTGGTCGACGGCCTGGGTCGGAACCGGCAGTGTGATCAGTTCGGCGTCGACCTCCTCGCTGCACTCGCTGGTTCGAACGTAGTCGAGCCCCTCGTCGTCGAGAACCCGAAGTGCTTCGCTCCGCCTCTCGTCGGGAACGAGCACTTGGAGAAGTCGCATTCCCAACTCGTCTCTTGGCCATTCGGAAAGGCATATCGTTCCGTTTCCGACGCTCGGCGACGCACTTACGGTCTCGAGCGACGAGACCCGACCATGACCGCGGACCTCGAGGAGAAGACGGATCGGTACGGCGAACTGCTCGCGGAGGCGCTCGAGGCGGCGTCGATCGCGCCGCCGGATGGAACGCCGATGGCCGACGCTGCAGAGGACTGTTACGGGATGGCGGCGTCCTACCTCGAGGACGGTCGCCACTTCCGCGAGCAGGACGACCCCGTCAACGCGCTCGCGTCGTTCTCGTACGGTCACGCCTGGCTCGATGCGGGCGCTCGGATCGGCCTCTTCGAGGTGCCGACGGAGGGCCATCTGTTTACCGTCGAGTAGCTCGGGAGACGTACACGATCAATCACTATGTAACCGAAACGTATATACCAAAAGTACCGGTTAGTTTATAACGTAGGCGAAATCTTTATATGGGTTACGGTCTTACAATATGTTAACTGAGGCAGCCGGGTTTCTTCTGGCATCCCCACCCGGTAGCCCCGAGTAACCATCCCAACCATGACAGACAACATTCGAACTTACACCCGAGAGGACGAGACGACAACCGAGGAGGAAACCCAAGCGGAACAGGGCGAAAAGGAGCAGTGTCCGGAGTGTGGTGGCCGGGTCATCTCGGACACCGAGCACGCCGAGACGGTATGTCAGGACTGCGGGCTCGTCGTCGAGGAAGACGAGATCGACCGCGGCCCCGAGTGGCGCGCCTTCGACGCTGCCGAGAAGGACGAGAAGTCCCGGGTCGGCGCCCCGACGACGAACATGATGCACGACCAGGGACTGTCGACGAACATCGGCTGGCAGGACAAGGACGCCTACGGCCGCTCGCTCTCGAGTCGCCAGCGCCAGAAGATGCAGCGTCTTCGCACCTGGAACGAGCGCTTCCGCACCCGCGACTCCAAGGAGCGCAACCTCAAGCAGGCCCTCGGTGAGATCGACCGCATGGCCAGTGCGCTCGGCCTCCCCGAGAACGTCCGCGAGACTGCAAGCGTCATCTACCGGCGGGCCCTCGAGGAAGACCTGCTGCCTGGCCGATCGATCGAGGGCGTCGCAACCGCTGCGCTGTACGCCGCGGCTCGTCAGGCCGGCACCCCCCGTAGCCTCGACGAGATCTCCGCGGTCAGCCGCGTCGACAAGATGGAGCTGACCCGCACGTACCGCTACGTGATCCGGGAACTCGGGCTTGAGGTCCAGCCCGCCGACCCCGAACACTACGTACCGCGGTTCGTCAGCGACCTCGATCTCTCCGACGAGACCGAGCGCATGGCCCGCGATCTGCTCGAGTCGGCCCGACAGGAGGGCGTCCACAGCGGCAAGTCGCCGGTCGGCCTCGCGGCCGCCGCCGTCTACGCCGCCGCCCTGCTTACCAACGAGAAGGTCACCCAGAACGACGTCAGCGAGGTCGCCAGCATCTCCGAGGTCACCATCCGCAACCGGTACAAGGAGCTGCTCGAGGCCTCCGACTCGGCGGCCCCAGCCTAACGGACGTCGTCGTTGGGAGCAGGTTCTCGGCTGCGGATTTCGCACCCGGAGTGCGACTGCGACAAAGCTTTTCATCTCCGGTGTGAAACGGTGTGTCATGGACGAAACGACCGTTCAGTTGTTGTGTCCCGAGTGTGCCAAAGACTGGCAGGTGTCCCCCGGCGAGCTCCCAGATCCTGCGGAGATGTTCCACTGTCCGAACTGTCACGCGTCCCGTCGGACCGCGGAGTTCACCCGGACCGACCGTGACCTTCAGACGTTGAAACAGCTCGGTTAACCGGCGACGATCGGTTCAATTCTCCCGTCCGTCCTCGCCAGAACGTTCACGAATAGATGAAAGTTTAATAATCAACAAAATACCTCTACGAGAGTGAACAGAAATATCCGGTTACGGAGCGAATTGTGATGTTGTAGTCGGTCCCTTCCGGGAGTTTCCAGGTGGTTCTACGGTGGTTGAATCCGTTCTCGAGCGTGATACGCGCCGAACTCGGCTCCAGGGTCGTGCTAACGAGACTCAAGATAATAATATAACCCTGCAGCGGATAGGAATGGATGGTTATGAAGAAACAGGAGCTCATTCACCTTCACGGACTTCTTGCGGAGGTATCCAACCAGTGTGCGGAGTGGGAGAACTGTCAGATCGACCTCGAGGAGTACGAGTCGCGCGGTATTCGACCGACATCGATCCACAAGTCGAAAACGGACCACAAGGCCGCTGTATTTGCGCTTGCGGGCGGAATCACCACGAACATGCGCGAGGACGAGCAGGAAGCAGTCGCCGCCACTGCAGACTAGTTGTCACGACGTCTCCTTCGATCGTTACCGGCTACTGGTGAGACCGTTTCTTATCGTTTCGTCTCCGTTCGGGCTCCTGAATCGGACTGAACCGATCGAAAACCGGCTTACTCGACGAGGTCCTCGAACTCCGGCAGGATCTCCTCGTCGTCCTCGTCGCCCTCGTCCGTTTTCCCGTCGCCGTCGCTTTCGTCCGTCTCCGTCTCCTCGTTCGAGTCCGTCGACTCCGATTCCGAGTCCTCGTCGTCGGCATCGTCGTCGTCCTCCTCGATCGTCTCGACCTCGAGTACCTCGAGCGGGATGTTCTCGAGGCGCTGACCGATCTCCTTGCGGGCGATCCGGGAGGCGTGTTCCTCGCGTTCGACGTTGAACACGGTCATCTCGAGTTCGAGTGCCACCAGCGCCTCGTCGGCTGCGATAAACGCCGGTGGGAGCTCCTCTCCCTCTGGGGAGGTTCGCTCGCCCATGTTGATCTCGACGTAGTTCAGGTCAGGGTTCAACATCTCGCCGGTCTTCGAGATGGCGATACGGATCGCCTCGTCTTCCGTCTCGACGTCGAACACCGGAACGGCAGCCTCGACGACAACCCTGCAGTGCATACGAAAACGTACTGTCGCCTACAGTATCAAGGTTCGCCCCGGCCGCCGATTCGCCGTGCAGGTCTCGGTCGAGACCGGTTTCGCTCCGAAAGGCCCAAGCCCTCGCTCCCGAAGACTCCGACGGATGGAGACCGGCGAAATCGAACTCGAGGAGCTCTCCGGCGGACTCGATCTGTACCGCACGCTCGAGAGCGGGCAGACCTACCTCTGGCGGCGTACCGACGGCGAGATGTACGGCGGCGAGCCGGCGCCCGACGAGTGGTACTACACCGTCGTCGACGGCGCCGTTGTCCGCGTCCGGAGTCGAGATGGCGTCCTCGAGTGGGAGTCGTCGATCGACGCCGACCCGCTCGTTCGGCGGCTGTTGCGTCTCGAGGACGACCTCGAGGCGATCGTCGCAGCCGCACCAGACGATCCGCTGTTAGACGAGGCCTACGAGGCCCACCGGGGGCTACGACTCGTCGACGACCCCTCCTTTGGCACCCTAATTTCGTTCATCTGCTCGGCCCAGATGCGGGTGAGCCGCATCCACGGAATGGTGTCGACGCTGGCCCGTGAGTACGGCGAGCCGATCGCCTTCGACGGCGAGACCTATCATGCCTTTCCGACCCCGGAACGGCTCGCGACGGCGACCGAGGATGAGTTACGCGAGCTGGGACTGGGGTATCGCGCGCCGTACGTCGTTCGCACCGCGGAGATGGTCGCCGACGGCGAGGCACACCCCGAGGAGGCCCGAGACCTCGCGTACGAGGCCGCCCGCGAGTCGCTGAAACGGTTCGTCGGCGTCGGTGACAAGGTCGCGGACTGCGTTCTCCTCTTTTCGCTCGAGTTCGACCAGGCCGTGCCGCTCGACACCTGGCTTCGGACCGCGATCGAGGAGTACTACCCCGACTGCGACCGGGGCTCCTACGACGAAACCTCGAGGGCGCTCCGCGAACGGTTCGGCGGCGAGTACGCCGGTTACACGCAGACGTACGTCTTTCACCACCTGCGAACTCGAGAATAGTGTCACTCGCGGTAATCGTTTCGTCCGGTAATCGCCCAGTACGTCTGTGAAACGATCGTAATCGCGAACACGATCGCGAGTCCCGCGGCGACGTACGTGGCGATCGTCGCACCCAGCAGGTACCACGTCAGCGCGCCGGCGACGAGGACGAACAGTACGGCGCCGACGAACAGCTCGAGTAGCTCCCGGATCGTCGCGCGGCTCGTCGAGACGTCGAGGTACTCCTCCTCGAAGCGTTCGATGGGACCCATTTGCAGTCCGTTGTCCCCCGAGGGTTCTTTCGGTATCGGTTCGGGTCGAGGGCCGACGGGTCGGACGGCTGGATTTTTCCCGGTCGCCGACGACGCCACGCGTATGACGGATCGAACCCGCGCACACGTCTTCGTTTCCGGAAACGTACAGGGCGTTTACTACCGCGCGACGACTCGCGACACGGCCCGTAAGGAAGGCGTCGACGGCTGGGTCAAAAACCTCGAGGACGGCCGCGTCGAGGCGGCGTTCGAGGGTCCTGAGAGCGCAGTCGAGTCGATGCTCGAGTTCTGTCAGGAGGGCAGTTCCGCGGCCGACGTCGACGAGGTCGAAGTCGAGTACGGAGAGCCCCAGGGCGAGGACGGGTTCGAGATTCGGTACTGACTACGGTGTCTCGGCCTGGGCGTCGACCTCGTCGAGGAGGTCGGCGAGCCACGGCGGTTCGTCGGTGTGTGCCCAGGTGGCCCACTCGGCCTTCTCGCCCGCGTAGTACGCTCGGTAGGCCGCGACGGGGTCGTCGGGCCGTTTGTACTCGTCGGGCATCGCCTGCGGGCGCGGCGTCGGCTCCTCGGTGGAAAACTCGATCTCGTCTGGGTCGATCCGCTCGATTACTTCCCAGCTGGCGTGGTCGCCGTCCTTCTCGTAGCGCTCGACGAACTCCGCGTTGAGCGCCTCGGCGTGTTCGCGCAGGCGAAGCCAGTTCGCCCGCGACTCCGTCGCCCACTCGGTGACAGGGTGGCCGGTGTGGGTCGCCGCGTAGAGAAACTCGTCGTCCCGGCCGTTCTCACGGGCCGCGGTACACAGTACCTGCGCGGCCTCGAGCAGTAGCTTGTTGACGTGCTCGTCGCAGTGGTACCGTGCCGCGAGCCGGGGGTCCTCGTCGAGCCAGAAGACGTTCACGGCCGGGGTTGGGACGCGACCCGATTGAGCGTTTCGTCCGCAATCTTCAACGGTGACCCTCTCGAACCCAGGACCATGATCACGGGCGAACGGATGGCCGCAGTCGACGAGAACGCCGCAGCGCTTGGCGTCTCGCAGAAGCAGCTGATGGAGTCGAGCGGGAACGCGGTCGCGCGAGCCGTCCGCGAGGTCGCGGAGCCGGACTCGAGCGTCGCCGTCGTCGCCGGACGCGGGAACAACGGCGGGGACGCGTTCGTCGCCGTTCGGTTCCTGGAGAAGTACGACGTCACCACGCTCCTGCTCGGACGCGCCGACCGAATCGGCACCGACATCGCTCGCGAGAACTGGACCGCCCTGCAGAACGCGGGCTACGACACGCAGGAAGTGACGGACTCGAGCGAATTCGATCTCCCCGACTGCGACGTCGTCGTCGACGCGATGCTCGGGACAGGGATCAGCGGCGACCTCCGCGAGCCCGCCGCGACCGCAGCCGAGGCGATCAACGCGGCCGACGCGACCGTCGTCGCCGTCGACGTCCCCTCGGGGTTCGACGCCGACGGGGGTGAGGTCGCCGACAACGCCGTCGAGGCGGATCGCGTCGTCACCTTCCACGATACGAAACCCGGCCTCGCCGAGCTCGAGGCCGAACTGGCGGTCGCCGACATCGGCATCCCCGCGGCTGCCGAACGGGACGTCGGCCCCGGCGACATCTCCCTCGCTCGGCCCGACGGCCGCGAAGGTCGACCGTACGTCATTGGTGGCGGTCCCTACACCGGTGCGCCCGCCCTCGCTTCCCAGGCTGCGCTGCGGGCGGGCGCCGAACTCGCCTTCGTCGCCGCGCCCGAGTCCGTCGCCGGCGAGATTCAGGGGTACGCCGAGGACCTCATCGTCCAGCCCTACGAGAACGAGATCCTCACGCCCGACGTGGCCGAGGACCTCCTCGAGACTGCCGAGGAGTACGACAACGTCGTCGTCATCGGTCCCGGCCTGGGCACCGACGACGAGACCCTCGAGGCCACGCGGGGGTTCCTCTCGTCGTACTCGGGGACGGCGGTCGTCGACGCGGACGCCCTCGAGGTCGTCCCGGAGATCGAGACCGACGCGACGCTGGTCTGTACGCCGAACCGGGGTGAACTCGCGCGGATGGGCGGACCCGACACCGACGACCTGGCCGCGGTGGCCGACGAGATCGAGAGCTTCGCCGCGGAGCTGGGCCACCTCGTCCTCGCGAAGGGCGAAAACGACGTGATCACCGACGGCGAGCGAACGCGGGTCAGTCGATCGGGGACGGTCGGCATGAAGGTCGGCGGCACCGGCGACACGCTCGCCGGAATCGTCGCCGCGTTACTCGAGGGCGCCGAGCCGATGGACGCCGCGGCCGCAGGTGCACAGGTCAACGGGCTCGCCGGCGAACGCCTCGCCGAGCGCCACGAGCACGGCTACCTGGCGTCGGAGCTGCTCGGGGAGCTTCCCGCGGTGCTGTGGGGTGGTGACGATGAGTGACGATCCGTCCCCCGCCGAGGGTACGAACCCGGATCCGCGGAGCGGCGACGATTCCGGCGCCGAGGAGCTCACGCACACCACCGACGAGGGCGAGGTGCAGATGGTCGACGTCGGCGACAAACCCGACAGCGAACGACGGGCGGTCGCCGCGGGCGAGATTCGCCTGCAGCCCTCGACGATCGAGGCGATCCGCGACGACGAGATCGGCAAGGGCGACGTGCTCGCGACGGCCCGGATCGGCGCCGTCCAGGCCGTCAAACACACCTGGGAAACGATTCCGATGTGCCACCAGATTCCGATCACGAACGTCGACACCGCGTTCGAACTCGGCGAGGACCGGGTCGAGTGCGAGGTGGCCGTCGAGACCACCGGAAAGACGGGCTGTGAGATGGAGGCCATCGAGGGCGTCACGACGGGGCTCAACGTCGTTTGGGACATGGTCAAGGCCGTCGAGAAGGACGACGAGGGGCAGTATCCCGACACGGGAATCGAGAACGTCCGGGTCCTCGCAAAGGAGAAGCGAACGGACTGAGCGGGCTCGCGTTCGCCGTCGCGTTCGTTTTTGAGCGGTCCCGATTCGATCAGTCGTCGTCCGCCTCGAGACAGGCTCGAAAACGCAAACGAAATCGCAAACGGAAACGTAAACAAAATGTAAACGGCGGCGCCACTCGAGGATCGATGCATCGACGGCGACAAAAAGCGAGCGAGCCGGTGTTTACAGGTCCATCCCGCCGTTGACGTCGATCACTTCGCCCGTAATGTAGGAGGACTCCTCGCTCGCGAGGAAGCGAACGACGGCGGCGATGTCCTCCACCTCCGCCAGCCGCTCGAGGGGGATCCCCGAGATGATCCGCTCGAGGACGTGGTCGGGAACGCTCTCGACCATGTCGGTCCGGGTAAAGCCGGGCGCGACGCAGTTGGCCGTCGAGCCGCCCTGGGCGAACTCGAGGGCGATCGTCCGAGTGAAGCCGAACATCCCGCTTTTCGCGGTCGCGTAGTTGGCCTGCCCGAAGTTCCCCTGCTTGCCGACGACGCTCGAGATGTTGATGAGTCGTCCCTCCTCTGCGTTCCAGATGTCGTCGTAGAACGTCTGGGTGCAGTTGAACATCCCGCCGAGATTGACGTCCATCACTCGGTCCCACTCCGCGCGGGACATCTCGGTGAACTGCTTGTCGGCGGTGATCCCGGCGTTGTTCACGAGCACGTCGGCCGGCCCGAACGCCTCGTGGCAGACGTCGCGCATGTGCTCTACCTCTTCGGGGATCGAGACGTCGGCCTGGGCCGTAATCGCTCGTCCGCCGGCATCCTCGATCGCCTCGACGGCCTCGTGGGCGGCCCCCTCCGACGACCGGTAGTTGATGACGACGTTCGCACCCTTCTCGCCGAGGTGTTCCGCGATTCCGCGCCCGATCCCGCGCGCCGAGCCTGTGATGATACAGGTACGTCCCTCCATGGACATCGTTACTCTACACTGCACCACCGATTGTTATATAACGACCTGTTGGGTTTCGCTCCTTACTACGGTGAATAAAAGACGGCCGTGTCCAACTTGAAGCCGGGAGGGCAGCGGCGCGGTTGCGCCGGAACGTCAGCGGACGTTATCGCTCGCCGGCCTGGTCGATCCAGTCCTCGAGGCGGGCGACGGCGATTTCGGTCTCGTCGGCGAGCTCCTCGGCGTCGGCGTCGGCCAGCTCCTCGAAGCTGGTGATGCCGACCGCGGCGAGGTCGTTCGCGTAGGATTGGCCGACGCCGTCGATCTCGGTGAGATCGTCGACCTCGGTCTCCTCGAGGGCCTCCTCTGAGAACTCGTCGAGACCGGTCTCGTCGCCCTCGACGTCGCCCGCGAGGGCGGCGTCGGGCTCGTCGGGCTCGGGGGTCTCCGGCTCGGCCTCGGTCTCGACCGTCGAACGGGCCTCGAACCAGTCGCAGACGTCGGGCCAGAGTTCGGCGTGGCTCCGGGAGGAGACGGACATCCCGATGTGGCCGGTCGCGAACTCCATGACCTCGGTGTCGTCGGAGGCGACGGCCTCGTTGAACGGTTTCGAGGCTCCTGGCGGGATGAGGTGGTCGTACTCCGCGACGATCTGCAGGACGGGCATGTCGATGTTCGAGACGTCGACTTCCTCGCCACCAAGCTCGAGTTCGTTTCCGATGAGCTTGTTCTCCTGGTAGATGTCGCGGATGAACTCCTCGTAGGCCTTGCCGGCGACGTCGATCCCCTCGTCGAGCCAGCGCTCCATCCGGCCGAAGTTCTCGACGAAGTCCGCGTCCTCCATGTTGTCGTAGAACCGGACGTACTTCGTCACGTTGTTCGCGACGGGATCCATCAGCGCGAATCCGACGTCCAGGAACTCCGCGGGGACGTTGTCGAACGTCTCGGTGACCGTCTCGGGGTCGTAGTAGTCCTCGCTACCCCACAGCTCGAGGACGCCGCCCTCGCCCGCAAAGCAGAGGCCGGCGGCCATCAGCGCGAGGTTCTCGACCTTCTCGGGGTGCCGGGCGGCGTACATCGCCGACATCGTCCCGCCCATGCAGTAACCCAGTACGTTGATCGCGTCCTGACCCGAGCGCTCACGGACCTCGTCGACGCAGTTGTCGATGTAACGGTTGACGTAGTCGTCGAGCCCAAGCGTTCGGTCGAGCTTCGAGGGCTCGCCCCAGTCGATCAGATAGACGTCGAAGCCGGCCTCGAGCAGCGTCTGGACGACCGAGCGGTCGGGCTGCAGGTCGAGGATGTACGGCTTGTTGATCAGTGCGTAGACGATGAGGATCGGGATGTCGTGTTGCTCCTCGGTCTTCGACTCGTAGTGGAGCAACTGGAGCTTGTTCTCCTCGTAGACGACCTCGCTCGGGGTCTGACCGACCTCGACGTTCTCGAGGGTCTCGGTTCGGTCGGGTGCGACCTGGCTCTTCTCGGCGAGGCCGGCGGCACCCTCCCAGGCCTGGCGTTGCATCTCCAGGGCGGTCGCGTACGGATTCTTCATTGCTCCTCGAGGTGCTCGAGAACGCGGTCGAGTTTCTCCTCGACGGCGTGCTGGCGGCGCTCGAGTTCGACGAGACGGTCGCCGACCTCGACGACGTCGCTCTCGGTCGGGAAGCCGAGCGAGTGCAGCGTCTCCTCGGCGGCCTCGTCGGCCTCCTGCTGGAGTTCGAGCACGTCGCCGACGGTCTCGCCGGTCATCTTCGCGAAGGCGGTCGTCGACATGACCTCCTTGAACGCCTCGTTTGCCGTGTTGAGCCAGACGTCACGGAACTCCTCGAGTTCGACGTCCTCGCCCTCGAGCTGGTCGTTCGCTCGCTCGACCATCTGCTGGGAGGCGTTCATCCAGGCCTCGTAGGCGCGGGCGTAGCCCTCGACGCCCTCGGAGAGTTCGGCGTCGTCGCTCATCTCGCCGACGGTTTCGGCCCAGCTCTCGACGAATTGGGCCTGCGCTTCGACGTTGTTCTCGAACGCCTCGAGGAACTGCTCGTTCCACTGTTCGGCGAACGCGTTCCAGTTCTGCGCCTGTGGCGGTGTGTCTGTCATTGTAGGGGAAAATTGGATCGTATGGACAAAAGGCTATGGTCGTTACGCCGAAACGTCGAACTCCTCGGCGACGGAGTCGACGTTCTCGGTGACGGCGGACACGTTCTCCTCGGCCTGCTCGTGGGCCTCGAGCACGGCGTCGAAGCTCGTGTCGACGACGTCGGCGTAGCTGGCGGAGAACTCGTCGTAGGCGGCCTCGGACTCGTGGAGAGCCTCGGCGACGGCCGAAATCGACTCCTGCTGGGCGTCGGTCATCGCGTCGACGTTCTCCTCGAACTGCGAGCGGAACTCCTCGAGGTCGACGCCGTCCTCGGGCATCGACGCCTCGACGGCGTCGAAGTAGGCGGCGACGGCGCTCTTGGTGAACTCGGCGTTGGTCTCGACGGCCGAGCTCGAGGACTCGACGGCGTCGACGAAGGCGCCGAAGGACGTCTTCTGGGCCTCGAGGGCGTCGTGGGTGAGCTGCTGGCTCTGTTCGATGGCGGTGCGCTGTGCGGTAAACATGGCGGTGAATGGGTTCTGTGTCATTGGTCTGTCTCGCGGTTTCGTTTGACGGGAACGACGATCGTCTGGACGATATCACCCTCTTCGATGTCGAGGGCTTCCCGTTCGGGTTCGGGAATACTGATCCGACCACCGCTCTGGACTCGCGCCTTGAACGTCGCCGTTCCCATGTTCATCGGACCGAAGCTCGAGGCGTTCTCGAGCGGGTTCGCGGAGCTTGCCTCCATCAGCTGTTTCAGCATCTCCTGTTGGGATTCGGCGACCTGCTCGCCCGCGTTCTGCATCTGCTCGGCGAACATCGTCGGCGGGAACCAGGGCGATCGGTCGGAGTCGTCCGTCATCAACACAGTCAATGCGCTCCGACCTAATAAGGGTTTCCGATCTCTACCATTGAGTGCCACTGAATGGTTTCGAGCGCACTTCGGTGGTCATCATCGCCCCGTAGTGCGGTTTTCCGCCTCGAGCCCGCATTCGGGCACTCGAAAGCGTCCGTTACCACGCCGTCGCCGGCACGGATAACCGCGCATTGTGCAGCCAAAGAGGTATAACGGGCTCGTCCCTATAGCGAGAGTAGATGTCCCACCAGAACGCCGGCGAGAACGGGTTTGGCGCCCTGGCCAACGCCTGGTCCACCGCGACCCGATCCGTCCTCCGGAGTGCGACCGCGGCCAACCGCGCCGCCGTCGCCGCGATGGATTCGACCCAGACGGAATCGAACGGTAACTACACTGACGCCTCGATCCCCTCCCTCGAGTACGCCGACGCCGACTGGAGCTTCGAGCGAACCGTCGAGGATCCGGCGGCACTCGGTCCTGGCGATCAGGTCACCTTCGAGAAGGAACTCTCCGACGACGACGTGCGCGCGTTCGCCGAGATCAGCGGCGACACGAACCGCCTCCACCTCGACGACGAGTTCGCCGCCGACACCCGGTTCGGCGAGCGCATCGTCCACGGCACCCTCGTTTCGGGACTGATCAGCGCCGCGCTGGCCCGGCTTCCCGGGCTGACGATCTACCTCTCCCAGGACCTCGAGTTCGCCGGCCCCGTCGGCATCGGCGATCGGGTCTCCGCCCGCGTCGAGATCGTCGAGGACCTCGGCAACAACCAGTACCGCCTTGAGACGGTCGTCCGCGACGAGGACGACGACGCGGCGGTCGTCGACGGCGAGGCTGTCGTTCTCATCGACGAGATGCCCGACGCCTGAGACGGATTGCTGTCCCGATCTACAGGCACAACCGAAGTACGGCCCTCGGCCGTGCCGAAAAACGACGGACAGCGGTTCGTACGAGACGGGCTGCCGTGTCTTTTCTCGTAGACCAGCAACACCTCAAGACTACGCCGAAACCGTCCTCCTGGAGGGTGCGCTCGAGTTCTCGCTCCGTTCGAGGACAGACAGTATAAGTAGTTCCTCGCGGAACGGGCCACCATGACACTGTTCGGGACCGCAGGGATCCGCGGCCCAGTCGAGACCGTCTCACCATCGCTCGCGCTCTCGGTCGGCCAGGCCGCGGGCGAGTCCGGGACGACGTTCGTCGTGGGTCGGGACGGGCGGGAGACGGGACCGGCGCTGGCCGCGGCGATGGAGGCCGGCCTCGAGAGCGCCGGCGCCGACGTCCGTCGCGTCGGTCGCCTGCCGACGCCGGCGCTCGCGTTCGCCTCTCGAGGTCGGCGCGGCGTGATGCTCACCGCGAGTCACAACCCGCCGACCGACAACGGAATCAAGCTGTTTGTCGATGGCGTCGAGTACGACAGCGATGCGGAGGCGCTGATCGACGAGCAGGTCGGTGCTGCCGACCCCGGGCTTGCTTCCTGGGAGGAGTGGGGACGGTCGGAACGAGCCGACGTCCTCGGCGAGTACCGCAACGCCGTTGCGGACTACGTTCGCACCCAGTTCGGCAGCGAGTCACCGCTCGCGGGACTCTCGATCGCTGTCGACTGCGGGAACGGCGTCGGCGCGCTGGCGAGCCCGCAGGTACTCGACGACCTCGGCGCCGACGTCGTCGGGGTCAACGCGAACGTCGACGGCCACTTCTCCGGCCGGGACAGCAAACCGACCCCCGAGACGCTGACCGAGTTCAGCGAGTTCCTCGCCGAGGGCTCGTTCGATCTCGGCCTGGCCCACGACGGCGACGCCGACCGGCTCGTCGTCCTCGAGCCCGACGGGGCAGTCGTCCACGAGGATACTGTCCTCGCACTCGCCGCAGCCCACTACACCGAGACGAGCGACGCCGCCGACCCGGTCGTCGTCACGACGCCGAACGCCTCGGCCCGGATCGACGAGCGCGTTCGGGCGGCCGGCGGCCGCGTCGAGCGAGTCCGTCTGGGGGCGCTCCACGAAGGGATTGCCCGGGAACGCGACCAGGCCAGTGACGACACCGAGGTCGTCTTCGCGGCCGAACCCTGGAAACATATCCACACGAGCTTCGGCGGCTGGATCGACGGCGTCGCGAGCGCCAGCGTTGTGGCCGCACTCGTCGCCGACGCCGGGAGCGTCGCTACGCTACGGGAGCCGGTCACCGAACGCCCCTACCGGAAGGTCAGCGTCGACTGCCCCGACCGACTCAAGGCCGACGCGATGGCTCGCCTCGAGTCCGCCCTCCCGGAGGCGTTTCCCGAGGCGAGCGTCGACACGAACTACGGCGTCCGCCTCGAGTTCGCGGACGCCTCGTGGCTGCTGGTCCGTCCGAGCGGGACGGAGCCCTACATCCGGCTCTACGCCGAGAGCGACGAGGTCGACGAACTGGTCGCGGAGGGACGGACGGTTATCGAGCACGCGATCGAAGCGGTCCGGTGAGGCGGTGATCGAACGCTGGTGACGCGGTCTCGAGCGCGGCCGTGATGAAGAACTCGACGTCAGATGCGGGTGACGAATCGAGCTAGTTGCTGTCTGTCTCGATGCATGTTCGTCCAATTAGCCGGCAGAATCCGCACCATTTAACCTGACCTCGTGCACTATCGAGTATCATGGTATCCAACAGGCGACAGTTCTTGTGCGGTGCAGGCGCAGCCGGCCTCGTGGCGGCGGCCGGCTGCGTCGGCGGGTTCGGCGACGAGGGGGACGGCGAGAACGTAGAGGTCGGAATGGTCTACGCTACGGGCGGGCTCGGCGACGACTCGTTCAACGACATGGCACAGCAGGGGGCCGTCCAGGCCGAGGAGGAGTACGGTATCTCCTTCGACGAGGCCGAACCCGAGTCGGTCGGGGAGTTCGACGACGCACAGCGGAGTTTCGCCGAGTCGGGCAACTACGACCTTGTCAACTGCATCGGTTTCGCCCAGGAGGAGGCCCTCGAGGGCAACGCCGAGGAGTACCCCGACCAGGACTTCATCATCGTCGATACGGTCGTCGAGGCCGACAACGTCCGCAGCTACCTGTTCGACGAACCAGCGGGCTCGTTCCTGGTCGGCACCCTGGCCGGGCTGCTGACCGACGAGGAGTTCGCGGCCGGCGACGGCGAGACGAACCCCGACGAGTCCGCCGTCGGCTTCGTCGGCGGCGAGGAGTCGCCGCTGATCGAGTCGTTCCACGCCGGCTTCGAGGCCGGCGTCGAACACACTAACCCGGACGCGGAGGTGTTCTCGAGCTACGTCGGCGACTTCAACGACACGGCAACCGGACAGGAAGCGGCCCGAACGATGTACGAGTCGGGCGCGGATATCGTGTTCCACGCTGCCGGTCGCACCGGGATCGGCGTCTTCCAGGCGGCTGAGGACGAGGGTCGGTTCGCGATCGGCGTCGACGACGACCAGTCCGTGAGTCAGGAAGATTACGCCGACGTCATCCTTGCGAGCATGGTCAAACGCGTCGACGAGGCGGTGTTCGACGCGATCGGCACCGTCGTCGACGACGCGTTCGAGGGCGGCGAGGTAGAGGAGATCGGCCTCGAGGACAACGGCGTCGAGGCGGTCTACGGCGAGTCCATCGGCGACGAGGTCCCCGAGGAAATCCGCGACGAGGTCGACGAGACCCGCGAGGAGCTCATCGACGGCGAGATCGACGTCCCCGACGAGTTGTAACGTGATGAGCGAGCCTGGTACGGCCACCGGTGGGGGCGCGGGACCGAACGAGGACCTCGCCGTCCACCTCGACGGAATTACGAAACGGTTCCCCGGCGTCGTCGCGAACGACGATGTCGATCTTCGGGTCGAACGAGGAAGCGTCCACGCGCTACTGGGCGAGAACGGAGCGGGGAAGACGACGCTGATGAACGTCCTCTACGGGCTCTACGAGCCGACCGAGGGGCGGGTCCTCGTCGACGGCGAACCCCGCCAGTTCGACAGACCCCGCGATGCGATCGACGCGGGCGTCGGGATGATTCACCAGCACTTCATGCTGGTCGACACAATGACCGTCGCCGAGAACATCGCGCTGGGCAACGAGCCCAAGAAGTGGGGCGGCCTGGCGGTCGATCGCGACCGTATCGAGCGCGAGATCGCCGACCTCTGTGACCGGTACGGCTTCTCCGTCGATCCGTCCGCCACGGTCGGCGAACTGAGCGTCGGCGCCCAGCAGCGCGTCGAGATCCTGAAGGCGTTGTACCGCGGCGCGGACGTCCTCATCCTGGACGAGCCGACGGCCGTCCTCACGCCCCAGGAGGTCGAGGACCTCTACGGCGTCCTCGAGGAACTCACGGAGCAGGGGAAGACGATCATCTTCATCACTCACAAGCTCGGCGAGGCGATGCACTCGGCCGACGCGATCACCGTCCTCCGGGACGGGAAGTCGGTCGGGACCGTCGCGCCGGCGACGACCACTCGCGAGGATCTCGCCGAACTCATGGTTGGCCGGGAGGTTCTGCTCGAGGCCGACAGCGATCCGGTCGAGACCGGTGGGGCGATCCTCTCGGCGTCGAACGTGACCGTCGAGAACGACCGCGGCGTCGAGGTCGTCTCGGGGATCGACCTCGAGGTGCGGGCCGGCGAGATCCTCGGCATTGCGGGCGTCGACGGCAACGGGCAAAGCGAGCTGATCGAGGCGATCACGGGGCTGCGAACGCCCGACGAGGGAACGGTTCGGTTCGACGGCGACGACGTCACGGACTGGTCCCGGCGCCGACGGATCGACGGCGGGATGGCACACGTCCCGGAGGACCGTCACGAACAGGGACTGGTCATGCCGTTCGATCTCGTCGAGAACGCCGTCCTCGGGAGCCAGCGCTCCCCGCGGTTCGCCCACGGGGGCCGCATCGACTGGGCCGGCGTCCGGGACCACGCCGAGGACGTCATCGGAACCTACGACGTCAGACCGCCCACCGCCGACGCGGACGCGGAGTCCTTTTCCGGCGGCAACCAGCAGAAGTTCGTCGTCGGCCGCGAACTCGAGCGCGATCCCGACCTCGTGGTCGCGACCCACCCCACGCGGGGCGTCGACATCGGCTCGACCGAGTTCATCCACGAGCGGCTGCTCGACCTCCGACGCGAGGGGAAGGCCGTGTTGCTCGTCTCCTCGGCGCTCGACGAGGTCCAGTCGCTGTCGGACCGCCTTGCCGTCATCTACGAGGGCGAGTTCGTCGACGTCACCGATCCCGACACTATCACTGAGGAGGAACTCGGCCTGCTGATGGCCGGCGAACGGCCGAGCGAGACCACGAAATCGGAAGCGAGCGACCTCGTCGAAGGAGGTGATCGCTGATGCGCGACGACCTCGAGCGCCTGCTCGAGCGGCTGATCCACGCCTCGGTGGCCGAACGGGTCGCCATCAGCGTCGCGGCGCTGTTCGCCGCGATCCTCGTCGGCGGCGTGCTCGTCTTCGTCTCCGGGGGCTTTGCCTCCTGTCGGGCCGGCCTCGACCTCGCAGGGGTTACGTTCTGTTACAACCCGATACAGGTCTACTACGAGTTGTTCCTGGGCTCGCTGGGCCACCCCCTCGAGGGTGACTGGAGTCCGATGAACTACAGCCTCGCGACGACGCTGCGACAGACGACGCTGCTGATCTTCGCCGGTCTCTCGGTAGCCGTCGCGTTCCGCGCGGGACTCTTTAATATCGGAACGCAGGGTCAGCTGGTCATCGGCGGGCTGCTGACCGCGGTGACGGTCCTGTTCGCCGCGTCGTACGTCCCCGGCGGCTTCGTCGGCACCGTTCTGTTGATTCCGATCGGCGTGCTCGCGGGTGCCGTTGGCGGGGGCCTCTATGGAGCGATCCCCGGCGCGCTCAAGGCCTACGCGGGTGCGAACGAGGTCATCACGACGATCATGCTCAACTTCATCGCCGCCGGCGTCGCCTCGACGCTACTGTCCTGGCGGTTCCAGGATCCCGACAGCGCGAACCCCCAGACCCGGGCGATCCCGGAGTACGCGGAGATCCCGAACGTTCCGGTCGTCGGCTTCAGCGGTCGGATGGACTTCTCCCTGCTCGCGCTCGGCTTCGCGGTCGCGCTCATGATCGGCATCGCCTGGCTGCTCGCCCGAACCTCATTTGGCTACGAACTCCGAACGAGCGGCATTCAGCCGAAAGCCGCGGCCTACGGCGGTGTCGACGAGAAGCGCATGACAGTTGCGAGCATGACCCTCTCGGGGGCACTCGGCGGGATCGCCGGCGCCTTCTGGGTGCTGATGGAACACGGTCGCTGGCTCGAGAACGTCCCCGCGCTCGGCTTCGACGGGATCGCCGTCTCGATCCTCGCGGGGAACAATCCGTTAGGAGTCGGCGCCGCGGCCTTCCTGTTCGGCGTACTCTCGAGCGGGTCGAACGCGATCAACACTGCGACCGACGTCCCGCCAGAACTCGTGGGCGTCCTCTCGGGACTGATCATCCTCTTCGTCGCGATGCCGGAGTTCTTCCGGATGATGGGACGTCGGTACGCCGACGTCGGCGGCCCCGAGCGGACGCGGTCGACCGGAGGTGAGGCCGATGATTGAGCTCCCCTCCCGACCAGACCGCCGGACCCTGCTTGTCGGCCTCGGCGCGATTACGGCGGTGTGGGTCGTTCTCGGACTCGTCTTCCCCGACTCGTGGGCCGGCGTGTTGCTCTCGATCGCGGCCAACCCGAGCACGCACACGACGATGCTCCGGCTGGCGGTGCCGATCGCGCTGGCCGCGATCGGCGGCATCTTCGCCGAAAAGAGCGGCGTGATCAACATCGGGATCGAGGGACTGCTGATCGTCTCGGCGTTCTCGGCGATCATCGTCACGTTCTGGCTCGGCTCGGGCGAGTCCACGCTCGCCCTCTCCCATCACTGGTGGGGCTTCGCGGTCGGCGTCCTCGTCAGCACGCTGTTTGCCCTGCTGTTCGCGGTCGTCTGTATCGACTTCAAGGCCGACCAGATCATCGCGGGACTGGCGGTCTGGCTGATCGCGCTCGGGCTCGCGCCGTTCGTCTCCCGTATCGTCTTCGACAGCCCCAACACCGCGGGCGTCGGCTACTTCCAGAACGTCACGATCCCGGTGCTGTCGGAGATCCCGCTGCTCGGCTACCTGTTGTTCGACACGCCCCCGCAGGTGTACATCATGCTCGCGGCCGCGGTCGCGGGCTGGTACCTGCTCAACCGAACCGCGTTCGGCCGCTGGGTCGTCGCCAGCGGCGAGAACCCGAAGGCGCTCGATACGGCGGGCGTCGACGTCCGTCGGGTTCGCTACACCGCGGTTCTGCTCTCGGGGATCTTCGCCGGGCTCGGGGGCGCCGGCTTCGCGCTCGGCCAGCTCGGCACGTTCGCCGGCGGCGGCGAGACCGCGATCGGCGGTCGGGGCTTCATCGCTATCGCGACCTACCTCTTCGCGAACTACCACCCGATCGGCGCGCTGCTGGGCTCGTTTCTCTTCGCGGGGCTCGAGGCGATGCAGTTCCAGCTCCAGAATCTCGGCTACGCCGTTCCGACGGAGCTCATCCGGACGATCCCCTACGCGACGGTGATCGTCGTCCTCGTCTTCGTCGGCAAGACCCGGCTGCCGGAGGCTGCGGGCGAGGCCTACGACGGGGACGAGGACTGATCGCGGTCTCGTCCCGACGCGCGGGTCGGTGCCTTCTTGCTTCGGTCGTGGTAATCACGACTATGGACGACCTGATTGAAGCCGCACGCGACGTTCAGACGGACGCCCACGTTCCCTACTCCGAGTACCGCGTCGGCGCGGCCCTCGAGACCGCCGACGGCGAGGTGTTCGTCGGCTGCAACCTCGAGAACGCCAACTTCAGCAACAGCCTCCACGCCGAGGAGGTCGCGATCGCCGAGGCCGTCAAGAACGGCCACCGCGACTTTTCTCGGCTCGCGGTCAGCTCCGACCGCCGAGACGGCGTCACGCCCTGCGGGATGTGCCGCCAGACGCTCTCGGAGTTCTGCGACGGCGACCTCGACGTTTTCTGTGACGAAGGCGACGACGAGGAACCGAGCGAGTACACCCTCGAGGAGCTGCTGCCGAACACGATCAGCCAGGAGACGCTCGAGTAACGCCGGGCCGATCCGAATCTGCGCGTTCTCGAACAGTCAGAAAGTTTATTAGAATCACTCCGGGAGAGGGCGCATGGAGACAACGAAACGCGGATACGCGGGGACCGAAGGGGACGTTATTCTGCCCCGGGTCGCCGGCTTTCTCATCGATCACGTTCTCACGGTGATCCTTGGCGTCGGACTGTTGTTCGCGATGGGGCCGGAGACGACCGCCGGCGTCTACTTCTTCGGCGCGGTCGCCTACCTCGGCTACTTCGTCGCCCTCGAGGCCGCGGTCGGACAGACTGTCGGGAAGTATATCGCGGGCGTCGCCGTCGTCAACCCCGACGGAACGCCGATCTCGGTCGGCCAGGCGCTCGTGCGAAACGTGCTCCGGATCGTCGACGGCATCCTGAACTACGCGGTCGGGCTGGTGGTGATGCTCGTCACCGACGACCGCCAGCGGATCGGCGACCTCGCCGCCGGAACCCGGGTCGTCCGATCGCGTCGCTAATCGGCCGCCGCGCTCTCGAGTTGCTCCCGCAGAATCGTCCGGTGACACCGCTTCTTCTCCGTGTTCTCGTAACAGACCAGCGCCAGCGACTCCCCGTCGGCGAGTCGGCCCAAGAGGTCCTCGAGGGCAGCCTGCGCCTCCGGAGACTCCTCGAGGTAGGTCCGATAGCGCTCGTCGAAGTCTGTCCGGTCCCAGGCGGCGTTGTGTGCACCCTCGCCGCAGAGTCCCTGCATCTTGAGCTCGTCCTCGACGGTTCGGACCGCCTCGAGGAGGTCGGCGGGCGGTCCCAGCTCGGGGACGTTCTCGTCGACGGCGGCGTGAAACCACGGCGCCGGCTTCCGGACGACGCCGACGCGGGTCGTTCCGTCCGGCAGCTCTGCCAGGTCGTGCTGGATCGCGGCGACGTAGGTGTCCGCGAGCGTGCCGTCTGCCATATCGGCGCTACGGGAGCCCGGCATTTATATACACTGCGGGTGCGAATCGACGCGTCTGAATGCCGGGAGACAGCGAAGATCCGAACGCCGACGTACAGTACCACCTCGAGGTCGCGGCCGAAGACGTCGCCGACACCGTTCTTCTGCCGGGGAATCCGGAGCGGCTCGAGGTCATCATCGACTACTGGGACGACCACGAGATGCGGGCCCACCACCGCGAGTACCGCACCGCGACGGGCAGCTACGAGGGGACGCCGATCTCGGTCACCTCGACGGGGATCGGGAGCCCCTCCGCGGCCATCGCGGTCGAGGAGCTGGCTCGCGTCGGCTGTGGCACCTTCATTCGGGTGGGCTCCTGCGGGGCGGTCCAGCCCGAGATGGACGTCGGCGACCTCGTCATTACGACCGGGGGGCTCCGCCAGGAGGGAACGAGCGACGAGTACGTCCGCGAGGATTACCCCGCCGTCGCCGACTACGAGGTCGTCAGCGCGCTCGTCGCGGCCGCCGAACGACTCGGCTACGACTACCACACCGGCGTCACGATGAGCGCCGACTCCTTCTACGCCGGGCAGGGGCGGCCCGGCTTCGAGGGGTTCGAGGCGGCAGGCTCCGCCGATCTGGTCGACCAACTCGCCGACGCGAACGTCAAGAACATCGAGATGGAGGCGAGCGCCATCATGACGCTCGCGAGCGTCTACGGCCTCCGCGCGGGCGCGGTCTGTACGGTATACGCCGACCGCCAGGGCGGCGAGTTCAGCACCGAGGGTGAGTCTCGAGCCGCCGAGACTGCGACCCTTGCGACCCACCTGCTCGCGAGGATAGACGAGAAAAAACGGGCGGCTGGCGTCGACCGCTGGCACGCCGGCCTCTCGCTCGAGGAGTAACCTACCCCTCCGGCTCGAGCTGCTCGTTCTCGTGGAGCCGTTGCATCCGCGTCTCGAGGTCGATCCCGCGCTCGCCGAAGTACCACAGTCGAGCGCGGTAGAAGGCGTAGCCGAGCGCCATCCAGCCGACCAGAACCGCGACCATCGCCGGGAGCTGCGTCGAGACCAGCACCCAGAGGAACGCCGCCGAGGTGACCGCGCCGACAGCCGTGACCTTGAGCAGCCACGGCGGCAGCTTGTACAGCGAGTATTCGTAGCGATCGGGGAACGTCTTCGGCAGGTTCCAGAGCGCGATTCCCGACACCGCGAGCCCGAACAGGATCGTCAGCGAGAGCGCGACCGACAGCGTGACGGTTCCGGGCGAAACGGGCGCGACGAGCAGCGGCGGGACGCCCAGCAGGAGGACGGCGACGTACGGCGAGTCGTACCGGTCGTGGATCCGGGCGATCGCGCCGGGAATGATGTCGTCCCGACCTGCTCGCATCAGCAGCCTCGAGTAGGCGGTGTAGGTCATGTTGATCGAGGTCAGCGCCCCCATCGCGGCGGCGACGAGGACCAGCGCCGTCAGCGCCGCGGGGAAGTTCTCTAGGGAAATTTGTGCGACGGCGGCGTCCATCCCGCCCAGCAGTTCGTGGTTCGTCGTCCCGACGAGGACCGCGACGAGACCGACGAGCAGGGACAGCGAGACGACGGCCGACAGCGCCAACACGCGGGGGATGTTCTTCGCCGGATTCTTCATCTCCTCGCCGAGTTCGACGACGAGCCGAAAGCCCCGGAGCGGGAAGTACAGCGAGACGACGGCGACGATCACCTCGCCGCCGCCGTAGGGAAACAGCGGCGTGTAGTTGTCGACGTTGATCATGAACGCGCCGGGGACGATGAAGGCGAGCATCCCGACGACGATCAGCGAGACCATCAGGAACTGGACAACGGCGACCACCGTGATCCCGAGCACGTTCAGGGCGATGAAGGGGATCAACAGGCCGTAAATCAGCGCCAGCTCGGGAATCGCTGGGATACCGGAGACGTTGTCGGCGACGAAGCTGGCGTACTCGGCGAATCCGAGTCCGATAAAGAGCATCCCCGCCCAGACGCCAGGAATGGTAATCCAGGGCAACAGAAACCCCCAGAACGGACCGACCAGTCTCGAGGCGTAGACGTAGCTCCCGCCGGCGACCGGAATCGCACTCCCCAGCTGCAGGGACATGAGGATCCCGAACCCGAGCGGGATCATCGCGAGCCCGAGCGCGAGGAGGATCCCGGGGCCGGCGTCGCCGGCCAGCGGCCCCGGCAACACGAACGCGCTCACCCCGATGACGTTCCCGACGATGAGCACCGTCGCCCCGACGAGCCCGACCTCGGAGTCGATTATACCGTGGTTCGACATTACACGCCGATATCGAGCTACTGTTTGATAAAGATACGCATGCGAATAACACTGTTTCTTAGATGTGGGATATTAGTTTACACCGGAAACGGCACTCCGGGGCCGGGATCGACACTCGAGTCATGCGCCTCGAGGCGCTGAAGGCACTCCGAAACGCACTCGTCGTCGCTCGAGCGATCGTCACGACTCGCGGGAACCGCTTCGGAAGGACCCGACTACTCTCGAACTCGGACGATCCCGTCTTCGAAGACCTTTCGGTTGGGGACAATGTACTCCTCGGAGTCGTCCTCGATCTTCGTGACGAACAGATCGACTTCCTGAACGATCCCGGTCTGCTCGCCGACGCGAACCCGGTCGCCGATCCCGTAGGGCTGGTTCAAAAGCAGGTAGATCCCGGCCGCGCTCGAGACGAGGAAGTCCTGAAAGGCGAAGGTGCCGACGACGATGACTCCCGTCGCGTACACGGCGAGCAGAATCAACAGCGCGAGGATGTGGACCCCGATCTGTCCCAGCGCGATGATCAGGGCGACGTACAGGACAGTGTACTTGACGACCTTCGGGATAACCGATACCTCGGGCAGTTTGACGCTGCGGAGGTACTCGCTGACGACCAGCTCTGATTTGTCCGCGACGATGAACCCGACGATCATCACGAGCACCGCGACGAACACCTGCGGGATGAACTCCGTTACCCGGAGCCAGAACGCGTCGGTGTCCAGCAGCTGTGCGATGTGGATCGCGGTCAGAACGGCGATCCCGTAGATGAACCACGCGCTCAGCCGGGCGACGATCTCGACCGTCGAGGTGCCGAGCGACTGGGCGGTCCGCTCGAAGGGGGTCCCCTCGACGGCTTCGGGAACCCCCGAGGCCGTCAGCAGCTCCTCGTTGAGCCGCCCGACCAGGTAGCCGATGACGACTCCGAGGATCAACACCGCCGTCGCTATCACCGCCGGCTCGTCGATGAGCGTCTGCCAGTCCATGTTAGTACGCCTCCGGATCGACCTCCAGGATGATCTCGCCGGCCTTGAACGCCCGGACGAGACCGTCGCTCTCCGAGAGCACGATCGCGATCGCGTTCGTGTCCCGGGTGATCGCCCCGCCGGCCATGTGGCGGGCGCCTAGCCCCTTCGGGATGTCGACACCCTCCGCGGAGGGCTCGAGGTATCGGTACGCGGAGACGATCTTGCCCGCGTCGGAGATGACGAAGGCGCCGTCGAGCCGCGAGAACTCCTTCAGCATGACGTCCACGATCGGATCGCCGACGTGGACGTGGGACTTCTCGAAGGGGTTGTACGACAGCGGCCGGGACTTGTTCATCACCTTTCCCGCGTCGCCGACGACGAACAGCGCGCCCACCGGCTTCCCCTTCTGTCCCTTCTGTCCGAGTTCGATCGCCAGCTCCAGTACCGACTTGACGACCTCCGGATCCGCCCGCGAGCGGGCGAACAGGTCGTAGATCCCCGTTCGTGAGTCGGCGTCGGCGCGAACGCGGGAGACGGTGTCGATGTCGTCGCTGAAGACGCTCGTCGCACACGCCAGCATGTCGCCGTCGTCGATGATATCCTGATCGAGCGCGCCCTCGAGCCCGAACCGGATCCGATCGGAGATGTTGTCGAACTCGAGGGGAAGCTCGACGAACGTGTCCGCGCCGACGTCGTTTCCGGTGCCGACGACCAGTAACTCGAAGTCGTCGTCCTCGTCCTCGAGGTCGGTGAACCGTTCGTAGTACGATCCGCTCGGAGAGAAGAGTGCAACTGCGTCGACGCTCGAAAAAAGATCACCGAACACATCGTCTAAGCCGGCCATTGATCATACAAGCCGTTTCCGCGCGAATAAGCGTTGTGGAGTGTCTGACGTCCGTCTTGCCAACGTGTGCCATAGGAGGCTCGAGCGGTGTGCGACTAGGTGGGTGGGACCGGATTCGAACCTCGCCGAGACGATCGCTCTCGTTTCGCTCGAGCGCTGCGACTCGTCTGATTCGAACCGGCCGTACGATTGCTGTCGCTCGCGAGTTTGCTCGCGACAGCAATGCGCGGGACCGGATTCGAACCGGCGGACCCCTACGGGACAGCGTCCTAAGCGCTGCGCCGTTGGCCTGGCTTGGCTACCCGCGCTCGTTCCCTGGTTTTCGCGAATCGAGTAAGAAGCTGTCGATCCGGCTCACTCGTGTTTGACCGGCTCCTCGGGCGACCAGTCCGGCGGAACGATGAAGGTGACGTGTTCTGCGTCGCGAAGCTGGTGGAGTTCGGCCGCCTGCTCGGCCAGGGACCGATCCCGGTACGGCATCTCGAGGCCGCAGCCGGTACACACCAGCTTGCATGTTGGTTCTTTCATGGGAGTGCGGACGGCCGGCCCGGTCGGAGCGGCGGACGTCGATCCAGGGTTCAGCGGAGTAGGGCTTTAGTAGTCGCGTCCTAGTGAAATCCGCGGAGAACGGCCGTTTCGTTGAGTCGTTCGTAGCTGAATGTTGTCGCATCTAGCCGGCTATTGGAACCGCGCCCCATCCGGTGGAGCCGAGGTTACCGCTTCGAGTCGCGAGCCCGTCGCGGGCCGCAGGTTTATTTCCGGCGAACGGGTACGTGGGGTATGCACAGCGCCCGGGATCGCATCGAGTACGAACGCTGGCTCGAGGACCTCGAGCAGGCTGCCGACCGACTGGAGCTCTCGAGTGAAGCCCGATCGTGTGCGGCGGAGCTGTTCCTGCTCGACGTTCCCGAGGCCGATCGCTCGAAGCGAGCGACGCTGGCGGCGAGTCTCTACGCGGGATCGCTGGTCGCCAGCGACGGCCGAACCCAGAGCGACGTCGCCGAGGCCGCGGACGTCTCCCGGCTCTCGATCCAGTCGCGCTGGAAGGACCTCCTCGAGGAGGCCGGACTCGAGCCGCCCCGGTGGTAAGACCGACCATCGCTCTCGGTGCGGACCGTTTCATCGTTTCTCTCGCTCGTAAGTGTACGATACGCGGCCGAAACCGAGCCGAACGATCAGACTACTGAACTGAGCGTGATAGCTGCGGCGAACGAATCGATATCGGTCGTCAGTGCTGCTCCGTTTCCGCGCCGCCCTCGAGAACGGTACCGTGCTCGTCGATCTCGCCCTCGACGATGCGGGTGCTCGAGATGATGTCGCCGTCGTCGGCCAGGGCGTGGGGAACGACGACGATCTCGAGGGGGTCGTGGCCGCGCTCGTGGCGGAGTTCGTTGATCCGTTTTCCGCCCTCGATGGTCTCGGGCGAGACGACGAGATAGTCGAACTGCGGTTCGGTCGCGATCCCCGTCGACTCCTCGAGGGGTCGGACCTCGAACGCGCGGTCGTGTTCCTCGGCGAGGGGTTCGAACTCGTCCTCGAGGGTTCGCTTTCGCTCCTCGAAGGAGTTGACGTGTCGTTCGACGTGGCGAGTTTTCGGCGCGAGCTCGTCAGTCGTGAGTCCGACGGTTACGTCCCCGAGTTCGAACGCCCGCTCGAACAGTCGGCGGTGACCGTCGTGAACGGGGTCGAACGTCCCACCAAGCGCGACGTCCATACCCAACCCACTGGAGCGGTGCGTATAAAACGGTCGACTCCGAGAATCGCCGTCCCGCCGCGCTCGAGCGGTGTTCGACGATCGTCGATTGTGCCTTTCACATTGTTTTTAGTAGTGCCCCACAGTCCCACCGGTATGGGACTGGACGAGGACTCACTGGAGTATCACCGGACGGATCCGCCGGGAAAGATCGAAATATCGACGACGAAACCGACGAATACACAGCGGGATCTCTCGCTGGCGTACTCGCCCGGCGTCGCCGCCCCGTGTATGGAAATCGCCGACGACGAGACGGATGCCTACTCCTACACGGCGAAGGGAAACCTCGTCGGCGTCGTCTCGAACGGGTCGGCGGTGTTAGGCCTCGGTGACATCGGCGCCCAGGCCTCGAAGCCGGTCATGGAGGGGAAGGGAGTGCTGTTCAAACGGTTCGCCGACATCGACGTTTTCGACATCGAACTCGACGAGGCGGACCCTGAGGAGCTCATCACGGCCACGAAGATGATGGGGCCAACCTTCGGCGGGATCAATCTCGAGGACATCAAGGCGCCCGAGTGTTTCACCATCGAGGAGCGGCTCGGCGAGGAGATGGATATCCCTGTCTTCCACGACGACCAGCACGGCACCGCGATCATCTCCGGGGCCGCGCTCGTCAACGCCGCCGACATCGCGGGGAAAGAACTCGAGGAGCTCGAGGTCGTCATCTCGGGGGCGGGTGCGAGCGCGATCGCCTCCGCGCGGTTCTACGTCTCGCTGGGCGTCCGACGGGAGCACATTACCATGTGTGACTCCTCGGGGATCATCACCGAGGAGCGCGCTCGGGCGGGCGACGTCAACGAGTACAAACGGGAGTTCGCCCGGGACCTGCCCGAAGGCAGTCTCGCGGACGCGATGGAGGGTGCGGACGTGCTGGTCGGCCTCTCGGCCGGCGGCATCGTCTCCCAGGAGATGGTGCGCTCGATGAACGAGGACCCGATTATCTTCGCGATGGCCAACCCTGACCCCGAGATCGGCTACGAGGAGGCGAAAGCCGCCCGCGAGGACGACGTCATCATGGCCACCGGCCGTTCGGACTACCCGAATCAGGTCAACAACGTGCTCGGCTTCCCCTTCATCTTCCGCGGCGCGCTCGACGTTCGGGCGACCGAGATCAACGAGGAGATGAAAGTCGCCTGCGCCAGAGCGCTGGCCGACCTCGCCCGCGAGGACGTTCCGGACGCGGTCGTCAAGGCCTACGGCGACGAGCCGCTGCAGTACGGCCCCGAGTACATCATTCCGAAGCCCGTCGATCCGCGGGTGCTGTTCCGCGTCGCCCCCGCCGTCGCCGAGGCCGCGATGGAAAGTGGTGCCGCCCGCACCGAGATCGACCTCGAGGAGTACGAGGAACAGCTCGAGGCCCGACTGGGCAAGTCCCGCGAGATGATGCGGGTCGTGCTCAACAAAGCGAAGAGCGACCCCAAGCGCGTCGCCCTGGCCGAGGGCGAAAACGAGAAGATGATCCGGGCGGCCTACCAGATCCAGGAGCAGGGGATCGCGATGCCGATCCTCATCGGCGACGAGAGCGAGATCCGCCAGACGGCCGCGAACCTCGGGTTGGACTTCGAGCCCCAGGTCGCTGATCCGTCGGTCGGCGACTACGAGGAGTACGCCAACCGGCTCCACGAACTGCGCCAGCGCAAGGGGATCACCCGGACCGAAGCGGGCGAGCTCGTCGAGACCGACTCGAACTACTTCGGCAGCGTGATGGTCGAACAGGGCGACGCCGACGCCCTGCTGACCGGGCTCTCGTATCACTACCCGTCGGCGCTGCGTCCGCCGCTGCAGGTGATCGGCACCGCCGACGACGTCGACTACGCAGCGGGGGTCTACATGCTCACCTTCAAGAACCGCGTGATCTTCATCGCCGACGCGACGGTCAACCAGAATCCCGACGCCGACGTCCTCGAGGAAGTCACCAAACAGACGGGTAAACTCGCGCGACGGTTCAACGTCGAGCCCCGGGCGGCCCTGCTGTCGTACTCGAACTTCGGCAGCGTCAACAACGAGGGCACCCGCAAACCCCGCCGGGCCGCGGCTCGGCTCCAGGACGATCCCGAGGCCGACTTCCCCGTCGACGGGGAGATGCAGGCCGACACCGCCGTCGTCGAGGAGATCCTCGAGGGCACCTACGGCTTCTCCGAGCTCGAGGAGCCCGCGAACGTACTCGTCTTCCCGAACCTCGAGGCGGGCAACATCGGCTACAAGCTGCTCCAGCGTCTCGGCGGCGCGGAGGCGATCGGACCGATGCTCGTCGGGATGGACGAGCCGGTTCACGTCCTCCAGCGGGGCGACGAGGTCAAGGACATCGTGAACCTGGCGGGCGTGGCGGTCGTCGACGCCCAGCAGGACGAGTAGTCGAGCGAACGGGAATCGTCTCGAGGGTCGACCCCTCGAGTTCACGAAGTCGGAACCGGACACCGAGATTCTTTTGTGGGATCGATCCCTCGAATTTTCACAGAACCTCCCGCCATGCCACACCGATCCCAGTCTCCGGTCGCCGGCTCCGAATCGAACGGCTCGCGTCACCGCAGGCGATTCCTCCAGACCGCGGGCGTCGCCGCGACCGCAGGGCTCGCGGGCTGTGGCCTGTGGGAGCCGACCGACGACGACGAGCCCGGCGCGAACGGCGACGAACTGGACGTCGCCGACGACGTCTCGTCGTACGCGACTCACCCCGACGACGATGTGAGGATGTTCCGTCGCGGCCTGCGACGGCTCGGCTACTTCCCCGACGAGACCGTCCCCGACTCGGTCAGTGTCAACTGGTCGTTTCCGATCAACAACGTCGGCCACACCGCGGCGAAGTCGAGCCCGCTGCCGACGCCCGACGGCGAGACGATCGTGATCGCCGGCGACACCGGCTTCGTCCACGGCGTCCAGCCCTCCGGCGAACCACGCTGGCTGACCGAGACGGGCGCGACCGACCTCGGATTCCACGGCTCGCCGGCGATCGTCGACGACACCGCCTACATCGGCGGCTACGACGGCGACCTGTACGCGATCGACGTCGAGACCGGCGAGATCGTCTGGCGAACCCGCGCCCACGAACTCGAGGGGACGCTGGCGATCGGCTCGAGTCCTGCCTACTACGACGGGACGCTGTACGTGATCGCCGAGTACGGGAGCCCCTCCTCGGGGGCGCTGTGGACGTTCGACGCGGCGACGGGCGAACCCACCTGGCACGACGACCGCATCTGGGGCCAGCCCCACCCCTCGCCGACGATCGATCTCGAGACGGGCCGGATCTGTGCGGGCTCGAACGACGGCGTCGTCTACTGCTGGGAGTTCCCCGACCTCGAGTTCGCCTGGGAGTACCAGACCGGCGGCGAGGACGGTCCCGATGGCGAGGAGAGGGCCGACGGCGAGTTCAACCTGGGCGCGGAGATCAAGGGGACGATCGCGGCCCACGACGGCTACGGCTACGTCGGCTCCTGGGACGAGCGCTTCCACTGCATCGATCTCGAGGACGGAACCGAGGAGTGGACCTTCGAGTTCGAGAACCGATCGATGGCCAACCCCGCGCTCGATCCCGAGGAGGACGTCGTCTACACCGGGAGCAACGACGACCACGTCTACGCGATCGACTGCGAGACCGGCGAGGAGCTGTGGGCGACCGATATCGACGGCTCGATCATCGGCGCGGTGACCGCTACCGCCGGGACGATCCTCGTCGGCTCATACGACTCCCACCTGTACGCGCTGGACAAGGAGACGGGGGAGCGGCGCTGGCGGGTACAGAACCGCGGCCACGTCACGAGCGCGCCGGTTCCCCACGACGGTCGGATCTACTACGCCGAGCGGGGCGTCTTCACGAACTACTGGGACGACGACGAGGAGACCATCCTCGAGGAGCCGGGCCACGCCTACTGTCTGGTCCCGGAGGAGTGAGCGTCAGCCGGCCGAAATCGGCGGTCGATCCGAAAGCGTGGATTCAAGTATCCGCCGGGCCGTTGTCCGGGTATGCAAAACCAGGGACGCTCCACGCGCAAGCGAACCGGTGGCCGACTGAAGAACGTCCGAAAGCGCCGCAAGAACGAACTCGGTCGCCTCCCGACCGAGACGCAGGTCGGCGAGCCCCGCTTTCGCGTCGTCGACGTTCGCGGTAGCAACACGAAGACCCGCGCCCTCGCGACGAACGTCGCGAGCGTCAACAAGGACGGCGAGACCGTCACCGCGGAGATCGAGGACGTCGTCGAGAACGACGCCAACCCGAACTACGTCCGACGGAACATCATCACGAAGGGCGCCGTCGTCGAGACCTCCGAGGGCCAGGCCCGCGTGACGTCCCGACCCGGCCAGACCGGTCAGGTTAACGCCGTTCTCCTCGAGTAAACTGCGAAAACCGTTCTCTCGGATACTCACTCCGCGTAGCGACGGCGCCGCGAGGCAAGACCGCTCACCGCCACGCCTCGAGGTCGACGAACGCGTCCGCGGTCGCGGTCAGCCACGCCGTTCGCGTCACGTCGTTCGAGCTGTCCGCCGGGTAGACGGTCAGCCGATCCCGCCGGTTCTCCTCGCTGACGACGACGGCCGCGAGTCGCTCCGTCGTCGGTCTCGAGGGGGCAGCGTCGGTCGGTCGCTCGCGGGTCGGTTCGTCATCGGAGGTTGTAGGTTCGTGCATGGTCGGTCTGGCACCTGGTGCCACGTCCGTTCGGAGGCGAGATCGGAAGAAAGCGATTGCTAGTTGTGGTATCGATTCCTCCATACCCGTCACGTTCGGACAGTACGGATCCGTATCGACGACCGCAGTGTGAGGATACGAATCGAGTCGAGTTTCGGTCTTAGGGGCGCGGTGCCGCCTTCTGCAGTGCGGTCTCGGCGATGTTGCCGCCGTAGTCGGCGCTTCTGGACAGCGAGTCGACGATCAGCCCCAGCGACTGGGCCTGCACCGGCTCGAGGTCCCGGAGGATGTCGTCGATGTAGCGGGTGTGTTCGTCGATTTCGAGGACGGCCTCGCGGGCCGCGTGGCCGAGCCGGTTCGCCTCCTCGGTCTCGTCGGCGAACAGCGCGTCCATCGCTTTCTCGAGGACGTCGGCGGCGTCCGTCCGGAGCGCGATCAGCGCCTCGGCGACCTCCTCGGGGATCGCCTCGAGCTTGAGTGCGAGATTGGAGATCTTGGCGGCGTGGTCGGCGACACGCTCGAGCTGGCGGGCGCTCGAGTGGAAGTCGAAGCAGTCCTCGCGGGGAACGCCAAGCTCCTCGGCGGCCCGGGGCGAGCGAAGCGTCGCCCGGAAGATCCGCGAGACGACCAGCCAGAGGCGGTCGACGTCGTCGTCGCGCTCGATGACGTCCTGTGCGATGTCGTCGTCGTTCTCGACGAGAGCGGTGACGGCGTCGGAGAGCATCGAGGTCGCGATCAGACGCATCCGGGAGACGGCGTTGACGATCGACAGCTCCGAGGAGTCGAGCAAGTCCTGGATGACGACGCTGTCGGTCGTCTCCTCTAAGACCTCGACGCCGACGAGGCTCTGGGTCGCGTCACGGATCGCGCGGCGCTGGTCGGTCGTGATCCGGGTCGCCTCCAGCCGGATGATGTCGAACCCGCTGACGTACATCGTCATCACCGCCCGAGTGAGGCGCTCGCCCTCGAGGTCGGAGACGTCGAGGGTCCCCTCCTGGCGGTCGACGTCGCTGGCGGGCGTCAGCAGCAGCGAGTCGTCCTCCGGATAACACTCGACGGTCGTGCCGGCGCTGACGCCGTTTTCGGTCGCCCAGCTCTTCGGTAGCGAAACCGTATACGTAGACCCCCCCGTTACCTGGACCTTTCGCGTCTCCATACGGCATGGTTTTTTCTGGAGCGTGATAAGCCCCACTCACCGCTATAGAGCCGGTCGGTGCGATCGGATCCTCCGAAACCGGTCGCTCGGATCATCTCTCATGGGTCTGCTGTGCTGAGATACTGTGAAAGCGTGACCAACATAGAGGTATATAGAGAACATAGCAGGGTACTTAGACGCGATCCGCGCTAGGAGTGAGTGATGGGAAACGAGTCGACATCCAGTTTCGGTGAAACGGTTTCTCGTCGCCGGTTCTTGCTCGGTGCCTCGAGCGCGGGGTTGTCCGGGCTGGCTGGATGTATCGTCCACGGAGAGGAGAGTGATCTATCCGGCGAGATCAGGGTCGACGGAAGTAACACGGTGCTTCCCCATTCCGCGTCCGTCGCGGAGGAGTTCATGTGGAAGCACAACGACGTGATCGTCCCCGTCCGCGGGTCGGGAACCGGGGCCGGCTTCCAGCAGTTCTGCAACGGATCGACCGAGGTGCAGAACGCGAGTCGGACGATCTCCGAGGACGACGAAGAGCCGATGTGCGAGGAAAACGGCGTCGAGTGGATCCGCCTCGAGGTCGCCCTCGACGGACTGGCGATCTACGCACACCCGGACAACGACTGGTGTGACTGCCTGACCGTCGAGGAGCTCGAGGCGATCTGGGAGCCCGACACCGAGGTCGAGACCTGGAGCGACATCCGCGAGGAGTGGCCCGACGAGGAACTCTCGCGGTACGGACGCGACACTGCCTCGGGGACGTTCGATTACTTTACGGAGGCGATCACCGGCAACGTCGGCGCGATCACGAACGACTACAGCCCGAGTGCGGACACGAACGTCATCATCCGTGGCGTCTCGGGTGACGTCGGTGCGATCGGCTTCGGCGGTGCGGGCTACTACTACGAAAACGAGGACGACCTGAAGCTGATCGCCGTCGACGACGGCGACGGCTGCGTGCTTCCCGAGCGCGAAACCGTCGAGCAAGAGGAGTACACGCCGCTGACCCGATCGCTGTACGCCTACTTCCGCAAGGACGCGCTCGCCCAGGAGGAGGTCAGGGAGTACGGTCGGTTCTACTTCGACGAGATCGACGACGAGGCCGAAGAGGCCGACATCGTCGAGGACGGCGAGACGCTCACCTGGACGGAGTGGGGCGCCCGCCGCGTCGGCTTCTACGGAATTCCCGACGAAACGGTCGAGGAGAGCCGGGAGACGCTCGAGGAGGCCATCGAGGAGGTCGCCGGATGAGCACGGAAACCGACGCACCCGACCTCTCCGGCACCGGTGGCGGACTCGAGGAGCGAATGAACGACTTCACCCGGTGGATCTTCCTCTCGTGTGCACTCGTCACCGTCCTCACGACCATCGGGATCTTCGCCGTCCTGCTGTTCGGCTCCTACGGCTTCTTCAGCGACGTCTCGCTAGTCGAGTACTTTACCGGGACGGAGTGGTACCCGGTCGCCCACGAACCGAGCTTCGGTGTCCTCCCACTCATTTGGGGGACGATGGTCGTCACGGTCGGCTCGGCGCTGGTCGCGATCCCGCTTGGCACGGCGACCGCGATCTACCTGAGCGAGTACGCCGATCGTCGGGTTCGCAAGACGCTGAAGCCGACGCTCGAGATCCTGGCCGGGATCCCGACGATCGTCTACGGTTTCTTCGCGCTCTCGTTCGTCACGCCGGTGATCCAGCGGTTCTTCCCCGAGACGGGCACGTTCAATGCGCTGTCGGCCTCGATCGTCGTCGGCATCATGATCATCCCGATGGTCTCGAGTCTGAGCGAGGATGCGATGAGTTCGGTGCCGGACGAGCTGCGAAACGCCGCGTACGGACTCGGCGCGACGAAGTTCGAGGTGTCGACGAGCGTCGTCGTCCCGGCGGCGCTGTCGGGAATCATCGCCTCGTACATCCTCGCGCTCTCGCGAGCGATCGGCGAGACGATGATCGTCGCGCTTGCGATGGGTAACAGTCCGCAGATCACAACGAACGTCCTGGAAGAGATGCAGACGATGACGGCGTTCATGGTCGATATCGCTATCAGCGACGCCTCGGCGGGGTCGGTCGGCTACCAGAGCCTCTTCGCCGTCGGGCTGACGCTGTTCGCCATGACGCTGTCGCTGAACCTGTTCAGTATGTGGGTCAAATCGCGCTACCGGGAGGAGTACCAATGAGCACCGAAACCGAGAACCCCTTCACCGAAGGCACCGACGACATCGAGCGAAAACGGACGATCGGCCGGGTGTTCGTCGGCGTCTGTTTCGGCTCGGCAATGGTCGGCGTCGCCGCGCTCGTCATCCTGCTCGCAGACGTCATCATCGAGGCCTGGGGCTGGCTGACGTGGGACTTCCTGCTGTACCCGCCGACCCAGTCGCCCGATAACTTCCTGGGCGGCATCCGCGGTGCGGGGATTTATCCCGCCATCGTCGGCTCGATCTTCCTGATCGCGCTCACCGCCGTCTTCACGCTGTTTCTGGGCGTCGGCGCGGCGATCTACCTCGAGGAGTACGCCCCCGAAAATCGACTCACGTCGTTCATCGAAGCGAACATCGCGAACCTGGCGGGTGTCCCCTCGATCGTCTACGGGCTGCTCGGACTCGCCGTCTTCGTTCGCGGCGCACAGCTGGGCGCCGTGTTGCTCGCTGGCGCGCTCACCCTAACGCTACTGATCCTGCCGATCGTCATCGTCTCGACGCAGGAAGCGCTTCGAGCGGTGCCCGACTCACAGCGAAACGCAGCCTACGGCGTCGGCGCCACCCAGTGGCAAGTCACTCGAGACGTCGTCTTGCCACGCGCGCTACCCGGAATCATGACCGGGACGATCCTTTCGCTCTCGCGAGCGATCGGCGAGACGGCGCCGCTGATCATGGTCGGCGCGGCGACGACGATGCTCACCGCACCCGACGGCCTCATGAGCCCGTTCAGCGCGATGCCGATGCAGATCTTCGACTGGGCGGCGCGTCCACAGACCGAGTTCCACCACGCTGCGGCGGCCGGGATCGTCGTCCTGTTGACGATCCTCCTGTTGATGAACCTGTGCGCGATCTTGATCCGCAACAAATACGATCCGCGCTCCTGACCCGGATCGGTTCGTCACCCGTTATCGACATAGATCTATATAGTTGTCATAGCATGGTATTTAGGCTCCCTCCACCTCAAGCGAACCAATGAGCGACGAAACGACCGGCCGACTCGGCGGGCTCAAACGCACCGTCGCGACGATTGCACCGGGTGAGAGCCGTTTCGAAACGAGTAACACCCGCGACGCCAACGTCGAAACAACGGATATGACTGCAGAGGCCGGACAATCGGACGTCGCCACGACAGAACGAAACGAGACGGAATCGAGTTCAAGCGGCGGCGTCGAGATGCCGACCTCCGACAGGCCGCTCGGAACACCTCGCGTCGACGACGCCGTGATCGAAGCTCGCGATCTCGACGTCTTCTACGGGGATACCCAGGCCCTCAACGAGATCAATATGGATATCCCCGAGCAGGGCGTCACCGCACTAATCGGTCCTTCGGGTTGTGGAAAGTCTACGTTCCTGCGGTCGATCAACCGGATGAACGACCTGATCGACGTCGCCCGCGTCGAGGGGGAGCTGTACTTCCACGGGAAGAACATCTACGACGACGACGTCGACCCCGTCGCCCTCCGCCGAAAGATCGGCATGGTCTTCCAGAAGCCTAACCCCTTCCCCAAGTCGATCTTCGATAACGTCGCTTACGGCCTGCGCGTCCAGGGAAAAGACGACGACGTCGAGGAGAAGGTTCACACGGCGCTCGAGCGCGCCGCGCTTATCGACGAGGTCGAAGACCAGCTGGACGAAAGCGGGCTCGACCTCTCGGGTGGGCAACAACAGCGGCTCTGTATCGCCCGCGCGATCGCCACCGATCCTGAGGTGATCCTGATGGACGAACCCGCATCCGCGCTCGATCCTGTGGCGACCTCGAAGATCGAGGACTTAGTCGAGGAACTCGCTCAGGAGTACACCGTCGTGATCGTTACGCACAACATGCAGCAGGCGGCCCGAATCTCCGATAAGACCGCCGTCTTCCTCACCGGAGGCCACCTCGTCGAGTTCGACGACACGAACAAGATCTTCGAAAACCCGGAAAGTGACCGGGTCGAGGACTACATCACCGGCAAGTTCGGGTGATCGCTTCGGTCGAGTTCGGTCGTCCAGTCCATTCTCCCGATCCCCGAGAACGGCCGCTCGTTCGATAGGCAGCGGGATCGAGATCACTCTATTCGATACCGTACGCTTCGGTTTGCGGCCGAGTCGGTGGTGCTACAGGCGCAAGCTACATCAAGACGGAACGAACTGTGTCTGGTATGGCCAGAAAGTCGTATCAGGAGAAACTCACGGAGCTCCGCGGTGACGTCCTCTATATGAGCGAGGTCGTCATGGAGCGGCTCCGAATGGGACTGTCCGCCCTCGAGCAGAAGGACACGGAGCTCGCCACGCAGGTAATGGAGGGCGACAGCGAGGTCAACGAGCTGTACCTCGACCTCGAGCAGGAGTGTATCGAGCTGCTGGCGCTCCAACAGCCCGTCGCCAGCGACCTGCGCTTTATCGCCTCGACGTTCAAGATCATCACCGATCTGGAGCGGATCGGGGATCTCGCGGTCAACCTCGGCGAGTACACCCACGAGGCCAAACACGATCGATTTCCGGACGTCGACGTCCAGGCGATGGGCGAGCTGACCCTCGAGATGATCGAGGACGCGATGCTCGCGTACGACGAGGAAGACACCGACGCCTGCCGGGAGCTCGCGGAACGCGACGACAACGTCGATCAGTTCGCCGAGCGGGCAAGCGGGGTCGTCGTCCGGGACCTGATCGAGCGGGAGCTCGACTCACCAGACGAGGTCGAGCAGATCCTGCAGGACGTCTCGCGGCTGCTGCTGACGATCCGGGACTTGGAACGGGTCGGCGACCACGCGGTCAACATCGCCGCCCGTACGCTGTACATGGTCGAGAACGACGACGAGCTCATCTACTGACTCGATCTCACGCTCGGCTCGCCGAAACGATATTCGACTGAAAGTTCTTGCCGGGAGACGAGTTACTTCGGCTCCAGGATGACCGACCTCCGATCCGTTAGTCGACGTCACGTACTCGGCGGTGGCGCAACCGTTGCCGTCGCCGTAACCGGTGGCTGTCTCGGACGAGCGTCCAGCGATTCGAGTACGGAGTGTTCGTTTCCGAACGAAACGCCGTTCGAGACCGAGGCGATCAGTCAACTGACGGTTCGGTCCGAACGCCTCACAGCGGATTCGGAGACCGACTTCGGGATCAGCGTTGTCCTCGAGGCGGATCCCGACTCGGTCGACCTCGTCGAGGTCAGGGCGACGGATGGAACCATCCGAGCCGCAACGGAAGTCACCGAGGCCGAGACGACGATCACCTGGCGACACGTCTCGGAACCGCCGTCCGGCGTTCGCTACGACCTGTACGCGCGCTGGACAGGCGAAACCGTCGACCGATCGACGATCTCGGCGACCTGTTTCGGCTGACGAGCGTCTGTGGCGCCCGTTCGCGTCCTCCTTCGAGCCGACCCTCGGCCCGCCGTCGGCGGGTCGATCTTCGACGCACCGACGACTACCGACTCGCCCTCGCCGATTGGGTTCGCCGCTCGGGAACGCCCGTCAGCAGCTGGGCCGTGTCGACGACGTTGCGCGTCTCGAGCAACAGCTCGGCGGCCTGCCGGACCGTGAACTCGGCCTCGAGTTCGACGCCGTGACACCGGGCGTAACACTCGAGCCAGTCGTTCATCGCCCGCTCTATGGCCGCGAACTCGGCCTCCGAGAACGCAACGAACCGTCCCCCCGTCCGGGCCTCGACGTAACACCAGATCGCCTGCCCAGCCCCCTCGCTGAGGTACTCGCGGGCGGCCTCGGGGTCAGCGGCTGACTCCTCCGTCTCGAGGCGTTCCCGGTCGCGTTCGGCCTGCCGGGCGAGCGCGGCGATCCTGGGACCGTACCGGCTCATCACCCTTCTCGATACTCGACGCCCTTTCCACCTCTGGGATGCTCCCAGGCGGTGTCGGCGACGATAGCGCAGGTGCCACACTCGACGCAGGGCTGGGTGTCGAGGCTGACGACCGTTTCCTCGTCGCCGTTCGTCTTCACCTGCTCCGTGCGGTAACAGCCCCCGCCGAACGCCTCGGCGCTGACGGGGCAGGCGTAGACGGCGGCTCCGCTGGCTTCCGCGGAGTCGTCGAGCAGCTCGATGTGGGGGTTGCCGACGTCGGTGTCGTAGGTGAGCTCGCCGATCCGTTCCTCGAGGCTCGGCGGCTCAGCGTCGTTCTTCCAGCGGATGCTCTTACCGCGGGCCTCGCCGATCACCGTCGGCACCGTCGTGTACCCGGTTCGGGTGTCGGGCAGCATCGACACCAGGAACGGCGAGTTGTACGCCCGCTCGAGGACGCGATCGGCCAGCGAGTTCCCGAGCGCGACGCTGCCGAGCGGGGACTCGAGGACGCGATCCACGACGTTCGTGACCGCATCGCGCTCGCCGACGGTCCGGGCGAGGTCGTACTGCTTCGGGCGGAGCTTGGCCATCGTCCCCGAGTCCTCGAGCAGCTTCGCGTAGCGCCGTCCTGCGGCCTCGGAGTCGGCGTTGCCTCGCGTGATCGCGAAGGCGTCGGCCGCAAGCGCCCCGGCGGTGACGGCGTGGTTCATCCCCTTGATGATCGGGCCCTGGGCCTGCATCTGGCCGGCGGCGTCACCGACCAGCACCAGGCGATCCCGGTAGGGTTCGCGGTGGGCGACCTTCTTCGAGTCGGGGACGAGCTTCGCGGCGTACTCCCGCTCGTCGTACCCGTCGCCGATCCAGTGGGCCATCATGGGATGGGTCAGCAGGGCATCGAGCAGCTCGTGGGGTTCGGCCTGCTCGGCGACGAGGCTGTCGAGGTGGAAGACGGTCCCGATCGACAGCGACTCCTCGTTGGTGTAGAGAAAGCCCCCGCCCCGGACGTCCTCGAAGAGATCGCCCGAGAACAGGTGGGCGACGCCCTCGTCGTCGTCGATCCCGAACCGGTGGTTGACCGCCTCGGGATCCATATCGACGACAGCCTTGACGCCCTGGAACCACTCGTCGGGCTCCTCCCAGTCCATGAGCCCGGCCTCACGGGCCAGCTCGGAGTTGACACCGTCGGCGGCGACGATCAGGTCGGCCTCGATCGGGTCCAGCTCGTCGCAGGTGACACCAATTATCTCACCGTCTTCTCGCAGGAGGCCGTTCACCCGCACGTTCGTCAGGACGCCCCCGCCCGTCTCGCTGGTCTTCTCGTGGACCCGGGCCTCGAGCCAGGAGTCCATCTGCCGGCGGAGGACGGCGTCACACCAGTCGGTATCGTGTTCGTGGAGGTCGGTCAGGTCGTACGTCTTGACCTTGTCGCCGGCGATGTTGTGGATCCGGTAGTCGGTGACGGGGCGTTCGGCGGCTTCCTCGCGGAAGCCGTCGAAGAGGTCGTCGATCGTGTAGGGGGCCGAGTCCTCGGCGTAGATTAGCCCGCCGGAGACGTTCTTCGAGCCCGCCTCGACGCCGCGTTCCAGGACGAGCGTCTCGACGCCGTGTTCGGCGAGTCGAGCGGCAGCGGCCGCGCCACCCGGGCCGCAGCCGACGACGACCGCTTCGTAGTGTTCGTACTCGCTCCCGTTGCTCCCGTTCGTGCTCATCGGTCCTCACCCCCGCTCCCGTCGGCGACGGCCTCGAGTCTCGTCTCCCCGGATTCGACCGCTGCAGTGAGCCTGGGGAGGACCTCGAACAGGTCGCCCTCGATGTAGTAGTCGCTGAAGTCCCGTATCCTGGCGTCGGGGTCGGTGTTGATCGCGACGATCGTGTCGGACTCGTCCATTCCGACCTTGTGCTGGACCGCTCCGGAGACGCCCGCCGCGATGTAGAGGTCGGGGGCGACGACCTGACCGGTCTCGCCGATCTGGCGTTCCTCCTTCGAGTACTCCTCGACGTGACCCTCGAACTGGTAGGCCGAGGTGACGATCCCCCGCGTAATGCCGAGTTCGGCGTCCTCGAAGGCGTCGACGAGCTCGAGCCCGAGCTCCATTCCCCCGGTGGGGTCGTCGGCGATCCCCCGACCCAGACAGACGACCACCTCGTGGCCGGTCAGGTCGATTCCGGCCTCGAGCTGATCGTGCTCGGTGATCTCGACGCGGAACCAGTCCTCGTCGAGTTCCATGTCGTGTTCGATCACGAGCCCCTCCCGATCGTAATCGGGTTCGATCGGGTCGAAACTGCCCGGAATGATCGAGGCGCCCTGCGGGTGGAAGTCCCGACCCGGATTGTCGAGACAGAGGATCGTCGAGTACTCGAACCCCGAGAAGTCGGGCCGTTTCATATGCAGGACCTTCTCGAAGGTCTTCTTGACGCCCGGCTCGCCGGTCTTGACCGGATTGGAGACCTCGTTCTCCTCGATGTAGAGGTCCGAACAGTCCGAGGCGAGCCCGGAGTCGAGTTCGGCCTGCACCTTCGCCGAGAGATCCCGCCCGTTGTTCGTCGCCGGGAACAGGACGTAGCGGGGCTCGTCGTACTCGCGCCAGTCGGTGCTCTCGATCGTTCCCTGCCCGCGGGCCATGTGGGCCGCAATTTCGGTGTAGGGTTTGTGCAGGAACCGCTCGAGACGAGTATCGTCGTGGTAGACCGCGACGTCGGCGCCGTAGGCGATACACTCCTCGGCCAGGTCCTCGCAGTCGTCACCCATGAGGAAGGCGACGACGCGCTCCTCGTTTCCATAGTCCTCCTCGAACTGGTCCATCAGCTCTCGAGCCTTGCCGAGCATCTCCCGCGAGACCTCGAGCAGCTCTCCCTGCTGGGTCTCACAGAACACCCACATATCGGCGTAGTCGCCGCCGTCGAGCGCCCGAACGTGTCTCTTGTCCCGCGTCGGGTGGGAGAGGCCGTCGTCGTCTTCCTCGTCCTCGGCTGCCGATTCGTCGTCCGCGCCTGCGTCTTCGTCTCTTTCGTCGACCTCCTCTACCTCCTCGCCTTCCGCTTCGTCGCCGACGTCTTCTTTCGTCTCCTCGTACTCGCCTTCCGTCTCGGTGTCACCCTCGAGCCCCTCGGCGTCGCCCGCTTCGCCGAGCGCCTCGAGCCGACGGTGGATCGCCTCGCGGGCGGTCTTGCGGTCCCTGCCCGCCTGTTCGGCTTCCAGCACCGTCTGCAGTTCGTCGACGTCGTCGAGCGCCTCGAGCTCCTCGCCCAGTTCGTCGGCCGTGTACTCGTCGGGATCGAGTGCCATCGTCAGTCACCTCCAGCAAACGGTTGCAGTTCCTCGAGGACGGGCTCCATCGCCGTGCCGTCGTCGGGATCGATCATCGTCGCCTCCCGCTCGGAGGGCGCCTTCGGGATCGGGTCCACCGAGGAGACGATCGTCGGCGAGCCGTCGAGCCCGATGTAGTCCGGATCGAGATTGAGATCGGCGTGGTCCCACGTCGTCAGATGCTCGTCGTGGTCGGCGGCCCGTTCCTGCGTTTCGGCCCGAAGTTCCTTGTGGGTCAGCCGGTGGGACGCTTTCCGGTACGTGGGCTCGAACTCCGGATCGGTGACGACCATACACGGCAGGGGCGTCTCGACGGTCTCGATCTCGTCGACGTCGCCCTCGACGAGTCGCTTCGCGCGGAGTCGGCGTTCGTCGGGGTCGATATCCAGCGCGATGACGTGGGTGACGATCGGCCACTCGAGCGCCCAGCACGTCTGGGGCCCGGTCTGACCGGTCTCCCCGTCGGCGGTTTTGAACCCCGCGAAGACGAGGTCGACGTCGGCGACCTCCTCGCGGTACTTCTCGATCCCCGAGCTGACGGTGATCGCCGTCGCCCACGTGTCGGAGGCCGCGAGTTCCCGGTCGGAGAGCAGGTAGCTGTCGTCGGTGTACACCGACTCCATCGCCCCCTCGAGCACCTCGGCGTAGCCGGGTGGCCCCATGCTCATCCCGCTGACGTGGCCGCCGTGGCGGACTCGAGTCTGGAGCGCCGCCTCGAGCGCGAACGCGTCGTTCGGGTTCATCACCGTCGGCGTCTTCCCCCGTTCCAGGTGACCGTCCTCGTCGAAGGAGACGGCCCCCTCCGAGAAGTCCGGCACGCCCTTCGTCAACACGATCGATCGCACGATGTCACCTCTCTTTGATTGTTGATCACTCGCACCATGCTCGACTCGTGCTAACGCAACTGACACTATTAAGAATGCGGGTCGAAATCGCCAGGAGAGAGATCGGTTGGAAATCGATCCGAGACGATCGAAACCGCTCGGTCGAGGACTTCCGACTCGTCCCGGTGGACGAACGCCGGGTTCTCGGCCTCGAACGTATCGAGCACGTGCCTCGAAGGTGACCTCCCGTGCTTGCAACCACGTCCGATTACTCGAGGTCGCGCTCGGTCGTCCCCATCGTGATCTCGCCGTCGGCCCGGATCGAGCCGTCGACCTCGGCACCGGGGCCGAGCTCGAGGTCCGAACAGGAGACGTCACCCAGGATTCGCGCGCCGGGCTCGACGACGACGTCGCCGCTGCGGGTCGTCAGATCGCCGTGGATGCGAGTCCCCTCGCCGACGGTCACGTCCTCGCGGGCCCGCAGGCTGCCGAAGATATTGCAGTCCTCGCCGACGTCGATCGACTCGGCCCGGATGTTGCCGTGGAGCCGGCAGTCGTCGCCGATCGTCGCGGGCGTCGAGACGCGCCAGGCGTCGTCGCTCACCGTCGCGTTACGGGGGACGATCAGCGGGTCGGGAACCGGCTCCGCGTCCTCGTTCTCGTCCTCATCGTCGTCGACGAGCTGGGAGACGAGCCGCTGGGCGGCGTCCTCCTCGCCGATCAACAGGAGCTGTTTGAGGTAGACGAACAGAAAGACGATCGTCGGCATCGGGTTCCGAATAACGATCCAGCCGTTGGCCTCGAAACCCTCGTCGATCTCGACGTCGTCGCCGATGTCGAGGTCGCCGGCGACCTTCATCTCGCCGCCGATGTGGACGCGCTCGCCGATGTAGGCGTCCTGACCGACCAGGACGTTGTCGGCGACGTCACACCACATGTCGAGCCGGCAGTCGGCCTCGGCCTCAATGTCTCCGCCGAACTCGACGCTCTCGCCCGCGAGAACGTTCCGGCCGCGGACGCCGAACTCGACGGTCGAGCGGGCGCCGACGAGGACGTCACCGTCGGTCTCGAGGGCGACCTCCTTGGCTTCGGTCCCGTCGGGGACGACGAGTTCGTCGAGCAGATCCCTGCGAAACGCCACGTTCGCAACCAATACGAGCGCCGGGTAATAAATCTCGCGCGATTCGACCGCGGGCGCTGCGGCAGTCGAGTGCGTGCGACCACAGGCGTCCGGTTTTTATCGGGGGATCGCCTACGGTCGAGTATGACGACGCTTGCGTTCGACGACGATGGAGTCGATGTCGTGTACGAAGGCACCGAGTTTCGCCTCGAGCGGGAGCTCATCGAGGAAGCCACCGAGAAGTCCTACTACGACGTGACCGACCACGAGGTGCTCAAGATCGTCGCCGAGCAGCCGAACCTGCAGGGCGAGCCCCGACGGGTCGGCGACATCCTGCCGCGCGGGAACAACTGAGTTCCGCTATCGCGTCGACTGCACGTTCTCGTGCGACCGTGTAGCTGCGCTCGACGACGCACAGCGGAATGCTTACTCGTCGGCGTCGTATCGTTCGGCCGCCGACTCGAACCCGAGCTCTTCCTGCTCGCGTCCGCGTCGGCCCTCGAGTTCGGCGACCGCCTCCGGCTCCGGTGTGACGTCGTCGGTGATACGGGCCCACGAACTGTGGACCTTCGCGTGACACCACCGACAGAGGTAGACCGTAATCTCGTGTGAGAGCTCGCCGTCCTCGCTCGCCGACCCGCTCCCGTCGGCGTACGAGAGGTGGTGTTCCTCGAGCAGCGGTCGCTCCTCGTCGTGGGCGAGGCGTTTCTCCTCGAGGCCACAGCGAACGCACTCCCGATCGCGGTTTCGCGACCGAAAGTGGGGACAGTCGGCCGGCGTCTCCTCGCGCTTGGGGTCGTGGACGGGGCAGGCGTACTCCTCGGCTGCGCGCTCGCGGGCGAACGCCGGATCGGCGTCGGGTCGTTCAAAGGCGTACCGACACCGGCCGTCGTCGGTACAGCGGTCGCAGACGCCGGCGAACGCGTAGGGGTCGTCGACGCCGACGGACGTTCCTCGCGGCGTTTTCTCCATCGCCGTCCCGTTGGCGAGCGCGACGTTTCAACCCCTCGCCACTCACCGCTCAGCGCTCGAGTTCGACGGGAAGCTTTTACCGCCGCGGTGGGCACTCGAGGCCGTGCGACTGCGCCACCACCCGAAATCCGGCGCTGCCCGCCAGCTAGCCGGGACCGTCGAGACGGCCGACTCCGCGGTGAGCCAGCTTCGGGGACTCATGTTCCGCCGTTCGCTTCCCGAGGGGTACGCGCTCGCGTTCCGGTTCGGGTCGGCGCGGCCTCGCGACGTCCACATGCTGTTCGTCTTCGTCCCGCTGGACGTGATCTGGGTCGTTGACGGCGTCGTCGAGCGCGTCGAACGGCTCCAGCCCTGGCGGGGGATCGCCCGCGAGCGGGCCGACCTGCTGCTCGAGCTGCCCGCGGGGGCGGCCGACGGCGTCGAGCCCGGCGACGAGCTGGTCCTCGAGCCGACCTGACTACTCGACAATCTCGAGTCTGCCGTCAACGACCCGGACATCGAACAGAGCGGTCACCGATCTCTCGAACCCCTCGCGGTCGCGGTCGACGCGTCGGAGGACGACCACGATGTCGACGAGTTCCGCGTCCACGTCCTCGAGGGCCGCACAGACGGCCTCTATCGTGTGGCCCGTCGAGAGGACGTCGTCGACGAGGACGACCCGATCGCCGGCCTCGACCCCGTTCAGGAAGAGCTCGCTCTCGCCGTAGCCGGTCTCTTGATGGATCGCAACCTCGTCCGGGAAGCCGTAAGAGCGCTTGCGGACGACGACAAAGGGGACGCCCGTCGCCGTTGAGAGCGCCGTCGCGTGGTGGATCCCCATCGCCTCGGGCGCGACGAGGACGTCGACGCTCTCGAAGTCGATCCGCTCGCGGAAGCCGGCAGCAACGGCCTTGAGGACCTCGGGCTCGACAATTGGAATGCCGTCGGTGACACCGTGGACGAAGTAGTCGTAGCCGTCGCGGTCGACGACGGGTGCCGAACGGAGCGACCGCGCGAGCGGCTCCAGCGTAGGGTCCATGCCGTGGGCTACGCCGGGGTCCCCGATGGTCGTTGGGGTTCCCCGCGTCGAACACCGACGCCGATGCGACAGTGCGTTGACGGATGCAGATGGTGCCGTGACCGGCGAGGTTAAGTCGTCCCGTCCGAATAGGTCGGGATACGATGGCACGAGATTCGTTCTCAACGCCGGAGTCCGAGGATAGAGGAAGTCGGGGCAACCCGGCTGGGCGCGAAATTCCAGGGCGGAAATAACCCTTCCTTCGTGACTACGACTCCGGAGCAGACGATCGCAGCCGACCGTACAGTGCGCCTTCTCGATACGACGCTTCGCGACGGCGAACAAGCCCCGGGTGTCTCGCTTTCCCCCGACGAAAAGGTCGAGATCGCCCGCGGGCTCGAGCGAGCCGGCGTCTCGGTCGTCGAGGCCGGCAGCGCCTGTACCGGCGCGGGCGAGCGACAGGCGATCTCGCGGGTGACCGACCTCGACCTCGAGGCGACGGTCACGAGCTTCTGTCGCGGGATGGCCGGCGACGTCGACCTCGCGCTCGACTGTGACGTCGACGGCGTCCACATCGTCGTTCCCGCCAGCGATCGGCACGTCGAGGGGAAGGTCGGCACCTCCCGCGAGGACAACCTCGCGAAGACGGCCGATCTCGTCGAGTACGCCACCGACCACGACCTCTGGGTCGAGGTCATCGGCGAGGACGGCTCCCGGGCCGATCTGGACTACCTCGAGGAGCTGATGGGGACGGCCCTCGATGCGGGCGCCGATCGGACCTGCTTCGCCGACACCGTCGGCCACACGGGTCCCGAGCGCACCGCCGAGGCCGTCTCCCGGCTGGCCGAGCTGGGTCCCGTCAGCGCCCACACCCACGACGATCTGGGTCTGGGCGTCGCGAACGCGATCTCGGCGGTCTCGGCTGGTGCGGACCTCGTTCACTGTACCGTCAACGGACTGGGCGAGCGAGCCGGCAACGTCGCCTTAGAGGAGGTCGCGATCGCACTCGAGCACGTCTACGGCGTCGAGACGGTCGAGCTCGAGGAGCTGTACGACCTCGCACAGCGCGTCTCGCGGGCGACGGGCGTCCCGCTACCGCCGAACAAGGCCGTCGTCGGTGAGAACGCCTTCACCCACGAGAGCGGGATCCACACCGACGGCACGCTCAAGGACGACAAGATGTACGAGCCCTACGCGCCCGAAACCGTCGGGCGCGAACGGCGGCTTGCACTGGGTAAACACACGGGCCGGGCCGGCGTCGCGGCGACGCTCGAAGAACACGGCGTCGAGGCCAGCGGCGACGAGGTCGCCGAGATCGCCACCCGCGTCACCGAACTCGGTGATCGTGGCCGCCGGGTTACGGACGCCGACCTGCTGGCGATCGCCGAGGACGTCACCGGTGACGACCGCGAGCGCGTCGTCGAACTGCTCGACCTCACCGCGACCAGCGGTGGCGCGGTTCCCACCGCGAGCATCCGCCTCGAGGTCGACGGCGAGGAACGGGTCGCCAGCGGCACCGGCTCCGGACCCGTCGACGCCGCCGTCTCCGCGGTTCGGGAAGCGCTCGGCTCGATGGCCGACGCCGAACTCGAGTCCTACCACGTCGACGCCGTCACCGGCGGGACCGACGCCGTCGTCACCGTCGAGGTGACGATGGTTCGGGACGACCGCTCCGTGACCGTCGCCCGCAGCGAGGCCGACATCACGCGAGCGAGCGTCGAGGCGATGGTCGACGCGCTCGATCGGCTGCTCGGACAGGACACGCAGCCGCTCGCACCGGCCGACGACTGAGACGGGCTGCTGTTTCGATCTTCCGGCGCGACCGCAGAACGGTTCGCGGGTCCGGGCTGACGGGCAGTACTTCGTTCCAACAGGGCACGACTCAATTTTCAGTGGAAGGGCTGGCGATCGAGCACGCCCCAGGGGTTGAACAGGTAGACGCCCGCGAGAAAGAGTGTGAAGACGAGCACGACCAGCTGGAGTACCGCGTCGATCCCGAACGACGTCACCGGGTACAGCATGTACGCGATCAACGCCGCGACGGCAATCCACAGCGTCCCGACCGCGACGCGCTGGCGGAGTTCCATACCGAGGGGTTCCCCTCGAGCGACATGAAGCTCTCGAAGGCCGCCCTCACAGCGAGAGATCCGTGTCGCCGACGGTTCCCTCGTCGAGGACGTCCTTGCGGTTGTCGACCTGCCCGACGTCGTCGTAGGCGACGGGGCCCGGAACCTGCTCGGCGTCCGGCCCCGGCTCGTTGCCGAGGTAGAGGACGTTCGGATCGGTGTTGTACTCCTGAAGGAGCCGGAACGTCGAGTCGGGCTCGCCGTACTCGCCCCGCAGGAGCCGCTCGGCCTCCTCCTCGGTCAGTCCGTCCTCGTCGTCCTCCTCGGCGGGCTCCTCCTCGCCCTCGAGGACGGCGATGGCGTCCTGTAGCTCCTCGTCGTCCGGGTCGTGTTCGATGGCGCGAGCGAGCGGGACGTTGTCGACGTAGCGCTGGGGGTCGCTGTCGGGGTCGTTCATGTCGCCGAACTGGATCGCCCCCGGCGGGCAGGCGTCCTCACAGGCCGTCGTGCCGACCATCTCGTCGCCCATGTTGCCGTCCTGACGGGCCGGGTCGAAGACGCACTTCTCCATGACGCCGCGAGGACCCCGACCGCTGACCCAGCGGTCGCGCTGGTCGAACATCATCTCCTCCTCGAGTTCGTCGGAGGGGGCGTCGACCGACGGCTCGCCCCACTGGAAGTAGTTGACGCCGTACGGACAGGCGACCTGGCAGTACCGACAGCCGATGCAGACGTCGTAATCCGTCAGCACGAGCCCACCTTCGTCGCGGGTGTGACGGGCCGTCGTCGGACACACCTTCTCGCAGGGTGCGTCAGTACAGTGCTGGCAGGGCCGGATCAGGTAGTTGAAATCCCGCGTCCCCTCGAAGTCGTCGGCGTCGGGCGACTCGACGGTGCCGTCCCCGTAGGCGATGATGTACATCCAGTTCGCGCCCTCGTCCCAGTTGTGCTCCTGCTGGCACGCGACGACACAGGAGAGACAGCCATCGCAGGTCTCGAGGTCGAGCGCCATTCCCCACTGAACGCCGTCACCGTCGCCCTCGTCCTCGCCGTCCTCCTGGGCCGCGAGGATATCGGACTCCGTCCCGTCACCGTTCTCGGCCGTGCCCCAGGCGCCCAGACCGACGGCGGCCGCGCCGGCGCCCATCTTCTTCATCGTGTCGCGCCGGGACTCCTCGCCGTCGCCCCCGAAGCGTTCGAGCATCCCCGAAAGCGTTCCCTTCGCCTCCTCCCTGGCGTTCTCGTAGGCCTCCTTCGTCGGTCGCTCGTCCTCACCGAACTCCTCGAGGATGTCCTCGTGATACCGCTCGTGGAATTCGGCCTCCGAGAGCTCGCCCTTCGTGACCCGCATCGCGTCCTCGGCCATCGCCATCCCGAGGTCGGCGTCGTACTCGGTCTCCTCGAGCATGGCCCGAAAGTCCTCCTCGGCGGCGTCCCCGAGGGGGTGGAACGGGTCGTCCTCGAGGCCCCCTTCCTCGTCGGAACTCATCGCGGTCGCTCACCTCGTCTCGCCGCCGGGAAATTATTGCTTGCTGACATCACGTTCGTTCGGGACTCCCTCCCATAGCTGCGCGGATAAAGCGGTTCCCTGCGAGAGATGGCAACTCATACCAAGGTCGAAGAGTGGTACGGAAGCCGAACGGTCGGTGGACGGCTCGAGCGAGCTGCTCGGTGGATTTCGGATCGAGATCCGTAGTCGACACGGCGCGCGCCACTCGGACAGTTACTTTGCTCCCAGACTCCTGTGGAGGCTCCTCTCTGTGCAGCGAACGAATCGTTGAAGACTGCTTCGTGAAGACCGATAACCCGCTACGTATCCGTGATCGCCGCTTCATGGTCTTCCCTGCGGCGCTGATGACTCGAAACGGGAGAAAAGAAATTTCCTAACGGAGATAGGTCTGAACTACGTCCACGATACGCTCGGTGCAGCTCCCGGTGAGACGGCCTTGCCACGCAACGAGGTCCTCACGACGCGGAGAGTGTACCGCCCACGGAGAGGCAAAGGACTCTCGCGGGACACCACCCGTCTCCCAAACCGCTGGCCGAAGCGCGATGGAGTGATCGTACTCCTTGGTCGAGATTGCGACTGCGAGATACTGTTCCTCGCTGAACGGATGCTTCCGATTGCTAACGATCAGCCACGGCCGCTGTTTCTCACTACCGAGTTTAAACGGATCTCGGCTTCGAACGACATCACCTCGTTCGGGCCGCATCGATTAGGAGTCCTCGCTCGGGTGTGGTGCATCGGGAGCGGCTGCATCCCACTCTTCGGGATCGATACCGCCATCGTCCTCATCGAGACGAGCGCTCGCAGTACGGAGGTCATATGCTGCGGCAACTCGGTCCTCATCCTCTGTGAGGGCCCAGTACTCGCCTTTGTGTCGCACGAGGTTGCGTTCTTTGAGCCTCGAGAGAGCGGTTCCGACGGTGTTTGGGTCGGCATCGATCGCTACCGCGATTTCGGCTCGAGTGAAGGCTTTGTCCCGCTGTCCGTACAGGTAGGTAACCACCGCTTCCGGTACGCTCGGGCCCTGTGGGAGGTCACCGGATTCGAACTCGTCGATGCTCACGGGCATATAACGTACTTCGTGTGCTAATGTAATCAGTGTGCTGGAGTTCCAGTGTACTCCCATTTTTGTTGATACAAGCTCTCACGCTCAGTTTGACCGTCACCGTTTCAGACGTTAGCGCGAGTTGAACCACAGAAATTCCGCTCGCGCCACTCCCTGGTTCAAACTCACCAATATCGTTTCTGTGCTGCTGAAAAGCGCCGAGAGGGAGATTTGAACCACGCAAAGACGGTCATCCTCGCTTCGCTCGGATGCTGCGTCTTCTCTCGTTCAAACTCCCCTATATCGTTTTCCGCTCACGGAGGTCGAGCACACGCTACGCGGTGCTCGACGGTGTAGTTCGCGGAAAAGCGCCGAGAGGGAGATTTGAACTCCCGAGTCCGTGAGGACAGCAGATTTCGAATCTGCCGCCTTGGCCGGGCTAGGCTATCTCGGCTCACCCCTATCTACCGCGGTGACGTTTTTATCCGTTTCGAATCGTCGCGCCGTCTGGGAACCGATGGCTCGCGAACGTGACAGTCGGTCGAAAGACGTTTTACGCGAGCCTCCGAGGTCGACGCCATGGACGTCACGCAGGCCAGCCGCGAGTGTTCGGCAGTCCTCGAGGAGATCGGCGACGCCGTCGTCTGCGACCGCGCCTTCCTCGAGGAGGTCCTCGTCGGCGTCGTCGGGCGGGGCCACGTCCTCTTGGAGGACGTCCCCGGGACGGGTAAGACGCTGACGGCTCGCAGCGTCGCCACCGCGCTCGGGCTTTCGTTCTCCCGGATTCAGTTCACGCCCGATCTGCTGCCGACCGACGTTACGGGTACGCACGTCTTCGACGAGCGCGACCGGAGCTTCGAATTCAACGAGGGGCCGCTGTTCGCCAACATCGTCCTCGCCGACGAGATCAACCGCGCGCCGCCGAAGACTCAGGCCGCGCTACTCGAGGCCATGGAGGAAGGCCAGGTCACCGTCGACGGTGAGACGCGCCCGCTGCCCGACCCCTTCTTCGTCATCGCGACCCAGAACCCCGTCGAACAGGAGGGAACGTTCCCGCTGCCCGAGGCGCAGGTCGATCGCTTTCTCGTCAAGACGTCGATGGGGTACCCCGACGCCGAGGGCGAGGTCGAACTGCTGCGACGGCGCGCGAGCCGCGAAGAGGGAAGTCCGACCGTCTCGACGGTGCTCGAGCCCGAAGAGATCGACGCGCTTCGGCAGGTTCCCGAGACGGTCCGGGTCGAGGCGGACCTGCTCGAGTACGTCGCGGCCGTTGCCCGCGAGACCCGCACCGACGGCCGCGTGGAGGTCGGCGTCTCCCCGCGGGGCACCCAGCGGCTGTTCGAGGCCGCCCGCGCGTACGCGGCGCTGGTCGGTCGGGAGTACGTCACGCCCGACGACATCAAGCGAGTTGCGGAACCCGTCCTCGCCCACCGGCTCGTGTTGACCCCCGACGCGACGGTCAACCGGGTCGAAAAAAGCGCAGTCGTCGAGAGCGTCCTCGAGAGCGTGCCGGTGCCGACGCTCGAGTAGGCCGTCAGTGGGAGGGGGAATCGCTTCGATCCAGGACGTTACCGGTTCCCCATCGCCGCGCCGAGTGCGGCGCCGATCGCGACGCCCATCGGGATCCACAGGCCGAGGTCGTCGGTCGCGACGCCGATCGCGGACCCCAGTGCGATTCCGAGGGCAATTCCAACGCCCAGTTCGGCTCCATCGGTGCCGTCGGTGCCATCGCCGTCGTCGCTCGCCTCTACGGTATCGTTCGCCACGTGACGACGTTCGTCGGAGCGGCGATAGCTGTTGACTCCGTGAGCGGGCCTACCCCGTATTCTTCATCCCGGCGGCGATCCCCTTCACCGTCAGCCGCAGAGTTCGCTCCTCGATGTCAGTACGATGGGTGCGATCGAGCAGGTAGACCTGCAGCAGGTTCAGTGGGTCGACGTAGGGGTTCCGTCGTTCGAGGTTCTCGCCGAGCCAGTCGCGGGTGTGAAGCTCCTCGCGCTGGCCGATCGTCGTCACCAGTTCGGCTGCACGCTCGTACTCCTCGCTCAGCCGCGGGAAGAACCGATCGCGGAGGTCGGCGTCGGCCATTCCCGCGTAGGTCTCGGCGATCTCGAGTTCGGTTCGGGACAGCGAGAGCGCGGCGTTGTCCAGCGTCGTCCGGAAGAACGGCCACTGCTCGTACATCTCCTGGAGAGTTTCCTCCGAGCCGCCGTTCTCGAGGTAGGCGTCGAGCCCCGTCGCCAGGGCGTACCAGCCCGGCAGGATACACCGCGACTGCGTCCAGGAGAACACCCACGGGATCGCCCGCAGGTCCTCGACGGTGCGCTCGCCGGATCGCGAGGCGGGTCGCGAGCCCAGATCGAGATCCTCGATGACGGTGATCGGCGTCGCCTGCTCGAAGTACCGGACGAACCCCTCGCTCTCGAGCAGGTCGCGGTACTCCTGGCGGGCGGCGTCGGCCATCGTCTCCATCGCCTCGATCCACTCCTCTTCGATCGCCTCCTCGGGCTGTTCCTCGGCGTAGAGGCGGGCCCGCAGCTGGGCGTTCAGCATCTGCTCGATGTTGCGCTCGGCGATCCGGGGGTTGCCGTACTTCTCGGCGATCGCCTCGCCCTGCTCGGTGAACTTGACTTGGCCCGTCACCGTCGAGTTCGGCAGCGCGAGCAGCGCCTCGTTCATCGGCCCGCCGCCTCGCGAGATCGAGCCCCCGCGGCCGTGGAACAGCCGCATCGTCACGTCGTGGTCGTCGCAGATCTCGCCCAGGCGGCGCTGGTTCTTGTACAGCGACCAGTTCGCCGCGAGGAAGCCGTTCTCCTTGTTCGAGTCCGAGTAGCCGAGCATGATCTCCTGGGTTCGTCCGCGGGCCTCGAGGGCCTGGACGTACGCCTCGTTCTCGAACAGCGTCCCCATAATCCGGCGGGCGCCCGAGAGGGCGTACTCCGTCTCGAGCAGCGGAACGATGTCGAGCCCGCAGTGTTCGGGCAGGGAGACGACGCCCGCCTGGTCGGCGAGGAACAGGACCTCGAGGACGTGGCTGGGCTCCTCCGTCATCGAGATGGCGTAGGTGTCGATCGCGTGGACGCCGTACTCGGTCTGCCAGTCGCCGAGCTCGTCGAACAGCGTCAGTACCCGCTCGGAGTCTTCCGAGAGCCCGTCGGTGTCGGTGAGGTTGATCACGGGATCGTCCTGCAGGACGGCGTCGGTCAGGAGTTCGACGCGCTCGTCCTCGTCGAGTCCGTGGTAGTCGATCCCCTCGCGCTCCAGCGCCGCGGCGATGGCGTCGGTGTGTTTCTGCTGGTGGTCCCGCAGGTCCATACTGGCGAGCGAGAAGCCGAACGTGGCGACCCGCCGCCGGATCGGATCGACGTGGGCGTCGACGACGCTCTCAGCGCCGTTGTTTCGCAGACTCTTCGCGACGACCTCGAGATCGTCGAGCAGCCCGTCGACCTCCTCGTAGCCGCCCGGGCGGACGTCGCCGATCCGCGCCAGGCGCTCGCGCATCAGCTTGAGTTTCTGACGGTACGGTTCGCCCGGGTATCGGTCCTGTGCGGTGCGGGCGCTACCGGGCAGCAGCTCCCGGTCGTCCTCGAGACTGGCCTCAAACTCCGGCCCGACGTCGATCCGGCTGCCGTCCTGGCTCAGCACGCCCGACAGGCGCTTGAGCTGGGTGCGATACTGCTCGAGAACGACCTCCCGTTGGCGCTCGAGGGTGTTGGCGGTCACCTCGGGGGTCACGTAGGGGTTGCCGTCACGGTCGCTGCCGGCCCACGAGCGAAACTCGAACAGTTTCGGAATGTCGAGGCTGTGGCCGACTGCCTCGTCGATGGCGTCGTCGAGTTCATCGTACACCTCGCCGACCACGTCGAACAGCGTGTTCTCCAGGTACCACTGGACGTTGCGGGCCTCGTCGGCGACCTCCGGCTGGCGCTTGCGGACCTGGGGGGTCTGCCAGAGGCTCGTCACCTCGGCGTCGACGTCCCGCCAGACCTGATCGCGCTCCTTGTCGGTCAGCAGCCGTTCGTCCAGCGTCTCGAGGTGGGTCGCGATCGTCCGCAGCTTCGATTTGACCGTCTTGCGCCGGGCCTCCGTCGGGTGGGCGGTGAACGTCGGCTCGATCAGCACGTCGTCGAGGACCTGCTGGACCGTCCCGACGTCGGTCTCGGCGAGCTCGGCCGCGGCCGTCTCCAGGCTGTCCTCGAGGGTGTCCTCCTGGGAGCCGGTTCGGATCGAGCGCACCCGTTCGCGCTCCTCGGCGAGATTAATCAGCTCGAAGTACGTGGTGAACGCCCTGGCGACGACCCGCTGCTGATGGGGCGAGAGGTTGTTGAGCTCGGTCGCGAGGGGGTCCCGCGACTCGAGGTCCCCCGAGCGGTAGTCGATCGCGGTGGTCCGGCACGATTCGACGGTCTCGAACGCCCGTCGCGAGGTCTGGTCCTCGAGGACGTCTCCCAGAAGCGCCCCGAGCTCGCGAACGTCCCGGCGCACGGTCCTGTTATGCAGTGTCATCGCAGGGTCGTACGGACCGTAGCATAAAAATCCCGGGAGCATCCCGAAGCCTTGCCTCGCGCATCTTTTTCCCTGATAATTACGCCGTCCGGCACGAACTCGGCCGTCCCGAGGTTCGAACGAGTCCTCTCGAGTGCCGTCGTCTCAAGGTTTTCTCTGAACGGACGTTCCGCTTTCACTATTAGTTTGAAATTGTATAGTTCTACAAAAACATCGGAAAGATTAGAATAGAGACGGCCGAAATACTGTCTCGAGTCTCCGGGGATGTATATCCGTATTCGCCCTCTGACCCCATTATAATCCGATAGAGGATGATCTTCATACGAAAGGCAACTCTCTTAGCAGCGGTTTCGTCGATAGTCTACCGAAATAATCAAAATATCTCACTGACCATTCTAATGAGTGAAAGTGTATACATACATTTAATTACGGATGTACATGCGTAATAACAGAACTCTCAATCAGAAATGATTGAATATCAGAAGGGTCGTGGATCAGGCGGGACGGCGTCGGGAGCGTCTACTCCGATCGGAAGGGGGAGTCGAACTTCGACCGATCGGGGGTCGACTCGCTCACGACGCGTCGCGCAGGGCCTCGTTCAGTTCCGGCACGACCTCGTGGAGGTCGCCGATCACGGCCCAGTCGGCCTTCTGGACGATCGCTGCCTCGGGATCCGTGTTGATCGCGAGCAGCGTGTCCGCGCCCTTGCAGCCGACCATGTGCTGGACCGCGCCGCTGATTCCGCAGGCGATATAGATGTCCGGGCTGATCTTCGCGCCGGTCTGTCCGACCTGATCGTCGTGTGGACGCCACCCCTCGTTGACCGCGGCTCGAGAGGCGCCCACGGTTCCGCCCAGCAGCTCCGCCAGCTCCTCGAGCTGGTCATAGTCCTCGGCGTTGCCGACGCCCCGGCCACCGCCGACGACGACCCGGGCCTCGCCCAGCGGGATCCCCTCCTCGTCGCCCGACTCGACGCGATCGACCTGCACCGCGAACAGGTCGTCCTCGAGGTCGGGCTCGAACGTCGAGACCGACGGTTCCGTCGTCGATGCGGCGGGTTCGATCGGGAACTCGTGTTCGGCCGCCGTCAGCAGTTTGTGCTCACCGTCGAGGCGAGCGTGTTCGATCAGGCTGCCGCCCCAGCGGTTGCGCCGCAGTTCGTAGGCGCCGTCGTCGGCGATGTCGACCGCGAGGCAGTTCGTCGCCAACGGCGCGTCGAGGGAGGCACCGACGCGAGCCAGCACCTCGCGGCCGCGGTCGGTTCCCGGGGCCGTGATCGTCTCCGCCTCGTGCTCGGACGCGAGCTGGACGACGCTCTCGGCCCACGCGTCAGGTGCGTAGCGCTCGAGACGGTCGTGAGCGACGCAGTAGACCGCCTCGACGCCGTGTTCGCCGAGCTCGTCGCCCAGTGCGTCAGCCTCGTCGCCGAAGGCGACGGCCTCGAGCGAGTCTCCCTCGGCGGTCGCCAGCTCGCGAGCCATCGCGAGCGACTCGAGCGAGAGCTCCTCGGGCGCTCCCTCGTCGTGCTCGACGAGCGCGAGGATCATACGACCTCCACCTCCTCGGCGAGGATCTCGACGATCTTGGGCACCGCTTCCGGCCCCTCGCCCAGGATCTCCGCGGGCGAGTCGTCGGTCTCGGGCGCCTCCAGACGAACCTTCTCGAGCCCGCCCGCTCTCGTCTCGGCCCGGGGCTCTACGCTCTCGATCTCCTGGCGACGGGCCTGCATCTTGGCCCGCATCGAGGCGTACCGGGGCTCGTTGAGCCCCTCCTTGACGGTCACGACGGCAGGGAGGTCGACCTCGTACACCTCCTCGCCGCCCGACACCTCGCGTCTCGCGATCGCGGTTCCGTCCTCGACCTCGAGATCCTTGATTCCGGTGACGCAGGGGTAGCCGAGTTCGCTCGCGACGCGGACGGCGACCTGGTAGTTGGCCGCGTCGGCCGACTCGTTGCCGAACAGCAGCAGGTCGAATCCCTCGTCGTCATCGAGGCGATCGATTCCGTCCGCGAGCGCGTCGGCGGTCGCCCGCGGCGACCACTCCTCGTCGTCGGTCTCGAGCAGGGTCGCCTCGTCGGCCTGCATGGCCAGCCCGGTCCGGAGCTGTTCGTCCGCTTCGGGCGGGCCGAGGGTGAGCAGGTGAGCGGAGCCGCCGTGGGTTTCGACCTGCGCGACGGCCTCCTCGATCGCACACTCCTCGTGGGGGCTCATCGTAAAGCCCAGCCCGCTCGTGTCGATTCGCTGCTCGTCCTCCGTGAGAACGATCTTGGCGCCCGTGTTCGGGACGCGTTTGAGACAGGCGAGTACCTTCATGATTAGCTCCGGATGCGGTCGTTCTCGGGGTCGAACAGCGGTTCGCTGCCGACGATCTCGACCTCGACGGGATACCGCTGGCCCATATACTCGACCGTGAGCTCGCGGCCCTCATCGGCGTACTCCGGTGGGAGGTACGCCATCAGGAGATGTTTGCCGACCGATGGCCCGGTTCCCGCACTGGTGACGTAGGACTCCCGTCCCTCCTCGTCGACGATCACCTCGCCGTCGTCGTCGAGGATTGGCTCGCCGCCGAGCATGAACCGGGGCTCGCCGCCCTCGGGCGCGTGATCGGCTACGGAGAGGGTACACAGGGTCGCCGCGTCCTCGGTCTCGAGGGCCTCCGCGTAGGCCTCCTTCCCGACGAAGTCGGCCTCTTTGACGCCGTGGAACGAGAGGCCGGCCTCCGAGGGGTCGTACTCGAGCTCGAGTTCGTGGCCGTGGAGGCGGTACCCCTTCTCCAGGCGGCCCGTAGTGCCGTAGACACCCATCCCGACCGGGCGAATGTCGTGGTCTTCACCGGCCTCCTCGACGAGCTCCCAGAGCCGCCGGCCCTGGCCCATCGGCGCGTAGAGCTCCCAGCCGCGCTCACCGACGTAGGAGAGCCGCATCGCCCAGGCGTCGACCTCGCCGATAGTGACTTCCTGGGCGGTGTACGGCGGGAACGCCTCGTGGGAGACGTCCTCCTCGGCGACCGACTGGACGATCTCGCGGGCCGATGGTCCCCAGACGCCGAGCGTGCACAGCGACTCGGAGTTGTCGATCATTGTGACGTCGGCGTCCTCGGGGATGTGACTCCCGAACCAGGCCCGATCGGAGCCCGCGGCCGCCCCGCCCGTGATCAGCCGGAAGTGGTCGGGGCCGAGCCGGACGATCGTCAGATCGGAGACGAAGCCGCCGTTTTCGGCCAGAATCGGCGTGTACACCGTCTTCCCGACGTCGACGTCGATCCGGCCGACGGCCATCCCCTCGAGGAACTCGCAGGCGTCCTCGCCGACGAAATCGAAGATGCCGAAGCCCATGTCGCCGACCATTGCGACCTCGTCCCGCATGTGGAGGTGTTCGGCCAGAATAATGGGAGACCACCACCGCGAGTCCCACTCGTTCGGTCGTTCGAGCCCCTCGAGCTCGTCGGCGTAGCGCTCGAGGAGGTCCTCGTTGGACTCGTACCACTGGGGCCGTTCCCAGCCCGCGGCCTCGAAGAATCGCGCGTCGAGTTCGTCCTGGCGGTCGTAGAACGGACTCGTGCGCAGGGGACGTGAGCTCTGCCACTGCTCGTGGGGGTGGACGATGCCGTAGATCTTCTGGAACCCCTCGTGGGCGCGGTTCTTGACAAACTGTCTGGAGTTGCCGTACTCGTAGAACCGGTTGATATCCGAGCCGTGGAGATCGATGTCGGACCAGCCGCGGGTCATCCACTGGGCGACGGCCTCGCCGACGGCGGGCGCCTCCTTGATCCAGACTGCGGCACAGGACCACAGCCCCTCGACGTCCTGGAGCGGGCCCAGCAGGGGCGCGCCATCGGGCGTCACCGACAGCAGCCCGTCGATCTCGTGACGGACGCCGGCCTCGGGATCGTCCAGCAGCTCCGGAACGATCTCGAGGGCGTCGTGCATCGACTGCTCGAACGCGTCGTCGGTCAGCGGCGGCTGGGTCGGCGACAGCGGCGCCTCGTCGATCGAGGGGATCTCGTCGACGTCCCAGAGGATCGGCCGGTGCTGGTAGGAGCCGACCTCGAGGTCGTTGCCGTGCTGGCGCTCATACATCTGGGTGTCCATATCGCGGACGACGGGGAAGGAGATCTCACCCTCGTAGTCCTCGAAAAAGGAGATCGGGCCGACGCTGACCATCTGGTGGACCGCCGGGGTCAGCGGGATCTCGACGCCGGCCATCGCGGCGATCTTCGGACTCCAGAGCCCGCAGGCGATGGCGACCTCGTCGGCCTCGACGGTCCCGCGGTCGGTCTCGACCGCGCTGATCGCGCCGTCCTCGAGGTGGAGGTCGAGCACCGTCGTGTTCGGCGAGACCGTCAGCCCGCCGTCAGTGTACTCGTCGGCTCGTGCCCGCATCACCTCGCCCGCCCGTAGCGGGTCGCAGGTCCCCGCACCCGGGCTGTAGAAGCCGCCTTTGATGATGTCGGTGTTGAGATAGGGAACCATCTCCTCGATCTCTTCGACCGAGAGCAGCCGCCCGGGCTCGCCCCAGGCCGTCGCTGACTGGACGCGCCGCTCGAGCTCTGCCATCCGCTCTTCCGTTCGGGCGACCTCGAGCCCGCCGCTGTTGGTGAAGGTGTCCATGTCCTCGTACTGCTCGATGCTCCGGCGGGTGAGGTGGGTTATCTCCTTGGAGTGTTCGACCGGCATCAGGAAGTTCGAGGCGTGCCCCGTCGAGCCGCCCGGATCCGGCAGCGGACCCTTGTCGAGCAGCAGAATATCCTCCCGTCCCTGATCCGCGAGGTGGTACGCGAGGCTGTTGCCGACGACCCCCGCGCCGATGACGACGGTGTCCGCACTCGAGGGGAACGCGTCGCTCATCGGCGATCGCCTCCCTCGACGCTGTTCCGTCCCGTTCCGTCCGAACATCCTCCACCCGATCTATGTGTGTTGTTATCTGTCATACTTTCCCGATATCCTGTCAACGATACCCAGGATATTAAATTCCCGTAGTAGGCGCGAGAACGCCGAGTTACGGGCGAACAGGTTCGGCCAGCACCCCCTTGGTGACGTGACGGTCGCCGGAATCGACGGGTCGGGCGAGCGCGGGTCCGTCGGGACCTCGTCGTATCCGGAACGCTACAGATGAGCTAACACTTATCACTGATTCGGGAAAACGTACGATAGATGACGGATTCGAACCAGGACGGGGCGATCCCGACCGACTACGAGATCGCACAGCACGCCGAGAAACGTCCGATCACCGAAGTCGTCGAACCGTTCGGACTCGCGGACGACGACCTCGAGCCGATCGGGGATTACAAGGCGAAGGTTTCCTTCGAGGCGATCGAGCGGCTCCGAGACCAGGGAACCGACGACGGAAAGCTGATCCTCGTCACGGGGATGACGCCGACGCCGCTGGGCGAGGGGAAGACGGTGACGACCGTCGGACTCGGACAGGCGTTCAATCACATCGATCGGGACGCGCTGATCGCGATCCGGGAGCCGTCACTGGGGCCGGTCTTCGGCGTCAAGGGCGGCGCCGCAGGTGGCGGCTACTCCCAGGTGCTTCCGATGGAGGACATCAACCTCCACTTCACGGGCGATCTGCACGCGCTGACCTCGGCGCACAACCTGATCTCGACGATGCTCGACAACCACATCAAACAGGGTAACGAGCTCGATATCGCGGTCAACTGGGTCAACTGGCCGCGCGCGATCGACATGAATGATCGGGTGCTCCGCGAGACGGTGATCGGCCTGGGCGGCGAGGTCACCGGGGTCCCCCGCGAGGATGGGTTCATCCTGACGGCGGCCTCCGAGATGATGGCCGTGCTCTGTCTCGCCGACGGTCTCGAGGACCTCAAGACCCGTATCGGCCGGATCATCGTCGCCTACACCGACGACGGCGAGCCGGTCACGGTCGACGATATCGGCGCGACCGACGCCGCGGCGATCCTGCTGAAGGACGCCCTCAAACCCAACGTCGTCCAGACGATCGAGGGAACGCCCGCGTTCGTTCACGGCGGCCCCTTCGCGAACATCGCTCACGGGACCAACTCGCTGATCGCCGACGAGGTCGCCGCTCACCTCTCGGAGTACCTTGTCACCGAGGCCGGCTTCGGCTCCGATCTGGGCGCCGAGAAGTTCATGAACATCGTCTGTCGGTTCGGCGAGATGGAGCCCGACGCCGTCACGCTCGTCGCGTCGGTACGGGCGCTGAAGTATCACGGCCAGGAGATGTGGCCGCCGAACCTCGAGGAGTTGGAAGACGAGAACGTCGAGGCCGTCGAGCGCGGGCTCGAGAACCTTGACAAACACGTCGAGAACCTGCGAAAGTTCGGCGTTCCCGTCGTCGTCGCGCTCAACCGGTTCCCCGACGACGCCGACGCGGAGGTCGAGGCCGTCCTCAAGCACTGCCGCGAGGACCTCGAGGTGCGGGCGGCGGAGTCGACGGTGTTCAGCGACGGCGGCGAGGGCGGCGTCGACCTCGCCGAGAATCTCGTCGACGCCGCCGAAACGGAGTCGTCGTTCGAGCCGCTGTACGACCTCGACGTGTCGATCGAGGAGAAGATCGAGACCGTCGCGACCGAGATCTACGGCGCCGACGACGTCGAGTACCACAGCGACGCCGAGAAGGATATCGAACGGCTCACGGAACACGGGTTCGACGACGTGCCCATCTGCATCTCGAAGACGTTCCACTCGCTGAGCGACGACGCGAGCCGCAAGGGCGTCCCCGAGGACTGGACGCTCGAAGTCAACGAGATCTATCCCTCCGCAGGGGCCGGATTCCTCGTGGTGTTGACCGCGGACGTGCTCACCCTCCCCGGCCTCCCCGAGGAGCCGGCGGCCGCGAACATGGAACTCCACTCGGACGGGAGCATCGACGGCCTCTTCTGACCGCCTACTCCCCGTTTTCCGATCGGTGATCGAGCAGCCACAACGCCCGGTAGCAGTCCCAGAGCTCGCAGTTACAGCGGTCGGCGATCGTCCGACAGCGCTCGAGGTAGCGCTCGTACTCCCCGCTGTCCGGTGACTCGGGGTACGGTTCCTCGAGCTCCCCGTGCTCGTGAAGCACCGCCCACTCGCGGGCGCTCATCGCCAGGTACTGCTCTGGCTCGAGGAACTGCAGGAACGCCGTTCCGATCGGGACGTCGACCCCCTCGAGTGCCGTCAGCGCCTCGAGTTTCGCGCGCGTCGTCTCGGCCGCGAGGGCGCCTCCGATCGCGGTCTCGAGAGCCTCGTACTCGTTGTCACCGAAGCGCTCCTCGGCGGCCCGCCGCTCTGTGTCGGGGTACCGACCGAGGAAGCGCCGGAAGTACCACTGGACGATCCACTCGACGTCGCGCCAGCCGTACGATCCCTCGGCCAGGGTCGCGGGCAACAGCTCGCGGTGTTCGTCTTCGACGGTCGCGAGCGGCTGTTCGTCGGGGTACTCGTCGGCGAGTGCTGTGACCGTATCCGCGGAGAGAGCCATCGTTCGTCGGTTATTCGGCGGGCAGTGTGAACGTTTTCCTCGGTGGTCCGGGAGAAACTTTCATACCTCGTCGAGGGAAACGGTACACTAGATCATGAGCAGCTCCGACACAGGTGGTTCCGATGGCGACTGAGGAGTCCGAACCCGTCAAGACGATCTGTCCGTACTGCGGCGTCGGCTGCGGTATCCAGGTTAAACAGGGCGAGGAGCCCGGCGACGTACAGTTTATGCCCTGGGGTGACGCCCCGGTAAACGAGGGACGGATCTGCATCAAGGGCGGCGCGGCGACGGAGGTCGTCGACCACGAGGACCGACTCACCGAGCCGCTGATCAAGGAGGACGGTGAGTTCCGCGAGGCCACCTGGGAGGAGGCCTACGACCGCATCGTCGACGAACTCGAGCGCATCAGCGAGGAGCACGAGCCCGACGCGATGGGCTTTTTCGGCTCCTCGAAGACGATGAACGAGGAGAACTACCTCCTCCAGAAGCTCGCGCGACGGTACGGCACCAACAACGTCGACAACTGCACGCGGATGTGTCACGCCTCGACGGTGTGGGCGCTGCGGACGAGCCTGGGCGCCGGCGCGATGACCAACAGCATGGCCGACTTAGAGGAGTCGGCCGACATCTTCTGGATCCAGGGGGCAAACCCCGGCGAGCAACACCCGATCGCCAACAGCCAGTACTTCCGTCAGGCCGTCCTCGAGGGGGCGACGGTGATCCAGGTCGACCCCCACGCCAACAAGACGACGAAGTCGTTCCAGATCGACGACACCGATCGCCACCAGCACCTCCAGCTCGAGCCGGGGACCGACATCCCGCTGTTGAACATCGTCATCAAGACGATCCTCGAGAACCACGAGGACGATCCCGACGCGGGCTGGATCGACGAGGAGTTCATCGAGGAGCGAACGGAGGGGTTCGACCACCTCAAGGAGACCCTCGCCGACTTCGACAAGGAGGAGGCCGCCGAGCAGTGTGGCGTCCCGCTCGAGGAGATCGAGATGGCCGCCGAGAAGTACGCGATGGCGAACAACGCGGCCATCTTCACCGGGATGGGGATGAGCCAGCACACCTGTGGCGTCGACAACGTGCAAAACGAGATCAACCTCGCACTGATCACGGGCAACCTCGGCAAACCGGGGACGGGAGTCAACCCGCTCCGCGGCCAGAACAACGTCCAGGGGACCTGTGACGTCGGTGCGATGCCGAACGTTCTGCCGGGCTACCAGCTGGTCGACGACGATGAGGCCCGCCAGTCCGTCGAGGAGGAGTGGGGCTTCGAGGTGCCCGACGAGCCCGGGCTGACGAACGTCGAACTCTCCCACGAGTTCGGTAACTCGGTGAAGGGGCTGTACGTGATGGGCGAGAACCCGGTCGTGAGCGAGCCCGACGCCAACCGAGTCATCGAACGTATTCAGGATCTCGAGTTCATGGTCGCCCAGGACATCTTCATGACCGAGACGGCCGAGTACGCCGACGTCGTTCTGCCGGCGACGACCTGGGCCGAACGCGGCGGCACCGTCACCAACACGGACCGCCGGGTCCAGCGGATGCGCGGCGTCGATAAGGTTCACGAGAACACGAAACACGACCTCGAGATCCTCATGGAGGTCGGCAGCCGACTGTTCAGCGAGGACGAGTTCCGCTTCGAGGACGAGGAGGCCGTCTTCGAGGAGCTCCGGCAGGTCTGTCCGAGCTACTACGGGATGACCTACGACATCCTCGGCGAGGAGGGGGTCCAGTGGCCCTGTTACGAACTCGGCGACCAGGGCGACCGGTTCCTCTACGAGGACAGCTTCGACACCGACAACGGTCTCGGGCGGATCGAGGGCGTCACCCACCAGCCGCCCAAGGAGACCCCCGACGAGGAGTACCCGCTGATCCTGACGACCGCCCGGCTCGAGGAACACTACAACACGGGGACGATGAGCCGTCGCTCGCCGACGCTGAACCGCCAGACCCCCGAGAACTTCGTCGACGTCCATCCGAACGACGCCGAGCGCTACGGGATCGAGGACGGCCAGCAGATCCGTCTCAAGTCCCGCCGGGGCGAGATCACCGTCGAGGCCCAGGTCACGGAAGCGATCAAGGAGGGCTCGGTGTGGACGACGCCGCACTTCGCTGCCGCCTCGGCGAACAAGCTCACCAACGACGTTCTCGACGAACGCGCGAAGATTCCGGAGTACAAGGCCGCCGCGGCCGAGATCGAGGTCGGCATCGAGCCGGCCGACTCGGAGGCGCCGGCCGACGACTGACGACTGTCGACTCCACCGTTTTTTCGCCCGGCGCTCGAGGGAACGACGAGTCCGCGCGTTTCAGCCGCCCTCGTCCTCGGTATCCCCGCCGAGCTTCGCCCACGCGGCGCCGACGATCGACTGCCGACCACGTTCGTGCCGGCGGAACGCCGCGACGAGCCCGACGAGTGAGATCAAAACGAGCAGGGCGAACGGGGCACCGGTCAGCACGGCCGTCGCCTGCAACACCTCGGCGCTGTCGGTGACGAGGACCGAGACGGCGACGAGTCCCTGTACGATCCCCCAGAAGACGATCGCACCGGTCGTCGGGGCGAACTCCCGTTTCGTCGCCAGCACGGCGACGGCGAGCGTCGAGGTGTCCGCGGAGCTGGCCATGAAGACGACGATCAATGCCAGGAAGCCGAACACGAGGAACTGGCCGATCGCGAGGCTCTCGAGGACCGGAAAACCGGCGACGGCCTCGGAACCACCCGCGGCGTCGATCGCGCCGAGGACGTCCACGACGCCCGTCTGCTGGAGATGTAGCGAAGACGACCCTAGAAGGAGAAACCAGGCCATCGTCGCCAGGGAGGGCGCGATCACGCCTGTCAGGACGACCGTCCGGATCCGCCGCCCGCGGGACAGCGCAGCCAGAAAGAGACCTGCGAACGGGGCCCAGGAGAACCACCACGCCCAGTTCCAGATCGTCCAGTCGGCCACCCACGCGCTGGCGATCGGGCCGTTCCCCAGATAGATGCTCATCGGGATCGCGTGAACCGCGGAGTTCCCGACTGCTTGCGAGGAGTACTCGAGAACGGCCGTTCGCGGGGCAACGGCGACGAACAGCGCCGCGAATAGCCCGAACAGGACGAGGGTAACGGCGGCGATCCGCCTGATTCCCCGGTGGACGCCGCTCTGTGCCGAGACGACGAAGACGAACGTCAGGCCAGTGACGAACAGCACCGAGCCGACGGTGTCGGACGCGACGCCCCACTGAAACTCGATCCCTGCGAGGAACTGGTCCCCGACGAGCGCAATCGAGGTGGCGATCCCGCCGATCGTCGCGAACACCGCGAGCAGGTCGACGAGCCGACACCAGATCGAATCGAGGTGTTCGACGCCGAGAAACGGCGCGAGGATCGTCGAGACGCGCAACGGTGCCCCCTGCTGGTAGACGTAGTAGGCGATCGGGACGCCGACGGCGACGTACGCGCTCCAGGCGGAGATCCCCCAGTGAAACAGCGTGTAGGTCAGCGCCGCCCCGGCGGCCGCCTCCGACTGCGGCTCGACGCCGAAGTAGGGCGGCGGCGTCTCGTAGTGGAACAGTGCCTCGGCCGGCCCCCAGAGGACGATCCCGGCGGCGATTCCGGCCGTAAAGAACATCGCGAAGTAGACGGGGTAGGTGTAGGCCGGCTCGGCGTCCGGGCCGCCGAGTTTCACCGTTCCCCACGGCCCCACCAGGAGGTACAGCGAGATCAGTACCGAAATCGTCATCACGGCGGCGAACAGCCAGCCACCGTAGATCGTAACGGTTCGCTGTGCGGCGTCGACGGCACGGATCGTTTCGGCGGGCACCAGCAACTGCCCGAAAAAGAAGAGGACGAACGCGACGACCGGGATCCCGAACGCGATCGGATCCTGTCGGGAGAGGAACTTCTCGAGGGTGTCGGCCAGCCCGAGCCGCCGCACTCGGAGCAGGGAGTCCGGATCGAACGCGCCGGCGTCCTCGTCGGATTCGGCCGGCAACACGGCGAGATAGGCCAGTCCGGAGCCGAAGAATACGAGCGAAAGGAGGAGCCACGTCGGCCCGGAGACCGCTTCCACAACGGGATCCGGAAAGAAAAAACCCGCCGCAACGACGGCCCCCGAAAGGAGACAGAGCGGCCCCAGTAGCGTCCGGAGCACCCGTTCGACCGGCCCGACCCCCTGAAGACCCATGTTAACAGTTTACACGGGACATCCGTTAGTCCTTCCCCCACAGCTCTCGGCGGAATCCTGGTCGACAACCCGCAACGTCCTCACTCCGTGTCGCCGTCGGCGTCGTCGAACAGCGAGTCGGCCGACGTTCGATCGAGGACGGAGCGGCCGAGGAATCGACCGCCGATCTCCATCGGGCTGATAACCTCGTCAGCACCGACCGCCTCGAGTTTGTCGACGTGCTCTCGGTCGTTCGCGGCGGCGACGATGCGGACCGCCCGGTTCGCCTCCCGCGCCGCGAGGACCGTCAGGACGTCCGTGGCGTCGTCCCGGGTCGCGACGACCACGCCCGCGGCCTCGTCGATCCTGGCCTCGTCGAGCGTTTCGGCGAGGGTCGGGTCGCCGGTGACGACGGTAACGTTCCGGTCGTCGAACTCGCCGGTGTCGTCGCCGTCGGACGCGACGACCACGACGTCGACCTCGGTGCCGAGTTCGTCGAGTAGCGGTTCCGTGATGTCGTCGTGGCCGAGAACCAGCACGTGATCCTCGAGCAGTGTGAGTTCCGTCGGGGTCATGGTTCCGAACGCGGTGGCTATTCGCTTCTCGATGGCCGGGACGATCAGTGCCCCGATCGCCACGGTGAACGCGCCGGTTCCGAAGACGATGACCGAGAGCGAAAACCACTTCGCCTCGGTCGTCAGCGGCGTGATATCGCCGTAGCCGACGGTCGCGACCGTGACGATGACGTAGTAGACCGAGTCGCTCCAGGTCTCGAGGCCACCGAACTGGTCCCGGAGCGCGTACGAGCCGACCGTTCCGTACAGGCCGACGCCGATAATCGAAGACAGCGCGGCGATCTGCAGCGAGGAGAGTTCGAGTCGCCGGTCAAACGCCGACCGATTGACGAGCAAGAGCGGGAGCGTCAGGAGAATCGCAAGCAAGAGCGGAACGTCCATTGGCCGAAGCGTCGTCAGGGGTAACACCGTAGCTAGCGGAAGGACAGCAAGCGTGAGGTACCACGCGATCCGTTTCCGACGCCGGAGGCCGAAAACGAGGAGCATGAGGACGAACGCGAGCAAGACACCGGTGAACTGCAGGAAGACGGGCTCGGCCGGGAGCGCCCCCGCCAGCGGCCCGTCGAAGGCCGGGTCCGGCTGGCTGAGGTTCGACAATCCGGTGACAAACGAGAGGATCGCGACGAACTCGGTCAGCCACACCGCCGCGTTCGCGCCGGAGAACTCCTCCCAGTGGACGAACCGTACCCTCTCGGAGCGGTAGAACAACCGCTCGAGTGCGGGTTCCGACGGGTCCGGGGTATCGGCCCCCATCCTCTAGCTGTAACGGGAACGAGCTATTTGATGTCTTCCCTGCTCCTCGGTCGGTGCATCGATCCTGCCGAACCCTCGCCGAGGTCGTGTTGTGTGGTAACAGAAGCAAGTACTATGTGAGTGACCCTCGATGTTTCAGACGGGTACGAGGACGAATACACATGTACGACAACGTTCTGATCGCGACGGACGGCAGCGACGAGGCCGAAGGGTGTGTCGAACACGGACTCGATGTCGCGGAGCGAGTGGGTGCGAAAGTACACGTGCTGTACGTGGTCGAGACGAAGGCGAGCTACATTCTGACGGTCGGTATCTCCGACGACGAGCTTCGATCCTACCGAAAGTACGGCGAGGAGGTCGTCGGCGAGGTGATCGAGCGCGTCTCCGAACGCGGTCTTAGCGGCGAGGGCGTGATCAGAACCGGTCGGCCGGCCGAGGAGATCGTCGAGTACGCCGACGAGAACGACGTCGACCTCATCCTGATGGGAAAACAGGGTCACGGGGCAATCGACAGACATCTCGGAAGCACCTCCGAGAAGGTCATCCGAATGGCCGACGCGCCGGTAACGGTCGTCGCGGGCGCACAGTGGGCGGTCTAGATCTGCCACGGCCACTCGAGTCGTCATCCGAACGAGCCGTTTCGCTCTCCGTGGACGGAGCCGTTCCGGCTCCGACCGGTGTAGATACGTCCCATGACGTCTCGTCCTCGAACCGTCAGCTTTGAGCCGTTTCCGACCGAAGCCACTTCAAACATATGCGCTGGACCCCGCGGACCTACCTGCGACTGTTCCTGCTCGGCGGCGGCCTCCTCCTGTTGGGTAGCGGGCTCCTCGCCGGCGAACTCCTCGAGATCCTCCTCGGCGCCGCCGGCGCGGCCCTGGGCGGAATCGGTCTCGTCGCCGAGTGGCGAGACGTCTCGGACTGACGACACGCATAAGTCGCGTCCGGACAGTGGCCTCGGTATGTCCAGATTCGTCGCGATCGCCGCAACGATCCTCGCGGTAGTACTGGCAGTCGCGAGTCTGCTGTTGTTGCTGGCGGGCCGACACTTCATCGCCGGGACGCTGCTGACGTTCGTGGCGTTCTCGATCTACCTTCGCGAGATCAACCTCGAGTAGTCCGTCCATCGGTCGGCGGTGTCTCCGAGCGCACGTTCTCGACCCAAACTATTTGCGCGCGTCCTTCGAAGAGGCGGTCTGAGGAGGATGTTCGACAGGATACTGATCGCGACGGACGGAAGCCAGAAAGCGGCGGCGGCGATCGACCACGGACTGGATCTCGCGGAGACGTTCGGTGCCGAGGTCCACGTGATCTACGTCGTCGAGACGAAGGCGTCGTACATTCTGAGCATCGGCGCAAGCGAGGAGGGGCTCGAGGAGTACCGCCAGTACGGCGAGGGGATCGTCGGCGAGGTCGTCGACCGAGCCGAGGAGCGAGGGCTCGACGGCGTCGGCGTAGTGAAATCCGGAAAGGTTGGACGACAGATCCTCGACTACGTCGAGACGGCGGAGATCGACACCGTAATCATGGCGGAACGCGGCCGGGGGACCCTCGAGAAGTACCTCGGCTCCAACGTCGAGAAGGTCGTTCAGCTCTGTCCGCAGCCGGTCACCGTCGTCCGCTCGTAGGACGACGTCGGAACGGGTTTCGATCGTCTGGACGTCGGCTCCGCGACAAACGCGAACCGCCTACGATCGTACGGCGAACTGTTAGTAGTCGATCTCAGTCGTCGCCGACGTCGACGACGGTTCCGTCCCTGGTTCTGACGTGCGTGACGAGGTCGCCGGTCTGGCTCGTGACGACGATCTCGTCGTCCTCCTCGAGATCGTCTATCAGCTCGGCGAACTCGTCGGACTTGAGGGTCTTGTACTCCCGTCTGAGACCGACCAGAACGGCGTACATCATGAACAGCAGGATGAGCGTGAACGGAAGCCCGCTGGCGATGGCAGCCGCCTGCAACGCCTCGACCGCGGCGTCGCCGCCAGCGATCAGCAGCGTCGAGGCGACTAATCCCTCCGAGGCAGCCCAGAACACCCGGCCGGTCGGGGGCGTTTCGTGTTTTCCGCCGGTGCTCAGATGCTCGAGGACGAGCGACCCCGAGTCCGAGGAGGTCACGAAGAACGTCGTGACGAGGATGATCGCGAGCACCGACAGGATCAGCGTGCCCGGCATCAGGTCGAACATCGCGAACATTGCGAGCTCCTCGCCGACCTCGAAGATCGGGCCGCTGATCGCGCCCTCGGTCGCCTCGCTCAGTTCGAAGTTCAGGGCGGTTCCGCCCATCGCCGAGAACCAGGCAAACGAGAAGATGACGGGGATCAGGAGCACGCCACCGACGAACTCCCGGATCGAGCGTCCCTTCGAGATCCGTGCGATGAACATTCCGACGAACGGCGACCAGGAGATCCACCAGGCCCAGTAGAACACCGTCCAGTCGACGAGGAAGTTACCTTCGCCCTCGCCGCCCGGCCCGTAGAACTCCGAGCCCTGGAAGTAGTGGTTGTCGAAGGTGTTCCCGAAGAACGAGAGCTCGAAGAAGTTCCCGAGGTAGCCCCCGATCGCCTGCGGGAGCGCGCCGAGAATGAACAGTGTCGGTCCGAGGACGAACACCGATCCGAGCAGGAGTATCATCAGCGTGAGGTTCAGATTGCTGAGCCGTCGGATCCCCTTGTCGAGACCGAGATAGACCGAGATCATTGCCAGTCCAGTGACGACCCCAACGATGGCGACGGCGACCCAGATCGAGTCGGGGACAGTCGGAAACGCTCCGACCTCGTCACCGACGAACGTCAGCCCGGCGTTGATCTGCAATGCCCCCAGCCCCAGCGAGGTAACGAGACCGAACAGCGTCGCGAAGATGGTGAAGATGTCGATGAGGTGTCCGGGCCAGCCGTAGATTCGGTCGCCGAGAACGGGGTAGAACACCGATCGAAAGGTCAGCGGAAGCCCGCGATTGAACGAGAAGAAGGCGAGTCCGAGCGCGACCAGCGCGTAGATCGCCCACGGGTGAATACCCCAGTGGAACAGCGACACCGCAAGCGCTACTTCGCCGGCACCCTCGGTCCCCGCCTCCGCACCGAGATGTGGGTCGAAGAGGTGAAACACCGGTTCGGCAACGCCGAAGAACATGAGGCCGATCCCCATCCCCGCGCTGAACAGCATCGCGACCCAGGAGATATCGCTGAACTCCTTCTCGCCGTCGACCCCGCCCAGCCGGATCGAGCCGTACTTGCTGATGGCGAGGTAGACCATGAAGATGATAAACGAGTTCGCCGCCAGGATGAACAGCCAGTCGAAGTAGTCTGAAACCGCGACTCGGGTGTCCTGGTACACGGTCCCCGCCTGGTCCGGGAACACGAGCGAGAGGACGATAAAGAGGGTAATCAACCCACCCGCGATGAGGAAGACCGGCGGGTTGATGTCGAACCCGAACCCCTGCCAGTTCCTGTCGCCCGGTTCTCGGTCCGTCTCCGCGTGGAAGAGATTTTCCTGTATTCCGCGCTTATCTTCGTCTGCCATAGTTTCCCTCAGTGTTCGTGCTGCCGTAGTTGTGCTGCCCGAAACCGTACGCCGAGCCCGTTCGAAGCGGTAGTTCGTGACACTCCGATCGAACCGCTCGATCCGACCTGCCGACTCCGATCGCTCGAGCCGCCGTCAGGGCGCTACCGTGCGAACACGTCTCGAGTGACATGTACTACCAATCCCATTATACCGATTCCCTGCTGTCAGGTATATAGCTTTGGTAACTATCCGTGTAGTTGTCAGAGGATCACACCGTCTGATAGTCCTTTCGACCTACAGCTCTCGCGAGCGCTGGCGTGGCTGTCAGAATCGAGTGAACAGGAATCCGAGCCGGGACGGGGTAGCGAGAAACGAGACGAAAAACGTTACCACGGCGAGTCCGAACGAGACGGCCGCGAGCCCGGTGAGAATCGGTGCAAGCCCGGTCCAGACGGGGATCGAGAGCACGATCGCCGTCATCGAACAGACGACGATCAACAGGAACCCCATCGAGACGCGTAACCCCATCTGCCGGGGGTTGAACCCACATCGAGGACAGCCTTCCTCGTCCCCCTCGAGTTCGCACCCGCAGCGGTTACAGTGCGGAACGCCACCCGTGAACGGAACCATAGCGTACTGGTCTCGCCGAAGCGACAAAAAGACGCGGCTCCGCACCGATAGGTCGCTCGAGTCCGGCGCTGGAGGCTGGTCCGGCGTCGGTCGGAGTCTCAGTCAGAATGGGCCGTTCCTCGAGGGCGAACCACAACAGTCCGGAACACTGTAATGTAGAGTTTCTGCAGCGGCCGTCTCTGGCCTCAACTCCCACATTTATGTGCTCCCGAAGACACGTATATGGTAATGTCTGACAAGGAAGCAGGACGGACCGAGAGCCACCCGAACTACCCGACAGTCGACCAGTCCGATCGAACCCTCCCCCGGAACCTCCGCCAGTCCGGCGACCCGGGGATCGAGATGCTCGTCTCGACGCGCGTCCGGAAGTCGCCGTTCTTCCACAAGTCCTTCGTCGAGAACGGCGCCTGGCGAGCAACGGTCTACAACCGGATCTACCACCCACGCGGGATGCTGAAACCCGAAGAAGGGGGGATGATGGAGGAGTACGACGCGCTCGTCAACCACGTAACCCTGTGGGACGTCGCGGTCGAACGCCAGATTCGTGTCAAGGGACCCGATGCGGAGGCGCTCACGAACTACGTCATCACGCGGGACGCGACCGAGATCGAGCCGATGCACGGGAAGTACGTCATCCTCTGTAACGAGGACGGCGGCATCCTGAACGATCCCGTCCTGTTGCGCCCGGCCGAGGACGAGTTCTGGTTCTCGCTCTCGGATTCGACGCTGATGCAGTGGCTCCAGGGGGTCAACGTCGGGAAGAACTTCGACGTCGAGATCGACGAGATCGACGTCGCGCCGATGCAGGTTCAGGGACCGAAGTCGGTCGACGTGATGGTCGACGTCGTCGGCGAGGAGGTCAAAGAGATCCCCTACTACGGGCTGATGGAGGCCGAAATCAACGGCGTCTCGGTGCTGGTGAGCCAGACCGGCTTCTCCGGCGAGAAGGGGTTCGAGATCTACGTCCGCGACGCGACGAAACACGCCGAGGCCGTCTGGGATCCCGTCTACGAGGCCGTCGTCGACCACGGCGGGATGCAGGTCGCCCCAGCACACCACCGACGTATCGCCGCCGGCATCCTCTCGTGGGGCCAGGACATGGACCACGAGACGTCGCCGTTCCAGGTCAACCTCGCCTACCAGGTCCCCGACGACAAGGACGCCGACTACGTCGGCAAGGAGGAACTCGAGCGCCAGCAGGAACTGATCGAGGACGGCGAGTACCCGTTCGTCCACAAGATGGTCGGACTGAAGCTGGCCGGCGAGCCGATCCGGGACTACGCGCCCGACTTCTGGCTCATCTCCGATCCCGAGACGGGCGATGAGTGTGGCTACGTCACCTCACCGTGGTACAACCCCGAACTCGAGACGAACCTCGCGCTCGGGTTCGTCCCCGCCGAGAAGCTTGACGGCGACGTCAGGGAGGTGTACGACGGCGACATCGAGACGGAGTTCCAGGTTCATCTCCCCGACGAGTACGCCGAGGAGCCCGGCGAGCCGGTGTACGCCAAGGTCTCCGAGGTGCCGTTCAAGCCCTCGGTCAACCCGAGCGCGCGCGAGCAGGCGAAGCTGAGCGCTCGCGAGGAGGCCTCCGAATAGTGTCCGGAGAGATCCAGTCCATCCCGACCGCCGAGGGGATGGTCGAGCTCCTCGAGGAGCCACGTTTCGAGCTGATGCCGTTCGAGAGCATCGACGAACAGCTCGGCCACCTTCCCGAGGGCTCGGAGATCGCGATCACCACTTCCCCGACGCTCGGGCTCGAGGCGACGATCGAGTGGAGCGAGCGGGCTAGCGAGCGCGGCTACGAGATCGTCCCTCACGTCGCGGCCCGCTACGTCGAGGATCAAGACCACCTCGAGGAGATCGCCCGCCGACTCACCGAGGCCGGGGTGACGGATATCTTCGTCCCCGGTGGGGACCGCGAGGAGCCGGCCGGCGAGTTCGAGTCCGCACTGGAACTGCTGGTCGCCCTCGAGGAGCTCCCCTACTCGTTCGCGGAGGTCGGGATCACGGGGTATCCGGAGGGCCACGCCTTCATCGACGACGAGACGCTGGCCGAGTCGATGGCCGAGAAGGAACCCTACGCGACCTACATCGTCACGCAGCTGTGTTACGATCCCGACGCGGTCATCGAGTGGGTCGAGGAGATCCGCGCCCGCGGCGTCGAGCTCCCGGTCGAGGTCGGGATCCCGGGCGTGATGAAGTACCAGCGGCTGCTCGGCATCTCGAAGAAGGTCGGCGTCGGCGACTCCGTCCGCTTTCTCAAAAAGACCAGCGGGATCGTCGGCTTCGTTCGCCAGCTCGTCGGCTCCAGGGGGACCTACTCGCCCGACACGTTGCTCGAGGGGCTCGCGCCGTACGCGACCGACCCCCGATACGACATCCGGGGCGTTCACATCTATGCGTTCAACCAGGTACCCGACCTCGAGTCCTGGCGGGCCGAGACGCTCGAGAAGCACCGCTGACTACCCGTTTCGTTTTCGCTCCTGTTCGGGGTGTTCGGAGACGAACACGCTGGTGTGATCCGGGATGTCCTCGGTCACCCAGGAGTTGGCGCCGATGCTGACGTGATCGCCGACCGTAATCGCGCCCAGCACCTTCGTTCCGGCCCCGATCACGACGTTGTCGCCGATGTCGGGGTGGCGCTTGTACCCCTTCTTCAGGGCCTTCTCGTCGTCTTCCTCCTCCTCGAAGTGGAGCGCCCCCAGGGTAACGTCTTGGTAGAGCCGGACCCAGTCGCCGATCGTCGCCGTCTCGCCGATGACGACGCCGGTGCCGTGGTCGACGAAGAAGTGGTCGCCGATCCGCGCCCCCGGGTGGATGTCGATCCCCGTCACCGTCTTGGCGTACTCCGTGAGCTCCCTCGCGTACTCGGGAACGCCAGCGTCATAGAGACAGTGGGCGACCCGCTGGACCATGATCGCCTGCAGCCCGGGGTAGGAGCGGACGATCTCGACGACCGACCGTGCGGCCGGGTCGCCCTTGTAGGCGGCCTCGACGTCCTTCTCGAGGGTTCGGCGAAGCTCCGGGAGGCGGTCGAGCACGTCGGTCGTCGTCCCGGCCGGATCCGACCCGGAGTAGGCTCGGATCCCCGACTCGTAGTGTGATCCCAGCTCCGTGAGCGTGTTTCGAACCGCCGACTCGTCCTCGAGTAACCCGTCGGCGTTCCAGCAGCCGGGAAACAGGAGCCGCCTGAGCAGGTTCAGCTCCGGTCGCCTGCGGTCCTGTGGGAACGGCGCCGACGACTCCGGTCCCGTAGCGGCGTCGGTGTCGTACGTCTCGAGGAGACGCGCGGCGGCATCACCCGTGTACTCGTATGCCATGGTCGGATACTCGAACGGGAGGACCAAATGCTTTCCAACCGTTCCGGTTTCGGACCCGTCGACTCGAGGGCGGCGAACCCTACAAGGCGCCGGTCGACGAACCACGAGTGTGTCACCCGAACTGCTTCGCGGCGAGCCGGTCGCGGCGCCGATCCGCGAGCGCGTTGCCGACCGGGTCAGCACGCTCCGGGAGAGGGCGACGACGCCGACGCTCGCGACGGTCCTGATGAGTGACGATCCGGCCGACGAGCGATTCGTGGAGCTAAAACACGAGACCTGCGCCGACGTCGGAATCGCCACCCGGGACGTTCGTCTTGAGCCCGACGCCCCTGCCGAGCGGCTGTACCGCGAACTCGAGCGACTGGGCGGGACCTCGGTGATCGACGCCGTCTTCGTCCAGGTCCCCCTCCCTGACGGCGTCTCGCTGGCGGCGGTCAGGCAGGGACTCGAGCCGACGAAGGACGTCGACTGCCTTCACCTCGAGAACGTGGGACGGCTCGTCGCCGGCGAGCCGCGATTCGTTCCGGCGACGACGGCCGCGGTGTGTCGGCTGCTCTCGGCGTACGACGTCCCGGTTTCGGGAGCCGACGTCGTCATCATCGGCCGGTCCGACGTGATCGGCAAGCCGCTGGCGAACCGGCTGCTACAGAAGCGTTCGTGCGGCAACGCGACTATTACGGTCTGTCACTCGCGGACGACCGACCTCGCCGCGCACACGCGCCGAGCCGATATCGTCGTCACCGCGGCCGGCACACCGGGAGTGGTCGACGGTTCGATGCTCTCGAGCGGTGCCGTCGTCGTCGACGTCAGCGCGAATCGAAAACCGGGTGGAGACGACGGGGTCGTCGGCGACGTGGCGTTCGAGAGCGCGTCAGAAAGAGCGAGCGCGATCACGCCCGTTCCCGGCGGCGTCGGTCCGGTAACCCTCGCGGCACTCGCCGAAAACGTCGTTCGAGCCGCGACGCGGCGGGACGAAGACTCCGAGTGTTAGCGGTTCGTCCGCTCGCGCTCTCGCTCTGCACCGATCCGTCCACGCGGACGGAACAGCCGCTCGAGGGATTCAATCAGGTTGTCCGGAGTTTCGAACGCCGTGGGCGTCCCCGGTAGGTAGTAGTCGACACCGTACTGGTCGTCCGAGTTAATACGGGTACGCTTCATACTCGAACGTCGAGCCTCGATCGGATTAAAAATTTTGTATCGCACATAATTCGAGGTGATCTGCGTGCCGTTTTTCCATTATTTTGGGTTATCTGGAGGCCCTTTGGATGGGTCCCGCGGGTTTTGGATATTGTAAAGCCGTGCGCAGTACTCACTCGAACTTGGTTCGTCGCAGTCGTCCTACTCGACGATTCGAAGCCGACGTCGAGCGGCGTGACGCTCGCTCCCCACGTTCGCCGTATTTCGGTCGCTGCGGGACGAATCCACGCCGCACGGAGGCAGCCAACAGGTATTTGTACGGTCGAGTGTTGCTCCCAGGAAACGGTGTTCGACGTGCTTCCGACAGTTCCTCGGTCCGATCGGCGCTTGCTCGCCGTCTCGTTCGCCCTCTTCGCCGGTGCCGGCGCGGCGACCGCCGCGGGCGTAGGTCCCGCGATGACCGCGGGTGCGACCGCGCTGGCGGTCGGCGGCGTCTACTGCGTGGCGCTGTACGCCAACCGGGTCTCGCGGCCGACGCTGGCCCGGCTCTCGCTGGGGCTCTGGATCGCCTTCCTCGGCGTCGCGGGACTGCACCTCGTCGGCCTCGAGACGATCGCGGGAGCCGCCCCCGGGTCGACGACGGCGGGCGTCCACTCGCTGTCGGCGCTGACCTGGGCCTCGCTGCTGTTGCCCTGCTCGACGACGGTCTTTCTCGGCTTCCGGGAGTACGCGAGCTCGGGCGCGGACGTCGCCGACGAGCAGTCCCTCGAGGGCGAGGCCCCCGACTACTCCACTCGGTAGCTGACGGCGATCCCCTCACCGAGCGGAAGAACGACGGTCTCGAAAGCTTGGTCACGGGTCACGCGCTCGAGATATGCTGCGATACCACGGGTGTGTTCGTTGGCCGAGTCGGGGATCGTCCACTCTCCGCTCTCGTCGTTCGCTTCGACGACCTCGAGCAGCGTCTCGAACTCGATCGGTCCCGCAGTGATCGCGTTGTCCGCGACGACGACGCCGCCGACGGGGATCTTCGGGCGGACGGCCTCAAAGGCGTCGACGTAACGGTGTTTCTGATGGTCGATCAACGCGACGTCGAACGGCCCCGCGTACTCCTCGATCGTCTCGAGGGCGTCGCCGAGTTCGTAGTGCGCGCGGTCGTCGTAGCCGCCCGCGGCCATGTACTCGCGGGCCAGCTCGAGCTCGTCCTCGTCGACCTCGGTGAGGACAACTTCGCCCGTCTCCGGGAGCGCGTCGGCGAACCAGTACGCCGAGTAGCCGTAGCCCGAGCCGAACTCGAAGATCCGCTCGGCGTCGACGATGCGGGCGAGAAATCGCAGAAAGCCGCCCACCTCGGGTCCGACGTGGGGGAAGTCTGCCGAGTCGGCGTACTCGTCCATCTCGCGCAGGGTCTCGTCGGGCTCTGGGCCGACCGCGCGAACGAATCTCGCCATCTCCTCGCTGAGAACGTCGGTCATACCTCCCCTTGCGGGAGGGTCTACCAAAGCGTTCGGGGAACGGGTTAGCCCTCGTCGGCGCCCGCGAGTTCCGCGAGCGCTCCCGCGAGTACCTGCGTCGCTGTCGCACAATCCTCCCAATCGGTCCACTCGAGAGGCGTGTGCGAGAGCCCGTCCCGCGAGGGGGCAAACAGCATCCCCGCATCGGTCACCCGCGAAACTCGCATCGCGTCGTGGGCCGCCCCGGAGTGCAGTTCGACGGTGTCGATCCCCGCCTCGGCGCCAGCCTGCTCGAGGGCGTCCCGACACCGACGGTCCATCGGCGCCGGCTCGACGTCGATCTCGCGTTCGAAACCCGTCTCGACGCCGCGTTCGGCCTCGAGTCGCTCGAGGGTCGTCGTCGCATCCTCGAGGATCGTCTCCATCGTGTCGTACTCGACGTCCCGCACGTCGACGCCGAGCTCGACCGTCCCGGGGACGACGTTCGTCGCGTTCGGCCGAACCCGGCTCTTGCCGACGGTCGCGACGGCCGTCCCCTCGCCGGCGTCGGCGTGCTCGCGGCCCGCCGACTCGACGTCCAGCACGAACTCGCTGGCCGCCGCAAGGGCGTCCGTTCGCTCGTCCATCCCCGTCGCTCCGGCGTGGTTCGCCTCGCCGACGAACTCGGCGGTCGCGTGGGTGATTCCGGTGATCGTCGTCACGATCCCGACCGGAATCCCGCGCTCCTCGAGACGCGTATCCTGCTCGATGTGGAGCTCGAGGAAGGCGTCCCACGCGCCCGCGTCGAGGGCCCCCTCGCCCCGGTAGCCGATCGACTCGAGGGCGTCCTCGACGGCGATCCCCTCGTCGTCGGTCGCGGCGAGCGCGTCGTCGACGCTCCGGCGACCCGTGGCGACCGACGAGCCGAACATCCCGCCGCCGAAGCGGGTGCCCTCCTCCTCGGTGAACGAGACCACCGTAATCGGGCGCTCGAGACTGCCCTTGAGATTGGTCTCCTGTAGCGTCCGGACGGCCTCGAGGGCACCGTAGACGCCCAGCGGTCCGTCGAAGATCCCGCCCTCGGGGACCGAGTCGAGGTGGCTGCCCGTTGCGACCGGGGCAGCCTCGGGATCGGCGTTCTCGGGGACCCAGGTCGCAGCGACGTTGCCGACGGCGTCGACCGAGACCTCGAGTCCCGCGTCCGCACAGTGGTCGACGAACCGATCCCGTGCCTCCCGGTTGGCCTCGGTTCCCGCGAGGACGGTTCGGCCCCGTCCACTCTCGGCGTCGGTCGCGCCGAACGCGGCGTTCTCCTCGATATCCCTGCGGAGTCGCTGCCGATTGACGTCCATGCGTCGCCGTTCCGACCGACGGTACGATACCGTTTCGCTCTCTCCGGGCGGCACGTTTTTTGCCGCTCGGGACCGTCGGTTCGACCGATATGAGCGACGACCACCCGATCGCCGACGCCGTCGACAACCTCGTGTACGAACCGGTACAGGTCCACGACCGCGGGATCGACCTGACGGTGAGCGCGATCTACCAGGTCGCCGCCCCCGGAAGCCTCGATTTCGGCGGCGACGAGCTGGCCGACGCCGACCTCGAGCCCGTCGAAACCAGCCGGCGCGACCCCGACGACGAGTACGGCTGGTGGTCCCTCGAGGGCGGCCGGTACGTGCTTCAGCACAACGAGTTCCTCACCGACCTCGAGGAGCCGCTGCTCCTCCAGCCGAACAACGAGTTGCTGGCTCGCGGGGGGTCTCACCCGACCGTCCAGGTCAGCTCTCACCTCCCGCTGCTCCCCCTCTCGGTTCCCGACGGCGGGCTCGAGATCAAGGAGAACGCTCGCGTCTCGACGCTCTCACCCGTCGGGGGCGGGCCGACCGAGGGGAATCGGGCCGAAAGCCAGTAGCGCCGTCGGGTTCCTTCTCGAGGACGAGTCGGCGACTGTGCCTGCCGTTCGACCTCAGTGGCCGGCTCCGTGTCCTCTCAGCTTTCTCACTGAGCGGCGAAAATGGGCCTCGCTCGAGCGGCCTCGAACCGGGTTCGGTTCCGTTACGCACCGTCACTTCTCGATCGCAGCGAGGCCGAGCGACTACACAGCCGCGAAACGTGGCTGACCGGGGCTGTCCAATCGTCGCCACGGACCGCCGACGAATACGACGGTGATCGCGGGCCCGAAAATACTTACTCCGATGGGAGACTCGTCAGCTATGCATCGACGGGGCGTCCTCGCTTCGCTCAGTTCGGCGTCGATCGGTGGCGCCGCGGTCTGTGTCGCCGCCCTCGGTAACCGGGGCGAGGACGTCCATCTCGGCCGAATCATCCTCACGAACCAGACCCAGCGCGAGCGAACCGCTCACGTCGACGTTTACCGGGGCGACGAGCGCGTCTTCTCGGCAACCGAGACGGTCGCGGCGTATGACGACGAAGCGGGAGTCGTCCCGGGAACGGACGTCCACTGCGGCTGGCCGTCGGCGCCCGGACGGTACCGCGTCGACGTTCGATTCGACGGCCACGAAACGGCGTCGATCCGAGTGTTCGAGACGGAGTCGGCCAGGGACGCCGACGACGGTGAACGGCCGGACGACCGCGAAGACGATCGAGCGGTCGACTGTTACGCCGCGGTCGCCGACCTGTTGGCGTACGACGAAACGAGGACGTGGTTCGCGCGGTGTCGGTCGACGACCTCGGACCCGTCGGCGGACGTGTGCCCGCTCGAGGCGGAGTGACTGGAACTCGCCTCGACGGCGATGGAGCCGAGCGTCAGGCCCGATTCGCCGGTACCTCCCCACGATTGGATGAACCGAGAGAAAGCAACTGGATGATTGCGTTCGTTTTCGATACGAGCAGCTCAGTCGTCAGCTACCGGTTGGGCGGTTCCGTTCCGGCCGTTGGAGGGACCGTACCCCTGACCCGTGCTGACACGGGAGCGCTCGAGGGTCGGCTCCTCGAGGACGTACTCGTTGCCGCGCACCCGAACCGCTCCGCCTTCGATGGGGGCGTGCCGCGAGCCCCAAAGGCCGCGAACGAGCTGCCAGAGGGGGCGGATCTGGCAGAGCGCGAACCCGACGGCGATGAGCGCAAACCCGAGCGCCATTACGACCGTGATCGGTTCGCCCAGCAGCGCCGCACCGAACACCGCCGCGATGACCGGGGTTGCGTAGCTGACGAGGCTCGCGTTGGTCGGACCGACGCGCTCGAGCAGCGCGAAGTACAGCAGGAACCCGCCGACGGTGGAGACGACACCGAGGTAGGCGATCGCCGCGATCGCCCCGCCGTTCCAGTCGACTCCCGAGAGTGCCTCCGAAGGGTGGGCGAGGCTGCCGACGTGAAGGATTGCCGCGCCGACGAGCATCGACCAGGCCTGCAGCGAGACCAGCGGGAGGGTCCGGGAGAATCGCTGGGTGAGCACGGAGCCAAACGCGAACGTGACGGCCGCGCCGAACAGGAGCGCGATGCCGGCGAATCGACCGCCGAGGGACCCACCCGCGACGGCGATGGCGGCGACGCCGACGAATCCGACGAGCAAGCCGAGAACGTCCGTCGCTCGAATCCGGTGGAACGGAAGGACCGCGAGCGCGATTGCGGGGGTGACGATCGGCGCGAAGCTCAGCACGATCGCCGCGACGCTGCTCGAGACGTGGCGTTGTCCGAGAAACAGCAGGGCGAAGTGGGCCCCGATCAGGAAAACCCCGGTCGTCAGGACCAGCCAGATGTCGTCGCGGCTCCCCGGGCGCAACCGGGCACCGCTCGCGACGACGAGCGCGAAGAAAACCAGCGCAGCGGTATCGAAACGAAACGCCGCGAACAGCAGCGGCGGCAACGAGTCCAGTCCGACCTCGATCGCGGTGAATCCAGATCCCCACACGACAGCTAACAGTCCGAATAGGAGTACATCTCTTGTGTTCGTCATTTGCACCTCGCGCCCACCCGCAGGAAAGGCGACGTATTAGATACGTAATGCTAAAATAAAGAACTTTTGAGAACCGTGATATCACGCCCCACCGGGGCGCACGCGGGTGACGATTTCGTCTCCCGACTTCGCCCGGCTCTCGTGGCTCGAGCTCCGTTCCTCGGGCCGCTACTCCGCGGCGTCCTCTTCGCGCTCGCGGAGCTTGAACTTCTGGACCTTCCCGGTGGTCGTCCGGGGAAGTTCCTCGACGAACTCGACTTCGCGAGGGTGTTTGTACTCCGCGAGGTTCGTCAGACAGTACTCCCTGATCCCGTCGGGTTCGACGTCGGCGTCGGGAACGGGGACGACGTACGCCTTTACGGTCTCGCCGCGGCGCTCGTCTGGAATCCCGACGACCGCGGCGTCGGCGACCGCCTCGTGCTCGAACAGCAACTCCTCGACCTCCCGCGGGTAGACGTTGTAGCCGCCCGTGACGATCATGTGTTTCTCGCGGTCGACGACGTAGAAGAAGTCGTCCTCGTCGCGGTAGCCGAGATCGCCCGTGTGGAACCACCGCTTGCCGTCGCTTTCGGTGAACGCCCTCTCGTTGGCCTCGGGGAGGCCGTAGTAGCCCTTCATCACGTTCGGCCCGGAGACGACGATTTCGCCGGCGATCTCGTCGATATCCGTGTTCGCTTCGTCGACGGGCCCCTCGGTGATCGGAGCGAGCTCGTCGAAGTTCCCGTCGACGACTCGAGCGTCTACCCCGGGAACCGTCCGCCCGATACTGCCGACGCGTCGCCCGTCGACGGGGCTGTTGAAGTGGGTGATCGGGCTGGTCTCGGTCAGTCCGTACCCCTCGTAGAGCTGCACGTCGTACAGCTCTTCGAACCGCCGGAGGACTTCGACGGGGATGCCCGAGCCGCCGACGCCACAGAGCCGCAGCGAGGAGAGATCGAACGATTCGGCGTCGGGCTGGTTGATGACGTCGTTGTACATCGCCGGCACGCCGTGCATCAGCGTCAGCTCCTGGTCTTCGACGATCGAGACGGCCTCCTGGGCGTCCCACTCCGGCACCGCGTAGTAGGTACCGCCCCCGAACAGCGTCGCGTTCATCACGACGGTCATCCCGTAGATATGGAACAGCGGAAGGACGCCGAGCTGTTTGTCGTCCGGGCGGATCCCGTCCGGAATGAGCTCGTTGGCCATCCGGGCGTTGGACTCGAGGTTGCGGTGGGTGAGCTGGACGCCCTTGGGACGGCCCGTCGTCCCGCTGGTGTAGGGCTGGACCGCGACGTCGTCGTCGTCACGCTCGACGACGTCCGGTGTGCCGGGCTCGAGGAACTCCTTGAAAGGCGTCGCGCCGTCTGCCTCGCCGCCGACTGCGACGACGTGTTCGACGTCGGTCTCGTCGCGGACCTCCTCGACGAACGGAACGAGATCGGCCAGCGTAACGACGACCGTCGCTCCGCTGTCGGCGAGCAGGTGACCGATCTCTCGAGCCTTGTACTGGGGGTTCATCGGGACGACGACCCCGCCGGCCCGCAGCGTGCCGTGGAAGGCGATGACGAACGGCGGCACGTTCGGCAGGTAGATCGCGACCCGGTCGCCCCCGCCGATCTCGCGCTCCTCGAGCGCGGCGGCGAAGGCGCCGGTCTGGCCCCAGAACTCCTCGTAGCTCGTCTCGCTCCCCCGGAATCCGATCGCAGCGTTCTCGCCGTACTGGCGGACGGTCTTCGCGACGCGGTTGACAAGATTTGTCATGTTCCACGACAACGTCTTCGCGTACGATGAAAAGCGTTCACACTGTTCGAGACGTTCGGTGAATCGGCTACCGGAAATAACGCCTGCCGACGGACGAGTCGGTACTACCGGCCGCCGGCACGGGCTATTTATTCCCGCCACGCTAACCTTCGGCCCGATGTACCAGAACGTCCTCGTGCCGACGGACGGGAGCGACGGGACCCGACGAGCGATCACGCACGCGCTGACGATCGCGGACCGCTTCGACGCGACGGTCCACGCGCTGTCGGTCGTTCCCGAGGGGCCGCTCGGTACCCTCGAGGATCGGGCGGACGTAACCGCGGGCGCACGACGAGCGGTCGAACGGGTCGAGACCGAAGCCGTCCGCGACGGGGTCTCAGTCACGACCGCGGTCGAGAGCGGCGTTCCCCACGAGGAGATCCTCGACTACATCGAGGAGGCGGGGATCGATATGGTCGTCATGGGAACGCAGGGTCGGACGGGACTCGACCGTGTGTTGGTCGGGAGCGTCGCCGAGCGGGTCGTCCGGCTGTCGGACGTTCCGGTTGTCAGCGTTCGGCTCACCGACGAGATCGAGATCGAAGCGCCCGAGGCGGCCGAGCGCATCGCCCGCACGAAGGCGACCGACGAGGGGTACGCCGAGCTCTCGCTGCTTGAACAGCCGTATCGGACCAGCGGAACCTGGACCGTCACGCTCGAGACCGACCGTGGACCCGTCGCGATCGACGTCGACGCGGTTACGGGAACGGCTCGAATAGCAGAAACAGAGTAACAGACACCACCCTTTCGTTCTCGAGTCCCTACTCCGAGAACGGGCCGAACGACGGCCTGTAGTTCGTTCCGACCAGCAGCGCGAACGCTGCAGTGGCGATCGTTCCGACCGCCAGGCCGGGGATCGCGATCGCGCCGATGACGGCCGCAAGCGCGAAACTCGTCGCAGCGGCGTTGACGGCGGCGTAGACGCCGACCGCCGAGGCGAGCAGCAGGCTCGCGCTCGTTACGGCGAGGACGGTCTCGCGGCGCTCGAGTCGGCCGGCGTCGGTGTCGCCCTCGCCGTCGGCGCCGGGCAACTCGAGGTACGGACGGAACAGTTCGAGCGTCTCGGTCGGGCGCACGATCCCGCGGGACTTGTTGTACTCGATGATCCCTTCCGAGTCGAGTTTCGGGAGGTGGGACTGGTACAGCGGGATGTAGACGCGCTGGCGCTCCGTCGAGTTCAGCTCCGCGACGGTCGTGTCGTTTTCTATGGCGGCGACGTACTCGGCGACGTCGCGCATCCTGACCGGTTCGTCGTGCTCGAGGAGGTATCGGATCGCGTCTCGACGACGGTTCGTCTGGAGAATGTGGAAAATGTCGTCGTCGTCGAGCGATACCGGCTTCGCGTCGGCGTCTTGCCCGTCCTCGGCGGGATGCAGTGGGTGGTCTGTTTGGAGGGACATCGTCTGCACTCAAACGCAGCAATCAACGACACATAATCTTTTTCTTCCTTCGCCTAGGCTGAAATACTGTTTATTCCTTACTAAATGTTGCATGACGTTCCGTCGATCTCCAAAAGTAGCCAACAGTAACCGATTCGAGAAACCGCCGTACTGAGAGGGAATGTGGTCGATGCGATCTCGGAACGGTGAACATGTTCGGCAGTATCCGTTTGGCCGATCGGCCCGTCTTTTCAGGTATGACTACAGAGACGACCGCTGCGGTCGACCAGCAGGTGCAAACGACGACCGTCGACGTTCGGTGTACGGGCCACGTCCGGGACGCCGTCGGCGACCACGACCTCGAGTTCACCTTCGAGGGGACGACCCTGCGGGAGTTCCTCGAGGCCTTCTTCGAGGAGTACGACGTCGAGGAGCTGCTCATCGCCGAGACCGAGGCCGATGCGACGGCCAGGGGCTGGGCGCCGGTTCCCGACGAACTGCCGGGAACCTGGCGAAAGAACCCCGAGGGCGACCAGACCCGCCCCTACGCTCGCGTCTGTATCAACGGCCGGTTCAACGAGCACTTCGAGGGGTTCGAGACCGAACTCGAGGCGGGCGACCGGGTAGCGTTGATCTACCCGTTCATGTTCTGTTGCTGAGTCGCGCCGTCGTTCATACGGTCTACTTCATTACCAACTCAACCGCCGCCCGGGTCGCGGTTACGCCGGTAAACCGGTACAGCAATCCGAACCAGCGCTCGCGCACCCGAGGCGTTCCCTCGGTCTCCTCGTAGACGCGGGGCTCCGCCCCGTCTCCGCGAGCTCGACTGGCGTCATCGGGTTCGTTCTCTCGCGACGAGTACCGCTCGATGTCGTCGGCCGGACAGACCCACACCTCGACGGCGTACCAGCCGAACAGCCGCGAGGCGTGCTCGTGGGCGGTCTCGTCGTCGGCTGCGACCACGCTCCCTGCGTAAGTCAGCGGATCGGACGCCTCGTCGCGAACGAACACCTCCCAGCGGGGACTCGACCCCGATGACTCGCTGTCGACCCTCGAGCGCACCGTCTTCTCGACCATACGGACGTCGAGTCGACGCCTCCCCGAAGTCGGTTGTGGCGAACATCTTCCCGCCCGTTCCCGGGCCTCGAGAACGCGAGGTCCGGTTTTGTCCTCGCCGCGACCAGTTTCGAACCGATGCACCACGTCGATACGTCCGAGCGACCGGTCGTGCTCATCTGGGAGGTCACCCAGGCCTGCGGCCTCTCCTGTGACCACTGCCGGGCCGACGCCCAGCCCGACCGTCATCCCGACGAGCTCTCGACCGCCGAGGGGAGACGGCTGCTCAAGGAGGCGACCGCGTTTGGGGAGGGACAGCTCGTGGTTCTCTCGGGCGGGGATCCGCTCGTCCGGGACGATATCGCGGAGCTGGTGGCCTACGGCGACGAGCTGGGGCTGCGAACGACGATGACCCCCAGCGGGACCCGTTCGCTGTCGACCGCCCGGGTCGAGGCCCTCGCCGACGCGGGGCTCAAGCGAATCGCCGTCAGCCTCGACGGCGCCTCCGCGGAGCGCCACGACGCCTTCCGCGGCGAGACGGGCAGTTTCGCGGAGACGATTCGGGCCGTCGAAGATGCACGAAACGTTGGGATCCCGGTCCAGGTCAACACGACCGTCTGCCGGGAGACCGTCGGCGACCTCCCCGCGATCCGCTCGCTGGTGAGCGAGGTCGGCGCCGTCATGTGGAGCGTGTTCTTCCTGGTCCCGATCGGTCGTGGGCGGGTCCTCGAGCCGATCGACCCCGCCGAGGCCGACGCCGTGATGCGGTGGCTCGCCGTGGTGGCCGAGGAGGAACCGTTCGGGCTCAAGACCACCGAGGCGCCCCACTACCGTCGCGTGGTCGCCCAGCGCAGCGCGGACGACGCGTCGGACGCGGACGGGGGCGGGGGCAACGGTGGCCGAACCGGGGTCATCGCGGGCGACGGCTTCGCGTTCGTCAGCCACACCGGCGAGGTCTACCCCTCGGGCTTTCTCCCGCAGTCGGTCGGCTCCGTCCGTGAGCGGCCGGTCCACGAACTGTACCGCGAGGCGCCCCTGTTCCGGAAGCTCCGGGATCGCGACGCCCTCGAGGGGAAGTGTGGGGCCTGTCCCTACCGAACGGTCTGTGGCGGCAGTCGCTCGCGGGCGTACGCCCACACCGGAAACCCGCTCGAGAGCGATCCGCTCTGTCCGTACGTCCCGTCGGGGTACGACGGTCCCCTCCCGTGGGAGTCCTCGAGCCCTACTGCGTGAGGTGAAAGGCATGTCCCTCCGCGGTCCCTGGGACGGGACATGAACAACCGAACCGACGTCCTCGTCGTCGGCGGCGGCGCCACCGGCACCGGAATCGCCAGAGACCTCGCGCTTCGGGGCGTCGACGTCACCCTCGCCGAGCGCGGCGGGCTCTCGGCGGGTACCTCGGGACGTTCTCACGGCCTGCTCCACAGCGGCGCCCGGTACGCCGAGGCCGACGGTCCCGAAGCCCGGGCCTGTCTCGAGGAGAGCCGTACGCTCGCCGAGATCGCGGGTGCCTGCGTCAGGGAGACGGGCGGGCTCTTCGTCCAGCTGACCGGGGACGACCCCGCCTACTTCGAGGCCAAACGCGAGGCCTGCGAGGAGGTCGGTATCCCGACGGAGGTCGTCGACGGCGCTACCGCACGCGACGAGATTCCCGATCTGAGCGACGAGGTCGAGCGGGCGATGCGCGTCCCCGACGGCGTCGTCCTCCCCTCGCGGCTGGTCGCGGCGAACGCGGCCGACGCCCGCGAACACGGTGCGGAGATTCTGACCCACGCACCGGTCACCGACATGCGTCGCGAGGACGGTCGCATCACGGAGGTCGACCTCGGCGGCGAGGTCGGCGAGACGATCGAGCCGGCGTACGTCGTCAACGCCGCCGGCCCCTACGCCGGCGACGTCGCCGCGCTGGCCGGAGGAACGGTCGACCTCCGCCCGACGCGGGGCGTGATGATCTCGGTCGACTACGACCGCCTCGAGCCGGTTCTCAACCGCTGTCGGGATCCCGACGACGGCGACATCGTCGTCCCCCACGACGACGAGGTCGTTCTGGGTACGACGAGCGTCCCCGTCGACGATCCCGAGGAGTACGAGCGCGCCGACTGGGAGGTCGAACGCTCCGTCGAGGAGTGTGCGAAGATGCTCCCCGCGGTCGCCGACGCCGCCCACCTGCGGACGTGGTGGGGCGTCCGTCCGCTCTACGAGCCCGAGGAGGCGGCCCTCGACGCACGGGGGATCTCGCGGGGCTTTCACCTGCTCGACCACGCCGACGAGGACGTCGCCAACCTCGCGACGATCGTCGGTGGGAAGCTGACGACCTACCGGCGAATGGCCGAGGCGACGGCCGACCTGGCCTGTGCGGACCTCGGCATCGACGCCGACTGCGAAACCGCGACCCGACGGCTCACCGGTGCGGACGATCCCGAGCGTCTCGACGCGCTCGTCGAGGAGTTCGACGGGCAGGGGCCGACCGACGAGGACGTCGTCGGCGTCTAGCTCACGCTCCCGGCGGGATCGACGTCCTCGTAGGCGCCGGTCTCGAGGACGTCCCGGAGCTGGGCCACGAACTCGTGGACGTCGACGAAGCCGGTGTACAGCGGTGCCGGACAGACACGGATCACGTTCGGCGGGCGGAAGTCGACGACGACGCCGCGCTTGCGCAACGCCTCGCTCACTCGTTCGGCCTCGGGGTGTTCGATCGCCACGTGGCCGCCTCGATCCTCCGACGCCCGCGGCGTCCCGACCGTACAGCCGTACTCGGCGAGCCTCTCGTCGACGAGTCGGATGAGCGTCGCGGTCAGCTCGAGGGACTTCTTCCGAATCCGATCGATGCCGGCCTCGCGGACGATCTCGAGCGAGCCGGCAAGCGGTGCGGCGGCGAGCACCGGAACCGTGCCGATCTGCCAGGCGCCCGCCGATTCCGCAGGCGTGAACCGCTCGCGGAGCTCGAACTGCGTCTCCTTCTCGTGGCCCCACCAGCCTGCGAGTCCCGGCGTCTCGCCGAAGTGACGGTCGTCGACGTAGAGCCCGGCGATCGCTCCCGGGCCGGCGTTGAGGTACTTGTAGCTACACCAGACGGCGAAGTCGACGCCGTGGGCGGAGAGCTCGTGGGGAACGACGCCGACCGAGTGTGCGAGATCGAAGCCCGCGAGCGCGTCGTGTTCGTGGGCCGCCTCGGTGATGCGTTCGACATCGAGCAGCTGCCCGCTCCGGTAGAGCACCGACGGCATGAACACGATGTCGACCTCGCGGTCCTCTAAGGCCGCGACGACGTCGTCCTCCGCGATCGTTCGGCCGTCCCGGCTCTCGACGACGTGGAGGTGCTCGTCCGGATCGTGCCCGCGCTGGCGCAGTTGGGACCGGATCGCGTAGTGGTCGGTCGGGAAATCGAGCTCGTTGACCAGGATTCCGGGCGGGCGGTCGTCCCGCGCGTCCAGGAAGGTGCCGACGAGCGTGTGGATGTTGACCGTCGTCGAGTTGGCGACGACGACCTCCTCCCCGTCGGCGCCGACCAGCCCCGCGAGCTCGTCGCCGAGGGATTCGCCGTACCGGAACCAGGGTCGGTCGGCATCGGTCCACGCCTCGATGCCGAGTTCGCGCCACTCCTCGAGCGCGCGCTCGAGCGATCGCTCGGCGGCGTCCGAAACCGGGCCGAGCGAGTTGCCGTCCAGGTAGAGTTCGCCGGGAACGTCGAACCGCTGCCGGAACTCGGCCAGGGGGTCGCTCGCGTCCCGTTCACGGGGGTCGGCTACGTCGTCGGATCGATCCGGGTCGAAGCCGGGGTCCATGCCGGACAGTTGGGGAGTGCCCACTGGAAGGTTTCGGCACCGCGCCGCTGTCGCGGTCGTGACCGCACGATCCGACGGCTCGACGGTACCGCTACTATCCTCCGGGACTCAGTCGGCGTATGGACGACGAGGCGACCGCGGAACTCGACCCCCAGCTCGCGGAGCTGCTCCAAAGCGGCCGAGTGGCCGACCTCCCCGCGTGGCACGAGCTGTCCGTCTCCGAGGCGCGACGCCTCGAGGACGAGGTCTTCGCTGCAGGGGACGGACCGAGGCTCGAGCGGGTTCGGAACCATCGTCTCGAGGGACCCGACGGCGACGTGCCGATACGGATCTATCGCCCCGGTCTACAGACCGAGCGGAATCCACCCCCGGCGCTGGTCTTCTGTCACGGCGGCGGCTGGGTCCTCGGCACGCTCGATTCGGCCGACGACCTCTGCCGGGAGTTCGCGGCGCGGATCGGCGCGGTCGTGGTCTCGGTCGACTACCGGCTGGCGCCCGAACACCCGTTCCCGGCCGCCCTCGAGGACGCCTGGGCCGCACTCGAGTGGACCCGGGACGAGGCCGACCGGATCGGCGTCGACCCCGATCGGATCGGCGTCGCCGGAACCAGCGCCGGGGGCGGGCTCGCCGCCGCGCTCGCGCTCCGGGCTCGCGAGCGGAACGTGTCCCTCGCCGTACAGCTGCTCTGTTACCCGATGCTCGATCCCGACCTCGAGCGATCGTCGTACCGCGAGCACGCGGACGCACCGTTGCTCTTCCGTGCGGACGTGGCGTGGTTCTGGGAACAGTACCTCGCGAAGCCGGCCGACGCCGAGGACCCGCTCGCGGCCCCGCTGTGGGCCGACTCGCTCGCGGGCTGTCCACCCGCGGTGGTCGCGACGGCCGGCCACGACGTGCTTCGTTCGGAGGGAGCCGCCTACGCCGACCGACTGCGATCCGACGGCGTCGAGACGCATCACTGTCACTCCCCGTCGCTCGCTCACGGGTACCTGAGTCTCACCGGTGAGGTCGATCGCGCCGACGCCACCATGGACGACGTGGCCGACGCTGTCGGCTCATTGCTGAATCTCGATTCCTGACCGCAGCCTCCCGGTCACTCCCGTCGCTCGTCGACGAGCGTCCGGAAGTTCTCGAAGACGCGGTCGGCCGAGACGTCGTCGAACGAAAACGGCTTCGACTCCCAGCCGAAGTCCTCGACGAGGCGGTCGCGGACGGCGGCGGTGATCTCGGGGTGAAACTGGACGGTCCACAGCGGGGCCGACCGGTGGCGCGTGCCGAACACGGGGGCGTGGTCGGCCGCGACGATCACATCCATTTCCTCGCCCGGCTCGGTGACGGCGTCGCCGTGAACCGCGGGGACGACGGGGGCGACGCCCTCGAACAGCGGATCGTCGGCGAGGTCGGCCTCGACGAGCGTCGCGGTCGTGCCGACGTTCTCGACGGTCCCGCCAAGCGCCGCGTTGGCTACCTGGTGGCCGAAACAGACTCCAAGCGTCGGGATCTTTCGATCGACGAGTTCGCGGACCAGCGCCTCCTGGTCGGCGATCCACGGCCGGCGGTCGGCCTCGTAGACGGCCGCCGTGCTCCCCGTCAACACGACGCCGTCGGCGTCCTCGAGCGGGGGCCGCTCGCCCGCGACGAAGTCGATCTCGGTGGCGTCGGGAAACCGCGATGCCAGCGCATCGCAGTGGTACTCGCAGTCGGGATCGACCTCGCTTCGAACCACGTACAGCGTCGAAGCAGTCGAACGGAGGGCGGTCATTCGTATACTCTATTTCGCTATTCGTTCGCGGCAGTATATATTGCGATGGTTTCGCAAGGGGGCGAGCGGGCGGGCAGTACGACTACTCGAGGACGACCAGCGTGTCGCCCATGTCGACGCTCTCGCCCTCCTCGACGGCGATCTGGGAGACGGTGCCGCCGCGGGAGGCGACGATGTCGTTTTCCATCTTCATCGCCTCGAGGACGACCAGCACGTCGTCGGCTTCGACCTCGTCGCCGACCTCGACCTCGACGCCGAGGATCGTCCCCTGCATCTCGGCATCGACGGTCTCGCCGTCGCCGTCGATCTCGGTCTCGGCCTCGCTGGAACCGCCGGCCGGCTCGGGCGGCCCGCCGGCCTGAGACTGGGCGCCGCCGTTACCCGCCGGGATCGCCGGCGCGCCGTGTTCCTCGAGGTTGACCTCGAACCGCTTCCCGTTGACCTCGACGGTGAACTCGCGCTCGACGGCCTCCTCGTCGTCGCCCGCGTCGGCGCTCTCGGAGCCCCACTGGGCCTGAGCCTCCTCGATCCGGCTCTCGTCGAGCTCCTCGTCGAGATACTTCGTCGTGTGGGTGCTCTCGACGAACCGCTCGTCGGAGAGCATCAGCCGGTGGAACGGGATGATCGTCGGGATTCCCTCGATCTCGTACTCCCGCAGGGCCCGCAGCGAGCGCTCGAGACACTCCTCGCGGTCGGCACCCCAGACGACCAGCTTCGCGATCATCGAGTCGTAGTCGGTCACGAGCTTGTCGCCCTGCTTGAGCGCGTCGTCCATCCGAACACCGATCCCGCCCGGCGGGTCGTAGGTCGTCAGCTCGCCGCCCGTCGCGGGCGCGAAATCCTTCGCGGCGTTCTCGGCGTTGATCCGGAACTCGATGGCGTGGCCGTCGATATCGACGTCGTCCTGGGCGAAATCGACCGCCTCGCCCGCGGCGATCCTGATCTGGCGTTTGACGATGTCGATGCCCGTGATCTCCTCGGTGACGGTGTGTTCGACCTGGATCCGGGTGTTGACCTCGAGGAAGTAGAAGTTGGTGTCCGGCCCCAGCAGGCCGTCCCGGCCGAGGTCCTCCTCGACGAGGAACTCGACGGTGCCGGCGTTGGTGTAGTCGGCCGCGGCAACCCCGCGACGGGCGGCCTCGCCGATCCGCTCGCGGAGCTCGTCGGTCAGCGCCGCGGACGGTCCTTCCTCGATGACCTTCTGGTGGCGGCGCTGGAGCGAGCAGTCCCGCTCGCCCAGGTGGCGGACGTTACCCTCGCCGTCGGCGAGGATCTGGACCTCGATGTGACGCGGGTTCTCGAGGTAGCGCTCCAGATACACGGAGTCGTTGTCGAAGTACGCCTCGCCCTCCCGTTTCGCGCTCTCGAGTTGCTCCTCGACCTCGCTTTCGTCCCAGACGACCTTCATCCCGCGGCCGCCACCGCCACCCTCGGCCTTGATGGCGATCGGGTAGCCGTGCTTCTCGCCGAACGCTTTGACCTCCTCGGGGTCGGTGACGGGATCCGTGGTGCCGGGAACGATCGGGACGTCGGCCTTGCTCATGATCTTCCGGGCCTTGGTCTTCTCACCCAGCGACTCCATCGCCGAACTCGAGGGGCCGACCCAGGTGATCCCGTCGGCGTCCTCGACTTTCGCGGCGAACTCGGCGTTCTCCGCGAGGAAGCCGTACCCCGGGTGGATCGCGTCGGCATCGGCCTTGCGCGCAGCCTCGATGACGGCCTCGTGATCGAGGTAGGAGTCGGCCGCGCGGGCCGGGCCGACGTTGTACGCCTCGTCGGCGTAGCGGACGTGTCCCGAGTCCTTGTCGGCCTCCGAGTAGACCGCGACGGTTCCGACGTTCAACTCCTCGCAGGCCCGCATCACCCGAACGGCGATCTCCCCGCGGTTCGCAACGAGAACCTTCCTGAACATTTCTGTCAGAACCGTCACGGGGCGCCTACCTTACTTTTTCGCAACGAATCGGTCAACCGATGAACTCCTTCCAGTTGACAACTTTCGACCGAAGCGGCCGCACGCGCCGTCAGTCGTCGTGTTCGGCGGCGATCTCCTCGCGGGCCTCCTCGAGCCACGCCGGCTCCTCGGGTCCGGTCTCGGTCGGCTCTAGGAAGAACTCCTCCTCGACGGTCGTCCGATCCGTCGCGAGGACGGACTCCTCGTCGTCCGGCAGGATACCCTCGAGTGCGTACGCCTCGAGATAACCCTCCTCGGCGAGGACGAGCGTGAACGCCACCGATTCGTAGCTCCCGAGATCTTCGGTGGTTCCCTCGAGGACGTACCGCTCGCTCGAGTCCTCCTCGACCGCGACCGAGTCGACGGCGTCGTAGGCGTCGTCCAGCGGGATCGGCGGCGACGGACCGACCGACTGGTGACCGCCGACGCCGTAGGCGACCGAGCCGGACTCGTTGTGTCGCACGAGCGGCGTCTCGGGCTGGATCCACTGGTCGTACTCGACCGTCCCGGTGTCGTCCTCCAGCACCGTGCGCTCGCGGGCCGGCGCGCCACCGGCTGCGACGGCCTGTGAGACGTGTTCTGCTCCGATGGTCGTCCCGTCGTCGACGACCGTTCGCTCGAGTTCCGTCCGGAAGGGCCGGTCCTCGAGCTGGCTGCGGTGTTCGTTGACCAGCAGGTTGGAGTCCGTTACGCCCGACTCGGCAAGCCCGGGTGCCAGCTCGCGGTCGCCGCCCTCCTCGTCGTCATCGCCGTCGTCGCCGACGAGTCCGCCACAGCCCGCGGTCAGCACGACGAGCACGACCGCGAACAGCGCGAGCCGTCCCCTCATTCGACGCCGACCCGGTTTGGGTCGCCTCGTTGCATCGATCCGATTCGCTCCCCGCCGTGTGTTCGTACTGCTGACATCTTCGCTGTCGGACGGTTCTCGAGTCGGGAGTATAGTTCTACCGTCGAGGGGACGAAATTTCACTCCCTACCGCTTCGAAGCGAGCGCGTGAAAAACGAGAGGTCGACGGCTCGAGCCCCGCTCAGAACCGGTCGGTTCGTCCGGCGGCCGACCAGGGATCGGTCGGCGCGTCGAGCGGCACGCGGACGGTGCGTTGCTGCTGGGCGCGCACGCGGCCGGCAAAGGCCCAGCGGCGGTCCTGCCAGGTCTCCTCCTCGTCGGCCGCGGCGGCCGCGGCGGCGAGCGCCTGGTCGTGGAGGTGGGCGCCGATCGCGGCGACGATAGCCGCGGCCTCCTCGCTGTCGGCGTCGTCGGGCAACTCGAGTTCGACGCCCTCCGGGAGCCCACCTAGCAGATCGACGGCGTCGGTGCCGGAGTCGGCGTTCGACTGGTGCTGTGCGGTCATCTCAGAGCGGGATGTTGCCGTGTTTCTTGTCGGGGTTGTCCTCGCGTTTCGTCTCGAGCATCTCGAGGTCGTCGATCAGTCGCGGGCGCGTCTCGGTCGGGAGGATGACGTCGTCGAGGAAGCCCTTGTCCGTCGCGGTATAGGGGTTGGCGAACTCCTCGCGGTACTCCTCGATGAGTTCGTCCCGGAGCTCGTCGGGGTTCTCGGCCTCGGCGAGCTCCTTGCGGTAGAGGATGTTGACCGCGCCCTGTGGTCCCATGACGGCGATTTCGGCGGTCGGCCAGGCGTAGTTGACGTCGGCGCCGAGGTTCTTCGAGGCCATCACACAGTAGGCGCCGCCGTAGGCCTTGCGGGTGATGACCGTCAGCAGCGGCACCGACGCCTCGGAGTAGGCATAGAGTAGCTTGGCGCCGTGGCGGATGATCCCGCGGTGTTCCTGATCGGTGCCGGGCATGTAGCCGGGAACGTCGACGAAGGAGACGATCGGGATGTTGAAGGCGTCACAGAAGCGGACGAACCGTGACCCCTTCATCGAGGCGTCGACGGTGAGCGTGCCGGCGTTGACCCGTGGCTGGTTCGCGACCAGACCCACGGAACGGCCGTCGAGGCGGCCGAAGCCGACGACGATGTTCTTCGCGAAGTTCTCCGCGACCTCGAAGAACGAGCCCTCGTCGACCACCGAGTCGATGACGTTGGTCATATCGTAGGGCTTCTGCGGGCTGTCGGGGACGATCGATTTGAGGGCCTCGTCGCGTCGGTCCCGATCGTCCCAGGGCTCGACCCGCGGCGGGTCCTCGACGTTGTTCTGCGGGAGGTAGGAGAGCAACCGCTTCATGTCGTCCAACGCCTGCTCCTCGCTCTCGCAGGCGAACTCGGCGACACCAGTCTTGTCGGCGTGGGTCATCGCTCCCCCGAGTTCCTCGTGGGTGACGTCCTCGCCGGTGACGGTCTTGGTGACGCCGGGACCGGTGATGTACATGTGGCTCGTGTCCTTCACCATGAAGATGAAGTCGGTGATCGAGGGAGAGTAGACCGCGCCGCCCGCACAGGGGCCCATGATCCCTGAAATCTGGGGAACGACACCGCTCGCGCGCTGGTTGCGCCGGAAGATCTCCGTAAAGCCCGCCAGGCTCTTAACGCCCTCCTGGATGCGCGCACCGGCGGAGTCGTTGAGCCCGACAATGGGGGCGCCGACCTCCATCGCCATGTCCATCACCTTGCAGATCTTTTCGGCGAAGACTTCGCCCAGTGAGCCGCCGAAGACGGTGAAGTCGTGCGCGAAGACGAAGACGGTCCGGCCGTTGACCTCGCCATACCCCGTGACGACGCCGTCGCCCGGGATCTTCTTTTCTTCCATCCCGAACTGGCTCGTCTGGTGGGTCCGGAGCTGGTCGAACTCCGTGAACGTGTCCTCGTCGAGGAAGTAGTCGATCCGCTCGCGGGCGGTCATCTTCCCCTTGTCGTGTTGTTTCTCGATTCGGTCCTCACCGCCGCCCATTCGCGCTTCTTCCCGGAATTCCTCGAGTTCCTCGATACGATCCTCCATCGTCATGCCGAGATCACCGCCGTGGGACGCATACGCCGTTGTGTGATGACCAACAGGAAAAGAATTCCGTAACCTGCCACAATTATCGGGAACGTCAACTCCTCGCGCGAGGACGACCACGAAAAGTTATATATAGTCGCCTTTAAACACGGAGATATGGTTCAACGCGAAACATGGGCCACGAGGACAGGGTTCATTCTCGCCGCGGTTGGGAGCGCGGTAGGATTGGGGAACATCTGGCGCTTTCCGTTCGTCACGGGTGAAGGTGGTGGTGCGGCGTTCCTCTTCGTCTACCTCCTGTTCATCGCCCTGGTTGGGTTTCCCGCAATTCTCGCGGAGTTCGTCGTCGGCCGGAAGACCAAGCGCAACCCCGTCGGCGCGCTGAAAGAGTACGGTGGGGGGATCTGGACGTACGTTGGCGGGATCTTCATCGTCACCGGGTTCGTCATCCTCTCGTACTACAGCGTCGTCGCCGGCTGGTTCATTCGGTATACTCTCGAGGGCTTCCGGGGAAGCTACGCTGCTCGTATCGCCGCCTACGAGGGCGACCCCGAGATCATGTTCGGAGCGCTTTCGACGGGACTGGACGCGTTCGTCCTGCACACCGTGTTCATGGCGCTGACTGTCGGTATCGTCGCCCTCGGGATTCGACAGGGGATCGAACTCGCGGTGAAGGTGATGGTTCCAGCGATTATCCTCCTGTTGCTGGGACTCGCGGTGTGGGCGTTCACGTTGCCCGGCTCCGGCGGCGGCTACGCCTACTACCTCTCGCCGGACTTCGGCGCCATCACCGAGAACTGGGCCGAACTCCTGCCGGCCGCGGCCGGACAGGCCTTTTTCACCCTCTCGCTGGGGATGGGTGTGATGATCACCTATGCCTCCTACCTAGGTGAGGACCGGAACCTCGCGTCCGACGGAACCGCGATCATCGGCTTCGACACCGGGATCGCGTTCCTCACCGGACTCGTCGTCTTCCCGATCATGTGGGCCGGCGACATGACCGATCCGGGCGAGGGCGGCGCCGGCGAGATCTTCGTCGCGCTGACCCAGGCGTTCGCCGAAGTCACCGGCGGCCAGTTCCTCGGACTGCTGTTCTTCGCGACGGTCTCGCTCGCCGCGCTCTCGAGTGCGATCTCGCTGCTCGAGGTCGTCACCTCCTACGTGATCGACGAGAAGGGGATCGAACGGTGGCAGGCGGCCGTCGGGATGGGTGGGGTCATCTACCTGCTCGGAGTGCCGGTCACGTACGATCTGATCTTCCTCGACCTGCTCGACCTGTTCGCCGACGCCATCTTGCTGGTGTTCGGCGCGTTGATGCTGACGATCCTCGTCGGCTGGATCGCGCCGAAGGCGGCGATCGACGAACTCGAGAAGGGAATCGGTCCCCTTGACGGCCTCGGGCAGGCCTGGATCTGGGCGATCCGCGTTCCGATCCTCATCGTGCTCGTCATCTCGCTGTACCTCGGCGTCGTCGACTACGTCGAGTTCCTCACCGGACCGTTCGCCGAGTGGATCGACGCGAACCTCTAACCGACCGCCGTTTGGCTTTTTCGGCGTTCACCCGTTTCTCGAGCGGGTGTGCCGGTCATAGCCCACACGAAACGACCGACTGGGCGTCGACCACCGCGACGGCTCGCTCACCGGTTCTGCCATTGGACTTTCTTTCTCGAGAAAATACGCGTTATCGTTCACAGAAACTCTTTATATCGGAACGTGGCAACGTACCACATGGTTGGGGAGCTCAACCGGCGGCAAGTACTGGGGGGAATCGGTGTAACGGGAACGTTCTCGCTCGCGGGCTGTCTGGACGCGCTCGGCGCGGGCAACGGCGAGGCCGACGCGGACGACAACGGTGACGCCGACGCGATGGTCGGCGTCCTGCAGCCCGAGTCCGGAGACCTCGGCGATCTAGGAACGCCGATCGCCGACGCGGCCGAGCTGCCGGCGATCCAGCTCGCGGACGAGGGCGTCGACTTCGAGATCGACATCCGGCGTGAGGACACCGAGACGACGCCCGACGTCGGGGTCAGCCGCGCCGAGGCGCTGCTCGACGCGGGGTATCCGGCGGTGACGGGCGCGGCCGCATCGGACGTGACGATCACCTGCGCGGAGGACGTCTGGTACGACAACGAGGTCGTCGCAATTTCGCCGGCGAGCACCTCGCCCGACATCACGGAGATGCCCGGCGATTACCTGCTCCGAACCGCGCCGAGCGACGAGTGGCAGGGCGACGCGATGGCCGAGATCGCCGTCGAGCAGGAGGGCGCCGAGTCGGTCGCCACGATGTACCTGAACAACGACTACGGCCAGGGGCTCAACGACGTGTTCGTCGCGGGCTGTGAGGATCGCGGCGCAGAGGTCCTCGAGGAGGTGCCGTTCGAGCCCGAGCAGGCCTCCTACGACTCCGAGCTCGAGAGCACGGTCGGCGAGGAGCCGGACCTGCTGATGGTCGTCGGCTACCCGGAGAGCGGTCAGGTCATCTTCCGGGACTTCTACAGTGACTTCGACGACGGGACGACGATCCTCGTCCCGGACGGCCTCATCGATCCGGACCTGCCCGGCCAGGTCGACAACCCGATGGAGAACGTGATGGGGACCGCACCCGGCGCCGGCGGCGACGGCGCGGACCACTTCAACGAACTGTACGAAAACGAGTACGACAGCTCGCCGGGCGTGTTCAACGCCCAGGCCTACGACGCGACGGCGGTGCTCATCCTCGCCACCCTCGCAGCGGGCGAACTCGACGGCGCGGCTATCGCCGAACAGGTCCGGGAGGTCGCCAACCCCGACGGCGAGGAGGTCACGCCCGAGAACCTGGCCGACGGTCTCGAGATGGCGGCCAACGGCGACGAGATCCAGTACCGCGGCGCGTCCGGCCCCGTCGAGTTCGACGACAACGGCGACCAGGAGGCGGTCACCTACGACATCGGTCGCTACCACGAGGACGGCTACGACGTCGAGGACACCGTCGAGTACGAGGCCTAGTCGGGACGGCGATCTCTTTTCGGTGCCGCGAGTACGACTCGAGCGCACTAGCCGTCGCTCGAGCCGATCCACGGCTAGCCGCCCAGGAAGTCCTGGCGAACCTGTTCGTTCGCGAGCAGCGCCTCGCCGCTGGCGACGTACCGGTTCTGTCCCTGGACCAGGACGTAGCCTCGATCGCACCGTCTGAGCGCCTCCTTGGCGTTCTGCTCGACCAGCAGGACGCCGGTACCGTCTGCGTTGATCTGATCGATCCGGTCGAACATCTCCCCGACGAGGTCGGGTGCGAGCCCGGCGCTCGGCTCGTCGAGCAGGAGGAGGTCGGGATCGAGCATCAGCGCCCGGCCCATCGCCAGCATCTGGCGCTGGCCCCCGCTCAGGTCGCCGGCCGCCTGCGAGCGGCGCTCCTCGAGGATCGGGAACCGATCGAAGATCCGCTCGAGTCGGTCCTGTGGAACGTCGTCTAAGATGTACGCGCCCATTTCGAGATTCTCGAGCACCGACAGCGACGGAAAGACGTTGTCGTTCTGGGGGACGTAGCCGATTCCGGTCGTGATGATCTGCTCGGGCCGGTAGCCGCTGATCTCCTCGCCGGCGAACTCGATCGAGCCCCCCATGTGAACGGTCAGCCCGAAGACGGACTTCATCACCGTCGACTTGCCGGCGCCGTTGGGACCGACGATGGTGACGTACTCGCCGTCGTCGACGGTGAGGTCGACGTCGTCGATGATCTGGAGGTCGCCGTAGCCGGCGTCCAGCCCGGCGACCTCGAGTACGGCCATCAGACCTCACCCCCGAGGTACGCCTCGATCACCTGCTCGTTCGCCTTGATCTCCGCCGGCGATCCCCTGTCGAGAACGGCCCCCTGGTGCATGACGATCACCCGTTCGCAGTTGTTCATGATGACGTCCATGTCGTGTTCGACGATGAGAAAGCTGTACCCCTGTTCGCGGAGCTGGTGGATGTGTTCGAGCAGCTTCTTCTCGAGGGTCGGGTTGACCCCGGCCATCGGTTCGTCGAGCATGAGCATCTCCGGATCCGTCTGCAGGGCCCGTGCGAGCTCGAGTAGCTTCCGCTGGCCCCCCGAGAGGTTCTTCGCGTACTCCTCGGCCAGGTGGTCGATCTCGAAGAACTCGAGGGTCTCCCAGGCCCGCTCGCGAAGCTCGCGCTCCTGGTCGAGCACTTCGTCGCGGAAGTACGGCAACACGGACCGCCACAGCGACTCGCCGCGCTGGCCCTTCGGCGCGAGCATCATGTTCTCGAGGACGGTCATCTCCGGCAGTTCGCGGGCGATCTGGAACGTCCGCACCAGCCCGCGGTTCGCGACCTGGTGAGGCTCGTCGCCGGTGATCTCCTCGCCGTCGAACGCGACTCGCCCGCTATCGGGCCGGTGGACGCCGGCGATGCAGTTGAACGTCGTCGACTTGCCGGCCCCGTTCGGACCGATCAGTCCCGTGATCGATCCCCGCTCGACCGCGAAGCTCGCGCCGTCGACCGCGACGATGCCGCCGAAGCGCTTCTCCAAGTCCTCGACTTCCAGCACCGCATCCTCGACGGCGCGATCCGTTCGGTCGTCCGCGTCGCCCTCGCTGCGGGCGGCTCCCGTATCGGGGTCTCGCTCGAGATCACTCATCGTGGTCACCCCCGTTCGTCGCGGCTGGATCGTCCGTCTCGCCCGCCGCATCCGAACGGTCGTCGCTTCCGAGGGCAGGTCGTCCGCCGTCTGCGACCGCACCGCGCCGGCTCAGATCGACGCCGGCCGAAATCTCCTTGCGGTGGCCCAGCAGTCCGTCGGGGCGCTTGATCATCACGACGATGAGCACGACGCCGAGGACGATGTATCGGACCTCGTCGGCCTGCTGGTAGAACACGTAGCCGATCAGGGCCGACGGATCGCCGGCGCCCAGTTCGGCGAACGCGCCGTGGGCAGTCCGTGGGAAGTCAGTCCCGAGGTTCGCCCGGACCATCGTCCGGACGAACCGCGGTCCCTCGAAGATGAACGCGGCAAAGACAAACCCGCCGATGACGCTGCCGGTGTTCGACCCCGCGCCGCCGACGATCAGCGCGACGAAGACGTAGAACGTGATCAGCGGCATGAAGTTGTCCGGGCTGATGTGGGTTCGACTCCCCATCCACAGCGTCCCGACGAGGCCCATCAGCGCACAGCCGAGTGCGAACGCCGCGATCTTGGCGCGGTCGGTGCGCTTACCCAGCGACTTCGCCGCGAGTTCGTCCTCGCGGATGGCCTTCAGCACTCGGCCGAACGGAGAGTGGGCGATCCGTGTCAGCAGGACGTAGAAGGCGACCACGAACAGGATCAGGACGAGCGTGTAGATCCCTCGCTCCAGAACCGACGACGCGATGCCGACGGTCTCGCCGAGCACGATGAGAACGCCGCCGACGTCGCCAACGATCGGCTGGTCGAACAGCCAGCCGACGACGCTGTCGACCGGCGTCGCCCGGATCCCCTGTCCGCCGCCGGTGCCGTAGGCCGTATCGCCGATCTCCCGGAGGCTCCGGGACTGGACAGAGAGTCGGACGATCTCCGAGAAGCCGAGCGTGACGATCGCGAAGTAGTCCGCCCGAACCCGAAGCGTCGGGATCACCAGCACGAGTCCGGCGAGGCCGGCGGCGATCGTTCCCAGCACGATGCCGACCGGGATCGGGAGCCCGAAGCCGGCCGGAGAGCCGTCCGGTGAGGCCACGGCGATCGACAGCGTGTAGGCGCCGATGGCCATGAAGCCGGCGATACCGATGTTGAACATCCCGGTGTACCCCCAGTGGAGGTTCAGCGCCAGCGCGCCCAGCGCAAAGATCGCCCCGAAGAAGGTGATCGACTGAATTGTGCCGATCGTCGCGTTGACGCCCGCGCCGGAGAGCACGCCGACGACGAAGAAGCCGACGTACGTCGCGAGCACGACCTTCGCGACCAACAGGAGATCGGAACGCCACTCCGGGCGGATCACGGCGGACGACTCTTCCGGCTCGTCCGGCTCCTCGTCTCCGGGCACCCCCGCGGTATCGGTTTCGGGGTCACCGTTGGGATCGGCGCCGCTCATGCCGTCTCGACACCTCCGAGCAGCCCGTCGGGTTTGACAATCAGTATCAGGATCATCAGCGTAAACGCCGCGATCTCGTTCAGGTCGGCCGGGATCCAGACCAGCGAGACGTTGATCGTGAGTCCGATCACGAGCGAACCGACCAGCGCGCCGTAGATCGAGCCGATCCCGCCCAGGATCACCGCCGCGAAGATCAACAGTAACAGGAACCAGCCGATGTTGATCGAGAACTGGCCCCGATCGAGGACGATGAGATAGCCCGCGACACCGGCCAACCCGGCGCCGATCGACCAGGTTGCGAAGATCACCCGTTCGGTCGGGATGCCGGTGATCAGCGCGAGATCCTTGTTGTCGGCCATCGCTCGCATCGCCTTCCCCAGCTTCGTGTACTGGAGCAGGAGGTGGAGCCCGACGATCAGCCCGACCGCCGTCACGACGAGGGTCAGTTCGTGGAGGTTGAGTCGCTCGAAGGGCAACCACGCCGGGATCTCCTCGAGGATCGGCGCGCTCGCCGTAGCCGAGTGGGACTCGACGGTCCAGAACACCCCGATGATGTACCGGAGCGCGAGCGCGACGCCGACGCTCGCGATGAGCAACGAGATGCCGCTCGCGTTCCGCATCCGCCTGTAGACGAGACGGTCGATGGCGAGGGCGATAGCGACGGTCAACAGCGCGGCCGCCACGAGTCCGACCAGGATCGCGACGGGCGAGGCCAGCACGTTCATTCCCAGTTCGCCGCCCGTCGGTCCCGCTGCGGTCGGACTGAACAGGACGAGTTCGCCGATGCCGTAGACCCCCCAGCCGCCGATCAGCCACGCGACTGCCCACCCCGAGAACGCGCCCGTCGTGACCAGGTCGCCGTGCGAGAAGTTGGCGAATCGGAGGATGCTGTAGGTCATCGAGAGGCCGATCGCCGCCAGCGCGATGTACAGCGAGTCGACCAGTCCGTTCCAGGTGTACCGCCACAGCCGGCCGAACGCCATCTCGCCGGTGGCGAGCCGCCGAACCAGGTCGAGCGCGAGGACGACGATACCGAGAACGATCAGTAGCGCGAACAGTTCCTGGCCGGACGGCGACGAGAGCCGATCCCTTACCTCGTCGACGAACTCCGAAACCCCCTTGCCTGTGTTACCAACACCCATATCACGTTGAGTGATTACGTCCCGGAGTATATAGTTCACGCCACTCGTCACCAAGGAACATGAACTCCGAAGCGAAGCGGCTCCGCAGACTCTCGTCGACCGTCGTCGCTTACGCCTCGCCGTACACCGGGACGGCCGCCCCGCTGGTCACCGTCGCCCCGTCGCTACAGAGAAACGCCATCACGTTCGCGATATCGGCGGGATCGACCCACTTCTCGTGGTCGGCGTCTGACATCATCTCGCGGTTCATCGGCGTGTCGATCACGCTCGGCATCACGCAGTTCGCCCGGACGACCCCTTCGTTCTCCTCGGCCAGCGTCTCGGTCAACAGTCGGATCCCGGCCTTCGTGATCCGGTAGGGGCCGTCGCCCTCGCCGCCCTCGAGCGACGAGCGGGCGCTGATGCTGACGATCGCCCCTTCCGACTCCTGGAGGTGGGGTAAGGCGTGTTTCGAGGCCAGGAAGGACGTCTTCAGATTGACGTCGACGAGCATGTCGAACTCCTCGAGGTCGGTCTCCTCGATGGGCTGGCCGCCGCGCCAGGTGCCGGCGACGTTACAGAGGTGGTCGATCCGGCCGTGATCGTCGACGACGTCCTCGATGAAAGCCGAGACCTCGCTCTCGTCGGTGAGATCTGCCTCGTAGAAGTCGGTTCGATCGTCGACCTCGAGCAGGCCGTCCTCGTCGTCGGGTCCGACGACGTCGACGGCACAGACGGTCGCGCCGGCGGCTCGGAAACGGTCGGCGACCGCGCTGCCGAGCGCGCCGCTTGCACCTGTGACGACCGCGACGGTATCCGTAAAGTCCACGTCGAACGTTGTCTGTGGGCTCATACCAGTCCCCTCGAGGGCCACGTAGATCAATCTCGGGGCGGAGCGCCCGTCGCAGAACGGCAACTCGGCAGTTAGAATCCGTGTGGCGGAAGCGAAACCCGCTGAAACCAGAAGCGCTCGATGGCGCCCGCGACCGTCTCGAACTCCTCGGGATCGGACGGCTTCGCGAGGTAGGCGTTCGCGGCCCGCTCGTAGCTGTCGTTGACGTCGCTGGAGGCGCTCGAATCCGCCAGGACGAGCACCGGCAACTGAACGAGGTCCTCGTCATCTCGAACGGTCTCGAGGAACTCGAACCCGTCGACTTCCGGCAGATCGAGCGCCAGTAGAACGAGATCGGGAATCGGCTCCGACTCCTCGACCCGTTCGCGCAGGAACTCGAGGGCCTCTGTGCCGTCGGTCGCCGCCTCGATTTCGGTTTCCGTCGTGACCGTCTCGAACGCCTCTCGGGCCCGTCGCGCGTCGTCCGGGTCGTTCTCGATCAGCAACAGCCGGACGCGGTCTTCGGACCCGGTCTCGTGCTGCGACCGCCCCAGCGCCGAGACGTCCGGAGTCGAGAACTGCTTACTTTCCATAGTTTTATCTCTGATAATTATATGTACATCGATCCTATATAAGCTTGTTTGCCGACGTGAAATCATGAATTTAATAAAGTCTTCTTTTTGGATATTATCGCGTGAGCCCCGGTTCGGATCTGCGGGCAGCTTTCGGTGCCCGATCGGTTCACACCGAGTCCGAAGACCCGACTATCCGCGGTCTATTTATTACCCGCGACCTAGCCGTCACTCGAATGCGCCTGATCGCCCACCGGGGTTTCGCCGCGACGGCACCGGAGAACACGATCGCCGCTGTCCAGTCCGCCGCAATACACGCCGACGCGGTCGAGTTCGACGTCCGGCGCTGCGGGTCGGGCGAACTCGTCGTCTTTCACGACGAGACGACCGATCGCGTCACGGGCGTCGAGGGGTCGGTCGCCGACACCCCGCTCGAGGACCTCCGCTCGTTGTCGGTGCTCGACTCCGGGGAACGGATCCCGACCCTCGAGGAGATGCTCGCGGCCGTTCCCGACCACCTCGAGATCAACCTCGAGATGAAAGCCGAGGGGATCGCCGCGGACGTCCTCGAGGGCCTCGAGGGGGTCGAGAACCGGGTCGTCGTCACCTCCTTCCTGCTGCCCGAGCTACGCGCGATACGGGAACTCGACCGGGAACAGCCCACCGGACTGCTCGTCAGTCGCCGGCTCGAGACGCCGGTGACGACGGCGATCGAACTCGACTGCGACGTCATCGGTGCGAACTACTGGCGGTGTCTGACGACGCGACTCGTCGAGCGGGCGAAGCGGGTCGACCTCGAGATTCACGCCTGGGCGATCGAGCGGTGGACGACGGCGCGGCTGCTCGGCCTGTGCGGGGTCGACTGTATCTCGGCGGACCGACCGATTCAACTCGAGGGGTACTAGGAGAGTTCGCCACAGGCCCACGCCGCTCGGTCGCGGACCGACGGTTCCGGGTCTCCGGCTGCGAGCGTCGAGAGTCGGCCGCGCGCTTCGGCGACGTCTCCGCGACCGAGCGCGATGCAGGCGTTCGCCCGAACGTACTGGTGGTCGTCCTCCAGTAACTCCAGTAGCCGCGCTCGCACCGGCTCGACGACGGACGGGTCGGCGGCGGCGACGCGGCCGATCGTCACCGCGGCGTTGGCTCGTGTTTTGGGATCGTCGCTCTCGAGGGCCGCCCCGACCTGCGAACAGGCCGGCTCGACGGCCTCGGGTCGGCGGTGGGCGACGTCGGCCAGACAGCCGATCGCGTTGCGCCGGAGCTCCCCGTCGTCACAGTCGAGGAGAGCGATAACGTGTTCGACGAACGCGAGCGAGGAGAGCTCCGCCTCCGAGCGGGCGAGCCGACCGAGCACGGACAGCGCCGGAACAGCGCCATCGTCCGGTGCCGACGCCAGCGTCTCGGTCAGCAACCCGAGGGCGGGCTCGAGGGCTTCCGGACGTGACTGGGAAACGTGTGCCAGCGTCCGGATCCCCCACTCGTCGCCGTCCCGAGCCTCGGTGACGTCGACCAGTTCGGGAACGTGATCCGCGAGCGCGGTCGGTCGTTCGGCGGCCACGGCGGCGAGACACCGGAGGAGCTCTCCCGTCGCCGCCGTGTCCGGGTTCTCGGCTGCGACCGCGACGAGCGCGTCGGCCGAGGGGGCGACGTCGGAGGGGGCTTCGACCGCCAGCTCCGCCAGGGAGAAGGCGACCGCCCCCCGGAGTTCGAACGCCGGTTCCCGGAGGAGTTCGCGGAGTTTCGGAACGGTCGGCACGTACGTTCCGGGCTTGCTCTCGACCCCGTCTCGGACCGTCCGGACGGCCTCCTGCCTGGTCGTCGAATCAGTCGCGTCGAGTCCGGCGAGTACTAACGGTAGATCTACCGACTCGGATCGCTGTTGCTGCTCGACCGTTTGGCCCCCATCCCAGTCCATCTCGTCTACCCTATGTTTGAAAATCAATAAAAGCGTTACGACTGTCCGCCACTCGAGAGTACCAGTTAGGCGAGCCAGTCCTCCGGCTTGGTGTCGTAGTCGACGTCGTCGGCCGCGAGGTGGTCGACCTCCTCCCAGGAAACGCTCTCGGTCGTCACCTCGGTGCCGTCGTAGCGGATGAGCTTGCCCCGCTCCTCGGGCTCGGGCTCGCGGTTGCGCCGTTTTGCGACCTCGATGTCGTGTTCGTCGACCTCCTTGACGATCGTCAGCAGGTTCACGGGTCGTCCCCAGAGCTCGAAGATCCGCTTTAACGTCTCGCGGGCCTGTCCCAGATCGAGCATGACGCCGTTGTACTGGTGGCCCAACAGGAGCTCGTTGGCGTTGTTGTAGTTGCCGTCGTAGACCGCGATCGTCGGCTTCCCGAAGTTGGTGAACTGCAACAGGAGCTTCTTCTTGACGTCCTCGGCGGCGTCGCTGGCGACGTGGAACTGCCCCGTCGCCTGGGAGTGTTCGTAGGTGAAGTAGTTGTTCTCCGTGATGAACTCTTGGGTGAGGAACTCGTCGAGGAAGGTAACGTCGTTGTGGCTCTCCCGGACGTCGTACATCCGATCCCAGCCCGCGGCGAAGTCGACATCTTCGAGGGCCTCCTCGACCGAGGCGTAGCGCTCGTCGTCGAAGAGGTACCGGCCGATCCGCTCGAGTTCGTTCTGGTTCACGCGGGAGAGGAAGCCCCGGTGCTGGCGTTTGACCAGCGAGTAGTGTCGGCGAGCCAGCCCCTCGTAGGTGAGGGCCTTCCAGGGGTAGCGCTCGAGGTCGATCTCGCCGTCGCGAGCGCGCTCGAGCGCCTCGCGGTCGACCCACTCGTCGGGCAGCCCGGTGAGATCCTCGAGTTCAGCGGCATCGACGCTCGCGAGCGCCGTCGGCGGCTCGAGGGTTTCGAGCACCGCGTCGAAGTCGACGACGTCGGCCAGGTTGCGCCAGGAGATCCCCTCGACGCGCAACAACCGTTCTAAGACCTCGCGGCGATTGGTGGTGTTCTCGACGTACTCCCATAGCTCCATGCCGAGACTGTATGGGTTGAGACCGCCCGATGCCAGGACCTTCGCCATGTGGTCGGCGTAGTTCATGAACTCGTCGTCGCCGGCGAAGCGCTCGTCGGTCATCATCGTCGACTCCCAGTAGGCGGCCCACCCCTCGTTCATCACCTTCGTCATCTTCTGGGCGGCGAAGTAGTACGCCTCCGCGCGCATCATATCGAGGACGTCGCGCTGCCAGGGCTCCATCTCGACGGCCCGGCCCGCCTCCTCGTCGTACCGTTTGCCGTGTTCGCGGACGAACGACAGCACGTCCTTCTCGGGCTTTTCGGGGAAGTTGACGGGACCGTCCTCACCTTCGAGCTTCTCGAGCCACTCGTCGTCGAACACCTCGCCCTTGATCTCCTCGGAGAGGCCGAGTTCGTCGAGTTTCGCCGCCAGGTCCTCGTCGATCTCCTCGGCGGGGCCGTCGGTCTCGAGGCGGCGACTGAACACCTGATGCTGGTCGATGTTGTCCTCGAGGCTCAGACAGTGGTCGATCCACTTCTCGACCTCGGCACGGTCGATCTCGGGGTCGGACATGTACTCGTCGATCGCCCGAGCGTGGCGCTCGAGCATCGCGGCGGCGTTGACCTGCCCCTCGTCGGACTGACCGCTCGTGAACAGGCCGAACCACTCGTTTTTCGCGAAGAAGTCGGAGTGGGCCTCGACGTGGGTAATGACGGCCTTCTGGTCGGCCAATGTGTTCGACTCCTGGAGGAAGGCGTGGGCCGGGTTGTCGTTGTTGACGATCTCGAAGGCCTTCCCGCCGCCGTACTGGCCCTGTTTCTGCTGGCGGTCGTACTGCATCCCCCACCGCCAGTGGGGGTACCGCGACTGGAACCCGCCGTAGGCGATGAGTTCGTTCATCTCGTCGTAGTCGACGATCCAGTACTTGACCGGGTACGGATCGAGGCCCAGTTTCTCGGCGAGGTTGCGCGCCTCTCGTACCGGCTCCTCGAGGTCGCTCGCGATCGCCTGTTTGCGGAACCTGTCGGCGTTGGAGTTAGTCATCTGCATCACCTTCCGTGCTGAGGATGTCGTAGATCGCGTCGGTCACGTCGTCGGCGCCGTTGACGTACGCCACCGCGACGTCCTCGGCGTCGCGGCCGAAGTGGCGCTCGAGTTCCTCTGCGTGGGTGGCGTTGATCGCGTTGCCGCTGGGCTGGGTCTCGACGTAGGCGTGGAGGTTCGCCGGGATCGCCTCCATCAGCGGGATCACCCGCTCCTCGGTGTCGTTCGAGGAGTTCTCCGAGTCGCCCGCGGCGAACACGTAGCGGTTCCAGTCGCTCCAGGGGTACTCCTCTAACAGCTCCTGGGCCAGCTCGTACGCGCTCGAGATCTTCGTTCCGCCGCCGCTACGAATGCCGAAGAACTCCTCGCGTTCGACCGCCCAGGCCTCGGCGTCGTGGGCGATGTAGACGAACTCGGCGTTGTCGTACTTCCCCGTGAGATACCAGTCCAGCGGGGTAAAGGTGCGCTCGACGAGCTCGCGTTTCTTCTCGCGCATCGAGCCCGAAACGTCGCGGATGTTGACCACGACGACGTTCTTCTCCTTCTCCTCGATGATCTCGGGGTGGCGATACCGCTCGTCCTCGCGGCGGAACGGGACGTGTTTGATCCCCTCGCGGCGGATCTTCTGCTGGACGCTCTGGCGTTCGACGTTCGCCTCGAGCTCCTCGATGGAGGCCCACGCGCCGCGTTCCTCGGACGGAACGTCGTCGTAGGCGTCCTCGATCCAGGCCATCGACACGGGGATGCTCTCGCCGCGGGCCCACTCGAAGACGTCGCGCGGGCCGAAGCCCTCGACCTTGCAGACCTCCCGCAGGAACTCCTCGTCGAAGTCCATCGCGAGCTTGCGCTTGAGCCCCTCCTTGAACATCCGTTCGAAGTCGAGCGTGCTGTCGGGACCCGTGCGAGTGAGGTCGGTGAAGGGGCCCTCCTTCTCCTCGACGACCTTCTTGCCCTTCGGCTCGAGGTCGAGTCCGAGCTCCTCGTCGAGCTCCTGGGCGAACTCCTCGGGATCCATCTCGTAGTACTCGTGGTCGCCGCCCTCCTCGCCGGGCTCGTCGCCGTCGCCGTCGTCGCCGTCGCCCGGCTGGGGCTGTGGCTGGCCGACCGGCTGGCCGACGTCGGGGGTGCCGCCGTCGCCCTGTCCGACGCCGCCCTGGTCCCGACGGTCGTACTCGAACTCCGGCAGCGAAACGATCTTGACCGGGATCTGGATCTGATCGGGCCGGCCGCCGCCGAGGTCGCCGTACTTGATGAAGTCGGCCAGATCCTCGCGACGCTGTTCGCCCACTTCGCGGAATCGCTCGAGGTCGTCTCTCAGTCCCATCTGTAACACACCTGTCCCATGACGTGTCTGCTGGTCAGTTCGGCCGACGCGGGCGAGTAGTCGAACTGCTCGACCATCGTCTCGACCGTTCGTTGCTTGACGGTCTCCGTCTCGGTCCCGCTCGGGGGATCGTCCCACTGGCGCGGATCGAAGTCCTCGAACGTTCGCTCGACGTCGTCCCAGTCGTGGCTCTCGAGAACGGACTTGATCACCGGGATCGCGGTGAGATCGACGTCCTGTACCGAGAAGTCCGCGTCACGGTGTTCCCACGCGTGGCGGTTCAGCGACGTGATCACCTTCTCCCGGCGGAAGTTCCGCACGCTCTCTCTGGGGAGGTTGCCCTCGTACTCGGCCTCCGAGAAGCGTCCGAGATGTTCGACCTCGAACAGCTTCATCTTGAGCGGGTCGGGCTCGACGCGCTCGCCGCGGTCGTTGTGAAGCGGCTCGTCGGTCTCCCAGGCGTAGACGTGTTCGACGTACTCGGCGACGGTCTCCTCGTCGACGCGCTTCTCGTGCATGATCGCCTCGATGACGTCGCTCTCCTGCTGGTCGAAGACGTAGTTCTTCACGGGAACGACCCGGTTCTCGAACTCCGAGCGTTCGCCCGTCGAGAACACGGGCGCCTCCGAGAGCCCCTCGGCCATCGCGTTCAGCACGTCGCGTGGCATGACGACGTTCTCGACCGCCAGCTCCGAGTGGTGGCGGTCTCGGTCGGTCTGGAGCAACTCGGCGAGGGTATCCCTGGTGTACGTCACGGGGATCCCGCCGTCGCCGTCGCGGCCGTCGCCGTCGAAGTCGAACTCGTCCTTTTCGCGGCGGCTGTCGCCTTCCTGGAGGTAGCCCTGATCGTAGATCATCGCCTTGTCGACGAGATCCAGTCCGTTGGGCAGGTCCTCCTGATCGAGGCGGGTGACGACGGCGTACAGCGCCGCAGCCTCGAGCGCGTGGGGGGCGAACTCCTGGCGGCTCGGCTCGCCGTCCCGATCCTTGACCGTCACCGTCACCGGCTCGCGGATCCGGTCGGCCAGATCGAGGTAGTGGTCGGCCTCCCAGACCGACGTCTCGTTCGTCAGCTCCCGGCGGATGAGTTCGGTCTCGAGGCTCAGGTTCGTCAGGTAGCCGAACTGGTGGCGGTCGAGCCGCCGTTTCAGCGCTTTCAGCGGGTCCATCCCGTTGCGGTCGGCGTGCTGGTTGAGCTGCGCCTCGAGGTCGGGGTTCGAGATGATCAGCATCTGCGTGTCGATATCCATCCCGATCCCCTGGTCGAGTTTCACCGACTGCTCGTCGGGGACGTTCAACAGCTTCTGGAGCAGGTCGGCGTGTTGGGCCGCGTCCTCGACGATCGAGAGCACGCCGTTGCCCTGCGAGAGGACGCCGTCGTAGCTAAAGGCCTGCGGGTTCTTCCGGCCCCGCGAGTCCAGTTCCTGGAGCATCCCGTGCATCCACGAGCCGACGAGGCGCTCCTTGGGCCGGCCGTCGTCCTCGCTGTGGAGGACGCCGACGCCCTGACCGATGTCGACGACGTAGTTCTTCACGCGGAGGTGCTGATCGTCGGCGATCGCCGAGAACAGCGCCTCCTTCCCCTCGCGGCGGTAGTGTTCCTCGAGGTAGCCGTACGCCTCCCGGGAGAAGGGGTCCAGCGCGGCGTCGACCCGAACCGGGACGTGGTCCTCGAGGTCGTCGTTCAGCTCCTCGAGCAGCTCCGCCCGGACGTCCTCGGGGAACACGGATAGCGGGTGGGCCTGGACTGGGCTCTCGTACCAGTGGGTGTCGTCGGTCGTCGTCGAGTCGGTGCCGTAGCTCAGCCCGCGCTCCTCGACGTCGGCGGTGGTGACGTTCCACTCGACGGTGTACCGGCGTCCCTCGGGCGTTTTCGAGTACTCGCGAAGGCCGTTGACCAGACAGCGCTTGAGTTCGGACTTGCCCGTCGCCGTGGGTCCTTCGAACCAGATGATCTTCTCGTCTTTCGCCCGCCCCGCGGCGATCGATCTGAGGTCGTCGACGAACCGGTTGAGCACCTCGGTGTTGCCCAGAATCGCGTGCTCGCCGTCGTTGTGCGGGTCGTCGAAGAAGCGGTAGCGCTCCTTCTCGTCGCCCTCCTCGACGACGGTTCGCGTGCCGGCGGCCTCGATCGCCTCGAGCAGGTACTTCGAGGCGTGGGAGGCGATCGTGGGGTTCTCGAACACCCGCTCGACGTAGCTCGCGAGGCTCATCGGCTCCTCGTACGTCTCTTCGAGCGTGCGGTCGGCCTCGCCGACGTAGTCGCGTTCGGTCATGTTAGTCTTCCATCTCGGCTTTGGCGACCTCCGCGCCGGCGAACTCGAGTACTTCCTTGGCCCCCTCCTCGGAGTAGCCCTGTTCGATCAGCGCGTCGATCCACGACGAGCGCTCGTCGTCGTCGAACTCGTTGGCGCTCACCAGCGCCGAGAAGTTGATGTTGTGCTTCTTGTCCTCCCAGAGCTTGCGCTCGAGCGCGCGGCGCAGCCGTTCGTTGTCCTGGGGGTTGAACGCCTCGCCCTCGCGGGCCCGGCGGGAGACCCAGTTCGAGACCTCCTGGCGGAACGACTCCTTGCGGTCCTCCGGGATGTCGAGTTTCTCCTCGACGCTGCGGAGGAACGTCTCGTCGGGCTCCTGCTCGCGGCCCGTGAGTTCGTCCTCGATCGTATCGTCGTCGATGTAGGCCATCACGTGGTCCATGTACTTTTCGCCCTGGCGCTGGATCTCGTCGAGGTCGTAGGCTAAGGCGTGGCGGACGTCCTCGATGGCCCGCTCGCGGTACTCCTCGCGGACGGTCTCGAGGTAGCGGTAGTACTTCTCGAAGTTGTCCTCCGGAATGGAGCCGTGGTGTTCGAGGTTCTCCTCGAAGAAGTTGAACACCGTCAGCGGCGAGAGGAAGCCCCGGGAGCGGTGTTTCGAGTCCATGATCGCCTCTGCGATCTCGTCGCCGATGAACCGCGGCGAGACGCCGACCATCCCCTCGCCGATCTCGGCCTTCTCGGCGGCCTCTTCACGAAGCTTCTTCGTGTCGATATCGTCGCCCTCGTCGATCTCGCCGTTGTACGCCTTCGCCTTCGAGAGCAGGTCGACGGTCTCGGTGTCGGGCTCCTCGATGCGAGTCAACACGCCAAAGAGCCCTGCCATCTCCAGGGTGTGGGGCTCGACGTTGATGTCGGGAACGTCGGCGTTGTTCAGCATCTTGTCGTAGATGAGCGCCTCGTCCTCGTAGCTGAGAACGTACGGGAAGTCGATCCGCTTGGTACGGTCGTTAAAGGCCTCCATCTTCTCGTCGCCCTTCTTGTCCTTGTACTCGGGCATGTTCGTCCGCCCGACGATCACCTGGTCGATGTCGATCCGCGGGTTGCTCTTGGGTTTGATCGTCTGTTCCTGGGTGGCGTGCAGGAAGTCGTAGAGGAACTCCCGCTGGAGCTTGAGCAGCTCCTCGCCGGAGAACACGCCCCGATTTGCGTTACAGAACGCCCCCGAGTAGTCGAACGCGCGCGGATCGCTCTCGCCGTAGATGGCGATCTTCGAGTAGTTGACGTCGCCGGTCAGTTCGGTCTCGTCCTGGTTCTTCTTGTCCTTGGGTTCGAACGTCTCGAGGGCCTGGCGCTTGTTCTCGTCGGCGACCAGCCGGATGATCTCGACGTGGTTCTCCAGGACCTGCTGGAGGTCGTCCTCGTAGTAGGCGAGCAGCTTGTCCATGTAGAACTCGCTCTCGGGGTCCAGCGCCTGCTCGTTCTGGATCGTGTAGGGCGCATCGAGGACCTCGTTCAGGTCGTCGATCACCCGCTGGCGCTGCTCCAGTGGCAGGAGGACGAGCGGATCCTGGTTCATCGGCGAGCGGACGACATCGTCGGCCGGATCCTGGTCCTGGATGACGTCACAGAGGTTGGTCCACCGGAAGGTGTACATCCGCCCCTCCTCGCGGAGGGTGTAGTCCTCGAAGTACTTCCGGACCTGCTTGTCGAAGTGGGACTTCCCCGACCCCACCGGACCGAGGAGGAGCTTGATCCGCCGTTCGGGGCCGAGCCTGCGAGCGCCCGATTTCACCTTGTTGACGAACTCGTGGATCGACTGGTGGATCACCCTCCCGTAGAAGGTGTTCTCGCCGTCGCCCAGCGGGTCCTCGGAGGCGAGTTCGTACTCCACGACCCCTTCGGTCTCGTCGTAGCTGGTGCCGTAGTAGTCGAACATGTCCGCCACCCGCTGGTGGGCGTTGCGGGTGATCTTGGGGTCCTCGTAACACTCCTCTAAGTACCAGTCGAAGGACTTGGTCTCCCGCAGGTCTGCGGGCATCGATTCCTTGTAATCCGTACTGAGTTTCTCGAGCGTCTCGATGTCACCGTTCATGGTATCATTGCCAGTTTCGGTCTCCCCCGTCGTATCGGAACGTCGCTCGACCGGCCTGACCCGTCGCGCGGCCGGACCGTCAGCGATCCGTCGTTTCGGACAACTCGACACGGACGCCACGTTCGACGTGCGCCGCAAACCGCTTGCGGCGCGCGCGAACCGGCGCGGGCGGCAACGTGTCGTGTCATATGTGATCGAGTACCACTACCGTCGCCGAGAGCCGGGGTGTTGGGTTCGGTCGACGGCTGCGCCGGGGACGGGCGCGAAGTGGATCGGTCCGGCGAACGGATACCGATAGTATTTAATGAGTGAGTAATCCATCTACTTAAAGTTAGCCCCAAAAGGTATTTACCAGTACATGTTTTCATACTACTTTCGGAGAAATATAGTTGGTTGGGTGGAGTTCACATACCATGGCTTCCGTCCAGTTATATAATTGGCCTGCTTGCAGCACACGGGATGGCCGGTGCGCGGCGGACGAGCGCTTAAATACGTCGCCGAAACGGACGGTCGGCGGGCGACGCCCATTTAGGACGGTCGCGCCTACGACCGACCATGAGCGACCTCGAGTCCCTTCCCGAAGCCTGGTCGGTCTGGTCGGTCGAGGACGACGGGCGAGTCGTGCTCGCGTACCGCCCGGACGTCTTCGACGGCGAGGAGTTCCCGGCGGCCTGTCTGCCGACGCTGTATCTGACTCACGGGAAGCGAACGCGCAGACCCGGAACCAACCCCACCGACCGCACGCTCGAGCAGGACTGGTTCGTCACCTTCTACCTCGAGCCGGACGTCTCGCTGAACGAGACGAACCGGTTCGAGACGCGCGCCGAGGGACTCGAGCGGACCATGGAGCTCGCCCGCCAGTTCGACGACGGCGAGATCGACTACCGAGCGCTGTACCAGGTCCCTCGAGAGGCGTACTTCGATCGACTCGACGACCTCACCGGATCGAACGCGACGGAGTCGTAACGCAGAGTCCGTCGCGATCGTTACGTAGCGAGTGCGAATGAAACACTGCGAGAAGTGCCGAGCATCCGTGAGCGAAGCGAACGGTTCACCGCCGGAGCGGGGTGAAACCCCGCGACGGCGGCCTTTTTTCATCGAAGTTTTTTGCNGCCGAGCATCCGTGAGCGAAGCGAACGGTTCACCGCCGGAGCGGGGTGAAACCCCGCGACGGCGGCCTTTTTTCATCGAAGTTTTTTGCCGGGGGTTGAGGCTGACGCCAAAGGCGTCAGCCGATGCTCCCGGTAAAAAAGTTCGATGTGCGTAACGGTTCGGCCGGGGAGTTTACGCATTAAAATCGAACCGTGGACCGCCGTACGTCGGCGGATCGGGCTCGAGCTCGACTCCGTGTTCGTACCGAACGAAGTTGAGGTAGAACGGGCGGCCACAGCCCTCGACCGGGTCGCCCTCGAGATCGGTCGTCGGGCCGTCCTCGCCGCAGACGAAGGCGATCCCGTCGGCGGCCTCTCGGTCGGGGTCGTCGGGGTCGGCGTACTCCCAGCCCGGCTGTGCGAGTTTCGTGACCGAGCGGTCGGCGAGATCCGGCGGGCGCTCGAGGCTGTGGACCGCGTCGCAGTGGGGACAGGTGTAGCGGACGGTGACGCTCATCGACGGCTCTAGGGAGTTCGAAGACGTAAGCCTACGGGACGCGCTCACGGGATCGACGTCGAAGCGGTCTTCCGAACCGTTTACCGACTCGCTGCCCGACGAGGGGATATGACCGAGTTCGACCCCGAGAAGTTCGACGAGAAGTACGTCCACTACTTCGAGGAGCTCGAGACGGCGTACTCGAACGCGTACAACCAGCTCCACGGCCGATACGACTCCGAGATCCTCCGCGCGATCGATCGAAAGGTCTTGAGCGAGAGCGAGCCCGTCTACCTCGGCGAGGAGGAGTTCCGGATCGACCTCCCCGAGGAGCGCGTCGAGACGGTTCGGGCCGCGGTCGGCGACCCCGAGCAGTTCGATACCGTCCTCGAGGAGTTCCGCGAGCGCATCGCGAACGAACTGGTTCGGATCTTCGAGTTCGACTGACGAGCGCCCACTCCGTCCCGCCGTCGGCCCGCGAGACACCCGGAACACCTTTTGCGGTTACGGGAATCCGTAGAGGTATGATCGACGAGACGGTCGAGGAGATCAAGGACCTGCAGACGCACAGCTCCTCGGTGGTTGCCGTAAACGCGACGCGAGCGCTCGAGGAGCTGCTCGAGCGGGAGTTCGCCACGCTCGAGGAGTACGAGCGCGCCCTCGAGCAGAACGGCTCGGTGCTTCGTCGGGCGAACCCCTCTCACGCCTCGCTACAGAACGCCGTCCGCGAGGTCGTCGGCGACGTCACCGAAGCGGATGTCGACACCGTCGACGAAGCGAAGCAGCTGACTCAGGAACGGATCGACGCCGTCGTCTCCAGGGTCGAAGCCGGCAAGGATCTGGCCGCCGAGAACGCCGTTTCCTACCTTACTGACGGCGCCACACTGCTGACCCACGACTACTCCTCGACGGTACTCGAGGCCCTAGAGCGGGCCGTCGACGCCGGCAAGGAGTTCGACGTCTACATCACCGAGGCCCGCCCGCGCTACATCGGCCGGAAGACCGCCCGGACGCTCGCCGATCTCGAGGGCGTCGACGCGACGCTGATCACCGACAGCGCCCACGGGCTCTACCTCGAGGACTGCGACCGGGTGCTCGTCGGGATGGACTGTATCGTCGACGAGACGCTGTACAACCGGGTCGGAACCTTCCCCATCGCCGCGACGGCGGCCCAGCTCGATGTTCCGGTCACCGTCGTCGGCTCGGCCTCGAAGATCGTCGAAGAGGGGTTCGTCTTCGAGAACGAGTACCGACCGGGAAGCGAAGTCATGTCCGAGCCGGCCGAGGGGTTCGCGATCGAGAATCCCTCCTACGACGCGACGCCGATCGGGTTGCTCGAGAGCGTAATCACTGACGAGGGCCGCCAGGAGCTGTAGCGGGGCTCGAGCCGATTCGATCCAGCATCGGCACCCTCACTCGCGCTCGCCGAACGTCCGCGGCGAGCCCGCCGTCGGGCTCGCCCAGTCGACCGCGTTCCGGAGGACCCGCTGGATCTCCTCGTCTTCGTAGATCGGGTAGGTCTCGTGGCCCGGTCGGAAGTAGAAGATCCGGCCGTTCCCGCGCCGGTAGCAGCAGCCGCTGCGGAACACCTCGCCGCCCTCGAACCAGCTCGTGAAGACGAGGCGGTCGGGTTCGGGGACGTCGAAGGGTTCGCCGTACATCTCCGTCGTCGGGAGCTCGATCGACTCCTCGAGCCCGTCGGCGATCGGGTGGCCGGGATCAACGACCCACAGCCGCTCCTGACCGCCGTCCTCGCGCCACTGGAGGTTACAGGTCGTCCCCATGAGTCGTTTGAAGACCTTCGAGAAGTGGCCGGAGTGGAGGACGATCAGCCCCATCCCCTCGAGGACGCGCTCCTGGACGCGGTCGACGATCTCGTCGTCGACCTCGTCGTGGGCGATGTGGCCCCACCAGAACAGGACGTCGGTCGACTCGAGGACGTCCTCGGTGAGCCCGTGTTCGGGCTCGTCGAGGGTGGCCGTCCGCACCTCGTGGTCGTCCTCGAGGACGCCCGCGAGGGCCTCGTGGATCCCGTCGGGGTAGACTGCGGCGGCGTCCTCGTCCTCCTGCTCGTGTCGGAACTCGTTCCAGATCGTGACTGCGACCATCGGCGGAAGCTCCAGTCTCGACGTCCTTAGCTGGACCGATCGTCCCGGTTCGCGTCCGCGACAGCGGGTGACAACAGACGGTTTCTTCGCGCAATCGCGACGTCGACGGCGGTAATATCGGTGTTCTTTCCGTATTCGTCGGTGGTCACACGCCCGAATACTGTAGTGAAACGTATATGACTCCGTGTTGTACACATTTTCGGGACACAATACTTATCTCGATCGCTGCCCGCGTTGCGATATGAACCGGGATCGCACGCAAACGACAGCGAAATTCGGGGTTTTCGAGGAAGAAACGGAATCGACGGGTGAGAAACGGGGGGTTTCCCGGTGATCGACGTCGAGATCGGCGTCGGTATCGTCGGCCTCGGCGGGATGGGCCAGCTCCACGCTCGCAACGTCGAGGAGTTCGGCGCCGACGTCGTCGCCGGTGCCGACCTCGTCGAGAACCAGCGCGAGGCGTTCGCCGCCGAGTTCGGGGCGACGACGTACGAAACCCACGAGGGGTTGGTCGTCGACGAGGACGTCGACGCGGTTATCGTGACGACCCCCAATCGATTTCACGAGCCGATCACGGTCGACGCGCTCGAGGCCGACAACCACGTTCTCGTCGAGAAACCCCTCGCTCACACCCTCGAGAGCGCCGAGCGAATCGCCGACGTCGCGCTCGAGGCGGACGGGATCTGCATGGTCGGCTTCCACAACCGCCACGCCGCCTCGATGGCGATGTTCGACGAGCAACGTGACCGCTTCGGCGAGCTCACCCACATCGAGGCGAACTACGTTCGACGGCGCGGCGTTCCGGGCCCCGGCTCGTGGTTCACCGATCCCGACCTGGCCGGCGGCGGCTCCCTGCTCGACATCGGCGTTCACGCGATCGACCTCGCGCTGTACGCGATGGAGTTCCCCGAGGTCGTCGAGGTCAGCGGGGTCGCCCGCTCGACGTTCGGCATGGACGACGACTACGCCGACCCCGACGGGTTCGGCGACGCCTGGGACGGAACCGCCGAGACCTACGAGGTCGACGACTCCGTCAGCGCCTTCATCCGCTGTGAGAACGGGCGAACGATCTCGCTCGAGGCTGCCTGGGCGACGAACCGCGAGCCGAGCATGGACTTCCGGGTTCGGGGCACCGACGCGGGCGCCCAGTTCGATATCGGTTCGACCGACATGGAGATCCTCGAGGCCGGTACGGCCGGTTGCGACCACTACGCCGACGTCGATCTCACCGGCGACGCCTCGCTGACGGGCCACCAGGAACAGGACGCCCGGTTCCTCGAGACGATCGCCGCGGGCGTCGAACCCGAGACGAACACGGTCGAGGAGGCGCTGACCGTCCAGCGCGTGATCGACGCGATCTACCGCTCGAGCGAGACCGGTCGGGCACAGCGCATCGAAACCGTCGACCTCGCGGAACGCGAGGCGGCCGGCGCCGAGGTCGAGGCGCCTCAACAGACGGATTGAACCGGTAGACCGCACGACGTCGTTTTCGCCCGATCGGTAGCGTCCTGAGGGTCGGTACGTCGATTGTTCCGGCCGTCGTTTTCGGCAGTTCCCCGCGGAGCACTGTCTCCCACAGAGACGCGTCCACGGACAGTACCTCGCCAACGCGGGTCCCGGCACGTCTTCCACCCTTCGAGGAGTCGGTCGTCTCGCCGGGAACGACGTCAGCCTGGCGACCACCCATACTGACGGTCGGTTCGAGGACGGTCGCAGCCTCCGGAACTGCATCGGCCGTCCCGACCGAGGGTTCGACGGGCGAGATAGACGCGACGCTTGCGGGTCGAAAAGAACGAAAGAACGGAGCGGCGGTCGCGTTATATGACTTCGTCGAAGTCGTGGTGGCCCTCGATCTCGACGCCCTCGTCGGTGATCTCACAGAGGAAGACGCCGTTGCCGGAGCCGGTGTCGCGCTCTGCAGCGGACTTGATGCCGCGGGCGGCGACCGTCTTGGCCTCGTCGTTGGACATGTCGTCGTCGTAGGCCTGCTCTAGGTGACCGTAGGCCAGCTGCATCCCGGAGCCGGTGACCGTGTAGTCGTCCTCCATGACGCCGCCTGCGGGGTCGATGCTGTAGACGTGGCTGCCCTCCTCGTCGACGCCGCCCAGGATCGGGTGGATGGCGAAGAACGGACCGCCGCGGGCGAAGTTCCCCGCGAGCGTCGCGAGCGCGTCGATGCTCATGACCTCGCCGCGACGGGCCTCGTTGAGGTTGACCTCGGCGCGGAGGCTCTTGATGAACGACTGAGCGCCCCCGACGCTGCCGACCATCGTTAGTGCGGCGGTCGGATGGATCTGCTCGACCTTCTGGACGTTCTTGTTCGAGACGAACCGGCCGCCGAGGCTGGCGCGCATGTCCGTCGCGATGACGACGCCGTCGGCGGTCGTGATGCCGATCGTCGTCGTTCCGGTCTTGTTGACGTTGTCGAGATCGGACGCCGAGATGTCGTTCTGTGGCAGCGAGCCGAGTTCGGGCTCGTAGGGGTTCATCTCGGCCGACAGCTGACTGCTCGTTCGGGAAAAGTCCGAGTCGTGAGTAGGCGTACGCATTGACCGAAGGTTACGGCCGGGACCATATAAAACATCGGCGGTAACAACCCTCGTTTCCGCTACCGACGGTCCGTACGGCATCGTGGCTCGAGGACGGGTTGTAGCCATCGGGAACCGTGGCTCGAGAGCGAGGTATGGCCGTCGCGGGCGGGCTGAAAAGGATCGCTCAGTTCACTCCTGGCGGACGTCGTCGTACGCCTCGCCGACGTTCTCGATCAGCCGGTGCAGCGGGAGGGTGTAGCCGACCTGTCGGGTCGCCATTGCGAGCGGCATCGCGAGGATGCCGACGACAATGCAGAGCTGGTACAGTGCGAACAGCGTCGCGTGGTACACGCGGGATTTCATCGACGTTCACGCGTTGGGAGATCGAGGGAGTATATAAGTGTTCTTGCTCGGAAGAGAGTGTAACGATCGGTAGTGTAGAACGAGGTCGACGCTGTCTTGCGATTAAAGCTGGCTTGTACATGGAGCAACTTCGCCTGTCTCCCGACCGAGATTCGGCTATCCAGGTTCGAATCGACGCGGTCAATTCTCGTAACTTATGTGCATTATCGGCTTCGCGTGCGCGCCGCGGTCGGAATCGCAAAGCAGGAAACCCCCCGGGCCGACCATCCGGTATGGGAAACTACCTCGTCGGGATGGAAGCAGCGTGGTTGGTTCGTGACGTCGACGAGATCGACGACGCGATCGGCGTCGCGGTCAGCGAAGCCGGGAAGCGGCTCAACAGCGAGGGCCTCGAGTACGTCGAGGTCGAGGTCGGCGCGACGGGCTGTCCGGCCTGTGGCGAACCGTTCGACTCGGCGTTCGTCGCGGCCGACACCGCGCTCGTCGGCCTGGCCCTCGAGATGGAAGTGTACAACGCCGATAGCGAGGAACACGCCTCCCGGATCGCAAAGAGCGAGGTCGGCGGCGCCCTGCGTGACGTTCCGCTGTCGGTCGTCGAGATCGTCGAGACGGCCGAGGACGAGTAGCGAGCCGGACCACCCAAACACCTTTCTATAACCCGTAGTTATTGGGTCGTATGGAGCTGCCGACGCCAGCGGACCTGCGCCAGCGCCGCACCGAACTCGGGTTGACCCAGAGCGAACTCGCCGAGACCGCCGAGGTCTCCCAGCCGCTGATCGCTCGGATCGAGGGCGGCGACGTCGATCCCCGCCTCTCGACGCTTCGGCGAATCGTCAACGCCCTCGAGACGGCCGAGAGCGACGTCGTCCGCGCCGAGGACCTGATGAACGAGGCGGTCGTCAGCGTCGCCCCCGACGAGGCGGTCGCCGAAGCCGCCCGCAAGATGGAGGAGGAGGCCTACTCCCAGCTCGCGGTGATCCAGGACGGTATTCCGGTCGGCTCGATCAGCCAGAGCGACCTCGTCCACCTCGATTCGGAAGCGCGGGACGAGCCGATCGAACAGCATATGAGTGAGAGCTTCCCGACCGTCTCGAAGGACGCGACGTTGGACGAGATCAGCAACCTGCTCGAGCACTACAAGGCGGTGATGATCACCGAGGCCGGTGAGACGGTCGGGATCATCACTGAGGCCGACGTCGCCGCGCGCTTTTCGTAGCCGAGGGTGAGCCGTCGACTCGAACCGGAGCGGCTTAGACCGCGAGATACTCCGTCACCGCCTCCCGGGACTCGAGTCGGTCGCCCTCGAGTTCGTCGACGATCGTCCCCTTGTCGATCGCGTAGCAGCGTTCGGCGAGGTTCTGGACGACGTGGAGGTTCTGTTCGACGAAGAGGATCGTCGTTCCGAGCTCCTCGTTGACCCGTTTCAGATCCCGCGTGACGTCCTGGACGATCGAGGGCTGGACGCCCTCGGAGGGTTCGTCGAGCAGGAGGAGTTCGGGGTTGCCGACGAGCGCGCGACCGATCGCGAGCATCTGACGCTGGCCGCCGCTCATCGTCCCCGCCTCCTGATCGCGGCGCTCCTCGAGGATGGGGAAGTAGTCGTAGACGGCCTCGTACTGCAGCCGATCGTCGCCCTCGTTGATCGTTTCGCCCATCCGTAGGTTCTCCTCGACGGTCAGCTCGGGGAAGACGTCCCGGCCCTGCGGAATGTAGCCGATTCCGCGACGGGCCCGGACGTCGGCCGGCTCGTCGGTGACGTCGGCCCCGTCGAAGCGGATGCGTCCCTCGTCGACCTCGAGCAGGCCCATGACGGCCTTGACGAGCGTCGTCTTGCCGACGCCGTTTTTCCCCATGATCCCGACGATCTCCCCCTCGTCGACGCCGACGTCGACGCCGCGGAGAATCGGTGTCTTGCCGTACGACGCGTGCAGGTCGGTAAGTTCGAGCATCAGTGATCCTCCCCCAGGTAGATCCGCTTCACTTCGGGATCGGCCTTGATCTCCTCGATGGGGCCCTCCCGGAAGATCGAACCCCCGTCGAGGACCGTGACGCGATCCGCGATCGTTTCGACGAAATCGATGTCGTGTTCGATGACGATCAGGGCGACGCCGTCGTCGTCGGCGATCTCCCGGAGGAGTTCCGCGATGTCCGCGGTCTCCTCGATCGAGAGCCCGGCGACGGGTTCGTCGAGCAGCATGAGCTTCGGCTCCATCGCCATCGCCATCCCGATCTCGAGTCGCTGTTGTTGGCCGTGAGAGAGCTCCCCGGCGACGGTCCCCCACTGCTCGAGCAGGTCGAAGCGCTCGAGGATCTCGCGCGTGCGGGCGTCGAACGCGTCGGGCTCGACGACCTGCTGGAGCGGGATCCGCAGGTTTTGAGCCACGGTCAGGCCCTCGTAGACGCTCGGAACCTGGAATTTCATGCTGATTCCGCGTCCGACCCGCTCGTGGGACGGCAGCCCCGTAATGTCGGCGCCGTTGTAGTAGATCTCGCCGGCCGTGGGATCGAGCTGGCCCGTGAGCAGGTTGAGGAACGTGCTCTTGCCGGCCCCGTTGGGACCGATGAGACAGCGCAACTCACCCGCCTCGATGGCGAAGTCGACGTCGTCGGTCGCGGTGAGCCCGCCGAACTCCTTGCGCAGCCCGCGCGTCTGGAGGATCCGCGAGGAGTCCGCGCCGGTTTCGTCGACCGCCGGCGTGGTTTTGACGCTGGGATCGCTCGTCGCCATCAGTCGCTCACCTCCTCGGTGGCCGCGGGCGGCTCCCGCGGAACGGGTGACGGATCGGCGTCCTCGCGGTACTCGAGAACGTACTCGTGGAGCCGTGGGGCGACCCCCTCCGGCATGAGGAGGACGACGAACACCAGCAGCGAGCCGATCAGCACCAGCGCCCACTCGCTGCCCGAGAGCGCGAGCCGGTAGTCGACGAACTGGATCGCGAGCGCGGCGCCAACGGTGCCGAGCAGCGAGGTTCGGCCGCCGACGCTGGCCCAGACGACCGGCAGTGCGGCCGCGGTGATGCCGAAGACGCTCGGGTCGACGTAGTTGTTCTGCGTGGTAAACAGCACGCCGCCGAGCCCGGCGACCGCTCCGCCGATCGTGAAGACGACGAGCTTGATGAACGTCGTGTCATACCCGAACATCGCCGTCCGATCCTCGTCCTCGCGGGTCGCGACCATCGCGTAGCCGAACTGACTGTTGACGAGCGCGCGCAGCCCGAGGTAGGTCGCCACGAGTGCTCCCAGCGTCACGTAGTAGTGGCCGAGCAGTCCGATCTCGACCCCGGTCGAGCCGACTCCGACGGCGAGATCCGGAACGCCGCTCATCCCGTTGAACCCGCCCAGCCGGGCGTCGCCGATCGTCCACTCGCCGCCCGCGGTCTGACCCATGAACGTGTACAACACCAGCGCGACGACGAGCGTAAGGATCGTCACGTAGACGTCCCGCACCCCGCCGTAGAACATGAAGTAACCGAGTGCCGCCGCGAAGACCGTCGAGACGGCGATCGCCGCGAGCAACGCGACCGTCAGCCCGGTCAGCGTCGCGGCGTTGATCGCGACGATCCCGAACGCGTAGCCGGCGACGCCGAAGAAGGCGACCTGCCCGAAGCTGAGGATGCCACAGTACCCCCAGATGAAGGCGAGACTCATCCCGAGCAGGGCGTAGGCGAGAAATACCGCGCCGACCTCCGCGGCGTAGAGCCCGAAGAGAACGGGCATCGCCGCGAGGACGGCGACGGCGACCGCGAGGCCGAGCCAGAACGCCGGTGAGTTGCCCATCGTGTTCGGCCCCTCGAACGGTCGGCGGAGCGCGGCGAAGGGACCGTCGCCCGACTCGACGCTCACTGGCTCTCACCTCGGCTCTCCCGCCAGTCGGCGAGCAGTCCCGTGATCCCGTCGGGCATCAGGCGGATGGCGACGATCGCGGCGATCAGCATCGCGACCTGCCCCATGAAGGTGCCGGCAACGTTCGTCACCGTGGCGTTGACCGTCCCGAGGAGGCCGCTGGCGAGGACGGTTCCCACGAGAACGGAGGCGCCGCCAACGACGACCGCGACGAACGCCTCGATCAGGAACCCGGTGCCGTACTCGGGCGTGATCGTCATCACGGGCGCGTACAGCGCCCCCGCGAGACCCGCCAGTCCGGAGCCGACGGCGAACGTCGACATGTACATCCGATCGGTGTCGACGCCCATGCTGCGCGCGGTCGCCTCGTCCTGCATCGTCGCGCGGGCGCGGATCCCGAAGTCGGTCCACATGAACAGCGCGTACAGCCCGCCGAGCACCCCGACCGCGACGACCGCGAGGACGAGGTAGTAGACGGGACCGTCGACGATCGGCAGCTGGCCGAACGGAATCCCGATCCCGGGAGCGGTGTTGCCGAAGACGATCCGCGTGAGCTGGATCATCACGAGGCTAATCCCCCAGGTGACGACCATCGAGTCGAGCAGTCGACCGTAGAGGTGACGGATGATCAGGCGCTCGAGGACGAGCCCGTACACCGCCGTCAGCACGACGCCGGTGAGCATCGCAAGCGGCAGCGGAACGCTGGCGGCGAACGCGAACGTCGTCGCGTACGCGCCGACGAGGATGAACTCGCCGTGGGCGAGGTTGATGATCCCCATCATGCCGAAGATCACCGCCAGCCCGACCGTCGCCAGTACGATGAACGCGAAGATCTCGACGAACTCGAAGCCGAAGTTCAGCAGTCCTGCGCCCGCCATCTCAGGCCTCCTCGTAGAACGCTTCTGGCTCGTACTGGGTCTGTTCCGCTTCGCTCGTCAGATCACAGCCGGCCTCCTGGAGGAAGACCGGCTCGATCGTCCGCGGTTCGTCGAAGCTGATGTCGTGATTCTCGTCGGCGTGTGCGACGCGCATGTTGTGTTCCACGTGGTGTGTTTCGGGGTCGAGTCTGATCTTGCCCTCCGGGGCTTCGACCTCGAGGCCCGACTCGAGGGCCTCGATCACGGCCGCCTGCTCGAACGTCCCCGCGCGCTCGACGGCCTCCTTGTAGAGGTAGACCGAGAAGTAGTTGTTCTGCGCTTCCTGGTTGATGTACTCCGCGTCGTCCCAGCGCTCGTAGTAGCGCTCGACGAACGCCTCGTTCCGGTCGGTCGGCAGCTCCTCCATGTAGTTGACGCCCGCGTAGACGTCCTCCAGGGCGGGCGGGTCGATCCGCAGGTGTTCGCGCTCCTGGGCCATGTTCGTCGAGGTGCCGACCGGGATGTCGGTGAGCCCGCTGGCCAGGCGCTGCTCGTAGAACGCCGAGTGATCCTGGCCGACGAGCATCGACATCACGAAGTCCGGCTCCGCCGACTGGATGTTGTTGATCGTCGAGCCGAACTGGGACTCCTCGAGCGGGATGTACTCCTCGCCGACGACCTCGGCGCCGTGTTCCTCGGCGATGATCTTCACCCAGTCCCCCGAGAGCTGGCCGAAGTTGTAGTCCGCGGCGACCGTGTAGATCTCGTCGCCGTACGTCTCGATCATGTGGGGGACGACGGCGCCGAGCTGCTGGCGGGCCGTCGCACCCAGCGGGAAGACGGTCTTGTCGCAGACCCCACCCTCGTACTGGGTCGTGTAGAAGTACAGCTGCTCGTGTTCGTTGATCAGCGGCCGGATCGCCTCCCGGGTCGCGCTCGAGTAGCCCGCCCACAGGACGTCGGCGTCCTCCTGGTAGATCGCGTGGCGGGCCAGGTCCTGGTAGCGCATGTTGTCCGACTGCGGGTCCGGCGCGAAGACCTTGAGCTCCTCGCCGAGGAACCCCCCGTCGCGGTTGATCTCTTCGATCGCCAGCATCGTCGTCCGGTACTTCGCCGTGCCCGTCAGCGCGAACGTTCCGGATCGGTCCTCGAGGACGGCGGCCGTCGGATTCGTGCCGCCGTCTTGCATCCCCAGGACGGTGCCCTCGCCGACGCAGCCAGCGGTGGCCGCCAGTGTACCGGCCGAGCCGGCCGCGAGCACCGAGCGTCGGGTAAGCGACCGTTCGGTCACGAACACTCCTCCGAACACGTATTTCGGCTTGCCAAATATGCTAGTCCGTCAACCGAAAAACCGAATTCGGGTGACATTTGTCCAGATATCATCTCTGTTCGTCGGACTCCGCTACTGATATAAAAACGTTCCCTGCCAACAGTACAACGTCTCCCCCGATGGGTAGTTGTCGGTAATGATGATATAATATTGAACAGACGTTATCTTGAGTAGCAACCAGACTACGCCCCTCAAATTTTGGACGCGGGCTCGTCCGGATTCAGGATCTCCGTCGAGTTCCTCTGAGCAGCAGGGAGAGCCCCCGACGAGACGAAACTCTGTACCGAACGCTGCCGACGTTCGAGCCGTCGTCTTCGGCGATTTCTGGACGGACATCGAATACGACTACTGCCATCGAAACCCAGTCCAACGGCCGTTTTGAGCAGTATTACCCGAGACGAGGGATCTATGAGGAACCGGTGGCGAGCAAGGGTATCGATGAACTACAGACGACGCGACGTGCTGGGTGCGGCGGGCGGGCTCTGTTCGGCCGCTCTCGCCGGCTGTCTGGACGAACCGGCAGGCGACGACGCGCCGGACGACGACCTGTACGCGTCGTTCTTTACACTCGCGGAGTTCACCGCCGCGGTCGCCGGCGACGGAGCGACGGTCGAGAACGCCGTCCCCGACGGCGAACACGGCCACGGCTGGGAGCCGCCGTCGACGCTCGTCCCCGAGATCTCCGAGGCCGACGCCTTCGTCTACCTCGACGCCGAGGGGTTCCAGCACTGGGTCGACGACGCCGTCCCCGAACTCGAGGACGAATCCGACCTCGCGCTGATCGACGCACTCGCGGGGATCGACCTGCTCGAGTACGATGACGACCACGGCCACGACCACGGTCACGGCGAGGACGACCGCGTCGAGGAACTCGGCGTCGGCGAGTTCACCCTGCTCGAGGACGGCGAGACGGTCGCGTACGCCCACGGCGGCCACTGGCACCACGATCCGTTGGCGCTCCCGCTCGACGAGGAGCGGGCGCTGACCGCACTCGTCGAGGACGACGACGGCGAGGAGATTCTCCTCGGCGACGAGTACACCCTCGGCGTTCGGGCCGAAGGTGACGACGTCGACGCGTTCCTCGAGTACGACGTCGACAGCGATTCGGTGATCCTTCGAGGCACCGACGACGGCTTCGCCGAACTCACCTTCGAGGTGCGCGAAGACGACGAGGTCGTCTACGAGGCGCCGATGCTCAAGACCGAGGTCGGCGAGCATCACCACGATCACGGCGACCACGCGGACGACGACGGCCACGGCCACGATCACAGCCACGGCGAGTACGACGCCAAGTTCTTCGCCGACCCCGTCCTCGCTCAGCGCGGCGTCGAGAACGTCCGCGACGGACTCACCCATCTCGATCCCGACAACGAGGCGATCTACGAGGAGAACGCAGCGGCCTACATCGAGGAACTCGAGGAGCTCCACCAGGCGTACGACGAACGCCTCTCGGAGCGTGAACACGACGCCGTCGTGCTCGCCGGCCACGACTCGTTTCAGTACCTCGGCGAGCGCTACGGCTTCGAGATCTGGACTCCGGTCGGGCTCTCGCCCGACGCCGAACCCTCGAGCGAGGAGATCGCCGACACCGTCGCCTTCCTCGAGGAGGAGGGGATCGAGTACGTCCTCTGGGACTACTTTGACGGCGACCGCCTCGCCGAGACGATCGCCGAGGAGGCCGACAGCGTCGAGGACACCCTGATGGTGTCGCCGATGGAGAGCACGATCGAGGAGTGGGACGAAGCGGGCTACGGCGACTACCTCGGCCAGATGCGCGAACTCAACCTGCCGGCGTTCGAGAAAGCGCTCGGTGCGGAGTGACTGCATCAGTTCGAAACCGTCCAGTTTCCGCTCCTCGATCGGAATCTGAAACAGACCTCGTACGAGAATACTCTTGAAAACAGCCTATACGTGCATGAAATGCAAATATTGTTGTAACAGCGTGCATTAGGATGCCGCCTTTCGAAGGGCGGCGTGATGAACGAACGCTCGAGCGTCGCGGTGATCGATCGATGAGCGGGATCGTCCCGGGCGAGTTGCTGCCGGCCGACGACCCGGTTCAAATCAATGAGGGACGGGAGACGACGACCGTCACGGCCGAGAACACCGGGGATCGACCGGTACAGGTCGGCTCGCACTTTCACTTCTTCGAGGTCAACCCGGGACTGCGGTTCGACCGGGAACGGTCGTACGGGTTTCGGCTGAACGTGCCGGCGGGAACGGCGGTTCGATTCGAACCGGGCCAGGAGCGGGAGGTCGAACTCGTCGCGATCGGCGGCGACCGGATCGTTCGCGGGATGAGCGGGCTGGTCGACGGCCCGCTCGACGACGAGGACGTCCGAGAGCGAGCGCTCGAGCGGGCTCGGGAACGGGGTTTCCTCGGGATCGACGCGGAGGACTCGGCGGCGGGGAACGACGAGCCATGAGCCGCGAACTCTCGCGACGCGAGTATACGGACCTGTTCGGGGCGACCGAGGGCGATCGCGTCCGACTGGGCGATACGAACCTGCTGGCGAGGATCGAGACCGACTACGGAACGCCCGGCGAGGAAGCCGTCTTCGGCGGCGGGAAGACGATGCGCGACGGGATGGGGATGCAGCCGGGGACGACGCAGGCCGAGGGCGCCCTCGACTGGGCCTTTACGAATGTCGTGATCATCGACCCCGTGTTGGGCGTCTGTAAGGGCGATATCGGCGTTCGGAACGGGCGGATCGTCGGCGTCGGGAAGGCGGGCAACCCCGACACGATGGACGGCGTCGACATGGTGATCGGCCCGAGTACGGATACGATTCCAGCCGACGGGCTGATCGCGACGGCCGGCGCGATCGACGCACACGTCCACTTCAACAGCCCGCAGCTGGTCGACCACGCCCTGGGTGCGGGGGTCACGACGATGCTCGGCGGCGGCTTCGGCGGCGGCGCGACGACCTGCACCCCTGGCCCCGAGAGCATCACGCGATTCCTCCAGGCCGCGGAGGACTGGCCGGTCAACGTCGGCTTCTACGGGAAGGGAAACGCCAGCGAGCCGGAGGGCCTCCGCGAGCAGATCGAAGCGGGCGCCTGCGGGATGAAGCTCCACGAGGACTGGGGCTCGACGCCCGCGGCGATCGATACCTGCCTCGACGTCGCCGACGAGATGGACGTGCAGGTCTGTATTCACACCGACACCCTGAACGAGTCGGGGTTCGTCGAGGACACGTTCGACGCCATCGACGGCCGGACGATCCACACCTTCCACATCGAGGGCGCCGGCGGCGGCCACGCGCCGGACGTCCTCGAGCTGATCGGCTTCGAGCACATGCTTCCGTCGTCGACGAACCCGTCGATGCCCTACACGGAGAACACGTTCGACGAGCACCTGGACATGGTGATGGTGTGTCACCACCTCAACCCGGACGTCCCCGAGGACGTCGCCTTCGCCGAATCGCGAATCCGCGCGGAGACGATCGCCGCGGAGGACGTCCTCCACGACACGGGCGCCATCTCGATGATGACGACGGACTCGCAGGCGATGGGACGGATGGCCGAACTCGTCTCCCGCACCTGGCAGACGGCCCACAAGATGAAGGCCCAGCGCGGCCCGCTCGAGGCCGACGAGGGAACCGACGCGGACAACGCCCGCATCGAGCGCTACGTCGCGAAGTACACGATCAACCCCGCGATCACGTCGGGGATCGACGACTACGTCGGCTCGCTCGAGCCGGGCAAGCTCGCAGATATCGCGCTGTGGGACCCCGCGTTCTTCGGCGTCAAGCCGAAGGCCGTCATCAAGGGCGGCTTCCCCGTCTGGTCCCAGATGGGCGAAGCCAACGGCTCGCTGATGACCTGCGAGCCGATCCTCGGTCGTGAGCGCGCCGGCGCCCAGGGACGGGCGAAGCAGGCCCTTTCGATCTCGTTCGTGAGCAACGCTGCCTACGAGAACGAGGTCGGCGACGCCTACGACCTGAAGACGCCGGTCCGGCCGGTTCGAGACACCCGATCGGTCGGCAAGTCCGACATGCTGCACAACGACCACTGTCCGGACGATATCGAGATCGACGCACAGACCTTCGAAGTGGCCGTCGACGGCGAGCACGTCACCTGCGACCCCGCCGACGAACTTCCCCTCGCCCAGCGATACCTCCTGTGATTCCGATGATCCACCTACACACGACTGCGACAATGTTGCCGAGCCGAGTGCCCGACACCAGACCCGTCTCCGTCCCCGAGGTGAGCGGCCGATGATGCTCTCGCCGAAGGAGATGGAGCGGCTGACGGTGTTCATGGCCGCCGAACTCGCCCGCCGGCGGAAGGACCGCGGCGTGAAACTCAACCACCCCGAGACGGTGGCGTACGTCTCCGATTGGTGTTGCGAGGCCGCCCGCGAGGGTAAATCGGTCTCGCGAATCCGTTCGGAGGCGACCCAGCTGCTCACCCGCGACGACGTCATGGACGGCGTCCCCGAGCTCGTGGGTATGATCCAGGTCGAACCGGTCTTCCCCGACGGAACGAAGCTCGTCACCGTCCACGATCCGATCCGGGCCGATACGCGCGAGCAGCTCGAGACGGTCGATCCGGATCCCGGTGCGGCGCTCGATTTGGAGGGTGTCGACGAGCACACCGGCGATCCTGAGACGGATCAAACCGGTGGCGGTCCGGAACCCACGGAGGGTGACGACTGATGGGCTACCGCGACGTCGCCAAGGTCGGCATCGGCGGCCCCGTCGGCTCCGGAAAGACCGCGCTGGTTCGTCGACTGGTCCCGGAACTGGTCGAGGACGGCTACGAGGTCGGCGTCATCGCCAACGACATCATGACCCAGGAGGACGCCGACGTCTTCCGCGAATCGTTCGCCGATCTCGTTCCCGCAGATCTCGTCGAGGGGGTCGAAACCGGTGCCTGTCCTCATACGGGCATCCGCGAGGACCCCTCGATGAACCTCGCGGCGATCGACGAGTTTACCGAGCGCCACCCCGATCTCGACGTCGTTATCGTCGAGAGCGGCGGTGACAATCTGGCCGCGACGTTCAACCCCGAACTCGCGGACTACTTCCTGTTCGTCATCTCGGTCGCCGAGGGCGAGGACATCCCCCGGAAACGAGGTCCCGGCGTCACGCAGGCGGATCTACTGGTGATCAACAAGACCGACCTCGCGCCGCACGTCGACGCCGACCTGGACGTTATCGAGCGCGATACGACCGAGGTCCGCGGCGACGACCCGTTCGTCTTCACCAACTGCAAGGACGGCTCGGGCGTCGGGGAGGTCATCTCCCACGTCGACCGAGAGGTGCTGTTCGCGTGAGCGCCGCCCGCGGAACCGAAACGGCAGCGGTGATCCCCCCGGCGTTCGAAGCGTACGCCGACGAGTCACTCGCACAGGCGCCCGCGGGCGGCCCCGGCAAGAACGGGCTGCTCGAGGCGACGTTCGCTCGCACGGGTGAGCACCCGACCCGGCTCGTCCACGACCGGGTGAAGGTGCCGTACCACCTGACGGGCACGCTCGACACCGATCCCGCACCTGGACTCACGACGCTGGTCACCCAGGAGCCGACCGGCGGCGTCGCCCAGGGCGACCGCCACCGACTGGTCGCCGAGGCTCGAGCGGGAGCGCGCGCGCACGTAACGACCCAGAGCGCGACGAAGGTCCACAGCATGCGGGCGAACTACGCCCACCTCGAGGCGACGCTGCGGGCCGAGGCGGGCAGTCACCTCGAGTACGTCCCCGGCGCGACGATCGTCAACGAGGACGCGCGCTGTCTCCAGACCGTCTCGATCGAACTCGATAGGGAGGCGACGGTCGTCGTCGCCGACGTGCTCGTCCCCGACGGCCTGAGCGACCACGAGCCGTTCGCGTTCGACCACTACCACGCTCGCGTCGAGGCCGAATGCGAGGGGCGACTCGTCTGTGCCGACGCCGTCGACCTGCGACCCGCAGAGCGCGATCCACAGGACCCGGCCAGCGTCGGCGAGTACGGCGTCGTCGGCTCGCTGTACGCGTTCGTGCCCTGGCTCGATGACCTCCCCGACCTCGTCGAGGCGATCGACGACCGGCTCGCGGAGTCCGATGGAACCCACGCGGGCGTTTCGACGTTACCCTGCGAGGCCGGCGGGATCGTCCGCGTCCTCGGCCGTCGGGAGGCCGATGTCACGGCAGCCGTTCGCGCGGCCTGGGACGAAGTGAGAAAACACACCCTGGGGGTCGGCATACCGGCCGACCGGCGGTACTGATGGAGCGCATCGACGGCGTCGTCGGCAACGTTCACGCCGACGACGACCTCGCCGCCCGCTTCGAGGCCCACGAAGACGCCGGCACACTCGAGCGGGTCGTGCTGAAAGCCGAGAATCGGCGCCGATCCCGGTTCCGGGCGACGACCGATCGAGGAACCGAGGTCGGGGTCGTCCTCGATCGACCGGCCGTCTCGTCGGGCGACGTCCTGCTCGACGACGAGGAACGGATGATCGTCGTCGCCTTCGAACCCCTCGAGGCGATAGCTGTCTCACTGCTCGACGCGACTCCCGACGCACTCGAGGCCGCGGTCGAACTCGGCCACCGCGTCGGTAACCAGCACTGGGATCTCGCCGTCGAGGATGGCATCGTCTACGTCCCGCTCGCGGCCGACCGCCACATCGTTGAACGGGTCGTGGGCGACGTCGTTCCCGGTGCCGAGGTCAAGGGGACGACCGTCGAGGCGGATCTGTTCGTTACGGATCGACGAGACGGTGAAGCGGATTACGGTGGCGATCACGAGCACGGCCACGACGATCACGAGCTTTCCCACTCCCACGGCGATCACGCTCACGGTCACAGTCACGAACACGACGGCGATCACAGTCATCGGCACGATCACGACCACGACGACCACAGCCACGGGCAGGATCACAAGCACGGCCACGACCATGGAAACTGAGCCAGGAGCGTTCCTGACCGCCCTGCGACTCGGGGACTCGTTTCTCCCCGTCGGTGGCTACACGGCTTCCTACGGCCTCGAGCAGTACATAAACGAGGATCGAATCGAGGACGGTGACGATCTTCGAGCACTACTCGCGGCCTACCTCCGGCGGGTCGTCGGCCCCTGCGAGACCGTCGCGCTGGCGAACGCCCACGCCGCGGCGCGGGCCAAGGACCTCGACCGACTGCTCGCCGTCGACGAACGCCTGCACGCCGTGACGATGCCCCGCGAGTTTCGTGAGAGTTCGACGAAAGCGGGCGCGAAGCTCTGTGAGCTGTTGCTCGCTGGCGAACTCGAGGGGAACGACCCGGACAGCGGTGTCGCCGACGGAGACTCCGGGGAGTTCGCTACAGCCGTCGCGGACGCCGTCGACCGCGACGAAACACCGGGACACTACCCGGTCGTCTTCGGCGTCGTCGCCGCCGATCGGGGCCTCCCGCGACTCGAGGCCTGTCTGACTCACGCCTACTCGTTCGTGACGGGGTTGCTCGGGGCGGCCCAGCGACTCGGCCGGTTCGGCCACACGGAGATTCAGACGGTGCTCGCCGATCTCGAGTCCGTGATCGAGGCCGTCTGCGAGCGCCACGTCGACGACGACGTCGCCGCGATGACCTCGTTCGCCCCGCTGGCCGAGATCATGGGGATGCGCCACGAACGGGCCGGACGACGGCTGTTCATGAGCTGAACGGGTTCTCGGACCGTTCGGTGTGGGGATTTTCGTTTAAGTGCTTCTGGCTACAAGGTAGAGATATAGTAGGAAGTCGTTTTCTCGAATTTCGGTTCCGATCACTGTTCCGAGCAGCAGTCCGCGAGCTCAACGACGACAGTTCGGGATCAAATCAACTGTGAGAGTCGAGTCGGAGCCGACACCGTTCGTTCTTTAAGTATCTCTGGCCACAAAGTAGAGCTATAGCAGGGAGTTTTCTGAACCGTCGTTCTCGCCGTACAGACTCTCGTCACCGTCCAGGCAACCAACGACGGCGTTCCCTCGGCAAGACCGGGGCGCGATCCTCGCGAGCGCCGACGAGGGCGACGAACGCGACCTCGAGATCGCCATATCACAGTAGTGTCACAGTGGTGGGTAATGCGGTTCCGTTGTCGAATCCGAATTGGTCGATTCGCTATCTTTCTTCGAGGAGAGAATCTCGCCGTTTACGGCGAGGAGGAGGTCACGCAGGGGGTACGCACCTAACGCTGTCTCTTCCATCAACTAATGGAGCAAAGGAGCCGTGCGGAATACAGGACGCGAATTCAGCAAGCAAGCGATTGTTCGGTAGAGCAGAGACAGGAACGGGAAACGAGCCATCCACCAGAACGGTATGGCATATAGTTTTTAACGAGGGTACGATACAGCGGCTATGGCAAACCCCATCTACGTTATTGGTCATCAACAGCCGGACACTGACACTATCTGCTCTGCCCTCGCGTATGCACGGCTGAAGCAGGCACAGGGAGCGGATGTGGTCCCGGCGCGGGCCGGTGCGGTGAACCCGGAGACCCGGTTCGTCCTTGATCGGTGGGACGTCGAAACCCCCACTCTCATCGATGATGCAGCGGGGGACCGGCTGATCCTCGTCGATCATAACGAGTACAGTCAGGCCGTGTCCGGCGCGCGCGGTGCCGAGATCGTCGAGGTCGTGGACCACCATCGAATCGGTGACGTACAGACCAGCGATCCCATCTTCTTCCGAACCGAACCGGTTGGATCCACCGCTACTATCCTCACGCACCTGTACGACGAAGCGGGCGAGACGATCGAGACCGAGACTGCCGGCCTGCTGCTCAGCGGGCTGTTGAGCGATACCGTTGTGCTCCGATCCCCGACGACTACCGAAACGGATCGGAGTATAGTCGAGCGACTGGCGGAAACGGCCGATGTGGACCACGAGGAGTACGGCAAAGAGCTGCTGCAACAGAAAAGCAAGCTCGGGGAGAAACAGCCTCGAGAAATGGTGCTGAGTGACTTCAAAGAATTCGAGTTCGGATCGAATCAGGTGGGAATCGGACAGATCGAAACCGTAGAGCAGGAGGTGGTGTTGGATCAGCGGGATGCTATACTCGCTGCGATGGACGAAATCGTTTCTGAGCGGGACTTCGACGTGCTTCTATTGCTCGTCACGGACGTCCTTGGGGAGGAATCCATCGCCCTCATAGCTGGCAGCCATACGGAGGCCGTAGAAGATGCTCTCGACACCTCGTTCACGGATCGGGGAGCGTTTTTGCCCGGCGTTATGTCCCGGAAAAAGCAGGTCGTCCCGCCGCTTGAGAAGACCTTCGGTTGATCCACAGGACGTTCGATCCCGCCGGTCGATGGACAGGTCCCGGTCCCTCGGGCCTCGATCCCATCACTGACAATTCGAGATCACGTTCGACTCTACCTGAAGAAACCGCGGTGTCATTCCTGAACCCTTTCAGCTGTGTCCCGATACCGGCACCGGCTCGTAGGGCTCCTCGAGGTAGGCGATGTCCGACGACGACAGCGAGATCTCGAGGGCCTCGACGGCCTGTTCTAAGTGTTCGACGCTCGTGGTGCCGATGATCGGCGCGTCGACCCACTCCTTGTTGAGCAGCCACGCGAGCGCGATCTGGGCCATCGTGGCGCCTTCCTGGGCGGCGATCTCGGCGACGCGCTCGTTTACCTCCTGGCCGCCGCCCTCGCGGTAGGGGTGGTCGTACATGTGCTCTTCAGTCTCGCCGCGGGTCGTCGCGTCGATCTCCTCGTGGGGACGCGTGAGATAGCCCCGGGCGAGCGGCGACCACGGCATCACGCCGATATCCTCCTGCTCACAGAACGGCAGCATCTCGCGTTCCTCCTCCCGATACACGAGGTTGTAGTGGTTCTGCATCGTCGCGAAGCGCTCGAGTCCCAGCCGATCGCTGGTGTGGAGGGCGTCGGCGAACTGGTGGGTCCACATCGACGAGGCGCCGACGTAGCGGGCGTGACCCCGGCGAACGGCGTCGTCTAAGGCCCGCATCGTCGTCTCGATCGGCGTGTCGTCGTCCCAGCGGTGGATCTGGTAGAGGTCGATCGTATCCATCCCCAGCCGCTCGCGGCTGGCCGCGAGCTCCTGTTCGATCGCCTTCCGGGAGAGCCCGCCCGAGTTCGGGTCGTCCTCGCGCATCTGGAAGTAGCCCTTCGTCGCGACGACGGACTCCTCCCGGCGACCTTCGAGCGCGTTCCCGAGGATCCGCTCGGATTCTCCCTTCGAGTAGAGGTTCGCCGTATCGAAGAAGTTGATTCCGAGGTCGATCGCGCGGTCGATGATCTCGTGGCTCTCTTCCTCCTCCAAGACCCACTCGCGCCAGTCGCTCGAGCCGAAGCTCATACAGCCCAGACAGAGCCGGCTGACCTCCATCCCGGTCGAACCGAGGGTGGTGTACTCCATGGCGGCCCGTACTCGACGGGACGGCAAAACAGTACGTGGATCGGCAAGCGACGACGTGCGGGCCCGCCGTCACTTCCAGGTATCGTTGATGTGCCTGCGGAGTAGGGGGTCGTCGCTGTTCCAGCCATCCGAAGCCAGCGACTGGGAGAGAGACGGAACGATCGTGAGGGGCAACGATTGGGTCAGCCTCAGTGGACGGCACAGCCCCGCTTTTGTCTCTCTGCAATCGTGCACTACCCGGGTTTTTGTAACGAGGAAAAGAACAGGTCGGCATGGCAGCCGATCGTTGTTCTTCGCTCTCGACGGCCGATCGCCCGCAGTGGGGGGTGGCCTTTCTCGGGTTGTTTCTCCTTGCAGTTCCGGCGATGATCCTGGTAGGGCTCGCGGTGGTAGGTGCCGTCCTCGAGGCAGAATCCATCGCTCTCGGCGGCGTTCTCCTGTCGCTTACGCTGCTCGCCCTCCGCGGTATTGCGTTCGAACTCCGGACGGTTCGAGCGGCACCCGAGATCGAACCGATCGACCCGACCGAGATGATCGGGATCGCAGGCGCGATTCTGGTCGGTGGCTTCGTGACCTTCGTGCTCGTCGTCGAAGGTGGGCTCACACCGGTGGTTGCTGCGAGCGTCACCGGCCTCTTGGCGGTCGTCGTGAGGCGGCCGCTCGCCGTTCCGGCCTACTGCGGGGCGTTCGTCGGTATGACGTCGCCGATCGTGTTTCCGACCTACTGGCAGGGCCTCGTGGCGGCAGTACTGGCAGTCGCCGTCTACCTCCTGGCCCAACCGGTGTTTCACGGAGTCGGCGGGAAACTCGGAACCACCGCCTTCGTCGGGGCGGCCCTCACGATCCTCGGAACGCCGACCTCCTTTCTCGGCGATCAGCTGCCGGCTTCCGATACCGTTGCCCTCGCCGTGGGTTTCTCCGTCGTCGCTGCGGTAATCACCTTCGCGCTCCACCACCGATCGCCACTCGATCCGGTGTCAGCGTCCGGTGTCGTCGGTCTGCTCGGCGGAGTCGCGCTCCCGTTGCTGTATCCCGCGGTCGGCGGCCTGCTGGCAGCGACAGTGTACGCGGCTTCGTTTGCGGGTATGAGCGACTCGACCCGTATTCCGGACGAACGCTGGATGGCGCTAGCGGGTATCGTCGTCGGGCTCGTCGTAGCGTTCACCGAACCGTACCTGGGCGGGTCCGGTGGCAAGCTGGGGACGATCGCCTTCGTCTCCTGTCTCGCGGTCTATGGGTTGCTCGGAACGCTTCACCAGATGATCGTAAAGATGCACATCGAGCGGTTACCTCGACGGGATGTCTCCTGATCTGTGACGCGTGTCCCCGCGCTGGCTCTCCCACCCGGCGAACTCAGACGACGCCCCGAAACAGCGCACCCAGCGCGGGCAGCCCGAGCGCGCTCGCGACCGTGACGTAGACGGCGGGCGTCATCTCGAGGATGCGCCAGGCCGAATCTCCGAGTCCGATCGCGAACGCCACGAGGACGAGAACGCCGAACCCGAGGGCGCCGGCGAGCCCGTGCCACACGGTCGGCGAGATGAACCCGACGAGCGCCCCGGCGACGACGAGCCCGAGCCAGTGGAGCCACGCGAGGAGGAGGCCGATCGGGACGACGACGAGGACGGCCAGCCAGTGAGCACGGGGTTCGGTTCGGACTCGCTCGAGCGCGGCGTCGATCGTCCGATCGCGGTCGCCGCCCGCGTCTCCTTTGCTCCGATCGGTCGTGGTCACGACGACCCCTCCTCGAAGACGACGTCGGGCTCGCCCTCCGTCTCGAGCGTTCGATCCATCGGCGTCTGGTCGTTGGCGAGCCACCCCTCGAGCTGGTCGCCGTAGTGATCGGAGAAGTAGTCGCCCGAGTTCCCGCCTGGCAGGATCGCGGTTGCGTCGCCGCCGGGCTCGACGACCATCCGCCAGCTCGCGCCGACCGCCGAGTCGACGCGGTAGTTTTTCACCGTCGCTCGCGAGCCGTCCGCCGGCAGTTCGGGATAGTTCAGAAACGGCGCCTCCGCGCCGAACGGGTGCTCGACGATTCGCGTCGAGTTCCAGTCGCCGTAGCGCTCCCATCCGGCGTCGTCGATCTCGTCGAGGGCGTCCTCGAGCGCGGCGACCATCGTCTCGTCCCGCGAACGGTCATCGAAGAACCGGCTGTCGGCAGGAAGCGTCGCGATCACCCAGTCGTCGGGGTAGTACGACTCGTCGAGGTCGGCTTCCTCGAACTCCGGTTCGACGACCAGTCGCCGAAAGCGGTCCATCCAGCGGGCGAAGAGGAGCGCGCCGCGAGAGTCGGCGTCCATCCTGTAGTTCCAGTCCGCGAGGGTCTCGCGGGCGTCCTCGAGGGCGCCGTCGGATTCGTCTCTGCCTTCGGTTCGCTCCTCGAGCGCCTCGAGCAGCTCCGGCACCAGCTGTTCGGCCCGGCCGTCGTAGACGTCGTTCTGTAGCTCCCGGTGGAACTCGAGGTCGGTCGGCTCGCCGGACTCGACGGCGTCGTCGAGGCGGTCGTATATCCGGGCGCCCCGGTAGGGGGTGGCGTAGTCGACCCCGATGTAGTGCTCGGAATCGTCGACGACCCGCTGGTTGGCCGTCGCGAGAACGTCGGGATCGATCGCGTGGGGTTTCTCCTCGAATGGGACGAACCCCTCCCAGGACGACTCGCCGAACGGCTCGAACCCCTCCCAGGACGACTCGCCCTCGCCCGCGGAGCCGTCGAAGACGCGATTCCCAGAGACGACCTCCCCATCGATCTCGCGGATCGGGAGCTTGCCCGTCGCGTAGTACAGCGTCCTCCCGTCGGCGTCGGCGTAGACGAGGTTCTGGGTCGGCAGGTCGAACTTCCGGGTGGCCTCGAGCAGGTCCTCGAGGCCGTCGCTGCGCTCGTACTCGTAGATCGCCTCGGTCGTCCGCGTCGCCGTGTGGCCGGTCCAGGCGACGCCGACGGTACGGCCCTCGCGCTCGAGGACGGGCCCGTGGACCGTTTTCCTGACCTCGAGGGTCCGATCGTCGCCGCCCGCGACGGCGATCTCTCGCTCCTCGCGGTCGAACTCGCGCCACTCCCCGTCGTAGCGGTAGCGCTCGCCGTCGTCGTCGATCTCGTAGGTGTAACAGTCCAGCACGTCCGCGCCGACGTTCGTGAACGACCACGTCCCCCGCTCGTTCGCGCCGGCGATAACGAATGGGACGCCCGGAAACGTCGCGCCCCGAACGGAGGTTTCGGGGGTCTCGACGTGCTGTTCGTACCACAGCGGCGGCGTCATCAGCGCGAGGTGAGGGTCGTAGGCGACGATCGGGCGGCCGCTCTCGGTGTGCTCACCCGAGACGACCCAGCTGTTCGAGCCGACGCCGGTGGGCGACTCGAACCTCGAGAGCCAGTCGGTTAGCGCCGGATCGAGGGCGTCTCCCCCCGAGATGGAGTCGGCGACCTCCGTCTCCTCGAGAGTCTTCGCCTCGACGGCCTCCCGCAGGATCGGCACGTCGTGGTCCAGCCGCTCGGGGAACAGTTCCTCGAGGACGCCCTCGCCGAGTCGGTCGGCGATCAGCGCGCGGCGGAGCTCCCCGAAGTTCCCGGTCAGGTCCCACGATATCTGTTTTTCCATGAGCATCGAGTCGACCGGCGTCCAGGGATCGGGCTCGTACCCCAGGAGCTCGAACTCGAGGGGCAATCCCTCGCCGTCGATGGCTGCGTTGACGCCGTCCGCGTAGGCTTCGACAAGCGGTCCAGCGGGCGTCTTGGCGACGTACTCCCAGGTCGCCTCGGCCGCGCCGGCGAAGTCCATCGCGACGTGAAACTCGTCGTCTGCGAGGGTTCCCTCGCCGGCCAGCTCCGACACCCGCCCTCGCATGACCCGCCGTTGCAGGTCGAGCTGGGCGAGTCGGTCGAACGCCTGGACGTAGCCGACGGCGAAGTAGGCTGCGGGCTCCTCGTCGGCCTCGACGCTCGGAACCCCGTACTCGTCGTAGCGAACGGTCGCCTCGCCATAGGGGTTCGCAACGCGCCCGGAGAGCGACCTGTCGGCCGCATCCCAGGCGGTTCCCGAGAACGGCGCGAACTGGTCGAGCAGCTCCCGAGCGCCGGTCAGCGTGAGTCCGCCGACGCCGGCGGCGAGGGCACCGGCGAGGAGACCGCGGCGCGTGGTAGAGGACGGCACTGGTTCACGATTCGGCGCTATCGTCATAACTGTCAGCGTCGAACTCCGACGGCGCCACCATCGGGCCGCCGAATCGGACTTCGAACGGTTCCCTGGGCAGAACGTCCTTGTCGCTGGCTCGCGTCGTTCGGGTATGACACGGCTCCAGTTCGCCTCGACGCCGGACGGCCGTCGGCTCGAGGCCTCCCACGTCCTCGCGGTCCCGCCGGCGGCGGCCTGGGAACTGCTCGTCGACACCAGGCGGTGGCCGGAGTGGTCGCCGCTGATCAGCGGCGTCGACGCGACCGACGCCCGCGTTCGGGCAGGAACGACGGGACGGATGCGAATCCCCGGTGTCTGGCTGCCGTTCGAGGTAACCGACTGTACGGACCGGCGGTGGACGTGGCGCGTCGCTCGAATCTCCGCGACCGGCCACCGGGTCGACGAACTCGCCGCGGACCGCTGTCGGGTCGTCTTCGAACTCCCGCCGAGCGGAGCGGGTTACGCACCGGTCTGTCTGCGCGCCCTCGAGCGGATCGAGTCGTTGCTCGAGGACGAGGTCGAGACGCCGTAGCGTCGCGTCGCGGTATCTCTCGGTTAGCTGGTTCGCATCCGAACTGCTATACGGCGGGCTGTCCTACAGCCGGATAATGGCAACCCCGCAATCACAGGACTCCGCCGAGCGCCAGGAGGAGGCCTGTCCGGTCGTCGAATCGATCGAACAGATCGGCTCCCAGTGGCGACTCGCTGTCCTTCACACGCTGCTCGAGGGCGAACACCGATTCAACGAGCTCAAACGGGAGACGGGCGCCAACGCTCGCACCCTCTCGCGGGTGCTCGACGACCTCGGCGAGATGGGGTTCGTCGAGCGCCGCCTCGAGGAGGACGCCCCGATCGCGACCTACTACAGCCTCACCGAGAAGGGGGAGTCCCTCGAGCCGGTCTTCGAGGAGATCTCCTGCTGGGCCGACAGCTGGCTCGAGGGCGAGGGCCTCGAGGTCGACGGATAGCGACGCTACCGATTCTCCAGCGGCGATCACTCCGTCACGAGCGCCAGCGTCGCCGGGACCGCGTCGGCGAACGCCGCCGCCGCCTCCCGGTAGTGCAGTCACGCCGGTTCGACGGCCGCGTTCCACCCGCCGTTCGACGACTCGTTTGCGCCCGCCGGACGCGTCTCGAGTTCGTCGTCACCGTCTTCGAGGAACCGCTTGGGGTGTCTGTCCTGTCAGTGCATCGACCCGTACCCAGCGCTCAGTCGTTCGCTTCGAGCTCGACCAGCTGGAGCGAGCGGTCCAGGTGACAGACGTCGTGTGGCGGATCGCCGACGATCTTCCGGATGCGGTACTCCTCGTCGAACTCGACGCCGTCGGGCTCGCAGTACTCGTGGCTCGGACACTCGACGTACGGACAGGGACCCTGGAGGCTCGCCTTGCTGCCGGCGAAGGCGCCCTTCGTGGGAATGTTCGCCCGCACGGGGACCGGTTCGACCTCGACCGCGCGAACGCCGCCGTCGTGCATGGCACACTCGAGGGTCTGTGCGTTCTCGCGGACCGAGGTGACGCGGTACTTCGTGTCGGGCGAGAGGTTGAGACACTGGCTGCGGTACGGACAGCCCGCACAGCCGTCGGCCTCGCCGTGGTAGACGAACTCGGTCCCCGGCTCGGCCAGGCGGGAGCCGATGAGCGTAACGGTCGACATACGAATCGGTAGTCGCGGGCGGCGGTTAAGCCTCACGTCCCGCGGTCCGAACGCAGCGAGGAATCCCGAGGCGAAAAGCGGTACGTAGGCATCTCCCTGCAACACGGACACCGCGAGAGTCGAGCCGATCGCCGGTAACCACGCTCGAGTCCCCGGGTGAAACCGCAACAATTCTCGTATACGTAGCGTTCAAGGCGCCTTTGCTCGTAGCCGCCGACAGTGACGCAGGATCTCACTGCGGTGTTGTTCGGCGACCCGTTCGCCGTCATGAACACGATCGGGCTGGTCGCGTTCGCACTCGTCGGGTCGAGCAAGGCGATCCGGGAGCGGTTCGACCTGTTCGGGATCGCCGTCGTCGGACTGGCGATGGCCTTTGCCGGCGGCGTGACGCGGGATATCTTCGTGGCCCGCGTCCCGTTGGCGCTGCAGTCGCCGGTCGAGATCGCGCTCGGACTGCTCGGTGTGAGTCTGGCGATCGGCCTGAGCGTCGTGTTGCGCTCGCCGGACGATCATCCGATCACGCTCGTCTCGGACGCGATCGGACTCGCGGCCTTCGCCACGACCGGAGCGATCGTCGCGACGGAGACCGGCGTCTCGGCGTTCGGCGTCGTCGCGATCGCGACGATCAACGCGGCAGGGGGTGGTGCGGTCGCCGACATCCTCCTCGATCGATCGCCGTTCATCCTTCTCGAGGACTTCTACGCGAGCTGTGCGGTGCTGGGCGGATGCGCCTACTGGCTCGTCGGAACCCTCGGGGGGACCGCGGGAACCGCTGCCGCGGCGTGTGCGGGAGTGACGCTCGCAACTCGATTGGTTGCGGTGACCTACGACTGGAGTCTCCCGACGGCACAGCGGTTGGAATCGCTCGGGAAGTAGATCGATTTCGTCGCTCACCCGGCGCTTCGGTATCCGAACACAACCCTTTTCGACGGCGGGCCACACCCTACGAGCATGGACGAAGACGCCGTTCGCGACCGCCTTCGGACGGTCGAGGATCCGGAACTGGGCGAGGATATCGTCTCGCTCGGGCTCGTCAACGAGCTCTCGGTCGAGGGCGACGAGGTCGACATCGATCTCGCGCTCGGGGCACCCTACTCCCCGACCGAGACCGACATCGCCGGCGAGATCCGGGAGCTCCTCCTCGAGGAGGGGCTAGAACCGAACCTCTCGGCGAGCATTCCCGACCGGGATAGCGGGGGCGACGAACAGGTCCTCCCGGGAGTGAAAAACGTCATCGCGGTCGCCTCCGGGAAGGGCGGGGTCGGGAAGTCGACCGTCGCGACGAACCTCGCGGCTGGACTCTCCCAGCTGGGTGCTCAGGTTGGCCTGTTCGACGCCGACGTCTACGGACCGAACGTCCCGCGAATGTTCGACGCCGACGAGCCGCCGATGGCCACCGAGGACGAGACCCTCGTCCCGCCCGAGAAGTACGGCGTGAAGCTGATGAGCATGGCCTTTCTCACCGGCGAGGACGACCCCGTCATCTGGCGGGGGCCGATGGTCCACAAGGTCATCACCCAGCTCACAGAGGACGTCGAGTGGGGGAACCTGGATTACCTGATCGTCGACCTGCCGCCGGGCACCGGCGACACGCAGCTGACGATGCTCCAGACGATGCCCGTCACGGGTGCGGTGATCGTCACGACGCCACAGGACGTCGCGCTCGACGACGCCCGAAAGGGTCTCGAGATGTTCGCCAAACACGACACCGTCGTGCTCGGCATCGCCGAGAACATGTCGACGTTCGCCTGCCCCGACTGCGGCGGCGAGCACGACATCTTCGGATCGGGCGGTGGCGAGGAGTTCGCCGAGACCCACAGCATGCCATTCTTGGGGTCGATTCCGCTCGATCCGACCGTCCGCGAGGGCGGCGACGGCGGGGAGCCGACCGTCATCTCCGACAACGGCGAAACCGGCGACGCGTTCCGAACGATCACTGAGAACGTTGCGAACAATACGGGGATCGTTCACCGACGCGGCGCCTCGCAGCCGAGCGGGACGGGAACCCGCGTCTCGGAGCAATGACCGACGGCGAGAATCTCGAGTTCGAGCCCGACCCTGAACGGGTCGCCGCGCTCCGAGAGATCGCCGACGAGATCCGGGGCGAGAGCAGCGAGCGCAAACAGCTCGCGAACATCCTCTACCGGACCAGCGACCTCTACGACGAGAGCGAGGACACCTCGCCAGAGGAGATCGTCCGTAACGTGAAGTTCATCCTCGAAGTCACCGAACGGGGCGGGCTCGGTCGGTAGCGTACTCCGTTCACACCGGCGCCGGGCGCGTCGCTTTTAGTTCCCTGTCCCGAGCTACCACCGTGGACGCGAATCAGCAAACCCGCGCGAACCCGTACGGCATGGACGAGGACTGCCGGAACTGTCCGGCGCTCTGTGAGACCCGCACCCAGGTCATCCACGGCTACGGCGACGTCGGGGCCGACTTCCTGTTCGTCGGGGAGCGACCGACCGCCAGGGCCGACGAGGTCGGGGTACCGTTTCTCGCCGAAGACGAACCGGACGAGGGCGACGAGCGGGGAACGTCGCTTCGTCGGATGCTCGAGCGGCTGGCGCTCTGTGATTCGACCTCGCCCGACGACCGACCCGAACTCGAGAACGTCTACCTGACGAACCTCACCCGGTGTCGCGACCCCGATCGGAAGCCGACCGACGAGGAGATTGGCAACTGCGAGCCATATCTGAACGCCGAGATCCGGATGATCAACCCCGAGATCATCGTCCCCGTCGGCGAGCGTGCGCTCTCGGAAATCGGCGTCGAGTACACGACGACGCCCGTCGAGGAGCTCGACCTCGAGGCCGATCACGCGACGACCGTCCGCGGTCGAGGGTTCGAACTCGTCCCCATGATCGAACCCCGCAAGCAGACCGACGAGCAGACCCAGGCGTGGCTCGAGCGTTTCGTCGAGCTGATGGCCTCGGACTACAGGCAGACGAAGGGACGACAGGAACGGTAGCGCCTACCAGTACGGGTTCTCCAGTCGTCGCGTCGATCCCGACCCGAGCGCGATCAGCGCGCCGACGACGACGGCGGCGACGGCCAGCGAGCCGACCGTCGGTACGAGCCACTCGCCGGGCGAGTCGATGACGTAGCCGGCGAGGAATCCGCCGACGCCGATTCCGACCAGCAGGGCGATTACGAGCGTTCCGACCAGTCCGGTGCTCGAGCGCGTGTCCATACCGGACGGGCGGGCGCCACCCACATAACTTTACGTCGACGATGGCGCCTCGAGCGGGAGCCGGCGCGTTCAAGGCCCGCCACGCCCGAGACCGGGTATGATCGTCGTCGTTCCCGTCTCCCCGTCCCGCGAGGGACTCGTGCTGTCGTCGCTCGCCGACCGAACGGTGCTGACCGAGACAGAGGCCGTCGAGCTCTACGAGGCTTCCGTCGTCGACGTCCTCCGTTCGGTCGCGGCGAGCGGCGGCGACCTGCTCGTGAACTACCGCGACGAGAAGACCCTCCCCGACTCGTTCTCGGGAGAACCGAAGGCGGAGATCCGAGAGCTTGCCACCGCTGCGCTGGGCGACCTCGAGGACGTCCGGTTCGAGCGCCAGGTCGGCTCGACCCGCTCGGCGCGGATCGGGAACACGGTGACCCACCTGCTCGAGCGCGAAGACGCCACCAGCGTCGGCGTCCTCGAGCCGACGGCGCCGCTGATCGGACGCACCGAGATCGACGGTGCAGCGATGTCGCTGCGGCGCCACGAGGTCGTCCTCGGTCCCTCCTCGGGCGGCCGAACGTACTTCGCCGGATTCGGCGAACCGATCGACTTCACGGATTCCGACGCGGTGCCCGAACTGGTGACGCTCGCTGAGCGAGCCGACGACGCCGGACTGGGCGTCGGGTTCGCCCCGATGCTGCCGACGATCGCGACCGAATCCGGGCTCTGTGCGACGATCGCGGGCGGCCGGGCTCGAGCGGTTGCCGACCGCTCCCAGGGAGCGACGACGGCGATCCTCGACGAGATCGGAGTGAGCGTCGGCGAAGGGGAGTCCCTCGAGCGCGAGTAGACCGATAACCCTTTTTGAGCGGGTGGAGAACGTAGGGATGAGGTGGGGTGGCAGAGCGGCCTAACGCGCCTGCCTTGAGAGCAGGTGGCTGTCAAGCCTCATGGGTTCAAATCCCATCCCCACCGTTTTTCGGCGAACAACTGCGACGAGCCTCGCGAGGAGCACGTGAGCCGAAAAACGAAACGGTGGGATTTGAATCAGACCGAGGTTCTGCGAACGCAGTGAGCAGGTTCTCGGGCGTGGTTCAAATCCCATCCCCACCGCTTTTGCGAGGAACACTACGTGAGGAGCAAAGCGTGGACGATGGGTTTGAACGAGAGAAGACGCAGCCCGCACAGCGAACGGAGTGAGCGAGCGGGACCGTCTTCGCGTAGTTCAAATCCCATCCCCACCGTCTTTCCCTGCGATCGACGACGAACGAAGCGAGGACGCCGGTATGGACGGATCGGATGTGTCGTCCGACTCACCGCACCGAGGACGCCGATTCGGAGTGGCGCAACAGCAAGAACAGCCCCGGTGCGAACAGGATCGTCAGCGCGATCACGAACGACAGGACTCCAAACGGGAAGATAGCAGACAGCTGAATCGCGAGGAGGATGACCAGGAGTCCGATGATAACGTTCAGCCGAAGAAGGACGTCCTCGTCGGTCATTGGTTCCGGATTTTAGACAGAACGACAAGTGTCTTTGGGCCGCCGCGTAGCGGCCCGCAATCCGACCGAAGCGCGGTGTGATTAGCGGTAGACGCTCCGATAACGCTTGCGGTACTCGAGCACGCCGAGCCGGGCGCGGCGCCGCGAGCGGAACCCGAATCCGACCGCGAGGCAGTCCGGCTTCTCGCACCCCCAGCTGAACGTCCCCGTCTGCGGGTTCCGCGCAACCGTGACGTCCGTATCGCACCGCGGACACCGCCACCCCCACCGGATGTTGCCCGCCGGTAGTCTCGAGTCCGTCATGCCAACCCGTCTCGAGGGTGGGGGGCGGAACAGAAATCGATCGGGCTGTACATGGTGTCGCTATTTATCACGGCCGCGGGCATAGAATAGTAAGAACGACTGAATGTATGTGTGTTTTGTGGGGGATCGAGCCCGCTCGAGACCGAGTGGGAGGACGGCCTCGAGAACGGACTGCGGTATCGAACGCCAAATAGCGTTCCTCGAGTGCGCTACCCGATAGATTCACTCGGCTCGAGCCGAGATCGAACGAAAGTCGGGACGACGACTCAGCGACTACCGGTAGGAGAGCTCGAGCTCGAGCGCCCGTCCCAACAGCCCGTCGTCGTAGCGCTCGTCGGTCTGGTCGGGCCTGCGGTCGTGGATCGCGCGGACCGTCCGAACGGTGTTGCGGAAGTTCTTGAACGTCGCTTCGTCGACCATCTGGCCGTCGATCGTCACGGCGCCGGTGCCCTCGCGTTTGGCCTCGTTGAAGCGCTCGATCTTGTGGACGTCGCGCTCGAGCTCCTCGGGGGTGGGCATGTGGATCGTGTTCGCCTGGATCGTCTGTTTGGGGTACAGCGACCAGGAGCCGTCCAGACCCACCTGGGCCTCGCGTTCGACCTGGTCGGCGTAGGCGTCGGCATTGTAGTAGGTCAACCCCGCCCGCTCCTTGAACAGGTCGTCGAACGGGCCGCCGATCGCAAGCAGCCCGCCTGCGCTGGCCTCGTTCGAGAGCGCCTCGAGCAGGCCGTCCCAGCGGGGCATCCCCTCGCCGAGGTCACGGCCGCCCAGCTCGGCGGCGTAGTCGACGGGCCCGAAGATCATGGCGGTGAGCCGGGAGTCGGCGCCGAACTTTGCGATCTCTCGGAGGTCCGAGCGGGCACGCCCGGTCTCGACGATTATCGAGAGATCGATCGAGCCGTCGGCGTAACCGTGTTCGCGCTCGGCCTCCGCGACGACGCCGGCTGCCCGTTCGACGTCCTCGAGGCGGCCGACCTTCGGGACGACCACGCCGTCGATCTCGTCGCCGATCTCGGCGACCAGACGGTCGATCTGCTTGCGGCCCTTCTCCCGATACGTCTCGTCGTCGTAGGCCCACTCGACGCGCGGGTGGATCTCCCCGGGGAACTCGTACTCGGGGACGCGATCGATCGTGTTCTCGAGTCCCTCGGCTTTCATGTTGGGCGCGGTGCCGTCCTCGAGGTCGGGCACGAGCCAGTCGGGCGCCTGAAATCCCTCCGCCTCGAGTGCCGAGAGGAGGTACTTCGCCGTCTCCTCCTTGGGGACGGCGGCGGGCGCGGTCTGGAACGTGCGACAGAGTCGGATGTCGGTGTCGTCGGTCATGCGTGTAGATGGGTCTGCTGTGATCGGAAACGGTTGGCAGGCGGTTCAGCTCGAGCGCTTGCGGATCTCCGCGGTGCGGGTGCCGGAGTACACCGGTTCGTCGTTCTGGTTGAACGCGATGTGCTCGAAGCGGACGGTTCCCGCCTCGTCGCGGTCAGCATCTTCGGCCTCGAGTACGCGCGTGAACGCGTAGACGGTATCGCCCGGCGTGACGAACGTGTGGAACGTCTCGTCGTCGAACCCCACCTCGCGATAGGTGTCCTCGTCGGAGCGGGCGTGACCCAGCGCCGTCGATCGGGTGACGTCGCCGTAGGTGACGATGTCGCCCGACGGCGAGTCGGCCATGACGTCGGCGTTGTGGTGTTGCTTGGCGGTGTTGAGCGTCGCCAGCGGCAGGCCGGCGACGGTCGTGTCGTCCTGCGTGCGACCCCGCTCGTGACGGTAGGCGACCGCGGCGTCCCGGTCGTCGGCACGCTCGAGGGCCTCGCGGAAGTCCTCGAAGGCGCCGCCGTCGGGAGTAACGAACTCGCTCGGAAGTGCGGGCTCGTCGGGCTCCTCGGCCGTCGCCGCGCTTCCGCCCCCGTCGGTCGCCACGGGCTCGCGTCGCGGGATCATGTTCGTCCGCTCGTAGGAGCACAGGACCTCGTCGGTCTCGGCGTCCCGCCCACGGGTGCGCCAGGTGACGATCCCGTACTCGGGCCGGGAGCTCGAGGTCGCCGTCGAGACGACCTCGCTCTCGACGCGCAGTTCGGTGCCGGTGTAGACGGGGGTGCCGGGGAACCGGACGTCGGTGCGCCCGAGGAAGTACCCCCCTTTCTCGCTCAGGTCCTCGACGGTGATGCCGAGCGTCGCGGCCGTGAGGTAGTCGGGGTGGATCGGCGGTTCGTCGAATCCTCGATCTCGAGCAGCGTCGGTTCGCCAGTAGGCCGGGTCGTGGTTCAGCGTCTGGCTCATCCAGGCCTCGTTACCCCACTGCGTGAGCGTGAGCCCGGGATCGTGTTCGATCAGGTCCCCCTCCCCGAACGCTTCGAAGAAGTTCCCCTTCTCGCGGGTGTCGGCACGCTCGAGCGCGCGCGAGAACGTCTCTGCATCGGTCCAATCGATCTCGGTCATCTCGTCAGTCATCTGCAGTCACCTCGTCTGCGCTCGTCGGCCGCTGTTCCCGTGTTCGCCTAGCGACGGCCCGACGCATCTCGTTCTCGACGATCATGTACCCCTCGTCGAATCCCATCCCGGGCTTTGCAAGCACCTGTGCGGCGCCGGTCGCGAGCGCGACGTGCGAGCAGGCGCGCGCGGACGTTTCCGTCTCGTTGCAGGTGCCGCCCAGGTAGGCGCGGGTGTCGGTCCCCTCGCAGTATCTGACCGCCTGGCCGCTGCGGTGGATTCCGCCGAGGTCGGGGGTCTTGATCTGGACGACGTCGGCCGCACCCCGGTCGACGAACGCCCGCACGTCCTCGAAGGTGTTACACCACTCGTCGGCGACGATGTCGACGCCGACGCCGGCGTCGGCGAGTCCCTCGCGGAGCTCGATCATCGCCTCAATCTGTGCTTCGCGAGCGCCGACGTCCATCGGGCCCTCGATCTGGATCGGGTACGGGGCCGCGGCGTCCTCGAGCGCCCCGAAGTAGTCGACGACTTCGTCGCGGTCGTAGGGCGCGCCGAAGATTTCCCCGATCATTCCGTACACGTCGATGTGGAACCGGGGCTCGTAGCCCTCCGGCCCGAGTTCCTGCGAGCGCTCGGTGAGCCACTCGACGTACTCCAGCAAGGTCTCGCCGTCCTCGCCGATCTTCTCGACGCTGTTGATCAGCCCGTGGGGGAGGACGGGAACGCCCTTGACGAACATCTTCTCGGTGTTGACGTACCGATCGTCGCCGGACTGGCCGAAGACGGGGACGGGTTCGGTCGCCGGCTCCGTGCCGAGTTCGTCGGCGAGGACGTCGGTTCTCGTGGTTCCGGCGTCGTGGGCTGCCGCCGCCAGCAGGGCCTGGGAGACGCCGTAGCGGATCGCCGTGTGGAGGCGATCCCCGTCGAACTCGCCGTCCTCGAGCAGGTCGGCGTTCGCGAGGAACTCGCTCGCCTCCCGACCGACGAGCTCCTCGGCGACGGGACCCTCGACGACCGGGGCGTACTCGGCGGCCCGAAAGAGCGGATCGCGACCGCCCGCCCCGGAGTACTGGACCGCGGCGCAGTCGCCGCGGTGGACGCTGCCGTCCGCGAGTTCGACGTCGACGATCAGCGTCTCGCCAGCCTGGCGGATCTCGTCGAAGCCGTCGGTGACGGGCGTGCCGTCGTAGGTGAATCCGTCCTGGACGGCGCCCTCCTTGATCGCGCGCTGGTCGTCGAAGAAGAACCCGCTGTAGCCCGGCGTGGCGTGGATCGCCTCAATCCGCACTGCCGACACCTCCCTTGTCCTGGGGACGGCCGATGAGCTTCCCGTCGCTGATCGCGTCGACGTCGTCGGCGACCATGCGGAACGACTCCTCGCGGCCCTCGGTGGTGGCCCGCTGGGAGAGCCGGGCCTTGTGGATCTCCTTGATGTCGTCGTCCATCTCGAGGTCAGCCCACTCGAAGATCCGGACCCGGCCGTCGTCGTCCCGGGCGGGTAACACGGCGCCCTTCGCGCTGTCGCTCGGTGCGAAGGGGACGTCGAGCGCCCCCGAGTCGAACGCCTTGATCGTCCCCTGAACGACGTCGCCGTCGCCGTGGCTGAAGATCGTGTCCATGAGACACCGCGTCTCGCGCTCGATCAGGTCCTGTTCCTCCGCGATGCCGTCGATATCGATGTTCTGCTCGATCGCCATGTCGATGACCTGTCGCGTCGTGCGGAGCCCGGAGGCGTTTGCCTCCTTCGTCGGGACACCCTGGAACTCCTGGGGCGACTTCGTGATGACCTTGTCCGGTTGGGCGATGGCGGCGGTCATCCCGCCGAGGCTGATGACGCCGTTGGCGCGGGCCTCGTCTGGCGGGAAGCCGCCCATCCACTCGTGGAAGACCGTCGTCACACAGACCTCGTCGGGGAGGTACTCGTCGCCGAGCTTCTGGAGGGCGTTCAGCGCGGCGACGTCCTGGACGACGTTGCCGACCTGGCCGTAGCCCAGCGTGATCGAGCGCACGCCCTGCGTGGCGGCGAGCTGGCCCTCGACGATCATGATCGCGATCGCGATCGACGGTGGCACGAGCGTCCCCGTTAGTGGGCCGAACGGCTCGCGGTTGATCCGCACGCCCCGTTCGGTGTACGCGCCCGCGAGTCGATCCACGAACTGCCACTTCTCGATAGTCTCCTCGAGCCCGTGGCGTTTCGTGTAGGGGATGTTGTAGGAGATCGGGCCGCCCTCGAAGCTCTGGAAGCCGCCGGCGAAGGTGATCGCCGCCAGCAGGCGAGCGTCGGGGGTGCCGTGGCGGACCTCGATCGGGGCGTCGATCGCCTCGATCAGCTCGCGACAGCCCTCGATCCCGTGGTTGACCGCGGGGAAGCCGTTGAGGGTGTCCTCGCCGGTCTCGCGGGCCTTCTCGAGACCCTCCTGGGCCTTCCCGTACTCGTTGTCGCGCGTGTAGGAGTCGATCGTCGTCGGCAAGAGGTCTGCTTTCCCCTCGCCGTGGAGGTACTCGAGCAGCTCGATCTGGTCGCCGAGTCGCGGAACTCCCGCGCGCGGTTGCAGGAGGGGGCTGTCGGCCGACTCGAGGACGTCGGCGAAGCGTTTGCTCGCCGGCAGCGACTCGTGGTAGGCAATCGCCGCCTCGAAGTCGACGGCCTCGCCAGTGGACCAGCCGGACCGGATCTCGTCGTCGATACGCCGTAGCTCGTCGGATGGAATGCGTTCGTCTCGTATCATCGAGCACCGGTTAGCTGCTGACGGTAACCCGTTCGGATTCCGTGGTCGTAACGTGGAGGTCCCGCTCGAGGGCGGCGATGGCCTCCTCGGGGTCGGTCTCGGAGTCGAAGACCCGATCGAACCCGAGCTCCTCGAAGGTCGCGCGGGTCTGATCGAAGTCGTCCTGCCCGACGGCGAGATTGCCGCCGATGTAGGTGAGGGCGTCGACGTCGGCCTCCGCTAAGACCTCGTGGAACCCCTGGCAGTCCTGCTCGGCGTGACCGTAGAGCGAGGAGACGAGTACCGCCTCCGCCGAGTGGGCTACCGCTGCCTCCGCAAAGTCCTCCTGGGAGGTCTGGACGCCGAGGTTGACGACGTCGAAGCCAGCTGCACTCAGGGCCTGCTCTAGGATCGTGATGCCAACGACGTGGGCGTCGGAGCCGATCACGCCGAGGACGACCGTTCGGGACATCGTATCCAGAACCATGATGAATTGCCGTATAAAGTTAATGGTTGATCATGATAATACTCCTTATACACCCTAACACCACCCCCTTGAGAGACAACCACACCTTCATGATCTATTGCAAAGGTTTTTGCGCCTGTCCGCAGACAGTCGCCTCCATGGGCGCACTGTCGAACCTGCGCGTGATCGACCTGACGCAGGTGCTGGCCGGCCCGTACTGTACGATGTTGCTTGCGGATATGGGCGCCGACGTCGTAAAGATCGAGCGCCCGGGCGGCGACCTGATCAGGTCGAACCCGCCGTTCGTCGACGACGCCGAGGCGGAGGCCTACGGCGGCTACTTCCAGAGCGTCAACCGGGGCAAGCGCAGCCTCGAGCTCGATTTCAACGATCCCGACGATCGCGAGGACTTCCTCTCGCTCGTCGAAGAGGCCGACGTCGTCGTCGAGAACTACCGCTCGGGGACGATGGAAAAGTACGACCTCGGGTACGAAACGCTCAAAGAGCACAACCCGGAGCTGATCTACTCCTCGATTCGCGGCTTCGGTGATCCGCGTACGGGCGAGACCCACCGACAGGGCCAGCCCTCCTTCGACCTCATCGCGCAGGCGTTGGGCGGCGTGATGGAGATCACCGGCCAGGAGGAGGGTCCGCCGACGAAGGTCGGTCCCGGAATCGGCGACCTCTTCACCGCGACGCTGAACTGCATCGGCATCCTCGCCGCCGTCAACCACCGCCACTGTACCGGCGAGGGCCAGTACGTCGACACCGCGATGTACGACGCGATGCTCAGCATGACCGAGCGAGCTGTTTACCAGCACTCCTACACCGGCAAGGCGCCGTCGAGGCGTGGCAACTCCCACCCGACGCTGTTCCCCTACGACGCCTTCGAGACTCGCGACGGCCACGCCGTGATCGCCGCCTTCGGAACGAACCACTGGAACGAGGTCTGCGAGGCGATGGGGCGGGAGGATCTGGCCGCGGAGTACCCCGAGGCAGCCGATCGCCTCGAGCACCGCGAGGAACTTCGCGAGGAGATCGCCGACTGGGCGGCCGGCCTCGCAACCGCCGACCTCGTCGAGACCCTCGAGGGGCGGGTTCCGGTCGCACCGGTCCAGAGCACCGACGAGATTTTCGAGGATCCCCACGTCCGCGACCGCGAGATGCTCGTGCCGGTCGAACAGCCCGGTTCCGGCGAAACCGTCGAGATCGCGGGCTCGCCGATCAAGATGACCGAGACCCCGCCCGAACCCGGTGGACGGGCGCCACTGCTCGACGAACACCGCGAGGAACTGCTCGAGGACGGCGAACTCGAGCGAACCGACGCCGAAACGGCTGCGGACGACTGATCGGTGACGAGGGGACGGCTCCCCGCGGAGCCGCCTCGCGGCGCGCTCGGATCGGAGAGTAATCCTTTTGCGGTCCCCACACACACCTCGGAGTATGGACTGGCCATTCGACCCCGACGGGGAACAGGGCAGCGAGGGAATGCGGAAGTTCGACATGCGGATCATCGCCGACAAGATCGACGAGGAAGAGGACTTCCCGATGAACCGCGACGAGTTCGTCGCCGAGCACGGCGACGATCCGATCCGGATCAACTACCAGCGTGTCGTCCCGATGCGCGAGATCTTCGAGTACGTCGAGGTCGAGGAGTTCGAGACGATACTCGACATGCACAAGGCCGTCGGTGCGGCGATGCGGGCCGGCGACTTCTGGGAGTACCACCCGAAGGGGAGCGACCCGGAGAAAAAGCCCGCCTGAGCCGTCACGGATCTGGATTACGTACCACTTATACGACGCCGATCGAAACCTTCGGGTACCGTGACGAACACGCAGGTTACGCTCCTCCAGATCGACAACTACGGTCCCTGGACCGTAACGCCCGAACCGCGCCGGGAAGCCGATCTCCAGACGCTCCAGTCGCGGCTGTACGCCGACGTCTCCCAGTTCGTCGGTAACCGCGACGGCTACGTCTTTTTCACCCGCTTCGACAACATGATCGCCGTCACGAACGGACTCTCACGTGAGGACCACGCGCTCCTCCAGGAGTCCATCGGCAACCGGTACCCGGTGACGGTCAGCCTCGGCGTCGCGACCGGGACAACCCCAGTACAGGCACTTTCGGACGCGACCGCGCTGATCCAGGAGGCCGGCAGCGCACAGGACAAGAACCGACGCGAGTGTCTCGAGGGCCGAACCATCGACGACGCCCACCGCACCGGCGAGGACGTCCAGATCGCACACTTCGACGTTATCGACGCGACGGGCGAGTACACCGACGAGCTCAACGCCTTCGATACGTTCATCGAGATCGAGCAGGGGTACGCCTCGCTCATGCGCCACATGCGACGGGCCCACGAGAGCCTCGCCTTCTTCGTCGGCGGCGACAACGTCATCGTCGTCTGTCCGGACCTCGACGAAGCCCAGTACGAGGAGGCGATCTATCACGTCCAGGAGGACGTCGACGTCGAACTTCAGGTCGGCGCCGGTCGAGGGAGAAGCGCCCACGAGGCGGGCATCGCCGCCAAACACGCCCTCGAGGATTGCCGTGCCGACGGAACCAGAATTGAACTGGGCTGGTGAGGCGGCTCGCGGCCGCACTCGCGTCCGTTCTTGCGAATCTTCGCAGACACTGTCGAACCTCATACGTTTGTCACGCGTTCACTTAACCGTGCCGGAGATAGTTTTTAGCCAGTCCGTGGGATGTGTACACATATGGAACCGGAACTGTCCGTCAGGGAGGTCCTGACGACCGAATACGTCGGCGTCAGCGAGTCGGATCCCGTCTTGGGTACCGTTCGACTGATGCGCGAAGAACGGGCGGGCTGTGCCCTCGTGGTTCGCGGCTCGGAGCCGGTTGGAATCGTGACCGAGTGGGACGTGCTCGGCCTCGTCGCTGAAGAGGACGATCCGGCCGAAACGACCGTCGGGGAGGTCATGACCAGCCCGGTAATCTCGATCAACGCGGGCTGGTCGCTGGCCGACGCCGCGACGACGATGAGCCGACAGAACATCCGGAACCTGGTCGTCGAGAACGACGACGAGGTCGTCGGCGTGCTCACCCAGCGGGACGTCATCACTGCCGCCGGCTCCTTCCAAGGGGCGGCGAGCAGCAGCCCCGACAACTCCCTCGAGTCGGAACGCCCCCTCGAGCAGTCCCGATCCTCGCGTCCCGGTGACGAGCTCGAGACCGAACTGTTGCCAAACGGCGGCGACGAGTTCTCCACACAGGGCGTCTGCGAGGCCTGCGGGTCGCTCGCCGATTCGCTGTGGGATGCCAACGGTCGGTTGGTCTGTTCGGACTGTCGATCGGTTTGAGGTCGCCGCTGGAGCCCGTTCCGGGCGCGACGGCGAGAGATAAGAAGATCTTTTGAACGCAGCTATCGACCGGAGGACAATGACTTCGGACTCACCGATCGTCGAGCCCGCAACACAGGGGGATCTGCCGGCGATCACCGAGCTGTGGGTGCGGCTGGCTCGCGATCAGCGCGACCACGGCTCGTTCGTTCGCGACGAGGAAAACCGGAAGACGATGCGGGAGACGCTCGCCGGACACCTCCACACCGACGGGCTCCTCGTCGCACGCGACGGGGAGTCGATCGTCGGCTTCGTCACCTACTCGCTCGAGCGAGGGTCCCTCGAGCTGGACGCGACACGGGGGCTGCTCTCGAACATCTACGTTGCACCCGCCTACCGTGACCGCGGGGTCGGAACCGCGCTGCTCGAGGCCGCCGAGAACGCACTCGCCGACCGGGGTGCCGAGGTCGTGATCCTCGAGGTGCTGTCGGACAACGAGGCCGCGAGACGGTTCTACGAGGACCGCGCGTACGAACCCTACAGAGTGTCGATGCGACGGTCGCTCGAGGACCGATCGGAAAACGATACACACTCAAAGGAGGAACGGTAACTCACTGCTGCGCCAGGGGAGCATGGGCGGTTCATGCACTCGACTTGTAATCGAGACTTCGTGGGTTCAAATCCCACCCCTGGCTTGACGTCGCGAGCAATCCCGCGAGCGACGAACAGTCACGTGGGTTTGAAGAAGAGAACGGCTTCGCCGTGACCGTTGTTCAAATCCCACCCCTGGCTTGGCGTCGCGAGCGCGAATCGAGCTCTCATCGATCGGTTCGGCTTTGGTTACTTGACGCACAGGTCCGTCCATCTCGAGATAGCGTACCGCTCGAGTCGACTTTCATTTTCTTCGAGTTATTCAGCCGTTAGTCAATGACCGAGTCGTTTCGAACGCGCGCACGTCCCCCCGACCCGTTCCGATTCATGGCGGACTAATTCGGGGTCGATCGGATATAGTTCCGCAATCGATCCGCTGAACCGGGTGAAAAACCCGTAGGAGGACTGTTTCAATACGCACAACTTCTTAGTCCGTATAAGTACTCGGCCCGATCTCTCACGAAACTGTTTTTCGCCACGATCCACACGGTCTGACGCGCTTATTTCCGCGATAACCTCGGATTTCTTGTTCCACTCGCTGGGAACGTCTCGACCCGCTTCGTCGGGCTTGAAACTGTTGAGCGGGGTCGTTCGCGAGCTGAGATACTTTCAAGTCAAATTACTTCGAGTATATGTATAACCGACCCGTTTGTACGGAAAGTCGTAATGTCGAACGACTCTGGTAACTGGCTGACAGGTCGACGAACGTATCTGAAGGGATGTCTTGCGGGACTCGGTACGCTTTCCGTAGCCGGGATGGCGTCCGCGTCTACGGACGCGAGTGCGAGCGAAGACGACTACAGCAACGTGGTCGACATGGTCGAAGCGGGCGCCGACCCGAACGGTAACGAGTCGGTCACCCCCGTTATTCGGGAGAACATCGCAGAGGACACGCTCCTGAGGTTCCCCGAAGGGGAGTACTACATGGACGACCAGGTACGGTTCACCGGGTTCAACAACGTTGGGATCGTCGGAAACGGCGCGACGCTGGTTCCGGCGGACTACCACACGTTCGGGAGCTCGCGGGCCCGACTGTTCCGACTCGGGACGAGCGATAGACCCGGTGGATCGGTCTGGTTCGAGGGGTTCGAGGTCGACCAGACCGCATCTGACACCGGTATCCGCGTGATCAGCGCCGAGGTCACGGACGAACTCGTCGTCCGGGACATTTTCGTCCACGGCGTCCACGATAGCGGCACCTGGGGTCCTGCGCTGTTCAACATCACGGATCCCGACGGCTCCGGCATCGTCGACTGCTTCCACGCGTTCGACGGCGCGGTACACGTCGACGATACGCCGAACGGCGGTCGATGGCGCGGCGCAACGGGAATCATCCTCAACGACAACCACCAGGGAGATATCCGGTTCAAGGACTGCATACTCGGCGGATTCCCCGACAACGGTCTGTACGCGTCCGGTGACAACGGTCGAATCGACGTCGAGGGTGGCTGGTACGAGAACAGCGCCACCGCGTCGATCCGCCTCAGCGGAAACGAGGGTTCGATCGAGGACGCGATCATTGCCGTCGACGAGAACAGCGTTCAGGCGGAGGGACAGCACGCGATTCGTCTCGACCACGCGGATCAGTTCACCGTCTCGAACGTCACCGTCGACATTCCACAGCAGAACGGCGAAGCGATCCGCATTATGCAAGGCGCCGAGTCGACCACGATCTCCAACACTCGAGTTTCCGTCGAGGGTCAGAGTGCGGCCGTCCGCGTCGACAGTGGTGCCGGCGAGGTCGACTTCGTGAACTCCGAGGTCGAAATCAACGGCAGCTCCTACGCCTTCCGCATCCTCGGTGACAGCCCCGGTGCCGTTTCGCTCAAGGACGTCAACATCCTCGGCAGCGCCAGCGGATCCCCGATCCAGCCGGCGATCTTCTGTGAGCGAAACAACTGCCAGTTCGAAGGGCTCTCGGTCGAACAACTCGGCGACGGTCGCCGACGCGGACTCGAAGTTCGCGGTAGCGACTACCTCATCGCGGACAGCGAGTTCGAGACGAGCCACGTTCCGCTCACCGTCCACAACGCGAGCGACGTCACCATCGAAAACACCACCGCAGAGGCCGCCGACGGCGGCAACTCGGTGCGCATCCAGAGCGGCTCGAGTTCGGTCACCATGGAGAACAACGAGTTCCCTGACGGTGTCGACGACCGTCGATAACTCGAGCTAAGGGAAGGGATCGAGAACCGATATCGATCGAAGGGTGGTTCGTTCTTTTGTTTGGGTACCGACACCGTCAGTGTCGGATCGTACGGATCGTCTGTGATAGCACACGGTACTTCCTTCGGTGGGATTCTCGGAAAAAAGAGCGTCTCAGATTCGATCCGTATGTAGTGCACAAATATATACGCTATAGAACATATGTGTCGCGTAGTTCCCTGGGTTGTACTCTTGGGCCGGGCAGAGGACAGAGAGCTTATATACGATGACGGAAAGACTCCGGCTAATGCTACTCTCAGTCGACCGTTCCGACACAGCCTCTGCCGCGTCGTTGAGCTACGAAGTCGTCGCCGCTGTCGCCGACCGAGAGGGTGTCGAACCGACTGACATCGAACCGCCGAAGTACGACGCACTCTACGAGGTCATCAACCCCGAGGCGCTCGACTCGCTGTTTGCCCCCCGAGAGAACGGGATGCATCGGGCCAGCGGACGGATCGAGTTCGACTACTGTGGCTACCACGTCGTCGTAACCAGCGAGGGCGACGTCGACGTCAGAGAACTCGAGTAGACCGAGCCGTTCGAACCGAAACGACTGTTTTCGCCACGCCGTCGGTTGACGAGGAGCGACGGTTATGCGTCCCGACAGGCGGTCTCGAACACCGACTCGTGGAGTCGACCGGCGACCGTCTCCAGTAGCGGCTTCATGTTCTCCGTGTCGGCGCGGTTGTACTCGACGAGGCGCTCGAGAGCGGCGTCGTCGCCGCTCTCGTACTCGTGCCAGAGCCGAACCGCGTCCCGACCGCTGAGGTCGGGCATGTCGCGACCGATCCCCAGCTCGCGTTCGATCGCCTTCAGCCCGCCGTCGAGTCCTACTTTCTTGCAGGGGTACATGAGATCGACGTGAGGAACCGTCACGTCGAGGTCGTAGCACGTCTCGAGGAACGGAACGTCGAAGCGCTGCCCGTTGAACGTCACCAGCAGCGCCGACTCCTCGAGTTCGGCCTCGAGGCGCCGGGCGGTCAGGTCCCGTCCCTGAATGAACGTCTTCGTCTCGTCGCCGCGGTGGATCGATACCGTCGTCACGTCGTTGCGATCGGCACTCAGGCCGGTCGTCTCGATATCCAGAAAGGCGGTCTCCTCGCGGACGTTCTCGTAGAGGCGCCACCGGCTCGCAGCCGGCAGCGCCTCGGCGAACGTCGAGACGTCGCCACGCTCGAGGTGTTCCCACCCCTCGTCGATGAACGTCTCGATCCGGTCGGCGAGCGTGTCGCCGACGACGCTGCCGTCGAACTCCTCCCAGTGGGTAACCCCGTTCTCCCAGAGCCGGCGTTCGGTGGTCTCTCCGACGCCACGAACCGGGATGAAGCTGTTCTCGATTCGCACACCAGTGTAGGGGAGCCAGTCAGGCAAAAGCGCTTGGTTCCGCGCGAGCGACCGGTCGGTTTCCCGACTGATCCGAACGCCCGGCTTTTGGTCCCGGCCCGTGTAGAGCGGGGTATGGCCGATCCTGATCCCGACGACGAGGTCGCGGACGCGATCCGCGAGCTCACTACGACGATCGAGGAGCTCCGAACCGAACTCGAGGACCCCGCTCGCCGCCCTCGTCCTCGGTTTCCCGCGCCCCGTCCGCCGACGCCCCGAGAGCTGCTCCGAGTGGCCGACGAGGTCGCGATCCCGGCGCTACTGGCGACGCTCGAGTCGAGCGTTCGAACCCTCGAGGCCCTCCAGCGCGGCCTCGAGATCGTTCGCACCGAGCGGGAGGTCCGCGACCGCGTCGACGAGAGCACCGACCGCGCCGGTACGCGCGCGAGCGAGGTGCGCCGAACGACGCTCTCGCAGCTCGATACCGTCCTCGCAGAGCTCCAGCGGGCGGCCTCCGAGGGGACGTTGCCTGCCGACGAGGACGCTCGAGAGCTGCTCGTCGAGGCCCGCGAACTCCGCGACGAGGTCGACGGACGGCTGCGACGTGCCGTCGAGGGCCGCGAGAAAGCCGACGACGACGGACCGATCCGGATCGACATCGAGCAGCCCGACGAAACGACGGAGACGGACGAGGACGGCAGCGACCCCGACTCGAGCGTCGACGTGGACGCGGAGCTCGAGACGCTCAAGGATCGGTATTCGGAGGAACCCGAGAGCAACGACGACGAAGACGGCAACGAAACCGGCGAAGAAGAACCCGAGGACTCCGGAGACGACGATCCTCAGACCGGTTCGAACCGGTAGCCGTCCCAGCCCTGGCTGTCTGGCTCTCTGATTCCGGCGCCGAGCTCGCGCAGCTCCTCGGTGTAAACCGGTTCGACCTCGTCGCCGGTTTCTGCCTCGTCGTCGACGAGCTGGACGAGTGCCCGAACCGACGTCTCGACGTCCTCTCCGTCGTCAACCGCGTCGCCTTCCGAGGTCTCGGCGACCTCGCCGACATCGAACTCGACGATCGCGAGGTGGTTCGGCTCCCGGACTCCCGGCGGCGTCGCGGTGCTGGTCGTCCACGTCACGACCTCGGCGGTGTGCTCGCTGAGATCGATCGTCTCGACCGGTTCCGCGCCGTTCCGGCTGCGCGGGTGACCGGGGTAGCTGATCGTGCCGTCGTCGTATCGGGTCGCTTCCATCGTCATTGTCCTGCCTCCATAATGGTCGTAATCACACAGTTGCCGAAGCCGCCGACGTTACAACAGAGCCCGACCTCCGCGTCGACCTGGCGGTCGCCGGCCTCGCCCATCAGCTGTTCGTAAATCTCGACGCCCTGGGCGACGCCGCTCGCACCGAGCGGATGGCCCTTCGACTTCAGCCCGCCGGAGGTGTTGACCGGGAGCTCGCCCGTATCCCGTTCGGTGTACCCCTCCTCGACCAACTCCCAGGCCTCGCCCTGCTCGGCGAAACCCAGCCCCTCCATCTGCAGGAACTCGAGGATGGTGAACATGTCGTGGAGTTCGGCAACGTCGATATCGTCGGGGTCGCGCCCGCTCATCTCGTAGGCGCCCTCGCCGCTCTCGACGACGCCACCCATCACCGTCGGGTCCTCGCGTTCGTGGACGACGTGTGTATCGGTGGCGCCGTCGATCCCCGAGATGACGACGTACTCGTCCGTGTACTCCTGGGCGACCGACTCGGGACACAACATCAGCGCGGCCGAGCCGTCGGTGATCGGACAGAAGTCGTACAGCCGCAGCGGGTCCGCTACGATCGGCGACCCGAGGACGGTGTCGACGTCGACCTCCTTCTGGAACTGCGCGTGGGGGTTGTCGACGCCGTTTTTGTGGTTCTTCGAGGCGACCTTCGCCAAACTTTCTCGAGGCGCGTCGAAGCGCTCGAGGTAGTGACGCGCGGTCATCCCGGCAAAGGAGGGCAGCGTCACGCCGGTCTTGTACTCGACGGGGTGGGTGAGCGAGGCGATGACGTCGGTGGCCTCGCCGGTCGTCCGGTGGGTCATCTTCTCACCGCCGACGAGCAGGGTCATCTCGCTGGCCCCGCTTGCCACCGACTGCCAGGCGGCGTAGATCCCCGCCCCGCCACTCGAGCTGGTCTGATCGATGCGCTGGGTGTAGGCCGGGATCGCACCGATGTCGTGGGCCAGCCCGTTCATCACGCCGGTCTGTCCCTCGAACTCGCCGCTGGCCATGTTCGAGACGTACAGGTGTTCGACCGTTTCGGCGTCGACGCCTGCGTCCTCGAGACACTCGAGTCCGGCCTCGGCGAGGAGCTCCTGAACCCACTCCTCGCGTTGCCCGAACTTGGTCATCGAGGCACCGATGATTGCAACGCGTTCCATACCCTACCCGACTCAAGTCAATGATTTATATTGGAGGGATTGCGGCAGCGTTCGTCGGCCGTCAGTGGCTTCGAGTAGGCGTTTGCCGTCGACTCACTCCCCCTCGAGTGCGACCAGGGTGCCGTCGGCACGGAGCGCGTAGACGAGATCGTCTGCGAGCGCCAGCCCGCCGTGCGTTCCGATCCTGTCGGTCGGCTCGGTACTCCAGCGAGCGGCTTCGTCCGCGATCGACACCGCAAACACCGCGCTCCGATCGTCCTCGGCGACGTATACGGTCTCGTCGGTCGCGATCGGACTCGTTCGACCGACGGTCACCGTTCGCTCGTACTCCGAGTCGAGGTCGACGCGCCAGCGCTCATCGCCGGTTTCGGCGTCGAACCCGACCAGCGGCCCGCCGGCGAGGTCGACGGTATCGTCGGCGACCGACAGTGACCCCTGGACGGACAGCTCCGACGCCTCGGCCTGCCAGCGCGTCTCACCGGTTTCGAGGTCGATCGCGGCGACGCCGCCGTCTTCGGCCTGATAGATCACGTCGTCGTCGACGGCTGGGGGCCCTCGGAGCCGATCTGCTCCCTCGAGGGACCACACCTCTTCGCCAGTTTCGACGTCGACCGCGTAGAGGATCGACAGCGCCGTATTGCAGACGACCGTTCCCCGGGCGACCGCCGGTGTACTCGAGACCAGCCAGCCGACGGAGCCGTCGAACCCGTCGGCCGTTTCGGGAAGCGTCTCGGTCTCGAAGTGCCACCGCTCCTCACCGTTTTCGGCGTCGATCGCGTAGAGGCCGTAGCCGCCGGCGTACACCGTTCCGTCGGCGACCACCGCCGGCGCCTCGATCCCGGATCCGGACTCCAGTGCCGTCTCCTCGAACGTCCACAGCTCCTCGCCCGTCGCTGCGTCCAGCGCGTACACGCCGTCGCTGACGAGGTACAGCCGATCGCCGGCTGCCGTCACTGCCCGGACCGGAACGTCGTCGGATCGGTGCTCGCTGTCGTCCAGATCCGCGAGCGTCGACCCGTCGCCGGTCTCGGAATCCAGCTCTCGGACCCGGCCGTCCTCGGTTCCGACGTAGACGGTTCCGTCGGCCACGGCGAGTGCCGGGTCGTCGAACTCGAGTGACACGCCGTCGGACGTCCACCGCGGTTCGACGCCGCTCTTCGGTCCGTCGGCCGGCGAGTGTCTCGCGTTCGTTACGTCGTGACCGGCCACCGGCCACCCGTCCGGAGACGTCGTGTCGATCGTCGACTCGTCGTCGTCCGACTCCGAGCCGTTGCTCGCCGACGAACACCCCGCGACGCCGATTGCACCGACCGTCGCGAGCCACTCGCGTCTCGTTCGCTTGTTCATACGGTTCGTCCCTACCGCGAGAATAAGTGTTTTCCCGGCGTAACGGGCTCGGAAAGCGAGTTACGCCGACTCCGCCGCGGCCGTCTGCAAGTCACTCGCTCGAGAACGGGCCTGCGAGATGACCGCGGGCCGGGCCTCGAAGGCCACGAGGACGTCCTCGTCGCCGTAGGTGACGTCCTCGACGTGGGCGTTGTCGTGGAGCCAGGAGACCACGCTCATCGTGTCGTCGGTCATCGGCAGGACGAGCCGTTCTTCCTCCCAGTCGGGAAGCTCCCGGTCGATGCGCTCGAGCAGGCCGTCGACGTTCACACCCTCCTTCGCGCTGACGGTGACCGGGTTCGGCGCGAGCGCGGCCAGCGCCTCGCGCTTCTCGGCGAGTTCCTCCTCGCTCACCTGATCGATCTTGTTCAACACCGTGACGATCGGCGCCTCGTTGCGCTCGTAGAGGGTGTCGTGGCTGGTCACAAGCTTCTCGTGGATTTCGTCGACGTCCTCGCTGACGTCGACGACGAGCAAGACCAGGTCCGCCCGGTAGACCGAGTCCAGCGTCGACTTGAACGACTCGACCAGCCAGTGAGGGAGGTCGCTGATGAAGCCGACGGTGTCGGTGACCAGCACGTCCCGCGGTTCGATGTCGGCCTTCCGGGTCGTCGTTCCCAGCGTCGTGAACAGCCGGTCCTGGGACTCGGCGGTCGCGTCCAGATCCGGGTGGAGATCCTCGTTCTCCTCGACCTCGAGGTCGGTCGCGAGTCGGCGCAGCAGTGTCGACTTCCCGGCGTTGGTGTAGCCGGCGAGCGCGACCAGATCGAACCCGGAGTCGCGTCGGCGCTCGCGGCGGTGCTCCTCGGTCTGCTCGATCTGCTCGAGCTCGTCCTTGATGCGGCTGATCTGGGCCTTGATGTCCCGCTCGCGGCTCTCGTCGTACTCGCCGAGCCCCATGAACCCGGGGTGTTCCTCGCGCTTGGCGAGGCTCGTCTTGGCCTCGGCTCGCGGGAGTTCGTAGCGGAGTTCGGCGAGTTCGACCTGGAGCTGGGCCTTCCGGGTCTGGGCGCGCTGGCCGAAGATCTCGAGGATCAGGGTGAACCGGTCGATGACTTCGACGCCCTCGGGAAGCAGCTGCCCGAGGTTGTACGTCTGGTAGGGGCCGAGCCGGTTGTCGAAGATCACCGTCGTCGCCTCGGATCGGTCGGCGACGTCGGCGAGCTCCTCGGCTTTTCCCTCGCCGAGCTGAAGCGCCGCGTCGGCGGTTCGAGACTGGGTCACTTCGCCGACGACGGTGTAGCCGGCCGCCGCTGCGAGTTCGCGGATCTCGGTCGTGTCTGGCGTGCCGGAGTCGACTCGTTTGGCGATGATCGCGTTCATGCGGATACTCGTGTGTAGGTCGGGGAGTGGTCGCTCGAGGCGGGACGCTCGTCGTCGATGCGGTCGGCCGCAGTCGTCCCGGGGCCGTCGCTCGAGCGACGACGCGCGCGTCCGGAGACGCTACTGATGGCGGTCGAACACCTCCGTTGAACGGTCGCGGAGCATACCCCTGCGTACGCGGCGGATCGTCTTGAATCCAGTGCACGACCGAGAACCGTCGACGGAGCCGGCCTCCGAGGAAGGAACGAGGACGCGGCCTACCGCGTGTTGAGGTCGTCCTTGTCCTTGATAAGTTCCGTCTCGGCCTCGCCGCTCGAGTGTTCGTTGACGGTGTCGTAGAACTCGTTCTGTAGCCCCGCGGGGAACGTTAGCACGCCGATCCAGGAGCCGTCGGCCTGCCACTCCTCGCGCTCGAGGTCGCCGAACTCGCGGATCTTCGACTGTGCGCTGCCGGCGTGCTCGGCGGGGATCTGGACGGCCATCGTCACCTCCTCGAACCGGATCGGGATCACGGGCCGCAGATCGTCGAGCGCGTCGTCGACCTGCTGCTGGGCGGGTTCCATCGGGTCGACGGTGAAGCCGGCCTCCTCGAGGGCGTTGTCGATCCGTTCGGGAGGGTGGGGCGCGTTGTCCATCTGCGGGTTGACCGCGTTGCGCGTGATCGTGTCGATCAGCTGTTTGCGCTTTCGCTCCTGCATCTCGCGGCGCTGGTCGGCCGTGATCTGGATCTCCCCCTCCCTGATGACCTCGGGGATGATCTCCATCGGATCGGTCGTGTCGAACACCTTCTCGAGGTCGTCCTCGGCGGGGCGGTCCCCGCGGGAGGCGTTCTCGAAGACGTCCTCGGCGGCGATGACGTCCTCGAGATCGTCCTCGAAATCGCCGCGTTTGATCGCCAGCGCTGCGTCCGGGTCGACAAGCACTTCGAAACGCGCCCCGTGTGACTCGAGTCGCGCCGTCACCGCCTCGTCGAGCGATATCATACCCGAGCATACCTCCGGCCGGGTAAAAGAGCTTTTCCTGCCGGCGTTTCGGCGATTACTCGTCGGTGTCCTCGTCCTCGCCGTCGTCGAGCAGGTCGTTCTCCTCGAGGTGGGTCTCGATCTTGTCGTGGTCGAACTGCTCGAAGGACTCGCTCTCGACGTCGATCGTGGCGAGTCCGACCTCGCTCGGCAGCAAGGAGCCGTCGTTGACCGACGCGAGCGCGTCGAGCGCGAGGGCGATGCCGCCGTCGAGGTCGGCCTCGTCGTCGTAGTTCTCCTCTAAGTACTCCTGGAGTTCGCCGCGGTCCGAGCCGACCGCCAGGGCCTTCCACTCGTAGGGCGTCCCCGAGGGATCGGTCTCGAACAGTCGCGGCTCGCCGTTGTCGATACCGCCGACGATCAGGGCGACGCCGAACGGCCGCGCCCCACCGACCTGGGTGTACTGCTGGATGTGGTCGGTGACCTCCTTCGTCAGCGTCTCGACGCCGATCGGTTCGCCGTAGCGGAGGTGGTTGACCTGCGCCTGCCGACGGGCGAAGTCGATCAGCTGGCGGGCGTCGGCCACGTGGCCGGCGCTCGCGATGCCGACGTGGTCGTCGGCCTTGTGAATCTTCTCGACGCTCGAGTCCTCCAGCAGCGGGGAGGGGACTCGCTTGTCGACGGCGAGCACGACGCCATCGCTGGTTCGCACGCCGATGCTTGCTGTGCCTCGCTTGACCGCCTCGCGAGCGTACTCGACCTGGTACAGTCGGCCGTCGGGCGAGAAGATCGTGATGCCGCGGTCGTACGCCTGCTGTTGTTGTTGTCCCTGCATAGTATCACGCGAAACTGCAATCGAGGTCTGTCGCGCCCACGAACGCGTCATCGAGTCGCACGTCTGCAGACCCGTCGCGCACGACGGCGACTCGCTCCTCGTTCCGGAACACGACGTTTCTCTCCTTCGATTCTTGCCGGCGGCGTCCTAAATAGTTTTCTTCACCGGCACGGATCGTGCCACTGATACCGCAGACCCGAATCCCGACCGCAGCGCCGTCGATCTCGTCGATACAGGCGATCGCCGCCCTGGCAGGTTCGGTCTCGCCGCGGCGGACCCGAACGATCGCGGAACCGGTTCCGTCTTCGAACTCGAAACGAACGACCGTCAAATCGGCCGCGGCGCTGCCCGGATCGCCGAGCAGGTTCTGGCCCGCGTACCAACACTCCCGCTGGAACGCCCGCCGGCCGATCTCGGCGCCAGGCCAGCCCTCGAGCTCGAGGGCGAGGTAGCGCCACCGGGGCTGGAGGTGTTTCGGGAGGTGTTTCATTCGTCGGGAGCCTCGGCCTCGGCGACCGGACTCCGCTCGGCGACCAGCACGCCGACCTGGTCGTGGACCCGCTCGACGGCCGTCAGCGAGAAGCCTGCGCTCGTGAACGCGTCCGCGAGCGTACCGACCGTCGCCGGGTCGTCGACGTCGGGCGAATAAAACGGCGCCTCGGGGTCGGGCTCCCCGAAGAACATCACGTCGCCGAGGACGAACGTTCGGGGCTCGAGGCCGGCGATCACGTCGATCGCCTCCCGTTTCTCCTCGTCCGAGAGGTGGTGCATCGCGAAGTTCGACGTGACGATGTCGACGGGGCCGTCGTACTCGGGTTCGCGGAACGTGCCGCGGTCGAGTTCCACGTTCTCGAGACCCTCATCCTGGGCTTTCGCCCGTGCCTCGTCCATCATCCCCTCGCTGATGTCCCGACCGACGACCCGCTCGGCGTCGGGCGCGAGCGCGAGCGCGATGGCGCCCGTTCCGGTTCCCAGATCGAGGACGACGTCCTCGGCGTCGGGGGCGGCGTGTTCGATCACCAGGTTCGCGCAGGCGCGGTACTCGTCGGATTTCGACTCGTCGTACTCGCTGGCTTTCTTGTCGAAGCGGGCGGCGTGTTCCTCAGGACTCTTCTTCATATCTGCCCCGTTCGACCCCCGGCTCAATGAACGACTCGGAGTGGACGTGACGATTGCGCTCGGCCAGTCGCCCCCACTCGGCGAGGCCGTCCTCGACGAACGCCCCCGAGAGGCCGATCTCCTCGCCTAACGCCTGCAGTTCGCGGGGCGCGCGAAGCTCGAGGTGCGACGCCGGGTCTGCGCTGACCACGTAGGGTGCGTCGTAGTAGTCGACGATCTCCTCGAGCTTCCGCAGTGACTGGATTGCCCGCACCCGACGACCGCCGCTCGCTCGGAGGACGCCCGAGAGGTCGAACTCGATGCGGACGCCGTTCTCGACGGCTGCCTTCACCAGCACGTGGTTGACGTCGCCGTCGCCGGCCATCGGGCCAGCCAGCACGTCGATCTTCGCCTGCTCGACGGCGAACCGGTTCAGGGCGTCGGTCCCGCCCTCGAGCGCGAGGATCGTATGTGAGGGACGGAAGTTGCCGACGGAGCCGCTCGCCTGCTCAGGGTCGTTGGCCCGGATCTCGACGCCGTCGACGACGTCGATCCCGTACTCGTCGGCGATCGCGTCGGCATCGTAGTCGGCTCGAGTTCCGGAGTGGTTGCGCACGACCACGCCCTCGTAGCCGTAGTCGGCCGCCCGTTTCGCGAGCCTGGCGACCGTGCTCTGTCCCTCGGGATGGGCGCGGACGGCCTCGTACATACTCGAATGCTCTCGCGGCCGCGACTTGGGGTTTGCGTCACGTGCTCGCCCGGTCCACCCTCGAGCAACGGATTACGGCCGGGAGCGCGCTCGCCGAAGTTCGGCGAGTGCGCGACCCGGGGAAGGGCAGGCAGACTCACGGTACTCACCGCGAGCGAACCCGAAGGGTGAGCGAGCGGGCCGACGACTGACTCGGAGTGAGTGAAACGAACGGAGAGAAAGGAGGAGTGCTTTTGATCAACCTTTTACCGAGGGACAGCGCGCTGGCGGCGGCTCTGATGCCGCCAGCGCGTAAGACCGCAGAGTAAAAGGTTGTTAGTTGAGAATCGACTGCGCCACAGTTGCGAGCTGACCGTTGTCGGCCTCGGTGAGTCGCTCGTCGCCGATCTTCAGGCGCAGGCGCGGACGGCCGACGTCGATGGGAACCTTCTCGGTGTCGATCAGGCCCATGTCCTCGAGCTTGGTCTTCGTTCGGCTGAACGTCGCCTTGCTGGCGATGCCGACGTCCTCGCCCCACTTGCTGATGTCGTACAGCAGGGCCTCGTTTTTCGCGGCGACGAGCAGCGAGATCGTGACCTCGTCGAGTCCGTCGCCGTCACCGCGGGCGGTCTCGAGCGAGTCGAGGATCGCGCTGAAGTCCTCCTGTGCGTCGGGGCTGATCTCCTCGGAGAGCGTGTTCTGGACGTCCGAGATCGGCGGCGTCCGGAGGTTGAACTGCGAGGCGTCCTCCCAGCGGGTCGCGTAGGCGTCGTGGGTGTCCTCGACGAAGCTCTCGTCGTCGGTGACGAGTCCGCCGACGCGGTCGTTGGCGTGAACGATGGCGACGACGCTGTCCTCGGTGACGAGCAGGGAGTTCTCGGGAGCCTCCTCGAGCGAGCGCAGCGAGAGCGCGCCCTGGCTGACGAGGTCGGCTGCGTTCGAGGCGACGATGAAGTCGTCCATGACGTCTTTGAGTGTCCGTTCGTCGGCGAGCATGTGCACCGACGGGAGGTCGCCCTCGAAGGCGGTTGCCACGGAGACGAACTGTTCGATGGCATCCCGGGAGGGGTTTACCATGTACACGTCGCCGCTCGCGTCTTCGAGTACCGATTCGAGGATATCGTCAATCTGGTGATTGAGTAAATTCGAGGTCATGCCAATACAGAAGTAAACGAGGTACAGTTACTTAATTTTGGTGGCCGTTTTTCCCGGCAGAACCGACGGTTTCCGCTGTGGCGAGACAGGGGGATCGCGAGACCACCGTCGAATCAGGCCGTCCGGGGCTCGTCCGACCACCTATTTCTGCCCACATTTAGTGACAGTAAATTAGTATTGTAGCTCGCTGCATCTATATTTATATTTGAAATTACGACAAAACTTATGTTCACCTTCTGTTATTGTAGGGTTGCATGGGTGCATTTGGTAACCTGATCGAGGCGGTGCGGATGGGTGTCGAACGACGAGTACGAACTAGCGGCGACGACCGCTCGCTCCTCCGAGCGAGCGGCGTCAGCACGTACAGCGGCCCGTAGCGGTTCAGACTAACCGCGACCACAGTTCTCCGGACCAGTAGATATCGCCGTCGTAGATGACCGACGACTCCGTATCCTTGAGCAGTGACAAAAGTTCCGATCGATCCAACGTGAAACTGGATTCGTTGCCACAGAGGTAGGCGTACTCGCTGCCGGTCGTGTGTGGCACGTAGTACGATCCCGTCGCACGCGTCGAGTAGCAGTCGAACGTCGCCAGATACCGGTCGCTCTCGAGTTCCTCGAGGGTAATCGTCGTCGGGAGCCGGCTGTCGCTCTGGGTGAGCGAGTGGGTTCCGTCGCCGACGACGGCGTAGTCCTTGCCCATCATGATCCGGCGGCGGGCGAGTCGAAGCGCGCGCTCGATACTGAACCCGCGAACGAGTAGCTTGGCGAACGTCGATCCGACCTTGATGGCGTGGTCGTTCAACACCTTCCGGAACGTGACCGCGCCCGCGACGCTCCCCTTCTCGATCAGCTCCATGCCCTCGTAGTAGGAGCCACAGGCGTTGAGGAAGAACGTCTGTGCGGAACACTGCTCGAGGCTCGATGCCGAGAGCGTCCCGTCGGTACAGCGGAGGCCGTCGGTTTCGCAGTGACCGATGTAGTGGACGAAGTCGTACTCGCTCTCGAACACTGTCGCGAGTTCGGCCCTCGTCAGCCCCTCCTCGACGGTGATGTCGATCCGGACCTCGTTCGAACGTCGCCGGTATATCTCGGCGACGTCGTCGTGTTCCCCGGCCATCTCGGGATCGTTCAGGACGACACAGATCGAGGTCGACTCGCTCGAGCGCTCGAGGTACTCCAGTCGGTTGTGGTAGGCAGCCGCCGTCGATTTGAAAACGTCGATCGGGACGCCGTCGGCGAGCCAGCCGTGAACCCGTGCGTCCCGGAGATCGGGTTTGACGATGTCGACCGACGCGACCTGTCCGGAGTGGGCTCCCCCCGGCGAGCCGTTTCCGCCGCGATAGAAGTCGGTCAGCGAGCGTTCGATCAGCTCCTGGCCCTCGAGTTCGGAGGTTCGGGGCGTGTACAGCAGGCTCATTCGGTCGAGCAGGAACGGCAGCGTCTCGACGGTTTCGTACTCGGGAGCGACGTACGTCGCGAGGTGCCACTCCGGAAGGCGGTGCTCGACCGCCTCGTAGGGAACGTCGAGGTAGGTCGCGAGCCGCGTCGAGGGTGGCGCCTCGTAGAGCCGCTCGGCGTCGAGTTCGAGGACGTCGAGCAGACTGGACTCGGCGAGTTGGGTCCCGTACGGGCCGACGTTGCGGGCCAGACAGTCCAGAAAGAACGTCTTCCGGAGGAGCCGTTCGACGTCTCGTTCGAGACCCGGCATGGGTGCCAGCTCTCGTTCGACGCCCTGGTCGGGAACGCGAAGCCGCGGGCGCGTTCCGACGATGTCGTCGCTGTTTGTCGTTCGCACCGTCGCCTGGAGGTAGTACGCGAGCGACGCGGTAGCGTACAGCGCCTCGTAGTTGGGCGGGACGACGAACTCGATGCCGCTCTCTCGGTGCTCGGATCGGATCCCCTCGGGGATCTCCAGTTCGTCGCCGAACTCGATCAGCGGTGGATGACCGCGCAGCGTCGGATACGTGCGGTCGGGGCTGGTTGTCTTGTACGAGGAGGCGAGATGGGAGATAGCCGTCGCGATTTCGGACGGGGAGTCGGGGACGGTAATCGTTCCGGCGGGACGCTCGTGGCGACTTCGAAGGCCGACGATGACACGAATCGGCTCCGGAAAGGAGACCACGATCGACTCGAAGTCGTCGGTCTTCCGGATCGTCGCGCGCCCGGAAAAGCGGAGGTAGCTCTTGATCTCCGTGTCCACGTCGATCACGTACTCGTCAGGCGGCAGGGAGAGGGGTTTGCCGCCCGGATCGAGCTCGTACCGCGCGCTCGAGCCGAGCGCGAACGCGTAGACGACGGCGTTCGGGAACCGAAGCTCTTCGGTCGTGACGGTGATCGTCTCGTCGACCGGGCGCGGTATCTCCTGGCCGGAGCCAACGACGGAGAGGTCGCTCCCGACGACGGTGAGTTCGGCGTTATCCGTGTCCATCACGTGGAGCGTTTCCCCGGCCGTCGCCCACTCGATCATTCGGTATGCTCAATACCCGCCCGATTAGTTAGGTGTATCGGACGTGTCCTCCGATCCGGAACGTTTCGCCGGACGAGAGCTACTGGCTCGACTTGCCGTAGACGGGTACACTTATGCGCCCACCGAACCGCACACCAGATATGGATCACGAGCACGTCCGGGACGTCGACCCCGCCGTCGCCGACGCACTCGAGGGAGAGGTCGATCGACAGCGGGAGTCGCTCCAGATGATCGCCAGCGAAAACCACGTCAGTCGCGCCGTCATCGACGCCCAGGGAAGCGCCCTGACGAACAAGTACGCCGAGGGCTACCCCGGCGAGCGCTACTACGGCGGCTGCGAGTACGCCGACGAGGTCGAGGAGCTGGCGATCGACCGCGCCACGGAGCTGTTCGGCGCCGAGCACGTCAACGTCCAGCCCCATTCGGGCACCCAGGCCAACCAGGCCGTCTACTTTGCGATGCTCGAGCCCGGTGATAAGATCCTCTCGCTCGATCTGAACCACGGCGGCCACCTGAGCCACGGCCACCCCGCGAACTTCGTCGGTCAGCTCTACGACGTCGAGCAGTACGAGGTCGACCCCGAAACCGGCTACCTCGACTACGAGGGGCTTGCCGAGCACGCCGCCGAGTTCGAACCCGACGTCATCGTCTCGGGGTACTCGGCGTACCCCCGGGAGGTCGAGTGGGAGCGCATCCAAGAGGCCGCCGACGACGTCGGCGCCTACCACCTCGCGGACATCGCCCACATCACCGGACTCGTCGCCGCTGGGGTCCACGAGTCGCCGGTCGGCGTCGCCGACTTCGTCACCGGCAGTACGCACAAGACGATTCGCTCGGGTCGGGGTGGTATCGTGATGTGCGACGAGGAGTACGCCGACGACATCGACGCCGCCGTCTTCCCCGGCGGCCAGGGCGGCCCACTGATGCACAACGTCGCCGGCAAGGCTGTCGGCTTCAAGGAGGCCCTCGAGTCGGAGTTCGAAGAGTACGCCTCTCAGACCGTCGCCAACGCGAAGGCCCTCGGCGAGGGACTCTCGGAGCACGGCTTCTCGCTGGTCTCGGGCGGAACCGACAACCACCTCGTGCTGGTCGACCTCCGTGAGAGCCATCCCGACACCTCCGGCGGCGACGCCGAGGAGGCCCTCGAGGACGCCGGCATCGTCCTCAACGGGAATACGGTTCCCGGCGAGACCCGCTCGCCGTTCGACCCCTCGGGGATCCGCGCCGGCACGGCCGGACTGACGACCCGAGGGTTCGACGAGGACGACTGCCGCGAGGTCGCCGACCTGATCGCTCGCGTCGTCGACGCCCCCGATGACGAGGACGTCATCGCCGAGGTCCGTGAGGACGTCGAGACGCTGTGTACGGAGAACCCGCTGTATGAGTAGTCGGGCCGATTCGGACCGGTTGTGTTCGGCTTTTCGCGTTTGTTTCCACCGGTGACTCGTGTCCAAATGTGCACCCGGCACGGTCTCCTGTGGCGCGCGGTGGCGTCCTAGTCGTCGTTGCCACCGCTGTTTTCGTCGATGGCCTCGTGTTTGTGGAGCAGGGTCATCCTCTCGCGGAGGTCTTCGCCTTCCTCGCCGTAGGTTCGCACACGATAGACGTACAACAGCGATACCAGTCCGATCCAGACGGCCTGTAGTACGAGCGCCGACGGAGCACCGAGGGCGACGAAGATCATGAACGCACCCGAGACGGCGACGTTGCCGACGGCGACGACCTTCAGCAGCCACAGCGGGAGCTTGTAGAACGAGTACTGGTAGCGCTGGGGGAACGTCTTCGGCAGGTTCCACAGCGCGACGGCGCTGATCATGAAGCTGATGAAGATGCCGGTGACCGTCACGGTGACGAGCCAGTCGAGGACGTCGACTGTGAGGATCCCGTCTAGGGGCCCCATTAGCGGCGTAGCGAGCAGCGGCGGGAGACTGAGCAACAGGAGCGCGCGATGTGGGGTATTGTACCGATCGTGGATTCCCGCGAAGAAGCCGGGGACGACGTCGTCACGGGCCGCACGCATGATCGTTCGCGAGTAGGAGGTGTACAGCGTATTGGTCGTCGTCGCCGCGGCGACGAGCGCGCCGAGCGCGACAAACGCGATCGCCCAGTCAGGCATGACGCCATCTGCAACGGCCGCGAGACCGCCCTCGACGGCCTGTCCATCCTCACCGACGATCGACTCCCACGGAACCGCACCGACGAGCGCCACGACGGTTCCGATCGTCAGGACGGCGACGAGCGCCATCCCGGCAGCTAGCACACGCGGGATGTTCTTCGCCGGATTCTCGAGTTCCTCGCCGATCTCGATGATCATGGCGAAGCCCTGGAAGGGGATGTACAGCGTCACGGCGGCCAGGAAGAAGGGCGCGTAGCCGTCGGCGAACGGTTCGCCCTCGCCCGCCGGGAACAGCGGCGTGACGTTCGACGCCTCGAAGGAGGTGAGTCCGCCGGCGATGAACGTCAGCATCGCCGCCATCAGGAAACAGACCAGAAGGATCTGGACGTTCGCGGCCAGTCGCACGCCGACGTAGTTGAACGTCAGGAAGACACCCAACAGCAAGTAGACCGAGACCACCGTCGGGAGCTCGACGAACACGGGGACGTACTCGGCGAATCCGAGCGCGGCGAACAGCAGATACGCCCAGACCGCCATCACCGGAACCGCGACTCCCAGGAATCCCCAGTACGGACCGACCAGCCGCGAAGCGTAAACGTACGTACCGCCGGCGACCGGGATCGCCCCGCCGAGTTGCAACAACAGGAGGATCCCCAGTACCATCGGAATCACCGATAGCAGGATTGCGACGACGATGCTCGGCCCCGCGACGGCCGCCATCTGTGTCGGTACGATGAAGATGCTCATTCCCACCGCCGTCCCGATGAGCAACGCTACTGCGGCGATCGGGCCGACCCGCTCGTTGATCAGCTTGAACTCGTCCCCAGACATCGAAGTATGCAAGACAATACCAGGCAGTCAAACATTAACATTGTTGTTTATACGCCGATCACTAGTGGGGATCGGAAGGGTGAAACCGAGTTAGCCTGATACTGTACAGAGCACGTGCTGGTAACGAATACTGGTTGGCTCTGCTATGAGAGTCCCCCGTCAACTTCGATGGGAGATATTGGTCGATGACGGATCGGTGACTACCCTTCGACTGTCCGGTTACCGGTCGCGAAATCGGTCGATTTCACGAGAAACTGCCTACAAATGGGCTTATTAGATTCAAAGGTGGTGGTCATAGAACGAATACGAGTATTAATTGGTCTCGTAGCCGCCACCCAAGTGGGCCTCGAGCGACGCGACGAGTCGTTGCATGCAGATAACTTATAGACGAGCGTGACGGTCGGGAACACATGCCATTCGATCGAACGGCTGTCGGTCGTCGAACAGTGCTCTCGGCCGTGGGAACCGCAGGAATCGCCGGCCTCACCGGAAAGGGCGGAGCGACACGAGGGTCGCTGGCTCGCGGTGACGAGCCCGGAGCGGGAAGCGACGAACCGGCGATCGTTCCCGACGGTGTCGAACGGATCGGTCGGACCTTCGAGTACCACCTCGAGCTGGGACTGCACCACGGTGCGCAGCTCTCGGTGTGGGAGGATGGCGAGCTCGTCGCCGATCTCGCGGACGGCGTCGACGGGCCTGATGGCGACGAGGTAACCGACGACTCCCGGTTTCTGCTGTTCTCGTGTACGAAACCGTACGCCGCGGCGTGTCTCCACGTGCTTGCCGACCACGGGGAGATCGGCTTCGACGACCGCGTGGTCGATTACTGGCCCGAGTACGCCGAGTCGGGGTCGCCGAAAGCCGAGACGACGATCCGACACGTCCTGAGCCACCAGGCCGGAATCCCGGCGGTCGACGTCGACGAGACGCCGGAGCTGTGGGATGATCCGCGTGAGATCGACTGTGCGGTCGAGGAGGCCGACCTCGCCTTCGAGCCCGGCGAGACGGCCCAGTACCACGTCTTCAGCTTCGGGTGGATCATCGCCGGGCTCGTCCGGCGAATCGACGGTCGGCGAATCGACCGGTTCGCGCGCGAGGAGGTGTTCGAGCCGCTGGGGATGGACCGAACCCACATCGGACTCCCCGAGGACGAGCCCGACGACGTCGCGACGCTCGTCGGATTCGAGCCGTTCGACCGCGTCGGCGAACCGGAGCCGATCGTCGGCTACACCACCGAGGAAGCCGCCGCGGAGTTCAACCGGGAGGACGTCCAGCGAAGCGTCGTTCCCGGCGCAACCGGGGTCGGAACTGCGGGCGACCTGGCCCGCTTCTACGCCTGCTACGTCAACGGGGGCGAACTCGAGGGAACCCGGCTGCTCGAGACGGAAACGGTCGACGAGGCGGCCGCGCCCCAGGCCGAGGTCGGACCCGAGGGCGGCGTCGGCACCGCACAGCGGTACGGGCTGGGGTTCCAGCTCGGCGGCACCGTCCCGGACCGTCACGGCGTCCCCGATCCCGCAGCCACCTACGGCCACGCCGGACTCGGCAGCAGCATCTCCTGGGCGGATCCCGAGGACGGACTCGCGTTCGCGTACGTCACCAACGGGATCCGGGACGCCTACGAGCACGACGTTCGGATGGCGACGATGGGCGAGACGGCTCGAGCCGAGAGTCGCTGATCCTCGAGCTGTCCACGATCGTAGGTATCGAGCTTCTCCGTGACGGAACGATGCCATGGATCCGAGCGTTGATTAGCCTCGCGGCCGCCCTCTCGAGTATGACCGAGATCATCGACGGGAAGGCCGTCGCGAGCGAGATCCGCGACGACCTGACGGACGCGATCGAACGACTGGCCGACGCGGACGCACGGCCGGGACTGGCGACGGTGTTGATGGGCGACGATCCCGCGAGCCAGACCTACGTGAACATGAAACAGCGCGACTGCGAGGAGGTCGGCATCGAGAGTACGCACGTCGACGTCGACGGCGACGCTCCAGCCGAGGCGCTGTACGACGCGATCGCCGATCTCAACGACGACCCCGAGATCCACGGCTACATCGTCCAGGCGCCGGTTCCCGACCACGTCGACTACCGCGAGGTGATCCGTCGAGTCGACCCCGCGAAGGACGTCGACGGTTTCCACCCGGAGAACGTCGGTCGACTCGTCGCGGGCGACGCCCGATTTCGGCCGTGTACCCCCCACGGCGTCCAGAAGCTGCTCGCCCACGCGGGGGTCGACCTCGAGGGCGCCGACGTGACCATCGTCGGCCGATCGGACATCGTCGGCAAACCGCTGGCGAACCTGCTGATCCAGAAGGCCGACGACGGCAACGCTACGGTGACGGTCTGTCACTCCCGGACCGATAACCTCGCGGAGAAAACCCGTCGAGCCGATATCGTCGTCGCGGCCGCGGGTGCTCCCGAGCTGATCGACGGCTCGATGATCGGCGAGGGTACAGTCGTGATCGACGTCGGCGTCAACCGAGTAGATGCGGACACCGAGAAGGGGTACGAGCTCGTCGGCGACGTCGAGTTCGAGAGCGCGAGGGAACACGCGAGCGCGATAACGCCCGTTCCCGGTGGCGTCGGCCCGATGACCCGCGCGATGTTGCTGTACAACACCGTCAGGGCCGTGAGTCTGCAGGCGGACGTGGACGTCGACCTGCCCTGACGATACCGGTCAGTACGCACCCGGCTCGAGCTCCTCGAGTCGGTCCTGGGCCTGCGTAAACGCCAGTTCGTCCCCCCGGAGTCCGTTCGCGAGGTCGCGAGTCGCCTCGAGCAGACGCTCGGCCGTCTCCGAGTCGACGTCGCCGTCGAGCATCCGGATTCGCTTGACGTGATCGCCCAGTGTCTCGAGGGCGCCCCGTTCGGCATCGGTCAGCTCCCGGTCCTGAGTCCAGTTTCGAACGTCCCGCCGGTACTCTCGAACTGCGTTCGCGTACGCGAGCCCGCGAGCCCCTCGCAGCGTGGGAGGCACCTCGTCGGTCGTGGGTCGTTCCCCCGCGTCGGCCCCCCGGAGCAACGAGAGGAAGTACAGCTCCTCGCGGTCCTCGAGATCGCGTCTGCGGCCGACAACGTCGGCGACGTGGCGCAGTTCGGCTGCCGCGAGGTAGCGATCGTCGAGGTCGCGGAGGTCGCCGGCGTTGATAAATCCTCGTCGCTTCGTGTGTTCCCTCGCGCGATCGCGCGCGCGTTTCGCGAGGTCGTCGACCGAGACCTCGTCGATGTCGTTTCTGACCGGGGTGAGATCGAACTCGACGGCGAGATCCGTGTGCTCGGTTCGGTCGTCGAGACCGACGCTGCGCAGGCTTCCGCAGCCCGGACAGCCGACGCTTCCCGTCTCGTAGTACGACCACCGAGTTCCACACGCCGTGCACTCGCGCTCGCCCCTGATCTTCATACGCGGCGACTACGATCGGAGCGGCAAAAAGATCCACCGGACCGACTACGACTCCCCCATCAGGAGCACTCCCGCGGCAGCCCCGCCGATTGTCACCGTGAGCCAGTACGTACAGAGCCGGTAGATCAGTGCGATCGTCAACGCGGCCGCCGGATCGAGCCCGCCCAAGGTCGTCAGCGTCGCGGTGACCATCGCCTCGACGCCGCCGGTGCCCCCGGGAGCGGGGACGACGGATCCGAGCTTCCCGAACGCGACGGCTACCGCGACGACCGCGAACGAGAGCTGATAGCCGAGCGCGACCGCCCCGATGTAGACCGGGAGCATGAGAAACACCATTCCGACGTGAGCGGCGGCGACGGCGATCAGCAGCGTCCGCCTGTCGGCGGAGATCGTCTCGACGGTCCGGTAGAAGCCGTCGAGGCGATCCCGTACCGACTCCGGAGCGAGGGGGTCGTCGAGTCGGCTACTGAACCGACCGACGAGTCGTCGGATGACACTCGTGAGGCTGACGACGACGGCGTAGACGACCGAGGGCCGATAGACGACCAGGGAAACGATTCCGACGAGGGTGAAAAAGAGGGCGCCGAAGGCGACGAACTGGTCGATCAGCCCGTCTCCGAGCGCGTCGCCGACGGTCAACAGCCCGAGCGCGACGAACCCGAACGTGTAGTACGGGACGTAGTTCAACAGATCGGCCGAGAGGACGCTCGCAAGGCCGTCCTCGTAGGCCATCGACTCGTCCTTCGAGACGAGGTAGGCGACGAGGGGCTCCGTCGCGATCTGCCCGTACGGGGTGATGTACTTGAGAAACATCGCTGTCAGGAACAGCCCACCGATCTGGGTCCGGGAGAGCCCCTCGTCGACCAGCGAGAGAAACTGCTCCCACACCACTCCGCGGAAGGTCAGCGCGAGAAGTCCCGAAAGGACACCGAGCGTGAGCATCGCGGGATTAGCCGAGAACAGCTCCGCGATGAGGTCGTCGCTACCGACGGTGTAGATCAGAATCGCCAGCAGGAAGACGGCGAATACGAACCCGACGACGATCCGCCGTTTCATAAATATACCATCACAGCAGGTGTTCAATTACGTTGTGGATCGGCGCGTGCCGGATCCGGGGCGCGACCGGTCGACCGCCGACCCGACGTCGATTGGCTCCCGCCGAACTAATTCTCGCCGCTGTAGTTTTAACCCGCAAATACTCCGGAACCGATGACCGTCATCAGAACGTGTCCGATTGCTAATAGGTCATTAACGTACGGCAGTTGCAGGCCACATCACCACCAGCGCGAAGCTATTATCGGTGTGTATGTCCCAAGAACGACTCAACCGACGGAAGTTCGTCGCCGCAGCGGGTACCACGAGCGCACTCGTCCTGGCCGGCTGTGCCGACGAAGGGCCCGGAGACGAAGACGACGAGGACGACGGCCTTGAAGACGACGAGGATCCGATGGACGGCGAGGACGACGTGGCGGACGAAGAACCGGAGGACGACGAAGACGATGACGAGACGTACACGCTGACGGTAACCCTCGAGGACGACGGCGAGCCGGTCGAGGGTGCGACCGTTTTCCTCGAGGACGAGGGTATCGAAGAAGGTGAGGGTCTGGACGACGAGGACGTCATGGACGACGAGGACGAGGAAGACGACGACCTCGAGGACGATGACGAGGCCATGGACGACGAGGACATCATGGACGACGAAGATGATGACCTCGAGGACGACGATGAGGCCATGGATGACGAGGACGACGATCTCGAGGATGACGAAGACGACGACGTCGTGGACGACGAGGAGGATGACACGGCCGACGAGGACGACTGGGAGGACGAAACCGACGAGGACGGCGAAGTCGAGTTCGAGGACCTCCACGACGGGGAGTACACGGTTGCCGCCATGTACGAGGACCAGGAAGCCGAAGACGAGGTCGAGATCGACGGCGACGACGAAGAGATCACGCTGGACTTCGCCGAGGACGGCGAGATATCCGACGAGGGCGACGCGCGGATGGACGAGGACGACAACGAGCTGCAGGACGACGAAGACGCGGTGGAGGACGACGAGGACGACGAAGAGGAGTAAACACGGATCACCGCCCGCGACGGTGGGAGCTCACCGGTAGACGACTACAGCGCGAAGGCCCACGACTTCAGTCACGGGGGGGGGGAGATTGGTGGCTGGAAAACCACCGCTTACTCGTGAAACGGACCGTCGCCGCGACGCGTCGCCGGTCGCGGAGAGTGCCAATAGCAAATTAGCGTTTCCACGCGACCTTTTTTGCGTCCGCTTCGCTAACTGTGGGTATGCGAGACGAGGAAGAAATCCGAGAGCAGTACGAGTTCCTCGAAGAGCACCTCGAGAGCGAGGAGATGCGCCACGACGGCGTCAGGGAGATGTTTACCTACTACAAACGCGCACTCGGGTGGGTACTCGAGGAAGAACACATCTGAAGAGTCTCACGGATCGGAACCTATCACTACTCGTCCCGTTTGCGACAGAGTTAAGTACGGAGAACGGAATCTTTCGAGTGACGCTTCGCTTGGAGGGCCGAAGCGTCAGCGGGGACCAATTCAGGGCGGCAAGCGGCCGCGCGACAGTTTTCCGTCGCGCGGCTCGCTTTCCTGTTTACTACTACCGTCGAGCGACCGCCACGTGAGCGGTCGGTGAGCCGAACACCGACGTAACCGACAGTTCGAACTGGACGATCGGAGACATGAAAGCGGAGTTACGGTCGGCGACCGGGCGTCCCCTCGCTCCCGTTATCATTTGAAACTCGGCGAAACAGCTATCTTCGATGGTAATATGGCTGTTTCACTCGAAACGACCCGATAGCCTTATTAAAATTCGACAGTAAGTACCGGTGGTACTTTCCCAATGTACGACCTGACAGGATTCCAGCGGGATCTACTCTACGTCATCGCTGGCGAGGATGAGCCACACGGACTGGCGATCAAGGAGGAACTCGAGGAGTACTACGAGAAGGAGATCCACCACGGCCGGCTGTATCCGAACCTCGATACCCTCGTCGACAAGGGGCTCGTCGAGAAGGGGAGCCGCGACCGGCGGACCAACTTCTATACGGTCACTCGCCGGGGCCGCCGGGAACTCGAGGCCCGCCGGGAGTGGGAGGCGCAGTACGTCGATCTCTAACGGTTTCATCTCGTTCACTCCGCCAGTTCCCATCGCGGTTCGCTCCTGTCGGTCGCCCGAGCACTGCCGTCCTCGAGCGGGCGTCGCGCCGAGACGACACGTTTCGGGGGCGGGTCGCCGTCGACAGGTCGTTTGCGTTCACCCGTCGCAGCGGTGTCACGTGAACGGCGCCGAGCGGTTCCGATAGAGCCGACGCGACGCCGCCGTGCTCGAATCGTGCTCGCGGAGTCGTCCCCGAACGCCCGTTTCACTACTGGGTCGCGCTCTACGGCGTGGCCCTCCTGTTCACCGGTGGCTTCGAGACGTCAATCGTTCCGTCTCCCGCGAGGCGAGGAGTATCTCTTTAACTCGTCGGCATCCCAATCGCCCGCATGGACCGCGATACGGTCGAACCGAAGGGAGGGACGATTCCCGGCGAGCGGGCGAAACGCTGGGCCGAGTACCACCACCGCTACGCCGCGCCGAGTACGTACGTCTACGAGTTCGTCTGGGACACGCAGGCCGACGCCGTCGGCCCGTTCTGTACCGATGTCGACGGCAACATCCTGCTCGATTTTACGAGCCATGTCGCCGCCGCCCCGCTCGGATACAACAATCCCGTCATCCGCGAGAAGCTCGAGGCGTTCGACCTCGTCGACCCGCTGAAGATCGCCGGTCAGGACTTCTACGCGAGCGGCGGCTGGCCGCCGGAGGACCCCGAGTTCCCCAGCCCGACCCAGCTTCAGGACAGACTGATCGCGATGACCGACCACTACGATATGGACCGGGTGTTTCTCTCGAACTCCGGCGCTGAAGCCATCGAGAACGCCATCAAGATCTGTTACGCCTCGGGCGGCCACCGCGCGTTCACCTTCGACGGCGCGTTCCACGGCCGCACTCTGGGGGCGCTCTCGCTCAACCGCTCGAAGGCCGTCCACCGGACGGGGTATCCCGAGATTCCCGGCGTGGTCAGCGTCCCCTACCCCTCGAGTCAGGAAACGTACGAGACCGACTGGCTGACCGACGGTCCCGGCGGGAACGTCGTCGCCGACAAGCTCCATCCCGACCGGGGCGTGATCGATCCCGACGAGGTCGCCTTCCTCATCCTCGAACCGATTCAGGGCGAGGGCGGCTACCGCGTCGCCCATCCGGCGTTCGCCCGGGACCTCGAGGAGTTGCGCGAGCGCTACGACCTGAAGATCGTCGCCGACGAGATCCAGACCGGACTCGGGCGCACGGGCGAGCTGTGGGGCGTCGACCACCTCGGGCTGACACCGGACGTCATCACCGCCGCGAAGGGGCTGCGCGTCGGCGCGACGATCTCGCGGTCGGACGTCTTCCCCGAGGAGACGGGCCGGATCTCCTCGACCTGGGGTGCCGGCGACGTGACCGCCGCGATGCAGGGGGTCCTGACGATCGACGCGATCCACGAAGAGAACCTGCTCGAGAACGCCCGTGAACGCGGCGAACAGCTCCGAAGTCGACTCGAGCGAGCCGAACTGCCGGGAGCGATCGACGTCCGCGGACGCGGCCTGATGCTCGCCGTCGAGTTCGACACCAAAGCGCGACGGGAGGCCGTTGTCAAGGCCGCCTTCGAGCGCGGCCTGCTCACCCTCGGCTGTGGCCACAAGTCGCTGCGACTGCTGCCGCCGCTCGATGTCACCGAACGCGAGATCGACCTCGGCGTCGAACTGCTGCTCGAGGCGAGCAAAGCCGCCTCGACGTAGTGGGCGACTCATACGAAAGCCCCACGTTCATACCGCCGTCTCGCCTACTATGCGTACGATGATCGGTGCTTTCACCGTCGGTAAGAAGATGCTACTGTTCGGGTACAAACGCTACGGGGTTCCGGGGGCGATCGTCTCCGGCGCAATCTTCGTGGCCGGCTACGTCGCCGTTCGCCGGGCGCTGAGCGGCGGCGCGAACGCCGACTCCCTCGACGAGGCCCTCGAGGCCGAACTGGGTCCAACCGACGAGAGCGACGACTCCGATCTCGACGACTCGCCGGACGACTCGAGCGCGTCGAACTAACGACCGCGGTCGGTCGCCCCGACGACCGCAACAGTATCCTGCAGTCGCTGCAAAGCGCCGGTAGATGTCACAGGAACCGCGGATCCGACGACTCGTCGAGGAGCTCTCGCTCGAGGAGAAGGTTCGGCTCACTCACGGCGCGAACGACCCCGAGGGACGAGCGACGGGCTACGTGGCGGGTGTCGACAGACTCGGAATACCCCCGCTTCGGATGGCCGACGGCCCCCTCGGTGTGCGGATTCCGGACGAGTCCGCGACGGCGTTTCCCGCATCGATCGCGCTCGCCGCGACCTTCGACGTGGAACTCGCACGCGAGCACGGAGAGGCGCTCGGACGGGAGACCCGAAGCAAGGGCCAGGACGTCCTGCTCGCGCCCGGCGCCAACCTCATTCGAGTCCCTCATAACGGACGAAACTTCGAGTACTTCGCCGAGGACCCCGTCCTCTCGGCGTCGTTCGCGGGCGCGGTCGTCGCGGGGATTCAGTCCCAGGACGTCGTCGCGACGCCGAAACACTACGTCGCGAACAGCCAGGAGACCGCCCGCGCCGCCGTCGACGCCGAGATCGACGAGCGCCCGCTGCGCGAACTCTATCTTCCGTCGTTCCGCTCGGCCGTCGAGGCCGGGGCGGGCTCGGTCATGACCGCCTACAACGACGTCAACGGGACGCGCATGAGCGACCACGAGCGGCTGGTTCGGGACGTGCTGAAAGGCGAGTGGGGGTTCGAGGGGTACGTCGTCTCGGACTGGTTCGGCACCGAGGGTACGGCTGCCGCAGCGAACGGGGGGCTCGACGTCGAGATGCCAGGCATCTCAATGGCGGAGATGCAGTCCGCGATGGCGGGCGACGACGCCGACGCGCCCGACGCCACGAATGGAGACGGCGACGACGAAGCGGGCGAACTCCCGGACGCCATCGCCGAGGGAATGCCCGATCCCGAGAGCTGCGAGCGGTTCGCCGACTCGCTGGTCGAGGCCGTCGAGTCGGGCGCCGTCTCGGAGGAGCGACTCGACGACATGGTCGCTCGAGTGCTCGGAGCGATGGACACTGTGGGCCTGCTCGAGGGTAGCGAGGTCCGACGCGCCTCGAGCAGTCGGACGGAGTCCGACGATAGTGCGGTCGATACGCCCGCTCATCGCGAGCTCGCGACTCGCGTCGCGACGCGGGGGACGGTCATGCTCGAGAACGACGGAATCCTGCCGATCTCGGACGACGCGGACGTGGCCGTTATCGGCCCGAACGTCGACGAACCCGTCCTCGGCGGCGGGGGCTCCTCGGAGACGACGCCCGTCGTCGAGACCGATCCGCGAACCGGGATCGACGAGCGCGCCGAGGGAGAGATGACGGTCGCGTACGGCCTTCCGCGAGTCGAGGCGGTGTCGATGCTCGAGGAGTTCACCGGCGGCGGCGAGGACGAACCCGCGGACCCGAGTCGGGAGCCCGACCTCGAGGGCGCCGCGGCGGCCGCACGCGAAGCCGACGTCGTAGTCGTCTTCGTTCGCGACACCGCGAGCGAGGCGATCGATCGCGAAAACCTGCGCCTGCCCGACCGCCAGGAGGAGCTGATCGAGACGGTCGCCGCGGCCAACGACCGTACGGTCGTCGTCGTCAACTCGAGCGGGCCGATCGAGTGCCCCTGGCGCGAGGACGTCGCGGCCGTCCTCGAGAACTGGTACCCCGGCCAGAGCCACGGCGACGCAGTTGCGTCGGTTCTCTACGGCGACGCCGATCCGGGCGGGCGGCTGCCGGTGACGTTCGCCCCCGGGGACGCCTATCCGACGGCCGACGAGCGTCGCTATCCTGGCGTCGACGGAACGGCCCGCTACGACGAGGGCGTCTTCGTCGGCTACCGCCACTTCGATTCGGCCGAGCAGGAGCCGACCTACCCCTTCGGCCACGGCCGCAGCTATGCCGACTACGACTACGTCGACGCCAACCTGGACCTCGAGGACGGAACAGTCCACGTCACAGTCGAGAACACGGTTGATCGAGACGGCCGAGAGGTCGTCCAGGTTTACGTCCGCCCGCCGTCAGTCGCGGATGTCGACCGACCCGTTCGCGAACTCGCGGGCTTCGAGAGCGTCGCGATCCCGGCCGGCGAACGTGTCTCCGTGGCGATCGACCTCGAGGAGCTCGCGTTCGCTCGCTACGACGAAGACGGGTGGACGGTCGATCCGGGCGAGTACGCCCTCGAGATCGGTCGGTCCTCGCGGGATATTCGTGCGACGGTGCGAACGGAACTCGAGGCGGCGTTCCGGGAACGGGTTCGGGAGTCGCTCGCGACCGGTGGGGCACCACCTACCGACGGATAGCAGCGGCACCGCGACGTCCGCGTGCGAACCGGATGCGGAATCGCCCGTTCGGCGGAAACTATCATGCGGGTGGACGGTCTCGTCCGTGCTATGTCCCGCCGGTACTGCCCGAAGTGTGACGTCGAGATGGAGGCAACTGCCGTGACTACGGCGGAGACCGGAGGTCTCTACGTCAAAACTGAACGGGAGGGCGGAATACTCAAACGGCTCGGTATCGGTGAGAGAACAGCTCTCGACGCGGTTCTCTGTCCCGACTGCTGACTGACGCAGCTCTACGCCGACCTCAAGGAGTAGTGCTCCAGTGTCCGTTCCGAGTTCGAATACTGAACCCGGTTTACTGATCCCCTCGCAGCTCCGCGACGTGGTCGATCCGCTGCTGGACCAGGTCGGGTTTGCCGATATCGTGGCGGACGTGCAGTCCCTCCTCGCCGGCGACCTCGAGGGCGTCCTCGGCGATCTCCTCGGCTGCGGTGATCGAGTCGTCGACGCCGACGACGGCGAACGCCCGCGAGGTCGTCGTGTAGATGCCGTCGTCGCGCTCGTCTACACTGGCGTAGTACAGTAAGGCGTCGCCAGCACTTTCCTCGTCAACCTGCACCTTCGCACCCGCCTTCGGATCCGTCGGGTACCCCTCCGGAACAGCGTACTTACAGACCGTCGCCTGCGAGGCAAACTCGAGTTCGGGTAGCTCGTCGCCGTCGCGGGCGGCCGTGAGGACGTCGAGGAACGGCGTCTCGAGCACGGGCAGGGTGTTCATTGCCTCGGGATCGCCGAAGCGGGCGTTGAACTCGATCACCTTCGGTCCCTCGCTGGTGAGCATGAACTGGCCGTAGAGGATCCCGCGATACCCCTCGAGGGCGTCGACCGTCGCCTCGATGACCGAAACGGCCTCCTCGTAGTCGGCCTCGGTCATGAACGGAAGCTCGAGCGTGGCGTCCGAGTAGCTGCCCATTCCGCCGGTATTGGGCCCCTCGTCGCCCTCGTAGGCCCGCTTGTGATCCTGGACCGCGGGGGCGGTCCGAACTTCGCCGTCGGCGACGAACGCCTGGACGGTGAACTCCTCGCCGACCAGCCGCTCCTCGAGGACGATCCGGTCGTAGTCCGAATCGCGGATGTACGCCTTCCCCTCCTCGGCGGTGACCTGGTCGCCGATGACCTTCACGCCCTTTCCGCCCGTGAGCCCGGCGGGCTTGATCGCGAGGTCGCCGTCGTACTCGTCGATAAAGTCACAGGCCGCGTCCATGTCGTCGAACGTCTCGAACTCCGGACAGCCGGGGACGTCGTGTTCGGCCATGAACCGGCGCTGGAAGGCCTTGTCCGTCTCGATGCGGGCCTCCTCGGCTTTCGGGCCGAAGGCGTAGATTCCCGCGTCCTCGAGCTCGTCGACGACGCCGGCCTCGAGGGGCGCCTCGGGGCCGACGACCGCCAGCGTCGCCCCGACGTCCTCGGCGTACTCGCGGACGGCCTTCGGGTTGGTCGTCTCGAGCGTCTCGAACTCGGTCGCGAGCCGGGCGATCCCCGGGTTTCGGTTGCCGGCGCAGGCGTAGAGGTCGACCTCGTCGTCGGACCCGTTCTCGAGCGCCCGCGCGATCGCGTGTTCGCGCCCGCCGCCGCCGATCAGGAGCACGTGCTCTGCCATGCTCGATAGCGAAACGCACGAACCTGTAAGTGTTACCCTTCGAGCGAGCGAGAAGTATGCATGAGTACGGGTATACCTCGCTCGAGCGTCAGTCGTCGTCGGCGGGCGAGGGCTCGAGGGGCGCGCCGGCGTCCTCGTCGGTGTCGCCCTCCTCGATACCCTCCGGACGCGGAAACTGCTCGATCGTCCGCTCGCGGAACGCCTCCTCGTCGAACTCGTACTCGCCCTCGAGGAACTCGAGCACCTCGAGGGTGTCACGCCGCGCGTTCTTCAGGCAGGTCGAGGCGCCCGGCGAGGGCGTGATGTTGAAGATGATGTCGTCGCCGACGATCTTGGCCTCGCCCATGTCGAGGGACTTCCGCTCGGTGTCGACGATCTGGGGGCGAACGCCGCCGTACCCCTTCGCGCGCTCGATGTCGTCGAGTTCGACGCTGGGAACGACCTTCTGAACGTGGGGCAGGAACTGTTTCGGACCGACGTTCGGCACGTCGTAGAGGAGGTTTCGGAGCACGTACGGCAGGAGGATCCGATCCGAGAGGACGTTCGCGTAGCTGAGAAACGCCGCAGCGTTGAGCCCGAAGACGTCGAAGAAGTCGGTGACGGTGGAGATGCGTCCCCGCTCGAGGGTCGGGACGAGCTTCGCGGTCGGACCAAAGCGCGTGATCGAGGGATCGTGGACGTCCGCGTCGCCGTGGACCGCGGCGAAGGGGAGCTTCTTCATCTGGAGGGTGTAGACCTTCCCGTTGAGCAGGTCGTCCCCGAGGAAGAAGCTGCCCGCGACCGGGAGCAGGACCTTGTTCTCGCCGTAGCCCAGCTCCTTGGCGATCTGGAGGCTGTGGGAGCCGGCGGCGACGACGGTCGCCTCGCAGTCGAAGCGGCCGTCGGTCGTCTCGATGGTGTAGCCGTCGAGCGTCGGCGTGATGTCCTCGACCTTCGTCCCGGTGTAGACGTCGACGCCCGCCTCCTCGCGCGCGAGTTCGACGAACGACTGGGTCGTCGCGCCGTAGTCGACGACGTAGCCGTCGGGTGTCTGGAGCGCGCGCAGCTCCGTATCAGGATCCCGGCCCTCGACGACCTTCGGCTCGATCTCGGCGATCTCCTCGCGGCCGATCGAGCGCAGCTTCGGGAACAGGTCGCCGAAGCCGTCGCCCTCGTAGCGTCGCTCGAGCTCCGCGACCTCCTCGCGACCCACGCCCAGCACCATCTTGCTGCGTTTGTCGTGCATCTCCCGGTCGGGATCGCGGTTCTCGAGGTAACCCGCGAGCATCTCCGCGCCCTCCTTCACCTCCCGGGCCTTCTCGAGGGTGTAGTTGGTCTCGATATCCCCGAAATGCAGCGTTTGGGAGTTGTTCGTGTGATTGGAGTTGATCGCCGCGATCTCGTCTTCCTTCTCGATCAGTGCGATAGAGTCGATATCGGTGAACGTCGCGGTCGTGTACAGCAACGAGGCGCCACTGATACCGCCGCCGACGATAACGAGGTCGTACTTGCCAGACATTGTTATGGTGGCCGCTACTTGCCCAACTTCGGTCCAGACGTATAACTCATCTTTTTCTATCAAACTGCCGTCGATCGACGAATACGGTATCGACAGCTGCTGTTTCGGCGAGACCTCGAGCGGCGCAGCTGTCGGAAACGGCGGGTCGAACGGGGTCGGTTCCGCCGGAGAGGGGCTGGCCCGGTTCGAGTGAGTTGCCCGGACCGCGTACGGCACACCGATCCGGGTGGCGTCGGGACGCGGCGCTTGCGTCGTCACAGTCGCTTCCGGACCGGAGACGAGGTTCCGCAACCGGTCGCTTCAAGGTGTCAGCGTTGGACACTGTCGGTATGAACTCGGGTGGGCCGCCTCGGACGAAACGCGAGATCACGAGCTACGAACGACACGGCGACCTCGTAGACGATCCCTATCTCTGGCTCGAGGACGAGGGCGAGGCGGTCGACGACTGGGTCGACCGCCAGAACGAGTACGCCGACGCGTTCCTCGAGTCGGTCGACGCTCGCGAGGAGTTACGGCCGCGCTTCGAATCGCTCGCGCGGACGACCGACTACGGGACGGTGACGGCCGCACCGACGGGGTACTTCCAGGAGGTCGAGCGACCGGAGGACGACCAACCGATTCTGTACTTCCGGGAGTCATTCGAGTCTGACCGGGCGATCCTCGTCGATCCCAACGAGTTCAGCGACGACGGGACGAAGTCGATGGGCTGGTGGACCGTCTCTCCCGACGGCAAACGACTCGCCTACGGCGTCCACGAGGGCGGCGACGAGCTGTACGACGTGACGGTTCTCGAGGTGCCCGACGGACCCGTCCTCGAGGAACTCACCGCCCTCGGCCGGGTGAACCCGGGGATGTTTGCGTGGACGCCCGAGGGATTCTACTACGGCCGCACGGGTCTCGAGAACGAGAGCCAGCTCGAGAAGGAGATTCGCTACCACGAGCACGGCGACGCCCTCGACGCGGACGAGCTCGTCCGCGAGGTCGACGATCCCGCGACCTGGCCGCTGCTCACCACCGACAGGAGCGGGCGCCACCTGCTCGTCGCGCTCGTGACCGGCTGGGAGCGAAGCGATCTGTTCTACGCTGACGTCGGCGACACGGAGCTGACGCCCGTCATCACCGACGCCGACCACTTCTACACGCCGCTGATTCACGACGAGACGGCCTACCTGCGAACCGACCTCGAGGCACCCTTCTACCGATTCCTCGAGCTCGATCTCTCCAGCGACGTCGACGAGGTCGATCCCGCCGAGCTACCGGAGGTCGTTCCCGAACGCGACGGGATCGTCAAAGGCGCGACCGTCGCGGACGACCGCCTGCTGATCCAGTACGAGCGCGCGGCCGTCTCCGACCTCGAGGTGTTCGACCTCGACGGCGATCATCTACGATCCGTCGAGCTGCCCGGAACGGGAACGGTCGCCGGGCTGAGCGGCAACCGCGACGCCCCCGAGGCGTTCTTCAGCTACCAGTCGTTCGATCAGCCGTCGACGGTGTTTCGGTACGATTTCGAGGCGGGCGACGTCGCGGAACTCGACCGCCCCGACGTCTCGCTGGGCTTCGACGTGACCATCGAACAGGTTCGGTACGAGTCCGCCGACGGCACCGAGGTTCCGATGTTCGTCGTCCACCGCGCCGACCTCGCGCGCGACGGCGACAGTCCGACGCTGCTGTACGGCTACGGCGGCTTCGAGAACAGCCTGCCGCCGACCTTTCAGAGGTTCGGACGGGAGTTCCTCCGTTCGGGCGGGGTCTACGCCCAGGCGAACCTCCGAGGTGGCGGCGAGTTCGGCACGGAGTGGCACGAGGCGGCTCGCCACGAGAACAAACAGAACACGTTCGACGATATGATCGCCGCCGCCGAGTACCTGATCGAGGAAGGGTACACCTCGAGCGACCGACTGGCGATCCGGGGCGGCTCGAACGGCGGGCTGACCGTCGGTGCCGTGTTGACCCAGCGGCCGGATCTGGTGGCGGCAGTCTGCTGTCAGGTCCCCCTACTCGACATGCTCCGGTTCCACACGTTCCTGCTCGGCGCGTCCTGGACGAGCGAGTACGGGTCACCGGACGATCCCGACGCGTACGAGTGGATCAAGGAGTACTCGCCGTACCACAACCTCGAGCCGTCCGAGGAGGGTGGCCCGGAGTATCCCGCCGTCCTCTTCGAGACCGCCGAGAGCGACACGCGCGTCCACCCGGTCCACGCCTGGAAGATGGCCGCCCGCATGCAGGCCGTCGCCGACGGCGGCCCGTTCCTCTGCAAGACGAACCGCGACACCGGCCACGGGACGGGCAAGCCGACCTGGATGGTCGTCGAGGAACAGCTCGACCTCTGGTCGTTTTGCTTCGACCGACTCGAGGTCGAGTACGTTGAACCGTAGTCGCCATGGATTCTGTGCCGCGAATCAAGAGTAGAACAGCGGGGGCCGCCGATCGCTGCCGGATTCGCTCTCGGCGGCGTCGGCCTCAAGCGCCTCTCCACTCTCGTTTCCGAGCAACCGATCCAGCACGTCGACGGCCGCCTCGCGGTGTAACGGCTGGTTGTCGTTGCCACACTGGTCGTCCATCACGCAGGCCGGACAGCCGTCGACGCGGCCACAGTCGCAGTCCGCGATCAGCTCTCGGGCCCGCTCGGCGACGGCCTCGAAGTTCTCGTAGATCGCCCGCGAGAAGCCGAGGCCGCCGTCGATTCCGTCGTAGATGAACCAGCCGCTCTTCGGCTCGTGCTCGAGCCCGTCGGCGATTTGCCTGACGGTCGCCTCGGCCGCGGCGACGTTGCGCGGGGCCTCGCCCGACGTCCCGCCCTTGCCCGTCGTCCCGTTCTCGCCTCGTTCCCGCTCGAGGTGCGAATCGATCGACAGCGTCGCGAGTCCGCCCAGATCGCGCTTGTCGACCATTAGCTCGAGCGGCGCGACGCCGATGGTCGCGTGTTCGGCGGCGTGGAGGCCGCCCGCGTAGCCGAGGTGGGCGGTCTCCGCGATTCCGTCTTCGTCTCCGTCCCCGTCCTCGTCCTCGAGCGAGAACTCGCGGTAACGCTCGACGAGCGCCCGCTCGAGAGCGTCGGGTACCTCGAGCCAGCAGAGCTGAGTCTCGATCGACAGCGGCGGGTTCTCCGTCGGGAGTCCCTGTTCCTTCGGATCGCCGTTGTCGACGTCGACCCGGTCGTAGGTGCCGTGGTAGACCAACACCTGTCCGCGCCCGAAGTGCAGCGTGAAGTCGCCGATCTCGCGGGATTCCTCCGAGACTGCGTCGAGAACGGTCACGTCGGTTCGGGTTCGAGTGTAGCAGTCGGCGTCCGTCGGCCGGAGCGTCACCGTGGGTCGGGGCGAGTCGTGGTCGACCGCGCACACCTCGTACTGTCGGCCCTCGTGGAGCCTGACCGCGCCCTCGTGAAAGTCCCGCAGGACTCGCTCCTCCGCGAGGGGCTCCATCTCGGGATCGTGTCGCTCGTCGACGCCGTCGGCGAGTTCGACCGCGTACTCCTCGCCCGACGTCGCGTACAGCGAGATCGACCCCTGGGGGCGGGGCGGGCCGACGTAGGAGATCCCGGTCTCGAGGTGGCCCGCCAACCGGCCCGCGCGGCACCACATCTCGACGGCGCGCTCGAGTCGCTCGCGCTCGGCGAACGCGCCCGCGTCGGCTCCCTTGAGGGCGAGTTCGTCCGCCGCACACAGGAGGTGCCGGGCGAACACTGCGTCGTTGTCGACGTCGACGACCGCGTCCTCGACGTCGGTCTCGAGCAGGTAGTCGGGGTTGTTCGCGACGTACTGATCGAGGGTTCGATGTCCCGCCACGAGCACCGAGAGCGCCCGCCTGGTCCCGCGGCCCGCGCGGCCGATCTGCTGCCAGAACGACTGGCGCTGCCCCGGGTAGCCGAGCTGGACCGTCGTGTCCATCTCGCCGACGTTGATCCCCAGCTCGAGGGCGTTCGTCGAGGCGACGCCGTCGAGCGCGCCGGTCTTGAGTCGGTGTTCGGTCCCGTGGCGTTTCGTTCGGGAGTGGCCGGCGTGGTAGGGTTCGATTTCGCTCCCCCGATCGGGGTTCGCGTAGTACCGGCTTCGGTCGCGGCGGTGGGTCGACGCCCGCTTGACCGACAGCTCGGCGAGCTTCCTCGAGGGCGTAAACAGCAGCGTCTGGGCGTCGTGGTAACACAGGTGCGAGAGGAGCTTCGGCGCCTCGACGCTCGCGGGGACGCGTTCGACGACGGCGTTGTCAGCTTCGTCCTCGCTCCCGCCGGCAGTCGCCGAATCGCCGTCCGAACCGTCCGCTCGCGCTCGAGCCGGCGGGTTCCAGAGCACCAGTTCCCGCGGTCCAGTCGGAGAGCCGTCCTCGTCGACGACGGTAACAGATTCGGCGATCAGGGCGCTCGAGTGCTCGCCTGGGTTGCCGATCGTCGCGCTCGTGAGCGCGAACTGCGGGTCGGCGCCGTAGTACTCGAGCACCCGCTTCAGCCGACGAATCACCCAGGCGACGTGCATACCGTGGACGCCGGTGTAGGTGTGGGATTCGTCGACCACGACGAGGTCGCAGGTCGAGAGAAAGCGCGCCCAGCGGTCGTGATCGTGCAGGTACGTGTTTACGCCCGCGAAGTTCGAGATAATCACGTCGGCCCCCTCGCGGATCTGCCGTCGGGTCTCGCCGGGGTCCGTGTCGCCGTCGTAGACCCGGACCGAGATATCGAGTCCGAGCACATCGAAGAAGTCGTTCAGCTCCCGCTCCTGATCCCGCGAGAGCGCCTTCGTCGGGTACAGCACGTACGCGGTCGAACGCTCGCCGCGAGCGCGCGCCTCGAGGACGTTCCGGGCGATCTGGAGGGCGTAGATCCGGGTCTTGCCCGACGACGTGCTCGTCGCGACGCAGATGTTCTCGTCGTGCTCGAGCGCGGCGAGCGCCTCGGCCTGGTGGGCGTACAGGTCGTACTCGAGGGGGCCGGCGAGTTCGGGCCGCAGGACCTCGTCGTTCGGCACCGTCGACGCCTCGCGGCCGGGGATCTCGAGGACGGAGACGTCTTCCTCGTCGCGGTAGCGGGGGAACGTCTCGAGCAGCTCGTCGCCGGTGACCGGCACGTCCTCTCGGCTCCCGTCGGTCGGCTCGGTCCCGTCTTCGTCCGCGGCGTCGTCCGTATCCATGCTCAAAAATCACCCAGTCCGGTCTGTTCGCCTCCCGTCGTTCCGCTCGGGGTCGCTCCCTCGGCCTCCGCCGGGGACGTGTCGCTCGAGTCCGTCGCCCGCGGCGCGTCCCGAAGTCGCTCGTAGACGTGCCACAACGCTCGACAGTCGTCCTCGCAGTAGGCCTCGTGGCGACCCCAGTCGAACTCCTCGCCGGTTCGCAGAAACCGCTGGTAGGCCGCCGCGGTCTGCGCGCCGTCGAGGCCCGTCTCCGCACCCTCGTACCCGAGCGCGCCGGCGACGTCCTCGAGTTTGTTCGTCCGACCCGGGAGGAGCGCATGCCCCTCGCGGACGGCCCAGTCGTAGAGGTCGAACTTCGGCACCGACTCCCACTCCTCGACGTAGTACGGCACGTGGCGTGCGACGAACGCTCCGAGGTGGCGGTAGTCGAAGCGCCAGCCGTTCCAGGTGAGCAGCGCTCTGTCGGGGTGGCTGGCGAACAGCCAGTCACAGAGGGCCTCGAGCACCGGCGCGGGATCGTCCGGATCGTCGCGCTCGACGAACGCCCGGTAGGAGTCGTCGGCCGGGTCGTAGACCCCGATCTGCCAGAGGATCGTCGGCGAGAGCCCGTCGGTCTCGATGTCGAGACACAGCGGCGGTCGACCGCTCTCGGCCGGCAGCGACTCGTCGGTGAGCCGTCGGGGTTCGCCTGCCTCGAGGACGGTCGCATGGCGGTGCATCCGGTGTGCGCTGTCCCGACCGACGCCAGGGTAGCCCGCGAGTTTGTCGATCGGCGTCTCGAGCAGTTCGGCTCTGGTCGTCACCTCGGCGTCGGCGAGTCGCTCGGCCGTTTTCGGTCCGATTCCGGCAACCGCCTCGAGGCCGAAGTCCGAACGCTCGTAGGTGTCGACGGCCGTGACACCGGTTTCGTCGAGTTCGAGGACGGACAGCGACGCCGAGCCGCCGTAGCCCTCGACGGGACCGGCACCTCGAACCCGAACGGAGACGCAGTCGTCCCCCGCGGGTTCACACTCGAGTTGCGGCTCGTGCTCAACGGCCCGAATCGCGCCCGTCTCGGCTGCGAGGTGCCACAGCTCGTCGTAGCCGGCGGGGACACCGCTAGTCAGGACGGTCGTCACGCGGCCGGGCGGCAGTGCGGCCGCGAGTTCGGCCGCCCCCTCGAGGCCCGTCTCGAGCGCCGTCGGTCGCGTCGTCGTCGTCACGTCGTCACAGACGACCGCGATCGGGGTCGAACGCGAGTCGGACAGCGCACTCGAGACGTCCGCGGGAGACGCCCGAAGCGCGCGAAGACTCCGAACGACCGCAATCTCAAGTTCCGTTCCGATGGGCTGACGGGAGACGACTTCCCCGTCCGTCTCGAGGGGTGGGTGAAACGCCGGCGCGTCGAACATCTGTCGTGTCCGCGCGAATGCCCGCGCCTCGCGTTCGGGGCCGAGCAGCCAGACCGCGTCGGGCTCGAGGGTCGTATCGACATCTGCGAGGGTCTCGGTCGGACGCCCGAGAACGGCTGACGGCGGCAGGGCGAGCAGGCGGGCGCCGTCGCGATTTGTCATCGGACGGAGAGACGGATGGACGGACAAAGAGGGTTTGGGCAGCACGGTGAAAGTGGACGATGTCGGCGTTCGGCGCCGCAACGGTTAACCGCTGGCTGCACACACGTGTATACATGGCCGACACGGAGTACCGAAACGTTCGGCTCACCGAGGAGGCGTACCGACGGCTCGAGAGCCACAAGCGAGCGGGCGAGTCGTTCTCGGACACCGTCGAACGGATTGCCGGTGAGCGGTCGCTGCTCGACCTGTCGGGGATTCTCACCGAGAACGAAGCCGAGGAGATGCGCGAGGCGATCCACGAACGCGACGATCGGTCCCGCGAGGAACTCGATCGCCTCGTCGACGATCTGGACTCGTGATCGTCGACACCGACGTCCTCATCGACGTGATGCAGGACCGCGATGTGGCGAAACGGAAGATCGCGTCCCTCGAGGAACGCGGCGTTCCGCTTCGCATCTCGGCGGTGTCGCAGTTCGAGCTCTACCACAGCCTCGAGCGCGTCGAGAACGCCGGCGAACGTCGTCGGCAGATCGAACTCGTTCTCGACACGCGGACGGTGTACCCTGCCGACAGCGCAATCATGAAGAAGGCGGGGAGAATTGACGGCCGACTCGCCTCTGCGGGACGGGCGATCGGCATCGGCGATACGATCATCGGGGCGACCGCGCTCGTCCACGAAGAGCCCGTCCTTACGAGAAACGTCGCACACTTCGAGCGCATCGACGGGCTCGATGTCGACTCTTACTGAGCCGAGACCATCTCGGAACCCACAAGACCGAGCGTCCGAAACGCAGGTACAATGCACCAGTACCTCGAGCTCGTCGACTCGGTACTCTCGGACGGGACCCACAAACCCAATCGGACCGGGGTTGACACGATCTCGTCGTTCAGTGAACACTACGAGGTCGACCTGCAGGAGGGGTTTCCGCTGTTGACGACCAAAAAGATGGACGGCTACCGCTGGAACTCGATGCTCCACGAGGTCGCCTGGTACCTCTCGGGCGAGGAGCACATCCGGGAGCTGCGCGAGGAGACGAAGATCTGGGACGCGTGGGCCGACGACGAGGGGCACCTCGACACCGCCTACGGCCGGTTCTGGCGGCGGTATCCGGTTCCCGCCGACGAGAGCCAGCTCGATGGCGAGTCCTGGCCCGACGAGAGTCACCGCTGGGTCACCGAGGAGGGTAATCGAAGAACGTTCGATCAGCTCCAGTACGTCGTCGACACGCTCTCGGACTCGCCGAACTCCCGACGACTCGTCGTCAACGCCTGGCACCCCGCGAACGCGGCCGTCTCGACGCTGCCGCCCTGTCACTACTCGTTCGTCTTCAACGTTCAGGGCGATCGGCTGAACTGCCACCTCACGCAGCGCTCGGGCGACGTCGCGCTCGGAATCCCGTTTAACATCGCGGCCTACGCACTTCTGACGAAGGTCGTCGCCAGACAGACCGGGTTCGAGCCCGGCACCTTCGCCCACACCGTCGTCGACGCCCACGTCTACTGCGGACGCGGCGAGCGCGGCGAGTGGTACGCCGACAACCTCGAGGCCCTCCAGTCCCGGCTCGCAGACGTCGACGACCGCGAGGAGTACCTCGAGATCCGCGAGTGGCTCGAGAGCGAAGCGCCCGCCGAGGCCGACGGCGACGAACGGCTCGATCACGTTCCCGGCCTGCTCGAGCAGTGCTCCCGAGAACCGCTCGAGCGGCCGATCCTCGAGATCGGCGACGCCTCGATCGACGACCTCTCGGTGGCGGACCTCGAGCTGCGTGGGTACGACTCCCACGAGGGGCTTCGGTTCGCGGTGGCCGAATGACCGCTCCCGAACTCGAGACCGACCTCGAACTCGCCGCCATCGTCGCCGTCGCCGACAACGGCGTCATCGGGAGGGACGGCGAGATGCCGTGGCACCTCCCGGCGGATCTGGAACACTTTAAGCAGACCACCATGGACCACCCGGTGATCATGGGGAGGGTGACCTACGAGGGGATCCTTGAGGCGCTGGGCGAACCGCTGCCGGGACGGACGACGGTCGTGCTGACGAGCCGAGAGCTCGAGACGCCCGAGAACGCCGTCGTCGCGAACGATCTCGAGACGGCTCTCGAGGAAGCCGAGCGCGCGGCAGAGGTGCGCCACGACGGCGCCGACACTGCCTTCGTCGCGGGCGGGGCGACGGTTTACGAACAGTTCCTGCCCGTCCTCGATCGGCTGATCGTCACCGAGATTCACGATGCTCCCGACGGCGACACCGAGTTCCCCGACTGGGAGCGCGACGAGTGGACCGAGGTCGACCGCGACGAGCGCGACGGGTTCGCGTTCGTGGAGTACGTCTGCGAGGAGTGATGGCCGAGTCGATCGCCGACGCGGTCGCCCGCGCGATCGGGACCGACGTCGTCGGGACAGCCGCGCTCGAGGGCGGCCAGATCGGTTCGGTCCACCGCGTCGACCTGGCCGACGGCTCGTCGGTCGTCGCGAAGACGGGCGAGACGCCCCTCGAGGTCGAGACGTTCATGCTCGAGGCGCTTGCGAGCGAGAGCGAACTCCCGGTGCCGGAGGTCTACCACACCGATTCCGACCTGCTGGTGCTCGAGTACGTTCCCGGGACGACCGACCACGGCCCGGCCGCTGCGCGGGACGCGGCGGACCACCTGGCCCGGCTGCACAACGTCGGGGCCGAGGCGTTCGGGTTCGAACGGGACACCCTCACCGGTCCGGTTCGTCAGCCGAACCCGTGGACCGACTCCTGGATCGCGTTCTACCGCGACCAGCGCCTCGCACACGCCGCCGAACTCGCGCTCGAGTCGGGGTCGCTGTCGCCCTCGCTCGCGGAGCGCCTCGAGACCCTCTCCTCGGAACTCGAGGACCTGCTCTCCGAGCCCGCAGCGCCCGCGCTGATCCACGGCGACGTCTGGACCACGAACGTCCTCTCTCGGGACGGCGAGGTGACGGCGTTTCTCGACCCCGCGACGTACTACGCCCATCCTGAAATCGAACTCGCCTATATCGACTGGACTGGAACCTTCGGCGAGGAGTTCTTCGAGCGCTACCGGGAGCGCCGCGGAATCGAGGCGGGCTTCTTCGAGCGCCGGCGGCACGTCTACCGGCTCTATCCGCTGCTCGTCCACGTTCACCTCTTCGGCGGTCGGTATCCCGGACGACTCGAGGCGACGCTCGAGCGATTGGGGTACTAACTTCGACCCGGGAGGGAACGAACTCCTCGAGCGACTCTCGAGTCCCGCCCGCTTACTCCGGACCCCTCGAGCTACTGAAACACACCCCCTGACCGCCAAATATAGGGAGTATATGTTCTCTAGGGAATATTCTCGAGGGATTCAAATACCACGGGTTCGCAGCTCGAATATGGTAGTTGATGAGTTCTCGGAGGCGATCCGGGAGTTCGAACACGACGGCGAGACGTACAAGATGGCGGACCTCACGGTCCTCGAGGAGGAGGGGCTTTGCGAGCTCGAGACACTGCCGGTGAGCATCCGGATCCTGCTCGAGTCGGTGCTGCGAAACGCCGACGGCGATCAGATCGACGCCGAGTCGATCCGCGCCGCGGCATCCTGGGAGCCGGACGTACCCGACGCCGAAGTACCCTTTACCGTGTCGCGGGTCGTCCTGCAGGACCTGACCGGCGTTCCCGCAGTGGTGGACCTCGCGGCGCTGCGCTCGGCCGCGGACCGCAAGGGCGTCGACCCGACGGTCGTCGAACCCGAGGTCCCCTGCGACCTCGTGATCGACCACAGCGTGCAGGTCGACCACTTCGGCAGCGACGACGCCTACGAGAAGAACGTCGAGATCGAGTACGAGCGAAACGAGGAGCGCTATCGCGCGATCAAGTGGGCCCAGCAGGCGTTCGAGGACTTCGAGGTCGTCCCACCGGGAACCGGGATCGTCCACCAGGTCAACCTGGAACACCTCGGGCGCGTTGTCCACGAGCGCGAGGTCGACGGCGAGCAGTGGCTCGTCCCCGACACGCTCGTCGGCACCGACAGCCACACTCCCATGATCGGCGGCATCGGCGTCGTCGGCTGGGGCGTCGGCGGCATCGAGGCCGAGGCCGCCTTGCTCGGCCAGCCGATCAATATGAGCCTGCCGGAGGTCGTCGGCGTCCGCCTCGAGGGCGAACTCCCCGAGGGCGCGACCGCGACGGACCTCGTGCTCCACATCACCGAGAAGCTGCGCGAGGTCGGCGTCGTCGACAAGTTCGTCGAGTTCTACGGCCCCGGGGTCGCCGAACTCTCGGTCGCCGACCGGGCGACCATCTCGAACATGGCCCCCGAACAGGGGTCGACGATCAGCATGTTCCCCGTCGACGAGAAGACCCTCGAGTACCTCGAGCTCACGGGCCGGGATCCCGACCACGTCGAGCTCGTCCGCGAGTACCTCGAGGCCCAGGGGCTGTTCGGCGAGCAGGAGCCCGAGTACACCGAAACCGTCGGCTTCGACCTCGGCGACGTCGAGCCGAGCCTCGCGGGCCACAAGAAGCCCCACCAGCGCATCCCGATGGGCGACCTCGACGAGCACTTCCCGAACCTGCTGCGGGAGGAGGGCGTCCTCGGCGCGGGCGGCGAGCCCGCAATCGGTGACGGGAGCGGTGCGACCGCGGCGGATGCGACCGACGCCGGCCCCGGCCTCGAGCTCGACGAGAAGGTCCCCGTCGAACTCGAGGACGGCACCGAGGTCGAGATCGGCCACGGCGACGTCCTCGTCAGCGCGATCACGAGCTGTACGAACACCTCGAACCCGTCGGTGATGGTCGCCGCCGGCCTGCTGGCCCGCAACGCGGCCGAGCAGGGACTGGCGGTGCCCGACTACGTCAAGACGAGTCTCGCGCCCGGCAGCCGTGTCGTCACGGAGTACCTGAAACGTGCGGACCTACTGGACGACCTCGAGGAGCTGGGGTACCACGTCGTCGGCTACGGCTGTACGACCTGTATCGGCAACTCCGGGCCGCTTCCAGAGCCGATCGAGAACGCGATCGACGAACACGACCTCTGGACGACGAGCGTCCTCTCGGGTAACCGGAACTTCGAGGCCCGCATCCACCCGAAGATCAGGGCCAACTACCTCGCCAGCCCGCCGCTGGTCGTCGCCTACGGACTCGCCGGCAAGATGGATATCGACCTCGAAAACGAGCCGCTCGGCACGAACGGCGACGGCGAGGCGGTGTACCTCGAGGACGTCTGGCCGGACGCGGAAGAGATCCGCGAGACGATCCACGACGCCGTCTCCCCCGAGATGTTCGCGGAGAAGTACGCCAGCGTCTACGAGGGTGACGAGCGCTGGGAGGCCCTGGACGCCCCCGAGGGCGACGTCTACGATTGGGACGACGAGTCGACCTACATCCGCGAGCCGCCGTTCTTCAAGGAGTTCCCGCTCGAGAAACCCGGCGTCGGGAACGTCGAGGGCGCTCGCGCGCTGTTGACCCTCGGCGACACGGTCACGACCGACCACATCAGCCCCGCCGGTCCGTTCAGCGAGGGGCTCCCGGCGGGCCGCTGGCTCGCCGCACAGGGGGTCGAGCCCTACGAGTTCAACACCTACGGCTCCCGCCGCGGGAACCACGAGGTCATGATGCGGGGGACGTTCGCCAACGTCCGCATCGAAAACGAGATGCTCAACGGGACGGAGGGCGGGTACACGGTCCACCACCCGACCGGCGAAGAGACCACGGTCTTCGAGGCCTCCGAGCGCTACCGCGAGGAGGACACGCCGCTGATCGTCATGGCCGGGATCGAGCTCGGCACCGGCTCGAGTCGCGACTGGGCCGCCAAGGGGACCGACCTGCTCGGGGTCCGCGCGACGATCGGCAAGAGCTACGAGCGGATCTACCGCGACAACCTCATCGGGATGGGCGTCCTCCCGCTGCAGTTCGACGACGGCGAGGGCTGGAAGGAGCTCGGCCTCGCAGGCGACGAACACTACACGATCGAGGGGCTCGAGGACGGTCTCGAACCCAACGCCGAACTGACCGTCACCGCCGAAGACGACGACGGCGAGACGACGGAGTTCACGGTGACCGCGCAGGTCGACACGCCGATGGCGGTCGAGTACGTCGAGAACGGCGGCGTGCTCCACCTCGTGCTGCGGCGGCTGCTGCAGGCCGAACTGAACTGATCCCGAGCGACACCGACTCTTTTCGTGGCTCGCCCGAACCCGGCGAGCGCGAGGTAGAGAAGCGTCCCGCCGGAGAGCGAGCGCCAGCGTCTTTGGGGTTCCGGACACAACGTCGAGCGATGACCGACCTGCGATACCTCCCCGACGCGGACGACGTGACCGCGTTCACCGCAACGATCACGGAGACGGGCCAGGACAGCGTCTTCCTCGACGGGACGTACTTTTACCCCGAGGGCGGCGGCCAGCCCGCCGACCGCGGCGTCCTCGAGTGGGACGGCGGCCGCGCGGACGTGGTCGACGTCCGGAAGGATCACGGCGACGTGCGCCACGACGTCGAACTCCGAACGGGGGAGCTTCCGACCGAGGGGACGACGGTCGAGGGTCGGATCGACGAAGACCGTCGGCGGAAACTGAGCCGGATGCACACTGCCCAGCACGTCGTCTCCCGCGTCGTCCTCGATGAGTACGGGGCGGGCACCGCCGGCAACCAAATATACCCGAATCGGTCGCGGATCGACTTCGAGCCCGCGTCGTTCGGCGAGGAGGATCTCGAGCTCATCGAGCGGCGGTCGAACGAGGTCGTCGAGCGCGACCTCCAAGTTGCTAAGAAAAACCGTCCGCGGCCGGCCGTCGAGGAGTCGGTCGACGAGGGTCGCGCACTGTTGGATCTAATCCCCGACTCCGTCGACCCGCTTCGCGTGGTCGAGATCGAGGCGTTCGATCTCTGTCCCTGTGGCGGTACCCACGTCTCCCGGCTCGGCGAGATCGGGCGGCTAACCGTCACCGACCACGTTTCGAAGGGCGAGAACACCGAGCGAATCGAGTTCGAGCTCGAGGAGCCGGCCTGAGTGACGGCTCGCGTTCCGGTCACAAGGAGCGGGGGCTCGAGCGCGTCGTCACCCCCATCGTCGCGTTCACGGGTACGCCGAGCTTTTCCGGCGTCCGACCCTACGGTATCTCATGAGTACCCCGACCGAGCGCAATCGGCTCGACGAGGAGGAGAGCCCCTATCTGCGCCAGCACGCGGACAACCCCGTCAACTGGCAGCCCTGGGACGAGCGGGCCCTCGAGAGCGCGCGCGAACAGGACAAGCCGATCTTCCTCTCGATCGGTTACTCGGCGTGTCACTGGTGTCACGTCATGGAGGAGGAGAGCTTCGCCGACGAGGAGGTCGCTGACCTCCTCAACGAGGAGTTCATCCCGATCAAGGTCGACCGCGAGGAGCGCCCCGACGTCGACAGCATCTACATGACCGTCTGCCAGCTCGTCAGCGGCGGGGGCGGCTGGCCGCTGTCGGCCTGGCTCACGCCGGAAGGAAAACCGTTCTACGTCGGCACGTACTTCCCGAAGCGCTCGAAACGGGGCCAGCCGGGCTTTCTCGACCTGCTCGAGGGGCTGGCGGACTCCTGGGAGACCGACCGCGAGGAGATCGAGAGCCGGGCCGACGAGTGGACCGCGGCTGCAAGGGATCAGCTCGAGGAAACGCCCGACTCGATCGGCGCCGCCGAACCACCCTCGAGCGACGTCCTCGAGCGAGCGGCCGACGCCGCGCTGCGCAGCGCGGACCGCCAGAACGGCGGCTTCGGCTCCGGCGGGCCGAAGTTCCCCCAGCCCGCCCGACTGCGGGTCCTCGCCCGGGCGTACGACCGCACCGGACGCGACGAGTACCGCGAGGTCCTCGAGGGCTCGCTCACCGCGATGATCGAGGGCGGACTGTACGACCACGTCGGCGGCGGCTTCCACCGGTACTGCGTCGACGCCGACTGGACGGTCCCCCACTTCGAGAAGATGCTGTACGATAACGCCGAGATTCCGCGGGCGCTGCTCGCGGGTTACCGGCTCACCGGCGACGAGCGCTACGCCGGCTACGTCCGGGAAACCCTCGAGTTCGTCTCCCGGGAGCTGACCCACGACGAGGGCGGCTTCTTCTCGACCCTGGACGCCCAGAGCGAGGACCCCGAAACCGGCGAGCGCGAGGAGGGCGCCTTCTTCGTCTGGACGCCCGCGGAGGTCCGGGAGGTCCTCGGGGACGAAACCGACGCCGACCTCTTCTGTGCCCGGTACGACATCACGGAGTCGGGCAACTTCGAGGGGCAGAGCCAGCCCAACCTCGCGGCCTCGATTTCCGAACTCGCCGACCGGTTCGATCTCGAGGAGCGCGAGGTCGAGGAGCGTCTTGAAAGCGCACGCCAAAAACTGTTCGAGGCACGCGAGGAGCGCCCGCGACCCAATAGAGACGAAAAGGTGCTGGCGGGCTGGAACGGCCTGATGATCTCGACCTGCGCCGAGGCCGCCCTCGCGCTGGGCGAGGATCGGTACGCCGAGATGGCGACAGACGCCCTCGAGTTCGTTCGGGATCGGCTCTGGGACGCCGACGAGGGGCGGCTCTCACGGCGGTACAAGGACGGAGACGTCGCCGTACAGGGAAACCTCGAGGATTACGCCTTCCTCGCTCGCGGGGCGCTCGGCTGCTACGAGGCCACCGGTGAGGTCGACCACCTCGCCTTTGCGCTCGAGCTGGCTCGCGGGATCGAGGCCGAGTTCTACGACGCTGAGCGCGAGACGCTGTACTTCACGCCCGAGAGCGGCGAGTCGCTCGTGACCCGGCCCCAGGAGCTGACCGACCAGTCGACGCCCGCCGCCGCGGGGGTCGCGGTCGAGACCCTGCTCGCGCTCGAGGGCTTTGCCGACGAGGACGACGAGTTCGAGGGGATCGCGGCGTCGGTCCTGGGAACCCATGCCGGTCGCCTCGAGTCGAACGCGCTTCAGCACGTGACGCTGTGTCTGGCCGCCGACCGCCTCGAGTCGGGAGCGCTCGAGATCACGGTTGCCGCCAACGAGCTTCCCGACGAGTGGCGCGAGGCGTTCGGCTCGCAGTACCTGCCCGATCGGCAGTTCGCGCTCCGACCGCCGACCGAGGCGGGGCTCGAGGAGTGGCTCGACGAACTGGAGCTCGCGGACGCACCCCCGATCTGGGCCGGCCGCGAGGCTCGCGACGGCGAGCCGACGCTGTACGTCTGCAGAAATCGAACCTGCTCGCCGCCGACCCACGACGCCGACGAGGCGCTCGACTGGCTCGAGGCGTCGGAGACGAGCGGAGAACTGGGCGACGACGCCGACGACGTCCCCTTCTAGGGACTCAGACCGTTTCAGTCTCGAGTTCGGACTCGAGCTGTTGTGCGAGCCAGACGGCGGGCGGGATGCGTTCTTCCTCGACGAATCGGGTGATCTCCTTGCCATCGTCGTCCTCGACGACGATCGTCGGAATGTACTCGACGTCGTAGGCGTCGACCTTCGGTCCCTCCTTGTTTTCGTCGAGGCTGATCTCCTCGATCCGGTCGTCGGGCACGTCGGCGGCCTCGAGCGCCGCGGCGAAGTCGGGCAGCAGCGCTCGGCAGTCCTTACACCAGTCGCCGGCCCAGACTCGGTAGGTCACCTCGTCGCGGTGGGCCGCCAGCGTATCGACGGCGTCTTCGTAGGAGGCGGCGTCCCACGTCGGGTTCGGTCGCATGGTCTCGAGGCTCATACCCTCGAGTTTCGGCTCCGGGGGCTTAACCGCCGCGCTTCGGCGAACGGATCGGTGACATTTTTACGGGAAGCAAAAGAGATATTAGTCATGGTATTCGACGCGATCGGCGACGCCGGCCACGAACAGGTATCGTACTTCACTGATCCGGAGACGGGGTTGCGAGCGATCGTCGCGATCCACGACACGACGCTCGGGCCCTCACTGGGGGGCACGCGGATCCTCGACTACGACTCCGAGGAGGCGGCCCTCGAGGACGTGCTTCGACTCTCTCAGGCGATGACGTACAAGGCGGCCGCGGCCGACCTCCCGCTGGGTGGCGGGAAAGCGGTCATCCTCGGCGACCCCGACGAGGTCAGAACCGAGGCGACCCTCGAGGCCTACGGCCGCGCGGTCGACCGCCTGGGCGGACGGTACATCACGTCGGTCGACATCAACTCGAGCGCCGCGGAGATGGACGTCGTCGCCCGCCGGACCGACCACGTCGTCGGCGCGAGCGACGGCCTGGAGAACCCGTCGGGCGTGACCGCACACGGGGTATTCTGCGGGATCCGAGCCTGCGTCGACCACGTCTACGGCGAGGACGACCTCGAGGGGCTCGAGGTCGTCGTTCAGGGACTCGGCAAGGTCGGGCGGTCGCTGGCCGAGGAGCTGCTCGAGGCCGGCGCCGCGGTGACGGTTTCGGACGTCGACCGGGAAGCGACAGAGGCGTTCGCGGCCGAACACGGCGCCGACACCGTCGCGCCTGACGTGGTGTACGAGCAGCCCTGCGACGTCTTCGCTCCGTGTGCGATCGGCGGAATCCTGAACGACGAGACGATCCCCACGCTCGAGTGTGAGATCGTCGCGGGCGCGGCGAACAACGTGCTGGCCGAACGCCGCCACGCCGAGGCGCTTCACGAGCGGGAGATCCTGTACGCGCCCGACTACGTGATCAACGCCGGCGGCCTCGTGACCGTGGCCAAGGACCACTTCGGGGGTAGCTACGAGGAGGCCTACGCGGAAGCCGAGGCGATCGAGGGACGGCTGCGCGGGATGATCGAGCGCGCCGACGACGAGGGGACGACCGTCCTCGAGGCGGCCGAAGCTTACGCCAAGGACCGGATCGCGGGCGCCGACGGCGAGTCGCGGTCGGTGCCGCGGCCGTAGTCCGTCGAGCCGGTTCGCTCGCTTCCGGTCGCCGACACCGGCACGTCCTGCGAGGGCCAGTACGGGTTTACGTCTCGGCTTCCTACGCGCTCGCAATGAAGGGAAGCATCCTGGACACGATCGGTTCGCCGCTCGTCCAGGTCGACTCGCCGGAGGGGGCGACCGTCGCCGCGAAGGTCGAATCCTTCAACCCCGGAGGGTCGGCCAAGGATCGGCCGGCCCTCGAGATGATCCGAACGGCCGAACAGGAGGGGTTGATCGAGCCCGGCGACTGGCTCGTCGAGCCCACCAGCGGCAACACCGGGATCGGCCTCGCGCTGGTCGCGGCCGCCCGCGGCTACGATCTGACAATCGTGATGCCGGCCTCGAAATCCGAGGAGCGCCGCCGGATCATGGCCGCCTACGGCGCCGAGCTCGAGCTCGTCGAGGGCGAGATGACGGAAGCCCGCGAGCGCGCCGACGAACTCGAGGAACGAGGGGCAGTCCAGCTCGGGCAGTTCGAGAACCCCGCCAACCCGCAGGCTCACTACCGAACGACCGGCGAGGAGATCCTCGAGCAGGTCGGCGACCGCGAGGTCGACGCCTTCGTCGCCGGCGTCGGCACCGGTGGCACCCTCTCGGGAACGGGCAGACGACTCCGCGAGGAGTTTCCCGAGATGGACATCGTCGCCGTCGAACCAGCCGAAAACGCCGTTCTCTCGACGGGCGAACCCGGTAACGACGACTTCCAGGGGATGGGCCCGGGCTTCGTCAGCGACAACCTCGACGTCGACCTGATCGACCGCGTCGAGACGGTTCGCCTCGAGGACGCCGAGGACGAGTGTCGCCGCCTCGCCCGCGAGGAGGGGATCCTCGTCGGCCAGTCCAGCGGCGCGACGAGCCTCGTCGCGAACCTGATCGCCGAGGAGATCGCCGAGCCCGAGGCCGGCTGTCCCGAAATCCCGGACGTCTTCGACCGACAACCCCAGGCGACCCCCGAGCCCGACGGCGGGTCCCTTGAGGACTGCCCGCTGGTCGTCACCGTTTTCTGGGACAGCGGCGAGCGCTACCTCTCGACTGGTCTCTTCGACTGAGGGTACAGTCGCTCTTTCACCTTGCCGAACGCTCTTTATATCACACCTCATCGGTCTGATGTATGAACCGTCACTCGAGACGCGGGCTGCTGACCGGGACGGCTGGCGCAATCGCCCTCCTCGCCGGCTGCATCGGCGACGACCCGTCGGGCGCTGACGGCGGGACGAACGACGACGGACCCACGGACGACGAGACGTCGACCGACGACGAGGAGAGCGATGACAGTGCAGACGACAGCGAGAACGAAGATACCGAGGCGGACGATAGTGCGGAGACCGACGACGAGGACGAGGACAAGGGCGGGAACGGGGATGAGAGTCCGTCGATCGAGGACGCGCCGTTTACCACCACGGAGCCGCGCTCGGAGCCGGCCGCGACACTGCTGGCCGACCGGGAGGATGCCGACGCGTGGCTCGAGGACCGAAACGTCGGCGAGGAAGCCGAGACGTTCCTCGAGGAGACCATGTTCGACGAGGCCTCGCTCGTCGCGCTCGAGGCCCGTGGGCCGAACCTCTGTTACGAACTCGCTCTCGAGGCGGCGACACTCGAGGCGGGAGCGATCCGGCTCGAGGCGGTCGCCGACGACGGCGACGACGCCGACAGCTGCGCACAACAGGAGGTGACGGTAGGTCGGCTGGTTCGAATCTCCGACGGCGGTGATCCGGTCGATGAGGGGTCCGCGACGATCGCTGACCGCTCCGGAGACGCCCACGAGTTCGAACTCGGCGCCGACGAGTGAGGAGCGATCGGGGCTCGAGACCGTCGGCTACGGCGAGTGTTCCGCTTCGGTCAGTCGGACGATCAGCGTGTCCGCGACGTCCCGGAGGTCGTACTCGGGGAGTTCGCCGTCGGTGCGACGAACGTACAGCGGCTCGACGAGCCGCGGTCTCGTCGGGGCGTTCTCGGGACCGTCTGCCGTCTCGTCACCCTGATCGACGTCGGGTTCCTCCGGGCGCTCGAGCCCGTAGATCTTGCAGAACTCCCCGGTGTCGCCGGCCTCGAGGTCGCCATTTCGAAGCTCGGTCGCCAGCGACCGCGAGAGCCACTCCGTCTCGCTGACCGAGGGCTCCTGGACGAGCGCCTCGTCGACGAATCGGGTGAGGTACCAGTCGAGATCGTTCAGTAGCGAGACCGCCGCGCCGATACTGACGGTTCGAACGGCGAGGGCGTTCTCGAACGGCCGCTCGAGGTCGTACGTCGCGAGCGCCTCGCGGGAGGTTTCCCTCGAGAGCAGTTCGTACTGGAGGTTCACCTCGGGATCGCCGACGAGACAGACGCGGGTCACTGCCGGGGTGTTGGCGGATCGCAATAATGGGCGTTTCGTCTCCCGACGGAGCCGTCACTCGATCTCGGAGTCGCGTCTGACGACCAGTACGTCAGCGGGCGCTTCGTTGACGACGTACTTCGAGGCAGTGCCGAGGAGCTTCTCCGACACGCCGTCCGCGCCGGTCGAGCCGATGACGATCGCGTCGATATCGTGGTCGTCGGCGTAAGTTTCGATCGTCGTTCGCGGGATCCCGGTCGTCACGGTCGATTCGACCGTGATCCCGGCGTCGGCCGCGTCGCGTTCGATCCGTTCGATGACGCTCCGGGCCGCTTTTCGCTCCTCGGCGATCTTCTCCTCCAGTCCCTTCTGCTCCGGCTCATCGCGAGACTTCTCAACGACGTAGAGCACGTGCAACTCGGCGTCGTACTGCTTTGCCATCCGCAGGGCTCGCTTCGCGGCCAGCTCGGCGTTGTCGCTGCCGTCGGTCGGACAGAGAACCCGCTCGTACATATGCCGATTTGCGTTCCTCGAGGGAAAACGATCCCTCCTGAATGATCGTGGGTTGCCGTACCCGCGGGTGTGCTTATGGCTCGACGAGCGTCGCGTTCCGCGCGGCCGCCTCGGCTCGCTCGAAGAGGTCGTCCGGTTCGGCCTTGAGCAGCGGTTTCAGCCGGGCGTTGGTCTCGGCCCTGTCGGGCGCGACGCGGTTGCAGCCGGCGTCGATCGTCGACTCGGCGAAGGTTCCGATCTCGCGGGCCTGGGCGACGATCTCGTTTTTGTCTCGAGTCAGAAGCGGCCGGTGGATCGGCAGGCGGGTCGCGCGGCTCGTGACGCCGAGGTTCTGGACCGTCTGGCTCGACTTCTGACCCGCGGCCTCGCCGGTGACGATCCCGTGGGCGTCGACGCGCTCGGCCAGCACCTCCGCGGCCCGGTAGAAGAAGCGTCGCATCGAGAGCATCCGCCCCTCCTCCATCTCCTCGACGAGGACGGAGATGGTCTCTCCGCCGGGAACCTTGTAGACCTGCATGTCGAAGTTCGGGGCGTACCGCGAGAGTACTCGAACCGTCTCCATCGCGCGGGCCTCGTGATCGATCCCGCCGAACGGGCCCAGATCGACGTACACCGGGACGATCGGACTCCCGCGCTTCATCATCTCGTAGGCCGCGACGGGCGAGTCGATCCCGCCGCTGACCATCGCGATTACGGGCTCCTGGGCGCCGAGCGGAAGTCCGCCCGGACCGGATCGCTTCTCGAGGGAGAGGAAGGTACCCTCCCGGCGAACCTCGACGCCGAAGGTGAGATCAGGGTCGTCGAGGTCGACCTCGGGCTCGAACTCGTCTGCGACGGTCTCCCAGATGGTCGATCCGCCCTCCCGGGCGAGGTCCTCGCTGTCGTAGGGCAACTCCTTGTCGGCTCGTCGCGCGTCGACGGCGAAGCTGCCGCCGTCGTAGCGGGCGCGTGCGACCTCCTCGAGCGCGTCGAGGATCAGTTCCTTTTCGGTGCTGACCGTCAGACACGGACTGGCAGAGACGACGCCGAACGTGTCGGCCGCTGCGGCCGTCGCGTCTTCGACCGCCTCCTCAGTCGTGTGGATCAGGAGTCGGCTCCACCGGCGCTCGACCTCCCCGGGAACCGAACGGTCGTCGAGGACCGCCTCGAGGTTCTCAGCGAGGAGGTCCTCCATGTACCGCCTGACGGTGTTGCTCTTGGTGTTGATGTCCCCGTGGCGGACGAGGACGGTGTCGGCTCCCGGCGGGTGCATACCGAATCGTAGCCGGGTGGGAGTATAAGGGGATTACGAGGGGCGAGCGTCAACGCTCGGCGACCGCGAGGCTCTCCTCGAGCACCGTCCGGATCTCGTCGGCCGCGGCGTCGTCGGTCGAGACCAGTGGCGGACGGACCTCGTCGGAGGGGATCACGTCGCGGTGGACGAGCCCCGTCTTCGTCGCCTGGGCGAAGCCGTGGCTCGCGCAGGTCTCGAACAGCGGGGCGATCGCTTCCGACTGCAGTTCCTGTCCGCGCTCGGTTTCGGCCGCGTCGACCGCCTCGCGGAACGTCCGCGGAACGACGTTCGACAGCGCGTTGATTCCGCCGTCGCCGCCCAGCCGGATCGACGGCACGAGCAGGGAGTCGTAGCCCATCAGACAGCGGAACGCCTCGGGGGTCTCCCGGACGAGCGACTGGAAGTAGGTGAGATCGCCGCTCGAGTCCTTGATTCCGACGAACTCGTCCCGTTCGGCGAGAGCCGAGACCGTCTCGGGCTCGATCCGCTGGCCCGTGTACTGGGGGATGTTGTACAGCACGATCGGCAGGGTCGTCTCCTCGGCCACCCGCTCGAAGAACCGCTCGTTCCCCTGAGGGGCGTTCGCCGGGGTGAAGTACGGCGGGACCAGCGCGGCCGCGTCCGCGCCGGCGTCGGCGGCGTTGTCGACGTGGTCGACGGCCTCGCCGACGCTCGTCGCGCCCGAGCAGGCGATCACCGGGCCGTCGGCGTGGTCGACGGTTAGCTCGATCACGCGGCGGCGTTCCTCGGGGCCGAGACTCGGAAACTCCCCGGACGTGCCGCAGGCGAAGACGCTATCGACCCCGCCCTCCCGGAGGTGTGCGAGCAGGTCGACGAGCGCGGCCTCGTCGACCTCGCCGTCGTCGAACGGCGTGATGGTCGGACAGGCAATCCCGCTGAGTGCGTCGTGAAGGTCCATGGTAGGGGCAGTATCGCTCGCGTGAAAATCGTTGCTGTCGCGGCGATACCGCGGGGGATCAGGCCGCCGACTCCTCGACGGTCGGGCTCAGGCTCCCGGTGTGGCTGTAGACGCCGGCGACGAGGACGACCCCGGCCAGCAGAGGAACGACGGTGCTCACCGCGTACATCACCTCGAACCCGATCGTCTCGGCGAACGGCACCGCGATCATCGGACCGAGTCCGCCGCCGACGTCGCCGAGGACGTTGTTCGTCCCCATCGCCCGTCCCATCCGATCCTCTTCTGTGAGATCCGCTAGCAAGGCGGTCAGCGGACCGCCGACGCCGCCTTGCCCCGCCCCGATCAGCGCACAGGCGAGCACGACGGCGGGTAGCGAGGGCGCCACCGTCAGGACTGCAAAGCCGACACAGGCCGTAACCAGGAAGACGACGAGAATCGGAACCCGTGCGCCGACGGAGTCGCTCAGCGCGCCCCCGACGATCGTAAACACCGCTCCGGCCAGCACGGAGACCGCCATCAGCATCCCCGACGTCCCCTGGGCGCCGTACTCGAGATCGTAGCCGAACGCCGTCGTCGAGATCGTCAGCGCCTCGACCTGCAGGTAGATCACCAGCGTCGAGAACAGGACGCCGACGTACGCGAAGTAGAGCCCGAAGTTGACCAGCCCGACGGTGAGCGCGGGGACGGTTAGCTCGAGGTCCCACGGTTTGACCGAGGAGTCGCGCTCCTCGACGTGAGTCTCGGGGACGACGAAGTAGGCAATAACGCTCGCCAGCCCGGCGAAGGCGGCCGCGAGGACGAACGCCTCGGCGTTGCCGTAGCTCTCGCTGACGACTCCGCCGAGCACGAGTCCCGCGGGGAAGCCGAACGTGATCCCCGCGCGGACGATGCCCATGCTCGTTCCTCGCGAACCAGAGTCACTGACGTCGGCCGTGATCGTGTACGCCGTCGCGAACACGAGCGCGCTGCCGACGCCCCACATGACTCGAGCGACCATGAACCAGGCTTCGGGGACGTCCGGCAGGAACCACAGTGACGGATGGGCGGCGAACAGGGCGACGACGTAGCCAAAGGTCGCGACGCCCTCGATCGCCAGCCCCGCGATGAACGGTTTCCGGGTGCCGATCCGGTCGACGAGCACGCCCGCGGGCGCGTTCGCGACCAGCCTGGTCCAGCGGTTGGCCGCGAGGATCGCTCCGACCATAAACGCGGAGATTCCCAGCACTTCCCCGAGATTCGGCAGGATCGGGAAGATGACGCCGCCGCCGAAGCCGACGAAGAAGGTGCTCACGACGACGGCGAGGACGACCGAACGAGGGGAGACGTCGAGCGGTTCGCTCGAGTCCGGGGACGCTTCGGACATGCCAGTGTTTCGATTCGTAACTCGATAGGCCGGACCCGATCTTGATTATTCCGAACGACGGAGATCGTGCCGGTACCGGGTGGCCGAAAACGACGGCCGAACGCGAAACAGCGCTAGAACGTGGTCAGCTCGCCGTCGATGACCTGGCGGGTGATCTCGGTGACGTCGCCAAGTTCGGCGTCGACGATCGTCTCGACGTCTTCCTCGACGTCCTCGAGGGCGACGCCCTCGTTGGTGACGACGTGGACGTCGGCGACGTGGGGTTCGTCGATCGGGCGACCGATCTGGGAGAGCAGCCGAACGCGCAGGTCGCGGATCCCGTCGACGTCGTCGACGACCGACTCGGCGATCGACGTTGAGAGCAGGTTGTAGATCTTCCCGATGTGGTTGACGGGGTTCTTCCCGCTGGTCGCCTCCATCGACATCGACCGGTTGGGGGTGATGAGGCCGTTCGCGCGGTTACCTCGACCGACGGAGCCGTCGTCGCCCTGTTCGGCGGAGGTGCCGGTGACGGTCAGATAGATCGACCCCTCCTCGTAGTCGTCGGCGGTGTTGACGTGGACGTCGACCTCGCGGTCGGTGTGGTCGTCCGCGACCTCGCCAACGAACTCGCGAACTGACTCGACCGCGTCGGCGTACTCGTCGATGTCAGCAATGTACTCGTCGACCATCGCTGCGGCGACGGTGACGTCGATCCGGTCGCCCTCGCGTTTGCCCATGATCTTCACGTCGGGACCGAGTTCGGGGTGGGTGCTCGCGTACTCGCCGTTGAGCCGGCGCTCGGCCTCGAGGACGATTTGTTCGGTTTCCGTGAGCGGTGCGTGGCCGACGCCGAAGCTGGTGTCGTTGGCCATCGGAACGCTGACCTCGTCCTCGCCGAAGACCTCCTGGAGGTCGCCGCTGCCCTCGCCGAGCTTGACGTCGACGACGATGTCCTCGCCGTAGGTGAGCTGCGGGATCGTCTCCTCGAGATACTCGCGGGCGGCCCGCAGCGCGATCGTCTCGGCGGGGATCGCCTGCCCCTCGTAGCGTTTGGTCGCGCGGCCGACGATCAGCAGGTAGATGGGATCGACGACCTCGCCACCGCCGAAAGCGGGCGCGGCCTCGCCGGCGACCAGCTGGGTTTCGTCGGTGTTGAAGTGGAGCACTTCGCCGACGCGGTCGATGTACTCGCGGGCGAGCGCCCCGGCGACGCTCTCGGCAACGCCGTCACAGATCGAGTCGGGGTGACCGATCCCCTTTCGCTCGACGATTTCGACCTCCTGGTCCTCTACTGCCTGGCGGTCGATCGGTTCGACCCGGATATTCCGCTGACTCATTACTGGGAGTTAACCGAGCGTGGTTCTATAACTTGCGGAAACAGATTCCGACCAGAAAATGCCGAGGGGTAATACTGTCGGATGCTGTACACCGATGATCGATCCTGGCGGGCGCGACGGGTGATCCTCCAACGTGATGTTCAGCGAGTCACCTATCCGGACTCGAGCAACAGCTCCAGATACGACGTCCGAAGCTGATCGTCGGGATCGAGCCCGAGTCGCTCGAGGACGTCGAATACGCCCTCGCGGGCGTCCTCGAGGGCGCTCTCGTCGTCGACCTCCGTCTCGACTTCGACGTACTCGCCGACGTCCTCGACCGAATCGAGGGTGATCGTGTACCCCTCGAGGGCGAACCGTTCGCGCTCTTTGCGGACCGTCGCGGCGGGTTCGAACCCGAGCTTCGTCAGGACGGCGTCGACCTTCTCCCCGTCGCCGACGGCGGTCTCGACCTCCTCGCGGCTCTTCGAGGCGTCGTCGACGAGGGGTCCCTTGTAGGTGAGGCGGTTCTCGTCGGGACCGTCCTCGAGTCGTTCCGTGCGGATGCGCAGCGCCTCGTCGGTCTCGGGAAACGAACGATGGGGCGCGTCGTAGTAGGTGTCCGCCTGGACGACGGCGCCCGTCGGCGTCGCCTCGAGTTCGTCCAGCCGAGTGCGGACGACCTCGAGATCGGCGGGCACTTTGACCTCGACCTCGTACATACGTCGGAAAAGGCGGACGGGTCCTAAGTAACAGTTGCTCTCGGGAGAAAACGTCGTACTTAAATGTGGACGGGCGGACGTACAACGTATGACCGAGGAAGAGGAAGCCGAAGCCGAAGCGCAGGCCGATGACGTCGACGAGAACGAAGACGCCAACGAAGCCGAGGGGCTTCAGGCCGGCGACTTCGTAACGCTCGCCTACACCGCCTACACCACCGAGGACGACCAGCTGGTCGACACGACCGACCCCGAGGTCGCCGAGGAGGAGGGCGTCGCCGACCAGGCCGAGGAGTTCGAGCCGCGGACGCTCGTCCTCGGCGAGGGCCACATTTTCGACGAGGTCGAGGACGCCATCATCGGCGGCGATGTCGGCGACTCCGGCACCGTCACGATCGAGGCCGCGGAGGCCTTCGGCGAGTACGATCCGGACGACGTCCAGACCGTCAGCGCCGAGAAGATCGACGAGGACGACCGCTACCCCGGCGCGAACGTCCAGATCGACGGCAAGCAGGGCTACATCAGCACGATCGTCGGCGGCCGCGCCCGCGTCGACTTCAACCACCCGCTCGCGGGTGAGGACGTCGAGTACGAGTACGAGGTCGTCGAGGAGGTCGACGACATCGAACAGCAGGCCGCCGGCCTGTTCGAGATGTACCTCGGAATGGAGCCCGACCTCTGGATCGAAACCGACGAGGTCGAGGAGGAGGTCCCCGTCGAGTCCGACGAGGACGACGAAGACGAGGACAGCGAGCCCGAGTTCGAGACCGAGGTCGTCGAGAAGGAGACGCTCTACCTCGAGGCCACGCCCCAGATGACGATGAACCAGCAGTGGATGATGGGCAAACAGCAGATCGGCCAGGACGTCATCGACAAGCTGGGCGTCGACCGCGTCATCGTCCAGGAGGTCATCGACGGCATGGGCGGCATGGGCATGCCCGGCATGATGGGCGGCATGGGCGGCGGTGCCGGCGGCGAGGCCGACATCGAGGAAGCCCTCGAGGAGGCCGACGTCGACGCCGACGAAATCGTCGAGGAGCTCGAAGGCGCCGAGGAGTAACGGTTCCGTTCTTGCGGTTTTCGTAATCCCGTCCAGACGCATCGCTGTTCGTTCGGTTCGGGCGACTCGAGCCGTCTATACCAGTAAGCATAATTTCGTTATTCAGAGTGGGGTATGAAACTCGCGTTCCGTACAGGTCGAGCAGGCAACGGAGCAGCAATCGAGTTCTCCGATAGCTGCCAAGAGAGGTCTGCTGAATAGAGAGCGTGTATGCAGCACACGCCCATTTGAACCTCTCTAATCGATCAGCTCTTAGCATTTTCAAAGATAAGGTTAATAAAGCAAGCAAGATAACACCGTACGAAACTAAATGCCCTTTTCATTTGATACCACTTACAAAAATGTAGACTCAAACCTTTATTCGAGGGTAACGCCCGAAAGTATCTCTAACCCTGAAATTCTGTTTCTTAATGACGGGCTGTGTGCTGATCTTGGACTGGATACGGCGGAGCTCGATGCTGAGATTCTAGCCGGTCAGGATCTCCTGGAAAAACCAATCGCCCAGGCATATGCAGGCCACCAGTATGGAAGTTTTACCGTCCTGGGCGATGGGAGAGCGATGATACTCGGCGAACATGTTCACGATGGTAATAGATACGATATTCAACTGAAAGGGTCTGTCGAACGCCGTACTCCAGAAGAGGCGATGGCAACGCAACTGTCAGCTCGATGCTCAGAGAGTATCTGTACTCGTATGCGATGCAGAATCTAAATATCAAAACGTCGAGAACTCTGGCGGTCGTCGAAACTGACGAAGCAGTCGAACGACGGCGGACAGAACCTGGGGCCATCCTTGTCCGAGTGATGAACAGCCACATTCGATACGGGACCTTCCAGTATGTTGCAGGCCACGCATCCGACGAACTACAGCGATTCACTGACTATGTTATCGACAGGCATTACCCGCAGCTAAATGCAAAGGATCGCACATACCTAGAGTTCTTCGATGGAGTCATGCAGTCGTCGATCGAGATGGTTGTTGACTGGCTGCGTGTCGGATTCATCCATGGCGTCATGAATACGGACAACATGAGTATCGATGGAGAAACGTTTGATTACGGACCCTGTGCCTTCATCAATTACTATGATGAGGAGACGGTCTTCAGTTCAATCGATAAGCACGGGCGATATGCATTCGGAAACCAGCGACCCATCTTGCGGTGGAATCTTGAACGGTTCGCAGAGGCACTCCAACCGCTGTGTACGCAATCGGCGCTCACGTACGATGAACTCGAAGCCAAACTAAACGAATTCGAGGATCGATTTGATGCGCAATACTACACGATGATGCGGAAGAAACTGGGGATCAACGCAGATGGCGAGGAAGAACTCGTCGATGAATTCCTGGGGTGGCTTCGCAAATCGAACGCAGATTATACCAATACGTTCCTCGAATTAGAGACGCCTGGTACGTTTGATGACCCAGTGTTTGCAACTGCAGAATTCGAACAGCTTCGGGAGAAATTGGCTGCTGTCGGCCTAGATGAGGAGTTGATGCAGGAATCCAATCCGCGGTATATCCCCCGCAACTACCTGGTTGAAGAGGCACTGGATGAGTATCTCGAAACTGAGGATCTATCCAAGTTCAAGGAGTTATTGACCGTATTGGAAAACCCCTATACATCGAAGGATATGGGTTCACAATTCCAGCAACCACCGCCACGAGAATTCGATGCAGAGTATACAACGTACTGTAATACTTGATCGGCTATCACCAAAATGAACATAGTTATTAATATTAGCTGTCACAAGCGGTTTCCATCTCCTCGATGCCATCGCAAACTGTCAGTAAGGCTGGCCGATCCGTAGCTCCGCGAGGGGTATGAGGTTCCGCTCGGGTTGGAGTATTCTCTATTGCTCAGGATAGGAGGCAATCATCGGGCGAGCGGTAGTCGCTGTCGGCGAACTGGGCATTGCCGATTGAGAGAGCAGCTTTTGCAAATACATGACACGCGCTCTGTATTCAGCACGACTTCCTCAAAACCTCTATTAGTTGATGGAAGAGACGGCATTTACGTAACGATTCGCCCAGTTCAGATTCACAGACCAAACTGAATAAGGAGACCATATTACCAACTACTGAAACGATCGCCAGTTCTCCGATCGGGTCGTCCGATACTGTGGCTACGCCCTGGGAAACGCCGGCAGCGCGTGAGTCGCCGTCACCGAGACGTCGACCGACGTCCCCACGTCGTACCAGTCGTCGTGGGACTGGCGACTCGAGACGCGCTCGCCGCCCTCGACCTCAATCCGGTAGCGAACCGTCTCTCCGTTGAACTGGCGGCCGACGACCCGTCCGTCGCCGGTCGACGACGGCGTTATCGCGACGTCGTCGGGACGGACGAGAACCTCGAGGGCTTGTTCGTTCTCGGGCAGGGAGACGCGGTCGGCGTCGAACGCGCCGAGAGGCGTCTCGACGACCCCGTTCTCGAGCCGCCCGTGAAGGTAGTCGCCCCGACCGAGGAAGTCAGCGACCATCCGCGAGGCCGGCTCCATGTACAGCGCCCGGGGCGACGCGAGCTGTTCGATCCGCCCGGCGTTCATCACGGCCGTCCGGTCGCCGACCGAGAGGGCCTCCTCCTGGTTGTGCGTGACCCAGACCGCGGTGACGTCGACCTCCTCTAAGATCCGCTGAACGCTATTTCGCATTCGGGCCCGGAGCCCGGCGTCGAGGTTCGAGAGCGGCTCGTCGAGCAACAGCACCTCGGGGCGGGGCGCGAGCGACCGGGCCAGCGCGACCCGCTGTTTCTGCCCGCCCGAGAGCTCGTTGGGGTAGCTGTCGCGGTACGCCGAGAGGCCGACCAGCTCGAGCAGCTCCGCGACCGTGTCGGCCCGCTCCTCGTTGCCAGCGTCCTCGAGTCCGAAAGCGACGTTCTCCGCGATCGTCTTGTGTGGAAAGAGCGCGAACTCCTGGAAGACGATGCCGACGTCGCGCTCCTCGGCGGGGCGGTAGGTCTCCCCGTCCGCGACCGTCTCCCCGTCGATTCGGATCGTCCCGCCGCCGGGGCGCTCGAGCCCGTCGATCAGCCGCAGCGTCGTCGTCTTCCCGCAGCCCGACGGCCCGAGGAGGGTGAGGATCTCGCCGCGACGCACCGACAGCGAGATCCCGTCGACCGCGGGGCGGCCGTCGTAGCGCTTGCGAACGTCCTCGAGCTCGAGGACGACCTCCCGCTCCCCAGAGCCCTCGTTATCCGCACTGCCCGCCCTCGAGCCCGTTCTCGCGGCGTCGACGGTCGTCCCGCCGTCCATCACGGCCCGGTCACCCGTCCCGTCCGGACCGGGGAACGGCTCCTCTCCGACGTCCGCGGCGTCGCCGCGATTGCGACGCCACTTGCGGAGGGCCGCCAGCGTGTCTGGGTACTCCCGGGAAACCACTCCGAGGATCGAGAGCCCGGAGATGAAGACGAGCACCAGCGCCGGCACGGCGGCGTAGCCGTAGTAGGCGTTTCGTTCCGCGGCCCAGATGAACGTCGCGAGCGTGTCGAACCCGATCGGGCGAAGCAACAGCGTTGCGGGCAGCTCCTTCATCCCGTGCAGGAAGACCAGCGCCGCGCCGGCGACCACCCCCGGAAACACGAGCGGGAGCGTGATCCGGCGGAACGCCTGGAACGGCGTGTTCCCGAGCGATCGGGCGGCCTCGACGAACTGCGGGTTGACGTAGAGGATCGCCGCCCGGGTCGAGCCGACGGCCAGCGGCAGGTAGAGCACGACGTAGGCGAAGACCACGAGCGGCACCGTCTGGTAAACCGAGGGGAGATAGCGGGTGGCGAAGTAGACGAGGCTGAGCCCGATGACGACGCCGGGGACGGCGAAGCCGACGTACGTCGCCCGCTCGAGGGTTCCCGAGAGCGGAGCGGGGTGTCGCGCGGCGAGGTACGCCACCGGGAGCGCGAGGCAGGCGGCGACGGCCGCGGCCAGCGCGGAGACGTAGACGGAGTTGATCGCGTACCCCGGCTCGAACCCGAAGCTGCCGGCGTAGGCGTCGGGCCCGGTAACCAGCCAGGAGAACAGAAACCCGACCGGAACGAGGATCGCGAGTGCGACGATCGCGGCGGGGACGATCAACGCGGGCCAGCGCCAGCGGCCGAGCCGGATCGTGTACGGCCCCGAGTTCCCGCGAGCGCTGCCGTGGATCCGCTCGTGGCTGCGAACCTGGGACTCGACGAGGAGGATCACGAGCGTAATGGCCACGAGATGTAGGGAGAGCATCGCCGCGTAGTCGTGGGCAAGCGCGTTGTACTCGAGGTAGATCTGTCGGGTGAACACGCTGAGCCGGAGGATCGCCGGAACGCCGAAGTCGCCGGCGGTCTCGAGGGCGGTGAGCAACGCACCGGCCGCGATAGCCGGTTTCACCATCGGGAGAACGATTCGGACGAACACGCCACGGATCCCGGTCTCGAGGCTGCGGGCGGCGTCGACGTAGGTCTTGTCCAGCGCCCGGAGCCCCGCAATCGTCGTGAGGTAGACGAACGGGTAGTTGTACAGCGTGAGGACGAACACGGTCCCCGGCATCCCGTATATTTCAGGGAGGGATTCGACGCCGAGGGGTGCGAGAACCGACTGCAGCCGGCCCTGGGGCCCCCAGACGGAGACGAACGAGAACGCGGAGACGAAGCTGGGGACCACGAGTGGCAGGGAGAGCGCGACGATCCAGAACCGCTTGAACGGCAGGTCGGTGAGGACGGTGAGGAAGGCAAGCGGCACCGCGATCAGCACCGACAGCGTCGTCACCGCGACGATCAGGACGACCGTGTTGAGCAACACGTCGAGCATCCCTCGTCGGAGGACGATGGAGGCGGCTCGATCGAGGTCGACGCTCAGGGCGACGACGCCGATCCAGACTACCGGGATCACGACCGTCGCGGCGACCGCGCCGGCCAGAAGCGTGAGTCCGACCGGCGTCCGCTCGTCGTCGTCCTCGTCGGGGCCGTCCTCGCGTCGCCGGTGCTCTTCGTCCGGGTAGTCGTCGACGGTCTCGAAGGGGGAAAGCGAGGACATGGGAGGCGACGGTGCTCAGAACGGCACGCCCACGTCCCGCAGGATCTCCTGGGCCGGTTCGGGGTCGGCCAGCTCGTTGAGGTCGAACTCCGGGGGTTCGAACTCGTCGGTTCCCGGCACCTCCTCGATCGGCTCGACGCCGTCGATCGTCGGATACTCCCAGGTCGTCGTCGCGAAGTACTCCTGGGCCTCCGCCGAGACGAGGTGTTCGACGAACGCCTCGGCCGTCGACTGGTCGTCGCTGTCGGCCATGACGGCCCCGCCGGTGACGTTGTACATCGCCCCGGCGTCGCCGCTCGTGAACGTGATGTCGTAGGTCTCACCCGGGCTATCCGCGAGCGTGTAGTGGTTGGTGAGCCCGACGCTGACCTCGCCGTCGGTGACCGCCTGCGCCAGCCCGCTGTCGCCACCGGGGGAGATCTCGGCGTCCTGTTCGTTCATCAGGGCCTCGATCCACTCCCGGGTCTCGTCCTCGCCGTGAATACCGATCATCGCCGTGAGGAACGCCTGCGTCGACCCCTGATCGGGAGCCCACATGACGTCGCCGGCGAACCGGTCGTCCTCGGCGTAGGCGAAGATATCGTCCGGGAGGTCGTCGGCGTCGTACGCCTCCGTGTTATGGGCGATCGCCCGGTACCGCCTCGTGAACCCGATCCAGTGGCCGTCGGGATCCTTGGAGCCGTCGTCGACACGATCGAGGACGTCGTCGGAGAGTTCGACCGTGTACCCGTCGTTCTTGAGGTCGGTCATCGACTGGCTCTCGCTCCCGTAGAAGACGTCCGCCGGCGTCTCGGCCTCGGCCTCGATCGCGCCGACGAGGTCGGCGGTATCGTCGTAGCGCACCTCGAGCGAGAACTCGTCGTACTCCGACTCGATATACTCCATCAGTTCGCCGATTCGGGGCTCGCTCCGACCGGAGTACACCGTCAGCTCGCCGCTCAGGTCGGGTAGGTCCTCCATCGATACCCCACCGGGGTCCGAACGTCCCTCCACGTACTCCGGATCCCCGAGGACGTCCTCGTCGTCGGCTCCGCCGAGACAGCCGGCTGTCAGTCCGATTGCAGTTCCCCCGATCGCCGCGAGCGTGGCGCGTCGGGTCACCACCCTTCGGTCCATGTTACCGTGCCTGTACGAGAGGGGTGATAAATCCACGTTTCCGGGTACGTTCGTTCGTTGAACAACCGTACACGCGTGACCGTTTTCCGAACCGACTGGTTCCAGTCTCCACCGATCGAGTTATTTTCCGGAGAGGGCCGCGAGCCGCGGCCGGGATCGGTGACGGTCCTGTCGAGAGTGAGCAAGCGGGTGCGTCGGCGGTCGGTCAGGCGATGTCCCGGCTGGTGTCGATCGCGACTCCGTCGGTCAGCTCGAGCGTGATCGCCTCGACGGGCTGGCCGTCGTAGCGAAACTTCGGTATCGCGAGGGTGGTCTCGAGGCGGCCCCCCGCGCGATCGGTACGAAGCTCGAAGACCGCGTCGGCGGCGTGGAGGGTTCTGGTCCGGTTTCGGGGTTTCGCGCCGCGCAGGCAGTGGAGGACGGCGACCCCGTCGGTCTCGAGCAGGGTTTCCTTGAGTTCGTTCAGGAAGACGACGTAGTCGTCCGGATTCGATCGCTCGAGGCGATCGGCCGTGTCGACGATCAGGAGCCGCTCCTCGTCCAGGTCGGCGACGGTTCGGGTCGCGTCCTCGAGTCGTTCGGCCGAGAGCCGCTCGACCTGCGTCTCGGAGACCGTTGCGGGGGCGGCCTCGAGCGACGACCGGACGGCCCGGATCGACCGTTCGGTGGAGAGGTACCGTGTCTCGCACGCAGCCGTCAGTTCGTACAGCAGGCGTTCGGACTGGCTGGCCGGCTCGGCGGTGTAGGCGACGAGCGCTCCCCTCGGAAGGCCGCCCTCGAGTCTGCGATCCAGCGCGTCGATTCCGGTCCGAAGCCGATCGACCATACGATCGGCGACGTTGTCACAGCCACGGCATAACTCTTTATCCGCTGACGAACCCACCTTCGGCGAACAGGGAGATTCAAGGGGGTTGCAGGCCCCGTATCCAACGAGATGCGCCACGACCACGTGATCACGAGCAAACACCTCTCGCGGGCGGACGTCGAGACCGTTCTCGACCGAGCGGCCGAGATCGCCGCCGATCCGTCGGCCGTCGCAGATCGCCACGCCGGGGCGTTGCTCGGCCTGCTCTTTTTCGAGCCGAGCACGCGAACGAAGCTGAGCTTCGAGACGGCGATGAAACGTCTGGGCGGGGACGTCGTCGACATGGGTTCGGTCGAGTCCTCGAGCGTCACGAAGGGCGAAACCCTCGCTGACACCGTTCGAGTGATCGAAGGCTACACAGACGCGCTCGTCCTGCGCCACCCCAAGGAGGGCGCCGCGACGATGGCCAGCGAGTTCGTCGACGTCCCGTTGCTGAACGCCGGCGACGGGGCCGGACAGCATCCGACACAGACCCTACTCGATCTGTACACGATCCGGGAGAACGCCGGCCTCGACGACCTCACGATCGGAATCATGGGCGATCTAAAGTATGGCCGAACCGTCCACTCGCTTGCCTACGCGCTGTCAAACTTCGACACCCGCCAGCACTTCATCAGTCCGGAGAGCCTGCAGCTTCCCCGGGAGGTCGTCTACGACCTCCACCAGCAACAGGGCGGTCGGACGGGAATCCGCGAACACCAGCGCCTCGAGGCGGTGCTCGGCGACCTGGACGTCCTCTACGTGACCCGGATCCAGCGCGAGCGGTTCCCCGACGAATCGGAGTACCGAAAGGTTGCAGGCGAGTATCAGATCGACAGGGAGACGCTCGAGGCCGCGAGCGACGACCTGACGGTGATGCACCCGCTGCCGCGGGTCGACGAGATCGCGCCCGAGGTCGACGACACGGAGTACGCGGCCTACTTCGAGCAGGCCCACAACGGGGTCCCGGTCCGGATGGCGCTGCTCGATCTCCTGCTGAGCGAGGGAGGTGTGAGCGATGAGTAACAGTGGTGACGACCGCAGCGAGCACGAACTGCGAGTCAGCAAGATTCACAATGGAACCGTCATCGACCACATCAACGGGGGACAGGCGCTGAACGTCCTCGCGATCCTCGGGATCGACGGCAGCCAGGGCGAGGAGATCTCGGTCGGGATGAACGTCCCCTCCGATCGGCTCGCGCGCAAGGACATCGTCAAGGTCGAGGGGCGGGAGCTGAGCCAGGACGAGGTCGACGTGCTCTCGCTGATCGCGCCCGACGCGACGATCAACATCGTCCGGGAGTACGACGTCGTCGAGAAACATCGGGTCGAGCGCCCCGAGGTCGTCGTGGGCGTCCTCTCCTGTCCGAACGACGGCTGTATCTCGACCGGCGACGAGCCCGTCGACTCGCGGTTCGAGGTCGTCGACGACGGCGTCCGGTGTTCGTACTGCGGAACGATCGTCCGCGAGGGGATCGCGTCCCTGATCGAACACTGAGACGGTCCGCTGTAACCGGTTACCGGCGCACCCGACGGACCGCTCCCGGGCGCGTCGGTACCGACTGATAGCAGGCCGGCCGAGACGGTTGATGGATCACGAGCCGAACGCCCGAAATCGATAAGTGAGCACCGTTCGACCCTTGGGGTGAACATGTCCCGCGTACGCACCATCCTGATTGCCACGTTCGTCGCCGCGCTCGTCTGGAAGGTCGCCCTCGGCGGCTCCTCGGACGTCGAGTACGAGTACGAACCGGAGCGGTAGTCGATCCGAACGGCTTACGGCCCCGTAGCCGTACACCGTTCGTATGCACGGCGTCGTCACCCGAAACAAGGAGGAGGTACGGTGGCCGGAGTTCGACCGCGGCTTCTACGAGGTCAAAGACGTCACCGGGAGGTCCGCCGAACCGATCGAAGACGCGGTGAACATGGTCTCCTGTTTCGGCGACAACGCCGCGGCCGACGCGGATCCCTCGCTCGTCCCCGTCGACGACCTCGGTCGGCCGGCCACACGCGACCGGAAGTACTTCGACTGGGCGTACGTCTGTCCCTCCCGCGAGGACTACCGCGAGGGGCTGCTCGAGATCATCGACGACTGCGCCGCGGCCAACGAGGACGTACGGTTAGACGACATCGGCTTCCCACGGGAGGAGTACTGTCGCTGTGGCGTCTGCGAACAGAACTTTCAGGAGAGCGAGTACGACGATCGCCTCGAGTGGCGCGCCAGCGTCATTACCGAGTTCGTCGCGGAGGCGGTCGAGCACGTCCCCGGTCGGGTCTACATGACGCTGTATCCGGATCCCTACCCAGGCCACCTCTACGAGCGGGCCGGGATCGACCTCGAGGCCCTCGAGGAGTACGTCGACGAGTTCGTCGTCCCCCTGTACGACACCGCCTACGGGACGACCTACTGGCTCGAGACGATCGCGAAGGGGTTCGAGAGCGCGCTCGAGACGCCGTTTAGCATCGAGCTGTACGCCGTCGACGTCGACGTCGACAACCTGATCCACGCGACGGAGGTCGCCGAGGCCTACGGAGAGAACGTCTTCTTCGGCTATCAGGCGTCGAACGCCCGGGCCGCGTTGCGCCGCCGCAGCGCGGACGAACGCGACGGCGTCACCCACGGGGATCCCGACGGCACCTGATCGGACTCCGGGGAATCGACACCCGGCGACGGAAGCCGACGTCCGATTTCGAGACCGTACAGTGATGACAACTAACACACGACTTTTGGTCCTGGGAATCGAACCCGAGTCTGTGTACGAGCGCGTGTTGTTCCCGACCGACGTCGGCGAACCCCCGGAGCGGGCGCTCGAGGCCGCACTCGACATCGCCGAACGGTACGACGCGGAACTCCACGTCCTCACCGTCGTCGGCACGACGAGGGTCTCCGCGGACGTCGAGACGGGACCCGCGCTCGAGCAGGCCGAGCGAACCGGGTCGGCAACCGTCGATACCCTCGTCGAGCGACTCCGCGAGCGGGGCCACGAACGGACCGTCGGCGCGGTCGTCCACGGCCGCCCCCACGACGGCATTCTTTCCTACGCGAAGAACCACGACATCGATCTGATCGTGATGGGGACGCACGGTCGAACGGGGCTGGACCGATACCTGGTCGGGAGTGTTACGGAGAAAGTCGTTCGGCTCTCTGACGTCCCGGTGTTGACGGTTCGACACCGCCTCGAGGCGTGAGACGGCTATCCGTCCCCGGAACGCGGTTCTCGAGTTCGAAACGTCCCCTCTACTACTGATCGATACTCCGAACGGCGAGAGATCGGGAAAGTCGAGTCTTCGCTCGAGCGAAGAGTCGGCCAGCGGCGCTATCGCGTGTCGCGGGCGCCATCATCGTCGTCGCCGATGAGGTCGTCGTCGTCATCATCGCCGATGAGGTCGTCGTCGTCATCATCGCCGATGAGGTCGTCATCGTCGTCGTCACCAATCAGATCGTCATCATCGTCGTCACCGATGAGGTCGTCGTCGTCATCATCGCCGATTAGGCCGTCATCGTCGTCGTCGCCGATGAGATCATCATCATCGTCGTCGCCAATCAGATCGTCATCGTCGTCGTCGCCGATGAGATCATCATCATCGTCGTCGCCAATCAGATCGTCATCGTCGTCGTCACCGATGAGGTCGTCATCGTCATCATCGCCGATGAGGTCGTCGTCATCATCGCCAACGAGGTCGTCGTCATCATCGCCAACGAGGTCGTCATCGTCGTCGTCACCGATGAGGTCGTCGTCGTCATCGCCAATCAGATCGTCATCGTCATCGACGAACTCGTCGTCGTCGTCGCCGATGAGGTCGTCGTCGCCTCGATCCGCCGTGTCGGTAGCGCCAGTCGTCGATTCGGCACCCGCCGTCGTCCCGGCACTGGCCGCGCCGGTGTCGGCTCCGGAGCTGGATTCGAGGTCGCGCTCGAGGTGAATCTCGTCGTCGGTTACCTCGGCGACCGCGGGCTCCTGGAGGGGGTAGGCGTTCTCGTCGGTGTCGCCCCAGCCAAGTTTCGCCTTGATCGTGTCCGTGATTCCGGGGTCCGGTTCGACGTGTGCGGTGCCGTGTTCGACGTCGGCGACGAGACCGACCTCCTCGCCGTCGGCGTTGATTACGGTCTTTCCGATGTCGTCGTCGGTAAACTCTGGGGACATTGCGATTTGAAACACGACGAAGAACCGTACAATGGTGTTGCTTGCGGTGGCTTGCGACTCGAGTGTTCTCGCGGGCGAAATCGGGCGTCGGTCAACTACCTGACTCAAGGAGAGAGTCCCGCCCTTTAGGTCGGGCGTGAATCCGACACTCCACTTCACAATCCACGCTCGACGATTACTCCGGGGTATCCTCTCGGACTTTCTTTTCGCCCTCAAGGAGCAATCCCTTCCACGTTAATCCACGGTGCGTCTTCAGTTCTTTCAACCGCTCGTACTGTTCATCGTCATCGAACTCGATGCGAACTTCGACCATACAGTAACACATAAACCACATTTTTATGTGTGTTCCGATACAAACAGTAGCCGATGAAGCGAGCCAACACGTTCGAGGTGATTCCGCAGTCCGACGAGGACGAGGAGTTTCTTCGACGCCTGTTGGACGCTTCTGCCGCTCTCTGGAACGAACTCAACTACGAGCGCCGCGAGAACTATGAAGACCCAGACGCCGACGTGTGGGAAATCAGCGAGTATCGCGGTCGCTATGGCGGGGTTCTCGGCGCGTCCACGGTTCAGCAAATCGAACGCAAGAACCGCGAAGCGTGGAAATCGTTCTTCAGCCTCAAGAAGACGGGTGAAGCCAACGGTAAGCCCGGATTCTGGGGTAACGCAGATGAGGGGCGAGAACTCCGCACGTATATCCGAAACACATCGTACTCTGTCGAATGGGGTGAATACTCCCGCCTCGAAATTCTCGTCGGTCAAGACCTGAAAGACGAATACGGGTTGGGACACCGCGAACGTCTCCGCCTTGAAGTTTGAGGCGACCCCAATTGGAAGGAGTACGAGAAGCAGGGCCGGTTGGAGTTGTTCTACGACGAGCAAGCACAGGCATTCAGGGCCTTTCAGCCAGTCACCGTCGATGATTCTCGACTGGCACAACCACTGGCTTCGGAAGAAGCCGCTCTGGACATCGGTGCAAACACCCTCGTCGCCTGCACAACCACAACCGGCCAGCAATACCTGTACGAAGGACGAGACCTGTTCAAACGATTCCGCGAAACCACGCGAGAAATTGCCCGCCTCCAATCACTCTTGGAAGACGGTCGATACAGCAGTCACCGAATCCGACGCCTGTACGACCGGCGCACCAAGCGACGTGACCACGCTCAAGACGCACTCGCGCGTGACCTCATCGAACGTCTGTACGACGAGGGTGTTTCGACAGTGTACGTCGGGGCGCTGACGGACGTGCTTGAGACGCACTGGTCGGTAGAGACGAACGCCAAGACGCACAATTTCTGGGCGTTTAGAGCGTTCGTGAATCGACTGGCGTGTACCGCTGAGGAATACGGTATCTCGGTAGAAGTACGGTCTGAGGCGTGGACGAGTCAGGAGTGTCCGAACTGCGGTTCGACAGAGGACACGACACGTCACAGAGACACTCTGACGTGTCCGTGTGGCTTCGAGGGGCACGCCGACCTCGTGGCGTCAGAGACGTTCTTGAGACGGCAGACAGCGGTAACACGGTCGATGGCACGGCCTGTATGCCTCAAGTGGGACAACCACGAATGGTTGGAGTCATCACGCTCCCCCCGTCCCAACGAGGAGCATACGAACCCGCAAGTTGCCTCCGTGGGCCGGTAGTCGATACCCCCCAGCGCGAGGAAACCCCGCCGTTCACGGCGGGGAGGATGTCATTCGTTGAACTCCGGTTCACGCCCCTCGAGGAAGGCCGCGACCCCCTCCTCGTGGGAGTCCGACCCCCGGGCCTGAACCTGGAGGGTGTTCTCGTAGTCGGCGGCCTCCCGCCAGTGGCGGGCCATGTTCTCGTGGAGGGCCTGCTTGGTCATCCCGATCACGTCGGTCGGTCGGCGCCCGAGTCGGTCCACCGTCTCCCGAACCCGCTCGTCGAGCTCGTCCGCGGGAACGGCCTCGTTGACCAGCTCGAGGTCGGCCGCTCTGTCGGCGTCGAAGAACTCCCCGGTGAACGCGAGCTTCTTGGCGGCTCGCAGGCCGACGATGTGGGGAAGTATGAACGTCCCGCCGGTGTCGGGGATGAGCCCGACCCTGACGAACGCACAGGAGAAGGTAGCGTCCTCGCTGGCGTAGGCGATATCCGAGAGGGCGACGACGGCCAGCCCGGCCCCGATGGCGTCGCCGTTTACCTTCGCGACGATCGGCACCGGCGACTCGAGCATCGCCTCGACGACCCGACCGAACGTCTCGGTGACCTCCTCGTAGGACTCACGAGGTGGGCTGGGCGGTTCGGCCATCGCCTCGATATCCCCGCCGGCGCTGAAGGCGTCGCCCTCGCCGGTGATAACGATCGCGTGGTAATCGTCGGGATCGGCCCGCTCGATCGTTTCGGCCAGTTCCGTGGCGACCGCCTGACTCATCGCGTTGAGGACGCCGGGTCGATCGAACCTGATCTCGAGGACGCCGTCGTCGGTATCGACGTGCATACGCCAACACGTCGCGGACGGCTAATAACAGTACGCGGTGTGGTCGGTTCGGTACGCGGCGTGGTCAGTTGCGCGGCCGTTAGACAAAACGCGAGGAGTAGAACTCGAGAGCGGGCCGGGGACGGTGCTGTCGTCAGTCGGACGGGACCGGCGGGGCGGTCGCCTCCTCCTCGGCGACGTTGAGTTCGGAGGTGACCAGTGCCCGGTAGGCCCGGCGCAGGCGCTCGGAGAGCGCCTGGTGGGAGATGCCGAGCTCCTCGGAGAGCTCCTGCATCGAGACCTCGCGGGGGATCTCGAAGTAGCCGTGGTCGATCGCCGCGACCAGTGTCTCGTACTGGCGCTGGGTGAGACCACACTGGGAGTGGCTCTCGTCGGCGACGTCGAACAGGCGGACGATCGTCGGCGTCACGTCGTTGTCGACGAGGCGATCGTACAGCGAGCTCACGTCCTCGCGTTCGAGGACGCGGACGCTCAGAAGCCAGGAGCCGCCCGAGGCCGACGCGCTGAGGACGGTGCCGTCCTCCTCGAGGACGAGCTCGAGGGGGTCGACCGTCTCGGGGTCGAACTCGATGTCGTACAGCCAGCGGTCGTCGTCGCTGCTGATCAGCGAGTAGTTCTCGATCGCGCCGGCGCCGGTCATCGCGGCTTCGATCTCCTCCTTCGAGGGACCGGACAGCCACAGTCCGTGGCCGCTCGAAGCGATGACCTGCTCCATCTCGCAGGTGAGCGATGGGACGGCGTCGAACAGCTCGGCCAGTCCGGTTCCGTCGCCCGGAATCTCGAGGTCCGCAATGGATGTCATTGTTCTCACTCACGAATACAGGAGGAAACACAATAACCGCACTTCCAAATTTATCAGCATCTACTGTAGTGAAAATCAACTATAAGGAAGAGTCTGATTTATCTATAGGTTGCAGGACAGAACGAACGAAGCCGATCGACGACGGCTGCGAGCATGGCGGTCCATGAAAGCCAACAGCGGCGTTGGGACGTGCCACAGTACCATTTTCGGGATCGACGACCAGGCGAATCAGGACTCGTCCGCGTCCGAGGACTCCACACGCGTCGCGAGGGGGTCGAGTCCCAGTATCGTCTCGACGAGATCGGCGAGATCCTCGCTTCCCCTGCCGACGACCTCACCGCCGACCGCTTCGGGATCCCGATCGCCGACGAGGATCGTCGGCAGCGGCGCCGCCGAGAACCCCTCAACGACGACGATGTCGTAGCCGCGGCGCTCGAGTCGGCCGAGGGTACTCGAGAGCGCCCGGAGTTCGGGGTCGTCCGTCCGAAAGTACTCCCCGTCGGGTTCGTCGGGCGGATCGCGTTTCCCTCGAGCGGTGATGTCGAAGGTGAGCTCGGGCGTCACGCCGACGACCGCCTCGGCGCCCGCGGTTCGATGGCGGTGGGTGTCGGCACCCGGCGTGTCGATCTCGACGTCGTGGTGGATCGACTTGACGGTCGCGACTCGACCTCCCTCGGCCAGTCGTGGAACGAGCTTCTCGACGAGCGTCGTCTTCCCCGAGTCGCTCGGTCCCGCGAGAGAGACGACTCTCATAGCCGTCTCCTCGGTGGGAGTCGTTCGTGGGTGACAGCGTTCACGCGCGGACGTGGTCACCGTTCGACAATAGCCGTTCGGGTTCGATCCTCCTCGATCGCGGTTCGGTCGAGGAGACGATCACGGGCGACACCCGGGTGCCGGCAGCGTCAGTACGAACGCCGATCCTTCGCCGGGCTCGGAGTCGACCCGAATCTCGCCGCCGTGGCGCTCGGCGATCCGTTCGCAGATCGCGAGCCCGATCCCCGTCCCCCGCCGTTCGTGGTAGCCGTGAAGACGCTCGAAGACGTCGAAGATCCGCTCCTGGTTCGTCGGTTCGATCCCGATCCCCTCGTCGCGAACGGCGACGAGCCACTCGGAGCCGTCGCGTTCGGCCTCAATGCGAACGATCGGTCGGTCGTCGCCGCTGTACTCGAGGGCGTTCGAGACGAGGTTCTGAAAGAGCTGGCGCAGCTGCGTCTCGTCGCCCTCGACGCGGGGCAACGATCCGATTGTCACGTCCGCGTCGGTCTCCTCGATTCGAACCTCCAGGTCCTTGCACACGTCCTCGAGCACCGCCTCGAGGGCGACCGGTTCGAACGCGGTTCCTTGCGTCTCGATCCTCGAGTACGCGAGCAGGCCGTCGATCATCTCGCGCATCCGATCGGCGCCGTCGACCGCGTACGCGAGGAACTCCTCGCCGTCGGCGTCGAGTTCGCCCTCGTAGCGCCCCTCGATCAGCTGCAGGTACCCCGAGACCATCCGCAGGGGCTCCTGGAGGTCGTGACTGGCGGCGTAGGCAAACTGCTCCAAGCGCTCGTTCGACGCCTCGAGCGCCCGCTCGCGAGCGTTCTTGTCGTCACCCATGGACGGGTTCGACTCGGAATCGCCGGACTGTCCCTCGGGCCGTCGCTCGAGCGAGAGCGTCTCACCGCGTCCGCAGTCGTGACACTCGAGTTCGAGGCCGGCGTCCACGCGACCGCGGGTCACGTTGCGGCGGCCGCAGCTCGGACAGCACAGCCACGCCCCGAGCCGGCGCCCGTCGCAGGACTGCCCGTGGTCTCGATCCGTGTCGTATCCGGTATCGTCGTTGCACTCTCGAGCGTCCGTCGCCCGGACCACCCGACGTTCGCGGTTCCACTCCACGAGCCCGGAATCCGCCAGCTTCGGGAGGTAAACGTGAACGAGGGCGACTCGCATCCGCTCGCATATCCTGTCCTCGAGTTCGCACGATGGAGTCCTCGTGGCGAGACGCGTTGCGAGATCGGTCACGGACAGCGGTTCGTCCCTCGAGCGAAGGAGTCGGAGTATCCGTCGGCGAGGGTGGGAGACGGGCGGTTCGACGCCGACATCGGCGGGGTGGGTACCACTCATTCCGTACGAACGCGTCCGGCACAAACCGAAATAGTACGAGGGGTAGTCCGAACAACGGAACTATAACCGGGGGGCTATCTCGGGGCCCGATCGACCGAATCGAGCAACACCGTCGTGAGAACCTGCCTGGTCCCACCCCGGATCCGTTTGGACATCGCCTGCTGGGTGATGCCGAGTTCGGCACCGAGCTCCGACAGGGAGGCCTCGCTCGGTGTGTCGAAGTACCCCCGGTTGAGTGCGAGCACGAGCGCGGTGCGCTGTTCGGGCGTCAGCCCCAGCTGTCGCCCCGAGTTGACGTGTTCGGACAGCGAGTACACGCGCTCGAGGTGAACCGAAATCTCGTGATCCGTACAGAAGTTGTAAAAGCCCGCGAGCGCGTCGTGGTTCGGGAACCGAAGGCGAAAGAACCAGCTATCGGTGCTGTAGGCCTCGAGGATCACCCCGTCGGCCTCGCCGATCCCGTACAGCAGGTCGTGGACGTCGCCGTCCCAGGTCGCCCGGTAGAGCGCGTAGTCGTCGACCGAATCCAGCCGCGTCAGATCGTGGACCGCCGGATGCGTTCTGATCGCCCGCTCGACCTCCTCCGGGTCGTCACACCGAACCCAGAAGTACGGCATCATCGACCCCGTCGCCGGGACGATGCGCTCGAGTTCGATGGTGGTGTCTGGCGCCTCGGTGAAGACGTCACCGAAGACGAACTCCGAGGACGGGACGGTAAACTCCGCGATGATACTCATTCGTCCGTTACTCCGCCGGAACCGATATCGCTCTTGCGGAGCGCTCGAGGGATGGGGCTCGAGGGATGGGGCTCGAGGGGAGGGGGTCGGACGCGATTGTGAACTACGCCGAGACGTTCCAGTTCGCTCGCTGCGTTCGCTCACGGGCTGCGACTCGTCTACTTCAAACCGCGCTGGCCGCTTTGCTCCTCATGACATTGTTCGCCGTAAAAGCGGGCCGGGCGCGATTATGAACTACGCCGAGACGTTCCAGTTCGCTCGCTGCGCTCGCTCACGGGCTGCGACTCGTCTACTTCAAATCGCTCTAGCCGCTTTGCTCCTCGCGTAATTGCTCGGAGCAAAAGCGGGCCGGGCGCGATTTGAACACGCGACCGTCTGATTAAGAGTCAGACGCTCTGCCGGACTGAGCTACCGGCCCTGTACCTCCGAGTTTCGGACCTGGATAAATATACGTTTCCCTTGGGAGGCGCCGTGTCAGGCGTCTCCAAACGGCTTCTTCTCGAGCGTGCGCCGACGTTCCAATCTTCGGGACCGTTAAGTACGGTCGGTTCGACCACACTCTCACATGAGCACGGGGGTTACTATTTCGTCGATCTCGGACTATGCGATTCTCGGCTGCGGGAGCGTCGGCTACGCCGTCGCCGAAGAACTCGTCGAGCAGGGGAAGGACGTCGTGATCATCGATCGCGACGAGAGCCGCGTCGAATCCCTGCGCGACCAGGATCTGGACGCCCGCACCGCCGACATCCGCGAACCCGAGGCCGCCGACCTCGTCGCCGAGCGAGACGTCGTCCTGATTCTCGCCTCCGACGTCGAGGCGAACAAGGAGGCCGTCGAGCATATCCGCACGAAAAACGATGAGAGTCAGTTCCTCGTCGCACGCGCGAGCGACCCCGTTTCGGGCGACGAGCTCTCCGAGCTCGGTGCCGACATCGTCATCAATCCCTCGTCGGTGATCGCCGAGTCCGCCCTGCGGGCGCTCGAGTCGGGCGAGCTCGAGTACAACGCGGGGAAACTCGCCCGGCTGGTCGAGGAGACCGACTCGCGGATGGCGATCCTCACGCAGGACAGCCCGGATCCGGATTCGATCGCCAGCGCCGCCGCCCTGCAGGCGATCGCCGACCACCTCGAGGTCGAGGCCGACATCGTCTATCTCGGCGACGTCGGCCACCAGGAGAACAGGGCGTTCGTCAACCTGCTGGGGATCGATCTGGTCCAGTGGGACGAGATCGACGACACCGGGGTGTACGACACGGTCGCGCTGGTCGATCACGCGACCTCCTCCGAGATGAACCTCGATATCGACATCGTCATCGACCACCACGAGGCCGAGGAGACCTACGACCCCGAGTTCGTCGACATCCGCCCGAACATGTCCTCGACGTCGACGATCATGACGAAGTACATCCAGGAGTTCGATATGAACGTCTCCGAGGAGGTCGCTACTGCCTTGCTGTACGGGATCCGCGCGGAGACCCTGGATTTCAAACGCGACACGACCCCCGCCGACCTCACCGCCGCCGCCTACCTCTACCCCTTCGCGAACCACGACACGTTAGAGCAGGTGGAGTCGCCGTCGATGTCTCCCGAGACGCTCGATGTCCTCGCGGAGGCGATCACCAACCGGGACGTCCAGGGCAGTCACCTCGTCTCGAACGCCGGCTTCGTTCGCGACCGCGAGGCGCTGACCCAGGCCGCGGGCCACCTGCTCGACCTCGAGGGCGTGACGACGACCGCCGTCTTCGGCATCGCCGACGAGACGATCTTCCTCGCGGGTCGCTCGAAGGACATCCGTATCAACATCGGAAAGGTCCTCGACGACGCCTACGGCGAAANGATGTGTATAAGAGACAGCCTCGACGCAGGCCAGCGCGGAGATTCCGCTGGGTATCTTTACCGGGATCGAAATTTCGGAGGGGACTCGAGACACCCTGCTCGAGCTCACCGAAGAAGCGGTCAAGCGGACGCTGTTCGACGCGATGGGCGTCGACGGAAGCGAAGGATCGAACGGAAACTGATCAGGCGACGATCTCGTCCTCTTCCTCGTCATCGGGGTCGCGGACGCGCTCGACGACGTCGTTGATCAGGATGACGTCGCCGACCGACCGGACCCAGCGGTAGGGGACGATGACGCCTTTTCTGGCGCGAGACTCCTCCGGGAACAGCTCCTCGTTCAGCTGGCCGAGCGCGAGTCCTTCGATCGTCTCCTCGCTGATGTTGAGCTGGAGATCCTCGACCTCGCCGACGAAAACGCCGTTGTTCGAGTACACCTCGCGGCCGACGAGCGAGGTGACCTCCTGGTGCGTGTCGTCCATGGTAGGTGGGATGCAGGGGTGACTCTTAACTCTTGGTCAGACGAGTTGAGTGGCGCCGACCGGGGGCCTTACTCCTCGAGGAGCTCGTCGACGGTCGCGTGATCGGCCAACAGCTCCGCCATCCGCTCGACCGTCTCGGCGTCGCGGGTGCGTCCGCTCCTGACGACGTCCTCTGCACGTTCAACCGTCGTCAGGGTGTCCGTCTGGACCGAGAGGATCGGCATCTCCTTCTCGGTCGCCTGGCCGACGATCGCTCCCGAGGGGCGGTGTCCGCCCGTGAGGATGAGACAGCGGACGCCGGGCGCCTCGAGGGCGGCCGTGTGGATCTCGGCGCGGTCGCCGCCGGTGATGACCGCGGCGTCTTTCGTCCGGCGGAAGTGTCGCAGGGCGCTGTCGGCGCCCATCGCCCCGACGGTAAAGCGCTCGACGTAGGCGTCGTCGCCCGCGTCGACCAGCGTCGACGCGCCGAGCTCGTTCGCCAGCTCGGCGACGGTGACGCCCGCGAGCGTCCGCTCGCTCGGAATTACGCCGTGAACCGGGATCCCGCGTCCCTCGAGGAAGGGGACGACGTCGGTTTCGAGCCCGTCGTAGGCCGCGTCGGAAACGTCGTTGAAGACGACGCCCGCGAGTCGGTCGCCGAACGTCCGGGCCGCCGCAAGCACGTCGTCGGCGTCGCCGGGGATCTCGTAGGACGCGACCAGCAGCACGCGGGCGTCGAGCAGCTCTGCGAGGTCGGCGTCGGCGAGTTCGACGATCTCGCCCACGTCGTAGCTCCCGCCGCCCTCGAGGATCATTCGGTCGTGGTCGGCCGCGAGCGCGTCGAACGCCTCCCGGACGCGCTCGCGGATCTCCGCGGGCTGTTCGCGGCCGCGGATCGCCTGCTCGACGAACGTCGGCGAGTAGACCACGGGTTCGAGATCGTGGATCCCGGCCTCGAGCTCGAGCAGCTCCTTTGCGAGCATCGGATCCTCGTCTAAGGTTTTGCCAACGTTGCTCTGCAGGCGGGNTTCGAGATCGTGGATCCCGGCCTCGAGCTCGAGCAGCTCCTTTGCGAGCATCGGATCCTCGTCTAAGGTTTTGCCAACGTTGCTCTGCAGGCGGGTGCCCTTGGGTTTCATGTAACCGACGCTCTCGCCGCGTTCGCGGGCGAGGCTGGCGAGCGCCAGCGCGATCGCCGTCTTCCCGGTGCTCTCCTCGAGCGAGGCGACGAGGATCGGCGGCTGTGAGCTGTCGGCGGTCGGTTCGCTGTCCGTGTCGGTGTCGGTGTCGGTGTCAGTCATAGTTCGTCGGTGTCGACGGTGAGTCGGAGGTCGATCGCCTGTACGCCATCGGGGCCGGCCACGAGCGGGTTCACGTCGAGTTCGAGGATCGACGGGAAATCGGTCACGAGCTGGGAGAGCCGCTGGATCGTCTCGACGACGCCGTCGACGTCGGCCGGCTCGCGCCCGCGGGCGCCGCGCAACAGCGGCGCCGCCCGAATCTCGTCGACCATCTCGCGGGCCTGGCCGTCGCCGATCGGGGCGACCCGGACCGAGGTGTCCTCCAGGATCTCGACGAAGATGCCGCCCAGGCCGAAGAGCAGCAGCGGGCCGAACTGCGGATCGCGGTTCATGCCGACGATCGTTTCGGTCGACTCCTCGAGATCGAGCAACTCCTGGACCTGGACGCCGAGAATCGTCGCGTCGGGCTGGTAGTTGCGCGCCCGCGCGACGACATCTTCGTAGGCGTCGTAGACGTCCTCGTCGCTGACCCCGACCTTGACGCCGCCGATGTCGCTCTTGTGGGAGATGTCGGGGCTGACGATCTTCATCACGACGTCGCCCTCGATCGACTCGGCGACGTCCCGGGCCCGGTCGGGGTCGTCGACGATCTCCCCCTCCGGCGTCGGGATCCCGTAGGCCTCGAGCAGGTCCATCGACTCCACGCCGAGGCGGTTGTCGTCGCGGTCGCGGGCCCGCTCCAGGATCTCCCGGGCGCGCTCGCGGTCGACGTCGAACTCGGTCGGCTCGTCGAACGGTCGGTCGCTGATGTCGCGGTGGCGCGCGAGGGCGTCGAGTCCCGCGACCGCGCGGGAGGGGTCGAAGTAGTTCGGGATGCCGAACTCCCGCAGGACCTCCTCGGCGGCCCGTGCGCGGTCGCCGCCCATCATACAGGTGACGACCGGCTTGCCGTGTTCCTCCCGTTTCTCGATGACGACCTCGGCGAGTTTGTCGTACTGCAGTACGGCGGTCGGCGCGCTGACGACGACCGCGCTCCCGACGTTCGGATCCTCGAGCGCGATGTCGAGCGCCTCGCGAAAGCGCTCGATGTCGGCGTCACCGATGGCGTCGATCGGGTTGTAGACGTTGGCCTCGTCGGGCATCGCCTCGGCGAGCGCGTCGATCGTCTCGTCGGTGAAGCCGGCCATCCGCAGCGAGGAGTCCCCGACCGCGTCGGTCGTGAGTACGCCTGGGCCGCCAGCGTTGGTGACGACGGCGACGCCGTCGGTTTCGGGTTCAGGCAGCCCCGACAGCGCCCGGGCGTAGTCGAACAACTCCTGGACCGACGTCGCCCGCACGACGCCCGCCTGCTCGAGGCCGGCCTCGTAGGCGCGCTCGCTGCCGGCGATCGCCCCCGTGTGCGAGGAGGCGGCCTGCGCCCCGGCGTCGGTTCGGCCGGACTTGACGAGCACGATCGGCGTGTCGTCGGTCACCTCACGGACCGCACGGACGAACCCCTGCCCGTCGTCGATGTCTTCGAGGTAGCCGATGATGACGTCCGTGTCGGGGTCGTTGCCCCACTCGCGGACGAAGTCGGTCTCGTCGAGCACGGTCTTGTTGCCGAGCGAGACGACGTCCTGGAAGCCGATCCCCTGCTCGTTGGCCCAGTCGAGCACCGCCGTGATGAACGCCCCCGACTGACTCATAAAGGAGATCGAGCCCTCGAGGGCACCTTCCGGACCGAACGTGGCGTTCATGCTCGACGGCGTCGACATCACGCCGAGGCTGTTCGGACCGACGACGTTGAGATCGTGCTTCGCGGCGAGTTCGCGGAGGCGCCGTTCGCGCTCGGCGCCCTCACCGCCGGTCTCCGAGAAGCCGGCGGTGATGACGACGACGTCGTCGGTGCCCGCCTCGGCGATGTCCTCAATGGCGTCGATCACGACCGTCGGCGGAACGACGACCACCGCCAAGTCGATCGGCGGCGCGGCCTGTACGTCGCAGTAGCACTCGAGCCCGAGGACCTCGTCGCGGTTGGGGTTGATCGGGATCACCTCGCCTGCGAACTCGTCTCGCAGGTTCTCGAGGATCGCCCGACCGACGGCGCCCTCGCGGTCGGTGGCGCCGACCACGGCGACGGTCTCGGGTGCAAAGAGGTCGGATAACCGTCCCATCGCCCGAGTGTTCGCCGGGCAGCGGGTTAAACGTGTAGCGTGCTCCCGCAGTCCGGGAACCTAATGCATCGAGATCGCGCTACCGGCCCGGCTCGAGGCGAGGATCGCCAGCCCGTAGATCGCGATCGCGACGACGACGATCGAACCGCCAGGTGGCAGCCCCTGCGAGATCGCGAAGCCAAAGCCACCGAGCACCGAGGCCTGCCCGAACAGGATCGATAGCGCCAGCGTCTCGCGGAACCCGTGGGCGACCTGGGAAGCGGCCGCGACCGGGATGACGAGCATCGCGGCGACGAGGATCACGCCCATGATCTGCATCGCGCCGACGACGACGACGGCGGTCATGACGATGAGCAGCGTGTTGTACCAGGTGACGTTGAGGCGGGCGACCCGGGCGGCCTGCTCGTCGAACGTAATAAAGAGCAGCTGCTTGTAGGTGAGCGCGACGACGGCGACGACCGCGACGGTCAGGATCGCGACCAGCCGTGCGCCCTCGGCAGGGATGACGGCCGCGCTCCCGAACAGGTAGTCCTCGATGCTCACGCCCGAGAAGCCGCCGCGGCCGTAGCTGATGATCAGCGTCCCGACGGCGAAGCTGCCGGTGAGCATGATCGCGATCGGCACGTCGCCGTAGGTGTTCGTCCGTTCGGACAGAAACTGGACGAGCAGGGCGCCGACCACGGCGACAACGAGCGCTGAGGCGAGCAGGGAGCCGTCCCAGTCGGTCGTCGCGCTAAAGAGCAGTCCGATGGCGACCCCCGCGAACGCGGTGTGAGCGAGGGTTTCGCCGATCAGGGCCATCTCCCGGTGGACGAGGTAGGTGCCGACCAGCGGGGCGGCGATCCCGACGAGCACGCCCGTCGCGATCGACCGCAGCATAAACGAGTAGCCGAAGACGCTCGTGCCGAGGTAGTAGTCGAGCCACATTCCGGCGACCGTATACTGGTCGTACAGCGTCCCCGCGTAGGGGTACTCCTGGAGCCACTCGAGGGCCAGAAAGAGCATCATCACGACCGCGAACAGCCCCGTGAGGGCGATTCCGACCCGCTCGAGGTGGCGTCTGGTTGTCCGCTCCATCAGTGGTGGTGGTGGACGACCTGTCCGGTCGATCCGTACGCCTGCTCCAAGGCGTCGCTTTCGACGAACGATTCGGTATCCCCGTGGTGGAACAGCTCCGTGTTGATGCAGGCGACCCGATCAGCCCGGTCGGTGACGACGCCGATGTCGTGTTCGATCAGGACGATCGTGATCCCGGCGTCGTTGAGCGAGTCCAGCAGCTTGTAGAACGCGTCGCGGGACTCGGCGTCGACGCCGACGGTGGGTTCGTCGAGCGCCAGCAGGTCGGCTTCGGAGGCCAACGCCCGCGCGATGTAAGCGCGCTGGCGCTGTCCGCCCGAGAGCTCGTTGATCCGTCGGTCGGAGAGGTCGGTGATGCCGACCGTCTCGAGGGCGTCGTCGACGATCTCGCGGTCGTCGTCGGTCAGCCGCGAGTGGCCCGCGTGGGCGAACCGCCCCATCGTGACCGCCTCGCGAACGGTGACGGGCATCGTCCCGCCGCGGCTGGTGGCCTTCTGGGAGACGTAGCCGATTCGCCCGCCCTGGTCGAACTCGTCGACCGGCTGGCCGAACAGCTCGATCCGCCCGCTGTCGGGGCTGTGCAGGCCGAGCATCAGGTGTAACAGCGTCGTCTTCCCCGATCCGTTCGGCCCGACCAGTCCGAGGAAGTCCCCCGCCTCGATCGTCAGCGAGACGTCTCTGATGGCGACGGTCTCGCCGTAGGAAAACGTCACGTGCTCCATCTCGACGATCGAACTCACGGGACTCTCACTCGCGTATCGAACGCGGATATGCTTATGTCTTCCATTTCGCCGGCCTACTCGGCGCCGAGTGCTTTCGCGAGCGCCGGGATCGTGATCTCCGCTAACTGCTCGACCCAGCCGTACCCCTGTTCGTTCCACTCCTCGGTCGTCCCCTCCGCCGGCGTGACCGGCTCGGCGTCGGTCGCGTCGGTCTCGTCGAGTAAGACCTCGACCATCTGTGGAACGTCGCCGTCGGTGCTCTCGAAGGGATCGTAGAGGATCGTATCGATGTCTTCGTCCTCGATCGCCTCGATCAGCTCCGAGACGTCCTCGCTCGACTCGACGGCGTCCGGCGAGACGCCGACGGGGGTTCGGATTTCGAAGTCGTAGCGCTCCTCGAGGTAGCCGAACGAGTCGTGACCCGCGAGGACCGCGACGTCCCGGCTCGCGTTCTCGGCGACCTCCTCGAGCTCCCGGTGGACGTCGTCCATCCGATCGGCGTAGTCGGCGGCGTTTTCCTCGTACTGCTCGGCGTTGTCCGGATCGATCTCGCCCAGTTCGGCGGCGATCGTCTCGACCATCTCCTGGGCGAGGACGGGGTCGACCCAGACGTGGGGGTCGGCGAACTCCGTCGCTTCCTCGTCGTCGTCCTCGGCGACCGCGACCGAGAGGTTGTCCGCGCTCGTGTCCCAGACGACCTTGCCGTCGGCGACGAGTTCGAAGACCACCATCGTTCGACCCTCCTCGAGACCGTGGAACTCGACGTGGTCGCCCTGCGACTCGATCTCGATGGCGTCTTCATCCGCGCCGTCGGGGATCGTGGCCTCGAGTGCGAACGGCTCGTCCTCGCCTAACGGGAGGACGCGTCCCTCCGCGTCCTCGAAGACGCCCTCGATCGCGAGCTGTCCGTCGAGCGGGACGTCTGGAACCCCACCGTGCCAGTGGTCGTCGTGCCAGTAGGCGACCTCCTCGCCGGTGCGTCCGTCGTAGAGTTCGAACTCGGCGACCTCGACGGCGGCCGGGTCGTCGTCGTACTCCTCGACGGGGTCGCGATCCTCGTCGGTCTCGCGGTCCATCGGGATCAGCTGGTCCTCGACGGTCTCGAGGGCGTCGATCAGCTCGACGTCCTCGTTCTCGAGGTCGGCCGCGACGTCCTGTGCCCAGGCGAACTCGGGCGAATCGAGGTAGACGAAAAACGCCGACTCCGTGATCTCGCGCTGGAGGTCGACCGGCGGCTCCCAGCCGTGGCCCATCTCTCCGGTTTCGACCGGGTTCTCGATCGTCAGTTCGTCGCCGACGATCTGTTCCGTCCAGTCGGCGAGCGTGAAGAAGGCGGCGTACCCCTCGTCCGCGTCCCCACCCTCGTCGTCGGGCTCGCTCAGACAGCCCGCGAGAACGCCGAGGGAGAGCGCACCGGCGCTCGAGCGCAACACTGCGCGGCGTGACCGTGTCATACAGGGAGATACGAGCGGGTGGGTAAAAGAGTTATTATGTGGTCGAGGATGGTTAATAACTCGTTGCAGCGACCGGCTGTACGATAACAACGGGCGGCGATCTCGAGCGCAGATTAAAAGGGGATCGTGGGCGGGCGAAACGGGAAAGACACGAGAGTCGGTTGCGGATGCGGAGGGCGGAGCCGAGTCGCTAGTCGTCGTCGTGATCGTGGTCGTCGTGGTCGTCGTCGTGATCGTCGTGGTCGTGATCGTCGTCGTGGTAGTCGCCGTCGGCGTGGTTCTCTTCGGCGTCAAAGTCCTCGACAACCTCGGCCTCGAGCTCCGGTGAATCCCAGTCGGAGTGGTCGTCGTGCCAGATCTGGAAGATAACCTCGGTGATTCCTTCCTCCTCGCCGGTTAGCTCGACGTGGTCGCCGTGGGACTCGATCTCGACGTTCTCCTCGGCACCCTCGGCCACCTCGGCCTCGAGCTGGTACTCCTCGTCCTCGCCGAAGGCGATCTCCTCGCCGTCGGCGTCCTCGGCGTGTGCCTCGACGGCGACGCCGTCCTCGAGCGGGACGTACAGCGGGCCGTGATCCCAGTGGCCGTCGTGGACGTACGCGAGCTGCTCGCCGGACTCGTGGTCGAGTAGCTCGAACTCCTCGACGTCCATGTGTTGATCGTCGTCATCATCGTCGTGATCGTGATCATCATCATGATCGTCGTCGTGATCGTCATCATGATCGTCGTCGTGGTCATCATCGCCGTCGTCAGCGCCTGCCTCGTCGTCCTCGTCGTCGTCGCCGACACAGCCGGCGAGACCGAGTACCGCGAGGGAACTGGACGCAGCGAGCAGCTTTCGACGGGTCGGGCTGGTGCGATCGATCGTCATTGTTAGATACCACTCGTAGAGTGAGAGAGGTTGATAATGAACCTGACGATATTATTAATCGACGGGACGGCGATCGAACGATAGTGGTAGCGCGTGACAGAAGACACAAAGATCCGTGGAGTGCGACAAGGCACCCCCAGTCGGGCTTAGGGGAGACAGCGCCGACGAGCCGAACCGCTACGCAACCGGCCCTTCGAAGTCGTCGACGACTTCTACCTCGAGCGGCGGGGAGTCCCACCCGAACCGATCGCCGTCCCAGAGCTCGACGGTGATCTCGGTCTTTCCCGCCGATCGACCGACCAGACCGACGCGGTCGCCGTCGGGTTCGATCGCGACAGTTTCGTCACCCTCCTCGACGGCGACGGCACCGACGTGGTAACTCTCGTCCTCGCCGAGTGGCAACTCCCCGTCCGCGTCCTCGACTCGAGCGCCGACCGGAAGCCGTCCCTCGAGCGGGACGAGAAGCGGTTCGACCTCCCATCCGTCCCCCTCTATCGCGGTGAGCGACTCTCCCGTCTCGGGATCCGTGAGGGTAAGCGCCTCGACGGCCACGTACTCCTCGTCGTCTCCGTCGTCGCCGAAACAGCCGGCGAGACCGAGCGTCGCGAGGGAGCCGGACGCCGCGAGCACCGCTCGCCGGGTCCGTTCAGTCGCCATCGCTCGGGGCGTCTCGGCGGGGGCGATCGAGGGGCCGATCAGCTGGCGACGAATCCAGATTCATTACTAGATGCCTGAATTACCACCAACTCAAGTGCTTTCGGGTACGGCAACTCCGAACGGGTCGTACGCTCCGCTGAAATGACGAGTGCCCGGAGTAACTGCAGACGACTCGCGATCGCTGCGGAGATCGCAGACGGAAGTCCGTCTCAGTCGCCGACTGCGGCCGGCTCGGCGTCGGCATGCCGACGCAGTCGGTCGGGATCGATCGGGAAGACCGCCGTCGGCGTCCCTGCTGCCGCCCAGACGGTGTCGAACTCGAGCAGCGTTTCGTCGATCACGACGGGAACCTCCCGGTCGTGGCAAAAGGGTGGAACGCCACCGATCGACCAGCCGAGGGTCTCCCTGATTCGGTCGGGGTCGGCCATCTCGATGTCCTCGGCTGACACGTCGAAAACGGCGCCGAGAGCCGACTCGTCGACGCGGTTCGCGCCGCTGGTAACACAGACGACCAGCGAGCCGTCGACGTCGAAGGCCAGCGAGCTGGCGATCTGGGCGACGTCGCAGCCGACGGCGTCGGCTGCGTCCTCCGCAGTCTTCGTCCCTTCCGGAAACTCCTCGACGTCGGGCTCGAACCCGTAATCCTCGTGGGCCCGTTCGGCGAACGTCGCTGCGCGCGGGTGCATGCGCTACACCACCGAGACGCGCGACAAAAAGTCGTCGGACGGGGACCCGCTACTCGAGCGAGACGTCGAGGCGAACGCCGTCGAGCCGTCGGTAGGCGGGACCCGGGTCGCGGACGACCTCGAAGGCGTCGAACCGGATCACGAGACGTCCGGGATCGATCGTCGCCCGGAGGATCGGTCCCCGACTGGTGACGGTGACGTACGGCGGGGCGGGAACCGGGCTCGCGCCGAGTTCGCAGCCGGCCGCGTCGACGGCGTCGACCAGCAGGGCCGACAGCTGCTCGAGCAGGCCGGCCGACTCGAGGGCCGCTCGCAGTGGGACGACGACCCGATCGGCGTTCGTCGTCCGGGAGGTATCCCAGGGCTCGGCGACCAGATCCGCACAGTCGTCGACGCCCTCGACGACGGCTCCCCACTCGCGCTGGATCCGGCGTCGGGTCGCCCGGACGGGGTGAGACACGACCGTCACTGCCACGGGCTCCCACTAAGCTCTCACGACTTTCGCGTGCTACCGTCGTCGGTCGCGAACCGTTCCAACGTTGATCGTCTCGATTTGGGACGCCGCCGCCCGAACCGCCTGCCTCCACTCGGGCTCCTCGCGCACCTCAAGTTCCGCCCGGAGCCGTTCGTTCTCGTCCTCGAGGGTTCGGGCCCGGTCCTCGAGGTCGTCGACCCGATCCTCGAGGTCGTACCGTCGGCTCCGGTGGGCCTCGAGATCCTGGCGAAGCTTGGTTCGTTCGCGACGGAGCTCCTCGAGTTCCGAACGGAGGCGCTCGTTAGTACGTTGACTCCGGTCGAACTTCCGCTTCTGAACGGTGAGCTCGTCGTCGTCTTCGGCGAGGGCGACCTCGTCCGATCGGGTCGCGTTGACGACGGCGCCCACGAGCAGGATCATGCCGCCGAAGTACAGCCAGGTGAGCAACAGCAGGATGGCGCCGATCGCGCCCGCCGACTCGGAGTCGGCCGCCAGCGAGACGTACACCTGGAACAGCGACTGGAGCGCGGCCCAGCCGACTGCGGCGACGGCGACTCCGGGGAGGATCTCGCGGACGGTGACCTCCATCTTGGGGAAGAAGTAGTACATCGGCATGAACGCGATCGAGAGCCCCACGATCAGCAGGAGCGGGTTTATCAGCCCGAGAAACGGCACGTCCGGCAGGATCGCGAAGGCGATCGTCGCCGCCGACGCGGCCACCAGCGCCAGGGCGATCGCACCGAGGACGATGATCCCGTCACGAACCTCACCGAGCAGGGAGCTCTCCGCGGTCGTTCCGTAGATCTCGGAGAACGCGGTGTCGATCCCACGGAAGATCTTCAGCGATCCCCAGACGAGCGTGACGAGCCCGATGATCGACGCGCCGGCCGTCGCCGGCGACTCCGCGAGAGCGTCCTCGAGCATAATCTGACCGCTCTCGGGGAGGACGCCCTCGGTCGTTGCGGCGACGTCGGCCGCGAGCTGTTCGTCGCCGAGCAGCGAGACGAGAAAGAACAGTAGGACGAGCAACGGAATCAACGAGATGAACGCGTGGTACGCGATGCTCGCGGCCATGAACGGAACGTTCTTCTCCTGAATCCCCGTCACGACCGATTTCGCAAACGGGACAGCACCCTGGGTATCGCCGGACATACGGTACGAATCCGCTCGAGGGGTGAAAGATCACCCGCTTGCACTGACCGCCCGCGCTGTACGTAAGGGCCTCGAGCATCCTTATCGGCTCGATCCGAATCGCCTGGACCCTCCGTATGGAGGGGAAACTGGAAAGTTATCTTTTCTCAACCGCAAAAAATATTTTTGCATGGGTAAGCTTTAAGAGCGAGGCGCCTGTATCGTGTAGTACGATGAGCACCCAGAAAACCGTCCGTCAGCAGGCAGACGTCGTCGAGGAGAACGAGCTTCGGCTCGACCAGGAGAAGGCCGAGCAGGTCGTCGAGGCGCTGAACACGGAGCTGGCGAACGCGTATGTACTGTACCACCAGCTCAAGAAACACCACTGGGTCGTCGAAGGTGCGGAGTTCCTCCCGCTTCACAAGTTCCTCGAGGAGGCCTACGAACACGTCGAGGAGGGCGCCGACGTCATCGCCGAGCGCGCCCAGGCGCTGGGCGGCGTTCCCGTCTCCGGGCCGTCGAACCAGGAGGCCCGCGCGACTGTCGAGTTCGAAGGCGAGGACGTCTACGACGTCCGGACGATGTTCCAGAACGACCTCGAGATGTACGGCGACATCATCGAATCGATGCGCGACAGCATCGAACTCGCCGAGAACCTCGGCGACTACGCAACTGCCGAGATCCTCCGTGAGATTCTCGTGACCCTGGAGGACGACGGCCACCACTTCGAGCACTACCTCGAGGACGACACGCTCGTCCTCGAAGAGGCGACGAAGTAACGGTCGAACGGCGGAACGGCGACGGTACTCGCACTCGCGTTTTTTGCGCCCGTTAGAAGGAGAGTGCCCGCTCTCGACAGCTCGAGCGACGAGAGAGCCGGGGCCGTTATGGTTCGAGGTCGACGGCGCAGTCGGTCGCGATCCAGCCCTCCTTGTTGTCGCGTTCGGTGATTACGAGCTTGCCTGGGCGGGGTTCGTGACTGGAAACGACTGCGGCCGGCTCTTCGGTCGGTTCCTCGGTGTCCGTCTCCTCCCTGCGGGCGGGTACGTCCATTACGAGGGATTAGGTAGACCTAAATATAAAAGGTTTTGGTCGGCCTAAGACCGTGGGAACGACGACATCTCGAGACGCGTTCTCCCGGTCGGGCGTACTTTCAAGCCTGGTACCGTCGTAATCTCGCGTATGGAGTTCGACGTCGTTCAGGGTGACATCGCCGAACAGTCCGCCGACGCGCTCGTCAACGCCGCCGGCACGAGCCTCGAGATGGGGTCGGGCGTCGCCGGCGCACTCCGACGAGGGGCCGGCGAGGAACTCAACGAGGCGGCCACCGAGAAGGGGCCGATCGACCTCGGAGAGGCCGTCGCGACCGACGCCTACGATCTCGACGCCGACTACGTCGTTCACGCCGCGGCGATGCCCCACTACGGCGAGGGACGGGCGAGCGAAGCGAGCATCCGCGAGGCGACCCGCAACGCCCTCGAGACGGCCGACGACCTTGGCTGTACGTCGCTCGTGCTGCCGGCGCTCGGCTGCGGCGTCGCCGGCTTCGACCTCGAGGACGGCGCCGGGGTTATCGGCGAGGAGATCGGCGGCTACGACCCCGACTCGCTCGAGGAGGTCCGGCTCATCGCCTACAGCGACGAGGAGTACGACGCGATCCGGGCGGCGACCGGGTAGGCGATCGAGTCACAGCAGGGTGTGAGCGAAACCGACCGGTGAGGGGATTCCCTCTCGCTGAGAACCGTTGTCAGTCTTTACCAGACAGGACGTCGAAGTAACACATGGGTGAACGAAGATGTACGATACGATCCTCGTCCCGACAGATGGTAGCGAACAGGCGTCCCGCGGCGTCGATCACGGGCTGAACCTCGCCGAGCAGTACGACGCGTCGGTAGTGTGTCTCTACGTCGTCGACGAACGGCGTCACGGACGACCGCCGGCGCTCGGCAGCGTCGAGGCCGAACACGAGAAAGTCGAGGACGAGGCCGTCGAGATGCTCGAGGGAATCGCCGACCGCGCCCGCGAGGTCGGTCTCGAAGCGGAGTGTGAGTGTTGCCGCGGGCTCCCCTGGGAGGAGATCATCGGCTACGCGGAGCGGGACGACGCCGACCTGATCGTGATGGGACGACGAGGGGCGACCAACGATCGTCGAACGCCGCTTGGCAGCGTCACCGAACGGGTCGTTCGCCAGACCGAGATTCCAGTACAGGCGGTCTGAACGGTCGACGCGATCGTATCGCGGTCGGCCCGAGGCCTCGAGCCTCGAACTGCCCCCTCGAGAGCGGTTGCGTTCAGGACAGCGAGAGGCCGCGGATCTCGACGGCGTCGCCCTCCTCGACGCGTCCGATGAGCTGCCCGTCGGTTTCGGCGACCAGCGACTCGGCTCGCTCTTCGGGGAGCGCAACGACGAACCCGGTCCCCATGTTGAACGTGCGGTGCATCTCCTCGTCGGAGACCGCTCCTTCCTCCTGGACGAACTCGAAGATCGGCTGGGCCGGCAGCGGATCGTCGATCACGTACCGGCGCTCGCCCATCCGCGAGAGGTTGGTCCAGCCGCCGCCGGTGACGTGGGCCGCCGCGCGGACGTCGTGGTCGTGCATCGGCTCGAGCAGGTCGGTGTAGATCCGGGTCGGCCGCAGCAGCTCCTCGCCGATCGATACCTCGGGGTTCAGCGGGAACGGCTCCGCGTACTCGTGGTCGCGGGTGACGGCCTCCCGAGCCAGCGTCAGCCCGTTCGAGTGAATCCCGTTCGAGGGGAAGCCGACGAGCGCGTCGCCGACCTCCGCTTCGCCGTCGAAGATCTCGTCTTTTCCGGCGAGGCCGGCACAGGTCCCCGCGAGGTCAAAGCCCGTGACGACCTCGGGCATCACGGCCGTCTCGCCGCCGAGCAGCGTGAGGTCGGCCTGCTCGAGCCCCACCGCCAGCCCCTCGCCGATCTCGTTGGTCAGGGCGTCGTCGGGTTCGTCGATCGCGAGGTAGTCGACGAAGGCGACGGGCTCGACCCCCGCCGCGACCAGATCGTTGACGTTCATCGCGATGCAGTCGATTCCGATCGTCGAGAAGTCCTCGATCGCCTCGGCGACGAGCAGCTTGGTGCCGACCCCGTCGGTCGCCAGCGCGAGGTACCGATCGCCGATGTCGAGCAGACCGGCGTACTCGGTCGTCAGGTCGCTGCCAAAGGCCTCGAGCAAGGCGGCGGTGGCGTCCTCGCTGGCCTCGATGTCGACGCCGGTGTCGGCGTAGGTAAGTTCGTCCCCCTCGTTCCCGTCCTCGTCGTGGTCCGTCATGGCTCAACGACTGCGTGGGGCGAGCAAAAGATCACCGGTCCCCGGAAGGAAGGAGACTCATCCGAACAGCGCCGGAAAGCCGAAGACGAGGTAAAAGCCCATCAACAGCAACAGGCTCAGCCCGAAGACGGCCCCGAAGATCGGTTTGTGCCACTCGAGGACGGACTTCCCGTCCAGCGGACCGAACGGGATCATGTTGAACGCGGCCAGGAAGAGGTTGATGAGAACCCCGAGATGACCGACGAGTCCGATAATGCCCGGAAACAGCATCAGCGGGAGGAACAACAGCGCGAGCAGGTGGTTGGTCACCGGTCCCGCGAGCGCGATGAGGCCGTTCTCCCGGACCGTGATCCGGCCGCGGTGGTAGACCGCACCCGGCGCGGCGAAGAGGAAACCGACCAGCGCGCTCATGATCGCCAGGAATAGCATCTGGTAGTCGGCGCGAAACTCCGCGGTCTGGCCGTGTTCGATCGCGACGACCTTGTGGGCCAGTTCGTGCAGCAGGAAGGCGACGCCGACGGTGACGAAGCTCAACCCGATCATCGTGAGGAACCAGCCGAGTTCGATGTCGAAGCGGTGGATCGGTGCCAGCAACAGCGCGAACGCGACGCTCAGGGCGACCCACGCCACGGCGAGGTCGAACAGCTCCTTGTCGCTGAACGTCAGCTCGGACGTTCGACTCGAGTAGCTCACGTCACCACCCCGCGGATGAGCTCGAGGCTGTTCTCGGCGCCCCGAATCAGCTCGTTCATCAGGGCGTCGACGCCGCCGATCTCGGGCGCGAGCCACGGGATGACCACGATGAAGAACAGGAACGTGGCGATCATGCTCCCGATGTTCGTCAGTGCGACGATCATGATCAGCCGGAACAGCGGCACGTCGAACATCTCCTCGATCGCCTCGCCCATCGGGCGGTCAGCGTCGCCGATGATCTCGTTGAGCTGCTGGACGTCCCGGACGTTGACCGGACGGTACTTGAGCTCGACGTAGCCGGCGAACCAGCCCGGCGCCAGCAGCGGGTTGATGCTGGTGAGCCAGGCGACCGACCCCCCGACGCCGGCGCTGATCCAGCGGGCGCCCGCCAACCGAGCCAGCGCGAACGCGAAGATCCCATTGAACGCGAACCACGCCAGGAACAGCTGAAGCAGGAAGGTGTTCTGAACCCCAGCCATGATCAACAGGAAGAAGAAGCCGACGAAGGCGAACATCACCAGGTAGCCGACGACCTTCACCGGCGAGAACCGCCGTCCCGAGGCAGTCCCGGTCAGCGACTCCATCGGCGGCAGCTCTCCGGGATGCTCGAGGTAGCGCTCGATGCCGGCCTTGTGGCCCGCGCCGACGACGGCGACCACGTGGTACCCCTGCTCGCGGAGCCCGTGGAGCTTGTGGGCGATGTAGGCGTCGCGTTCGTCGATCAGGGCCTCGGCTCCGCGGGGGCTGAACCGGCGGAACTCCTCCATCATCGCGGCGACGACGTCGCCGTCGGTCATCTCCTCGATGTCGATCTCGTCTAACTCCTCGGTGTCCTCGGCGAGCCCGTCGAGGACGAAGCCGACGACGGCGCCGACCGAGACGCCGATCCCCAGCCCTGCCAGGGCGCCGACGCCGCCCCGGACGGCGTACCCGCCCCAGTTCTCGAAGCTCCCCGGGGAGAGCGGGCCGATCCCGGTCCCGGTCGCGACCAGCGCGAGACAGCCGACGACCCCGAGGACGGCTCCGGCGAGCAAGCGCAGCGAGAAGCCGCTGACGAGCCCGCCAGCCGAGCGACCGGCCGACTCGAGGGAAGGCAGGAAGATCAGCCCGACGAGCAGTCCGCCGACGATCCCGACTCCGCCAGCGCCGACGTACTGCAGGGTCGCGGGATCGGTGATCCCCAGGGCGAGCAGGTCACCGAGGCCGAACGCCGGTGCGAGAAAGGCGCCGAAGACGAGCCCGAAAAAGGCGCCGAGCGCCGCGCCGAAGGTGAGTCCGATCGTCCGCGGATCGGTGACGCCGAGCGCGAGCCCGCCGACCATCTTGAGCTTCTCGGCGAACGACAGCCGCGTCCAGAACCGCTGGATCGTGATCTGAATGTCCCGATCGACCAGCGCGACGCCGCTGGCGTTTCGCTCGGCGGCCTCGATCGCGGCCCGCATGTCCGCGCCGGGCTCGATGTCGAACCGGCTGCCGAGCCGCGACTGGACGTACGAGAGCATCCAGTAGGCCAGAAACTGAAAGACGGTGTTGCCCGAGAGCAGATCCTTCGCTTCGATATCGTCCGGGGCGCCGCCCTGCATCTGGCGGTACCGGTTCTCGTCGAGTTCGACGGCAACGACGTCCGGCTTCCGCTCGTCGACGGTCTCGTGGACCTCGTCGACGCTCGCCTTCGAGACGTGGGCGGTCCCGAGGACGTCGACGGAGCCCCGCCCCTCATCCGGGGTAGGGGGCTTCGGAACGTCGGCGTCGCCTGCATCACTCATTAGGAGTGCCAACTCGTCGCCGACTTTTACCAGTATCGAAGGCTCGAACGGGACGTGTTCACGGCCAGCAATGGGATCCCGGCACCCCTAACTGCGGACGCGGGCAACTCCCTCTCGATGACCGACCTACTGGAGACGCTGATCGAGAACCGCGAGATGGTCCAGCCCAACCACGCGAACATGCTCGAGGTCGCCCACGGAGGAAACGTGATGAAGTGGATGGACGAGGTGGGCGCGATGTCGGCGATGCGGTTTTCGGGTGAGACCTGCGTCACCGCACAGGTCAACCGGATGGACTTCGAGCGCCCGATTCCGGTCGGCGACACCGCCTACATCACGGCGTACGTCTACGACGCCGGTACCTCGAGCGTGAAGGTTCGCCTGATCACTGAGCGCGAGGATCTCCGAACCCGCGAGCGCGAGAAGACCACCGAGTCGTACTTCGTCTACGTTGCAATCGACGACGAGAACCGACCGACGACCGTCCCGAAGTTAACCGTCGACAGCGAGACCGGAGAACGGCTCCGGCAGGACGCGCTCGAGGGAGAAATCGACGGAAATAGCGACAAGAGCTAAACCGCTACTGCGCCAACCGCCCCCATGGTCGAGCTGGAGACGGTCTTCGAGCTTCTGCGAGAGGAGCGCCGCAGGTACGCACTGTACTATCTCTACGAACGGAACGGGCCCGTCCCGGTCGACGAACTCGTCGAGACGGTCGAGAAGTGGGAAGACGAAGGAACGGCTCCCGAGCTCGATTCCGTCGACGAGATCGCACTGGAGCTGCAACACGTCCACCTCCCGAAATCGGCCGAGGTGGAGTTCATCCAGTACGATCCCTCACGAAACCTCGTCCAGATCAACGGCTCTCCACCCGAGTTCGACGCGTTCGTGACGGTTGCGAAGCTTCTCGAGAGTCCGGGCGATTGAGACCAATCGGGTCGGGACGAGCTACCTTTCAACAGCAAGAGAGTCCCGCCGTTTACGGCGTCCTCAGAACGCGAAGCGTTCTGATGGGCATCGCAAACCTTCGGTTTGCTCAACGGGCGTGAATCGCGTCACTTGGGGTTTTGTCGGATACAAACAGACTGGATATTCCACACACTGTTCACTTTCACTCCAGTTGGGCTGCCTTTATATCAATATAGTATAATAGACTGTGTATGGCGAATCAGGCCACTCGCACCTATATTGCGACCATTCGCAACCACTGTCAGGTGTATGATAGCCTGGATTCGCTTGGGTTCGCTGCGTCGAAACTCTGGAACGTCGCTCGGTGGACTGTCGATCGAATCTGGAAAGAAACCGGCTACATCCCAGATCATTCCGAACTGTCCGCGTACCTCAAGAACCACGAACGCTACGCCGATCTCAATGCACAGTCGAGTCAGCGAGTTATTCAAGAGCTCGCTGAGGCGTTTCGTGGGTGGTACAGCAAGCGACAGAACGGAGACGAGATGGCGAACCCGCCCGGCTACCGCAAGCGTGGCGACGAACATCCGCGTTCGACAATCACGTTCAAAGAAGACGGGTTCAAACACGACTCGGAGCACAATCGTGTCCGCCTCTCGAAAGGTCGCAACCTCAAAGACCACTGGTCGGACTTCATCCTCTGCGAATACGATACCGACCCAGACGCGACCGTCGAAAACGTTCAACAGGTGCGTGCCGTCTGGAACGACCAGCGCGGAGAATGGGAACTGCACCTCGTCTGTCGCGTCGAATTCGAGGGCATCGATTCGCCCGGCGATCGAACCGCTGGGATCGATATCGGAATCAGCAATACCGCTGCTGTCTCATACGGCGACGAGGCTGTCCTCTATCCCGGTGGAGCGCTCAAAGAGGACGAGTACTACTTCGCGAAAGAACGCGCGAAGTGTGACGACACGACCTCCAACGAGGCTCGCCGACTCGATCACAAGTGGTCGAGCAGACGAACGCACTTTTTGCATACGCTTTCGAAGACGATCGTCGAAGAAAGCGAGAGACGTGGTGTCGGTACTATCGCCGTCGGCGACCTTACCGGAATCCGTGAGAATGGCAGCGGTGAAACGAAAGACTGGGGATCGAAAGGCAACCAGTCGTTGCACCGTTGGGCGTTCGATCGGTTCGTCACTATGCTCGAGTACAAGGCCGAGGAACACGGGATCATTGTCGAGACAGTCAACGAACGTAACACCTCGAAAACATGTGCCTGTTGTGAACACAAAGATAGTAACCAACGTGTTGAACGTGGTCTGTACATCTGTGACGAGTGCGGTACCGTTGCTAACGCTGACGTCAACGGAGCCGAGAATATTCGACGCAAGCTCGAGGACACACAAGTACCTCCAAGTCCTGACGACGAGGATAGGAGTACCGGCTGGATGGCGCAGCCAGCAGTCCACCTGTTCGATCGCGAGAGCGGACGGTTTACACCGAGAGAACAGGTCGTCAACTGCAAACCATAATATCCCAACGCTTGGGAAACCCCAGCGTTCACGCTGGGGTGGATGTCATAGCAGCCGCTCGACCTCGGCCAGCGACTCGAGGACGTGGTCAGGTTCGACGGTCGCGGACTCGACCGTCGCCTCGTCGGTGATCCCGGTGAGTACGAGCGCGGTCTCCATCCCAGCACGGTTGCCGAGTTCGATGTCGGTGTCGAGACGATCCCCCACGACGAGTACGTCCGCCGGGTCGACGCCGAGCCGATCGATGGCCGCCTCGGCCGCGACGCTCGAGGGCTTGCCAAGGATCGCGTCAGGTTCGCGGCCGGCGACGGCGCCCATCGCCGCGAGGATCGCTCCCGAACCCGGCATCAGTCCGTCGTCGACCGGGATCGTCGTGTCGGGGTCGGTTCCGTAGAACTCGGTCCCGTTCTCGAGCGCCCGCAGCGACTCCCACAGCGTCCCGTATGAGAAGTCGCTGTCGAACGAGCCGACGACGACGTCCGCCGACTCGGGGTCGTCGGCGAGCGCGACGTTCGCGTCGGCGAGGATCGACTCGAGGCGGTCGTCGCCGACCAGGTACACCGTCGCGTCGGGGTGGGTCGCGGCGAGGTACTCCGCCGAGACCGTCGCCGACGTCAGGACCTTTTCGGGCTCGACCGCGATTCCGTGGGGCTCGAGTTTCTCCCGGTAGTGGGCGCTGCCCCGGGTCGGGTTGTTCGAGAACAGCAACCGATCGCAGCCGGCCCGGTCGAGGGCCGTCAGCCCGTCGGTCGCGCCCGGAAGGAGCCGTTCCCCTCGAACGATCGTTCCGTCGACGTCGAGGATCGCCGCCTCGTAGCCTGTCATCACCGGGCGTACGGGAAGAGTGGGGTTGAGTGTTCGGATCCGCGGACTATCGGAATCGCGAAAAGTCGGTGGTGTGAACCGTTTCGGTTGGTACTACAACGGCAGGTACTTGACCGAAACGGGACGTACCTCCGAGAAGAGGCGTTCGAATGACGATTACACCGCTGCTCGTCGACGTCGGGACCGCCCTCGAGGAAGCGACGGGTATCGTCCAGTACGCGCTCGTGTTCCTGTTCGCGGCGATCCCGGTGGTCGAGATCCTCGTCGTCATTCCGGTCGCGATCGGACTCGGGCTGAACCCGGTGATGACGGCCGTCGTCGCCTTCATCGGCAACGTCGGCTCGGTGTACGCGCTGATCCTGAGCTATCGACGGCTGCTGGCGTGGTAGCAGAGCCGTACCGGGAGCGACGAGCCCAGCGACCGCTACGTACGAGCACGTCGGCTCTGGGATCAGTACGGGCTTCCGGGCGTCTCCCTCGCTGGTCCGGTGATGACCGGAGTCCATATCGCCGCCCTGGTAGCCCTGCTCGCCGGCAGCCGGGGTCGGCTCGTCGCGACCTGGATGACTGCCGGAATCGCCGTCTGGACCGTCGTGCTGACGGTCACCTCGGTCGCCGGCTTCTCCGCGCTCGGAATCGTCTGAAACGGCCTCTGTACCGGTCTTTTCCGAAGCGACCGCGAGCCGTCCCGAAGTTGCCAGAGAAGCGACGTGCGCGAGTCCGTACGATCGCTGTGGGAATCCTTATCCGACGACCGGCCGTACGGGCGGTTATGGCACTCGAGGTCGATCCGCCGGAGCCGCCGGAGCTGTCGTTCGTCGATCCAAACGAGTACGACGACGCGACGATCAGCGCCGAGGATCCGACCGAGATCGATTACCGACGGGAGGAGCTACAGGGGTTTCTCCGCGAGGGCGCCTGGGACGAGGCGTTCGCGGAGTGGCGCGAGGACACCGATCTCGACGACCGCGAGTACGGGATCGCCCGCGATCTCGACCTCTTCGCCGAGTTCGACTTCTTCTGGGACGACTTCGCCGACCGGGTCGGTTACCACGCCCCCGGCATCCCCGAGGACTGGCAGGAGCGAGAGTACCACCCCGAGCTGGATACCTGGGGCACCGTCTCGGCGATCAACGCCGAGCTGACCGAGTTCGGCCAGATCGTTTCGGTGATCCTCAAGGAGGAGTACATCGACTGGGAGGCCGAGTACGAACCACCCGAGGACCTGCCCGATTTCGACTGAAACGGTTTGCTGTAGCGGTTTACCGGTGGGACCGCGATCCGTCGTGCGACTCCACCGGAATGACTTCCAGCAGACAGTCTCCGTCTTAAGATGACGACCGACTACTCTCGAGCGACGGCGATGTTTCTAAGCTGTCCACCGCAGTCAGGGCAGAGCAGCCCCGAATCCGTATCGTCTCTGTACCCGCACCCGGGGCATTCGTAGGACGGTTCTGTCGGCGTGTATGGATCGATCCCCATACGAGCGAGCAGTCGGCTCTGGACGGAAAAGCACTCTGTATGGGCACATCAAGGAGGATGTGATGGTCTTATGGATTTTACTACCTCCTAGTCCTGGCCAGATGTCCAGTATCTAGTCACCGGACCGCGACCAGCGCGAACGTCTCGGGGCGGTCTCGAGCGGTCTCGACCTCGAAGCCGGCCGCCTCGAGCCCGTCGACGGCCTCCTCGAGCGAGAACCGCTCCTCGAGGGCGGGACCGTCCTCCCCGTCCCCATCGCCGGACCAGTCGACGGTAACGAGACGACCGCCGAGCCGGAGGACCCGCGCGAGTTCCTCGAGTGCGCCGTCCGACGAGTCGGATCCGGGCGGCGTCGCGTACTCGTGGTGGGTCATCGTCGAGAACGCCCCGTCGAGTTCGTCCTCGGCGAACGGCAGCGTCGACACCTCACTGGTCACGAACTCGACGTTCTCGGGCGTGCCCTTCTCCCGGTACCGGTCGTGCATCGCCGACTGGACGTCGACCGCGTACACCGTTCCGGCGAACGGCGCGACGTCGTCGGTGTAGAACCCGGTTCCCGAACCCAGATCGGCGACGACGTCCTCGGCGGTCGGCGCGAGCAGCTCGAGCAGCTCCTCGCGCGAGCAGTATCGGTATCGCGAGGAATCCTCGAGTTCGTCGGCGCGTTCGAGCGGAAACGTATGAAAACCCATGGCGGGAATTAGTGCCGCCGGTACTTCCCGGTTCCCCCGTTTCCGTCGGTTCCGATCAGTCGTAAAGAACGTCTCGAGCGTCGGTCTCGTGTGCGACGTCGGGGTGAATCGGCTCCTCGTTCATCACGATGACACAGCAGGAGAGACACAGCAGTTGGTAGTAGTTCGGCCCCTGCCACTGTCGGCGCTCGAGCCACCACCCCTCCGTCTCGTCGCCGTCGACGCGCGTCTCACACCGCTGGCAGGGTTTCGGGGCGCAGGGTGGGTTCGGACTGGGGAAGTACGGGTCCATACTCGACCTTCGACCCGAGAGGATATTGGTAACGTGGTCGCTACTCGAGTTCGGATGCCGACCCCCTCCGCAGGGCGATGCTAGGGGAGCGACACAGGGGCGTGTCCCCGCTGGCATCGGTTTTTTGCGTTCGGTCCTCGAACCGGCGGACATGTACTCGTTGATCGATCCCGAGAACGCCGACACTCGCGAGTTCGACGGAGAGGCGCCGACGCTGCTCGATATCGGCTCCAACCTCGACGCCGAACGGATGCGACCGAGCGTCTGGCGCTACCGGAAAGGCGAGGAGAACGCCTACCACCGCCAGGGCGAGCAAGAGGAGCTGTACGTCGTCCTCGAGGGGACCGTCGACGTTACGATCGAACGCGAGGACCGACGCGACGTCGTCAAACTCACCCCCGGCGAGGTGCTCGTCGTCCCGCCGGAGTCGTGGCGACAGCTCAGAGCTGCCGAGGAGAGCCGCGTGCTCGTCGTCGGCGCGCCGAACGTCGAGGACGACGGCATCCTCGAGGAGTAGCCGGGCGGCAACGAACCGAGGTTGGACCGCCGACCGACGAGCTTTTTCGATCGTCACTCCGCTAAGCTATCACTTTCGTCTCCACGAGAGTATCTCCGTTCGTAATCGAATCAGAATTACTTCTGAGGCGAGTTTACTTCTGCAATTATCTGGTAAGTGACTATTCTCCGGTCGTGTGGTATCCGGTAGCTTGACCAATAACACGTAGGTTTTGCCTATCATTCGCAGGTGTGAGATAGAAACTGACACGCCCGAATCAAAGGCCACCATGTTTATACATAAGGAAGATGATGACCGAACCGTATGTCCGAAACCGGGGCGGAGCCGCGTCCGCCGAGCCGAGCGCTTCCCGACCCAGCGACCGCATCGAACGTCCGGTACGATCCGTCGCTCGAGGAGCTGCGCGAGCTCGCCGAACACGAGGAGACGACGACGGAGTTCGGCTCGCCGTCGTACGTCAGCGACGTTCGCTCGCGGAGTTCCGATCGAACGAAAAACGCCGTCGATCACGCGTTCGGCGAGCGCGACCACGACCTGGTCGAGACCGCGGTCGAGGCGACTGAAACCCGCGAGCTGCTCTGTGTGGACCGCCTGATGGGACGTCACCCGGAGGCGGCGTTCTGCTGTCGGCTCTACGTCCCCGTCGAACACGCCCGGATCGCGTTCGCCTGGGCGAGCCTGTTCGAACCCAGCGACGGCCGCGAGCCGGACCTCCAGACCGTACAGCTGCCAGACCACAACGAGACTGCGATCCGGATCCTCCCCGACGAGGGGTTCACCGCGGTGCTGGGTAGCGACTACACCGGCGAGGCCAAGAAGTCGTTCCTCCGGCTGTTCATGTACCGGATCAAACAGCAGGGCGGACTCGGGCTCCACGCCGGGAGCAAACGCGTCCGCGTTCGAGACGCCGACGGCGACCTGCGCGACGTCGGCCAGCTCTTCATGGGACTGTCGGCGACCGGCAAGTCGACGCTGACCGCCCACGGCTGCTGGCTCGAGGACGAGGAGGGCGCGACCATGCTCCAGGACGACGTCTGCGCGCTGTTGCCTGACGGGACGGTTCCCGGCAGCGAGGGGAAGGGACTGTTCATCAAGACGATCGGACTCGGCGAGGACGAACAGCCCGCGCTGTACGAGGCCGCGACCGACGAGTCGGCGATCCTCGAGAACGTCGCCGTCGACGACGACGGGACGGTCGACTTCGACGAGCCTCGGTACACGACCAACGCGCGCGCGACCGTCCAGCGCGACGAGCTCTCGAGTGCGGCCGACGAGATCGACCTCGACCGGGTCGACCAGGTCTTTTTCATCACACGGAACCCGCTGATGCCGCCTGTCTCGAAGCTCTCGACCGCCCAGGCCGCTGCGGCGTTCATGCTCGGCGAGTCGATCGAAACCAGCGCCGGCGATCCATCGCGGGCCGGCGAGTCGATCCGCGTCGTCGGGACGAACCCCTTCATCGTCGGTCCCGAGGGCGAGGAGGGGAACCTGTTCAAGGACCTCATCGAGGCGCTCGGGGTCGACTGCTATCTGCTCAACACGGGGTATCTCGGCGACGACGCGAAGGATGTCGGGGTCACCGAGTCGGTGACGATCCTCACCGAGACCGCTCGGGGAACCGTCGAGTGGACCGACGACGAGACTACCGGGCTAACGATTCCCGAGTTGGTTCCCGGCATCGACGTCGAGGACTACTACGTCCCCGACTACGTCGACGACTACGACGCGGCCCTGGCGGAGCTACGACGGGAACGCCGGGAGTATCTCGCACAGTTCGACGAGCTCCGCGAGGAGATCCTCGAGTCGGTGTACTGAGCGTCGAACCGTCGTTCAGGATTCGGTATCCGTGTCGATACTGATCGACGTGAGTCGATGAAGGAAACGGGATCTGAGAGGCGTACTCGAGTAGTCAGGAAGGAGACACTAGGGATGCCGTTCGACGGTTCGTCACCGTACTGTCGCCCGAAATCTGTCGGTCGAGAAGGGTAAACGTAATTGGTATTTTCTGCGGCCAGTGGCCAATAGCGCCTGGGTTACCCGGCGGAACGGGATATTTATCACTGAAATGGCAGTCCCAGTTTAAGCGCCACGACTCCCCGTATCACGAACGCGGGACATGAGCGTACGTAACATACTCGTCGTAGTTGTCGCGCTGATGGTGCTGGGCTCGGGCGGAGCCGCAGCCGTTGCAGCGGGCCCCGCTGTAACCAGCGTCGACGACTACGAGAACGACGAAGCCGACGAGGAACCGACAGATGCGCCTGACGACGGAGCGTTACAGGTGACGATCGAACAGGCGACTATCTTCGTCCTGATCGAGGACGCCGACGAACTCGAGGAGGAGCCGGTTGACGAGGAAGACGAACTCGATGAGGACATCGACGAGACCGACGAAGAGAACGACGCCATCGACGAAGACGACGACGAACTCGAGGATGACTACGCGGACGATGACGAGGCCGACGAGGACGACGCTGCCGACGAAGACGACGAACTCGAAGACGACTACGCGGACGATGACGAGGTTGATGAGGACGACGCTATCGACGAGAACGACCTCGAAGAGAACGGTATCGACGAGAACGATCTCGAAGAGAACGGCGTCGACGAGAACGACATCGACGACGCCCAGGAGATCTCGATCGGCCAGGCGACCGCGCTCGTCCTCCTCGAGGAGGAGCCGGCCATGGATCCGGTCGATGAGGAACCGGTCGATGAGGAGGACGAACTCGAGGACGAACCAGTTGACGAAGCTGACGACTACGAGAACGACGAGGCCGACGACTACGAGAACGACGAGGCCGACGACTACGAGAACGGTGTCGACGAAGAGGATGAACTCGAGGACGACCCTGCCGAAGCACCTGACGGCCAGCAGGTGACGATCGATCAGGCGACCATCTTCGTTATCGTCGAAGACGTCGACGACCTCCCCGACGAGATCGACGAGAACGACATCGAGAACGACTACGCCGACGAGAACGATGTCGAAGACGACGAGCTCGAGGACAACGGCGTCGAGGACGACTACGCTGACGAGAACGACGAGGCCGACGACTACGACAACGATATCGACGAAGAAGACGAACTCGAGGACAACGGTGTCGAGGACGACTACGCTGACGACGAACCCGTTGATGATAACGGCGTCGACGAGGACGACGGCATGTTCGTCTACCAGGGAACGATCGAGGTAACCATCGAACAGGCGACCATCGTCGACCTCGGCGTCCACCAGGACGCACCGGTCGAGGATGAACCGGTGGATGAGGTCAACGACTACGAGAACGACGAAGCCGACGACTACGCGGATGACGAGGCTGACGACTACGAGAACGACGAGGCCGAGGAAGAACCCGTAGAGGAACCGGCTGAGCCCGAAGAACCGGTCGACCCGGAGGAGCCGGCGGATGAAGAGCCTGTAGAGGAACCGACCGACGAGAACGATGTCGATGACGAACCCGTCGATGCGCCCGACGAGGACGTGCTACAGGTGACGATCGAAGAGGCGACCATCTTCGTCATGATCGTCGACGCCGGTGAACTCGAGGAAGAGCCGGTTGAGGAAGAACCTGTAGAGGAAGAACCGGTTGAGGAAGAGCCTGTAGAGGAAGAGCCTGTAGAGGAAGAACCGGTTGAGGAAGAGCCCGCAGAGGAACCGGCAGATGACGACGCCGCCGAGGAGCCGATCGACGAGAACGACGACCTCGAGGAGCCCGTTAACGCGGACGACGAGAAGGCAGCCACCGCCTGCTGACGGCGCTCGAATTACAATTTTTCGACAACTACGACCTCGAGCCGCGGCTGTTCGCGACCCGCCTGCACTGCCCCGTGTTGACTCAGCCCAATCGTATAGTTACGGGGCTCGTACCGTCACGGCGTCGATACCGTCCGAGTTCGAAGCAAGTGGCAGCAATTGCCGCACAGAGACACCGTTATGTGCGTCGAGTTCGCACACCTGGTAATGAACGCACAGGTACGGAAACCGACGATGCGAGTATGCGAGGAGTGCGAACGAGCAGAACGATGGGACGAAGACCTCGGAGCGTGGCAGCTGGTTCTCGAGGACGGGGAGAAACGGGTCGGCAACCCCCACTGTATTCACGAGTGGGATATCACCGGAACGTTCAACCCGGTCGTCGGAAACGGCGACAGCTGAGCGCGTCTCGACCCCTCTCGACCAGCCGAATCGCCGATCGACCACGCTTTTGTCCGTCACCGACGTACTCGCGAGCATGCCGACCGTCTACGTCACGGCGCCGCCCGAGGCGGCCGAACGGATCGCCGAAACGCTGCTCGAGGAACGACTGGCAGCCTGCGTCAACGAGCTGTCGACGACGTCGACCTACCGGTGGGAGGGCGAGATCCATCGCGACGAAGAAGCAGTGTTGCTCGCCAAGACGACCGACGACGCCTACGACGACCTCGTCGACCGCGTTCGGGAGCTCCACCCCTACGACGTCCCCTGTATCGAGCGGTTCGACGAGGCCCACGTCCTCGAGTCGTTCGCCCAGTGGCGCGCCGACAGCGTCGAGTAGCGTGCGCCAGTCGGTGACAGGCTCGACTACCCGAAAAAGCAATCCTTAAAACTCGCGCACGGGTTGTGACGGGTATGGCTGGAACCATCGAAGTGCTCGTTCCGGGTGGCCAGGCGAACCCTGGCCCACCGCTCGGTCCCGAGCTCGGACCGACCCCCGTCGACGTGCAGGCGGTCGTACAGGAGATCAACGACCAGACCGAAGCGTTCGACGGCACTGAAGTGCCCGTCACCGTCGACTACGACGACGACGGCTCCTTCGAGATCGACGTCGGCGTCCCGCCGACGGCCGCACTGGTCAAAGACGAGGCCGGCTTCGACACCGGCAGCGGCGAACCTCAGAAGGACTTCGTCGCCGACCTCTCGATCGATCAGGTGAAGACGATCGCCGAGCAGAAACACCCCGACCTGCTCGCCTACGACACGCGAAACGCCGCGAAGGAGGTCGTCGGCACCTGCGCCTCGATGGGCGTCACCATCGAGGGCGAGGACGCCCGCGAGTTCAAGGAGAAGGTCGACGCTGGCGAGTACGACGACGCGCTGTCGGCGTAACGCGGCTCTTTCGTTTTGCGGCTTTCCGCTCGCCCTCGAGCGCCAGCTGTCCCCGACGGCTACCCGTGAGGTCGCTACGAGGGCGTCTACTCCGGTCGACGAGCGAGGAAGTCCAGGTTGTGCGCGACGAACACCAGCTCCTCGCACTCGAGTTCCTTCCGTCGTCGCTCGAGCCAGCGCCGTCGCTCGCCGGGCTCGAGGTCCGCAATCCCGGAGTCGCCCTCGTCGGCTTCGAGTTCGGCGAGCGCGCCGTCGATCGTCTCGAGCAGGCCCTCGAGGAACGTTTGTTCCTCGTTGGGATACCCGCTCCCCGTCTCCGTCCCTTCTCTTCCGGTACGGGGCCGAACCACCCAGTCCGAGCCGCCGGCCTCGAGCACCGACCAGTCGGCGTCGGGGAGCCGCCACAACAACTTGCGGCCGACCCGACTTCCGCCCGCCGATCGCACGGCGTCCATGTGACGGTGGTAGCGGCGCTCGACCCGGTCGTCGGCCCGGTCTCGCGGTGCGAACGTCGTTCCGCCGTCGAACGTGATCGGAGCGTACAGCAGGCCGCCGGGCTCGAGCAATCCCTCGATCGCCGGGATCGCCCGCTCGAGGTCGACGATGTCAAGCACCGCCGACGCGATCACGGCATCGGCCCGGCCCTCGATCTCGAACCCGTCTGCGACCTCGAGCGTGACCTCGATCTGAGTAGTGTCGGAGCGGGCGAGCACCGTCGTCCCTCCCCGCTCGTCCTCGAGTCGTTCGATCGCGTAGCCCGCGTCCTCGAGCCAGTCGGGGACGCGCTCGCGTGCGTGTCGAACACTTTCGGCGTCTTGGTCGACGGCGCGGTAGGCGACCTCCTCCGGAAGGCAGTTCCACGCCGCCAGCCGGGCGATCATCGTGCCGATCCCGGCGCCGATCTCGACGATCCGCACCGGACTCGAGCGCGCGTCGAGTTCCGAGACGAAGCGCTCGAGGACTCGATGATTCAGCGCCCGATCGTCGACGGTTCGCTTTACCTCGAGGTACGTTCGCTGGTCGGTCACGGGCTCATCCCCCTACTCTCGGTGCCGGACGACTCGAATTTTCCCTCGAGCCCGCGTTGCAGGAACGACCGAACCGTCGTCGCGGTCTCGGCCCACCGGGGGTGGGCGGCCGCGGTCTCGAGCGCTCGGACACCGAGGCTCGCCAGCCGATCCCGGTCGGCGGCGAGTTCCTCGAGACGGGCCGCGATGCGATCGGAGGCTTCGGGTGCGACGAGAAAGCCGTTCTCGCCGTCGGCGACGAACTCGCTCGCACCCCCGTTCCGGCTGGCGATCGGGACGGCGCCGTACTCCATTCCTTCGAGGTAGACCATGCCGAACGCCTCGTGTCGGGAGGGGACCGAGAGAACGTGGCTCCGTTCGTAGATCGACTCGAGGGTGTCTTCCGGGACGCGACCTGCGAACTCGACCCAGTCGGCGACGTCGAGCGTTCGGGCTCGCTCGCGCATCCGTGTCGCGTACACAGGGTCTGCGTCGGGGCATCCGACCACCGTCAGCTCCCAGTCGCCCTCGAGCCGGGAAACCGCCTCGAGTAGTGCCCCTGTCTCTTATACACATCTNNNNTGGCGACCCGCCGGTGGGGCGACCACCGTCGGCAGGTCGACCAGTGATCCGATCCGGCTGCGGGTATGGGCGCTCGTGCAGACGGCCGCGTCGACGGTTTCGAGGTAGCCTCGCTCTCGCTCACGGATCCGCTCTCGCTTCCGGTCCGCGAGCGAGGGGTCGTCGGACTGAAGGTTGTGGACGAGCGAGACGACGAGGTCGGGCGACTCGAGGTTCGGATTGTGGGCGGCGAGGCGGTCGTAGCAGAGTTCGTCCTGCAAGAGGACGTCGAACGGACTGTCGAGCCGGGAGCGGAGGTCGTCCCCGGTCGTCTCCGAGAGGACGATTACCTTGACGTCGTCTCCCAGAGCCCGGAGTTCGGCGACGAGCCGGCGATCGTACCGGTAGCCGCCGGAGGTCGTCTCGAGGTCGTCCGGGACGACGAGTCCGACCTCCATCTACAGCGCCCGCTCGTGGGCGACGCGGGCGACGTCGTCCTCGGCGATTTCGATACGGAGCTCGGTCGCGCCCTCGGGCTCGAGCTCGTCGAGCAGTCGGTCGCCGAACGCGCGGGCGAACCGCTCGGCGCTCGGGTTCGCGTCCTCGAACTCCGGCAGGTCGTTGAGCAGCCGATCCCGGTAGCGGTCGGCGACGGCGTCCATCGCGGCCGTCACCGCGTCGATGTCGACGAGGTACTCGAAGCGGTTCAGCTCCGGCCCCCGGAAGGTTGCCTCGACGGTAAAGTGATGGGAATGGGGTTCTCCTTCCGGTCCTGGATTGGGAACCGTCAGGTAGTGTTGGGCGACGAGCGACCGGTCGACGGAGACGGCGTACATGTGTCGGGGTACGGCGGCGATCCCGTAAACTGCTCGGCCGGCCGACGGCAGACCGAGTTCGGAAACTCAGCGGTAGGTCAACAGCACCTGGGTCGTCGACTCAGGACAGTTCTCGAGGCGCTCGTAGGCCTCGTCGGCGTCCTCGAGCGGGAACTCGTGGGTTATCAGTCCGGAGAGCTCGAGCTCCCGAAGTCGATCCCAGGTCGTCTCGTGGCGCCGGTCTCGGTTCCACCGCCCGGAGAGGTCGGGTGCGATGGTGCTTACCTGGCTGCTCCGGACGTCGATCCGATTGCGGTGAAAGCGACCGCCGAGGTCGACTGACGCCGGCTTCGTCCCGTACCACGAGCCGACGAGGACCCGACCGTCGAACCCCGTCGTCGAGATCGCGTCGTCGAGCGCGTCGGGGTTGCCCGACAGCTCGTAGGTGAGATCCGCCCGTCCGCCGGCGACCTCGTCGAACCGCTCGGCGGCGTCGCCTCCCTCGGGATCGAGCGCTCGATCCGCGCCGAACGTCGCTGCGAGTTCGCGCCGTCGCTCGTACCGGTCGAAGACGACGAGCTCCTCGAGGGGGAAGCGCGCGAGCAGCGCCGTCGTCAGGAGGCCGACGACGCCCTGTCCGAACACGACTACCCGTTCGCCCAGCAGCGGCCGGCCGTCGAGGACGAACGTGACCGCCGTCTCGAGGGTCGCGAAGAGCGCGGCCTCGCGGGAGTCGACCGTCTCGGGTACCGAAAGTAGTTCGTCGGGGGAGCGACAGAAGTGGCTCTCGTGGGGGTTGTACGCGAACACCTGGCGACCGAGCCAGTCGTCGTCGACTCGATTTCCGACCGCGGTCACGGTGCCGACGGCGGCGTAGCCGTACGAGAGGGGGTAAGAGAGATCATCGTCGAGGGCGTCGAGTTCGGCGTCGGATTCGAGATCGGCGGGTGCCTCGCCCCGGTAGAGCAGTCCCTCCGTGCCGGCGCTGATCGCCGAGACGGCCGTTCGGACCCGCACCTCGTCGGGGCCGGGTTCCGGAACCGGGTCGGTCCGAACGGCTACCGAGCCAGGGGCGGTAAAGGAGAGTCGACGCGTGTTCATCCGCCCCTCCCGGTGTCGGCGTCGACGTCAACGGAGGCATCCGGTTCGTGGTGGGGAGCAATCACGGTACGGGACGGTTCCGCGGGGAGATACTTGGTCGTTGTCCGTGCTACGGTAGGTCGTAGCCACAGACGGCGAGCCAGTCCCGACAGAAGTTCGCGAGGAACGGCACCGTGACGACCGCGGCGACCACGTAGGAGATCGACCGTCCGGGAACCGGTGCCAGCGCGAGCCAGACGGCGGCCATCGCCAGCGCGCCGAGCGGGCGCCGCACCCGGCTGGGTGGCAACTCGAGTACGGGCCGACCGCGTCGACGTCGCCACCACGAACCCAGCACGAACAGGTACCGGGCTGCACCCACGGCGAGGAACGCGAGCGGAACCGCGTCGGCCACGACGGCGACGACCGAGCCGACGAGGACGACCAGCCCGTCCATCTCGACGTCGAGTCGCGCGCCGAGTTCGGTCGCCGAGTCGGTCGCCCGCGCGATGAGGCCGTCGACGGCATCGAGCCCGGCTGCGAGCGCGAAGAGGACCGCCGGCGCCCACGCAGTGGGGCCGTCGGGCGTCGGGACGACGAGGAAACCGGCAAGAACCGCGACCGCCCCGCCACGTGTCAGGGTCACCCACGTCGCGGATGTAAGCGGCCGGGCGCTGGCGCGATCGATCGTTCGGAACAACAGTACGGATTCGAGGACGAGAACACCCGCGACGATCCCCAGAAAGGTGATCGTCGGTCCATCTGGCCAGATCGTCTCGAGGGCGAACAGCGCGAGGAGCGCAGCCGTGGCACAGCCCGCCGTGGCCCGTCCCCACTGGGGGACCGTCGGGCGTCGTCGCTCGAGGGGATCGGTCGTCACGGCTCTCGCTCCCCACGAGCCAGCAGAACGACGAGCGCGACGATCAACAGCGTCTGTGCGACCTTGTCGACCGCGCCGGCGACCGTGACGTCGGCGATTCCCGTCGGCTCGTTGACGACGTACCAGAGGACGATCTGGGCGCCGGTAAAGGGAATTCCGACGAGATAGACGAGACGGCGTCGACGGTCGGCGAGGACGAGCCAGATTCCCAGCAGGAACCCCGCGGTCGCGACCAGGAAGGCGCCGCCCATCCAGTGGGGCAGAAAGGAGAGTCCGAGTAGCAGGTGGACCGCGGCGGTCACCGCCGCCAGCCCGATCGCCGCCCAGTGGGTCGGCGTGAGCGACTCGAACTCGAGGTCGGCGGCGGGGTCGGCCATACCGAACGTACCGGAAGCGGGGAAAAACGCCTTTCGGCGCGCGGGCTCGTCGCCCGGCTACGGGCCGGAGACACACGGGCAGGACAGTTCGACGGGTTTAAGTCCAGCATCCCACTTCGTTCAACAGAGACAGGCGCAGCCTGTTTCACTGACCCGTAGGAGCACTCCTGCGTACTACGGAGGTGAACGATGGCAGATTCGGATATTCAAACAGCAGTCACTCGCGCACTCGAGGACGCACCCGATCGGAACTTCACCGAGACGGTCGACCTCGCGATTAACCTGCGCGATCTCGACCTGAACGAACCGTCGAACCGTGTCGATGAGTCGGTCGTCCTGCCGTCCGGAACCGGCCAAGAGACCAAGATCGTCGTCATCGCCGAGGGCGAGACCGCAGTCCGCGCCGAAGAGGTCGCGGACGAGGTACTCTCGGAGAGCGACGTGGCCGATCTGGACGACGACGAGGCCAAAGACCTCGCGGACGAGACTCAGTTCTTCATCGCCGAGGAGGCGATGATGCAAGATATCGCTCGATACCTGGGTACCGTCCTGGGTCCTCGAGGGAAGATGCCGGACCCGCTCGGTCCCGACGACGACGTCGTCGAGACCGTCAACCGGCTCAAAAATACCGTGCAGATCCGCTCCCGTGACCGCCGCACGTTCCACACGCGCGTCGGTGCCGAGGACATGGACGCCGAGGACATCTCGGACAACATCGACGTGATCCTCCGGCGCCTGCACGCCGACCTCGAGAAGGGCCCCCAGAACATCGACTCCGTCTTCGTAAAGACGACGATGGGCCCGTCCGTGGAGGTGGCCTGAGATGAGCGCAGAGGCCGAGCGTAAGACCCAGAACCTTCCCCAGTGGAAGAAAGAGGAGGTCGACGAGCTCAGCGAACTCATCGAGAGCTACGAGAGCGTCGGTATCGTCGGCATCGCCGGCATTCCGAGCAAGCAGCTCCAGGATATGCGTCGCGACCTGCACGGCAGCGCCGAGCTGCGAGTCAGCCGTAACACCCTGCAGGTCCGTGCGCTCGAGGAGGCCGACCTCGACGACCTCGTCGAACAGATCGAGGGACAGGTCGGACTCGTCGGCACGAACGACAACCCGTTCGCGCTCTACAAGGAGCTCGAGGCGTCGAAGACTCCCGCCCCGATCAACGAGGGCGAGGTGGCGCCCAACGACATCGTGATCCCCGAAGGGGACACCGGTGTCGACCCGGGGCCGTTCGTCGGTGAGCTCCAGAGCATCGGCGCCAACGCTCGGATCCAGGACGGCTCGATCAAGGTCATGGAGGACTCGACCGTCCTCGAGGCCGGCGAGGAGGTTTCCGCCGACCTCGCGAACGTCCTCAACGAGCTGGGTATCGAGCCCAAGGAAGTCGGGCTCGACCTTCGCGCCGTCGTGGCCGAAGGGACCCTCTTCGACCCCGAGGATCTCGACATCGACGTCGAGGCCTACGAGAGCGACATCCAGGCCGCCGCCGCCGGCGCCCGGAACCTCTCGATCAACGCGAGCTACCCGACCGAGGCGACCGCGCCGACCCTTATCGCCAAGGCCACGGGCGAGGCCAAGAGCCTCGGCCTGCAGGCCGCGATCGAGGACGAGGCGCTCATGCCCGACCTCGTCAGCAAGGCCGACGCGCAGCTTCGCGCGCTCGCGGCCCAGATCGACGACGAGGAGGCCCTGCCCGAGGAACTGCAGGGCGTCGAGGCACCCGCCGAGCCCGCGTCGGCTGACGACGCGGACGAGGCAGACGAATCGGCAGACGACCAGGAAGCCGAAGCCGAGGCCGACGGCGATGATGATGATGACGATGACGATGACGACAGTGCCGGCGGCGAAGGACTCGGCGCGATGTTCGGATAACTAACTCGAGGTAACTACAATGGAATACGTTTACGCTGCACTCATCCTGAACGAGACGGACGAAGAGATCAACGAAGACAACCTGACGAACGTGCTCGACGCCGCCGGCGTCGACGTCGAGGAGTCCCGCGTCAAGGCGCTCGTCGCCGCGCTCGAGGACGTCGACATCGACGACGCGGTCTCGGAAGCCGCAGCCGTCCCCGCCGCTGGCGGCGCCGCCGCGGGTGGCGCTGCAGCCGACGAGGGCGCAGCCGACGAGGAAGCCGACGAGGCCGACGAGGCCGAAGCGGAAGAGGAAGACGACGACGACGACGAAGACGAGGAGGCCGGCGGCGAGGGCCTCGGCGAACTCTTCGGCTAAGTCGCGACGCGACGATTTCGACCGATCCCGTATTTTTTCGAGCCGCTACGTTTCAGCGGTAGCGCCGCGCAACGGATCGGTCCTCGAGTTTAAATCCGAAGCCGCGGCCAATCGCGGCGATGGTCGAGTTCGTCGGAGATCTGGGGCTGGCGATACACCTGCTCGCCTGGATCCTCGCGGGCTCGGCGCTGGGCACGCTGAGCGGGCTCGTGCCCGGACTCCACGCCAACAACTTCGCGCTGTTGCTCGCCGGGATCGCCCCCGCGGTTCCCGGGCCGCCGCTGTTCGTCGGCGCGGGAATGCTCGCGGCCGGCGTCGTCCACACCTTCCTGAACGCCGTGCCCGCGATGGCGCTCGGCGTTCCCGACGCCGAGATGGCCGTCACCGCCTTGCCGGGCCACCGGATGGTGCTCGCGGGGCGAGGGTACGAGGCGATTCGCCTCTCGGCGCTGGGGAGCCTGCTCGCCGTCCTCGTCGCGATCCCGCTCGCGGTGCCGATCACCTGGGGCGTGACCGCGGCGTATCCGACGATCAGGAGCAACCTCTCCTTGCTGCTCGCGGCGATCGTCGTCGCGCTGATCGCCTCCGAACGAACCTGGCGCGGCCGAGCCGGCGGCACGCTCTCCTTTGCCCTCGCGGCGCTCCTCGGCGCGGTGACGCTTGACCTCTCGCCGGATGCGCCGCTCGAGGCCGGAGGGACCCTCGCGCCGCTGTTCGCGGGGCTGTTCGGGGCGCCCGTGCTGATCGACGCGATCCGTGGCAGCGGAATCCCGCCCCAGGAGTCGGCGACGGTCGCGATGCCGCGCTGGCTCGTCGGCGCGACCGCACTCGCCGGCGCCGTCGCGGGCGCGGTCGTCGGCTACCTGCCGGGAATCTCCGCCGCGATCGCCGCCGTCGCGGTGCTCGTGTTCGTCCCTGGCGACGCTGGCGATCGGGGGTACATCGTCGCTACCAGCGGGGTCGACACCGCAAACACCATTTTCGCACTGTTTGCCCTGCTCGCGATCGGCCAGCCTCGAACCGGGGTGATGGTCGCCTTCGAGAACGTCGGTGCGCCCCTCGAGCTTCCCGTCTTACTCTCGGGGGTGCTCATCGCCGGCGTCGTCGGCTTCGTCGTCGTGATCACGGCGGGGGATGCCTACCTCGAACTCGTCGGCCGGACGGAGTACTGGAAGATCTCGGTGGCGGTTCTCGGCCTGCTGGTCGTCCTCTCCTATCTCTTCACCGGCCTCCTCGGGATCCTGGTCTTCGTCGTCGCGGCGGCGATCGGGATGGTTCCTGTCCGACTCCGGGCTAGACGGGTTCATCTGATGGGGGTGCTGATCGGTCCGCTAATGTTCGGCGTCTAACGGTCAGCAGCGGTTCGACGTCGTCTTGAGCCGACGGCGGATACGTTTCCGGTTATGTAACTTATTAATAGTTAGGTATGGTGTCGTACGACTTGAGCATCCATGGTTGACGCTACTATCGACGTCCTGTACCGCGGCGGACTCGAGTGCGACCAGAACTACATGATCGAGGGGCAGACGCTCGCCAGTCACGACGAGCCGAACCCGGACCTCGACTACGATGAGATCCCGGTCTGGAACCTCGTCATCGACCATCCCGAGGGGACGATCCTCTGGGACACCGGCTCACACCACGACGCGCTGGACGGCCACTGGCCCGAGGGGCTCGCACAGGCGTTCTACCCGCACGACGCACACGAGCACCGGCTCGACGACGACCTCGAGGAGGCCGGCTACGGCCTCGACGATATCGACGCGGTCTTTCAGACGCACCTGCACCTGGACCACGCCGGCGGCCTCGAGTTCTTCGACGGCACCGACGTTCCGGTTTACGTCCACGAAAAAGAGATCAAGTTCGCCTACTACAGCGCCAAAACCGAGAAGGGCAGCAGCGCGTACATCCTCAAGGACTTCGACCACGACCTGAACTGGCAAGTCATCCACCAGGACCGCGAGCAACACTTCGAGGATGTCGAGTTCGTTCGGTTCCCGGGGCACACGCCGGGGCTGACGGGAACCGTGATCCACCTCGACGACGAGGGAACGATCGTCTTCACTGGCGATCAGGTGTACCAGGCGCCGAACTACGAGGACGAGGCCCCGCTGGGCGCCGGTCTGCTGTGGGGGAAAACCGAGTGGTTCAACAGCCTGCAGCGGATCAAGGAGATCGAGCGCCGCCACGACGCGACGGTCGTCTACGGTCACGACTCGGATCAGTTCGCCGAGATCGAGGACGGCTGGGGACGATGACGACGGGGTACGAACGCTCGGTCTCCGCACCCGAGCACGAACCCCGGCCGGAGACCGTCTGGCACCTCCAGATGCCACAAATTCGGTGTGGCCGCGACGCCGTCGAGGAGCTGGCGTTCCAGCTGGCCGATCTCGGCATCGACGCCAGCGACGATCCTCACGGTCTCGTCGTCACCGACGAGACCCTGGTCGAGATCGGCCACGTCGATCGAGTGACGGCTCACCTCGAGGACGCGGGCTACGACGTCACCGTCTGGGACGGCGCGGAACGCGAGCCCTCGATCGAGAACGTCGACGGCTGTATCGAGTTCGTCCGCGAGAACGAGGGTGAGGCGGGGTACGACTTCTACGTCGGTTTCGGCGGCGGGAGCTGTATCGACGTGGCGAAGGCGACCCGGGCGGTGATCGCCAACGGCGGGCAGGTACTCGATTACATCGCCGAACCCACGGGTAACGGCGAGGCGCTGACCGACTCGGGGCCGCCGCTGGTGCTCCTGCCGACGACGGCGGGGACGGGGGCGGAGATCTCGCCCGTCGCCATCCTCTCCGTCGAGGAAAAGGAGATCAAGGAGGGAATCTCGAGCAACCACGTGCGAGCCGACGCGGCGCTCCTCGATCCGACGTTCACGACGACGCTGCCGCCGGACGTGACGGGAAAGACGGCGATGGACGCGCTGGGTCACGCCATCGAGGGGTACACGACTCATCCGTTCGACGGGCTCCTGCGGGCCTCAGATCCGGAGTCCCGACCCGTCTACGCCGGCCGGACCGAGCTCACCGAGATGTTCTCCGAGAAGGCGATCGAACTGCTGTCGAGCAACGTTCGAACGGCCGTCCACAACGGGGACGATCTCGAGGCTCGAGAGGCGATGCTCAGAGGCGCCCTGTTCGGCGCGATCGCGGGTCTGACGGCCGGCGCGAGCCTCTGTCACGCGATGGCGTATCCTGTCGGAAACCGGTACCACACCTACCACGGCGAGACGATCGCCGTGCTGACGCCCGCCAGTACGCTCGGCTACAACGCCGCGAGCGATCCCGAACGGTTCGCCGAGGTCGCCGAGATGCTCGGCGCCGACACCGACGGCGTCGGAACGCGGGCGGCGGCCGACCTGGCCAGATCGGAGTATGTCCGGCTCCAGCAGGACCTGAACGTCATCCCGAGCGGGCTCGCCGAACTCGCCGACGTCGACGAGGAGGACGTCGACTGGCTCGCGAATCAGACGGTCGAGACCCAGCAGCGACTGTTGCGGTGTAACCCTCGACCCGTGACCACGGAGGACGCCACCGACATCTTCCGGGACGCACTGCACAACTGGGAGTGAGTCTGTACGGCCAGTCAATTGTTCGAGCAACGGACGATCGGTGTCAGAGAACCCTGGACGTCGTGGAACTGGCCGATACCACCGTTCGACGTCAACCGCTGAAAATTCGTCCAGTACTATAGGCACATACAGGAGTTATACCGTATCCCGATATGAGTGGATGATTTTTCCTTAATTTAGGCAGTATAATACTGATCGTCCAGTATTAGGGGAAATCATTATACGTAGTGATCTAACTTTGCGCTTGCAATGTCGGATAAAACCAGTCACGGTGATGGAGAATCGACCAATTTTAACGTCCCTCGTCGTCCTTTCTTGAAACTAACCGGCGCAGCCGGCGGAACAGCTGCCCTGTCTGGGATGGCAGCTGCGACTGAAGAGGAAGAGGAGGATGAATCCGGAGAGGAGACGTCTGATTCGGAGCTTCCACGTCTCGAGATCGTCGGCACGGGAGGGACGATTGCGAATCCGTCCGATCGAGACGGATACTTTTCGCCGGAAGAACTCGTCGAGGAGCGGCCCGAACTTGCGGAAATCGCGTCTATTTCGGTCACCGGTGTATCTGAGGTGGCCAGCCAGGACATCACGAGCGAGATCCTATTCGAAACTCACGACGCGATCATGGAGAGTGCGACGTCCGACGACTCCCCGGATGGGTTCGTCGTCACGACCGGCTCGAACGGAAACGCGGAGGTCGCCTATTTCTTGAATCTCGCACTAGATACGGATATTCCAGTCGTCCTGACGGCGGCCCAACGTGCGATAGGAACGCCGGGGACGGACAGCGATAAAAATCTCTACGACGCTGCGCGGGTCGCTGTTTCCGACAACGCCGAGGGACGAGGGGTTCTTCAGGTTGCAAACGACGAAATCCACCACTCGAGGGACGTCTTCAAGTCGGTTGCGAGTCGACCCGACGGATGGGACTCGCCGAATTTCGGGCGGATCGGTATCGTTGACGGTGATGAAGTACTGTTTTACTCTTCGAGGGAACGACTTTCGACGACGGATACGGAGTTCTGTGGAACGGACCTCTCCGCGGAAGAGTATCCTCTGTCCGATATCTACACCGTAACCTCAGTTCTAGAAGCGAACGGGGAGTTGGTCGATGCTGCAGTCGACGCCGGTGCGAAGGGAATCGTCGCTGGCGTCTATCCGACCGGATCTGCATCGGAACCGGAGGGGTTTTACTCTCAGGGAGAGGCACTCACCAAGGCTGCGGAGGCGGGCATCCCGGTCGTGTTCGCCAACCACGGCTGGGAAGGACGAATCAGCGGCGATGACACCTACATCGGTGGCGACACACTCCAGTTGCACAAAGCTCGCTTGCTCCTTGCGTTCGGCGTTATGGAGTCGACCGATCCAGAGTACCTCCAGGAAGTGTTCAATACGTACTAACAACCCGCATATCTAATCCTACCGCTGAGTTTCTCGAGCGCTCGAAACGAGCTCCTCGACCCGTTCGCCCGAGACCCGGTTCGTCGTCTCGCCGTCCTCCTTGAGCGCCGTGCCGACGACGACGCCGTCGGCGCCGGCTGCGAGACAGTCCCCAACCGTCTCGCTCGTCACGCCGCTACCGACGAACACCGGCACCTCGAGCCCGTGTTCTGAAAGCGTCTCGGCGACGCGTTCGACGTCCTCGAGGGCCGTCTCCGCGCCCGTTCCGGGTCCCGAGACGATCACGCCGTCGGCACAGCCCCGCTCTGCGGTCTCGAGGGCGGCCCGTCGGATGTCGTCCTCGTCGACGGGCGCCGCGTGCTTGACGTGGACGTCAGCGAGGATCGCGACGTCGGCAGCGATCCGCTCGCGGAGGCGCACGGTCGCGTGGGCCCGGCCCTCGAGGACGCCCTGATCCGTGGCGGCGGCTCCGACGTGGACGTTGACCCTGACGAAGTCGGCGCCGCTGGCCGCGGCGACCGACAGCGCGGCGTCGGCGTCGTTGCGAAGGACGTTGATTCCCACCGGGACGTCGGCCGCGTCGGTCAGTTCGGCCGCGATAGCAGTCAGCTCCGCGACGGTGTGGGTCGGCACGTCCTCGGGGTAGAACGGGGCGTCCCCGAAGTTCTCGACGACGATCCCGTCGATCCCGCCGGCCTCGAGTCGGCGGGCGTCCTCGAGGGCTCGCTCGCGGATCGCCTCCCGACCGCCGTCCGCGTCGTACCCCGGCGCGCCGGGGAGCGGGGGAAGGTGTACCATTCCGATAACGGGACGAGAGGCGTCGAAGCGCTCGAGGAAGTTCTTGGCCGTGCCGCAGTCGCTAGTCATACGGACTCCTGTCTCCGCGGGCGGGATAAGCGGTCCGTTGTCTCGTCCCACACCGGCAAGCGCGTCGGCCTCCGGGGTGGTTAACCCTCGAGAGACGTAACGACGACTGATGTCAGAGCTGTTCTCGACGCTGTCGCTGCGCGATCTGGAGGTACCGAACCGGCTCGCCGTCTCGCCGATGTGCCAGTACTCCTGTGAGCCCGACGGGCTGGCGACGGAGTGGCACCGGGTCCACCTCGGCAGCCGCGCCGTCGGCGGCGCGGGGATCGTGATGACCGAGGCGACGGCCGTCGAACCCCGCGGGCGGATCACGCCCGCCGACCTGGGGATCTGGAGCGACGAGCACGCCAAGGCGCTCGAGCCGATCGCCGAGTTCGTCCGCGAGCAGGGCGGCGTCCCCGCGATTCAGCTCGCTCACGCGGGCCACAAGGCGAGCAAGACCCGTCCGTGGGACGGCAACGTCCCGATCCGACCCGAGGAGGACGACGAGGCCTGGGAAGTGCTCTCGCCTTCGCCCGCGGGCTACCCGCCGTTCGACGGCGACGACCCCTCGATTCGGAAGGCGACTCCCGACGATATCGAGGGCGTAATAGACGCCTACCGGGCCGCGGCCGAGCGCTCGCTGTCGGCCGGTTTCGAGGTCGCCGAGGTCCACGCGGCCCACGGCTACCTGCTCCACGAGTTCCTCTCGCCGGCGACGAACCGCCGTGAGGACGAGTACGGCGGGAGTTTCGAGAACCGCACGCGGCTCGTCCGCGAGGTGACCGAGGTCGTTCGGGAGGTCTGGCCCGACGACAAGCCCGTGTTCGTGCGGATCTCGGGCACCGACTGGCTCGACGACCGTCCCTCGTGGGACATCGAGCAGTCCGTTCGGCTGGCCGGGGAGCTCGAGGAGCTCGGCGCCGACCTGATCGACGTCAGTTCGGGCGGGCTCCACCCCGACCAGAACCCGTCCGGCGGGCCGAACTTCCAGGTCCCTCTCGCCGAACAGATCCGGGCGGAGACCGGGATCGCCGTCGGCGCGGTCGGCGGAATCACCGAGCCCGAGCAGGCCGACGCGATCGTTCGGAACGGCCGCGCGGATCTTGTCCTCGTCGGTCGGGAGTTCCTGCGTAACCCGTACTTCGGGCTCCGGGCCGCCGACGAACTCGCCGACGAGCCCGAGTCCTGGCCGATCCAGTACCGACGCGCCGTCGAGTAGCTCGGATCGACTCGAGTACTCGAGTCGAACTCGGATCGCGATCGACCCGCTCCCGCTTTCCGGGAGTCATCGATAACGTTCTGGTTCCTCGATACCAAGGGTGGGTATCTGTCTCTTATACACATCTCTGAGCGGG
>NZ_AOIB01000020.1 GCF_000337675.1 Natronococcus amylolyticus DSM 10524 | reverse complement strand
CGGTATCGAGCCCGAAGCGATCGAGGGCGAGCAGAACCCGACGCTGATCCTCGAGGAGGGAGAAGAGTACGAAATCGGCTGGCCGGAGGGAGACGGCGTCCGGCACAATATCGAGATCTGGGACGAGGACGGTGACGTCGTCGACGATTACGAGACCGACCTCACCGACGACCCCGGCGACGACCAGATCCTCACGATCACGGCCACCGAAGAGATGGCCGCCTACCGGTGTCGGCCCCACGGCAGCATGGAAGGCGAGATCCGCGTCGAGTAGCGCTTTTCCGGCCGGATGGGGTGCTTATCCGATCCAAGTTCCGAGACAAATCGACCGGCACGCGACGCCAAACGATCCGAGACGGATGGTCCGTGACGGCGACCGGGCAGGGGCCTCAGTCGTCGGTCGTCGAGAGTCCCGCCTCCTCGCGAGTCCCGCTCTCGATCCGGAACCCGTCCCCGCGCGGGGAGTGAACGCGATGGGGGTAGGGGATCGAGATCCCCTCTCGGTCGAACGCGTCCGCAACGGCCTCGATGACCGCGGTGCGGGCGTCGTGGGTGCGGCGCTTCGTCGGGTTCCCGATCCAGACGTGACACTCGAGCAGGATCGAGGAGTCGCCGAACGCCTTCGTGACGACCTGGGGGTTCGGCGAACTCTTGATCATCTCGAGGTCGTCGACCGCCTCGACGATGATCTCTCGAGCCCGTGAGACGTCGGCGTCGTAGTCGACGCCGACCTCGACCTCGACGCGGAGCTGGTTGTTCCGCGAGTAGTTCGTCAGCTGACTGCTCGTCACCTCGTCGTTGGGGACGAGGACGTGTTTATCGTCGAATGTCTGGATCTTGGTCGTAAATATCGTGACGTCGGTAACGATTCCGCTGGTTTCGTTGACCTCGATCCAGTCGCCGACGTGGAACGGACGTGAGAACAGCAGGACGAAGCCCGCGAGCATCGCCGCCAGCGTCTCACGGGCGGTCAGTGCGACGATCGCCGTGATCGCCCCCGCGCCGAGGAAGATGTTCGTGAGGTTGATCCCCCACAGCGAGAGGATCACCGTCGCCGCCGCGGCGATGATCGCGACGTCGGCGACGTGGTGGGCGACCTCGCTCTGGTGTTTCGTAACCGCGCTCGTCTCCGCGAGCGTGTCGATCGAGCGATTGACGAACCGGATCGCCAGATACGCGGTGGCCGCGATGCCGAGCGTGATGATCTGCTGGGCGGCCTCCCACCGGTCGATCGTCGCCGCCTGGAGGGTGAACTCGAGGACGAACAGCACCTCCCAGATCGCGCTGAAGCTGTAGACGACGACCATGGTAACGATACCGAGGATGAGAAGCGAGACGACCTCGCCGAGCTTCGGCCCGTATCGCTGGCGGAGCGCGTCGTAGACCCGAGAGGCGCTTGCGGCGCCGATCAGAATCAGCACGAGAAGCAGAGCCGTCGCAAGCAGTTTCGGACCGAGCGTGTCGAGGTAGGTCTCCTGGATCCACTCGACGACGTCGGGCTGGAGCACGAGGTCGAGCGGGAGCGACGACGGAAGGAGGGAGGGATCGACGGCCATGCGAGCGGAGTCTGTCAGACGAACGGTGGTCCGGACACGAATCTCTTGTGGTCCGGCGGCGGTCGGATCGTCCGGAGTCGTTCACCGACGGTTTCGGTCCTATGCGTCGTCGGTCCACTTGATCGAACAGCCCTGGGAGGGCTGCCACTCGAGGTCGACCTCCTCGTCGGCGAGGACGCTCTCGATGGCCTCACGGATATGGAATCGGGTCGGCTCGTCCTCGGGATTCAACGCGTCGTCGAGTCGGCCCTGGTAGACCAGCCGGAACGTACCGTCCTCGCGGCTGAACAGGAACGGATCCGGCGTACAGACCGCACCGTAGGTTCGGGCGACGTCCTGGCTCTCGTCGCGGAGGTAGGCGTCGTAGGCGATGCGACCGTCGGCGACGTACTCGCGCATCTTCTCGAGGGAGTCCTCGGGGTACTCCTCGGCGTCGTTGGGATTGATCCCGACGACCGAGACGTCGTCGTACTCGTCGGCCAGCTCGTTCAGCAGGTCGAACTTCGCCTCCGCGTACGGACAGTGGTTGCAGGTGAAAACGACGAGCAGCGCCTCGCTGTCGGCGAACTCCTCGAGCGCGTGCGTCTCGCCGTCCGCGCCCTCGAGTTCGAAGTCGGGGGCAACGTCACCGGCCTCGAGTTCGGAATCGGACTGGAGTGCCATACCCGAACGTAACAGCCATTCGCCCTTATAGGATACGCCGTCTGCTGTCGAGTCGCCGTCACCGCGTCGGGAACGGCCGTCTCCTCGCGAACGCCGTGCCCCTTACGTTATAGTATTCTGCACTGAAGTTCCAGGAATATATTTGTACCAGCGGGGTGACTGGTTCGGTATGAAGACATTCGAGGTAACCGACGACCAGTACGCGATCGTCCAGCAGCTACGCGAGGAGATCGGCGACCACGTCGTCGGCAAGTACGGCCACGTCCGGGAACGCGACGCCGTGCAGTTCCTGATCGACAACCTTCACGACGAACTCGAGCTCGAACCCGGAACCGCGGGCGACGACGTGGAGGTGAGCGAGGACGTCACTGCTGCCGACGACGCGGACCTGCAGACGGTCTCGTACGACGAGGCGGAGTCGGTCAACGAGGGACGCGACGGCCAACCCGCCGAGAGCCGGGATGCCTCCGCCGTCGACTCCGACGAACCGATCACCGGCGACGGCGACGCGAAACCGGGACCGTCCGTCGACCGGAAAGCCGACGACACGGCCACCTCCGCTGACGAGGGGCTCGCGGGAACGCCAGGCGTGCCGGCCGACGGCGATTCCGGCGACCACGACTCCGAACCGCCTGGCGACGGAGCCGACGGCGAGGACGACCCCGAACTGCTCGGCGACGGAGCGGACGGCGCCGCTAACGACGACGAGATGTTAGACGAGATGATGAACCTCCTTCGGACCCACGACGACAAGTGGGAGGAGGCGCCGTCGGGCGAGGCGAGGTACGCGGTCACGCTCCCAGGCGGCTCGGTCGAGACGGTCCAGACGAAAGACGACGTTCGCGCGCTGCTGTTCAAGAACTATCGGTAGGGCGACGACTCCGCCGGCTCGTCCGGGCCTCGCCGAACGCAAAAAACCGGGGATGGACAACGTTTTACTTCACCCTCGCGCTTGGGAGGGATATGAGCGAACGCGAGGTGCTCGAGTTGCTCCGTGAGAACGCGCGGTACTCGGCCGACGACATCGCGCGAATGACCGACCTCGAGGAGCGCGAGGTCGAGGAGACCATCCAGGAACTCGAGGCGGCGGGCGTAGTTCGTGGCTACCAGGCCGTCGTCGACTGGGACAAACTCGAGGACGAGCGCGTCCGGGCCGAGGTCGAACTCAACGTCCACCTCGACCGCGAGACCGGCTACGGCGAGATCGCCGAGCGCCTCGCACGGTTCCCCGAGGTGACCGCCCTGCGGCTGGTCAGCGGGGACTACGACTTCGACATGGAGGTCGAGGGCGAGTCGATCCGGGAGGTCTCACAGTTCGTCAGCGAGAAGGTCGCTCCCGTCCCCGAGATCACGCAGACGGTCACCCACTACGTGATGACCTCCTACAAGGAGAACGGGATCGAGTTCGGCGACGGCGAGGAGGACGACCGGCTCTCGTTCTCGCCATGACGTTCGAACTCTCCGAGCGAGTCCAGACCGTCCCGCCGTCGGGTATCCGGCGCTTCTTCGAGATCGCCGAGGAGCGCGACGACGTCATCTCGCTCGGCGTCGGCGAGCCCGACTTCTCGACGCCGTGGGCCGCCCGCGACGCCGCCATCGCCTCCCTCGAGCGGGGGCGGACCTCCTACACCGCAAACCGCGGGACGAGGGAACTCCGCGAGGCTATCGACGAGTACGTCGCCGACCGGTTCGACCTCGAGTACGATCCGGCCGAGGAGATCCTCGTCACTGCGGGCGCGAGCGAGGCCGTCGACCTGGCCTTTCGAGCCTTCGTCGATCCCGGCGACACCGTCGCCGTCGCCCAGCCTTCATACATCTCCTACGAACCCGGCGTGATCTTCGCCGGCGGCGAGGTGCTGTCGGTGCCGACGAAAGAGACGGACGACTTTCGGCTCACCGTCGACGCCCTCGAGGCGGCGGGCGCCGACGAGGCCGACGTCCTCGTGCTCTGTTACCCGAACAACCCGACGGGGGCGATCATGCGCGAGAGCGATCTCGAGCCGATCGCCGAGTTCGTCCGCGAACACGATCTGACGGTGTTCTCCGACGAGATCTACGCCGAGTTGACGTACGATGGAGACCACACCTCGATCGCGACCCTGCCCGGGATGCGCGAGCGAACGATCGTCTTCAACGGGTTCTCGAAGGCCCACGCGATGACCGGGCTCCGACTGGGCTACGCGCTCGGACCGAGCGAGGCGATCGGTGCGATGAACAAGATCCACCAGTACACGATGCTGTCGGCGCCGACGACCGCCCAGCACGCCGCGCTCGAGGCCCTCGAGTCCTGTGAGAACGATGTTCGCGACATGGTCGACCAGTACGACCGCCGACGTCGGTTCGTCCTCTCGCGCTTTCGGGAGATCGGGATGGACGTCTTCGAGGCCAAGGGCGCCTTCTACTGCTTCCCCGAGGTGCCCGAGGGCTGGACCGCCGAGGAGTTCGCCGAGGGAGTGCTGCGCGAGGAAGGGGTCGCCGTCGTCCCCGGCGACGTCTTCGGCCCCGGCGGGGAGGGCCACCTCCGGATCTCCTACGCGACGGGGCTCGAGGATCTCCGGAAGGCCCTGGCCCGTATCGAATCGTTCGTCGAGAACAACACGTAGGCCCGCTCCAGAACCTTCTTTTTCGCCGGCGACGCGGTCGTTCGTATGGCCGACTACCGTCCGATCCCGGACGAACGGGAGCGCTTCCACGAGTACCGCAGCTACGCGTTCAGGCCCGAGGGGGGCGTCCCATCCTACGATCCCGACGAGCACGAGGATCCCCGGTCGACGCGGGGCGCTCGCCGCGGTGTCTTCGTAGCGGGCGACGACCGACCGCGAACCGTCTGCCGTCACTACTGGCTCGAGGCCCGCGTCCGGGACGACACCTATCCGGTGGCTGGGCTGGCGTCGGTCGCAACACCTCCCGAGTTCCGCCGCGAGGGCAACGTCCGCGAGTTGCTGGCGGGCTCGCTCGAGGAGTACCGCGATCGGGGCGACCGCCTCTCGATCCTCTGGCCGTTCCAGTACCGCTTCTACCGGAAGTACGGTTGGGAGACCGCCAACCGGATCGTCACCCACGCCGCGTCGCCCGACGTGTTCGCGTTCGCCAGGGGCGCAGACGAGGGCTCGTTCCGCTCCCTCGGGGCCGACGAGTACGACGTCCTCGAGCCGGTGTACGACGCCGCGCGCGAGGGCCTGGCGCTCGAGCGCGACGAGGCGTGGTGGCGCCACCGGATCTTCGCGGGCCACGACGCCGATCCGTTCGTCTACGTCTACGAGCGCGACGGCGAGCCCGCGGGATACCTCGTCTACCGCATCGAACGCGACGACGGCGCGCGGACGATGCAGGTTTCGGAGCTGGCGGCGGTCGACGGCGAGGCGCTGCTCGCGCTGTTTGCCTTCTGTGCCGACCACGACTCGCAGGTCGAGCGCGTGGAGCTGCGGGTCTCCGAGGCGGTCCCCGTCCGGGAGCTCGCACTCGAGCCCGACGAGATCGAGACGACCGTCGAGAACGGCCCGATGGTCCGGCTCGTCGACGTCGCCGAGGGGCTCCCCGCGCTGACAGCGAGCGAGGTCGATGCGGCGCTAACGCTCGAGGTCGCGGACCCGCTGGCCGACTGGAACGACGATCGGTTCGTCCTCGAGACGGCAGACGGAATCGTGACCTGCGAGCGAGCCGACGACCCGGACGGCGAGCCCGACGCGACTCTCGACGTCGGCGCGCTCTCGCAGCTTGCCGTCGGCGCCCGCTCGGCGAGCGACCTCGCGTACGCGGGTCGACTCGAGGCTGACAGTGGGACAGTGGGGTCGCTCGAGACGCTCTTTCCGGAGACGGACGTCTACTTCGGGCATTTTTTCTAGCGAGATCCTCATCGAACAGATCTCGTATCGACTACGCTGTCACTCGAATTCGATATATAGGCGGACCATGTATCAGTTCGGTCCGATTGTTCTTCCTGCGGTGGCGTGCGCTGTCGACCGACCGAGCGAAAGCGAGGGCGGTCAATGATGCCGCGCGAGGGATGAACGAGCGGAGCGCGGCGCGTAGCGCCGCGGACAGGCGAACGGCCAACGGCCGTGAGCCCACAAGCGAGTGAGTCGGCTGGGGAGGACGTGGCCGATCCCCTGTGTTCGTGCGAGCAGGACTGCTACTCGTCGGTATTACCGCGAAAGCCCCTGGTCCCTTTCAGTCCCACCCAGCGGTGGTCAGTCAGAGCTGCAGACTCGAGTCCAAACGTTCCATACGCGTCTCCACGTATCGACCGTGAAGAGCGGTGTAGTAGGGGACAGACGTTACTTCCGAGCGCTCGAGCCCTCTCGCGGATGGGCCTTCTTGAACAACGGCCACGCCAGCACCATCAGGCCCGTCCAGAGAAGGATGAACGAGGCACCGAGGGCGCCACCCGAGAGCCCCAGAAGCGACAGGACGAGCGTGCCGACGATCGCCAGGACGGCGACGCCCATCCCTACCGCCTGCATTGCGCTGTAACCGCCGGTAGTGACCGTATCACCGAGCATGATAAAATCAGTATGATACGAGTGCAAGTGCTTTCCGGAGCGAACTGCGAATCGCGTTCCAGCGCACACCGTTCATCCCCTCGACGCTCAGACGACGTTCCGCTCGAGTCGTTCGCGCTCGGTCCCGAACCGATCGCTCGAGAGCGCCCCGATATCGACTAGCGAGGCCTCGCCGTCGGCGATCAACTCGGCGACGAGCCGCCCCGTCGCGGGGGCGTGCTGGAAGCCGTGGCCCGAGAAGCCCGCGGCCGTGATCAGGCCGGGGACCGTCTCCTCGAGGACGGCGTTGTCGTCGGGGGTGACGGCGTACAGCCCCGCCCACCCCCGTTTGATCCGGGACTCTGGCCCGAAGTAGGTCGCCCACTCGGACGCAGTCTCGAGGACATCAGCCGCCCAGTCGAAGTCGATCCCGCGGTCGTAGCCGTCGGGGTCCCGGTCCGGATCGTCGCCCGCGAGGTGACCCCCGACCAGCGCCTCGCCGTCGCGTTCGGGCCGGAAGTAGGTGCCCGTCTCGAGGTCGACCGTCAGCGGATCGCTCTCGGGAACGGGCGTCTCGGAGTCGACGACCATCATCTGGCGTCGCTTGGGCGCGATCGGCAAGTCGACGTCGGCCATCGCGGCGACCCGACGCGCCCACGGCCCCGCGGCGTTGACGACGTACTCGGCCTCGAGGGGGGCGTCGGGCGTCTCGACGCCGACGATGCGTCCGCCCGATTCGGTTCCGTCGTCCTCGCGCAGGACGTCGGTGACGGGCGTTCCCGTCCTGACGTCGACGCCCGCGTCGCCAGCGGCTCGGGCGTAGGCCTGCAGCGCGAGATGGGGGTCCGCGAAGCCGTCGGTCGGTGAGTATGTCGCTGCCACGAATTTTTGGGAATCGATCCCCGGACAGCGCTCGCGGGCAGCCTCGGGCTCGAGCACCTCACTCGGCACCCCCCGTTCGTTCTGCATCTCGACGGCCGTCTCGAGGGCTGCGGTGGTCTCGTCGGTTCGAGCGAGAAACAGGTAGCCGTTCCGTCGGTAGTCGATATCGACGTCGAACCGCTCCTCGAACGCGCTCCAGACGGCCATGCTCGCGAGCGAGAGCTCGACGTTCGTCGGCGTCGAGAACTGCGCCCGAATCCCGCCGGCGGCCCGTTCGGTGCTGCCGCTCCCGATCGACCCCTTCTCGCAGACGACGACCTCGAGCCCGCGCTCGGCGAGCTCGAGCGCGCTCGCGAGCCCCACGATCCCGCCACCGACGACGACGGTGTGCATACGGGGTACGTTGGCACGGGACGGGATAAGCGTTCGTCGTCGTTAGTCTCGGAACCTGGTCGGCGAGAGTCGCCGCCGGTACTCGGGGTCGACGTCGCCCTTGAGGAGCCCGTGGACGACGTCGGCGACCGCGGGCGCCAGCGTGATCCCCTGGCCGCTGAGGCCGACTGCAACGAGGTACCCGTCGATTTCGGTCTCGCCGACGAGCGGGCGGCCGTCGGGCGTGACGGTTCGGTAGCCGACCCAGTCGTCGACGACAGTCGCGCCCTCGAGGCCAGGGACGAACGTCTCGAGCTCTCCGGCGAAGTCGCGAAACGACGCGGAGATCGATCGGTTCGCGAGATCGTAGCGCTGGCCCTCGACGTAGTCGGTTCGGTAGGCGCCGAGCCAGGCGCCCGTCTCGGTGGGTCGGACGTACCGTTTCGACTCGAAGATCGCCGTCGGCCCCTCGAGGCGCTCGCCCGTCTCGACGGCGAGCATCGGTCCGCGGGTGTGACACAGCGGGAGTTCGATCCCGACCGCGTCGTTCAGCTGCGGCGCCCACGGACCGGTCGCGTTGATCACCCGATCGGCCGCGAGCCGACCCTCGTTCGTCTCGATTGCCGTCACGGCGCCGTCTCGAGTCTCGACGTCCGTGACCGAAACGCCGGTCCGGACGTCGACGCCCGCCACCCGAGCGCGGTCGGCGAACAGGGTCGCTACGGCTGCGGGATCGCAGACCCGGTCCTCGGGCGTGTAGAGCCCGCCCTCGAGGCCGCCGGGCTCGATACCGACTCCGACGAGTTCGTCGGGCTCGAGAAACGAGGCGTCGATTCCGGCCTCGCGAAGCGCCCTCGCGGAGTCGGCGAGACGGTCGGCGAACGCAGCAGTTTCCGCGACGTAGACGATCCCGATCCGATCGGCCTCGAGGTCGCCGTCCTCGCGGAGCTCCCGGTACCGGGCGTGGGCGCGCTCCCGGATTCGGAGGTCGAACGGACCGGGGTCGACGACGGTCCGCATCAGCAGTCCCGCGGAGGCGGCCGTCGTCTCCTCGCCGATTTCGGCTCGCTCGAGCAGCGTGACCTCGCGGTCGGTCGGGCCGAGGCGGGCGGCGATCGCGGTACCGACGATCCCGCCGCCGACGATGACGGTGTGCATACGCTCCCTTCGGGGGCCGGGAATACAGTCGTTTCCCGCCGCGCTCGCGAGTGTGCCGTCGATGACGTACAGCAGTCCGTATGAAGTAGGGGGCCGACGATAGTCGGCACATGGTACGCGTACTCTCCGATTCGGACGTGGCGTCGGTGCTCGAGCTCAAGGAGCTGCTTCCGGTGCTCGCCGAGGCCTTCGAGAGGCAGTACGCGGGCGAGGTCGAGCGCCCGGAGCGGCCCCACTACCCGATCGGGACGGGGCTCGATCCCGACGACCCGACGGAGCCGACCGGGACGGGGCTCTGTATGCCCGCGTACATCCACGGCGAGCCCTACGCCGTCACGAAGCTGGCGACGGTCTGTCCGGACAACCCCGACCGCGGGCTGCCGACGGTCACCGCCCAGCTCGCGCTCACCGATGCCGAGACCGGTCAGCCGCTGTCGTACATGGCCGCGAACCGGATCACCAGCGCCCGAACGGGCTGTATCGGGGGGCTCGCCGCCCGCGAGCTGGCGCCGTCGGGACCGGTCGAGGTGGGCGTGATCGGCGCGGGGACGCAGGCCCGCTGGCAGACGCGGGCGATCGCGGCCGCAGTGGGCTCCCGGCTCGAGTCGATTCGGGTGTACTCGCCGAGCGACTCGAAGGTCGCCTGCGCCGAGGAGCTCGAGGCCGAAATCGACGTTCCGGCGAGCGCGGTCGGGACGCCCCGTGAGGCGGTCGCGGAGGCCTCGGTCGTCGTGACGGCGACGACCAGCACCGAGCCGGTGTTCCCGGGGGAGGCGCTTTCGGCGGGGACACTGGTCGTCGCGGTCGGAGCCTACACGCCAGAGATGCGAGAGCTGGACGCGATGACGGTCGACCGCGCGGCGATGATCGTCGCCGACGTTCCCGAGGAGGCGGCCGAGACGGGTGATCTTCGCGAACACGGCGACCGGGAGCTGGTGCCTCTCGGTGGCGTCCTCGCGGGGGAGTTCGACCGGGAGTCGCCCGACGATATCGTCGTCGCCGCGAGCGTCGGCTCCGCAGTGCTCGACGCCGCGACGGCGGGGTTCGTCTACGACCGAGCGCTTGAGGCCGACCTCGGGACCGAGAACCCGCTGTAGGCCCGACGTGGCAGGTGCGGCCGCGGAACTCAAATCCCCCCGTCCCGAACGGTTTTTTGTATCGATGATCGGAATCCAAACCCGTTCGGCTCGGGACGGCGGCCGGGGACGAAGCCGACGGGGGGATCGGCCGTGACGGTTCGCTCGGTTCCGTTCGCCGATCGGATCGCCGACGGCGTCTTCGCGCTCGACGCGTCGCTCCGATTTACCTACCTCAACGACGAGGCGGCGGCGCTGTTCGACGCCTCGAGCGAGGAGCTGCTGGGTCGTTCCGTTCGGGAGGGAGTTCCCGCAACCCTCGAGAGTCAGTTCCCCGAGGCGTTCTACCGGACGATCGACGACGAGCTTCCGACGACGTTCGAGTTCTATCACCACGAGCGCGAGGCGCGGTTCGAGCTGCGAGCGTACCCTTCCGAGGAGGGGCTCTCCGCGTTCGTGCTCGAGCTCGACGACCGACGCCGAAGCGTCGACCACCACGCCGCGGTCATCGAGGCGATCGACGACGGCGTCGTGACGATCGACGGCAACCGGCGGATCGTCGCCGTCAACGGGGCGATGATCGAGTTCCTAGACGCCGACCGCGGCTCGATCGTCGGTGAACGCGTCGAGACGCTGGCCGAGCTCGCCGGCATCAGCGAGGACGACTGCGAGGCGATCCGCCGGGGCATCGGCGACGTCGAGTCGGGACTGGCCCGACAGCGGCGGTTCGAGCTCCCGATCACCGACGGCGACGGGAGCGAACGGATCGGCGAGCTGCGGATCGTTCCGGTGCGGGACGGAACCGCGACCGCCGCGGCGGTCGTCAGGGACGTCACCGATCGCCGCGAGTACGAACGGGTCGTCGAATCCCTCCACGAGGTGACCCGCTGGCTCCTCGAGGCCGACGACCCCGAGGAGATCTGTGCCGTCGCCGTCCGCGCCGGCAGCGACCTGCTCGACCTGCCGATCAGCGGCGTCTGGCTGCTCGAGGAGGAACGGGGCTACCTCGAGCCGGTCGCCGGGACGGCCGAGGCGTACGACGAGTTCGGGGGGTTTCCCCGGTTCCGACCGGGCGAGGGGATCGTCTGGGACGTCTTCGAGGACGGCGAAATCGAGCGCTTCGACGACCTCCGAACCGTCGATGATCTGTACAACCCCGACACGCCGCTGCGATCGGAGATCATCGCGCCGATCGGTACCCACGGCGTGCTCATGACCGGCTCGTTCGAACCGGAAGCGTTCGACGAGACCGACGTCGAGTTGCTCTCGACGCTGATCGAGAACACCCGCGCCGCGCTCGATCGAACCGACAGGGAACGGGTCCTTCGGGAGCGAACCGAGCGGATCGAACGCCAGACCGAACGTCTCGAGGAGATCGCGCGGATCCTCTCGGGGGATCTGCAACACCAGCTCGAGCAGGTGGCCTCGATCCTCGACGCCGACGACGACCGGGAGCTTCCGCTGGCCGAATCCGAGGTCGAGGCCTCCCTCGAGCGAACCGATCGGCTCGTCGACGACGTTCGCGAACTCGCCCGTGAGGCCTCCGCCGTCGGCGCGCGATCCCGGATCGATCTGGGGGCCGCGATCGAGTCGGCGGTCGCGTCCTCGCGACTCGACGCTAACGCGGTCACCCTCGAGGAACCGGCAACGCTTCGGGCCGACCGCGAGCGGTTCGGCCACCTCCTCGAGTCGGCGTTCGACGAGATTGCGGCCCGTGCCGACGGCGCGAACGTGACAGTCGAGATCGGGCTGCTCGAGTCCGAGTCGCGCGGACTCGTCGTTCGCGACGACGCGACCCAGCCCAAAGACCGGGTCGACGATACCCGCGGGCTCGAGCTGGCGGTCCTCGAGGCGATCGCCCGCGCTCACGGCTGGCGACCCGCTATCGGGCGCGACGACCGGGGTAGAAGACGGATCGAACTCGCGGGGATCGCGACGCTCGAGTGTAGCGAGGAGGGCGGTCAGTCGGGGGCCGACGAGACGTCCCGATAGAGCCGCCGATTGTGGTCGCGCTCGAGGAGCTGCGAGCGCGTCTCGTTGACCCTGGTGCGAAGAACCGCAATCCGATCCTCGAGCTCGGCGTACTCCTGGCTCGACTGGAGTTCGGCCTCGCTGAGCCGTCCGTCGAGGGATGCCTTCTTCGAGGCGAGTTCGAAGTACGCGCCGAGTTGCTCGTCGTAGGTGCGTCGCAACAGCAGGTTTTCGACGCTGTGTCGGAGGTCGTCCCGCGAGATCGGCTTGAGGAGATAGTCGTCGAATGCCGCGTCTTCGGGGTCGACAGTGGGTTCGACTCCCGTAACGGCCACAACCTGGCTGTCGATCCCCCGGGAGCTGATCGAATCGCACAGCTCGCTGCTCGGCCCGTCCGGCAGGCGGTGACAGTCGACAATGACGACATCGAACCCCCCGTCGACGACCGCACCGACCGCCGACTCGTCGCGGACCGTCTCGACGTGGTAAGCGTCCTCGAGCCAGGAGGCGTACAGCTCGGCGAGGTCGGGCTCGGCCTCGACGATCAGCACGGAGGGGGTGTCGGTATCCATTTGACGGGCGCACCTGAAGCTATCAGTTCGTCGTAGCGTTCGGCCCGATCGTATATCAAGATACCGGGCCCGTCTACGGAGCGGGATGCGGCTGCAGCACGGACGTCCACGTCCTCAGCCGAGGGATCAGTGGAGTTCGCGCTCAATCGTCGCCCGCCAGTCGGCGACCGCGGCCGCGCCGACTTCGAACAGTTCGCCGTCGGCGTCCCGAACGGTGAGTGTCCCGTCCGTCGTCGCGGCGCCGAGTTCGCGGACCGGGGCCACGTCGTCGAACGCCTCGCGGACGGCGTCCGGGTCGTCGGTCTGAATCAGCGCGCGACCCGGCTGCTCGTGGAACAGCGCGCCGATCGAGTCGTCGCCGGGAACGGTGACCTCGAGGCCCGCCGTCTCCGTAATCATCTCGGCGAGTGCGACCGCGAGCCCGCCGTGGCTGACGTCGTGAACCGCGAGCGTCGAGTCGGCGTTCGCGACGTCGGCGAGCGTCTCGACGAGGGCGGCTGGCTCCTCGGGCAGGGCGGGGAAGCGATCGCTGCCGTCGAACCGTGCGAGGTACTCCGAACCGCCCAGTCGGAACTCGTCGGCCTCGAGGCCACGGTCGCCGACGAGCAGGAGGGTGCCATCGGACTCGACGGACAGCGGCGGGGCGTCGTACCCCGCCTTCGTACCGACGAGCGCCAGCGTCGGCGTCGGCGGGATCGGCCCCGCGACGGAGTCGTTGTACAGCGAGACGTTCCCGCCGACCACCGGCGTCGACAGCTCGGCGCACATCTCGGCGAGGCCGTCGACGATCCCCGTAAAGCCGCCGTAGACGCCGGGCTTCTCGGGGTTGCCGCCGTTGAGACAGTTGACCGCCGCGAGCGGGGTCGCACCCTTGGCCGCGACGTTCGTCGCGTTCTCGAGGGCGATCGCTCGAGCGCCCTCATACGGTGCCGTTGCGGTCCAGTTCGGGGCGGCACCCGAGGAGATCGCGAGCCCGGTGTCGGTCTCGCGGTTACCACCGCTCGACTCGTCCGCGGAGCGTGGCTCCGCGCTTGCCTCTCTGATGGCGACGATCGCTGCGTCGTCGCCCGGCCCGACGGCCGTCCGAACCCCAACCTCGTGGTCGTACTGGCGGTAGACCCACCGCTTGGAGGCCGTGTTCGGGCTCGAGACGACGGTCTCGAGGGCGTCCTCGAGGTCGACCTCGGGCAGGTCGGTTTCCGGCACCTCGGGCTCCTCGGCGGGAAGGTCGTTCATCGGCGCCCCCTCGCCCAGGAAGTGGGCGTCGACGTCGACGACCGTGTCGCGCTCTCCCGGCTCACTCTGCTCGCCGGTCGAGTCATCCGAGGCGCGTTGCGCCTCGCTCTCCTCAAACGTACAGGTGTAGTTCCCGTCGGTGACCTCGCCGATGACCGAACAGCCCAGATCGAACCGTTCCGCGATCTCGCGGACCCGGTCGACGTTCTCCGGCGTGACCTCGTAACACATCCGCTCCTGGGACTCCGCGAGCAGGATCTCTAAGGCGTTCATGTTCGGCTCGCGCTGGTGGACCCGCTCGAGTTCGATCTCGGCGCCGAGCCCGCCCTTGGCGACGAGCTCGCTCGAGGCGCCGCCCAGTCCGGCCGCGCCGAGGTCACGGGCCGACTCGACGAGGTTCTCTTCGACGAGGACCTCGTTGGCCTCGATCAGCAGCTTCTCCGCATAGGGGTCGCCGACCTGGACCGCAGGTCGGTCCTCCGTCTCGGCGTCCTCCGCTAAGTCCTCGCTGGCGAAGCTCGCGCCACCCAGCCCGTCCCGTCCCGTGGCGTTGCCCACGAGGACAAGCTTGTTGCCCGGCTCCTGGGCCACGGCGGTTACGAGTCGGTCCTCGTCGGTGAGTCCGACGCAGGCGACGTTCACCAGCGGATTTCCCTCGTAGTCGGGGTGGAAGTCGGCGCTACCCGCGACGGTTGGGACCCCGATACAGTTGCCGTAGTGGCTGATCCCCTCGACGACGCCCTCGAGCAGGTACTTCGAGTGCTCGCGGTCGAAGCTCCCGAAGTACAGCGAGTCCGCGAGCGCGATCGGGTAGGCACCCATCGAGAGCGTGTCCCGGACGATCCCGCCGACGCCGGTCGCGGCGCCGTCGAACGGGTCGACGTAGGAGGGGTGGTTGTGGCTCTCGATTCCCAGCGTGACGTAGGTGTCGCCGTTCTCGCCCGTCTCGGGGTCCGGCAGCGCGACGACGGCCGCGTCGTCGCCCGGCCCGACGACGACCCGCTCTCCCTCGCTGTCGAACGCCGACAGCAGGGGTCTCGAGGAGCGGTACGCGCAGTGTTCGCTCCAGAGGTTCTCGAACAGCGCCGCCTCGGCCGGCGTCGGCTCCCGTCCGAGCTCCTCGACGACGAGTTCGCGGTCCGAATCGGCAAGGCTCATTCATCTAGGTGGTGAAAGTCGGGCAGTATATGGGTTTCTATATGCACGTTCGTGACTACCGAATGGCTCGAAGGTGCTTTCCCTTGCCGCTTCGCGACGAACGTCACAAGAGCGGTTTTATTTTCGATTTCGTTTACGCTTGCGTTTGCGTTTTTATCAGTGAGAGGGACCGACGGTCCAAGACGCCCACTCGTACCGCTCTTTGGATCGGCAAAGCCGATCCCGCTCGAGGTGAGTCCTGGGTTCGTGGCCGACCGGTGCCCGTCGTGCGTCGCTTCGGCCGACGGGCTCGAGCCGACGATCGGGGTGTTTTTGACCGACCGGCGGAAAGACGTACTCGTGCTGTCGGTCGAACTTCACGCCCACTCGTCGCTGTCCTACGACGGCCGGGACTCCGTCGAGCTCATCCTCGAACAAGCGGAGGCCGTCGGCCTCGACGCGATCGCCATTACGGATCACGACGAGATCGACGCGAGCCTCGAGGCCGCAGAGCGCGCCCCCGAGTACGGACTCGTCGGCGTTCCGGCGATCGAGATCTCGAGTGCGGCCGGACACATCCTCGGGCTGGGCATCGAGGAGGCCGTGCCGCCGGGGCTGTCCTACGAGACGACCCTCGAGCGAATCCGCGAGCAGGGCGGGCTGGCGGTGATCCCCCACCCGTTCCAGCAGTCGCGCCACGGCGTGACCGCCCGCATCGCGTCCGCGGAGCTCACGAAGGCGGACGCGATCGAGGTGTACAACTCGCGGCTGTTGACCGGACGGGCCAACCGCCAGGCCAGGCGGTTCGCCCGAGACCACGGGATGCCGATGACCGCGGGTAGCGACGCCCACATCAGCGAGATGGTCGGGCAGGCGGTCACCCGCGTCGACGCCGACGAGCGCTCGGCCGCGGCGATCCTCGAGGCGATCCGCGAGGGCAAGACGTCGGTCGAGGGAAAACGGACGCCGTGGCACATCAGCTTCCGCCAGTTCGGCGGGGGCGTCACGCGCCGCATCAGAAACACCGCCCTCGGACTGCTTCGATGACCCTTCGCGGGACCGATTCCGACACCGTCCGCCGAGTCCTCGAGACCGGAGAGTCGCTGCCGGGGACGTTCGGCTTCGCGGGCGAGGTCGACGGCCGGCTCGTCCGGGACGTTCTCGGACGGGTTCCGCTGTTCGTCGACCACGCGGCCGACGCGTGGGCCTTCGAGCCCGGCTCGCTCGAGGATCCGGCGCTCTTCCCCGCGGGCTCGGTCGCGGCTCCCGGCGAGGCGCCCGCGAGCGTCTGGTCGCTCCCCGAACCGACGCCCGACGAGCCCGAGGTCGCCCTCGAGGGCCTCGATCGTGCGCTTCGGACGGCGATCGACCGCGTCCGCGAGCGCGACCTCGATATTGCGGTTGCGTTCTCCGGCGGCGTCGACTCCGCACTGGTCGCCGAGCTCCTCGACGCTCCGATCTACGTCGTCGGCTTCCCGGACAGCCACGACGTCGAGGCCGCCCGCACGGCAGCCGCGGCGATGGACCGCGAGCTCACCGTCGTCGAACTCGAGCCCGCCGACCTCGAGCGAGCGGTCCCCGACGTCGCCCGCGCGATCGGGCGAACGAACGCGATGGACGTCCAGATCGCACTTCCCCTCTATCTGGTCGGCGAGTACGTCGCCGCGGACGGCTTCGACGCGCTGGCGGTCGGCCAGGGCGCCGACGAGCTGTTCGGCGGCTACGAGAAAGTGGTTCGCCTCGACCACAGAGTCGAAGCCGAGACCACCCGCGGCGCGGTCCGCGAGCAGGTCCGCAGCCTCCCCGAGCAGCTTCCCCGAGACGTCCGCGCCATCGAGGCGACGGGGCTCGAGCCCGTCGCGCCCCTGCTCCACGACAGTGTCATCGACGCCGCGCTCCGTTTGCCCGACGAGTTGCTCGCCGACGAGGAAGTCCGAAAGCGGGGCTTCCGGCGGGTGGCGAGCGAGTCCCTGCCCGAGGTGGTCGCGATGCGGGACAAGAAAGCCGTCCAGTACGGCAGCCTCGTCGCCCGCGAACTCGATCGGCTGGCCCGCCAGGCGGGGTACAAACGGCGGATAGACGACCACGTCACGAAGTACGTCGAGTCGCTGCTCGAGACCTGAGAAGACGTGGGAACCGAAGGCGGCGGTCGTGATACCGCGACTCTCGGAACCCTTATGCGGGAACTGGCCCTACAGTTGTTTGTAATGGCGAAAGGTAACGTTGACTTCTTCAACGACACAGGCGGCTACGGTTTCATTTCCACGGACGACGCGGACGAGGACGTTTTCTTCCACATGGAAGACGTCGGCGGCCCGGACCTCGAGGAAGGCGAAGAGATCGAATTCGACATCGACCAGGCCCCCAAGGGCCCCCGCGCGACGAACGTCGTCCGCAACTAATCTCGCTTCTCTCCGTTGTGAAACGGTGAACGGCGATTCGTTTTTTGAGAACTCACACACGACAGCCGCTGTCTCGTATACACATCTCTGAGCGGNGGTGAACGGCGATTCGTTTTTTGAGAACTCACACACGACAGCCGGCGCTGTCGGCAGCGACGACGGTTCGGTCGACGAACCCGCTCTCGAGGAGCGGCGCGACCGAACCACAGGAATCGCGTCCGTCAGGACGGCAGCGGGCAGAGACTCGCGGTGAAGATCACGGTCTCGCCGGTCTCGTTCTCGGCGCCGTGTTCGACGCCCCGCTCGTTGAGTACCACGCCCGGCGCCTCGATCTCCTCGCGCTCGTCGTCCCGCAGCACCGTCACCGTCCCCTCGAGGACGTGAAAGACGTTCGTGCTGTCGCCGTGTTCGTGTGGCTCGAGGGTCGCGCCCGGCCCGAGGGCGAAGGCCTTGACGAGAACGTCGTCCTCGACGACCAGTTCCGTGCTCTCGACCTCGCCGTCTGCGGGCTCGAGGTCGGCGACCGCGTCGGTGTAGCTATCGAGTGTCATCGGGTTCGGATTCGGTCCCCGCGGCCAAAAGTGTCGGTCATGACTCGGCACGGAACACGTCAAGATTGGCGGCAAGAGCCCGCGCGTCGCGAGCCACGCCCTGCAGTCGTTCTCCGGTAGCGAGTTTACCGACGCCTGGCGGTTCGCGCTTCCGGCAACTGCGATCGACGAGCCTGACGACGGCAACGAGCAGTAACCCGGAGAAATCGTTCCGACAGTCCGTTTAGTCCTCGAGTTCGGTCGGCAGGGCGTCGTCGGGCGTATCGGAGGTGTTCTCCGAGACGGTCCGGCGGTTGGACTCGCTGACGCGGTCGGCAACGTTGGCGACCAGCTCCTCGAGCGTCTCCTGGACCTCGCTGTCGTCGTCCTTGACGAGGGTCCCCTTGCTGCCGTCGGCGCCGAAGTCGGGGTGGATCGGGATCTGGCCGATCAGCGGGACGTCGTACTTGTCGACGATCTGCTGGGCGCCGTCGGTGCCAAAGAGGCTGTACTCCTTGCCGGTGTCCGGGGCGATGAACGTGCTCATGTTCTCGACGACGCCGAGGACGGGCGTGTCGTGTTTGTTGAACATCTGAATCCCCTTTCGGGTGTCGTCCAGGGCCATCTCCTGTGGCGTGGTGACGACGACGGCTCCCGTGACGGGCATCGACTGGAGCAGGTTCAGCGTGGCATCCCCGGTGCCCGGCGGGAGGTCGACGATGAGGTAGTCGAGTCGGCCCCACTCGACGCCGTCCAAGAACTTCATCATGAACTTGTTGACCATCGGCCCCCGGAGGATCGCCGGGTCGTCCTCCTCTTCCATCATGAAGCCCATGCTGATCACGCGGACGCCGTCCGAACGGGGTGGGACGATATCCTCGTTGGGCGTGACGCCGGGGTCGCTCTCGACGGGCAAAATGCGTGGAATGTTCGGGCCGTGGATGTCCGCGTCGAGGATACCGACCATCGCGCCGCGTTTCTCGAGGCCCGCCGCGAGGTTGGCCGCGACAGTCGTCTTGCCGACGCCGCCTTTCCCCGAGGAGACCGCGATAACGTTACGAACCCGCGGCAGGACCTCGTCGTCGAACCCGTGCTCGGCGCCGGCGTGGGCGCGCAGGTCGGGCTCGAGGCCGGCCTCCTGGACGACCTCGCGGATCCGGTTGCCGATCTCCATCTCGGCGGGAGCGTAGGGCGTGTTGAACGCGAGCGAGATCCGGGCGGTCTCGTCGTCGATCGTGACGTCGTTGACCAGGCCGAGCGTGACGATGTCCTCGTCGATGTCCGGGTCCTCGATGCCCTCGAGTTCGATCTTGAGTTCGTATTCTGTGATGCTCATACTGGGTGGAGGCGTGTTCGACGATCGGTAGGGTGTGCAACGGGATACGTGTGATGGTTCGGTGGGCGAAACGGTGGCTGAGAACGACCAGCGGGGGCGAACGCGGGGCTCGGTCGGTATCGCCGCAAAGAACGGAACGTCGGTTCGGTCGGGGCGATCGTCCGGGTTACGGACCCGGCGACGCCAGCGGTTCCGGCAGTCCGCCGTAGAACAGGACCCCGATGATCATGGTCAGGATGAACATCCCGATCCACATCTGGGCCGTGATTCCGACGAGGTAGCCGACACCGAGCAGCCCGGTGCTCGTATCGCGGGGTTCGCCGAGGAACCACGCGGCGACCATCACGTAGACCGGCACGAGGACGACCCCGAAGATCAGGTAGGTCCCGATGTTGGGGAACCCGGTGAGACCCTCGGTACCATCGTACCCGTGGTACATGATATGGGAGAGGGCGTTTGCGACAGCCGGTGCCGAGATCATGCTTCAACCTCCGGCTGCTTCGTACTTTCCTCTACCGGTTCGTGCTCGTGTTCGTGACCGTGTCCGTGATCGCCACGAAGGTGTTCGATCGCGTGGAGTTCGACCACGGGGATCACCTTCGCGACCACCAGGAAGAACAACACGACCAGTCCGATCGTGCCAAGCAGCGAGGAGAGTTCGATCGCGCTCGGGAAGTAGTCGCCGGGCGTCGCCTCGTAGATACTGAACGAGGGGTACCAGAAGCCCGAGAGGACGAAGTAGAGCTTCTCGGCCAGCGTCGCCGTCAGCACGATCACGCTGGCGATCATCGCTCGGAGCTTCGTAAACAGCGCGGGACGGACCGTCGTCGCGAAGATGAAGCCCAGCACGCCGAGGACGCCCAGAATCGGGATGACGTACAGCGGGTGCGTGAACTTCGAGGCGGTCGCCGCGCCGTGGTCGACCGTCGGGTGGAAGCTCCCGGCGGTGAGCTGCTGGAGCTGGAGCCAGAGGAACAGCAGACAGAAGAACCCGAGCCACAGCAGGAGGCCGCGGAAGATGTCGTCCGTGATGATGTGATCCCAGTCGTAGGCGCGCCGGAAGGCGGCCGACAGCAGGATCACGCCGCTGATCGCGGAGGTCAGCGCGATGGTGAGGAACTGCGGGCCCTGCACCGCGCCGAACCAGCCGGGGTAGTTCGGTAGCACCGCGAACAGCCACGGAATGACACCGCCGTGAAGCAGGAGCGGGGCCATAATGATGATCGCGAGGGCGACCCACCAGACCATCCGATCGATGATCTGGTCCTCCTTCTCGGAGTAACCGAGGGTCAGCCCGTCGTAGATCGGATCGAAGCGGTCCGGCAGCTGGTCGCGCAGCCGCGTAACGTCGTAGCGGATCGTCAGCGCGAGGTAGGTCGCCGTCAGCACGAAGTAGGCAGTGATGACGGTAACGTCCCACACCAGCGGCGAGTTGTTGACCGTGATGTGGTAGTGACCGAGAACGCTCGTGACCATCCGGTCCGGGCGGCCCATGTGGACCAGGATGTAGAAGCCGGCCGCCGAGAGGCCGGCCAGCGTCAGCAGTTCGGCCAGGCGGGCGACGGGCATGTAGCGGTCCATCCCGAGGAGTCTGACCGCCGCGGAGAGGATGATCCCCCCGTGGGCGATCCCGACCCACCAGATGAACGCGCCGATGTACAGTCCCCAGGTGACGCCGCCACCGCTCCCCCAGTCGGAGAGTCCAGTAACGACGAGTCCCTGGTACAGCTGGTAGCCCCAGGCGACCAGGAACGCGCCGAGTGCCAGCCCGGCGACCGCGAACATGATGAAGTACAGCTTCGAGACGTTCTGGATCGGACGCAGAATGTCCGCCTCGGTCGGCGACTTGGTGCTCATAGGGACACCCCGGCGTCACCGACGGTGCCCTCGTCGAGAACGTCCTTGCGGTTGTCGACGGCTTCGACGGACTCGCCGTCGGCGCGCTCGTAGCTGATGTCCTCGTAGTTGACGCCCGATCCCGTCGGCTCGGTCTGTTCGGCCTGCGGGCCGGGCTCGTTGCCGAGGTAGATGATGTTGGGGTTCGTTCCCTGCTCCTCGAGGAGCTTGAAGTTCGAGGCCGGCGTGCCGGCGAACTGCTCGAGCAGGAACTGCGCGGCTTCCTCGTCCGGCTCGAACCCGTTGTCGTCGTCGTCGTTATCGTCCTCGTCGTCGCCGTTCTCCTCGTCCTCGTCTTCGTCGTCGTCGTTATCGTCGCCGTTCTCCTCTTCCTCGTCGACGTCGACACCTTCCTCGTCGCCGTCGGCCGGCTCGTCGAGGTCGGGTTCGTCGGCGAGGTTGAGTTCCGCGAGGACCTCCTGGTTCGCGAGGCCGAGACCGTGGCTCTCGATCGCAGCCAGCGCCTCGGTGACGTCGTTTTCGAGGTCGGCGACGTCGCCGTCGCCGTCGCCCATCTCGTCGCCGCCGGTGATCTGCACCGCGATCATCAGGCCGAGTTCCTCCTCGTCGAGGTCGGCTGCCTCGAGGACCGATTCGAGGTCGTCGTCGGCACCCTCGAGCTCCTCCTCGAGTTCGTCGGCCGACGGCGGGTTGATCTGTGCGAGGGTCCGGCCGCGGGCCGGGTTGGCAGCGTACGTCTGTGGGTCGCTCGACTCGTCGTGCATGTTGCCGAACTGGATCGCGTCCGGCGGACAGGCCTCCTCGCAGGCGGTCGTCCCGACCATCTCGTCGCCCATCTGGCCGTCCTGGCGGGTCGGACACATGGTACACTTGCTCATGACGCCTCGCGGCGCGCGGCTGTCGACCCAGCGCTCGCTGCCGTAGCCGTCGTCGGTCGTCATGTGATCGCCGTCCATGTCCTCGTGGAACTCCGCGATCTCGTCGGTCGAGATGTCGGGTTCGTCCCACTGGAAGTAGTTGACGCCGTAGGGACAGGCGACCTGGCAGTATCGGCAGCCGATACAGACGTCGTAGTCGGTCAGCACGAGGCCGTCGGAATCCCGCGTGTGGCGGGCCGTCGTCGGACAGACCTTCTCACACGGCGCGTCGGTGCAGTGCTGACACGGACGGACGAGTCGGTTCCGGCTCGTCGAACTCGACGCACCGGGGTCCTCGAACTCGAGGACGTACATCCAGTTGACACCCTGGTCGAGGTTGTTTTCCGAGGAGCAAGCAGTCACACAGGAGAGACAGCCGTCACAGCGCTCGAGGTCGATGGCCATCCCCCACTGGACGTCGCCCTCGCCGCCCTCGGGCGCGCCGGACTCGTCGTCCTCGTCGTCCTGGGCGGCGGCCGCTTGCTGCTCGCCGTCGTCGACGGTCGCCCAGGCGCCGAGACCGACCGCGGCCGCGCCGGCACCCATCTTCTTCATTACGTCGCGGCGGGGTTCCTCGCCGTCGCCGTCGAAGCGAGAGAGCATCCTGCCGACGGTTCCCTTCGCTTCCTCCTGGGCCTTCTCGTAGGCCTCCTGGGTCGGACGGTTGTCCTCGCCGAACTCCTCGAGAACGTCCTCATGGTACTTCTCGTGGAAGTCGGCCTCCGAGAGTTCGCCGCGAGTGACCCGCATCGCGTCCTCTGCCATCGCCATCCCGAGATCGGTGTCGTACTCGGTGTCGTCGAGCATCCCCTCGAGGTCGTTCTCCCACTCCTCGCCGAGCGGGTGGAACGACTCGTCGTCCGCACTCATTCCCCGAGAACACCTCTCGTCGGAACGGTTCGATTACACGTCGGTACGAAGTTGAATACAGCCATATCTGTAGCCTCTATCCCGCACTCGCAACTAGATGGTGTTGAACCATCGAGGCGATTTCCAACTTCTGAGAACGGGTGCGAACATGTTCGCTAGTATATTACTGACTGGGACCGAAAACCCTTTACTACCCGTTCGGTTCGGTATCGCGATTCGCGACGGCGTTCGCTGGACGGATCGAACTCGGGTGCGGATCCGGGGTCGGAAGGCGATCTCGGTCAGTCTCCCGCGAGCGGTCTCTCGATCATCTCGTCGTCGTCGTGGAGCGCCGGGAGGTCCTCGACGAAGTGTTTGACAATTGCCTCCTCCGCCCGATGTAGCGTCTCGCTACAGGTCGATTTGGCGATCCCGAGGTGGCCGGCCAGCTCGGTCAGCGAACAGCGCCGCGGCGTGTCGTAGTACCCCTCGTCGACGGCGGCGGCGACGACCTCGAGCTGGCGCTCGGAGAGGAGCTGGCTCTGGTGGAGTCGCTCCTGGACCTGTTCGATGCGGTACTGGAGGCCGAACTGTTCGAGCTGTTCGGCCAGCTCGGCGAGACGCTCGCGCGAGCCGGTGACCTCGATGGTCGCCTCGCCGCCCCGGATCTCGACGGGGAGTTCGATCGGGATGCCGGACTCCCGCGAGGAGAACAACAGCAGGGGTGCCGTCGTCTCGAAGTGGATCGTCGCCTCCCGTTCGCTCCGCTGGACGACCGTGATCTCGAGGACCTGCGGGTGGGCCTCGATCTCGTCGATCATCTCGGGAACCGCCGACCCCGCGAGGCGAACGAGCGCGAACCCGGATTCGTTGCCGGGAACGGCGGCGAGTACACGGAACGTCGCCTCCGGGTACGCCGTCGACACCTGCTGGATCCAGACCTGTTCGGGCAGCGTGATGGTGAGTGTTGCCTGGGCCATGCGAACCAGTTCGGGTAGAACCTATGGGACACGGGAGCAAGATATCCCCCACGATTCCTATCGCGTGGGAATGGAACGTACGGGCGTGTTCCCGCCACATATCGTGGAGTACCGGTCCCGACGGCTGTCGAGTTCAGTCCTCGCTCCCGTCGAGGTGGTCACACAGCAGTTCGGTCGTCCGGGCCGGGCGTTCGTGGGGCACCCAGTGGCTCGTCTCCGGCAGGCGCTCGAGACGCCCCCGATCACAGAACCGGACGCTCGCCGGACCGAGTTCCGGAACGAGCGCGTCGTCGGCCTCGCCCCAGATTACGAGCGTCGGCTGCTCGACTCGATCCCGGGACGCCTCGGGCGGATGTCGCGCCATCGCCCGGTACCAGTTCAGCGAGCCCGTCAATGCGCCCTCGCGGGCCCAGGCCCGTCGGTAGTGGGTCAGCTCCCGCTCGGTGAACGTCCCCTCAGCCGCGGTGTCCCGGAGGGCCCGCTCGAGGAGGCGAAAGTCGTCGTACCGGCAGAGTCGTTCGGGCAGCCACGGGAGCTGAAACGCCATCACGTACCAGCTTCGACGGAGTTGCTCGAGGTTCGACCGGAGCTGTCGGCGGTAGGCGGTCGGATGGGGTGCGTTGATGATCCCGAGGCGGTCGACCCGGTCGGGGTAGCGACGCGCGAGGTCCCAGGCGACGACGCCGCCCCAGTCGTGGCCGACGACGTGGGCACGCTCCCGACCCTCGCTCGCGATCAGATCGGCGACGTCACGTGAGAGATCCCGGAGCTGATACGCCCGGGCCTTCCGGGGTTTCTCGCTCAAGTTGTACCCCCGCTGGTCGGGCACCACGACTCGGTAGCCCGCCTCGACCAGCGGCTCGATCTGCTCGCGCCACTCGTACCAGAACTCCGGGAACCCATGGAGGAGGACGACCAGCGGATCGTCCGTCTCGCCGGCGACGACGACGTGTTCTCTGAGTCCGTTGACGACCCGCGAGGTCGATCGTGCGCCGTCGAACGCGAGCAGCGAGGCGTCCGTCTCGAGCGGCGATGGTGTCGTGGTCACGTCGAGACGTCGGGGCCGGACTTCTATCTGCGTACCGGTCGGCGAACGCCGGCTCTCGACGGCCGGCTTCGGCTGCGAACACGCCCCACGATTCCCTCTACGGAGGAATCATCGAAGATGTGAACCAGTTGACACTCGTCCCTAGAACCGAGGAAACCGTAATGACCACCGTAGCCACCCAACCGACGACGAACCGACGCGCAGTCATCCATACGATCGGTGGAGCCGGCGCGATCGCGCTCGCGGGCTGTCTGAGCGACGACCCGCCCGAAGCCGATTCCGTCGAATCCGAGGCCGACACTGCCCCCGAAGAGGAGCGCCCGGCGGCCGAACCCGTCGACCTCGATCGCATCGCGGCTGACCCGATGGACATCCCACCACCGGTCGACTGGGACGAGCCCCGGACCCACGAGATCACCCTCGAATCGATCGAGGTGACCGCCGAGGTCGAACCCGGCGTCACGGTCGACTTCATGACCTACGACGGCCAGATCCCCGGCCCGATGGTCAGGGTCCGGGAGGGCGACACCGTCGAACTCACCTTCGCGGTGCCCGAGGAACACAACGTGGACGTCCACAACGTCGACGCCCACGCGATCTACGGCCCCGGCGGGGGCGCCGAGGCGACTACCCTCTCGCCCGGCGACGAGCCCGCACGGCTCACCTTCCGCGCCGAGTTCCCCGGGGTCCACATCTACCACTGCGCGGTCCCGAACATGGACCAGCACATCAGCCTGGGGATGTTCGGTGCGATCCTCGTCGAGCCCGCCGAAGGCCTCCCCGAGGTCGACCGCGAGTTCTACGTCGGCCAGCACGAGCTCTACACGGACGGCGAGGCCGGCGAGGAGGGCCACCATGCCTACGACTTCGACGCGACGGCCGACGAGGATCCGACCTACGTCCTCCTGAACGGCGAGGTCGGCGCGCTCACCGAGGACGGCCACGGCCCGATGTACGCCGAGGTCGGCGAGACGGTCCGGGTGTACTTCGCCAACGGCGGGCCGAACCTGACCAGCGCGCTCCACCCCATCGGAAACGTCTGGAGCCGCTACTACCGCGACGGTGACCTGCTCTCGGAGCCCGGCCGAAACGTCGAGACGAACCCGGTCGCCCCTGGGACCGTCGTCGCGGGCGAGATGGAACTGCCCGTTCCCGGACCGGTCAAGCTGGTCGACCACGCGCTCTCGCGGGTCGTCCGGAAGGGGATGATCGGCGTCATCGACGTCGAGGGCGAGCCGAACCCCGCCGTGTACGACGACGAGTCGTGATCGGACCGAGCGGTCTCCGTCCTCATTTCGTCCCGACGGCAGAACCTTAGACCGGCGCGCCGCCCTCGGCCTCGAGCAGCTCGTGGTACCGGTTCCGAATCGTCACTTCGGAGATGCTGGCGACCTCGCTGACGTCGTTCTGTGTGACCTTCTCGTTGGTGAGCAGGGCCGCGGCGTAGACGGCGGCGGCCGCGAGGCCGACCGGCGACTTCCCCGAGTGGACGCCCTCCTCCTTGGCCGTCTGGAGGAGCTGTCTGGCGCGCCGTTCGGTCTCGTCGGAGAGCTCGAGCTCGCTGGCGAACCGGGGCACGTAGCTCTCGGGGTCGGCGGGCTGGACCTCGAGACCGAGTTCGCGGATCACGTAGCGGTAGGTGCGGGCGATCTCGTCCTTCTCGACCCGCGACACCGCAGCGATCTCGTCCAGGCTACGAGGAGTACCGGCCTGACGAGCCGCGGCGTACAGCGCAGAAGTGGCGACGCCCTCGATCGAGCGCCCCGGTAAGAGATCCTCCTCGAGGGCCCGCCGGTAGATGACGCTTGCAGTTTCGCGGACGTTCTCGGGGAGGCCGAGCGCCGACGCCATACGGTCGATCTCGCCGAGGGCCTGCTTCAGATTGCGCTCCTTGGAGTCGCGGGTGCGAAAGCGCTCGTTCCAGGTGCGAAGACGCTGCATCTTCTGGCGTTGGCGGCTCGAGAGCGAGCGGCCGTAGGCGTCCTTGTCCTGCCAGCCGATGTTCGTCGAGAGCCCCTGGTCGTGCATCATGTTCGTCGTCGGGGCGCCGACACGGCTCTTCTCGTCTTTCTCGCTCGAGTCGAAGGCGCGCCACTCGGGGCCGCGATCGATCTCGCCCTCGTCGACGACGAGCCCGCAGTCCTGACACACCGTCTCGGCGTGTTCGCTGTCGGAGCGCAGCCGGCCGCCGCATTCGGGACACCGCTCGCGTTCGTCCTGTTCGGTCGACTCCTCACGCTCGCTCGAGCGTCGCTCGTCGCTCCGGGATCGGATTCGTGAGTCTGTCATCGTGGGAGAATCCGGCCGGTGTGCCGGCCGGAGACCGTTCCGTTCCCGTTCCAAGGATTCGACGGAGTTAAGTACTCCGATCGTCTCTGCCGCGCCCGAACGGTAATACGCGATTACGATGGGCGGGGGACACCGATCGCCGTTCCCGCGGTATCGAAACCCTTACTCTCCGGAGGCCGGTGGGATCTGGTATGACCGACGACGCCGTCAGTGCCGAGGAGGTCCGCCACGTCGCGGAGCTGGCTCGCGTCGACCTGACCGACGAGGAGGTCGACCAGTTCACCCGACAGTTCGCGGACGTCCTCGAGTACTTCGACAGCCTCGACGAGGTGCCCGAGGTCGACCGCGAGGCCGACCTCACGAACGTGATGCGACCCGACGAGGAACGCGACTCCCTCGATCGGGCTGAGGCGCTGCGGAACGCGCCCGAAACGGAGGACGGCTACTTCAAGGGGCCGAACGTCTCATGAGCGAGAACGTCTTCATCACCGAGGAGACGATCGAGGGCGCCGACGACGGCCCTCTCGTAGGGAAGAGCGTCGCCGTCAAGGACAACATCTCCACCGAAGGCGTCCGGACGACCTGCGGCTCGCGGATGCTCGAGGAGTACGTCCCTCCCTACGACGCGACCGCAGTCTCGCGGCTCAAGGAGGCCGGCGCGACGATCGTCGGCAAGGCCAACATGGACGAGTTCGGGATGGGATCGACGACCGAAACGTCGCACTTCGGCGCGACCGAGAACCCGGCCGCGCCGGGGCGAGTTCCCGGCGGCTCATCGGGCGGCTCCGCGGCTGCGGTCGCAGCCGGCGAGGCCGACCTCGCGCTTGGCTCCGACACCGGTGGGTCGATCCGTTGTCCCGCCGCCTTCTGTGGCGTCGTCGGCATCAAGCCGACGTACGGACTGGTCTCCCGGTACGGGCTCGTCGCCTACGGCAACAGTCTCGAGCAGATCGGCCCGTTCGCGAACTCCGTCGAGGACGCCGCCGCGTTGCTCGACGTCGTCGCGGGCAGCGACGAGCGGGACGCGACGACCCGCGAGCCGCAACTCGAGGGGGCGAGCTACGCCGACGCCGCGACTGGCGACGTCGACGGGCTCACGATCGGCGTCCCCACCGAGCTGCTCGAGGGTGCCGACGAGGGCGTCGTCGAGACGTTCTGGGACGCCATCGCCGACCTCGAGGCGCAGGGCGCGGAGTACCGCGAGGTCTCCTTACCGTCGGTCGACCACGCCGTCGAGGCCTACTACGTGATCGCGATGTCGGAAGCCTCCTCGAATCTCGCCCGGTTCGACGGCGTCCGGTACGGCCACGACGTCGAGAGCGGGGGCAACTGGAACGAGACGTTCTCGCAGGCCCGCAAGGAGGGATTCGGTGACGAGGTCAAACGCCGAATCCTGCTGGGCACGTACGCCCTCTCGGCTGGCTACCACGACAAGTACTACAAGAAGGCCCAGGACGCCCGCGCCTGGGTGAAACAGGACTTCGACGAGGCCCTCGAGGAGGCCGACGTGCTCGCCTCGCCGACGATGCCCGTTCCCCCGTTCGAGCGCGGCGAGAGCCTCGAGGACCCGCTGCAGATGTACCTCGCGGACGCCAACACCGTCCCGGTCAACCTCGCCGACCTGCCGGCGATCTCGGTCCCCGCGGGCGAGACCGACGGCCTCCCCGTCGGGCTGCAGCTCGTCGGCCCCGCCTTCGGCGAGGAGCGGCTGATCAGGACCGCGAGCGCTCTCGAATAGACGATCGGCCCGCAGCTTTTTGCTAATCCACTGACAACCGGAGTACCATCGGCGCGTCGCCGGTCGATTCCAATGAAGCTCACGGCAAACGAGACGGTTCGGTTCGACGAGTTCGCTCGAGCCTGCGATCTCGTCGCGGCGTACTTCGGTGAAACTATCGACGCCGTCGCGCTCGAGACCCCCGTCTCGCGTCCGCAGCTCGTCGCCGTGCTCGCCCGGGTTCAGCTCAGCGGCCGGCAGTCCGCGATCGACGGCACGCTCCCGGATCGCGACGTTTGCTACCACTCGAACGACGAAACGGTGCTGCGGCTCGGGCCGGGATTCTGGGCCGAGATTCAGGAACACCACAGCCTCGAGGCCGCGGAACGGCGGGCGGCCCGAGACGTTCACCGACGGCTGCTCGAGGCGATCGTCGGCGAACCGTCGGCGACGAACCGCGAGAAAGAGCCGTTGGTGCTCATCGAACGGTTCGAACGAAACGGCTAAGCGAGTCCTCGAGGGTCGTCACTCCTCGTAGGCGAGGTTCATGATCCACTGCGAGAAGGCGTCGCTGTTGGGGTCGACCTCGTCCTCGCCGATAAACGGCGAGAGCATGTCGCCGGCCATCAGCAGCGTAAAGTCGAGGTCGCGGGCGATTGGCGTGATGTAGTAGGTGTTGTGCCCGTTGTAGATCGTGTCCTCGCGGTCGACCAGCCCCTTCTCGACGAGCGATTCGACGATCCGGCTCCCCTTCCGTGATGAGACGTCGAGCTCCTTCCAGAAGTCGCTCTGGTGGATCCCGCCGCTGTCGCGGACGAGTTCGAGCCCGGCTCGCTCGTCCGCGGAGAGCTCGGCCTCGATTTCGGAGACGCTCACTGCGACCACCCCGTGCTCGCCGCTACGGGCGCAAGTGCGTGCATACCTGTATCAGGTGGAGCGAGCCGCTTAAATGTGCCCTTCGCGCTCCCTGTCGAAGTCTGCCACGCCGACGGGCTCGTAGGGCGTCTCGCAGGGCGGTCCCGGCGCGAACAGGTATCGCGAGTTCGTGCCGAGCGTAATCAACGAGGAGGAGCGGGTACCGTAGCCGTCGCCGTGGACGCAGACGCCGTAGTCGTGATCGCCGAGGACGCCGCCCGCCCGCTCGAGCCACTCCCCGACGCGCTCCCCGGGATCGACGGTCAGCTCCCGGCGCACCCTGCGGGCGTTTCGGGCCTGCTCGCGGGCGACCTCGGTTCGGTCGGGCGGAAGGCGAACGTCGTCGTCGACCGCAGCGTTGACGACGACGTGGACCCCCGGCTCGAAGTCGGTTCGCTCGAGGGCGCCGTTCCACTGCAGGCAAACCGCGTCGCGCTCGTCGGCGAGGACGAGGTAGAAACCGTCGTACTCCCGTGCTGCGGTTTCCTCTTCGACGAGTGCGGTTGCCTCGGCCGCCGACTCGGCCTCGAGGGCGTCGGCAACGAGCAGTCCGCGGGAGCGCTCGGCGGCGAGCTCGGGCGTTCCCCAGCGGTTCGTAACCCCGACGAACAGGCCGTGCTCGTTGTAGCCGATCCAGGTGCCCCCGGCCTCGGCGTCTCGGGGTGCAACGACCCGCGGGTTCTCGCGGTAGCGCTCGGGAGGAATGGACTCGCGCTCGAGCGATTCGTCGCGGTTGGCGGCGACCGCCACCGGCGCGTCCTCGAAGACCTGCCAGGCGAGCGTGAGCGTACACACGGGCGGGGGTAAGAACGGGAGGGTCTTAACTTCGCGTCCGATTGAGCCTCACTCCCTGCGCGACCACGTCGAGACGTCCGTCCCCGACTCGAGCAGCCGCGTCCGGACGGCCTCGCGGTCGACGGTCCCCGAGTGAGTTCGCGGTAACGATTCGGCTACGGCGATCGTCTTCGGCCGTTTGAAGCCTGCCAGGTGGTCGTCGCAGTGGCCGAGAACCGACTCGAGCCCGACAGATCCCGCCTCGGCGGCGAGCAGCGCAGCGACGCGCTCGCCCCACTCGGAATCCTCGAGCCCGACGACGGCCGCGTCGTCGACCCCGGGATGGCTCCGGAGGACGTCGGCGACCGCACCCGGATCGACGTTCTCCCCGCCGGTGACGATCCGGTCGCTCCGGCGGTTGAGAACCCACAGTCGGCCGTCGGCGTCCGCGTAACCGACGTCGCCGGTGTGGAGTCCCCGGTCGCCGAACGCCGCCTCGGTGCGCTCGGCCTCGAGGTAGCCCGGTGTCACCGTCGGCCCGGAGACGACGAACTCCCCGATCTCACCCCGAGGAACCGGTTCGCCCGACTCGTCGACGACGGTCACGTCGGTAAACAGGAGCGGCTGGCCTGCGGTTCCCTTGTGGGCCGCGGTCTCGGCGGGCGTCGCGGTGGCGATCTGGGAGGCCGTCTCGGTCATCCCGTAGGTCGGGTGGACCGGAACGTCGGCCTCGCGACAGCGCTCGAGCAGCTCGCTCGAGGCGGGTGCACCCCCCAGGAGGACGAACCGCAGCCATTCTGGTGGTTCCCAGCCGGCCTCGAGCAGCCGCGTGCACATCGTCGGCACCAGCGAGATCCCGGTGGCCTCGGAGCGCTCGAGCGCTCGAGCCGTCTCCCGGGGCTCGAACTCCCGCTGGATCACGACAGGGGAGCCGTACAGCGCCGAACGGACGACGGGCGCGAGCCCGCCCATGTGGTACATCGGGAGACAGCACAGCCACCGGTCCCCGCGGTCGACGCCGAGGCGAAACGCCGACGCCGTCGCGCTGGCGACGAGGTTGCCGACGGTCAGTCTGACCCCCTTCGGCTCGCCGGAGGTGCCGGAGGTAAACAGGATCAGCTGGGTGTCGTCGGGCTCGCGGGCGGCGGGCTCGACTGGTGGGGCGGCGTCGTCGCCCGCGTCGCCGACCGCGAGCGTCCGCACCCGACCCGAGGTCGGTTCGTCGACCGAACGAACTGGAACTCCATCCAGTTTGTCGGCCAGCTCGAGAGCGGCCGACTCCGTCTCGCCCTCGCAGACGACGGCGTCGATCCCGGTTCGCTCGGCCTTTCCGGCCAGTTCGGCGGTCGTCTCGCGGACGTTCAGCGGAACGACGGTCGTACCGAGTCGCATCGCGGCGAAAAACAGCGTCGCGAACGCGGGCCGGGTATCGAGTAGGAGTCCGAGACGGTCCTCGAGGGGGTCCTCGAGGAGCTCCTGAAACTCGCGTGCGGCCGTCTCGACCCGCCGATCGAGTTCGCGGAACGTCCACGACTCGTCGGCGTCGGCGTCGATCACGGCGGTCCGTCCGGGCGTCGAGGCGACGCGGTGGCTCGCGAGGTCGCGGGCGGGCCACTCGAGGGGCGTCACTCCGCCCACACCCCCTCGACGCCCAGTCCCTTGGCCTGGGGGACGACCGCCGCGCCGTTCTCGAACAGGACGGGATCCCGGCCGAGGTCTTCCGCGAGCAGGTCGCCGGTCGCCAGCCCGCAGGCCGGCGGGTCAGGCAGCGACGCCGCGAGGTGGACGGCGCCGGCGCGGGCGACGACGCCGTCGATCGTCGTCGTCACCAGCGGCGTCACGCCGAGCTGGTCGACCCACGTCGCGACCTGCTGGGCAATGTCGAGCCCGCCCAGCGCCATCGGCTTGAGGACGACGGCGTCGGCGGCCTGCGCCTCGCAGATCGCGTCGACTCCGTGCTCGAGTAACCCCTCGTCGAGGCCGATCCCGACACCCCGGCCCCGGAGGTCGGCGTGACCCTCGAGAGCGCCCGCGGGCAGGGGCTGTTCGACGAGCGAGACCTCGAGGTCGTCGAAGGCCTCGACCGCCTCGAGCGCCTCCTCGTAGTTCCAGGCGCCGTTCGCGTCGGCCCGGAGCTCGATCTCCGGACCGACGGCCTCTCGGACCCGTCGCATCCGCTCGACGTCGGCATCGACGCTCCGGCGACCGACCTTGAGCTTGCAGCAGCCGAAGCCGCGCTCGACGGCGTCCCGGGCGGCGGCGACGGTGTCCTCGGTCGAGCCGTCGCCGACGGTCGCGTTCACCGGCACCCGGGCGACCAGCGCGTCCGGGCTGTAGTACCGGTACAGCGGGGTCGACTCGCTCGAGGCCTCGAGATCGGCCAGTGCCAGCGAGACGCCGTACCGGGCGGCGACGGCCTCGTCGACGGCCTCGAGGACGTCGTCCTCCTCGGAATCGAACGCCGCCTGCGCGCGCTCGAGGGCGGCCTCGCAGTCCGCGAGCGACTCGGTCCACCCCGGAAGCGGGGTCGCCTCGCCGTAGCCGACGGCGCCGTCGTCGGCCCGGGTTACGCGGACGAGGAAGCCGTCTCGGGAGTCGATCGTGCCGCTGGCGGTCTCGAGCGGTTCGACGAGTGACAGCGAGAACGGGCGGTACTCGAGGTCGTATCGGCTCATCCCAGCACCAGCCCTCCGGCGAACAGGACGGCGTACAGCGCGAGTAGCTTCCCGGTCTGCTCGAGGGCGGGGTTGAGCGCCTCCCCATCGGTGCGGGTCAGCATCGTGCGGCCGATCATCGCGGCGTAAGGGAGCGTAACCAGCGGCACCAGGACCGCGGGGCCGAACCCCTCGCCGAACCAGAACCACAGCGGGACGAGATACGCCAGCCCGAGCAGGGCGAGATACTCGAGGCGACTCCACCGGTACCCCAGCCGAACGGCGAGGGTCCGCTTCCCGGTCTCGGCGTCGGTCTCCCTGTCGCGGACGTTGTTGACGACGATGATGGCCGTCGAGAGCCCCGCGATCGGGAGGCTCGCGAGGATCGCCTCGCGAGTGACCGTTCCCTCGGGCAGCGTCGTGATGAACGGCTCGAGCTGGGCCGCAGCCTGGACGTAGAACGTACCGACGACAGCCACGAGTCCGAAGAAGACGAAGACGAACAGGTCCCCGAGGCCGTGGTAGCCAAGCGGGTAGGGACCGCCCGTGTAGGCCCAGCCACAGAGAACGCTGACGAGGCCGATTACGAGGATCGGCACGCCCCCGACGTAGACGAGGTAGGTCCCCGAGAGGATCGCCAGCCCGAAGGTGACAACCGTCGCCAGCTTGACCCGCTCGGCCGGGATCAGCCCAGACTGGGTGACTCGAGTAAATCCCTCACGGTCCGCCGTGTCCGCTCCCTTGATCGCGTCGTAGTAGTCGTTCGCGAAGTTGGTACCGATCTGGATCAGCGCCGCGCCGATAAAGGCCATCAGCGCCGGCAGCGGGGCGAACACGCCCTCGTGAATCGCGATCGCGACCCCGACGATGACCGGCGCCGCCGCCGCGGGCAACGTCTGCGGGCGCGCGGCCATCACCCACGCCTTCGTCCGCGAGATGTCGAACTCCGCCGTACTCATTGTCCGACTACTCCGACTCGAGGAAGTGTCAACGTTGGCATTGACGCCGACCGGACGTTCAGCTCGCGGTCGAACCGCCCTCGCTCCCGACGCGGCCTCGTCTCTCAGACTCGGCGGCGAGCAACGAGGAGCGCGATCGTGAGCGTGAGTCCGACGACGGCGACCGGAACGGCGAAACCGGGCACGGAGTCGGCGTCGGCGCTCGACTCCGTGTCGTCCGTAGCGTCGTCGGTCGTCCCGTTCTCGTCGGCTCCGTCGGTATCGCTCGAGTCGACCGTGCTGTCCTCGTCCGCGTCCGCGTCGTCGTCCGAGTCCTCGGCGTCGTCGGCGAGGGTCACGCCGTCGGTCTCGGCGTCGTCAGCCTCGTCGTCCGCCACATCTCCGTCACCGCCGGCGACGTGGATGGTTGCGTCGTACTCGAACGACGCCTGCGGGTAGTCCGTGACCAGCGTCGTCGACGCGTCGGCGATCTCGATCGTCTCGCTCGTCGCTTCCGCGTCCTCGGCGACCGCGAGGGTGATCGTCGCCGCGACGTCGGACGCGGTCGCGCCGTCGCCGGATGGCGTTCGCTCCTGTTCGATCGTCACCGTTCCCGCCTCCTCGTCGACGCTGCTCGAGCCCTCGACCTCGGCGTCGGCGTCGCCCGCGGCGAGCATCGGGCCGTGTTCGACGTCGACGACCTCGAAGACGTCGTTCTCGTAGGCGAGGGTCGCCTCGAGCTCGTCGATCCCGTTGCCGTGGAGGTCGCCGTGGTCGCTGGCGATCAGCTCCAGTTCGATCGTCTCGCCCGGATCGGCCGCGATCTCGTCGTCCTCGAAGTAGAAGCTCGTCGCGTTGTCGCCGGCCAGGGCCGTCGCCGGGAGGAGGACACCGACAGCGAGGAGCGCGGCCAGTGCGACCGCGAGCGCCCGTCGCGTCCGATCGGCGTTCATTCCGTCTCCTCCGGGACCGTCAGCTCGAGGGACTCCATCTCGAGGAAGGCGGTCTCGTACCCCTGGTGGCGGGCGACCTGCGGGGGCGCCTCGAACGATACCGTCACGTCGTCGCCCGGTTCGGCCGCGACGTCGGCTCCGTAGTGGAGCCCGTACTCGCCGTCGAGGGTCTGCTCGAGGACGGTGTCGGTGCCGGACTCGTCATCGTGCTCGACCGTTGCGGCCAGCGTCGCGTCCGCCAGTGGCACCCGGTTGTATGGCGTTCGCGGGGAGACCAGCAGGTACCGCTCGTCGCTCGCAAGCCGCGACTCTGACTCGAGCAGCGTCGCGACGACCGCCGCGTCACCGCTTCGGGGGAGGTCGGCGTCGTCAGTCGGTTCGGTCCCGTCGGCGCCGTCCTCGCGGAGCAGCGTTCCGGGGTACTCCTCGGCCGGCGGGAGCTGGGAGTAGGGGATCTCGTGGTGGGCGTGCTCGTTCTCGTCGCCGTGTTCGTGGTCGTCGTGGTCGCCGTGACTGTGATCGTCGGCGCCGTCATGGTCATGGTTGTCCTCGTCGTCGTGGCTGTGTTCTTCATGACCGTGATCGTCAGCCTCGTCGTCGTGGCTGTGTTCTTCATGACCGTGATCGTCAGCCTCGCCGGCGTGGTCGTGATCCCCGTGGTCCATCGGCTCGAGCGCGCCCCGTTCGCCCCACAGCTCCTCGTCCAGGTACTCGACCCCGCCGACGACCTCCTCGCGGAACGCCTCGTCGTACTCGAACTCGAAACTGGCGCTCGCAGCCTCGGTCAGTCGGTCCTCGAGGCCACCCGTCTTCCGGGTCGAGAGCGCCGGCAACTCGACCTCGACGGCGTAGCTGCCGTCGCCGGGCAAGGAGACGTTGTCGCCGAAGTGAAAGCCCATCTCCTGGGAGATCATCGTCCACGGCGACAGCGGCGAGCCGACCTGCTCGCCGTCTTGGAATACCCGCAGCTGTACCCCGTCGTCGACCGGGAGGACCGTCCCCGTCTCCCGGTCCCAGGCGGTGAACATCATGTGGACGCCGTGGCCTTCCTCCGGATCGACGCGCTCGACCGAATCCTCGCCGCCGCCGGCGACGATCCAGAACGGATGGGGGTACGACAGCATCGGTGCGATCGCGACGTCGCCGTCCTCGATCGGCTCGAGCGTTCGCATCTGCTCGCGGTGAGTCGGCACGTAGACGGCCTCGGGCGGGTCCTCGACCTCGACGATCTCGGGGACGGCCTCGACGTCGTCGTCGGTTCCGTCGTCGGCTCCGTTCTCGTCGTCTTCCCCGTCGGTTCCGGTACAGCCGGCGAGCGCGACCGTTCCCGCGAGCGCGCCAGTTCGCCGGACGAGCGTCCGGCGGTCGATCGTTCGTTGCGTATCGTATCGTTCCTGTTTCATGTATCGCACCGTATCAGCTATCGCCGTTCGGATCGGCCGGCGGGAGCGCTCGCAGCGATCGCGGCGGGACGAGGTAGTTCCCGCGCCGGTCGACGAAGAGGTAGTGCAGGATGCCGTTGTTCGCCGTCGCGACGTCCAGATCCGTCCCGTTCATCGCCTCGCGAACCCGGACGAAGTCGGCGATCTCCCGCTGCAGTGAGAGGAAGTGGAGACCGGGTCGATCGCCGTCGACGGTGTTGAAGTCCCGTCGCAGGAGCGGGGGCTCGCCGTCCTCTCGAGCCCGCGCGGCCTTCTGAGCGTGGCCGACGACGCCTCGCCCTCGAGCGTCGTCCTCGGTCGCCGCGATGCGTTCGTCGGTCAGCCCGTTCGTCGCGCCCAGTGCCTCCCCGACCTCGCCGACGGCCTCCTCGTCGGCGTGTTCGGGGCTGAACAGCTTCGAGACGCGCTGGTAGTGGTTCTCCTGGTCGAACCACTGCTCGAGGTTGATTTCCATCGAGGACACCTGCTGGGTCGTCCCGCCCGCGAACGGCCCCGACTCGAGCGTCACGCGGTCCTCGCTCGCCTGGCTGTCGACGAACCCCGAGCGAAACCCCATGAAGAAGGGTGCGTCCTCGGGGATGGTCTCCGGAACGCCGGGGACGTCTGTCCGCTCGGCCGGCAGCCCGTCACCGACGAATCCCGTCCGACGGCGGTCGTCCTCGCGGTCGAAAACTCCCGAGAGTTCCGCCTCGGGTTCGACCCCGTTGACCGACTCCCGCTCGCCGAACAGCCCCTCCTCGGCCTCGAGGACGACCTCGGGCCGATCGCTCGCGAGGTGCAGGAGAGCGTCGAACTCGTCGAACGCGGGCGTCTCACCCTCGCGGAGCGGCTCGGGCTCGGGGAGGTGGACCGACTCCGGCAGCGGCTCCTCGAACCGATCGAAGTACGACGGCGTGTACCCCACCGTGAACAACAGGCCGTCGTTGCTTCGCTCGTAGGCCCGCTCGAGCGTCCGGAGGGCGTCCTCGACGGTCTCCCGGGCATCGGGATCGATACCGTCTCCGTTCGCGACGCCGTCGTCCAGCGACAGCGCGACGAGGACGTGGTGTTCGGCCGGGCGAACGTTCTCGTCCCCGTCTGCCGGGAGCGACTCGTCCCAGGCGTGCTGGCGTTCGGGCAGCGACGACGGGTCGTCGACGCCCGCGGGAACCTGGTCTTCGTCCTCGTTCTCGCTGTCCGATAGTTCGAGACAGGCGCTCAGCGCCGTCGCTCCGCCGGTAGCGACCAGCGCGCGAACGTACTCGCGGCGGGAGAGCGCGGATCGATCGGGGAGGGACACTACCCCAGTGTCGGGGCGTAGGCGCCATATGGGTTTCTCACGCCGTCGGTTTCGACCGCCGTCGGCGACGGTATGGAGACGATCGTTGCCGATAGCGGCAATCTTTCCTCAGTAGTGCCAGGGGTAGTCGTCGAAGTCGGGCTCGCGGCCCTCGACGAAGGCGTCCCGGCCCTCCGCCGCCTCGTCGGTCATGTAGCCCAGTCGGGTAGCCTCGCCCGCGAACACCTGCTGGCCGACCATCCCGTCGTCGGTCATGTTGAACGCGTACTTGAGCATCCGCATCGCCGTCGGGCTCTTCGAGTTGATACGTTCGCCCCACTCGAGGGCGGTCTCCTCTAACTCAGCGTGGGGAACAGCCTCGTTGACCATTCCCATCTCTGCGGCCTCCTCGGCGTCGTAGGTCTTCCCGAGGAAAAACACCTCGCGGGCCTTCTTCTGACCGATCTGTTTGGCGAGATACGCCGAGCCGAAGCCGGCGTCGTAGCTCGCGACGTCGGGGTCGGTCTGGAGGAACTTCGCGTGTTCCTCGCTCGCGAGCGTGAGGTCGCAGACGACGTGCAGCGAGTGCCCCCCGCCGACGGCCCAGCCGGGAACGACACAGACCACGACCTTCGGGATGTGGCGGATCAGCCGCTGGACCTCGAGGATGTGCAGCCGGCCCTGTTCGGAGGCTCGTTCCTCGTCACCTTCGTACTGGTAGCCGTCCTCGCCGCGGATCGTCTGATCCCCGCCCGAACAGAACGCCCAGCCGCCATCCTTCGGCGAGGGGCCGTTGCCCGTCAGCAGGATGCAGCCGACGTCCGTCTGGCGCTTGGCGTGCTCTAAGGCGTCGTACAGCTCGTCGACCGTTCCCGGCCGGAAGGCGTTGCGAACGTCGGGCCGATCGAAGGCGATCCGGACCGTTCCCGAGTCGACCGCCCGGTGGTACGTGATGTCGCGAAAGTCCCGATCGACGTCCTCGATCGGCTCCCAGCGCTCCTCGTCGAAGAGTTCCGAAACCATCGCTCGAGTGTGGTCGCCGTCGCGCCAAATAGGTTCGCGTCGCCGGTCGAGAGGAACGTCCGTCTATCCCGAGAGACGGCAAACGATTGATCAATTCGTTACGGATCTCTCACTGATTGTTTCGGATCCACTGAGCGACCTGCTGACTGTACGTGTCGTAAACCGCCAACCCACTCCGAAGCGTCTCATAGACCTCCGCATAGTCGACGTGTCCGTACTCGTGGGCCAGAACGTTCCTGAATCCAACGGCAGCGACGAGCGTATTCATCGTTTGCTCGTCGATAACCCCTTCCTCTCCGAGAACGCGGATCGCCCCCTTGGAAGTGTTTCCGTCGAAATCGAAATCGTGCGAGGCGATGTGTTGAGCGAGATCGGCACACGCCTGAATCGCGTTCTCGAACATCCGCTCGACTGCGCGTTGTTCGGTCGTATCAGTGAGGATATCGCTCCGAGAGAGAGTCTCCTGCTTCTCTCTGTTCGCCGTGGTACTGCTCGATCTGCTCGAGTTTGATCGAGACGACCCGTTCATCAGCCACGCAATCCGCCCTCCGCGATCCGATCGATTACGTCGTGTTGTTGTTGTCGGAGATCGTCCCGCTGTTGAGAGAACGCCGCTTCGATGTCCGTTTTGAACTGTCGAAACACCTGTTCGTCACCACAGACGAGATTGCCGTTGACAGCATCGTTCGCCACATCTAGCGGAAGCTCCTCGATATCGGAAAGGTCGACAAACGGCGCGTCGTCTTGCTGGAGGTCGCCGGAGAGGAAACACCGCCTCTTGAACCGTTCGTGAGAGGAAAGATCGTCCGTGAATTTGAGGGCGACATCGAAGTCGGATGCGGGAGTCGATTTGCCAGTAGTCTGCGAGCCGAAGGTAACTACGAACTCGATATCCGTATCGGAGCAGACGGACTCCTCTAGAGCGGCGAGCACTCGTGAACGCCCGTCATTCCCGTTCATATCCGAATAGACGGCATATCTCCACAAAAGAATTCCGCCAGTGATGTGCGCTACACAGTCGGTGTTATCCGACCGGGGACGCCCTGTCCGTCAGTCGTCGCTTCTTTGCCCGGGAGCGCGGTCGAAGCCGACGGCCTGTCCGTCGCGGTTCGGATCTGCCGCACCCGTCAGCACGCCGTCCTCGCTGGCGATGACCTGGACGTTGCCGATCTCGCTCGGCTCGTTGTCGACCTCGTGGCCCCAGTCCACGAGCGTTTCCCGCGCCTCGGACGGGACACCTTCGTCCCACTCGATACCACCGAAGTGGTGGGTGTAGATCGACGGCTCGGTGATCGACTCGAGCGGGCTCAGTCCGTAGTCGTAGCGGTGGAGGATCGACTGGAAGGTCGCGCTGACGATCGCCCAGCCGCCCGGCGAGCCGGCCGTAAACTCCGGTTTCCCGTCCCGCAGCACAATCATCGGACTCATACTGCTCAGCGGGCGCTTCCAGGCGTCGGGCTCGTTCGGGCCGCCCGGCTCGTCGTCGAAGTCGGTGAGCTCGTTGTTGAGCAGGAACCCGCGTCCGGGCACCATCTTGCCCGAGCCCATGAACTGCTCGATCGTCGACGTGTAGGAGACGGCGTTGCCCCACTTGTCGATGACCGAGAAGTGGGTCGTCTCGCCGGGCTGGCCCGGCCCCATCTCGTCGTCGTCGGGGAAGACCGTCCCCCCGAACTCGATGGGGTCGGCCCGCGACCGGAGGTAGTCGTCGTCGAGCAGGGCGTCGACGGGGACGTCGACGAACTCGTCGTCGCCCATGTACTCCATCCGATCGGCCCAGGCGGAGTAGATCGACTCGGCGATCAGGTGATACTTCTCCGCCGAGCGGATATCGTACTCCTCGACCTCGAGGAACTCGAGCATCCGCAGGACCATCGCGACGACCGTCGGGCCGGAGCTCGGCATCGGCTGGCCGACGAGTTCGACGTCGCGCCACTCCTTGCGGACCGGGTCGTCGATCGTGACGTCGTACCTCGAGAGGTCGTCCTCGTCGACGACCTGGTCGGGGTCGCGGGCGTACTCCCGAATCGTCGCGGCGATGTCCGCCGCAACCGGGCCCTCGTAGAAGCCGTCGGCCCCTCGCCGTTGGATACACTCGAGGGTCTCGGCGAGGTCGGGGTTGGTCATCGTGTCGCCCTCCTCGTAGAGGTTCCCCTGGTCGTCGCTGTAGGTCTCGGTGGCCGCGTCGTTGAACTTGTCGGTGTTTTCGGCGATCTCCTCGGCGAGGAACCAGTCGACGGTGAACCCGTCGCGTGCGAGGCGGATCGCCGGGTCGATCAGCCGCCGGCGCGAGCAGCTCCCGTACCGTTCGCGGGCCGTCTCGAGGCCCTTGACCGTCCCCGGCGTCCCCATCGCCTCGCCGGTCTCGATATCCTGGTCGTACTCGCCGTCGTAGTGGTACAGCTCCGGCGACGCGGTCTGGGAGGCGCGCTCTCGGCTGTTCACACACTCGACCGTGTCCGAGTCGGCGTCGTAGACGACCATGAACCCGCCGCCGCCGATCCCCGAGCCGTGGGGCTGGGTCACGGTCAGGACGTACTGGATCGCGACGGCCGCGTCGATCGCGTTCCCGCCCTCCCGAAGGATCTGCGCTGCGACCCCCGAGGCGATCGGGTCGACCGTCGAGACCATCCCGTCCGCTGCGGTGACCTCCCGTCCGCAGGTGAACTGCGGATCGTCGCAGCTAAAACCGGGAACGTCGGTAACCGACTGGTAGTCGTCGGCCGCGACCGTCGGCGTCCCGAACGCCATCGCCCCCGCGGCGACCCCCGCACTCGAGAGGAAGGCCCGACGCCGAAGCCTCGAGGAGGTCGCCCGTTTGCCCGTCTGTCCCTCCGCTCGCCGTGGGTTGTCATCTCGTGACATGACTTTTCTGCCATCCGGACACTCACTACTCGTACGCAAAACCGTTTCGGAAACTACGACCTCCCGATCGGGAAGAAAATCCGCCGTCGAGACCGCTCGAGCAGCTACAGTTGTCCGGCCCTATCCTGCCCTGAAGCAAAACCGACGGTTGAATTCGATCGTCAGCGTTCGGAGCCGATCGACTGGAGTCGGTATACCGGAATACGGTGTACTCGATCCGTTTCGACCACACGTCGAGACTCAGTCGGTCGTGAGCGCGGCCTCGAGCCGCGTCTCCAGCTCCTCGCGGCGCCGGTGGTTCGCCTGCGAATCGAACTCGAGAGCGAGCACCTGCGTTCCAGCCCGCTCGAGCGACCGTCGGTACGCCGTTGCGAAGTCGGCGGGTGCGACGCGCTCGAACTCGAGGCCGTACAGCGCCGCGAGGGGCTCGAACTCGAGGCCGTGAGGCGTTTCGAACTGGTCGGTGAACGGCGGCTCGAAGTCGGCGATCGGCAGCTTCTGGAAGATGCCGCCGCCGTCGTTGTCCAGCAGGACGATCGTCGCGTCGACGCCGCAGCGATCGACGGCCAGCAGCCCGTTCGAGTCGTGATAGAACGAGAGGTCGCCGGTGACGAGCACGAGCGGGTCGTCGGTCGCGCTGCCGGCACCGAGGGCCGTGCTCGCGGTGCCGTCGATCCCGCTGGCGCCGCGGTTTCCGAGTACGGTGAGATCGGCCGCGCGAGGCCGAGCGAACCGGTCTGCATCCCGAATCGGCATGCTGTTGGCGACGACTATCGTCGCGGGGTCGGGCGCCTCGGTGAAGACGGTCGCGAGGACGGCCCCCTCGAAGGGGTCGCGCTCGAGCGCGTCGGCCTCGAGACCGCCCTCGAGAACCTCCCAGTGGGCGCGTTCGGCCCGCTCGAAACGCTCGAGCCACTCGTCGTCCGAACCGACGGCTTCGTCGACCTCCTCGAGGCGCTCGAGAATGCCCTCGAAAACCGACTCCGGCGTTGCAGCCAGTAGATCGGTCGCGGTAAACGTCGCCTCGCGCCACTCCCCGGCGGGGTCGAGCAGGTACTGGTCGGCATCGGCCGCCGCGAGGACCTGTCGAATCGGTTTCGAGGTCGGCGAGGCGCCGAACCGGACGACGACATCGGGCTCCGGGAGGGCGTCGACGTAGGCGTCGTAGCCGCCGTAGACCGGACCGTCCGAGACATCCTCGCCGAACCGCAGCCCCGAGAGCGGGTCGGCGAGCACCGGGGCGCCGACGCGGTCGGCGAGGGCGAGGACCGTCGCAGGCTCGAGCTCGACGAGGTCGACGGGGTCGGCCGGACCCGCTACGATCAGTGGTCGGTCGGCCGTCGCGAGCGCGTCCGCGAGGTCGCCGACCGCGTCGCTCGAGGGCTCGAGGGTCGGCCGCCCGGTATGGGCCTCGACAAACGCGCTCTCCCGCCCCCGTCCGGCGAGCGTCTCGGCGAACGAGTCGGGGATCTCCTCCGTCTCGGTCGGCTCGAGGGGTTTCCGGAACGGGCAGTTGAGGTGGACCGGGCCCGCGGGGCTCCCGACCGTCTCGGCGAGCGCGCGGGCCGCGGTCGTCCGCAGACTCCGGACCTTCCGCTCGTCGGCCTCGGGGTCGGGGAGTTCGGCGTACCAGCGGACGGCGTCGCCGTACAGCTTGACCTGGTCGATCGTCTGGTTGGCGCCGCTGTCGCGCAGCTCGTGGGGGCGGTCGGCGGTCAGCACGAGCAGCGGGACCCTGGCCTGGTCGGCCTCGATGACCGCGGGGTGGAAGTTCGCGGCCGCAGTGCCGGAGGTACAGACCAGCGCGGTCGGCTCCCCCGTGCGTCGGGCCCGACCGAGTGCGAAGTAGGCCCCCGAGCGCTCGTCTAAGTGCGAGAAGACCTCGATATCGCTCTCGGCGAAGGCGACCGTCAGGGGCGTCGATCGGCTCCCCGGTGAAATGCAGACCGCCTCGAGCCCGCCTTTCGCGAGCTCGTCGACGAGCGTCCGACCCCACAGCGTCGCGCGGTTGGGCGCACTCATCGCAGCTCGTCGAGGATGGGGCGGAACTTCAGCTGTACTTCCTCCCACTCCTCGTCGGGATCGCTGTCGGCGACGATCCCGTTGCCCGCGAACAGCGTCACGGTTTCGTCGGTCGCCACGCCCGATCGAAGGCCGACTGCGAACTCGCCGTCGCCGTCGGCGTCGAACCAGCCGATCGGCGCGGCGTACCAGCCCCGGTCGAACGATTCGGTCTCGCGGATCGTCTCGAGAGCCGTCTCGGGGGGGACGCCACCGACAGCTGGCGTCGGATGCAACGCCTCGACGAGCTCGAGGACGTGTTGATCGGCCTCGAGGGTCGCCTCGATCGGGGTCTGCAGGTGCTGGATCGTCGCCAGGCGGCGGATCGTCCGGTCGTCGACCGTGAGCTTGCTCGCGAGGGGAGCGAGCTGGTCGCGGATCGACTCGACGACGAGTCCGTGCTCGCGCCGGAACTTCTCGTTGTCGAGCATCCGCTCGGCGTGTTCGTCGTCCTCCTCGGGAGTCTCGCCGCGGGGTACCGAACCGGCCAGTGCCTCGGTCTCGACCCGGTCACCGCGTTTCGACACCAGCCGCTCCGGCGGGGCGCCGAAGAACGTGCCGCCGGTCGCGTTGCCGACGAGAAACCGGTAGCAGTTCGGATACTGCCGGCGCAGCCGTTCGACGGTCGCGGGGACGTCGATCGGTCCCTCGAGGTCGACCGACAGCGCCTGCGCGAGGACGACCTTCGTGAGCTCGCCGTCCTCGATCCGATCGAGCGCCTGCTCGACCTGTTCTCGCCAGCTTTCGAGGGGCGTGGTCCGCCGGGTCGAGGCGACGCCGGGACCCGTGCCGCTCGGACGCATCGCCGGCAGCTCGAGCAGGCCGTCGTGCCACTCCTCGAGTCGGCGCGTCGCTTCTGTGGCGTCGTCGCCAACCGCGGTGAGCCACGTCCCCTCGTCGCTCCGACTCACCAGTACTTCGGGGACGACGAACGAGGCGGCCTCGAACCCTGTCCAGGGAGCGACCGACTCGTGGCCGTCGTGAAACGAAAAGCCTCCGAACGCGCGCGGGCGGGCGGCGTCCGGGCCGGTGTGATCCAGCCCTTCGAAGACCGAGGCGGCCCGCTCGCGGATCGTCTCGAACCGCTCGGGGCCGCGGGCCGTAAGCCGAGCCGCGACGCCGCGTCCGACGACCTCGAGCCCCTCCGGGGTCGCCCACTGGACGCGACAGGTGCCGTCGGCCTCGCTGATCGCGCCGAAGGAAACGTCCTCGAGTTCGCGACTCCGACTCGCCAGCCCGGTGTCGTCGCTCCCGTCTGCGGGCCTCGAGTCGCCAGTCGGTTGTCGCCCGCCCAACGTTCGGTCCATCGACGGAACGTCAGGACTGGCCCGCCTTCAGCCTAACTATTCGCCAGAAACGAGTCTAGCTGTATCGCTCCTCGTTCCAGGGATCGGCCGTCTCGGAGTAGCCGCGTCGCTCCCAGTACCCCGGCTCGGGGTCGGTGAGGAACTCGATCCCGTCGACCCACTTGGCGCCCTTGTAGGCGTACTTGTGAGGCGTGACGACACGGAGCGGGCCGCCGTGGTCGGCCGGCAGCTCCTCCCCGTCGTACGCCCAGGTCAACAACACCTCCTCGCGCATGCAGTCCTCGAGCGGGAGGTCGGTCGTGTAGTCGTCCAGCGCCGAGAACATGACGTGGACGGCATCGTCTCGCACTCCGGCGCGTTCGGCGAGTTCGGTGAAGGGAACGCCCGTGAACTCGCAGTCGAACTTGCTCCAGCCGGTAACGCAGTGAAAGTCCTGACGCTGGGTCACGGTCGGCAGCTCGCGGAACTCCGCCCAGGAGAGGGCGAGTTCCTCCTCGACGGCCCCCGTGACGGTGAACTCCCACGTCTCGGGGTCGAACTCCGGCGTCCCGCTCTTCGAGAGCACCGGAAACGCCGTCGTCTCGCGCTGACCCGGCGGGAGGCGTTCGTCGCCGAACTCGAGGTAGAGCTCCGTGACGTCGGTTACGTCGTCCATGTTCGATCCTTGAGTTGCGATCACGTAGGTCTGACGTTGCGGGCGGTTGCCGGATCGTCCGTATCGAGGGTGGCGACGGTTCGGTCGGGGTGGTTCCTATCGCGACGGAAACGATCGATTCGACGGACGCCGGGGACGCCGGAACCGTTCGAAACGATCGAAATCGTTCGGTAATCCGATGGTACGTCTCGAAACCCTCGCCACCCCTTAGTACGGCCTCGTCGACCGAAGCAGTGTATGGAAGGCAAACAACAGCTAACGGAACGGGACGTCTCCGGGCGTGCAACCGAGGAAGTCGGCAAACAAGCGATGGGACCCGCGTTCATGGCGGCCGTCGCCTCGGTGGGCCTCTCGTGGTACTACTTCTTCATGCGCGGCGACCGAGAGAGAGGGATCTTCGTCGGCCTCTGGCCGCCCACCATCCTCGCGTTCGCGAGCTACTTCAACCAGCGAAAGATGCGCCAGCAGATGGATGCGATCACTCGACCCGGAACGACGCTCAAGAGCGCCATCGACTCGATGATGGGTAACAAGTAACCGTCACCACTGCGGGCGGTTCGTCGACGAAACCGATAGCGGGCGCCGCGAACCGCCTCTCGACGTCACGGGACCGGAAACAATAGTTGCACCCGAGAGATCTTTTCTTTCACGTCGGCGTAGATTCCCCGCCAGAGCTAAATACCCCCTCGCCGAAAGCCGAATCAGATGCCGAAAGTAGAGATCACCATCCCCGAACATCTCGAGATGCAGATCGCACAGATGGTCGAGCGGGGAGAGTTCGTCAACCGAGAGGAAGCGATCGAGGACCTCCTGTCGACGGGAATCAAGGCGTACAAGACGAGCGGTCCGATGGAAGACGAAGACGAGGGTATGGGCAGTGGCCTCGAGGACGACGGGATGATGGGCCACGACGACGAGTACGTCTTCTAGATCGCGAGCAGGGGAATCCCGACCGTCACCAGAAGGCCAACCAGTGCGACGACGAAGCCGATGCCAACGTCGCGTGCGGTGTACTCACCCATCGGTGCAGTAGTTCGCTCGGCCTCGAGGTCGTGGCCGACGTCGGCTCCCGAGTCGTGATCGACCGCCGGATCTGTCTCGCTGTCGTCTGCCATACTCGCGTCTACTCGAGTCGGCTTCTTAAAGACACCTACACGCGCCGACGACGAAGAGCGGTGACTGCCCGATCCAGACGGCTTTACTACCCGGGGTGCCAACCCTCGCACAACGAATGACTCTGACGAAACGCGTCATCCCGTGTATCGACGTCGACCTCGACGAGGACGGGAACCCGGCGGTGTACACCGGCGTCCACTTCGAGGACCTCGAGTACACCGGCGACCCCGTCGAGATGGCCAAGGCGTACAACGAGTCCGGCGCCGACGAGTTCGTCTTTCTGGACATCACGGCGTCGGCGGAGGGCCGCGAGACGATGCTCGACGTCGTCCGCGACGTCGCCGACGAGGTGTTCATTCCCCTGACCGTCGGTGGGGGGATCCGGACGACCGACGACATCAAGGAGACGCTGCGAGCGGGAGCCGACAAGGTCTCGATCACCACCGGCGCCCTCGAGCGACCGGAGCTCATCACCGAGGGCGCCCACGCCTTCGGCAGCCAGTGTATCGTCATCAGCGTCGACGCCCGCCGTCGGTTCGACGAGGACGGCGAGCACTACGTCGAGGTCGACGGCGAATCGTGCTGGTTCGAGTGCACCAAGAAGGGCGGTCGCGAGGGGACCGGGATCGACGTCCTCGAGTGGGCCGCCGAGGCCGAAGAGCGGGGTGCCGGCGAGCTGTTCGTCAACTCGATCGACAAGGACGGCACCAAGAACGGCTACGACGTACCGCTGACGAAGGCCGTCTGTGACACCGTCGACACCCCCGTCATCGCCTCCTCGGGCTGTGGCGGCCCTGAGGACATGTACGAGGTGTTCACCGAGGCCGACGCCGACGCGGGGCTGGCGGCCTCGATCTTCCACTTCGACGAGTACTCGATCGAGGACACGAAGAAGTACCTGAACGAGCGCGGCGTCCCCATCCGGCTCGAGTAGCTACGGCGCCTCTTCGAGACTCCCCCACGAGACCGTCGAACCGATCTCGATCTCGAGGACGGGTCGTTCGGAGAGGTCGTGGTCGGCGTACTGGTCGTACTTCGTCTCGAGTGCGGAAACGGCAGCGTCGTGGTCCGCCGCGTCCGACTCGAGGACGCGTGCCCGACCGCGGACCTGTACCCACGCGAGCCGCGCCCAGTCCTCGACGTACCGGTCGACGACCACCGCCACCCGCGGGTTCGACCTGACGTTTCGAACGCGACGGAGCTCTCGGGTCGACTTCGGCTTCTCGTCGACCGCGGAGACGAGCCGCGATCCGTCGGGGAGGGCGTAACAGATCGGGACGGCGTGGGGTCGGCCCCCGTCGTCGACCGTCGCCAGCCGTCCGACGCGGGCGCGCTCGAGGAACGCCCGTTCTTCCGGTTGCATACGCCGAGGACGGCGGCGAGCGCCGAAAGGCTGTTCCCGCGCTGCGAGCACACGGATGCGATGGCGGTCCCGGGCGAAGACCTCGCGATCCAGTACGCTTATCTCGTCGCGGTCGTGCCCTTCTACCAGTGAAGTGGCGGTGTACCTGGTGTGGGGAACCACACGACGAGAACAACCCCCCGTGTCGCGAGTGCGGACACAACAGCTTCGAGAAGGCGGTCGTCCGAGAGGACGAGGCAGAGCCGCGGACGGATACCGTCGACACCGGGACGACGTACGTCTGGCGCTGTCAGAACTGTGGTCGGGACCACGTCAAGAACAATCCGCCGTGTTCGCGCTGTAACGGCCACGACCTCGAGAAGGTCGAGCAGCGCTACGACGGCGTCGACCGCGATCTCGACGTCCCCGGCTGGCTCGACGTGGCGAAACCCTACCTGCCGGTGTTCGCCGTGATCGGCATCGTCGTCCTGCTCTTTGCAACGGGGATCATCTCGCCGTCGGTGCTGCCGGGACTCGGCTCGCCATCGCCGCCCGACGCCCCCGGCGAGGGGACCGAGACGGCAGGGATCGACCTCGAGGAGACCGAACTCGTGGTCCACGAGCGACTCGAGGCCGAACGAACCGACGGCTCGAGTTCGTACGGCGACGATCTCGCGGCGTTCGCGGAGTACCAGAATCGGGCGTTCGTCGCGAGCGAGTACGACGACGCCGAGCCGAGCCCCGCCGATCCCGGGGAGTTCGGGGTCGACTGCGAGGCGGAGTTCGTCGGCGTCCAGTTCGCACTCGAGTCCCCGGTCGACGACTACGACGACGAGGCCGCACTCGCCGACGACGTCGCGGCCGCGCTAGCGGGAGCGGACGACGGCGACGCGATCCTGGCCGGGCCGCCTGGTGAGGGGCTCGACATCCACGTCGTCGACGGGACGGTCCACGTCGTCTACGCGGCCTGTTGATCGAAGGCGTTGCTCCTCGTTCGGAAGCAGTACCGAAGAGAGCAGTCGAAAACCGGTCTACGCGGCCGATTCGAACGCGTCGCGAAACGCCGTCGTCTTCTCCCGGACGTCGGTCGCGCCCGCCTCGAGCGCCTCGAGGGGGTCGACGCCGCCCTCGGTCTTGATCGTCAGGATCGGCTCGGTCTGGCCGCCCGACTGCTCGGGGTTGACGTCGTAGGTCGCCGCGGCGATGTCCTCGCGCTCGAGGAGCGTCCCCTTCAGCACGTTCATGAAGGTGTGGTCCTCGCCGGCGATCTCGATCGAGAGTTCGTTCTCACTGCTCTCGGTGACCCGCAGTTCCATACCCGCCAGTGGGGCCGTCGGGCGCTTGTACCTTTCCTTTTCGACCCCCGCACGGCAGCAATTCCTATACGGGTTCGGTCGAACCACTGGGTATGGATCCGATCGCGGTCGGCTTCGGACTCGTCGTGCTGGCGACGCTGCTGGGTTCGGTGGCGGTCGTCAGACGGCTCTACCGCCCGGAGCGGCCCTGGGGCGAGGCCGCACGGGCCCGACTCGTGTGGGGCGTTCCCTGGGGGTCGATCATCGTTCTCACGGGTGTCTGCTGTGTCTACCTGTTCGTCCAGGACGGGATCACCGACTTCGCCGATCCCGTCACGATCCCCTACCGTGCTTGGTCGTACTTCGCCCCGCTGGGGATGCTCACCGCGTCGTTCTCTCACGCCGGCCCGAGCCACCTGTTGGGCAACCTGGCCGGGGCCGCGGTCGTCGCGCCGATCGCCGAGTACGCCTGGGGACACTACCCCGAAACCGACGAACGCGACTCGCGGCTGGCCGACCCTCGAGTGCGCGCGCTGGTCGTGTTCCCCCTCGTGGTCGTCGCCGTCGGACTCGCGACCAGCCTCTTCGCACTCGGCCCGGTGATCGGCTTCTCGGGGATCGTCTTCGCGTTCGCCGGCTTCGCGATCGTCCACTACCCGATCGCAACCCTGATCGGGACGGTCGGCCTGCAGGGAGCGCTGCTGACGGTGTTGCAGGCCCTTCAGAGTCCGATCACCGTTCACGTCGCCGAGGCGACCCCTCCAGAGCCGCCGTCGTGGGCGACGATCGCCATCCAGGGCCACGGCCTCGGCTTTTTCATCGGGATCGTCCTCGGTGTGCTGGTGCTCGAGCGACGGAGCCGACGCCCGAACCCCCTCCATCTCTGGCTGGCCGTCCTGCTGTTCGGCTTCGGCAAGTCGCTGTGGGCGATCTACTGGTTCGGCGGCGAGAACACGTTCGTTCTGCTGCGTGGCCCCGGGATCGTCGTCGTGGCGATCCTCGCGGTCATCGTCACGGTTGCGGTCACCGGCTCCGCGACCCCGTTGCTCCCGCGTCGCCTCCGCCGAAGCGAGGGATCGGTCGACCGAACGACGGCCGACCGCGCGCTCGAGCTCGCCCGGCAGAGTGCGGACCGAACCGGGGACCGCCTCGAGCGCGTCACCGCGATCGCCGGGGGAGCGAACGCCGGACGCCGACACCACAAGCGGGCGGCGTTTCTGGCCGTCCTGCTCGTTACCGCCTCGCTGGCGGGGGTCGCCGTCCCGACGAACCTCCTCGTGATCGACGGGGAGACGACCGCCGACGCCGCCGTCGAGATCGAGGGCTACATCGTCACCTACGAGGAGGGCGCTCAGAACCAACTCGTCTCGCCCGTCGCCGTCGGTCCGCTCGAGGAGGCCGTCTCGATGGAGTCGAGCGGGGTGATCGTCTCGAACGACCGCCATCAGGTCTGGCTCGACGCGGTGTCGAGCCAGCAGCTCGCGTTCAGCGGCGAGGAGACGGTGTACGTCGGCGGACCGGGCTGGCGGGAGGGCGTGACGGTCGAGCGAACCGGCTGGGAACCCGTCGGCAACGAGACGGTTTACCAGGTCTGGATCGAGGGCGGCGGCGAGGACCGCCAGCTCGCCCACGAGTCGAGCGAGTCGAGCGCCGACGCGCGGATCGACGGCCGGAGTGTGACCGTCGCGACTGAGGACGGCGAGTTCCTGCTCGAGGTAGCGGAGTCAGACGAAGAGGAGAGTACGACCGTGCCGGTACCCGATGAGAACGAATCGACAATCGCGGACGGGCTCACGTTCGAACGCGAGAACGGGGCGATCTACGCGGTTTCGAACGGAACCGAGGTTCCGGTCGCGGCCGAGGAGACGTACGACTAATCCCACTCGATCCGGAAGACCTCGGCCTCGAGGGTGCGCTCGCTCTCGGTGTGAAAGTCGAAGCGCCTCTCGATCGGGAACTCGGCGCGAAACGCGTGGGTGACGGTACCGCCGGCGTCGGCGACGAACGATTCGACGAACGACTGGCTCCCCTCGTTGTGGATCGTGTACGAGACGGCCCCGATCTCCCGGGCGGTCTCGAGGAAGGCCCGATCGGCGTGGCGGTTGCCCCGCTGGGCGCCGAATGGGGGGTTCGAGACGACGGTCGCCCCCCCGAAAGCAAGTGGGACTCGCGTCGCGTCGCCACGGAGCCAGTCGACGCGGTCATCGACACCGACACGCCCGGCGTTCTCGCGGGCCAGCGCGAGCGCGTCGGCGTCGACGTCGATCCCGACGACGCGGTCGGCCCCCGAGAGCGCGGCTCCGACCGCGAGCATCCCGGTGCCAGTACCGAGGTCGACGACGCGCCGCTCGAGGTCGTTCTGGAGTCCGGCGAGGTGACAGATGTGGGCGGCGATCTCCGGCGGCGTCAGGTACTGCTCGAGCGAGGCTGAGGGCTCGGCGAAGTCGACTAGCGACTCGAGCCGTCGGGCGAGCGTTCGCCGGGAGGGACCGGACATTACGCCGGCGTCAGCGCTCGAGCGTAATGGGTGCGTCGAGTTCGAGCGCGATCCCCTCGCGATCCGCACGCTCGGCGCAGGCCGCGAGCGCGGGTCGGACTTTCTCGGCGTTCGCGACGGTGTCGGCCGACACCGTCACGGCGTCGACGCCGAGGAACGCCCCCGCGCGGACGTAGCTCCGGATGCGGTCAGCTTCGTCCTGGGTGGCGAGCGAGCAGTCCTTGTCGAAACGGGCTTCGAGGGTGAGTTCGGTCGGCGAGAGCCCCTCGCCGTGCAGGTCGCGCTTGAGATCCCGGAGGTACTCCGGCGCGGTCGATTCCAGTGCGGTCGCCTCGATCGCGACGGGCGTGACGTCTGCAGGTCGACAGCGGTCGATCGGCGACTCGAGTTCGGGGCCGGACGTCGTGCTCATTGCGAGTGCATACATGGCCTGCATACAAAAACATTTCTGATGCACAGTAGTAATACCTTCTTCTGGGACCGCACGCTTCGAACGGCCACTGAGACGACAGCGGAGCTACTCGGGCGGCAAAAACGGCGTGTCGAACCCGACCCGGAGCACGAACGGGCCGGCTCGAGAAAACGTTCAGTGCGGAGACAGCCCGCAGGGCCTCACTCGCTCGGGGGCGCCGGTTCCGCTTCCGGCTCCGGTTCGGGTTCGGGTTCGGACTCCTCGTGATCGACGTCCTCGTCGGATCGGGCGGCGACGAGTCCCCCTCGAGCGACGCTGTACAGCGGTTCGCTGGCGTGGGAGACGCCGCTGATCGAGAACGGGATGCTCGCCTCGCGGAGATGGTCGCGGAACAGCTTCTCGAACCCGAGCGGGCTCGAAGTTCCGCCCGTAACGACGACCGGGATGTCGAGTCCCTCCTCGATGTCCTCCTCGTCGACCTCGCTGACGATGTTCTCGATGACGTAGTCGAGCAGGTTCTCGTAGTAGATCGACAGCGCGCCCTCCACGCCACCGACGTCGGTCGTGAAGTCGAGTTCGAAGTCGTCCTCCTTGATCGAGGTGACCTTGTCGACCGGCGTCCCCGTCGCGCGGGCGGCCTGCTCGTCGACCCAGTCGCCCCCGCGGGCGACCGAGAACTTCATCACCGGTACCGCGTAGTAGGCGAGACAGACGTTCGTCATCCCCGCGCCGAAGCTGATTCCCAGTCCGGTGAAGTTGTTGTCCGCGAGCTCGCTGTAGATGACGGACATCCCCTCGTTGATGGGTTCGGCGTCGTACCCCATATCGTCGAGGAACGACTCGATCGTCTTCTGGTGGTACAGCGTCGAGAGCTCCGAATCGATCGGATCCGCGGGCGTCGAGAAGTACACCTTCTCGCCGGGGCGGTCGGGTTCGCCGACGACCTGCTGGATGATGAGTTTCATCATCGGGATCGCGCTCTGCTCGTCGTTCGAGAGGATCCCGTGTTTCATCGGGCGGCGGGTCTCCTTGTTGAAGATGTTCGCGAAGTTCAGGGCGTCGTCGCCGACGACGTACACCTTGTCGTCCTTGCGGATGTGCAACACCTCGCTTCTGGCGAGCATCTGCTCGGCCATATCCGAGTAGCCGATCTCCACGAAGGAGTTGCGTTGCTGTACGAACACCGTGTCGTTTCCGTCCTGCTGTGCCGACAGGATATTCATCGTGCCGACGTCTAGGCCTTTGGCCATACCGGCAAACGTACCTATTAGGTTATAAGTTTAATGGCGAGAATGTATTGATTTATGAATTGTGCAGAGAGAACGGCGGCCTACGATCGCTCGAGCAGCGTGCGGACGCGAGCGACGATCCCGCCGAGGACGCCGTTCGAGCCGGTATCGGCTCCGTTTCGCTCCTTTCGCTTTCGCTCGCGGAGCTCGGTCAGCTTCGCCGTCTGGTCGTCGACGGTCGAACTCGAGGCCGTCGTCTTCGTCTCCCGGCCCTGAAGTCCCTTCAGACCCGCGACGGCGTCGTCGACTCCCGACGAACGGGTCGTCGTCGTCCCCTCTCCGGGATCCATCGAGACGTCGTCGAACCCGTCGTCGTCGAACTCGAGGCGCTTGTGGTCGGTCTTCTCGACGCCGCCCCAGGAGAGGTCGACGCTGGCCATCGCCGCGTCGATGTCCTCGCGGATGTCCGCCATCGTGAGCCCGTCGTCGGCCTCGTCGTCCTCGTCAGCTTTGGCCGACTCCGCCCGGCGCGCCAGCTCGAGGTAGTGGCCGACCAGCGCGGCCCCGGTCGAGGCGACGAGCCCGGTAAGACCGACCGCGTACGCGGTGACGATCTCTACCGTGTAGTCGACGTCGCCGACGAAGTACCAGTGATACGGGTACGCGTACACGAAGCCGGCGGCGGCGAGGACCGTGATCGCCGCACCGCCGGCCGCGGCGTACAGCGTCCGCCGATCGGAGGGCAACAGGACGACCACGCCGAGCATCGTCGCCGGCAGCGACAGCAGCCCCAGCGCGTACGCCGGCTGGAGCAGGTCGTAGTAGGCGCTCTCGAGGGTCCGTGCCTCGTGAGTGCTTCCCCAGAGGAAAAGCAGGAGGGCCGTCGCTCCGATGCCGATTCCGCCGAAGAAGAGGCCGAACCCGACGTAGACGTCGGTGTACCCCTCGGGCTCGCCGACGTACCGCCGGTAGAGCTCGAGGAGGTAGCCGTCAGGGGGCTGTTCCGTTGTCATGCCTCCCTGATTTTAACTCCACCACCATGACTTTTTGGTTTAGTAATATATAAAATAGAGAGTGTGCTCTCATCGGAGCAGTCGGCAGTCGTCCGGGAAGCGCCGCCGTTATACGTCCGTGGCCGTAACCGGAGACAATGAGCCAGGAGTCGGAGTACAGTGAGGGAGACCTCAGAAACGTGGGGATGAGCCTCAAGCACGACCGGGAGTGGGACTACGAACTCGAGCGGATCATCGAGGCGATCGAGGAACGAGACGCCGAGACCGTCGGCCTGCAGTTCCCCGAGGGACTGAAACGCCGCGGCCCGAAGGTGGCCGACGACCTCCGGGAGCTGGCCGACGACGACGTGACGTTCATGCTCTCGGGTCAGCCCTGCTACGGCGCCTGCGACCTCGACACCTACCTGATGAAACGTACCGACGTGTTCGCTCATTTCGGCCACTCGCCGATGAAGGACACGGACAAGGTGATCTACGTGCCGCTGTTCTCGAACGTCGAGGTCCAGCCGATCATGGAGGAAGCCCTCGACACGCTCGAGGATCCCGACGAAACGGAGGGCGTCGGCCTCGTCACCACCGCCCAGCACATGAACCGCTACGAGGAGATGACCGAGTTCCTGGAAGAGCGAGGGTACGAGGTACAGAGTCGTCGCGGCGACGAGCGACTCACCCACGAGGGGCAGGTGCTCGGCTGTAACTACGCCAGCGCGGACGTCCCCGCCGATCAGGTACTGTACGTCGGCGGCGGGAAGTTCCACCCGCTCGGGCTGGCGATGGAACACCCCGAGAAACACGTCGTCATCGCCGACCCCGTCAACAACGTCGTCACGGTCGCAGACACGGAGAAGTTCCTGAAACAGCGCTACGCCTCGGTCCACAAGGCGATGGACGCCCAGAAGTGGGGCGTCATCTTCTGTACGAAGATCGGACAGGGTCGCTGGGACCAGGCCCAGGAGATCCTCGCGGACAACGACGACGCCTACCTCATCACGATGGACGAAGTGACGCCTGACCGCCTGCGGAACTTCGATATGGACGCGTTCGTCAACACCGGCTGTCCCCGCATCACGACCGACGACGGCCCGCAGTTTCACAAGCCGATGCTCACGCCCGGCGAGTACGAGATCGCCGTCGGCAACGAGCCGCTCGAGAACCTCTCGTTCGACACGTTCCACGGCACCTGGTAACCGAGTTGCCCATTTTCGGTTAGAGCGTATATGATTGTCCAGTGACTGTTTCGGCGCGTGTCACTCGAGCGCCGGTTCCTCGTGATCGCGTCCGTCGCGTGCTGGCTTCTCGTTAGGCCTGCCGCGGCCCAGACGGCGGATCCGCTTGCGTCCCCGGCCGGGGAACTCGTCGCCGAGATCGTAGTGACGCTCGCCATCGGCGCGCTTCTCTTCGTGTTCGCCCCGAACTACACGGCTCGCCTGGTCGAACGGATCCGATCGAACCCCGGTGAGTCGCTGGCGTTCGGACTGCTCACGACCGTTCTCACGGTCGTCGTCGGGTTCTTGCTCGCGATTACGGTCATCGGACTGCTGGTCGTCGTTCCGGGACTGTTCGCGCTGGCCGTCGCCTTCATTGTCGGCACCGTGCTGGTCTCGGTGAGTTTTGGGACCGCACTCCTCGGGACTGACAACCGCTGGGCCGCGTTGCTCGCGGGAACGCTCGTCCTCTCGGCGCTGTCGCTGCTCCCGGTCGCCGGCCCCGTCGTCGATATCGCCGTTCTCGTCGTCGGCTTCGGCGCGATCGTCGCCGACGTGCGGTCTTAGCGTCTCAAATCCCACAGTCCAGCCGCGAGGACGGTTGCGCCGATTATTCGTCCGTCTCGTCGGCGTGGTCGTCGTCCTTGCCCTTTCCGGCCTCGACCTGCGTCAGGAACTCGTAACGATCGCAGACATCGTCCCAGTCGACGACGTTCCACCACTCCTCGACGTAGCTCCCGCGCTCGTTCTCGTACTGGAGGTAGTAGGCGTGCTCCCAGACGTCGAGGGTGAGAATCGGGATCGAGCCCTGGTGGGCTAGCCCGTTCTGCGATTCGACCTGTCCGATGAACAGGAGATCCGCGACCGGTTCGTAGAACAGCATCGCCCAGCCGTCGCCCTCCACGTTCTCCGCGGTGGCGGTGAACTCCTCGCGGAACGCCTCGAACGAGCCGAACTGCTCGTCGATCGCGGCCCCGAGTTCGCCGTCCGGCTCGCCACCGCCGTCGGGACTCATGTTCTGCCAGAAGATGGTGTGGTTGATGTGTCCCGAGAAGTTGAACGAAAAATCCCGCTTCGCGGCCTTGATATCCTCGTAGTCGCTCTCGGAGCGCATCTCCTCGAACGTATCGAGGGCGGCGTTCGCGCCGTCGACGTACGCCTGGTGGTGGGCGCTATGGTGGAGCTCCATGATCCGTTCATCGATGTGTGGCTCGAGGGCGTCGTACTCGTAGGGGAGGTCGGGAAGCGCGTACCGGCCGTTCTCGGTCGCACCGTCTCCCTCTACGTCACCGTCGTCGCCGGCACCGGCTGCCGACGTCGAGCCGATGAGCGCGAACCCGGCGAGTCCGCCGACGGTCTGGAGTACGTCGCGTCGCTGTCCGGTCGGGAGGATGGAATCGTTCGACATGTGTGAGTCACACCAGTACGGCGTCGCATCAAGATTCACCTGGCAATGGAAGGTCTGTAACCAACAATAACTCGAAGTCGAACTAACCGTCGGTCGACGGGACTCGAAGGGATGCCGAGTCGGGAGACACAACACTTACCCAGCCGGTTCGCACATCCTCGAGTATGACATCCAGCGACTGGGACGACTGGCTCGTCCGCGAGATCGAGGACGCCTCCCCCGAGGGCGTCGCGGTCTGGTATCTCGGCTGTAACGGGTTCGTGCTCAAAGGCACCGGCGGGACGACGATCTTCATCGACCCGTACGTCGGCGTGGGCGATCCGCCTCGAACGGTGCGGATGATCCCCGTTCCGTTCGACCCCGAGGATATCGGCGAGGCCGACGCCGTCCTCGCGACACACGAACACACCGACCACGTCCACGGCCCGAGCCAGGCGCCGATCCTCGAGAACGCGGGCGCGACGTTCTACGCGCCCGACGACAGCCTGACCGTCGCCCGCGAGGACGAGTCCTGGACCGAGGAATACGACGTCGCGGACGACCAGCTCGTCGAGGTGACGGAGGGCGAGACGATCGATATCGGCGAGTTCACGGTCCACGTCGAGGGCGCGAACGATCCCGACGCGACCCACCCCGTCAGCTACGTCGTCGAACACGAGGCCGGTACCTTCTTCCACGGCGGCGACACCAAACCGTCCGAGGAGTTCGAACGGATCGGTTCGGCGTACGACATCGACCTTGGTGCGCTCGCGTTCGGCACCGTCGGACGGATCCCCGACAAGGAGACCGGCGAGCCGAAGCGGACGCGGTGGTACAACGACGAGAACCAGATCGTCGAGGCCGCCGCCGACCTCGAGCTCGAGGCCCTGCTGCCCAGTCACTGGGACATGTGGCGCGGCCTGACGTCTGACCCGAAGGTGCTCCACCACCACGCCAAGAGCTTCGAGTATCCGAATCGGCTCGAGCTCGTCGAGATCGGCGATCGTGTCGACCTGTAGCATTCCTTCCTGAAACGCAACTCGTTTACCGCTCGATGGCCGAGAACCGGTCGATGGGCGAGACGATTCCGATTGCCGTTCCGCGAAAGGGTCGCCCGCTCGAGTGCGTGCTCGATCGCATCGCCGCGCGCCTCGACGTGCCGATCCTCGCGGACGACGTTACCTCGACGCTCCGCCACGAAAAGGCCCTCACCAAGGGACGCCTCGACGCCGAGGCGGACGTCTACCATCGCCTCGCCACCTACAGCACCGTCGACGATCCGACCGAGCCCGAGTACACCCTCTTGCGGGACGACCGGGCCGGCAAGCCCAGACGGATCGTCTTCGACAGCGTCACGATTCCTCTCGAGGACGGGAACGGTACCGAGATCCAGCTCGTCGGCCGCGAGGAGCCGTTCCGCGCGCTGCGGACCCACGAGTTCGCGCTCGGGTTCGACAGCGCCGACCTGGTGCTCGAGGAGGTCGTCGAACTCCGTCCCGAACCGCTGAACCGGATCGCCGACGTCAACGCCCGGATCAACCCCGTCGACACCGACGTCCGCGTCGTCACGGGACTCGGCGACACCGTCTACCACACGCTGATGGCAACCCCGGAGACGGCGCCCCAGCAGGCGCCGATCGACCGCGGCTTCCTCGAGGGTTACGAGGGACCGCTCTGTATCGAGCCCCGGTACGAACGGTTGGTACAGGCCGTGCTGGGAACGAAGACGCTCGACGGCGTCGACTTTCACTACCCCACAGAGGGCCGCGAGGAGGAAGCCGCGATCGCCGACGCGGGGCTTGGCGTCTACCTGACGGTCACCGGTTCGACCGCCCGCGAGCACGGACTCGTACTCGGCGAACAGCTGTTCCCCAGCGAGACGGTGTTGCTCGAGAACGGGTCAGAGGTGACCGACGCCGTCGCCGCGGTGCGGTCGGCGCTCACGAGCGGTGCCCCCGACACCGAACTCGCGCTCCCGAACTGACCCTCTCGTTCTCGAAACGATCGATACTCAGCTCGAGAGCGTCTGCTCCGGCCGAATCTCCCACTTCGACCGTCGAAATCGATTCCGGAATTTTCTATATCGAGATGTGGTTTATGTGTCCGAGGGCAGTCGCTCGGATTCGAGGGAAACCGTTTCGTCGAGAGCTGTCATGATGGCGGTCGGACACGAACGACGCCTAACGGAGTTCGAGTGACGAACGCCTCTCGGACCCTCGAGTTCCCCGTCCGACGTTCCCCGAGGTGACGGCAACTGCGACAACTTTCGGCATCGACCGCGCTCCGACGCACCATCGGTCCAATGGAACGTGAGGAATCGACTCGTAGCCTGCACGAGGCCGAGACCGTCCACGACCGCGACGCATCGGTCTGTGTATCCGCAGGCCGAGACCCCACTAATTCCCGCCGATGCGAACGGTTCACCGATTCCCCTCGAGGGAGTAACTCGGTCTGATCATAGTGACCGACCGACGGTAGCCCGGTAGGTCCCACGTCGGACGCGTCCGCTACCTCGGCTTCCGGAGGGTCGGCGGCGACCGAAGCGAGATAGCGGTCGGGAGTGCGCGCACCTCGAGGAGATCGATCGACGGCCACCGCTCTCGAGCCGTCTCCCGTAGTCCCCCAGTTCCCTCGCTCGAGCGTCGAGCCGGACGCGATCAGGACAGCGAGTAGACGTTCCGTTCATAGACCGTCCGGACCTGATCGCCCCAGTTGTGGGTGTAGGTGTCGATGATATCGCTTGCGACGTCTCCGCGGAGATACTTGACAATCCCCCGATCACCCGTCCGATCCCGCAGGTGGGTCGTGAAGAAGTGCCGAAAGTAATGGGGGGTGACGTTCTCGGTCGCCCCGCCGCCCGTTCGGTACCAACCTCGTTCCCGGGCGTGTTTCTCGACGACGTACCGGACGTCCGCGGGCTCGAGTCGCTCGCCCCAGCTGTCGCGGGTGTCGAGAAAGAGGGGGTCGGCCGGCGACACCGGATCCGGCCGGATCGCCAGCCACTCGAGCAGCACTTGCCGAAGTTCGTCGTCGACGGGAATCACCGTCTCCCGCTTTCGTTTGTTCGAGGCCGTTCGCTCCTCGCCGTTGACCGTCCGCCCGCGTGCCAGTTCGGGGTCGACGAACAGCGAGGCCGGGCGTCGCTCGAGTTCCACCCGCGGCGTCCACTCGAGATCGAGCTCCGGAACCGCGAGGTGACAGTCCCGCAAATCGAGGTTACAGAGTTCACCCACCCGCATCCCCGTCTTCAGCAGGGTAACGACGACCGCGCGCTCGAGGGGATGAGCGATCGAGCCGACGAACTCGCGCATCTCCGGCACCGAGATATCCCGTCGGGTCGGATTCGCGTCGATCGATTCGGACAGCTCCTCCATCACGAGTACCATCGGATTCTCCTCGAACGCGCCGACCCGATTCATGTACTCGTAGAAGCGGTTGAGATAGGAGGCGTAGGTCGCGATCGTACTCGATTCGAATCGCTCGCGTAGCGAGTGCACCCAGGCCATACACTCCCGTCGACCGACCGCCGACACCGCCTCGGCGTCGAAGCGTTCGCGAACGAACGCTTCGAACTGCCGGAGCACTCGCTGGTAGGCCTCGAGGGTGCGCTCGCTCTTGCCGTGGTAGCGCTGGTCGTCCAGGAAGTACGCGATCGGATCCTCGATCGTGTCGGGGGCGTCGACGCTACTCGCCATCGTCACCCACGATCGTGTACCCGCCGTGGCGTCCGCTGTACCGAACCCGGTTCTCGGCCTGGAGCTCCTCGAGCGTGTCGTCGAGGCGAGACTCGATGTCGTCGCTAACCGCCTCGAGGAGTTCGTCCCACGTGTAGGTGTCAGTGGACAGTAACTCGAGGAGACGTGTTTCGAGGGCGTTACCCCTGGGGTCTTCGTCCGGAGAACCGGGTTCCTCGAGGTCGCCCTCGAATCCGCGTCGTCCGGCCTGGACCATCGTCCGAACGAACTCGCTTTGACTCATTCCGAGGTCGTCGGCGTGAGATTGCCACTCTTCTTTCTGGTAGGGAGGAACGTACGTTCTGACAGACGATTTAGACGTCTCCGTCGAGTCAGCCATACACGACTACTCAGACGCGCGGACCATCAACCTTGTTGTATTTCGGGATAACGATCCTTATCTCGAGTTCGTGACTTAGTTATCGCAGTGTATTTTGGTCACGAGTCCGTATTTAGATGGGGCTAGGTCCGTAGTTCCGGATACAGTCAGCTAATCGATGGGACTAAAGTTCAAGATGTATCGAAGCCTCGAGAAAGGGAACGCGAGCGAATCGCGGCCCTTCTGTGAAGAGGAATCGCTCCGATCGAGGACGACTAGGGAGGACGCGAACAGCCGCGGGTCGGTCAGCGACGCTACTGTTCGGTAGTCGAACACGCGAACCGAACCAAATCGTCGACGGGTTATTGAGTTGCTGTCCGCAAGTGACCGAAGGGTCCTGTGAACACCGGCGCTCGAGGGAAATTCGACGCCCTCTACAGCGGTACAGCGAGAGTGTCCTGGGGTCGTACGGAAGAGTTCGTCTTTCGTGACTGAGCGGAACGAAGTCGTTCGAGACGGCAACGCGGTCTCGTGATGACGACGGTGTCGGTGACACCGTTCGGTCCGTTCGGTGAGGTCCGCGAACCGTTGGTTTCGCTCGCTGACGAGAGTGCGAGGTTCTCTCGAAGCGCTTGACCCGGAGGGATGTCACTGAACTACCTGCTTCGATGAAAGGTCGCTACGACCCCCGCACCCGGAGTCTCGATACCGAATCGCTTCTGGTTCCCCTATCGTTGGACGAGAGGTCCCTTGTCGTTGTTATCGCTAATAGCACGGGACGCGATACAGGAGTATTCACCGGACGGTAACACTTTCTGTCGCTCTCGGTTACCCCCGAACAGGGTGGCCGAGAGTGGTTCCTCCATTGACCTCCGGTTCCGAGAGTTTTCCCCGGGACCGTCGGCTATGGGGACGGGACGTATTCGGTCGGCGCCCCACGAGTGAGTTCGTGGGCATGACAGCTGACTCCCGTACTTCACCCCCCCTGAGGAAAGCTCTACGTTCCCGGTACTCTCATCGAGAGACTTCTCAGAAGGCTTCGGCGCGGGAGTCGGAACAGTGCACTCGTCTATCCGGATTTCGAATAGACAGTTCGTCCCACCGGCTATAGTAGACGCTGAGCGTCAGTGTACATCTGATCACCGTACGACAGAGTGTCAGTGTGTCAATCGTTTCAGCGTCTACTATACCTCTGGGTCCGTTGGACGTACCCTTCCGGTAACACTCGAGGTCAACGAGTGCATCCGTACTTGCTCTCACGTTCGCAGATCTTCGATCTCGTGAAGCCTTTTGGAGTGTTACGCTCTCCGACGGTCGGCGAATCGTCGGTTCATCTCGGCTGCAGAACGTGTCGCGTTCTGCGGACGGCTACAGCCGAGCCTTCTGCGCCGTCCCGCTGTGACCTCGAGTGAGTTTCGGTTCGACTCCGACGGGCGTCGGAACCCGGTGGTGGGAGTCGCGTCTCTAGTCGAGACGATCCGAACGGAAAGCGGCGAAAACAGCATCGAGTTCCTGACCCCCCAGTACCACCTCCGTCGTGGCTGTGAAGGGTCACGAGGGCTCCGGTCGGGGAGTGAGGGCGTTACAACACTGGTCCCGAACTTCGACGGGTGTACCGGATATCGATACGCCCGCGTAGTTGAGGGACAGCGGTCGCTACGATCGCGTTTGTACCAGGAGCGACGGAGCGTAACGAGGTTCGAAGCGATGGTTTCCTCACTTGCTACAGCAACGAGGGTGGGCCCCGAGGCGTCTGGACGAACCGCGGCTTGCACACTCGCTCGGTCCGCAACACTCGAGTTCAGCCGTTCCCAGTCCAACTATATAGGGGCCCCGTTGCCGACTCCTCACCGTGTCCGACTCGTTGTGATGTGCTACGTCTCCGGCGATCCGGGAGCACACAATGAAAACATATCGTTACAGTGAGGTGTCTATTGGAATGATCGGTCCGTATGAGGGTATCGGATGATGGAAAATGGACTCGTAAATCCTATTTCGATATATCGATTCGATCGGTTGCGGTTCGACGGAGAGACGCTACGACCGAGTTCGGCGAACGGCAGACGTGGGCTATTCCGAGTCGTCACCGGCCGATTCGTCGTTCGAAAGGTCGTGCTGAAACCACTCTCCGACCGTCCGCTCTCGCTTTCGTGCCCGAAGCCGTTCCTGCAACCGCTCCTCGATCTCGAGTTGCATCTCGAGCCCGCGCTCGTCGTCGATGTCGTAGGCGGTCGCTGCGCGGCCGAGAAGCGAGGCCGAGCTGGCGGTGTCGGCGGTGACGCTCGCCAGGCGGCGCCGTCGCTGGAAGATCGACTGGGTGTGCAACACCGCCTGGACGCGGTAGTAGGGGACGACCTTGGTCGTCCGGTTCCAGAACCCGGTTCGGGTGAAGACGTAGCGGTCACCGAGCTGGTGGCCCCGATTGCGCCACTTCAGGTGGGCCGCGGCGGGGACGAGGACGATCAGGGCAGCGGGGAGGTACCACCGCTCGAGCGCCGTCGCGGTCGTGAGCAGGTAGCCGGCGCCGACCAACGCACCGACGACCAGCAGGTACCGAACGCCGTACCGTTCCCGTGCGCGCTTGGGCGGGGCCTCGAGGTCGACCTCGCCGAAGGGCTCGATCGATCGGGCCAGGCCCACGACGCGGTCGTAGCCCGCAAGCGGGATCGCCGACTCCGTCCCTCGAGAGCCCTGCCCGGGCGCGTAGCCGGCGGTTTCGACCGCTAGCGCGCCGTAGCCGAACCACCGGAACGGCACGCGCTCGGTGATCGTCAGCGTCTGAACTTTCTCGAGGGGGATCGTTCCGCTGTAGCGCTGGACGAGCCCCCGCTCGTAGTAGAGTTCGTCGCCGCCGCGGGTGAGTCGGAACCCGTAGTAGCGGTTGAAGGTGAGGACGGCGCTGACGACCCAGGCCGCGAGCAGGAACAGGACGACGAGCCACGCGAGGGCGACGAGCCCACCCTCGGCGCCGGGTAGGCCGTCGACCAGGTCGGCCGGGATCAGCGTCGACGGGTCGAACCCGCTGAGAAAGGACAGCGCGATTCCGCCCAGCAGGCTGGCCCCGGGGTCGATCGTGAACACGCTGAGGATCGCCAGCTCCCGGGGTTCGATCTCGAAGAGAAGCTCCTCTTCGTCGTCCGGGCTCGAGTCTCGAGTCTCGGACGCCGACTCCTCGCCCTCGTCGTCTTCGGCTCGCGCGCCGCGGCGAAGCTGGCGTCTGAGTCGTCGAGCTTCCTCCTCGTCGACGTACTGCAGGGAGACCTCGGTCTGGCCGCCGCCGGCGGTCTCGATGTGGACGGCCGCGAGCCCGAACAGTCGGCTGAGAACCGGCTGACGGACGTCGACGTTCTGGATCCGTCGCAGCGGAACCTCCCGGTCGCGCCTCGCGAGGACCCCGGAGGCGACGTCGAACGTGTCCGCCGTGAGTTCGTACCGGAACCGCTCGTAGTAGGCGACCTCGTAGACGACTGCGACGACGATTCCGAGCAACACCATCCCGCCGACGGAGACGAGTGTCCCCCCGGCACCGCCAGGCGAGGCGAAGACGCCGGCGATGAAAAAGAGGAGCCCGACGTTGACGCTGCGCGAGATCGATCTGACCGCGATCGAGAGCGGGTGGAGTTTTCTCATACCGCGTCCTCACCCTCGCTCTCGATCGCGAGCCGGCGCAGGTCCTCACGGAGCTGCTCGGCTCGCTCTGGCGTCAGTCCGGGGATCGCGACGTCGGCGCTTCGCGAGCCCGCCGTGTAGACGACGACCGTCGCCAGCCCGGTCGTTCGCTCGATCGGCGACCGCCTCGAGTCGACGTGCTGGACGCGGACGTAGGGGACGACGGTCTTGATCCGGGTGAAGACCCCCCGCTCGATGTAGAGCCCGTCGTCCTGCACCTCGAAGCGCCAGACGGCGTAGCGCCGCCAGGCGACGATGATGCGGACGAGTCCAAGGGCGACCGCGAGACCGATCGCACCCGGAACGAGTAGGTCCGGCGAGTTCGCCCATAGCCCCGTCTCTGAGAGTACCAGCGCGGCGCCGACGAGAAATCCGCCGACGATTCCAGCCCGGAATACCGCCAAGAACAGCCAGACGACGCGGACCCGGGGATTGAGTCGCTCCATGAGGAATCGAAGGGAAGGGGTGCGAATAAAAAGTCGGATCTCGGAATCGGGCAGGAGTCAGAAACGGATAGAACCCCGAATCGAGGGAGAAAGCGCGGAAAACCGGGGCGGTCAGTGTGTCGCCGTTCGGACGTCGTCGACCTGATAGAGATCCTCTCGGAGCCCCTCTCCGTCGCAGTCCTCGGCGGGACACTCGTAGTGCCACCCGTCCTCGGTCGCGTCTCGCTCGCGGAATCGGTCGCCGCATACCTGACAGAACAGTTGGGCTTTCTCACAGGTATCCCGGTGGAGTTCGAGGGCGAGCTCGGTCTGGAACGACTGGTTGCAGTTACGACAGGTGTGCATATTTCGTCTGACGCGAGCATCCGTAAAAACTGCTTGGGTTCTTTTCTTGCGCCCGGATCGCGCTTGATTCGGCCTCATTCGGTTGGTTTGGGTTCGACCGACAGACAAGAAAGAACGATCAGTAGTCGATAGTACTCGAGTCCGTGTGCTTCGTTTCGCGAGACGTTCCCGAGAACGCACCCTCGAGCGGCCGACCCCTGTCACGCTATGACAGGATTGTGATGGATGGGCCGATACTCGAGTTGATCCGGCGGTGAGCTACGAGACGTCCGTTCGGAACGCCGGGCTCACTCCTCGCGGCCCAGGATACCGCGCTGGGTCATCTTCTCGGGGTCGAGCACCTCGTCGGCCTCCTCCTCGTCGAGGTAGCCCTTCTCGAGAACGACCTCGCGAACCGTCTTGTCCTCCTTGAGCGCCGTTTTGGCGACCTCGCTGGCCTTGTCGTAGCCGATGTGGACGTTCAGCGAGGTGGCCATCGCCATCGACTGTTCGACGCGCTCCTCGCAGTGTTCGCGATTGGCTTCGAGCGGGTCGACGAACCGCTCGGCGAAGATCTGGCTCGAGTTCGCGATCAGCTCCGCGGACTCGAGGAAGTTGTGGGCGAGGACGGGTTTGTAGAGGTTGAGGTCGATCTGGCCCTCCGCGGCGCCCGCGGAGACGGCGGCGTCGTTGCCGACGACCTGCTTGTGGACCTGGTTGACCGCCTCGGCGACGACGGGGTTGATCTTGCCGGGCATGATCGAGGAGCCGGGCTGGTTCTCGGGCTGTTCGATCTCGCCCAGCCCGTTTCGCGGGCCGGAGGCCAGTAGCCGAAGATCGTTGGCGATCTTGTTCAGCGAGCCCGCGACGACTCGGAGGGCGCCGTGAGCTTCGGACATCGCGTCGTGGGCCGCCTGGGCCTCGAAGTGGTTGTCGGCCTCGCGGAACTGGACGCCGGTCTCTTTCGTGATGTACTCCGCCGCGCGGCCGGGGAACTCCTCGTGGGTGTTCAGCCCCGTCCCGGTCGCGGTGCCGCCCAGCGCGAGCTCCGCGAGGTGGTTCCGAACCTTGTCGACGCGGTCGAGCCCCTTCTCGACCTGGGTGCGGTAGCCGCCGAACTCCTGGCCGAGCGTCACCGGCGTCGCGTCCTGGAGGTGGGTTCGACCCGTCTTGACGACGTCGTCGAACTCCTCCTCTTTGCGCTCGAGGGACTCCCGGAGCGTATCCAGTGCGGGGATAACATCCTTCTCGACGGCCTCGAGGGAGGCGACGTGCATCGCGGTCGGGATCACGTCGTTGGACGACTGACCGTAGTTGACGTGGTCGTTGGGGTGGACGACGCGGTCGCCGATCTCGCTTCCCATGAGCTCGGCGGCGCGGTTGGCGATGACCTCGTTGGCGTTCATGTTCGAGGAGGTCCCGGAGCCGGTCTGGAAGACGTCGACCGGGAACTGGTCGTCGTGCTCGCCGGCGATGACCTCGTCCGCGGCCTCGACGATCGCCTCGGCGACGTCGTCCTCGACCAGGCCGAGGTCGCGGTTGGCCTGGGCGGCGGCCTTCTTGACGACGCCGAGCCCGCGGACGAACCGCCGACTGAACGAAATCCCCGAGATCGGGAAGTTCTGGATCGCGCGCTGGGTCTGGGCGCCCCAGTAGGCGTCGGCCGGCACCTGCATCTCGCCGAGACTGTCCTCCTCGGTGCGGAACTCGTCGTCGCGTGTCATACCCGACACCTCGAGAGGGGTCAGGTAAAATCCACCGAAAAGCCGGCGTCGTCGGCGCGAGCCCGCTCTCGCAGGGCCGACTGCAGACGCTTCCGGCCGGTTCGGTGGGCGCCACGGGCGTCCTCGAGGTCGACGTCGTATATCGTCGGGGTATCCCAGAACAGCGTCCGCGAGCTGGCGGTGTCGACGACCAGCGAGGCGATGCCGAGCCGGCGCTGGAAGACCGATCGTCGGGTGGAGACGGTCTGGATCCGGAAGTAGGGGATCACGGTCGTCCGTCGGCGCCAGAATCCACGGCGGATCACCAGGTGGTCCTCGCCGACGTAGTAGCCAAGATGGACGTACCGCAGGTGGGCCGCGGGCGGGACCGCCGCAAAGACGACCGCGGCGAGATACCACCGCTCGAGGGGCGCCACCTGTGCGAGTGCGAGGGCGGCGGCGACGACGACGGCGGCGATCAGGGAGTAGCGAACGAGATATCGACGGCGGGCGATCGGCGACGGACTCGCGAACGCGGGCGTTTCGACGTGCGTGAGGTTCTCCGCGAACCGGTGGACGTGAGCCGCGCGGGCCATGGGAACGGCCGACTGGCTGCCGCCGCTGCTGTCGGGGCCGTAGCCGGCCGTCTCGACCCACAGTCCGGCGTAGTCGATCAGCCGCTGGAGCGGGTTGTCGGTGATCGTCACCGACTGTACCTTCTCCGCGGGGATCGAGCCGCTGTAGCGCTGGAGCAACCCTCGCTCGTAGACGAAGTCCTCGTCGACCCGACCGAGCCGGAAGTCGTAGTACGTCGCGAAGGTGTAGGCCACACTGACGAGGTAGGTAATGACGATCCCGTTTATCATCGAGACGACCGTCAGGACGCCGTAGCTCTGTGTGTCGCCCGTCTGGAGGTCCTGCGGACCGCCGAACGGCTGCGAGAGGGTCACGAGGAAGTCGAGAATCGTATCGGTCGCGAAGAAAAACAGGAATCCAACGGCGGCGAGGGCAGCTGGCCGCAGCGTCGTCAGCGAGTAGAGGAGCAGTTCTCGAGAATCGAGGGCGAACAGCCGTTTTCGGCTCGGTTCGGTCGGTTCGCGCCGGGGTCGCGTCTCGGAAGCCGGCGGCGTCTCGGGAGTTCTATCGACTCGAGACGGCTGCTCGTCGAGCGGTTCATCGTCGAGTGGTCGGCCGTCCTCGGATGCCTCGGAGGTGGCTCGGTCGGGGTCGTCGGCGTCGACGCCGGCGGTTCGACGCCGGATCTGGTGCTGGAGGCGATCGGCCTCCGACTTGCTCACGAGTTGGAGTGCCGCCTCGCTGTTGCCGCCGCCAGCGGTTTCGACGGTGACGACCGCGAGCCCGAGGACGCGCTGTAACACGCCCTGGCGGACGTCGACGTTCTGGATCCGCCGATAGGGTATCTCGCGGGAGCGACGCGCGACGACCCCGGAGGCGACGTCGAACGTGTCCGGCGTGATTCCGTATTCGAAGCGGTAGTAGTAGACGATACCGTACGCGGCGCCAAAGAGGAAGCCAAGCGCCGTGACCACCGGCAGCCAGGCGATGCTGACGGCCGCGACGGTCCCCGCGAGGGCGGTGACGAGGAAGAACGGAACCCACAGCCACAGCAGGCCGTACCGAAGCGCGTAGACGACCGCGCTGAAGGGGTGGAGCCGATTCATACGGCGTCGTCGGCCTCACTTTCGACGGCGAGTTCTCGGAGCGTATCCTGTAGCTTCCGGGCGCGATCCGGCGTCAGTCCGGGGATCCGAACGTCGGCGTTTCGCGAGCCTGCCGTGTAGACGACGACGCTCGAGAGTCCGAGCGTTCGCTCGACGGGGCCGAACTGCGTGTCGACGTGTTGGACCCGAACGAACGGGACGGCCGTCTCGACGAACGTGATGACACCGCGCTCGAGATAGAGGGCGTCGCCCTGCAGTTCGAACTGCCAGATCTGGTAGAGCCGGACGGCGTAGGCGATTCCGAGGACCGCCGCGACGGCGACGATACCCACCAGTCCGGCCGTCGGCACGGGGACGAGCCACCGGTCGACGGCGACGAGGACGGCACCGAGCACGGCCGCCAGGATCGCCGTCTGTGCGATCCACAACAGCCTGATTCGCGGGTGAAGCGACTCCATACGAACGTTCTCGCGAGCGAACACGAGTATCCTGTGGTTCGACCGTCGGTGGAGACGGATCGGAAGGCGGTCGCAGGCCGACCGACGCCGGCTACTCGAGGTCGTCGTACTCCTCGGGCGTGTACGTCGACAGCTCGAGGGCGTGAATATCGGTCGTCATGTGGTCCTCGAGGGCGTCGTACACCTGCTGGTGTTGGCCGACGAGCGACTCGCCCTCGAACGTCGGCGAGACGACCGTCGCGGCGAGGTGATCGTCGTCGTGTTTGTCACGTGCGTGCGTGACGGTTGCCTCGGCGCCCTCGAGTTCGGACTCGATCACGGCTTCGACGTCGTCGGGTTTCATACTCGATCGATGGAGCGCTCGCGGCAAAAGCACCGCGGTCGCCGCCGACCACGAGGCTTATCCCTCCGCGGTTGTGTGTCACAGCTGTACATCTATGTCGCTCGCGAGCGAAACGCGTCGAGCTGTCGACGGGAGCCCGTTTCTCGTCGACGCACTGCGGGCCGGAGTCGTCAACTACACCGCGGCAGCCCGGTATCTCGACGTCGACGGCGAGACCGACGCAGTCGCGACGGCGATCCGCCGCTACGCCGAGGAGCTTCCTGCCTACGGGACCGACGCTCGAGAGGTTCGGGTCAGGATGGAACGCGGAATCACGCCAGCCTCGATCGACGGCTCCCAGCCCGAGACGGCGCTGTTCGCGATCGGCGGGACGTCGTTCAGGTCCGACAGCGGCGACCTGACGGCGATCGTCGCGACGGGCGACGTCGACACGGTCGCGCTCGGGACGACGCTGGAACGACTCGGGATCGAGGGGATCGAGCCGACCGCAGCCGGCGTCGGGGAAGGGGCGATGATGCTCGTCGTGGAAGGAGTCGCGGGAGCCGACGCCCTTCGGACGGTCGAGGACGCCCTCGAGGCCGTTCCCGTCCGGGAGTAGCGCTTCGGAGGTAAAGACACGTTTTAACTGCAGGCCGCGGATACACCCCTGTAATGACCCTGAACGTGACGAACACGTTGACGGGCGAGACGGAGCCGTTCGAGCCGCAGGATCCCGACGACGTTCTGCTCTACTACTGCGGCCTGACGGTTTCTGACCCGCCCCACCTGGGCCACGCCCGCTCGTGGGTCCACGTCGACGTCATGCACCGCTGGCTCGAACAGCTCGGCTACGGCGTCCGCCACGTCGAGAACTTCACCGACGTCAACGAGAAGATCGTCGCTCGCGTCGGCGAGGACGACCTCGGCGACGACGAGAGCGAGGTCGCCGAAACCTACATCGAACGCACCCTCGCGGACATGCGCTCGCTGAACCTCCTGCGGGCGGAGGTCTACCCCCGCGTCTCCGAGCACGTCCCCGAGATCGTCACCCTCGTCGAGACCTTACTGGAGAAGGGGTACGCCTACGAGGCGAACGGCTCGGTCTACTTCGACGTCACCAGCTTCGAGGAGTACGGCAAGCTCTCGAACCAGGAACTCGAGGAGATCGAATCCCAGGGCGACCCCGACGAGCGCTCCGAGAAGCGAAACCCCGCGGACTTCGCGCTCTGGAAGGCCGACGGCGTCGACAGCGACGCGATCGAGGAACACCGCCACGAGGGAGCCGCGCCGGCCAAGGAGGCCTGCGAGACCGCGCTGACCTGGGAGTCGCCGTGGGGCGAGGGCCGCCCCGGCTGGCACATCGAGTGCTCGGCGATGAGCACGACCCACCTCGGTGACACCCTCGACATCCACGTCGGCGGTCGCGATCTGGTCTTTCCCCACCACGAAAACGAGATCGCCCAGTCCGAGGCGGCGACCGACCAGCAGTTCGCAAACTACTGGCTCCACTGCGAGCTGTTCCAGATGGACGAAGAAAAGATGTCCTCGAGCCTCGGCAACTTCGTCACCGTCGACGAGGCCGTCGACCGCTGGGGGGCAAACGTCGTCCGCACGTTCCTCACCGCGGGTTCGTACAACAGCCAGCAGCTCTACTCCGACGAGACGATCGCCGAAGCCGAGGAGCGGTGGGACCGCCTCGAGCGAGCCCACGAGGCGGCGACCGCAGCGATCGATTCCCCGAACGCGGGCACCAAAGTCAAGGACGGCGAACTCCGCGAGGCGGTCGACGAGGCCCGCGAGGCCTTTAGGGAGGCGATGAACGACGACTTCAACACCCGCGAGGCCCAGTCCGCACTGCTCGAGATCGCGGCGGCGATCAACCGCCACCTCGAGGGAAGCGAGGGCGGGCAGGCCGACTACCGCGGACTGCGCCAGGCCGTCGAGACCCTCGAGGAACTCGGCAGCGTACTCGGGCTCTCCTTTACCGGCGAGACCGACGGCAGCGCGGAGCTGGCCGGCGACGTCGTCGAACTCGTACTCGACGTGCGCGAGCACGAACGCGAGGCGGGGAACTACGAGCGAGCCGACGAGCTCCGCGACGAGCTCGAGGGGCTCGGCGTCGAGGTCCAGGACACCGACGAGGGGGCAAGCTATCGGCTCCCCTCCGGCGAGTAGCGGTCGACGACTTCTTCTCAGGCCGGATCGGTTTCGCGCGTCTCGTTCGACGATTTTTCCGAGCGGTGCGATCGGCGGTCGTCCTCGGACTGTCCGCCCTGCGTCGAGTAAACCTCATCCTGTTATATCGAAAGTCGACCGTTTCGCAGAATGTCGGTGGGTGTCGATTGACAAGCGAAAAGTGGTCTGCCGATTGATCCGTAGACATTGCGTTCCATAGAGGCGGACCACGTATCAGTTCGGTCCGACCGTTCTTCTTGCGGTGGCGTGCGCTGTCGACCGACCGAGCGTCGCGAGGTGCGAGTATGCGAGTGCCTCGAAAAGCGAACGGTGACCGAAGGGAACCGTGAGCGAAAGCGAGGGCGGTCGACGATACTGCGCGAGGGATGAGCGAACTACCGCAGGGAGTGAGCGAATCGGCTGGGGAGGACGTAGCAATCTCCTGTGTTCGTGCGAGCAGGACTGCTACTCGTCAGTATCACCCCGAAAGCTCCTGTCCCGCTCGAGGGCTGTGGCTCGCTGTCGTTCGAAAGGCGCTCTGCGCCTTTCGTGAGTGAGCGAATCTTCGATTCGCGATCTCCGCGAAACCGACGGTTTCGCTTGATGACGAGAGAGCTGTGCTCTCTCGAACCATGCTCCTCGGTCGCGTTGCTCCCTGCGGTGCTTATTTCGCCTCGCTCCTTGAGCAACGGGAGAGCGAAGCCCTCCCGAGCATCGCGGACGCTTTGCGTCCGCTCAACGCCCAGCCCCTTTCAGTCCCACCCCCGCAGTGGTTGACCGGTACTGGAGACTCGAGGCCAAACGTTCCATTCGCACTGCAGACATAACGCCGGACGGTCCATACTACTCATGTCGGGAGGTAGAACCGTCACTGATTGGAGGATTGTCGAAACTCTTCCGCTGAACTGCTGATCACGAAACGGACGCCTCGAGTCGGCCGCGCCACTTATGCCCGGCAAGCGGTTCTTTCAGGCTAGATGAACCGACGACAGTTCGTCGCCGCGGGCGCGGTCGGGGGAGTCAGCGTGTCGGCCAGCTGTCTCGACGACTTCCTCGAGGACGCGACGACGTTTTCGGCCACGCCGGCGGTCGTCGCCGAGAGCGCGACCGACGACACCGGCTACGAGTACCAGGGGACCGAGGAGATCGTCTCCACCGAGTCGGTCGCCGGCCAGGAGATCGAAGTGACCAGCTACGGTTCCGAGTACACCCGGCCGATCGACCTCCCGCTCGACATCTTCGGCGGCGAGATCGAGGCCGGCGTGTTCGCCGTCATCTCGACGCCGCAGGTCAGCGTCGCCGGCGAGGAGTTCAATCCCGTCGGCGAGATGGAAAACGAGGAGCTCGTTCAGGAGATCCAGACCCAGTACGAGGAGCTGCGGATCGAGGAGTCCGTCGGGGAGCGGTCGGTGAGCGCGCTCGAGGAGACGATCACGCTCGAGACCTTCGAGGGGGAGGCGGTGTTACACGGCGAGCACGGGATCGACATCCTGCTCGATATCGCCCAGCTCGAGCACGACGACGACTACCTCGTGATCGTCGGCGTCTACCCCGACCTCGAGGACTTCCCGATCGACTCCGAGCGCGATCGGATCGACGTGATGGTCCAGGGGCTCGAGCACGACGACGACGTCGACGCGGAGATCGTCGAGAGCCGCGAGGAGGAAGAACCGCTCTCCGATTAGAGGCCGAGCGCGGTCGCGATCGAGACGCCGCTCGCGAGCGCACCCAGCAGGTACCCCCCGATCGCGCCGCCGTTGAGCAGGGGGAGCCCGGCGTGGGGTCGCCCCTTCAAGACCATTCCCATGAGCACGAGCAGGCCGGCCAGCGTTCCGAGGATCGCCCCCAGCGCGGGCACGTTCAGCGCGATGCCGGGGACCTCGAGCGCGCCCGCCTCGAGGAAGTACGCCGCGCTGGCAACCAGGATCGTCGGGATGATGGCGTCACCCAACCCGATGAACAGGGCGTCGCGGCCGGCGTCGGCCGGCTTCTCGGCGTCGGAGTCGGCTTCCGGTGACGTTGGTGAGTCGGGTTCGCTTTCGGGGGTCGGCGTCCCGTCGGCCGAGGCTTCCTTGGCCCGACCCGAGTCGCGCTCGTCGGGACCCGGCTCACCGCCCTCTCGATCGTCCTCGAGCGACGCCTCGGAGCCGTCGGCGAGGTAGGAGTACGACAGCGTCGTCGGAACGACCAGCACGACCGGAATCTTGAGATCCATCACGCCCTCCGCGAGATCGAGCATGTGTTCGGTCCGGTAGACGCTGATAGCGTCGTAGATCGCAAGCGCCGAGAGCAACAGGATCGCGGGCAGGAGACCGAAGCTGATCCCGAACAGCGCGGCGGCGCCGGCGCCCATCAGCACGCCGGTGAGGTCGATGACGTACCACTCCGGATACAACAGGAGTGCGGCGCCGACACCCAGGGCTGCGCCGACGGCGACGACGTTGACCGGCCCCGCCGTAACCACCGGCGGAACGAGTTCGGTGAGCACGAACCAGGCGAGGAAGACGCTCACGCCGATGACCAGCGCCCTGATGACCCACTCGAGGTCGTACCGGAACGTCGCGAGCATGAATCCGGTCGCGACGAGGATCACCGCGAAGTAGACCAGGCTGTTGGTCGGGTTCTCCGGGTCCTCGACGGCCTGGCGGTCGGCGTCGTGGAACGGCTCGATCAGCGCCAGCGCGCCGAGTTGCACGGCCAGAAACAGCGCCACGGTCGCGCCGACGGCCGCGAGCACCCGGGTCCGATGGTCCATGGCGCGGCGTTCGCACCCGCTCCTCTTGGTGCTTTTCGTTACCCCCTCGAGCCCTCGTCAGAGATCAGCGCGCGTACAGCGCCGACCCGACCAGCGTCGGGAGGTGGACGTCGTCGTCCGGCGTCACCGCCAGGTAGGGACCGTCGACGGGGCCGAAGACGTCGACGACCCGGCCGACCGACTCCAGCGAGTCGTCGAGCACCATGGTTCCGATCTCCTCGCGGAGGCGGTCGTCGTCGGTGTCCGGGTTCGCCCGCAAGATTGCGAGCCCCTGGGCGGTACGGACGACCTGGCCAACCCGGCGCATCAGTCTCGCATCGCGACGACGTACGCCGCGACGGCCTGGACGAGGTCGTTCTTCGAGTCGTCGGACCCCCGGACGACGACTCGGCCGCGATCGGCCCAGTGCTCCCGGGAGTAGGATTTCTCGCGCTCGATCGTGGCGTCGTAGCCGATCTGCTGAACGGCCTTTGCGATCTCGTCGACCGTCGGCTCCTCGACGGCCAGCTCCTCGGCGACGCGTCGTCCCTCGGCCCGGGAGAGGTCGGCATCGAGATAGGCGGGCCAGATGACGTTCTCGACCATACCTCCGACTCGAGCGGCCTCCGGGTAAACACTTTTCAAAAGCGTCGGGTCCGCGCTCGAGTCGGTCCCTCGAGCGCGGATGGTCGGTCGGCGGTGTGTGAGTCGATACTACCGACGGCGAGCGAGAACGGCGAGGACGGCGACCAGCGCGGCGACGACTGCGGGAACGCCGAAGCCGGGGATCGAGTCGTCGTCCTCGGCTGCGTCGTTGGCGTCGTCGGCGTCGTCGGCTGCCGTGTCGTCAGCGTCCGCCTCGTCGTCTGCATCGTCGGTCTCGTCCGCGGCGTCGTCCTCGGCTTCGTCGGTCGCTTCGGCGTACGCCTCGGGGTGGACCTCGGCGACGATCTCCTCGATCGCCTCGACGACGAGCGGACCGGGCTGGCTCATGAACTGGTCGTCGACCGCGACGAACTGCTCGTCCTGGTAGGCGGTCGTCCCCATCGCGGCCTCGCTAACCGGAGGCTCGTCACCCCAGGATTCGCCGTAGATAATCCACTCGGGATCCTCCTCGACGACGACCTCGTCGCTGATCTCGGCCCAGCCCTCGATGCCGGCCTCCGCGCCGAGGTTCTCGACGCCGGCGGTGGTGATGATCTCGTCCTGGAAGGTACCCTCGCCCGCGGTGAACCCGTCACCCATCTCGTAGTACGCGAGCGGGTGGTCCTCGTCCTCGACGGTCGACTCGATGGTCTCGAGGCGCTCCTCGAACTCCTCGAGGGCGTCCTCGGCGCCATCGCACTCGCCGACGATTTCGCCGGTCAGACGGACGTTCTCGGCGACGCCGTCGAGCGATTCTTCGGTCGGGAAGACGTAGACGTCGAGTCCGGCGTCCCGGAGCTGGTCGATCACGTCGTCGCCCTCGAGGGCGGCGGCCGCCAGGACGACGTCGGGATCACGGTCGATAATTTCCTCGGTGACGGGCGTGACGCCGTCGTCCTCGGTGATGTCGAGCTCCTCGTCTGGCTCGAGGTAGTCGGTGTACTCGCCGACGGGCATCCCCGAGAGCTTGTCTTCGGCCCCGATCTCGTGCATCACCTGTGCATCACTGGGCTGTAAGGCGACGACCGACTCGGGCTCCTCATCGACGGTTACCGTCTCCCCTGTGGCATCCTCCCCCTCGAACGGAAACTCGCAGGTCGGTTCCTCCTGTGCGACGTCGGCCATCCCCCCTCCCGCTGCGGCGGCGGGAGCAAACGCGGCCAGCGCCGTCAGCACCGCAACGAAAACGATCACTGAATTTCGCATCAGCCGACACTGCGAGGCACTCCAACAAATATTTGTCTACTGCAAGCGAGTTTGCAGCCGTGTCCGCTCCGAACCGTATCGTCGCGTGGTCGGTCGCGCTCTCGACGCTGCTGGTCGGCGTCGTTATCGCGAGCGCGGCACTCGGCCCGGTTCGGATCGACCCACTGACCGTCTCGCGAGTGATCCTCAACCTCGCCGGCGTCGGCGCCCACGAGGTGCCGGCGACCCACCGGACGATCGTTGCGGACGTCAGGCTGCCCCGCATCCTGCTGGCCGCGACGGTCGGCTTCGCGCTGGCGGCCGCGGGAACGGTCATGCAGGGCTTTTTCAGAAACCCGCTCGCCGATCCGTCGATCATCGGCGTCTCCTCGGGCGCCGCGGTCGGCGCCGTCGCCGCCATCGCGTTTCCGGCGCTGGTGCCGATCGGGAGCGTCCACCTGCCCGCGTTCGTCGGCGCCCTGGTCACCGCCTTCCTCGTCTACGCCATCGCGACCGAGGGCGGGCGGACCCCGGTCGCGACATTGCTGCTCGCGGGCGTCGCGATTCAGGCGTTTCTCGGCGCGGTGATCTCGTTTATGGTCGTCCACAGCGGCGAGAACCTCCGGGAGGCCGTCATCTGGATGATGGGTCACCTCCACCGCAGTAGCTGGGGCGACGTCGGCTTCGCGCTCCCCGTCACGCTCGTCGGCGTACTCGTGCTCGGCGCCTACACCCGCGAGATGAACGTCCTCCTGCTCGGCGAGGAGGACGCCCAGAACCTCGGCGTGAGCGTCGAGCGAACCAAGCTCCTCCTGCTCGCACTGGCGAGTCTCGTCACTGCCGCGGGGGTCGCCGTCGCCGGCGTCATCGGCTTCGTCGGCCTCGTCGTCCCCCACATGATGCGCCTGATCGTCGGCCCCGACCACCGGATCCTGCTGCCGACAAGCGCACTCGCGGGGGCCTCCTTTCTCGTGATCGCCGACACCGTCGCCCGCGTCGGCGCCTTCGGGCTGCCGATCGTCCCCGTCGGCATCGTCACCGCGACCGTCGGCGCGCCCTTCTTCCTCTACCTGCTGACGAGCCGGGAGGTGCACGCACTGTGACCGACGGTGACGCGCTGCCGACCGCGAGAGAGGGGGCACGGATCGACGTCGAGGACGTTGCGGTTTCGTTCGGCGAGACGGCCGTCCTCGAGGACGTCTCCCTCACGATCGAGCCCGGCGAGTTCGTCGGTCTCGTCGGCCCCAACGGGGCGGGAAAGACGACGCTGCTGCGGGCGATGAGCGGCTCGCTCGAGCCCGACCGTGGGACCGTCGACGTCGACGGCGCGCCGTTGCACGAGCGGTCCTCGAAGGGCGCGAGCCGACTGGTCGCGGTCGTCCCCCAGAACACCGGCCTCTCCTTTTCGTTCGACGTCCGGACCGTCGTGGAGATGGGCCGGTACCCCCACCGATCGCGCTTTTCGCCGCCCGGTGAGGCCGATCGGGAAGCGGTCGATCGCGCCCTCGAGCGAACCCGCACGGCGCAGTTCGCCGACCGACCGATCGACGAGGTCAGCGGCGGTGAGCGCCAGCGGGTCGTCCTCGCGCGGGCGATCGCCCAGCAAACCCCCGTTCTCCTGCTCGACGAGCCGACGGCAAGTCTCGACGTCAACCACCAGATCGAGACGCTCGAGCTCGTTCGCGAGTTCGTCGCGGAGGGCCGCACCGCCGTCGCCGCGATCCACGATCTGGATCTGGCTGCGCGGTACTGCGACCGACTCGTCGTCCTCTCGGAGGGAGCGGTCCTCGAGTCAGGCCCCCCGGAATCGGTACTGAACCGGAACGTCCTCGCCGCGGCGTTCGACGCCAACGCTGTCGTAACCGAGAGCCCGGTGACGAGGACGCCGACGGTGAGCGCGCTTCGGGCAACCGACGCAGAGGCGACCGTTCCCGATCGGGTCCACGTCGTCGGCGGCGGCTCAACGGCCGCGAGCGTCGTCGCTGAACTCGCCGCGGCCGACTGTACGTGTACGGTCGGCCCGGTCACGGGCGGCGACGCCGCCGCCGAACTCGCCCGCGGGCAGGGGTTCGAGACGATCTCGGTCGAGCCGTTCGCTCCGCTCTCGGACGTCGACCGGGCGGCGGTCCGCGGAGCGATCGAGGCCGCCGGCGTGACAGTCGTGGCGGATCTCGAGGTCGGCGCCGGGAATCAACTGTTACTCGAGGAGCTCGCCGGTAGGGAGTCGATCGCGGTTGTCGAGGACCGGCCGTTCACCGAGCGAAACCACGCGGGCGAGCGAGCGCGGGAACTGTACGAGCGCTGCCGGCAGCGCGGTGTCGTGACCCCGCCCACGGACGTCCTCGAGGCGATCGCCGAGGCGGCGACTCGGACGGAACCGTCGAGGACGGAACTCGAGGCCGACGACGACTGAGTTCGCGAGGACGAACGGGCCGACGGGGTCGGCGGACGAACCGCTCGCGTCCGCGGGCCGGACTGAACGGTTTTTTACCCTCGCGCCCCAGAGTGGCCGTCAATGACCGAGTACGACTACGACGAGCTCGGACTCGTCGCCGGGCTGGAGATCCACCAGCAACTCGACACGGCGACGAAGCTGTTCTGCCAGTGTCCGACCGAACTGCGCGAACCCGAGGAATCGACGCGGCGGTTCACCCGCTATCTCCACCCCACTCGCAGCGAGCTGGGCGAGATCGACGACGCCGCCTTAGAGGAGAGCAAGGTCGACCGCGAGTTCGAGTACCTCGCGTATGACTCGACCTGCCTCGTCGAGGAGGACGACGAGCCGCCCCACGAACTCGATCGAGAGGCCCTCGAGACGACCCTCGAGGTGGCCCAGCTGATGGAGATGAACCCGGTCGATCAGGCCCACGTCATGCGAAAGCTGGTCGTCGACGGCTCGAACACGTCGGGGTTCCAGCGCTCGACGCTGATCGCCACCGGCGGCGAGATCGAGACGAGTGCAGGCGCGGTCGGGATCGAGGACCTGCTGCTCGAGGAGGAGAGCGCCCAGCGGGTCGAAGAGACCGATGATGGGGTTCGCTACAGCCTGGATCGGCTGGGGATTCCGCTGGTCGAGATCGGCACCAGTCCGGACATCTCGTCGCCGGAGCAGGCCCTCGAGGCCGCCGAGCGGATCGGCATGCTGCTTCGCTCGACGGGGAAGGTAAAGCGCGGCTTAGGGACGATCCGCCAGGACGTCAACGTCTCCATCGCCGAGGGCGCCCGCGTCGAGATCAAGGGCGTCCAGAGTCTCGACGACATCGACGACATCGTCCGCAACGAGGTCGCCCGCCAGGTCGAGCTCGTCGAGATCCGCGACGAACTCGCGGCGCGGGAGGCGTCCGTAGGCGCGATCCAGAACGCGAGCGACGTCTTCGAGGATACCGACAGTGGCGTCATCGGCGGCGCCCTGAGTTCCGGTGGGTCCGTGATGGCAGTTCTCCTCGAGGGGTTCGACGGCCTCGTGGGTCGCGAGATCGCCCCTGACCGCCGTCTCGGCACCGAGTTCTCGGACCACGCGAAGCGCCACGGTGCGGGGGGGATCTTCCACACCGACGAGCTGCCCGCCTACGGCGTCACCGACGAGGAGGTCGCAGCCCTGCGGGAGGCCGTCGGCGCCGATCCCGAGGACGCGGTCGCCATCGTCGCCGACGACACCGCGACCGCCGAGTCGGCGATCGAGGCGGTCGCCGAGCGCGCCCGGACGGCCCTCGAGGGCGTTCCCGAGGAGACCCGTGGCGCGAACGACGACGGGACGACCCGCTACCTGCGGCCGCTGCCCGGCGCGGCGCGGATGTATCCCGAGACGGACGTTCCGCCCGTCGAGCCGGATCCGAGCGAGGTGCCCGAGCCCGAACTCCTGACCGAGAAGGTCGAGCGCTACCAAGACGAGTTCGACCTCGGCGAGGGACTGGCCGAGCAGGTCGCCTACGGCCGCCGGATGCCGCTGTTCGAGGACGTCACCGCAGCGGGGATCGACCCGACGCTCGCGGCCTCGACTCTCGAGTCGACGCTGACCGAGCTGCGACGGGACGACGTCCCCGTCGAGAACCTCGAGCGGGAGCACCTCGAGGCGGTGCTCGAGATGGCCGACGACGGCGACCTCCCCAACGAGGGTGTGGGTGACCTGCTCGCGGCGCTCGCCGAGGAGCCCGATCGCACGGCCGAGGAGGCCGCCGAGGCGGAAGGGCTCGGCGGCGCGGACGAGAGCGAGGTCCGCGAGGCTATCGTCGAGGTCGTCGAGCGAAACGAAGACCAGGTCGAGGAGGAAGGGATGCAGGCCTTTTCTGGCCTGATGGGCGAGTGCATGGGCGCGCTTCGCGGGAAGGCCGACGGCGACCTCGTCAGTCGGCTGCTGCGCGAGGAGATCCAGCAGCGGGCCTGAGTTGGAGATCGAGTTCGGCTCCGAGCTCGAGGTGATGGTTGCGGGCGAGCAGCGTCGTTACTGGTAGGCCTCGAACTCCTGGCCGAAGAGCGCGAAGTAGACGACGCCGATCATCCCGACGACGGTAGCGATCGTAAAGGAGAGTTCGGGGCTGACGAACTGCCAGAGGAACCCGCCCAGCGCGCCGCTGGGAATCACGATCGCGCCACGAATCAGGTAGTACGAACCCGTCACGCGGCCGCCAGCCCCCTGTTCGGCCGGGCCGACGACGAGCGCCTTGTGAGCGGGGAGGCCGGCGAACCGCAGCCCGGAGAAGGCAAAGAGCGCGACGAGGAGCCACGCCTCGTCGATTCCGCCGAGGTACTGGGGACCGAAGATCAGCAGTACGGGAAAGATCGCGTAGACGAAGAACCCGAGGCCGACGACCGGTTTGAGGCCGACGTACTCGGCGACCTTAGCCGTCGGTGCCATCGTCAACAGCGCGACGAACATCTCGACGCCCAGGAGGACGCCGAAGAAGGCCGCGGGCGAGAGGTTGATCGTCCCCACGAGAGGCAAGGAGAGTGTCAGTCCGATCTCGAGCAGCTGAGTGATTACGAGAATGAAGAAGGCGTACACCATCCCGTTGGCGAAGCGGACGAACGTGTCTGCCACGAGCAGCGGTCGCAGCGGGTCGGGCAGCGCCTGCAGGTCGCCGACGATCTGGCCAACGCCCTCGAACTCCTTGCCGACGGAGTCGGCGTCGGCCTCGTACAGCAGGTGCTGGACGATCGTCCCGAGGACTGCGAAGACGATCGCGATTACGAGGACCCACAGGAACCCGGGCATGAGCTCGTCGGCGACCAGGGCCGCGACGATTAGCGGGGCGATCAGGAACGCGGTCCGACGGAACGTCTCCGTGCTGGCGAACCCGCGGGCCAGCCGACTCGGCTCGGTCGCCTGTTTGACGATTGCGTAGTGGCCGCCAATGCCGAACGATTTCCAGCACTGCGCTACTAGTAGCCCGACGAACACCCACACCCACGGCTCGAGGACGACGACGCCGAGGTCGATCGCGGGAACGTAGGCGGAGCCAAGCCAGATTGCGAAGCCGAACGTCGAGAGGAAGCCGAAGACCGTCAGGGCGTACCGCGAGCCGACGCGATCGGAGACGACCCCGCCGTAGTAGGGGTAGACGGCACCGATGACGTTGCCCAGCGTGGCGAACAGCCCGACGACGAACCCGCCCGCGCCGAGGTACACGAGGTAATCCGGAAGAAAGCGGTTCGTCATCTGAAAGCCCAGGCTGAACGCGAACATCGCTAGCGACAGCACCAGCACGTCCCGCTGAAGCGAGAAGAACTGCCGAAACGCGTCGAGCGGGCCGGCGACCTCGGCTTGCTCCTGTGCCATGGTACAGAGTGGAACGGTACCGGGTCAAAGTTCCAGCGGAATCGGCGATTCGCGTAGTGTGTGGGGTATGCTCGAGCAAAATCACGCGTTGCGTACAGGTGAATGATGTCTCAGCTCGGTCCGACCATTCCACCTGCGGTGGCGCGCGCTGTCGGCGAGGCGCGACCGAAGGGAACGCCTCGAAAGAGCGAACGGGGAAGGAGTGACCCGTGAGCAGACCGGCCGAACGTCAGTGAGGACGGTCGACGACATTGTGCGAGGGACGAACGAAGGGAGTGAGCGAGTCGGTTGGGGAGGGTGTGGCATCCCCTGTGTTCGTGCGAGCAGGTCCTGCTATCCGTCAGCATCACCCCGAAAGCCCCTGGCGCGTTGAGCGGACGCTTCGCGTCCGCGATCCTCGGGAGAGCGAAGCTCTCCCGTTGCTCGAGGGCTGCGGCTCGCTACGCGTGGTTCGAGAGAGCAAAGCTCTCTCGTCATCAAGCGAAACCGTCGGTTTCGCGGAGATCGCGAATCTTCGATTCGCTCACTCACGAAAGACGCGAAGCGTCTTTCGAACGACTTTACTCACTCCGTTCGTTCCAGTGCTTGCGCCGCCTCGCTCCTCGAGCGGCCCAGCCGCTTTCAGTCCCACCCAGCGGCGGCTGATCGGCACTGCAGACTCGAGGCCGGACGTTCCATTCGCACTCGCTACATAGCGGCCCCTCGGAACCGCGGCGACGATGACCAAGTTCGAAGGCGCTATCGATCTGCTTAGTCGACCAGCTCCTCGAGCAGCGTTTCCAGCTTGTAGCTCTGTAGGGCCTCCCGCTCCTCGATCGCCGAGATGACGAACGTCGAGTCGGTGCGGTCGACGCCCTCGAGCTGTTCGAACTCGGCGATCAGCCGTTCGACCATCCCGCTCTCGCTGAGGCGGGCGACGACGATGAAGTCGGTCTCGCCCATCGTGAAGTAGACGTTCGTCACGCCCTCGACGGTCAGCAGGCGGTCCGCGAACTCCTCGTAGGAACCCCGGTAGTCGGCGTGGATCTCGACGATGACCGTAACGTCGAGGCCGAGCTCCTCGAGGTCGATCTCGTAGCGGTCGTTGGCGATGATCCCCTCCTCGCGGAGGTTGTTGAGCCGGTAGTGGATCGTCGACACTGGAATTCCCGTCGCCTCGTGGAGCGCTTCGGGGCTGCCCGTCTCGCGCTCGGAGATCGCCTTCAGCAGGCGCACGTCGCGTTCGTCCATACCGCAAGTTCGAGCGATGGCGTGATCGGCCTTTCGACTCGGACGCTCGATGTTGGATCTTTCTCTAATAGCAACCCCTCTTTTCGGGGACTGGCTCGGATCGAAATCATATGTGTAATTCTGCATCTGATCTCGAGAGAGTTGTTGTAGAAGGGTCTAAGTGCATCGACTGATTTCGAACGTTCTATGATTCGACGCGCGCTCTTTCGGTCTGGATACGGAGATTTAGTGTTGTTCTCGATCCTCGCAATCTGCTGGGGAACCTCCTTCGTCGCGATCGAGATCGGTCTCGAGTACGTGCCGCCGCTCTTGTTCGCCGGGCTCCGCTACGGGGTTGCGGGACTGATCGTCTTCGGCTACGCTGCCGTCGTGACCGATCGGCTCCGACCCGTCGATCGGACCGAGTGGCTCTCGGTCGGCGTCGCCGGGCTCTTCCTCATCGCGTTCTACCACGCGCTATTGTACGTCGGCGAGCTGTACGTTCCGGGTGCGATCGCGGCGACGGTCGCCAGCACCGCACCGATCCTCACCGCCGCGTTCGCCGGGGCGATCCTCCCGCGGGAGCGACTCTCGTCCGCGGGGGTCGTCGGGCTCGTGCTCGGCCTGATCGGGGTCGTCGCCGTCGTTCGTCCCTCGCCGGCGGGGCTCGACACCGAGCTCCTGCTGGGTGCGGGGCTCGTCTTCGGCGCCGCGATCGCGTTCGCGGTCGGGACCGTTCTCGCGCGGCCGCTCGACGCCGGGCTTCCCCTCGAGACGCTGCAGGCCTGGGCGATGCTCGTCGGCGCGGCAGTGTTGCTGGTCGGCGCCCCGCTCCGGGGCGAGTCGGTTGCCGCGATCGACGTGACGCCGACGGCGCTGCTCTCGTTTACCTACCTGACGCTCGTCTCGAGCGTGTTCGCCTTCCTGCTGTACTTCCAGCTGCTCGACCGATCGGGACCGACCCAGGTCGCGCTGGTGGGGTACGCCGAGCCCGCCGTCGCGATCGGCGTGAGCTGGGTCCTACTGGGATACGTCGTCGACTCGCTGACGATACTGGGTCTGGTGACGATCCTCGCCGGCTTCGCCGTCATCAAGCGCCGACGGCTTGCTCGCGTCCTCGAACGTCGACCCGAGATGCTCCGACGCCCGACCGCCGTGATTCGGACGCTGCGAAACCCGACCGAGACTCGCCGCTCGTCTCCCGCCGAGGCCAGAACCGACGGCGGTGTCCCTCGCGATACCGAGGCGGTCAGTCCGGAGTCGAGCGCCGACTGAGGACTCGACACCGACGACGAGACACGGCTTACGACAACCGGTATCGAATGCCTCGGGAAGCACCCTCACAAAGGTTTATACAAAGTAACGTTGGCTAGCTCACACGACAGAGGGGATCCAGTATGAACGCACAAACACGAACACTGACCGTGGTGTGTCACGTGCGGGCACCGTTGCTGCTCGAGCCCGTCGACAGTCAGGTCGAGAGCCTGCGCGCCTGCGAGGAGGAGGGAACGATCGACGAACTGCTGGTGCGGAGCTGGCCGAAGGAGGTGCGGCTGTCCGAGAACAGTCCCTACCAGGAGGTCCTCGAGACCTACGATCGATTCGAACAGTGGGCCGACCGACGAAACGTCTCGATCCAACCGCCGTTCCGAACCCGGACGGCGACCTCGCAGGTGACCGACGAGCGTCGCGAGGTCCTCGTGACCCCGCTGCTGTGTCTCGAGTGTTACGCCGACGACGAACTGGTGGCCGCCTACCCGCACTCGACGGACGAAGAGACGATCACGACCGAGGACGTGATCGCTCGCATCCGATGTGGCGAGGGTCTCGTATCGGCGGATCCGATCGGTATCGACGAGGGTAGCGACGTGGAGGCGAACGGTCTCGAGCGCGATGACACCGGTGCCGAGACGGCACCGGCGCCGCGATCGGATGGCTGTCCCGACTGCGGTGAAGGGCTCGTCGACGGACAGGGGCTGGTGACCTGTCCGGACTGCGGGTGGACCGGGACGATCGCCGAGGACGGCGGCTACACGCGGACGTCGGTAGAGCGCGTCGCGGATCGGAAACCCGTTCAGGCGGTTCCGGATCGATAGAGCCGCCAAACTTCGAATTTGTAGAACTGCGAAGCGTCGATCGTTCACGCTCGACGATTCGTTTTTGAGAGGTGCGTGGTCCGTCTCCGAATAGGGAACGGTTCGCGGTCCGGTGGGGAACGGGTTCGTCTTCGGATACCGAACGGATCTCAGTCCTCGGCGGGGCGCTCCGTCGCTCTGCGGAGAACCCCAAGCAGCGTGTTCGCCTCGCGTTCGGTCAGATCCGCGCGGCCGAACACCCGCCGGAGCATCCGCATCGTCTTGTCGCGTTTCTCGTCGGGATGGTTGAGCTCCTCGAGCAGGGCGCCCCACTGGTCGTAGAGCCGATCGAGGGTCGGCTCCGGTGCCCGGGTGCGCTCGAGGTCGGGTAGCTGCGTTCCGTCGGCGGGAAGCGTGAGCGTACGGAGTTCGTACAGCGTCACCGTCGCGGCCTGACCGAGGTTCAGCACGGGGTAGTCCTCGCTCGCGGGGATCGCACAGATCTCGTCGATCCGCGCGAGCTCCTCGTTGGTGAGCCCGACGCGTTCGCGACCGAAGACCAGCGCCGTCGGCGCCTCGATGGTCGGCAGTCGCTCGGCTAAGTCGGCCGGCGTCGAGTATGGGTAGCGCATGTGGCTGCGGTCGTCCTCGTTCGTGACCGCGGTACAGCCGATCGTATGGTAGCTCTCGGCGAGCTCGTCGAACGAGAGCTCGGTCGCGTTCGGGAGGATATCCTCTCGGGCCTGCCCGGCGAATCCGTACGCCTCGCCGTCGGGGTCGAGCTCGGGGGGGTCGACGAGCAGGAGGTCCTCGAATCCGAAGTTCTTCATCGCGCGGGCGATGGTGCCGACGTTGCCCGGCGTCTTCGCGTCGACGATGGCAACCGATGGCGGCGTTCGGTCGGCGGCGGTCGTGTTCGGGTCGTCCGTGGTTGGTTCGGTCGGTTCAGTCATGGTTCGGCCGTCGCTGGCGGAAGCTGTTTCGGCGTACTCGAGTGCGAGCGTCGACTCGAGGGAGAGACTGGAGTCGGCGGTTCATACCGTCGGTAGCGAGGCCGCTCGCAAAAGTCGACTGGTCCCGGACGCGTCTCGAGCCGGAAGCTGACTCGAGGGGGAGCGCTCGAGCGGTAGCGAGAGTGATCCGGGCTGGCGATGTCGTCATGAGAAGGTGTCTCTCGGTGAGCGACGTCATCGGAGCGGTGAAGAGAAGAGAATTGCAGGATTTCTACGATAGAATCGATAGGTGTGAGTTGTAGGGGTTATTTAATGGGTGCAATAAATGCAATGGGTACAATAGGTGGAGTAGGTGGATGGGTGGAGGAGAAGAGAGAACTAGTCTAGTAAGAAGAACTAGTCTAGTAGTAGTACGTTGAGGCCAACTCCCGAAGCATCGTTCGACTTCCCGTATCTACTGCCAACCGCCGTCCGTGATCGTTCTCGGCCGTGAGAACACTCTCTCCGTCCGTTCGCTTCTTCTTTTCTTCGACGGTTTCGACCTTCTCGAGGCGGTCCACCCGGGTCGAGCGTTCCGTTTCGAGGGGACACACCCCCTTCGCGTTTGTAACGCTGTACAGGTGTGGGAGGGTTCTGATCGGTTACACACCTCCGTCGCGGTTGTAAATGTATATTCTCAGCGACAGAAACCGTCGAATTTCGGCCCTTAGCTCGAGACCCCCCACCCGTTCGGCGTTACATCCGCGACGGAGGTGTGTGTCCTCCCGCGGATCGGTTGACACGAACGGAAACCGGTAACAACGCTGCCTTCGGCTCCTCATACGGCCAGTACTGATTTTTCGGATCTCTCCTCCCTTCCGGGTCGGGAAGGTGGCCGGAGGTTCCCGCAGAGTAGCGGGGCTCGGAACCCGTTACATCCGCGAGGGGGGTGCCCGTCGGAGGTTCCCACGCGTCCGCCCCGTTCACAAGCGCGAGGCCGGCGATATCTTCCGGACCAAGTGGATGGCCTTTAGATGCGGTATAGCGCCCCTCACGCGTTTGGTTTACATCCGCGACTGATCTCCATACCTTTATTTTAGTCCGGTTGGAAGGGACGGGGTACTGCAATGTCCGCGAACGACGACCGTGATCCGCTCTTCCGATACGACGATCCGATCTTCGCCGACGAGCGGCTGCTCGAGATCACGCACCTGCCCGGCCCGGACCGGATCGTCGGTCGCGACGAGCAGATGCAACGCGTTGCGGACGCCCTGAACCCCGCTATCTTCGGCAGTGAGCCGAACCACCTGTTTATCTTCGGGAAGACCGGAACCGGCAAATCCCTGATTTCGAGGTCGGTGACCAAGCGGGTCATATCGGAGGCAAAGCGCGACGACGTTACGGTCAACTACGCCTTCATCGACTGTGGCGAACAGAACACCGAGGCGTCGATCGTCAAAACGATCGCCCAGTTAGTCAACGACCCCGAACAGAGCGGAATCACCGTTCCCGACCGCGGGCTGGGGACCGGTGACTACTACAAGCGGCTCTGGCAGGCCGTCGATCGCTGTACGGACGTCACTATCGTCATCTTAGACGAGATCGACATGCTCGAGAACGACGAGGTGCTGCGAAAGCTCTCGCGAGCGGGCGAGAACCGCCGAATCTCGGACTCGAGCATCGGTATTATCGGTATCTCGAACAAGATCGACTTCCCTGACCACCTCTCGGAGCGGGTCAAGTCGAGCCTCTCGCGGGACGAGCTCGTCTTCTCGCCGTACGACGCCAACCAGCTCGTCGAGATCCTGGAAAAACGCCGCGACGCCTTCCACGACGAGGTGCTTTCGGGGGACGTCATCCCGCTGACGGCCGCGCTGGCAGCCCAGGAACACGGCGACGCGCGCAAGGCGATCGACATCCTCCGGAACGCGGGCCGCATCGCGAAAAAACAGAACGCCGACCGCGTCACCGCTGACCACGTTCGCGACGCCAAGGAGAAGACCGAGGCCGACCGGTTCAACGAGCTGATCGAGGGCTCGCCCCAGCAGGCGAAGGCGATCCTCTACTCGCTGACGCTGTTGACCGAGAACAGCTCCGAGAAGGAGTTCCCGACGAAGATCATCTACAACCAGTACAAGGAGGTCGCCCGCCGGCTCGACTTCGACGTCCTCTCCGAGCGACGGGTTCAGGAGATCCTTCAGGAGCAGAACTTCCTGAACGTCATCCAGTCCGAACGCGAGGGTCGGGGACGGGGCCGTGGCGCCCATGCGAAACACCGCCTGCTCGAGAACCCCGCCATCGTCAAGAAGGTCCTCCTCCGGGACTCCCGGCTGGCTCCGCTCGAGAGCGACTCGTAGCCGATCGAGTACTGCCGACCGTTCGCGATACGGTTTGCACGTCGCCGTTCGCCGGGACCGCGGTAGCTTTTTACCTCGCCTCCTCAGTGGCGGTATGCACAGCGTCGACGCGGCCGGACTCGGGATCGGTGACGGGCATCCGACCCGAATCATGGGTGTGTTGAACGTCAGCGAGGAGTCGCCGTACGATCCGAGCGTCTACGACGACCCCGGCGAGGCGGCCCGTTACGTGGACGAGGACCTGATCGGCGAGGGTGCCGACATCGTCGACGTCGGCCTCGAGTCGGCGAACAAGCGCTTCGAGGTGCTGTCGGCCGAAGAGGAACTCGAGCGGCTCCACGTCGCCTGCGAAACGATCGACCGCGTCGAGGGCGAGGCGGTCTTCTCGATCGAAACCCGATACCACGAGGTCGCCGACGCGGCCCTCGAGCGGGGGTTCGACATGGTCAACGACATCTGCGGGTTCGCGGATCCACAGATGCCGGCTGTCTGTAAGGCCCACGACGCCGTCGTCGCGAAGATGGCCAGCCCGCCGGATCTCGAGCGACCCGGTGCGGTCGAGGAAACCGACTGGGCCACCCGGAAGTCGCCGGACTGGGCCGCCGAGGCCGACTACGTCGATCAGGTGTACGAGGCGCTGAAACAGAACGGTCTCACCGACAGGACGATCGTCGACCCCGCCTTCGGCGGCTGGAGCGAGGCCCAGACCGTCGACGACGACCGGGAGACGTTCCGCCGACTCGCGGAGTTTCGATCACTCGAGCGACCGATGCTGGTCTCGATCAACCGGAAGAACTTCCTCGGCGATCTCGTCGGCCGGGAGACCGAGGACCGCCTCCCGGCGAGTCTGGCGGCGACGGCGATGGCGATCGAACGCGGCGCGGACGTCGTCCGAACGCACGACGTCGCGGAGACGCAGGACGCGGCCGTGATCGCCGACGCGTTCGGTGGGCGGACCGACTGAGGAACGCATCGGCGATCGGCGTCCTCGACGCCATTTACACGGAGAGCGGGCAGTATCGGTCCGCTCGAGTCCGTTCAATCGAACTGGTAAGTCAAGAGAAAGCTTATGTCGGAGGCTCCGAAAGGACGTGATGGACGCCGGGCGGTCTCCCGGGTAGGGGTACTCTGGAGGCGACGCCCGGCCCACAACACGGAATTATTGTGGTGTTACGTCGACCAGTAACGACGCCGATCTCCGTCGAACGCACGGATACAGATACTGGCAGCGAAACGCACAGACACACACGCCATCAGTGGAACGCACAGACACATACGCCAGCAGCGTAGAGTACGCGTATGGAGTTCGACGAGTGGGAACCGGTGTACGAGGCGATTCGCCGTGATTTCGGCTACGACCGCGACGGCGACGAGCGCGCACGGGACGTCCTGGCCTCACTCACGGAGCCGTTCGACCTCGAGCGGCTCGACGCAGCCGACGGAGCGACCGTCGCGATCGCGGGGGCCGGCCCGAACCTGTCGGACGAACTCGACGATGCCCGCGAGGCCGACGTCGTCTTCGCCGCCTCGACGGCCGCCGACACCCTTCTCGAAGCCGGCGTCGGCGTCGACTGCATGGTCACCGATCTCGACAAGAACCCCGACACCGTCAGGCGACTGACCGAGCGGGAGACGCCTGTTGCGGTTCACGCTCACGGCGACAACGTGGCGCAACTTCGGGCGGTCGTTCCCGGCTGTCGCGACGACTGGGTCCTGCCGACGACGCAGGTCGCGTCCCGCGGTCCGGTCCGAAATCTCGGGGGGTTTACCGACGGCGATCGGGCCGCCTTTCTCGCGGATCACCTGGGGGCCGCCCGACTCCGGTTCGTCGGCTGGGCGTTCGACGACCCGTCCGTCGGCCCAACGAAAGCCCGCAAACTCGAGTGGGCCGAGCGACTGCTGCACTGGCTCGAGCGCCGGCGGGGGGAGCGGTTCGACGTGCTAGACGGACGGCGAGGGAGCATCGAGACGACCCCGCTCCCGATCGAATGAGCTTGCTGTGTTCGCCCCTCGAGACGACCCACCATCGGTCGGCAACGTGACACCGCGGACGCCTCACCCGCAGTACAGTATCAGAAATCCTTATTATGATGTACGATGAACACTCTTTCGATAGCAGCGGACACACGGTCCAGCGGACGAAGTAACCACGACTGGTGGTTTCCGGGGCCGTTCCGTTCGGAACGTTGTATTTAATTTTGAGCTACTTTTTATTGCACAAGAAAGCTTATGCCGGAATGCTCAACTTATGGAATTATGTCATCAGACACTTCGGTGCAGAACGATGCTTCCGGTAGCCGGGACGATCGGCTTCCGAATCTGGTTACGATCGTCGGCCGCGGGGTGCCGTCGAACTTCGAGATCGCGGTCGACGGCGAGATCGAAATGCTCGCGGACGATCCCGTTGCGGAAGGGACGGTCGTCTCGGGTGGCGTCGCGGAAGGAACGATCGAGGTCGGCGTCCAGCGGTTTCGCTTCTCGGGCCAGATGGCCAACGTTTATGTTGTCGACTGGAACGGCGTCGAGATGTCCGACTCGGCGAGCACACCCGAAGTACACGTCGATTACGGGATCTCGTCACGGTAACAGGACCGGCGCCCGATGCTTGCAGCGATCGACCTCTGCACCGAGGGATTTCCGCTCCGTTTTGCAGCTCCTCGTGTCGGCTACGGGTCCGTTCCCGTCCTCGCTCTCCCCGTAGCGACGGCTCTCGTCCGCTCTCTCAGTGGTCGGGTGCGAGCGCTTCGATCGTCGCCTCGATCTCGTCCCGGTCGGCGCCGCGGGGAAATCCGATCGCGAGATCGTCGACGCCGTCGATAGCCGCGAACTTCTCGAGTTCCTCGCGGGCGCGTTCGGGCGTTCCCGCAGCACCGAGGTCGTCGAGCAGTGCGTCGGGAATCCGCTCGACGGCACGGTCGTGTTCGCCGCTGGCCCACGCGGCGGCGATCTCGTTGGCCGCCTCCTCGTACCCCTGCCGAGCGAGTGACTCCCGATAGTACGTTCCCATCGCACCGACGTAAAACGCCAGGTGCTGGCGCGCGAGGTCGCGGGCGCGATCGCCGTCCTCGAGCGCACACGCCGTCACCGAGAGCGTGACGCGGACGTCGTCGGAATCGCGGTCACCGAGTTCCATCCCGCGCCGGAGATCCTCGAGACGGTCCGCGAGCCCGTCGGGGGTGAAGACGATCGCGTGCCAGCCGTCGGCGAACCGACCGGCAAGTTCGACTGATTTCGGTCCCATTCCCGCGGCGTCGATCGGGACAGGTTCGGACGGGGGTTCACAGCGCAGTCGAAACCCCGCCAGCGAGAAGATATCGCCGTCGTAGTTGACCGTCTCTCCGCTCATCACCGCGCGCATGATCTCGAGATACTCGCGGGTCCGCCGGAGGGGACGGTCGAACTCGACCCCGTGCCAGCCCTCGATAACGGCGGGACCGCTCGGCGCAATTCCCGCCCGAAGCCGTCCGTCGGCGACTTCCTGGAGTGTCGTCATCGTCTGGCCGAGCAACGCCGGCGACCGGGAGTAGACGTTGACGATGCTCGGGCCGAGCCCGATCTCGTCGGTCTCTCGAGCCATCGCGGTCAGGACGGTGACCGCGTCCCGGCCCCACGTCTCGGGGAGCCAGGCGTACTCGTAGTCGTGGGACTCGCCGAGCGCCGCGAGTTCGACGAGCGAGTCGACCGAGGGCTGTGCTGCGACCGGAAGGTGAAGGCTTCTGTCTGTCATCGGGATCACGCTGTCGGCCTCCGACGCGTTCGATCGCGGACCGATCGGTCCAGCCGGGAGTCGCGACGGGAGACGGATCTGACGTACACAATCAACTCTCTTAACGTTTCCTCCGCCTAGCAGAGCAGCTCCAGGTCGTGATATGGCGCGGTAGATCTTCCGTACGGCGGATATACGAGTTGTCGCTTCGGGAGTAAGTCCTATACACCGCGGTACCATACCGTTCCGTATATGGAGGACGTCGGTTCTCCGACGACGCGTCGGAGAGTACTCGCGGGGACCGCCACCGGTATCACCGGCTCGCTCGCCGGCTGCACCGAGAGGCTCTGGTCTCGCGCCGAGAGTCCCGGTCCGGACCAGGTCTCGCTGACGATCAAAGCGGTCCCCGCGGACGACGACATCATCGCCGCGAAGATCGCGAGCCAGCTTCGGGAGAACTTCGAGACCGCCGGAATCGACGCGACGTTCGAGCCGATCGCCAAAGCGGAGTTACACCGCAACGTTCTGCTGGAGGGCGATTACGACGTCTTCGTCGCCAGACACGCCGGTATCGACGAGTACGACGCGCTTCGCGGGCTGTTGCACTCTCGGTACGCCACCGAAGCGGGCTGGCAGAACCCGTTTCAGTTCTCGGACGTTACCGCCGACGATCTGCTCGAGACCCAGCTTACCACCGCGGACGAGGACCGCGACCGGGTGCTCTCGGAGCTGTTCGACCACCTCACCGAGACGGTCCCGTACACGACCGTCGCCTTTCCGTCCCGGATCGGCGCCGTCGGAGCGACGCTGTCGGAGACCGTTTCGGGCCCGCCGTACCAGCCGATCGACTACCTCGAGATTCTCTCGGAGCCCCCCGACGAGGGGCCGCAGGACCGCCCACTCGAGGTCGGCGTCTTCGGCGAGGCGCTCACCAGCCGAATGAATCCGATCGTCGTCGACTCCAACCAGATTCCCGCGCTGTTGGCGCTGCTCTACGACCCGCTCGTGTATCGGACTGACGACGGGGCGATCCCCTGGCTGGCCGAGGACGTCGAGTGGGACGGCGGCTCACTGCTCGAGGCGAGAGTCACCCTGCGAGACGACCAGCGCTGGCACGACGGGGAGTCTCTCGATGCCGAGGACGTCGCGTTCACCCATCGATTCCTTCGGGATACGTCCCTCGGCGAGACCGAGAGCGGCGTCCCCGCACCCCAGTATCGGGGCCAGCAGAGTCTCGCCGAGAGCGTCGAGGCGGTCGACTCCCGAACGGTCGAGTTCTCGCTTCGAACCACGAACCGAGAGACGGCGATCCGGGCGTTTCAGGTTCCGGTGTTGCCCGCTCACGTCTGGGAACCCCGGTCGACCGTCGTCGGCGAACGCCAGACCGAGGCGCTCGTTCACGACAACGAGGAACCGGTCGGTTCTGGACTGTTCGAACTCGAGGCGGTCACCGACGACACCGAGGTGGAGCTCGTTCCGTTTACCGATCACGCCCTCTATGACGCGGACGACGGACCCTCGGTCGTCGAGGAGTTTCCGCAGTTCGACGGGATCAGGTTCGTCGTCGCGCCGAACTCGGGGGCAGTCGTCGACCTGCTCGAGGAGGAGGAGATCGACCTCACGGGGACCCCGCTCCCGGCCGACGAGACCGGACGAGTCAGCGACCTTCCGGGTCGGTCCGTGCTAACCGAACAGACCGACGAGTTCTACATGATCGGCTACAACAGCCACCACGAACAGCTCGGCAACCCCCACTTCCGCCGGCTTCTCTCGCGATTGCTCGACCGGGATCACGCCGCTGCCGAGTTGCTCGACGGATTCGCGGAGCCGGCCCGATCGCTGAGTTCGCTGTTCGGCGTTCGCGAAAGCGAACTGACCGACGAGGAGACCGAGCTCACCGCGTTTCCGGGCTCGGACGGCGAGGTCGACGCGGAGGAGGCACGATCGCTCTTCGAGGCCGAAAACTATCGGTACGAGGACGGCGCTCTGCTCGAGTGAGACCGTCTGTTGCCCCGAGTATCCGGACGGTCTGCCGTCCCGAGTACCCGGAGCGACCGTAGCACGGCTCACGCTCGCTCCGACGATGTCCAGTCGCCCGTACGAGACGGCGATGATCCGACCGGGCCGTATTAATGTCTCCCGCGACGTACGTATCCCGTATGACCCTCGCCCAGGTCGTCCTCGAACTCGCGCTCGTCGTGACGACGATGCTCGTCACGGCGACGCTCGTGTTCGTCGGGCCCCGCCGTCTCGTCGCCGCGGTTCGGGGCTATCGATGGCGACTGGAGGCCTGCCTGCTGCCGATCGCCGCGCTCGGAGTCGTGCTCGCGTTGCGGTGGTCCACCCGGGACGTCGTCCTGCGTCTCGAGCGTCGGGTGGTCGGACACAACATCACTCACACCCTGTTCGCGCTGGAGCAGCGACTGCTCGGCGAGACGCCGGTCGTCCTCCTCCAGTCGATCCAGACCGAGGCGCTGACCGAGTTCTTCGTCTTCATCTACATCTACGGCTACGCGTTCCTGTTGCTGTTCCCGATCGTCGCCTACTTCGCGCTCGAGGAGATGGAGGAGCTGTCGACGCTGTTGCTCGCGTTTACGGCCAACTACGGGATCGGCCTGGTCTGTTATATGCTCTTTATCGCCTACGGTCCCCGGAACTTCGATCCGCTGGTGTTCGAACCACTGCTGTACGACGCCTTCCCGCAGTCGCGGACGCTCACCAATCAGGTCAATCAGAACACGAACGTCTTCCCGTCGCTGCACACGTCGTTATCGATGACGGTGTTCTTCCTGGCCTGGCTGACTCGCGACCGGTACCCGCTGTGGGTTCCGCTGTCGGGCTTTCTCGCCATCAGTGTCGCGCTGTCGACGATGTATTTAGGTATTCACTGGTTCCTGGATGTCGTCGCGGGGACCGTCCTCGCCCTGATCAGCGTCTACATCGGCGTTAACTACACCGTCGACGGGATCGTCTCCACCGGTCGCCGGTACCTCGCCAGACGATTCGATCGGATCGGGAAGCCAGGGAGCGAGTGACTCCCAATCGAGTAAGGGTCCAAAACTTTCCCCCCTAGCCGTGTCGCACCGAATATGATCGTTCACTGGCACCGCAAGGACCTGCGGGGCGTCGACAACCGCGCCCTCGCCCGGGCTGCCCAAGCCGATCGGCTCGTCCCCGTGTTCGTTCTCGACCCGACGATTCTCGAGTACGCCTCGCCGGTCCGCGTCGCCTGTCTCCTCGAGGCGCTCGCCGATCTCCGGGCATGGTACCGCGACCGCGGCTCCGATCTCCTCGTCGTCCGCGGGAACGCGAGGGAGGTAATTCCCTCCCTCGCAGCCGAGCGCGACGCCGCTCGAGTGGTCTGGAACGAGGACTACAGCGGACTCGCCGCCGAGCGAGACGAGGCGGTTCGGGCGGCCCTCGAGGAGGAGGGGATCGATCACGAGTCGGTTACGGACGGCCTTCACCACGAGCCGGGATCGATCTCGCCGAACGAGGGCGACCACTACTCGGTGTTTTCCTACTTCTGGAAGAAGTGGCGCGACCGGGAGAAAGCCGATCCCGCGCCGGCACCGACAACCGACGAGCTCGCCGACCTCGAGGACGCAAGCGAGAGCGAGGCCAACCCGATCCCGTCACTCTCGGAACTCGGATTCGACGAGCCCGACGCCGACCCCCCAGCAGTAACCCGCGACGCGGCGCGGGAGCGCCTCGAGACGTTCTGCTCGGACGCGATCTACCGCTACGCGGACGAACGGGACGTCCCCGCGGCCGGGACGACCTCCCGTCTGTCGACACACCTCAAGTGGGGAACGATCGGCCCCCGGGAGGTGTACGTCGAAACCGAACGGGCGCTCGAGGACGCGCCCGACGAGGACGCCCGTGAGAGCGTCGTCGCGTTTCGCCGGCAGCTAGCGTTCCGGGAGTTCTACGTTCACCTGCTGGCGTTCAACCCCGAGACCGTCACGGAGGATTTCAGCGGCTACGAGAGCGACCTCGAGTGGCGAAACGATCCGGACGAACTGGCAGCCTGGCGGGCTGGTGAGACCGGGTACCCGATCGTCGACGCCGGGATGCGCCAGCTTCGGTCCGAGGGATGGGTCCACAACCGGGTTCGGATGCTCGTCGCCTCGTTCCTGACGAAGGATCTGCTGGTCGACTGGCGCGAGGGGTACGACTGGTACCGGCACTACCTCGCTGATCACGAGACCTCGAGCGACGTCGCCGGCTGGCAGTGGGCGGCTTCGACCGGGGCGGACGCCCAGCCGTACTTTCGGGTGTTCAATCCGACGAAACAGGGTCGAGAGTACGACCCCGACGCTGCTTACATCCGGGAACACGTCCCCGAACTCGAGGACGTCCCGGCTGATCGGATCCACGAGTGGCCCGACCTCGACACCGAGGAGCGAGCCGAACTCGCCCCCGACTACCCCGAGCCGATCGTCGACCACGCGAACAGACGGGAGGAGGCGATCGCGACGTTCGAGGACGCCCGCGACGAGGGGTAGGCGGACCGTACTGGACGGTTGTCAGAAACGTACACGGACCACTACCCTTATTCGTAGGTGTCTGGTACTGCTCGTATGACCGCTCCGAGCGATCCGTCGACGGCCGACGGAGCGGAGTATCCGATACGGGTGATCATCGAGGCAGTCGCCGAACACGAGGGGGTCGACGTGACGGCGATCGAGCCGCCGGCCTACGAACCGCTGTACGCCGTCGTCGACCCCGAGGCGCTCGACGCACTGTTTCGGAGCGATCCATCGACCGAGCTATCACTCTCCTTTGAGTACGCCGGATACGACATCACCGTCTCCGGTAACGGTCGGGTCGACGTGACCGATCCGTCGACGGGAGAGACGGCCGTCGGTCGCTTTCGTGAGTGAGCCCCGGCTACTCCTCGTCGATCGCGACCGTCCGACCCGTCTCGCTCGAGCGGTAGATCCCGTCGATCACCCGCTGGACGGTAAGGGCCTGCTGAATGCTCTCGTTGCCGACCTCGCCGGCCGCGATCGAGTCGAAGAACGATCGCTGCTCCTCGGTGTGGGTGTCGTTCTGTCTGGTCTCGATCGAGGTATCCTCGAGGTGGTCCGGGCCGGCGGTGCTCGCGGAGTGAACGGAGAGATCGCCGTCGAGGAGGTCGAACACCGCGGCGGACTCGGTTCCGCGAACGACGAACTCGTTGTTCTCCGGACGGTTGGTCGCCCAGGCGACCTCGAGCGAGATCGTTCGGTCGTCCGCGGTCCGGATGAACGCGCTAGCGGAGTCGTCGACGTCGAAGCCGGCGGGCCCCGCGTCGTCGCCCCACATGTCCAGGTAGGCGTACTCCTCTCGAGAGCCGAACTCGCCGCGGGTGACGCCGGTTACCTCCGCGATCGGCGGGTCGCCGAGCAGGTACAGCGAGAGATCGATGGCGTGGACGCCGAGATCGATCAGCGCGCCGCCGCCCGCGATCTGGCGCCGGGTGAACCACGACCCGCGCCCCGGAATCCCCCGTCGGCGGACGTAGTTCGCCTCGATGTGTGACACATCGCCGAGTTCGCCCCGTTCGATCCGGTCGCTGACGATTCGGACCGTGTTCGCGAACCGATTGTTGAACCCGACCATGCAGTAGCCGTCGCTGTCGGCCGCAGCGCTCGCGATCCGTTCGGCGCTCTCGAGGGAGTGAGCGAGCGGCTTCTCGAGGAGGACGTGGAGGTCCCGGTCGAAGGCGCCGACGGCGTACTCCTCGTGGTACTTGTTCGGCGTCGTAATGATGATGGCGTCGACGGCGTCGTACAGTTCGTGGTGATCGTCGTAGACGTCGACGTCGTATCGACGGGCGAAACGGGTTCGTGCGTCAGCCGCGACGTCCATCCCGCCGACCAGCGGAACGTCGAGCTCGAGGAGGCGTTCGGCGTGGTAGCGACCGATGTTCCCGAGTCCAACGATACCGGTTCTGATGTCGCCTCGTGCTGTTGTCATGTGGTCATGCTTGGGGGTGTGGTGGTTCGATCGGCGGTTCGAATTCGGGAGTCGTGCGGGGCTTGGTATTCGATTTCCTTTGTTCCGTCGTTCGTTCACTGACACCTCCCGTGGCACGAACGCGTTTCGCTCAGTCTACTGGTAGCTATTCTCTATGTAGGTGAGTCTATCGGCCCGCCGCCGCCGTTCGGTTGCGGTCGAAACTATCGAACCGGCAACGAAACGAAACTCAGTCTTCGGCTTCGGTCGGCGCTGTCCCCGGATCCGACCCCGAACGATCGGCGATTCCGTGGACGAGCGCCTCGCCGCTCGCGGTGTCGAACAGGTGGATCTTCGACCCGTCCAGAACAACCTCGAGGGTCTCGTCCTCGCTGATGTCGGTGTCCGGCGAGACGCTCATCAGGAGCTGATCCGGGGAGTCCAACGGGTCCTCCTCCATCGTCCGCTCGGCCCCCTCGTCGAGCACGAGGTAGACGAAGATCTCGTCGCCCATCGGCTCGAGCACGTCGGTCGTCACCTCGACCCCCTTCGTCGGTCGGGAGAGATCGTCGGCGTCCCTCGAGAGGTGGACGTCCTCGGGCCGGACCCCAAGGGTGACGTCGTCGCCGACGCCGACGCCGGTCGCTCCCGCGGGGTCGAACTCGAGCGTGAAGTTCTTCGTCTCGAGGCCGTCGGCGACGACCTCGCCCCGGACGAAGTTCATCGACGGCGAGCCGATGAAGCCGGCGACGAACAGGTTCGCGGGCTCGTTGTAACAGACCAGCGGCGGATCGATCTGCTGGAGTTCGCCCGCGTTGATGACCGCGATCCGATCGGACATCGTCATCGCCTCGGCCTGGTCGTGCGTGACGTAGATGATCGTCGTCTCCAGTTCGCGGTGGAGTCGCTGGAGTTCGGTTCGCATGTGAACCCGAAGTTTGGCGTCCAGGTTCGCGAGCGGCTCGTCCATCAGGAATACGTCCGGGTTGCGGACGATCGCCCGGGCGATCGCGACCCGCTGGCGCTGGCCGCCGGACATCTCGTCGGGCATCCGGTCGAGCATCCCCTCGAGCTGGACGATGTCGGCGGCCTGTTCGACGCGCCGTTCGACCTCGTCGTCGTCGAACGTCCGCAGTCGGAGGCCGAACGAGACGTTGTCGAAGACGTCCATGTGGGGAAACAGCGCGATGTTCTGGAAGACCATCGCGACGCCCCGATCCTTGGGAGCGAGGTTCGTGACGTCGGTGTCGCCGATGTACACCGTTCCCTCCGAGGGGCGAGTCAACCCGGCGATGGTCTCCATCGTGGTCGACTTCCCGCAGCCGGAGGGACCCACGAGGCAGACGAACTCCCCGTCCTCGATCTCGACGTTCATGTCGTCGACCGCGACGACATCGTCGTAGCGTTTCGTAACGTGTTCGAGTCGTACTCGTGCCATAGTGTCTTACTCCTTGAGTGCGCCCGCGGTGAGCCCGCTGACGATCTTCTCCTGGGCCACGATCACGAGGATCGCGACCGGGAGCACGCCGATGATGCTCGCAGCGGCCATCAGGTTGAACAGGATCTCGTACTGGCCCTGGTAGCCCAGAATCCCATCGAGGATCGGCGCCCAGTTCTCTGCCTCGCCGTCGGTCATCAGGAACGAAAAGAAGAACTCGTTGTACACCGCGATGAACGTCAACACGCCGGCAGTCGCGACGCCGGGCGCCGACAGCGGGATGATGACCCGAAACAGCGCGCCTAATCGGGTGGTTCCCTCGACCCGAGCGGCGTCCTCGAGCCCGTCGGGAATCTGGGCGTAGAAGGTCGTGAGGATGAAGATCGCCAGCGGCATGAAGATAGCCGAGATCGGCATCACCATCGCCCCCGGCGTGTTGTACAGCGTCCCGTCGCTCATCACCGGCTCGAGGATCTCGACGGGGGTGTTGAACAGGTCGTTCAGCGGGATGAAAAACGCCGCCGGCGGGAAGAACGACACGACCAACACGAGCAACATCAGCGGCGTCTTCCCCGGGAACTCGAGGCGACCGAACGCGTAGCCCGCGAGGCTGGCGACGACCAGCACCAGCACCGTCGAGGCTGTCGCGATAACGAAGCTGTTGAACATGTACCAGTGAAACGGCAGGGTCTGGAACACCTCGACGAACGCGCCCGGATTGAACCCGTTCGGCGTGAAGACGATGTCCCGGAGCTGTCCCTCGGGCGTGAGCGCGACCATCAACAGCCAGTAGAAGGGAAACAGCGTCGTGAACAGGAAAAAGATCGCCGCGACGTAGAACATCGCCCGGTAGACGCGCTGGGGATTCTGGATCGATCGGTCGACCCACCGCGAGAACGGGCCGCGATCGAGTTCGGCGTCACCGCCGGCCCCGAGTGTGGCGCCACCGTCGGCGAGACGACTCGGAGCCCGACCGCCGTCCGGGAGATGACGGCGCGGATCCGTCCGGTTTCCACGAACGTTGGCGCTCTCGTCGCTCGATTCGGAGGCGGTTCCGTCGTCTCGTGTCTCGTCGTAGTCATTTGGGCTCATCAGTAGAATCCCGCCTCCGTATCCCGGAACAGGGCGATGTACACCGAGATGAACAGTCCGATCACCAGCGCGGTCATGAACGCGACGGCCGCCGCGGTCCCGAAGATGCGCGTGCCGCCGAACATCGCCTCGACGACCATACACGTCAGCGACGGCACCGTCGTACAGCCGACGCTCGACTCGATCAGCCCGTACACGCGCATCGCGTCCATCGTCCGGAACAACATTGCGACCAGTAAGGCGGGCAGAATCAGCGGCAGCGTGATCAGTTTGAACCGCTGCCAGGGGGAGGCACCCGCGACGCGCGCGACGTCGTAGAGACTCCGATCGACGCTCTGGAGCCCCGCGAGGATCAGCAGCGCCATGAACGCCGTCGACTTCCAGATGTCGGCGACAAGGACGATGACGAACGCGTCCCCGCTGTCCGCGAGCGGGTTCGGCCCGAACAGGCCGAGCCACTGCATCAGGTCGGTCCCGAAGCCGACCTCCGGCTGGAACAGCAGGAAGAAGATCATCCCCTGAATAACGATCGGGACGGCCCACGGGAGGATGATCGCGACCCTGACCCAGCGCCGGCCGCGGAACTCCTGGTCGAGGATCAGCGCCTGCCCGAAGCCGAAGACCGTCTCGAAGAAGACGCTGATGACGGCGAAGCCGAGGGTGACGAACAGCGCCTGCTGGAGGAGCGGGACGCCGAAGTCGACGAAGGGAAACGACGCCGTCAGCGACACGTCCAGAAACTGCTGGGCCAGCCTGACGTCACCCGTGAGCACGTCGACGTAGTTCTCGACGCCGACGAACCCGCCCAGGGTCTCCGCACCCCGCGTTCGGTCCTCCCGCAGCGACATGACGAACGTCATGAGTAGCGGGTAGAAGGCGATGAAGGCGAGCAACAGGAACGAGGGGATCAACAGGAGGTAGGCGTAGGCCGCCTCGCTCAACCCCTCCATCCAGTTGACGACGGCGTTGCCAGTTCGTTCGCGTTCGGGGGTCTCGCTGCCGATTCCGGTATCACTCGACATCTTGCTCACCTACGTCGGCCTCGCTGGCCTCGAGTCGGTCCGCCAGGTCGGTCATCGCCTCCTCGGGTGACTTCACGCCCCGGTAGGCCCTGTTGATCTCCTGGTAGATGTGTGCCGACTGCTCCGGCCAGATGTCGGTTACAGGCCGGGGAACAGCGTTCTCGCCCGCAATCTGAATGGTCTCGGCGTACTCCGCGACGGGACCGGTTTCCTCGGGATCGACCTCCTCGAGCAGCTCGACGATCGGTGGGATCCAGCCCTGGATCGCAAAGATCGTGAGCATGACCTCCTCGGTCGCGAACGCGTCCAGCACCTGGAGCGCCTCCTCCTGATTCTCGCTTGCGGGGTTCAGCGTCAGGTGCCAGCCACCGAGTGCAGCGGCGGTCCCTCCGACCCCGTCGTAGAGGGCCTCGTCCTCCTCGACGCCGTAGGGCATCGGCATCATCCCGACCTGGTCGCCCATCCCGTCGTCGTGAGCGATCGCGATCGAGTACGGCCAGTTGCGATGCATCACGACGTTGCCGGCCGCGAAGGGACCGCGGGCGTCCTCCTCGGTGTACTGGGCGATCGCGGTCGGGGCGATCTGCTCGTACCCCTCGAGGGCGTACTCGTCCTCGGCGCCGCGAACGAACGTCCGCATCATCCGAATGGCGTCGAGGACCGGCTCCTCGTCGACCGTAACCTCGCGGTTACCCGCCTCGAACAGCTCGTCGAGGCCGCCGAAGTACGCGCCGCCCCAGGTGCTCATCACCTCGTTGAACGTACAGCAGGCCAGCCCCTCGTAGGCGGCCGCCTGCGTGGTGAACCCGAAGTCGACACCGGAGTCGGCGCGAACGTCGGCCGCGACCTCGGAGAACTCCTGCCAGGACATCGGCTCGGTCCCCCAGTCGTCGGTGTCGTAGCCGGCATCCTCGGCGAGATCCCGTCGAAACTGCATCGTCCCGAAATCGGGAAACAGTGGCAGTGCGTGCAGTTCTCCGCTCTCGGGGTGGCGAGCGGTCTCGACTGCGGCCTCGAGGTAGTCGCTCTCGATCAGGCCAAGGGTGTCACTCGAGAGCCGATCCTCGAGGTCGACCGTCTGGCCGCGCAAGATAAACGGGATCGTCCATCCGCTGTCCATCATGAAGATGTCCGGCTCGGATCGCCCCGCCTGGAGTGCGGACTGTGCGGCGGATCTGCGCTGCTCGGTCTCGTCCGGTCCGGTGCGGACCGCGACGGTGATGGCCTCGTCGAGACCCGCGTCCCAGAGCGCCTGATGTAACTCCCCCGCCGGATCCATGATGTTCTGGAAGTCGGTGTCGCCGTAGACGACGACAGCCCCCTCCTCCGCACCGCGGCCGAGACATCCCGCTATCCCGACCGATCCGGCGCCGGCCACCGAGGCCGCCGCGACGAACGATCGGCGAGAGACGCTGGTGGGTGTTGTATGCTCACACCTGTCTTGCACCATCCCTGTTCGCGACCACTCTCAGAACCTTAATCGTTGGCGTATAAAGGTCACAATGTGCTGAAAATCTCCACGAACGGACCGCGTAATCGTCGAATACCGTTACGATCGGAGATTTACTCTCCGCACTCGAGCGACTACTCCTCGAGTTCGGGCGGTCGGTGTCTGCCGATGTGGATCTCGTGAGCCTCGACGTCCTCGAGGGCGGCGACCCGGCCGCCGACGGTCACCTCCGAGCCGTCCTCGTTCTCGAGGGTGATCGCGGCGACCTCCTCGCTGACCTCGAAGGAGACGTCGATGATCTGGCCGCGGACGACCCGCTGGCCGCCGACGGCGACGTCCTGGCCGACGATCGTCGCGTAGAACTCTCCCCCCTCCTCGATGACGTCCTTCACGCAGCGTCGGATCGAGGCGTACTTTCGCGGGTAGCTTCGAGGATCCGCGTCCTCGCCGAGCGTCTCCTCGGCGGTCGTCCAGAGCACGGTACCGAAGAAGCCCGACACCAGAAACCCGAGTGCGGAGCGGTTGAAGATAACGCCGTAGCGGTCCTTGTCGTCCCGGAGCGCGTCCTGTGTCGCGTAGATGGAGTAGTTACCGTCGGCGACGGCGAGCACCGGCGTCGTGATCCCGCGTCGGGCACGCGTCGTCGTCGCGATAGCGGTGTAGTCGAAATCGTCCGGTGCGGGCGCCTCTGCGGCCGGGGTCACGATCAGATCGATGCTCACGCCGCGGTCGAGCGCCCCCGAAAGCTCGTCCTCGAATCGGGTGAGGAGATCGGGCGTCAGCGACAGCGAGAGCTCGTACTCGGCGTCAGCGATGATCTCCTCGAGATAGCGCAGGATCGTCGAACGGGACTTGACGAGCGACACCGCCTCGGTGTCCCGCGCGGGCGCCGTGTACCTGGCCTCGAGTTCGTCGATCATCTGCTCGAGTGAGTGTTGGACCTCGTCGAAGGCGTCGGCCGGATCGATCGCGACGACCTTCATCGGTCGGGACTCGCGCAGCTCGACCAGTCCCCGGTCGCTCAGACTGCGAACGGTGTCGTAGACGCGAGGCTGGGGAATCTCGGTCCGATCCGCGATCTCGCTTGCGGTCAGCTGTCCCTGCTCGAGGACGGTCAGGTAGGCGTCGATCTCGTACTCGCCGAGGTTGAACCGATCCCCGACCCGCTCGACGGTCGAGCGAAGTTCGTCTGGTGCCATACCCGATGGCAGGATTCGGACGGATAAATGATTTATTACAACGCGAGTACTACCGGATTCGGAAATCGAGTCACCGTTCGGCGTCGATGACGGTCAGAACCCTTAACCACGCCGCCCATGAGTGTGCTGCCATGCTGGAGGTCGCACAGGTTCCGGAGGAGGAAGCCCTCGAGCGCACCAACGAGATACTTCCCGAGGCGATTCCCGGAATCGTCGGCCAGCTCCTCCTCGCGGCCGTCGTGATCGTCGTCGGCTGGTACCTCTCGAAGCTCGTCGTTCGGTTGACCGGTCGGACCGTCGCGCGTCGCATCGAACGACCGAGCGTGACGCGAACGGTCCTGCGAGCGGTCAGGTTCTCGGTTCTGTTCGTGACCCTCATCGTCGTCGCCGGCATTCTCGGCGTCGGCGACACGCAGATCCTCCTCTCGGTGACCGTCATCTCGGCCGTGGTCGCAGTCGTGCTCGCACCGCTCGTCGGCAGCTTCGTCAACGGCCTGTTCGTACTGGCGGATAGACCGTACGAGATCGGTGATATGATCGAAATCGTCGACGAGGGCCACACCGGGTTCGTCGAGGATATCACCATCAGGTACACGAAGATCTTCACCGTTCAGAACACCTTCATCGTCATTCCAAACTCCGAGATCCAGCAACGGGACGTGATCAACTACTCGGCCGAGGACGAGCGAACGCGACTCTCCCTCGAGTTCGAGATCACCTACGAGAGTGACCTCGAGGCCGCCCGCAACCATGCCAAGCGGGCGGCGCGGTCGGTCGACGTCGTCATCACCGGCGGACCCGACATCCGGATCGGAAGCGCACGCTACGCCGCCGCCCCGATCTGTAACGTCCGGGAGTACGCCGACAACGGCATCGTGCTGGAGCTGTTCTTCTGGGTTCAACACCCCTACAAGCAGGCGGTCGCCCGATCGGCGGTTCGGACGGCGGTCCGCGAACGCTTCGCCGACGCCGACATCGAGTTCGCCTACCCCCACCGCCACCACGTCTTCGATGCAGACAGCGGAACCGCAAGAGTGGTCGTCGACGATTCCCAGACGGCCCGTCCGAACGTCGGTCCCACAGTCGACGCCGACGGCGACACAGCAAACCCCGACAAGTAATCGTTACCTCGCGCGGGCTCCCTCGACGGTGATAACCTCACAGTCGAGGTGCGTTCGCAGGTAGCCGTCGATGTCGGGGTTGTCGGTAAACCGCCGAAAGAGACGGCGCAGCCGGCTCGCCTGTTTGGTTCCGATCACGACGGCATCGGCCTCCTCGGCGGCGACCTCGTCGAGGATGCTCTCCTCGACGAGAAAGCCCGTTCGGACGACGTACCGGGCGTTCTCGATCCGACCGAACGTCGATTCGACGGCATCCTTGAGGTCGATGCGGCTCACCTTCTTCCCGTTCTGGTAGAGATCGACGTGCAGAATCGTCAGCTCCGCGTCGCGCTCGCGAGCGACCTCGATCGCCCGCTCGAGGGTTCGTCTGGAGTGTTTCGACAGAGGGTATCGGACGGGGACCACGACCAACGTCATCACAAAGTCGGACGGTACCCGCCCGGGTAAACCTTTCAGTTGGGACAGTTCTGCACGCCAATTTTTCACACGGAAGGGACTAACTCGCATGGGTTCGGAGAGACAGTCCTTTACTCCGAGCGATACTATCGGCGAGTATGGAAACGAGGTCGACCGCCGACGGTGACACCGTCTACGTCTCGGAAACGGACGGCGACAGAGGATCCAAGGGACCGTTTCTCGTCGCCTACGAGTCGCCCGAGACACGGCAACGGTACGGCTGGTTCTGTACCAACTGCGAGAGCTTCGACAACGCGATGGACTCGATGGGACGTATTCAGTGTAACCAATGCGGGAACTTCCGAAAGCCGACCGAGTGGGACGCCGCCCACGAGTAACCGCAATTGACTCGAGCGGTGACGTGCCACGTTCGGCGACTACCGACGACAATCGTGGCTTACTGTCGTTCGGACGGACAGTCGCCTTGTAGTCGTTGTCCGATCGCCGATATTAGTTCGCGATCTTTTGCTCCCCAGCCGAATGCATGTGCCAGACCTAGATTTATGAGGGTGGGTCACATACTCTGTATTGAATGGGACCTGTTAACATGCGTCTCGTCGAACAGGCCAAGTCGATTTTCGCCGACCTGGGTTACACCGTCGAAGGTACTGGCCCCGTGTTTCGCGCCGAACGAAAGTGGAAGGTTGTCCACGTCAATCCCGTCCTCGAGCCCGGAACGCTTCCGTCCGCGGCCGGACAGTTCCACTGTTTCGTCGCCCGACCGGAGGACGCCGACTCACTCGAGCGCGAACTCGAGCGCACGGATCCGAGCTACGAGTGGGCGATCATCGTCGTCGACGGCGACGACTATCAGGTCGAACGCGTTCCGTCGGGACCGCCCGTCTCCGCCTGATACCCGCGTTCCCTTCTCCGAACAACGTTACTCCAGCGCCCCGCGCGTCGCAGTTACACCGGCGCCCGGGTCGACGTCCGCCCCCATCGACTCGAGGACGTCACCCAACGCCGTCACCGCGTAGATCACGTTCTGGGGTCGCGCGGAGTGGCCCATACAGCCGACGCGGAAGATCTCACCCTCCAGATCGCCGAGTCCGTTCGCGACCTCGAGATCGTAGCGCTCGAGCAGTTCGGTACAGACCTCGCCGTCGTCAACCCCGTTGGGAACTCGGACGGCGTTCAGACTCGGGAGCCAGTACTCATCGGGGGCGTTCATCTCCAGACCCATCCCCTCGACGCCGGCTTTCAGCGCGCCGGCCAGACGCTCGTGGCGCTCCCAGCGGTGTTCGATTCCCTCCTCGGCAACCAGTCGGAGCGCCTCCCGCAGCGCGTAGACGTTCGTGACGGGTGCGGTGTGGTGGTACGCGCGCTCGTCGCCCCAGTAGCCCTCGAGCAGGGAGAGGTCGAGGTACCACGACCGGGGCTCTTCCTCGCGGGAGAGGACCTTCTCCATCGCCGTCTCGGACAGCGTCAGCGGGCTCGCGCCGGGCGGACAGGAGAGACACTTCTGGGGGCCGGAGTAGGCGACGTCGATGTCCCACTCGTCGACGCGGAGTTCGACCCCGCCCAGCGAGGTGACGGTGTCGGCGATCACCAGCGCGTCGTGGTCGTGAGCCGCTGCCGTGAGTTCGGCAACGTCGGGCTGGAGCACGCCCGTACTCGTCTCGGCGTGAACGAAGCCGAAGACGTCGGGATCGTGTTCGGCCAGCGCGTCCGAGACGGCCGCCGGCTCGAGCGGTTCGCCCCACGGCGCGTCGACCTCGACGACGTCGCCGCCGGCGCGGCGAGCCATCGAGGCCATCCGGCCGCCGAAGTAGCCGTTCGTCGGCACCAGCATCGTATCGCCGGGTTCGACGACGTTGCCGATCGCCGCCTCCATCGCGGCCGAGCCGGTCCCCGAGACCGGGATCGTCCACCGGTTGTCGGTCCGGAACGTGTATCGCAGCAACTCCTGTACCTCGTTCATGATCTCGACGAACGAGGGGTCGAGATGGCCGACGAGCGGGGTGCTCATCGCTCGCAACACGCGGGGGTGGACGTCGCTGGGACCCGGTCCCATCAGCGTCCGGTCCGGTGGGGTCAGTTCGTCGATCTCGGTGACGTCGATCGAGTCGTCGGAGCCGTTCATATCCCGTACTGCGGTGGGGACGCCAAAAGCGTTGACGAACCGTCTGTGGGGCAGCGGAGACCGTCTCGTTCACCGGCGTCTTGCTATCACCGACCATACATTGAATACCCGCAGCGGTGTACGATTACGGGCGATGGTATTCAAGAAGATCACGCTGATCGGCACGAGTACGGAGAGCTTCGACGACGCCGCGGACGACGCGATCGACCGCGCGGAGAACACCCTTCAGAACGTCTACTGGGTCGAGGTCGACGAACTCGGCGTCGAGATCGCAAGCGCCGAGAACCGGGAGTATCAGGCCGAAGTAACGGTCGCGTTCGAACTCGAGGAGTAACTACGTCCGGAACGACTCGCCACAGCCACACTCGCTGACGACGTTCGGGTTCTCGACGTGGAACCCTTCGGCCTGCAGCCCGCTCTCGTAGTCGAGGATGCTTCCCTCGATGTACTTCAGACTCGCCGGATCGACGAACACCCGTAGCTCGTGGTGTTCGTAGATCGTGTCGTCCTCGTCGGGTGCGTCGTCGAACCGCATCCCGTAGGACAGTCCTGCACAGCCGCCCTGCTGGACGAACAGCCGAAGGCCGGCCACCCCGGCGTCGAGCCCCTCGCTGTCGAGCAGGGACAGCGCCTGCTCGGCTGCCGACTCGGTTACCTCGATCTCTGGACGCGTCTCCGCGCTCGCGCCGTCCACGCTATCGGTGCTCATGTACGTCCCTTCCCGCGCAACGGTGTTAACCTTGACGCCGAATTCCCGACCCCCGAGAGCGGGTCGACTCGCGGTTCGCACGGCTCCGAGTCCGTCGTCAACCATCGATACCCCGTTTTCGCCCTATACGCGCGGGCGCTGCTGAACCGACCGATAGTACGTCCCGAACAGCCGTTCGTCGTTCGCCGAGAGTTCGATGTCGTTCTCTGCGAGCAGTTCGATTATCCGCTCGAGGTCGCACTCGTACCACATCGAGAGCAGTCGAACGTTCTTCTGTGCGTAATCGTAGTTTCGTTCGAGGACGCGTGCATCGGTCGGATCGACCTGACACGGCTCCATTTCCTCTGGTACTCTGTTCCGCAGCTACGTAAATCCAATTACAGATTAGTGATGTGTATCGACAGTGCCTACCGCGCGTAGGATCGGGCTACGTGTCCCGGTTCCGGTCGAGTCGACGCCGAACGCTCTCGGCGTGGGCCTCGAGTCCCTCCGCGTCGGCGAGGGTCGTCACCGTCTCCCCGAGGTCGGCGAGAGCCCCGGCGGAGAGGCGCTGGACGGTCGTCGACCGCAGGAACGTCTCGACCGAGAGGCCCCCAGTGATCCGCGCGGACCCGTTGGTCGGCAGCACGTGGTTCGTCCCGCTCGCGTAGTCACCCGCTGCGACCGGCGTCTCCGGACCGAGGAAGACGCTACCCGCGCTGTCGATCCGCTCGAGGATCGATTCGTCGTCCTCGGCGACGATCGAGAGGTGTTCGGGCGCGTACGACTCGGTGAAGAGGATCGCCTCGCTCATCGAGCGAGCGAGGAGCACGCCGCTGGCGTCGTTCGCGAGCGTCTCTCGGATCACGTCCTCGCGCTCGCGTGCGCTCGCCTGCTCGTCGACGGCGTCGACGACGGCCGCCGCGGTCGCCTCGTCGTCGGTGACGGCTACGACCGACGCGTTCGGGTCGTGCTCGGCCTGGGCGACCAGCTCGCTCGCGACGAGTTCCGGGTCGGCCGTGCCGTCGGCGATAACGACGACCTCGCTCGGCCCCGCGAGGAAGTCGATTTCGACGTCACCCCGAACCTCGGCTTTGGCCGCCGTGACCCACTTGTTTCCGGGGCCGACGATCTTCTGGACGTTCGTGATCGTCTCGGTTCCGTACGCCAGCCCCGCGACGGCCTGCGCGCCGCCGACGCTGAACACTTCGTCCGCGCCCGCGACGTGGATCGCCGCCAGCGTCGCCGGGCTGAGTTCCTCCGCGGGCGGGGTGACGACGACGACGTGGTCGACGCCCGCGACGACCGCCGGAACGACGCCCATGATTGCACTCGAGGGGTAGGCCGCCGAGCCGCCGGGGACGTAGACGCCGACGCGCTCGAGCGGACGGAATCTCCGTCCCAGTTCCCGTCCGTCGCCGAACTCCTCGCGCCAGTCCTCGGGGAGCTGGGCCTCGTGGAACTCCCGGACGTTCGCTGCGGCTGTCTCGATGGCCTCGAGCAGCTCGTCGTCGACCGCCTCGAGGGCGCGCTCGCAATCGTCGGTGATCTCGAGGTTGCCGACCTCGACGCCGTCGAACTCGCTCGTGAACTCCCGAACGGCGACGTCACCCTCCTCCCGTACTCTGTCGACGATCTCCCGGACGTCGCCTCTGACGGCCTCGATACCGGCGTCGCGCTCGAAGAACGCGACCCGGTCGTCCGGTCCGAGATCGGCGATCTCCCGCATCTCGACTGTCATATCCCGCTCTTTGCGCGGCGTTCGAAAAACCGTTTCCATCACGACTCCGACCGTTCGATCGGCCAGATTCCGGTCGCGTCGAGAGTCGCTCTGAGGAAGAGATAGACCAGCAACGCGAACCCCACTACGGCGAACGGCGCCTGGAGCACCTCCGCGACGCCACGACCGAACAGAAGTTGGCTGAACCCGCGGACGAAGAAACTCAGGACGACGAGTCCGAGCGCGACGAGAGCGAGTCTGACGAACCCCGAACGATCCATACGCGACCCTACAGCCCGTTACCGCTAAATCGTACCGATCGCCGTTGGGGGGACGGAACGGACGACTTCGGACCAGGAGGGTGTCCAGCTCGAGATCGGGATCGGACAAGTCTCGAGTCGATCTTGCCGTCTCGTGCGCGTTTCGCTTACTTCCCTTCCGGAGCGCGATCGAACTACACGCTTGCTCGAGAACGATCAACGTGGACCACTCGCCGATCGAGACGACGGCCTTATATACACACCGGGCACTCGTCAGTAATGCGAACGACGTGGCGCACCCGCCGCGTTCCCTCCGGCCGAATCCCGGCGCGGAGGCAGGCGCTCCATCCCAACCCGACCGCTCTCATACGAGTGCGGTAGTTGACTTCGATGGCTACGATCGATCCCGTTTCCGGATGCAAGTTCCGGACGGGCCGATCCGACGGCCTTAAGTACATACGGGAACTCGGATGGAACGCAATCGAGAACCCGACGGCGCCGCTCGGCGGCCCGTCGGATTGGACGTGCCAACTCGAGCTTCGAAGGGGTTAAGTACTCCTCGAGGCTTATGAATACGTCCGAAGGAAATGAGGATCCTACCCCTGCGGTCCGCCGTACAGATGGGATCTGATGTGAGCCTTGGTAGTTCGGTGACGCCCGATCGGTCCGCGATTCGGCACCACCGAACTGGACCCATATACGATAGACGATTCAAG
>NZ_AOIB01000019.1 GCF_000337675.1 Natronococcus amylolyticus DSM 10524 | reverse complement strand
GAGAGCTCGAAATGCCCCGGCGCCAGAGGATGTGGCTGCGGCCGATTAGGTAGACGGTGGGGTAACGGCCCACCGTGCCAGTAATCGGTACGGGTTGTGAGAGCAAGAGCCCGGAGACGGTATCTGAGACAAGATACCGGGCCCTACGGGGCGCAGCAGGCGCGAAACCTTTACACTGCACGCCAGTGCGATAAGGGGACTCCAAGTGCGAGGGCATAGAGCCCTCGCTTTTCNGAATAAGTGCTGGGCAAGACCGGTGCCAGCCGCCGCGGTAATACCGGCAGCACGAGTGATGGCCGCTCTTATTGGGCCTAAAGCGTCCGTAGCTGGCCGCGCAAGTCCATCGGGAAATCCGCACGCCTAACGTGCGGGCGTCCGGTGGAAACTGCGTGGCTTGGGACCGGAAGATCCAGAGGGTACGTCCGGGGTAGGAGTGAAATCCTGTAATCCTGGACGGACCACCGGTGGCGAAAGCGCTCTGGAAAGACGGATCCGACGGTGAGGGACGAAAGCTCGGGTCACGAACCGGATTAGATACCCGGGTAGTCCGAGCTGTAAACGATGTCTGCTAGGTGTGCCACAGGCTACGAGCCTGTGGTGTGCCGTAGGGAAGCCGTGAAGCAGACCGCCTGGGAAGTACGTCCGCAAGGATGAAACTTAAAGGAATTGGCGGGGGAGCACTACAACCGGAGGAGCCTGCGGTTTAATTGGACTCAACGCCGGACATCTCACCAGCATCGACAGTAGCAATGAAAATCAGTGTGATGAGCTTATTGGAGCTACTGAGAGGAGGTGCATGGCCGCCGTCAGCTCGTACCGTGAGGCGTCCTGTTAAGTCAGGCAACGAGCGAGACCCGCACTCCTAATTGCCAGCAACACCCTTGTGGTGGTTGGGTACATTAGGAGGACTGCCAGTGCCAAACTGGAGGAAGGAACGGGCAACGGTAGGTCAGTATGCCCCGAATGTGCTGGGCAACACGCGGGCTACAATGGTCGAGACAGTGGGACGCAACCCCGAGAGGGGGCGCTAATCTCCGAAACTCGATCGTAGTTCGGATTGCGGACTGAAACTCGTCCGCATGAAGCTGGATTCGGTAGTAATCGCCGTTCAGAAGACGGCGGTGAATACGTCCCTGCTCCTTGCACACACCGCCCGTCAAAGCACCCGAGTGAGGTCCGGATGAGGCCCCTGTACGGGGGTCGAATCTGGGCTTCGCAAGGGGGCTTAAGTCGTAACAAGGTAGCCGTAGGGGAATCTGCGGCTGGATCACCTCCACAGACCGNCTGTACGGGGGTCGAATCTGGGCTTCGCAAGGGGGCTTAAGTCGTAACAAGGTAGCCGTAGGGGAATCTGCGGCTGGATCACCTCCACAGACCGAGACCACCCCGACGGGGTGGCTCACCACATGCGGTCCCGTTCGGTTAGCGCCCATCATGGGCCGACCGGGCACCTTTGAACTACCGAGGCTCACACCATATCTACGCTCTCCACCTCGCGTGGAGAGTGGGCCCATAGCTCAGTGGGAGNTTTGCAAGGAGGATGCCCAGGGTTCGAATCCCTGTGGGTCCATACTCGGGTTGGATCGAATCGTGCCCCTTAAGTGGGGCAGGCGATTGTGGTCTAATCCGAACGAACCAATGCACCAGCCCGCGTAAGTGTGGCTGGGAAGGGTTAATGCAGGCCAGCCGTCTACTGGCGTGCAGATGAGACCGTGTGTACGTGTAGTCCAGGCGTCCACTGGACCCNAATGCAGGCCAGCCGTCTACTGGCGTGCAGATGAGACCGTGTGTACGTGTAGTCCAGGCGTCCACTGGACCCGTTCCCGGGTCACTGACGCGTTGTCTCTGACAGCGCAGATCCGACGAACGTGGCTACTGTGCCAGCTGGTGGATCGCTCGGCTTGAGAGCTGAAGACGGACGTGCCAAGCTGCGATAAGCCCAAGGGACCCGCACGGAGGGAAAGAACTTGGGATCTCCAAATAGGAATCCTCTCGCAATTGCCTTGCGCAATGGGGAACGCCGGAAATTGAAACATCTTAGTACCGGCAGGAAAAGAAAACGCAACGTGATGTCGTTAGTACTGGCGAAGGAACGCGATACNCAGTCCAAACCGAAGCCTTCACGGGCAATGTGGTGTTCGGACTGACGATCACTTCCCGAACCTCAACACGAAGTCTCCTGGAACGGAGCACGAAACAGGGTGACAGTCCCGTACTGTCGATTAGTAAGGAACGAGTCAGCTCCAGAGTATCGGGGGTTGGATATCCCTCGTGAATATCTCAGGCATCGACTGAGAAGACTAAACACTCCTCAAGACCGATAGCGAACAAGTAGCGTGAGCGAACGCTGAAAAGCACCCCGAGAAGGGAGGTGCAATAGGGCGTGAAATCAGTTGGCGATGGAGCGACTGGGCACAAAAGGTCTGCTGCGAAATGAACCGGGTGCGAACCCATAGTAAGAAGCAGCGGAAGCCGGTGTCCAGTCGTACGTTTTGAAAAACGAACCAGGGAGTATGCCTGATTGACGAGTCTAACCCGATCATCGGGGAAGGCGTAGGGAAACCGACAGGGCCGCAGC
>NZ_AOIB01000018.1 GCF_000337675.1 Natronococcus amylolyticus DSM 10524 | reverse complement strand
CCGACGGGCCGCCGAGCGGCGCCGTCGGGTTCTCGATTGCGTTCCATCCGAGTTCCCGTATGTACTTAAGGCCGTCGGATCGGCCCGTCCGGAACTCGCATCCGGAAACTCGACCGATCGAACGGTCGATGACGAGACGGGTCTGGTGGAACGGTTTCCTCCGTGCCGGAGAACGGCCGGAGGGACGTGGCAGATCTGCCACGTCGATCACAGTAGTATCGAGTGGTGGGTTGGTATATATGGCTGTCGAAGCAGATACAGTTCGGAATACGGTACCGTACCATGGTTTTTGCTCGTCTAGGAATACAGTTGACAATTCAGTCAAAGATACTCGCACTAGAAGTGAAACTGATATCACGCGGGCGGAGGTCGGCCGTTCATTCCTCCCTTGAAGGTACGGTCGGACCGAATGATACCCGCGTGTTCACTCCTCGAGCACGAACGGGCAAGAAGGCTTCGAGAGGGCGAAGCCGTACGACATTTGCAGGCGGAAACGGCAATCCGCATCGATGCCGATAAACCTCGCGCGTCACAAGAGGGAGACGAATGGTCCAGGATCCGATCACTTCGGAACCTCCGCCGTCACCGGAAGTGATCTGTTCTGCGCTCGACGACCCCGACTGTCGGGAGATCATCCGGAAACTCGAGGAGCCGATGACAGCGTCGGAGCTCAACGCTCGGTGTGAGATCCCACAGTCGACGCTGTACCGAAAGCTGGAGCTACTGACCGACTCGACGCTGCTCGAGGAGTCGACCGAAATTCGTCGTGACGGCCACCACGCGAGCAAGTACTCGGTCGCGTTCGACGAAATTACGCTCGTGCTCGAGGACGATCGGTCGCTGTCGGTACAGATCGAGCGTCCGGCTCGGACAGCTGACGAACGGCTCGCCGAACTGTGGTCTGAGGTGCGAAAGGAGACATGACTGGAATAGAAACTGCGCTCGTATTGGCAATCGTCAAGACCCTCGTTCTCGTCGTTGGCGGCGTGATCACGTACTTCGCGTTCAAGGCCTACCGCCGAACCCGCCAGCCGGCGCTTGGCTATCTCGCGGGAGGATTCGGTATCGTCACCCTCGGGTTCGTTCTAGCGGGCGTGCTTCACGAACTGCTCGGCGTCTCGCTCGTAACTGGGGTGCTTCTCGAAAGCCTGCTCGTTCTGGCAGGCTTTTCGGTAATCGCCTATTCGCTGTACGTTCAGTAGTGGTGGGATCGGCCGTTCTCGCCCGATCAGCACGCTCCGTTGACGCGGTGTACTGCACTCTCGACCGGCGAACGTCGGGCGGTGCTGTGGGTCGAACCGCTCGAGTTCGAACTCCGAAAATAGTCGTCGATTCGGTTACCGATTCAGTGTGTGAATCGCGTGACCGAGCGCGTTCTCGGCAGCCTCCATCACTGCCTCCGAAAGCGTCGGGTGGGTGTGGACCGTCGAGGCGACGTCCTCGAGCGTCGCACCGAGTTCGATCGCGAGCCCGAGTTCCGCGATCAGCTCGGATGCTTCGGGACCGACGATCTGGGCGCCCAGCACGTAGCCCTGGTCGTCGTCGGCGACGATCTTGACGAACCCGTCGGACTCACCGGTCGTCAGTGCTCGGCCGCTGGCACGGAACGGGAACTTCCCGACGACAGTCTCGAAACCGGCCTCCTCGGCCTCGGACTCGGACATTCCGACGGTACCGATCTCGGGTTCGGTAAACACCGCCGCGGGCATGGCCTGGTAGTCGATCGCCGACGGCTCGCCGGCGATCACCTCGGCGGCGACCTGGCCCTCCATGCTACCCTTGTGAGCGAGCATCGGCTCGCCGGCGACGTCGCCGACGGCGAAGATGTGCTCGACGTTCGAGCGCGCTTGCGAGTCGGTCTGGATGAACCCGCGGTCGTCGGTCTCGACGCCGGCGTTTTCGAGCTCGAGCGTGTCCGACACCGGCTCGCGGCCGACGGCGACGAGGACCTTCTCGGCGTCGAGCTCGAGGGGGTCGTCCTCGACGGCCTCAGTCTGACCACCGTCGGCGGCCGCCTCGTCAGGTGCCTCGGCCACGACGCGGATTCCGTCGCCCTGCTGTTCCCACTCCGAGGCCGCGTAGCCGAAGTGAAACTCGATCCCAAGGTCGTTTGCGCGCTGTTTGACGGGGCGTTTGAGATCGTCGTCGTAGCCCGGCAGGATGCTGTCGAGCATTTCGATGACCGTCACGTCGGTGCCGAGCTTCGCGTAGACGCCGGCGAGCTCCATCCCGATGTAGCCGGCGCCGACGATCACCATCGAGTCCGGTACCGACTCGAGGGCGAGGGCCTGGGTCGAGTCGATCACCGGCTCGTCGTCGTACTCGAAGCCGGGGATCTCGATCGGGCGCGAGCCCGTGGCGACGATGGCGTGTTCGAACTCGAGGGTCTCGGAGCCCTGTCCCTCACCGCTGTGAGAGACCCGGACGGTGTTCTCGTCCGAGAGGGTGGCGGTCCCCTCAAGTAGGTTGACGCCGTTTGCCTTGCAGAGCTTCTCGACGCCGCCGGTAAGCTGATCGACGACGTCATCCTTCCAGCCCATCATGCCGGCGAGGTCGACTGCGGGGTCGGCGTGGATCCCCATCTCCTCGGCGTTGCCCGCCTCGTGGGCGACGTCGGTGGCGGTGATCAGCGCCTTCGAGGGGATGCAGCCGTCGTTCAAACAGGTCCCCCCGTAGGCGTCCTTTTCGACGAGCGTTACGTCCAGATCGAGCTGTCCGGCCCGGATCGCGGCCACGTAGCCCGCGGGGCCCGCGCCGATTACCAGTACGTCCGTTCCGGTGGTGACGTCTCCGACGACCATTACGTGGACCTCTCTCGTGGTAGCGTAGTAAGGTTCATCATTCGAGCAGTAGCAGTTCCGGATTCTCGAGGTACTCCATCAGTTCGTTCGTAAACTGTGCGCCGACGGCGCCGTCGATCAGTCGGTGGTCGAACGACAGCGACAGCGTCATCACCGAGCGCGGTTCGATCGACTCCTCGCCGTTTTCGTCGGTGACGACGCGGGGTTTGCGCTTGATCTCGCCGACGGCGAGGATCCCTGACTCGGGGTAGTTCAGGATCGGCGTCGCGTACTCCCCGCCGATACCGCCGACGTTCGTGATCGTAAACGTCGACCCCCGGAGCTCGCCGGGGCTGATCGAGCGCTCCCGGGCCTTCGTGACGAGTTCGTTCATCTCCGAGGATAGCTGCAGGAGTCCCTTTCGGTCGGCGTCCTCGAGGACGGGGACCATTAGACCGACGTCGGTCGCCGTGGCGATGCCGACGTTGTAGTAGTCCCGATAGACGATCTCCTCGTTGTCCTCGTCGATCACCGCGTTCATTTCGGGGTACTCCTTCAGCGCCGCGGTGACGGCCTTCATGATGAACGGCATGTACGTGAGGCCGATCCCCTGTTCCTCGGCCCGGGGTTTGAGACGTTCTCGAGCCTCGACGAGTTCGGTGACGTCGACCTCGTCGTGGTGAGTGACGTGGGGCGCCGAGTACTTCGACTCGACCATCGCGTCGGCGATCGTCTTCCGGACGCCCTTGAACGGCTCCCGACGTTCGCGTTCGCCCTCGGCGAACTCGGTTCCCTTCGCGCCGACCGGCTCACCCGCAGAAACGGCCTCGGCGTCTGCCTCCTGTGCCCGCTGCTGGGCTTCGGCATACTCCCGGACGGCCTCGGGGGTGACGTACGGTTCGCCGTCGCGTTCCTCGTCGGTCGGAACGGCGTCGATGTCGACACCCTCCTCCTCGGCGAGCTTTCGAGTCGCGGGCGCGGCCAGAGTCCGATCGCGGTCGGCGGACTCGACCTGTGTCGGTGTGGTCGTCTGTGTCGTCTGCGCTCCGGCCGTTTCGGTGTCGGACGCGGCGGTGTCGGCCGTGCCGGAACTCGAGTCCGCCCCCGCGTCGGACGCGGATTCCTCGGGCGTCGTCTCGGTTTCCGCCGACTCCGAGGACGTGTCCGATCCGCCCGCGGCGGCTTCCACGTCGGCTGCGGTGATCCGACCGCCGGGACCGCTGCCCTCGAGCGTCGAGAGGTCGATCCCCTCCTCGCGGGCCAGCCGTCGGACGCGCGGCGGCGCGAAGACCCGGTCCTCGGGCGGTTCGACCTCGCCGGTTTCGGCACCCGTCGCACCGGCGTCGCCGGCGGGTTCGTCGTCCGCGCTCGCCTGGGCCTCCTCGGGCGAGTCGACGCCCGGCGGTTCGCCCGCCCGTTCGTCTTCCGACGCGGTCGGCTCTTCCGTGCTCGGCCCCTCGCTTTCCTCGCCCTCGACGTCGTACGTGACGAACAGATCGCCGACGGGGACCATCTCGCCTTCCTCCCAGTGAAGTTCTCTGACGGTACCGTTGACCGGGGAGGGGACTTCGACGAGCGCCTTGTCGGTCTCGACCTCCGCGACCGGCTGGTCCTCGCTGACAGTGTCACCCTCCGCGACCAGCCAGCTGACCAGTTCGCCCTCGGCGACTCCCTCGCCGACGTCGGGTAGTTTGAACTCGCGTACCATGTTAGAACCCCATTGTGTCTCGAATGCCGTCCTCGATGCGTTCCGGCTCGGGCAGGTAGTAGTCCTCGAGCGCGTACAGTGGGAACGGCGTGTCGAACCCGGTGATACGACTGACGGGTGCCTCCTGGTAGAGCAGGGCTTCCTCCTGGATCGTCGCGGCGATCTCCGCGCCCAGCCCGCCCGTCTTGGGCGCCTCGTGGACGACCGCCGCGCGGCCGGTCTTCTTGAACGACTCGACGATCGTCTCCTCGTCCAGCGGCGACAGCGTCCGCAGGTCGACGACTTCGACGTCGATCTCGCCGGCGAGGTTCTCGGCGGCCTCGAGGGTCGGTCGGCTCATCGCGCCCCACGTGAACACGGAGATATCGGACCCCTCGCGGCGGACGGCTGCCTCGCCGATCGGCACCTCGTAGGATTCGTTCGGAACCTCCTCGCGGAACGCCCGGTAGATGAGTTTCGGCTCGAGGAAGAGCACCGGATCGGGTGAGCGGATCGCACTCGCCAGCAATCCCTTCGTGTCGTAGGGCGTCGAGGGGATGACGACCTTCAGACCGGGCTGGTGGACGAACATCGCCTCCGAGGACTCGGAGTGGTGTTCGGGTGCCCGGATCCCGCCGCCGTAGGGGGCGCGGATGACCATCGGGCAGGTGTACCGCCCGCGGGAGCGCGTCCGCAGGCGCGCGGCGTGAGAGACAATCTGGTCGAACGCCGGGTAGATGAAGCCGAGGAACTGCATCTCGGGGACGGGACGCATCCCGTAGGCGGCCATGCCGACCGCCGTGCCGACGATACCCGACTCCGCAAGCGGCGTGTCGATGACGCGGTTCTCGCCGAACTCGTCGTACAGCCCCTCCGTGGCGCGGAAGACGCCGCCGTTCTTGCCGACGTCCTCGCCCATGACGACGACGTCGTCGTCGCGTTCCATCTCGCTTTGCAACCCGTCGCGTACCGCCTGTACCAGCGTGAGATTTTCCGATTCTGCAGCCATATTAGCCCTCCAGAAGCGCGTCGTCGCCGTGTCGCTCTCGGATCGATTCGAACCACTCGAGCTGTTCCTGTAGTCGCTTTGGCATTCCCTCGTAGACGTGGGCGAAGATCTCCTCGGGGTCAGGCCGTTCGACCGCCTCGGCAGCATCGATCGCCTCGGCGACGTCCTCGGTGACCCGGGACTCGATAGCGTCGACGCGCTCGTCGTCGAGCATGCCGTTGTTCCGCAGGAACGTCTCCATGCGCGGGATGGGATCCTTCTGTTTCCAGCGCTCGACTTCGTCGTCGTCGCGGTAGACCGACGGATCGTCGGCCGTCGTGTGGGCACCGAAGCGGTACTGGACTGCCTCGATGAGCGTCGGTCTGGTCGCGCTACCGGGCGAGTCGTCCTCGACTGCATCCGGGTTCTTCGCCTTCTCGACGGCGTCACGAGTTACCTTGTACACCGCCAGCGGGTCCATCCCGTCGACCTGAACGCCCTCGAAGCCGTAGGCGGTGGCTTTCTGGGCGAGCGTCTCGCTCGCGGTCTGGCGCTCTCGGGGGACGGAGATCGCCCACTGGTTGTTGTTACAGAAGAAGACGTTCGGCGTGTCGAAGACGCCGGCGAAGTTCAGCCCCTCATGGAAGTCACCCTCGCTCGTCGCGCCGTCGCCGAAGTAACAGAGGAACGCCTTCTCCTCGTCCTTGAGCTTCGAGGCCCACGCTGCACCCGTCGCGTGCGGGATCTGGGTTGCGATCGGGACGGCCACGGTGAAGATGTTGGCGTCGTCCGGGATCTGATTGCCCAGTTCGTGGCCCATCCAGTACAGCAGGGTTCGCTTGAGCGACATGCCTCGAACGAGCGCCGAGCCGTGCTCGCGGTAGCTCGGGAACAGCCAGTCCTCGTCGGCCAACGCGTGGGCGCTGCCGATCTGGGAGCCCTCCTGGCCGGACAGGGGTGGATACGTTCCCATCCGACCCTGGCGCTGCAGGCTCACGGCCCGCTCGTCGAAGTGGCGGACGAGGCGCATCTGCTCGTAGATCTGGACGAACTCCTCCTCGGGGAGGTCAGGCACCTCGGCGCCCTCGAGAACGCGTCCGGCGTCGTCGAGCACCTGTACGCGGTCCTGCGGGTCTCGCTGTATCGTACTCACGGGTGTACCCACCTGTGCATACCCTAACGAATTATCGCTCGCGTTAAAGGATTTTCGTAAATAGTTTACTATCGGTGAGATTCTTGCTCGACACGGCGAGAGTGGTCGGGGAAGCCGTCTCGAATCGACCGATCGTCCGTGTCAGGACGCCGAAAGGAGGGGGATGTAGAGTGTATATCGAAAAATAATCCGGATAGTGGACGATCGGTCGGTCTCCGGGGACGAGGACGAGTCGTGAACGAACTACTCGGCAGCCGTCGCCGATCCCGACTCCTCGCGGGCGTCCTGGCGAGCCTGGGCAACGGTCTTCCCCTCGCGGAGGACTGCGTCGACGAACAGCTCGCCGGCCTTGTACGACGAGCGGACCATCGGGCCGCTGGCGCAGTAGAGGAAGTCGAGTTCCTCCTCGGCGACTCGCCGCCAGGTCTCGTACTTGTCGGGGTGGTCGTACCGACGGACCTCGAGATGGTCCCGGGAGGGCCGGAGGTACTGGCCGAGGGTGACGATGTCGACGCCCCGTTCGCGGAGGTCCGCCAGGGTCCGGTACACCTCGTGGTCGTACTCGCCGTGGCCGAGCATGATCGACGTCTTCGTGTAGACGTCGGACTCACGCTCGACCTGCTCGAGCACGCCCAGACTCTGTTCGTACCCCGCTCGACGGTCCCGGACGGGAAACTGGAGTCGCTCGACGGTCTCGACGTTGTGGGCGATGACGTCGGGTTCCGCGTCGATGATCTTCCGGACGAGGTGGTCCTCGCCCTGGAAGTCCGGAATCAGCACCTCGACGAGAATGCCGGGGTGGCGGGCCTTGATCTCGCGGATCGTCTCGGCGAAGTGGCCGGCGCCCTGATCGGGGAGGTCGTCCCGGTCGACGCTCGTGAGCACGACGTAGTCGAGGCCGATCTCGGCGATAGCCTCGGCGACGTTCGCGGGCTCGTCGGGATCGAGCGGCTCCATCCCCCCAGTCTGGACGTCACAGAAGTTGCAGGCTCGAGAGCAGCGATCGCCCATCAGCATGAACGTGGCCGTCCCGCCCGCGCCGTCGCCGGTACCGGCGCCGCCGGACCAGCATTCGCCGAGGTTCGGACAGTTGGCCTCCTCACAGACGGTGTGAAGGTTCCGCTCGCGGAGGCGCTTGCGAATGTCGGTAAACTCCTGACCCGATGGCGGACGCATCTTGAGCCAGTCGGGCTTGCGGACGCTGCTCATACCTCGATCTGGCGGGCCAGCGTGAAAAACGGTTGTGGTCCCCCAACCTTATCTCACATAGTATCCGATAAAAATATTTATCGTGCATGTCGGCATCTATATGATCAGGATGCTCGACCTCGACCGCGAGGAGATTACGACGGGCTCGATACCGCGGGTGCTCGCGGTCCTCGCCGCGCCGTTGCTCGTCCAGAACCTCGTCCAGGTCCTCCAGCAGCTCGTCGACACCCTCTGGCTGGGCCGCCACAGCCTCGAGGCGGTCGCCGCTGTCGGTCTGACGTTTCCGATAATCGGTCTGCTGGCCGCGGTCGCGGTCGGCACCAGCGTCGGCACCCAGGTTCTCGTCTCACAGCGCGTCGGCGCGGACGAACTCGGAAAGGGGCGACGTGCCGCGGTCAACGGAACCGTCGTCGGATTCGTCGCCGGGCTGCTCGTCGGTATCGCAGTTTGGGTCCTCGCAGGATGGATCGTCGGCCTCTTCGGGGCCGGCACGGTCGTCACCCAGTACGCCGCTGCCTACCTCGCGACGTTCGCGTTCGCGATTCCCCTGATGAGCGCAAGCGACACCGTCGAGGCGAGTTTCGTCGGCTGGGGCGACACCCGCGCGGCCCTCTACATCAACGTCGTCGCGGTCGCGACGAACCTCGTCCTCGACCCGTTCCTGATCTTCGGCTGGTGGCTGTTCCCCGAACTCGGCGTTCCGGGCGCCGCGCTGGCGACGGTGATCGGGTACGGCGTCGGCTTCACGTTCGGACTCGGCATGGCGATCCGCGGTCGCGACGGGTTCGCCCTCTCGCGGGCGGACGCCGATCTCACGCTCGAGGACTGTCGTGAGATCGTCGACATCGGGTGGCCGACTGCGGGCCAGTACCTCTCGAGCCAGTCGGCCCGCGTCGGGATGATCTGGCTCGTTGCGATCGTCGGCGGCGCGGCGGGGCTGGCGGCGTACACGATCGGCGCCCGGGTCGCGGCGATCGCGTTCGTTCCCGCGATCGGACTGCAACAGGCCGCACAGAGCATGGTCGGGCAGAACCTCGGCGCCGAACGCCCCGAGCGAGCCCGGCGGACGACGTGGGTCGGAGTCGTCATCGCGAGCGTCGGGCTCACCGCGGTCGGCGCCGCCCAGTGGGCGATCCCGGAGACGCTGTCGATGCTGTTCGTTCCCGACGCGAGCCCGGCGGAGGTCGAACTCGCCGCGGAGTACCTGCGGATCCTGGCGTACGGCTACTGGGCGATCGGCGCCACCTACCTCCTCCAGGCCGGGTTCAACGGCGCCCGGCGGACGCGAACGAGTCTGGTCGCGACGCTGTTTCAGTACTGGATCGTCCGGCTGCCCGTCGCGCTCGCCGGCGCCTACCTGCTCGGGCTGGGCGTCGTCGGCATCTTCTGGGGCGTCACGATCTCGAACATCGTCGCCGCGCTGGGACTTGGCGCGTACTACTGGTACGAGACCGAGACGGGTATGAACGCCCGCGCCGTCGAAACCGCGAGCTCCGAGGCGGCGGACTGAGACGGACTGCTGCTTTAGTGACGTACCTGGGATTCGTCCGTCGTTCGTCGCGTATCCGATCGGACGCCACGACCGAGCGCACCACGGCACGGTTTCGGATCGGGCCGACGAGGCCGCCGCCGGCAGCCGATCGCGAACGCCGTAGTCGCCGATCACCGCCGAACTCGAGAGACGCCGAAGGAAACGCCTTTTGCCCGTCGCTCCCCGTCTCCGTCTGATGGAGGTCGCCGAGGTTCTACCCGAGTTCGCCGACGCCTTCGCCTTCGCGGAGTTCAACCGGATGCAACGCGAGGCCCTGCCCGCGCTGCTCGAGTCCGAGGCAAACGTGGTCGCGAGCGCGCCGACGGCCTCCGGCAAGACCGCGCTCGCCGAACTGGCGATCTGCAAGACGCTGGCCGACGGCGGCACCGCGCTGTTTATCGCGCCGATGCGGGCCCTGACCAACGAGAAGGAAGACGACTGGGATCGCTTCGAGGCCCTCGACTACTCGGTGTACGTCGTCACCGGCGAGCGCGACCTGAACCCGCGGCGCGCGCGCCACGCCGACATCCTCGTGATGACCCCCGAGAAGCTCGACTCGGCGACCCGAAAACACGACTCCCGTCGGTACGACTTCGTCACCGACATCGACGTCTGCGTCATCGACGAGGTCCACCTGCTCGACGCCGACCGCCGAGGGTCGGTACTCGAGGTGACGATCTCCCGCCTACGGCGGCTCTGCGAGCCACGGATCGTCGCCCTCTCGGCGACGATGCCCAACGTCGACGACGTTGCCGCCTGGCTCGACGCGCCCGAGGAGGCGACCTTCGAGTTCGGCGAGGAGTACCGTCCCGTCGAACTCAACGCCGGCGTCAGGACCTACACCCACGGCGACAACGCCTTCGCCGACAAGTACCGCCGGCTCTACCGAGCGCTGGATCTCGCCGAACCCCATCTCCGTGAGGACGGCCAGTCGCTCGTCTTCGTCTCCTCCCGGCAGGACACCGTCCGGGCGGCCGAGAAGGCCAGGGACGAGATCGCCGAACGCGATATTCCGATGGGCGCCCGGGGCGACTACGACTTCCACACCGAGGCCCAGGAGCTCGAGAACGACACCCTGCGTAACTCCGTGCTCGACGGCGTCGCCTTCCACCACGCCGGGCTCTCGAAGAACGACCGCGACCTCGTCGAGGAGTGGTTCAAGGCGGGCCACGTCGAACTGCTGTTCTCGACCTCGACGCTCGCCTGGGGCGTCAACCTCCCCGCCCGTTGTGTCGTGATCAGGGACACGAAGCTCCACGACCCCCTCGAAGGCGAGGTCGACATGAGTCCCCTCGACGTCCTCCAGATGCTCGGGCGGGCCGGCCGGCCCGGCTACGACGACGTCGGCTACGGCTGGGTCGTCTGCGATACGGCGGAGGCCGACAAGTACCGCCGACTGCTCCGGGACGGGAAGGAGATCGAGTCCCGCCTCGCCGAGACCCTCGAGACCCACCTCAACGCCGAGATCGCGATGGGAACGATCACCGACCTCGAGGACGTGATGGACTGGCTCGAGACGACCTTTTACTACGTCCGCGGCCAGTCCAAACCCGAAGAGTACGACTTCCCGAACCTTCGCCAGCGCGTCCGGGACTGCCTCGAGGGGCTCGTCGACCGGGGGTTCGTCGCGATGGGCGAGTCCGGTGACCTCTCGATCGAGGCGACCCCTCGAGGGGTGCTCGCCTCGAAGTACTACCTTCGTCTCGAGACCGCAGCCACCTTCGCGGCGCTCTGCGATCAGGCGAACGAGAGCGACGCCCTCGGACCCGACGACCTGCTCGAGGCCGTCGCGAGCGCCGCGGAGTTCGACTCGGTGTCGGCCCGCCAGGACGAGCGCGACGCGATCAGCGCCGTGCTCGTCGGCCAGGAGACGGGCGACCTCGAGGCGGGCCAGCGGAAGGTGCTCGCAATCTTGCGCGGGGCTGCCAGCGGCTCGGTTCCGCCGGAGCTCAGAAGCGACGCCTGGGTCATCAGGCAGAACGCGACCCGCCTGCTCTCCGCACTGGGCGCCTTCCTCGACCGGCTGGCCGACCCACACGCCGCGAACCTCGCGAGACGAGTCGAGGCTCGAGTCGAAAACGGCGTCGCCGAGGACGCCGTGGGACTCACCGCGATCGACGGCGTCGGCCCCGGACGAGCGAGCAAGCTCTCGAAAGAAGGGTTGTCGACGCCGGGCGACGTCGTCGGTGCCGGGGTCACCGGACTCGTCGAAGCTGGACTTTCGGAGGGCGTCGCCGAAGGCGTCTACGAGGGCGCCCAGTCGCTGCCCGCCGTCGAACTCGAGTGGGGCGCGTTTCCGGAAGCGATCGGAGCCGGGGAGAACGACGTCTGTGAAGTCACCGTCCGAAACGTCGGCGAGCCAGCGCGGGCGGGGATTCGAGTCACGGTAAATGGCGTCGAGATGACTAGTGCGAGCACCTACCTGCGCGATACGGAGACGGTTCCGGTCGGCGTCTTCGGCGCCGACGCCGACACGCTCGAGTTCCGCGTTAGCGTCGCCTTCCCCGAGGAGCCCCTCGTCCCGCTCGAGGAACAGCGAACGGTGGACGTCGTCTGACCGACTACTTCTTGTGCGTGAAGATGACCGCTTGGCCGTCGGCCGAGCCGACACAGAGGTCGAGCTGCTGTGAGAGGTTGAGACTCGTCGGGTTCTCCTTGCAGACGACGAGGTCGTCGAACTGGAGGTCACAGGCCGGACAGGAGACCGCGACCGTGTTCTGGTAGCTCTTGATCGCCTGGTTCTCCTCGCGAAGGGTCAACGATGCAGCGAGTTCGTCGAGGTCGATATCGTCCATACCGCACCTTTCGAGCGAGCACCTATAAAATCAGGCAGGATAATCATCGATCATCCGATTTCTACAAACGCGATCGGCACCCAGCCGGAGGACGGCAGCTACGTCTCCTCGACGAGCTCGAGGACCGCCTCCCGAACCTCGGCCGGCGTGTCAGCGGTCCGATCGGCCGGCGAGTAGTCGATGTCGCCGTGGGCGTCGATCCGGTAGGCGACGACGATCGTGCCCGCGCGGTCGGCCGCCTCGATACCGTTCTCGGAGTCCTCGACGACGACGCACTCGTCGGCGGGGACGCCGACCTCCTCTGCGGCGTACTCGAAGACGTCCGGTTCGGGCTTGCTGTCGCCGTCGATCTCCTCGGCGCTGATCACCTCGTCGAACTCCCCCTCGAGCTCGAAGCGCTCGAGGACCATCCCGATCCAGTCGTGTGGCGAGGAGGAGACGACGGCTGTCGGCACGCCCCGATCGTCGAGTTCGGCGAGCAGGTCGTGGGTCCCCTCGAGTAAGTCGACGCGCTCGGTGTACAGCTCCTCGGCCGCCTCCCTGAACTTCTGGAGGTACTCCTCGCGGGAGATCGAGGTGCCGTACTCCTCCTCGAGGTAGTCGTAGATCTCGGCGTAGTTCATCCCGCTGACCTCGGCGACGTCGACGTCCTCGTCGGGGACGGCCGCGGGGAGGATCTCCTCGCGCTGGAACTCGACCCAGTAGTCCTCGGAGTTGACGAGCACGCCGTCCATATCGAACAGAACTGCACTCATGTACGTCGGGCTACCGGGGACGGACGTATAGCCGTTTGGCCGTCGTACGTGCGCCGCCGGGTGGTTCCGTCGGCAAGTCACTCAGAAGACGAATGCGATATGTACAGCAACCTCTTTTACCGGGGGCATCGGTTGGCGTCGTAGACGCCAACCTCAACCCCCGGCAAAACCCGTTGATGTCGTCAGAACGCAACGCGTTCTGACTGCTAATCAGAACCGTGAAGCGGTTCTGATGATGCCAAAAGGCCGCCGTCGCAGGGTTTCACCCCGCTCCGGCGGTGAACCGCTCGCTTCGCTCGGGATGCTTAGCACTTTCCGCAGTGTTCCATTCGCAATCGCTACGTAACGAGTTGGTTCACTCGGTCGAACCTCGAGACGGGGTGAAAGTCGTCCTCCCAACGACGCCTAGCCGAAGACCTCGCCCCGACGTTCGTGTTCCATCTCCGTCTCGACCGCCTCGGCGACCTCGGCGCCGAACTCGCGCTCGAGCAGCCACAGCGCCAGATCGATCCCGGCCGTGACGCCGCCGGCCGTGAGCACGTCGCCGTCGTCGACGACCCGTTCCTCGACCACGTTCGCGGCCGACTCCTCGAGGTCCGCAAGCGCGTCGTGGTGGGTCGTCGCGGGACGACCCTCGAGTAGCCCCGCCTCGGCGAGGATCATCGCGCCGGTACAGACCGACGCGACCGTCGCACCCCCTGCGAAGCGCTCGTCGACGGCGTCCGGAACCGAACCGTCGTCGACGACGGTTCGCACCCCGCCGTCGTCGCTCGTCCACCCGCCCCCGGGGACGACCAGCAGGTCCGGCTCGCCGAGCGTGCCGTCGGGTTCCACACGAAGCTCGTGGCTCGCCGTGACGAGGTCCGCGTCCTCGAGCGTAACGAGCCGAACCTCGAGGGAGGCGCCGGCCTCGGCACCGTTTGCGAGGACCTCGTAGGGCCCGATGGCGTCAAGTTCGTCGAACCCGTCGAACAGCAGGATCTCCGCGGTAACGTCGACCATGTGCGAGAGGTTCGTGCCGTCGGGGAAACGTATTTCGCCGGCAGCGGTCCGTTACTGCGGCGACGCGATCACCGCGAAACGGGCGCCAGTTCAGGCCTCGGGGTCCGGTCTCGCCCTCGAGCCTGCAGTAGTTACTTCAGTTCTCGACTCGAGGCACAGGGCAGATGCGACGACGGGGGAGACGAGGAGTTCAGTGCGAACCGGACGGACGAACACTCGCCGGATCGAACGGGCGGGAAGCCTGCCGAAGGCGGTGCCGTTCGCGGCGCTGCGGGCGACCGACGAGGGTCCCATCGGGAGATCGATGAACAGGCGCTCCCTTCTGCTGATCGGTCTGTTCGTCCTCGTCGGCAGCTACCTGGTCGCCGGCGGCGTGGTCGATCCGACGACCGAGCCGGGAGAGCCCGAGACGCTCGAGCAGGACCGGCTGATCCAGCCCGACGAGAACGGCAGCCACGTCTGGCCCTACACGAGCCGAGATCGGTCGACCGACGAGCGGACCCTCGCGCTCAACGTGATCGTCCACGGCGACGACGAGCGCGTCCAGCGGGCGCTGGTCGCCCAGGACGAACTCGAGTGGGAGGAGCTCGACCCCGACGAGGAGGACGAAGCCGAGGCCTACGAGGACGAGGAGGACGCGATCCAGTGGGACGACGCCCACGGCTCGACGCGGTACACCTACGTCGACACCGAACCCCACGGTGGGGAGGGTGTCTGGCTCGACGAGAGCTACCAGCTCCACTCGGGGACGTACCTCGGCAGTCGACACCACATCCGGGCGTACACGACCGAATACGACGACTGGACGGCTATCCAGGTCCACCAGGAACACTTCGACTTCTTCCGGCTTCGACACACGGTGACCGACATCCAGCAGTCCCAGAACACGCTCGAGGGGGAGTTCCTCGACGAGCCGTTCGTCGAGGAGGTGCGACGGGAGTACCACGGCACGCACGGCGGGTGGAACGACGGCTGGCTCTCGGTCGTCGAGCTGGCGGCCGTCGGCCCCGTCGTGATCGGGAGCGTGCTCGGCGTCCTCGGGCTGGCCGGCGGCGGGAAGGCTAAAGGAGCCCTGCGGGGTGCCCGCCGGCTGCTCGAGTGGGCGTACCTGAACGTCCGCGGGTTCGTCCTCATCGGGGCGCTGGCGGGACTGGTCGTCGGCGTTCGAAGTGCGGGAATCGCCGTCGAAGCGGCGGTGCCGTGGATCACGCCGCAGGCGTTCGTCGTCGCACTCTACCCGATCCTGGCGGTCGGGTTACCGGTGACGGCGATCGTGCTCACACAGTCGCTCGAGCGGGCGGGCCGGCTGCTGCGGCTACAGCGTGTCGTGAACTGGCTCGGGCGGCCGCTTGCGCCCCAGTCGGCGTTTACGTTTACCGTCGTCGGGCTCGGGCTGGGGTTCCTGCTGGATTTCGCCGCAGTCGGGGTGACGGCGCTGCCGCTCGAGTTGCTGCTCCACCGACTCGGGCTGATCGTCACCCTCGGGCTGCTCGCCGCGGGAACCGCCCGCAACGACACCGAGGGCGTCGTACTCTTCGGCGTCGGCCTGCTGGGCTGGGTGGTCGGGCTCGCGATGCCGCTGCTGGGGTATCTGTAGCGACGGTCCCCGTCGGTTCCGAAACGTCGTACGTTTTTGAGCTGGCTTTCGTCTCCGACCCCATGGAGGACCAACAGCGACGAGTCGCGGCGTTCGTCGACGACCACGACCTCGAGATGCCGCCGGAGTTCAGGCTGCTCGACCTCGTCTCGGAGATCGGCGAACTCGCCAAGGACGCCAACGAGTCGACCGCCTACGGCGCCGAGCCGGACGAGCTCAAGATCAGCTCCGACGAGATCGGCGACGCGCTGTTTGCGCTGCTTGCACTCGCCGACGACCTCGAGATCGACGCCGACGACGCACTCGAGGAAGCCCTCGAGAAGTACGAACGGCGGCTCGAAGAGGACGGATCGGCGGGCTCGGGCAACTGAGAGGGCGAACGATGGCTACGGTTCGGGGTCACCCTCGAGCTCGAGGACGTCGGCAGCCGCCTCGCGAACCGCGTCGAGACGATCCGGTGGAGCGTAGACCCCGAGGCGCCAGATCTCGCGTGCGCAGGCGTCCAGGCCGGCGACCAGCGGTGAGCGGTCGCCGAGACTACGGGGTTCGCCGTCGACGAGCACCCGCGCCCGCGATTCCGGCGAGGAGGGCATCCCGGGGCTGTCGAGGATCACGGCTGACGGGGCGACGTCGGCGACGCTCGCGATCTCGCGCTCGAGTTCTCGGGTACGATCGTACTCGAGGCCGACGAATCGCTCGGGAACGCCCTCGCGTCGAACCCAGGCCGCGCGCTTGTAGAGCCGACGGTTGCGCAGGCGGCTCGCGGCGTCGGCCGTCGGCTCGTGGTCGGCGAGCGCCGCCAGCAGCTCCTCGTCGGTCAGTCGCGCGAAGCGTTCGGGCTCGAGGACGCCGTCAGCGAGAACGCGCTCGCTGGCCCGGTCGAGCATCGCGCCGGCGATCCGGGAGACGTGGTGGCGGTAGACGGTCGCGTTCATCAGTGTCCGGGCGATCAGCGCGCTCTCGGCGCTGGCGACGTTGCCGTCGGCGATCACCAGCTCGCCGTCGACGCGTCGGAACGCCCGGATCAGCCGCGCGTGGTCGATCGTTCCGTAGGGGACGCCCGTGTGGTGGGCGTCGCGAACGAGGTAGTCCATCCGATCGACGTCGAGCGCGCCGGAGACGAGTTCGCCTAGCGGGCCGCGGCCGTCGACGGTCGCCGCGACGGCGTCGGGGTCGATTCCTCGCTCCTCGAGGACCGTTCCGAGTTCGGTCTCGGCGAGCAACCACCCGATCTCGTCGTGGTGGCGCCCGAGGTGGCGCTCGATGGCGGCCTCGGTTTGGTGGCCGAAGGGGCCGTGACCCACGTCGTGGACCAGTGCGGCGGCCCTGAGTCGATCGGCGAGGGCGTCCTCGAGCTCGAGCTGGTCGACGGCCCGCGAGGCGAGGTGGTAGACGCCGAGGCTGTGCTCGAAGCGGGTGTGGTTCGCGGCGGGGTAGACGAGCTGGACGGTGCTCAGCTGCCGGACGTAGCGGAGTCGCTGCATCGGTTCGGTGTCGAGCAGCGCCTCCGCCGTCGGGCGGAGTTCGATGTAGTCGTGGACGCTGTCCTTGATCGTCGTCGTCATGGCCGACACTCGGCGGACCGGGCTCTTAGCCGCGGTGGTCTGGACGTCGGCTGCGAACCGATCCCAGTGTTACTGCGTGGCGACCGGCGCGAGCAGCGCGCGGTCGATCTGCTCGCGGGTCTGCTCGAGCGAGCCGGAGTTGTCGATCGTCACGTGCTCGCACTCGAGGGAGTCGAACGTCTCGCGCAGCTGCAGGTGCTGTTCGAAGTGGGCGTCGCTGACGCAGTCGGTTCGGCTCTCGATGCGCTCCTCGACGACGTCGACGTCGCAGTCGACGTAGACGAACGTGCAATCGGCGCCGACCGCGCCGGCGATCTCGGCGGCTCGATCGCGGTACGGTTTCGACTGGAACGTCGCGTCGAGGACGACGTCGGTCCCGGACTCGAGAGTCGACTGCGCGAGCGAGAGCAACTCGGCGTAGGTCGCGTCGGTTTCGGCCGAGGTGTAGTCGGGATCGGGGAAAAGTCGCTTCCGAACCCGATCGCTTCGGTAGCGCTCGGCCTCGAGCCGGTCGGCCGTGTACGCCGAAGCGACGGATTTGCCCACGCCCGGCAAGCCACAGTAGACGATCAGGGTTGGACGGGCCACGACTGGTGGTCGTCCGTACAGGTATTAAATCCGACCGAAATCCGATCGGGCGGTCGATGATCGCTCGTGAGATTTTATCGGTCTTGTAGCGATAAATATGAAAAGAAACCGCCCATACTGCGAAACTATCATTGACTTTATCCCGATTCACTTACCGTACTATGTATGGTCCGGACACCACGCTGTGGCGATAGCACACGACGAACGTTTCTGGCGACCTCCGGAGGGGTCGGACTGGCGGGGCTGGCTGGTTGTCTCGGGGGGAACGGCGACGACGGCGACGGCGACGCCGTTCGGTTCATTCTGAACCCGGCGGAGGAACAGACCGACATCATCGAGGAGTACACGCCGATGAAGGAGTACCTCGAGGAGGAGACCGGCGCCGAGATCGAACTCATCCGTGCCGGCAGCTACGTCGAGACCCTCGAGGCGCTCGACGCCAACCAAGCGGAGATGGCCGACACGTCGCCGACGGCGGTGCCGGGCGGCGAGGGGTTCGCCGACGTCCTCGGGATGCGGACGGCCTTCGGCGGCCCGCTGTACTTTTCGACGATCATCACCACGCCGGACAGCGACATCGAGAGCGTCGAGGATCTCGAAGGTGAGTCGATCGCCGTTGGCGCGCTGATGTCGTTCAGTGGAACGCTGGCACCGGCGACGATGCTGAGCGACACGGGACTGGATATCGGTGATTTCCCGCAGGGGGATGCGGAGGACCTCGAGATCCAGACCGCGGGCGACCACGACACGGCCCGCGAACAGATGGTCAACGACGATACGGTCGCGGCTGCGGCAACGGGTGCGTTCGCGTCCGCGCCCCAGATACCCCAGGAGCAGTTCGACGAGTACGAGGAGTTCGTCGAGCACTCCGCGGAGTACGACGGCGCCGGGTCGGCACTGGAAGACGACGAGGAGGAACTACAGCTGCTCGACGTCTCGGAGCCGCTGCCTCGAGCGCCGATCATGGCCCGCAGCGAGTGGGACGATCCGGTCCGCGAGGACATCGAAGAGGCGCTGCTTTCGGCCGACGAGGAGGACCTCATCCCCGAGGACGTCGGCGAGGACTACGAACTCTGGTTTACCGGTATCGAGGAAGCCAGCATGGACGACTACGAACCGGTCAACGAGGTCCTCGACGAACTTGGACTCGAATTCGAAGACTTTGAGGAAGAGTAGCGGCCAGACACGATAGGTACCGCACCCAAATTTAATCATGTCCGCTATTCGAGTAGAAAACCTTACAAAACGGTACGGGGAGACGGTCGCTCTCGACGACGTCTCGTTCGAGATCGAAGAGGGGGAGTTCGTCGTCGTCCTCGGCATCTCGGGGTCGGGAAAGTCGACGCTTCTCAGGTGTATCAACGGACTCGCCGCGCCGACCGAAGGCGCAGTGTACGTCCAGGACGAACCGGTCACGTCCCACAGAAACGACGTCTCGATGGTCTTCCAGCAGCACAACGTCATCGAGGGAATGAGCGCGTACTCGAACGCGCTCACCGGCGCGCTGAGCCGGGCCGATTACCTGGAGAGCGTGCTCCGGTTTAACGACCGTGAGGACAAGATCAGAGCGCTCGAGGCGCTCGAGACGGTCGGACTGCTCGACGAGGCCGAGCAGCGAGCCGGTCGCATGAGCGGTGGCCAACAACAGCGGGTCGGCATCGCCAGGGCGCTCGTTCAGGAGTCGGATATCCTGCTCGCCGACGAACCGGTCGCGAGTCTCGATCCCGGCAGCGCACAGACAGTCATGGGGTATCTCCGTACCGCGGCCGAACAGCGCGGCCTGACCGCGATGATCAGCCTCCATCAGGTCAACCTCGCTCGACAGTTCGGACAGCGGTTCATCGGGCTTGCGGACGGAAAGCTGGTCTTCGACGGCTACGGTGACGAACTGACCCTCGACGTGATCGACGAACTGTACGGCGGCATCGACATGGAAGAGTTCCTGTCGACCGGCGACGACAAGCGGGAGGCGACCCAATGAGCACCGACAGCGCCATCGAGCAACGGTTAGAGGAGATCCGGCTCACCCGCCGAGTCCGGTGGATCATGTACGGACTCCTCTCAGTGCTGTTCGTCGCCGCACTGTACGGCTCGATACGGCTGATGGACTTCTCCTTTGGCTACCTCTACCAGCAGTGGCCGTACTTCACCGACCAGATCGTCAACTACGTCCCGGACCTCGAGTTCCTCATCGAGGAGAACCTGCCGCTCGAGGCTGGAATCACGCTCGCGATGGGGTTCGTCGGAACCGTCTTTGGAATCCCCTTCGCGCTCGCACTGGGCGTCCTGGGAAGTGGCCGGGTGACTCCCTTCCCGTTTAACTTCATCTTCCGGTCGATCATGGCCGTCTCCCGCGCGATCCCCGCGCTGGTGTGGTTCTTCATCTTCATCCCGCTTAGCGGACTCGGGGCGATCACCTCGACGATCGCGATCTTCGTCAGCACGATCGGCAATCTCGGCCGTCTCTTTACCGACGAACTCGAGGAGATCAAGGAGGGACCGATCGAGGCGATGGAGACGACCGGCGCCTCGAAGTCCCAGACGGTTAGCTTCGGCATGCTGAGCCAGGTCAAGACCTCCTTCATCGCCTGGACGCTGTACATCTTCGAGGTGAACGTCCGCCAGGCCGTCACGCTCGGACTGCTCGGCGGCGGCGGTATCGGCGTCGTCATCGAGGTCCAGCAGGGGATGCGCGCCTACGACAACATGATGGCCGGAATCCTGGTCGTCTTCGTGCTGATCGTCGCCGTCGAGATGGTCAGTCAACGCATTCGATCCTACCTCCGCGACGACGAGGAGGCCGACGGGCTGATCGCGCTCATCGTCGGCTTCCCACAGCGGATGGCCGAATCGGCCGTCAAGTAACCCGTCGGCTCCGCCTTTCGCCTCGCTCGATCCGTTTTCGGCTCACTCGAGATTTAGTTCACGTGCCCGCTCGAGGAACAGTGTTTTCGGTTCGGTATCGGGATCGATATCCGCGGGAGCGACCTCGAGCTGGGGTTTCTCTCGGCGTTCGCTCGGAAAGTGAACCGCGAGCTCGTACCGCCCGATCGCGCCGTCTACGACGTCGACCAGCCGTTCGTCCTCGGCCGTCAACTCGAGTCCCACCGCGTCCCGGACGGCCGTCTGGAGCCGACGCTCGGCGGCCGTGTACCCCGGAAGGCTCCGCTTGACCGGGGCGGGGACGTCCGAGAGGTAGGCCTCGCTGGCGTCGTGGAGCAGTCCCCATCGCTGCGCCGCCTGACCCCCGTCCCGGGCCTCGACCTCGCGGCTGACGTGAACCGAGTGGCGAGCGACGCTGTAGAAGCACTTGGCCTGTCCCGCGAACCGACTGAGGTTCGACAGCGCATGGGCGACATCGGCCAGCTCGATCCGCTCGGGTTCGGGAGCCAGCGGCGTGATCGTTCCACCCGTTCGGGTGTCGATCGATGCGTGTCCGCCGTTGGCTTTTGCGAGAAGGTCCTGCAGCTCTCCGGCAACCGACTCCGCTCGCCGTCGGAGTTCGTCGTCCGGTTCCTCGGCTGCCCGCAGCGCCCGTGCCAGGGCCGCGACGTCGTCCTCGAGCCGGGATGGATTCACCGATCCGGCGAATCCCTCGTTCGAATCCGCCATACCGTCGTGGATTCGCGGGCTGGGAAAAAGCGTAACGTTGTGCCCGAGAACCCGACTCTCGCCCTCGAATTTAAGTACCGAAGCGCGGCCAACGACCTCATGATCGACGACTCCATCCGCGTGCTCGCGGGCGACTGCACCGTCATCGCGGAGGACGCCGACCGAGCGGAGTACCGCGGTCGAGTAACGACGATCGTCAAGCCCGACAACACCGTGCTCGTCCACGATATCGACGGCTACCAGCCCGTCGCCTGGCTCACCCGGGCCGATAGCGTCTCGAGCGACCGGGCGGGCGACTTTACGCTCGTCGCGAAGAAGGACACCCAGACGCTGCGGATCGCCGCCCACGAACAGGAGGGGTTCGCCCACTACCCGGCCTCGGCCGCGGGAACGCCCGTCGGAACCTGTCCGAACTGTGATGGGGCTCTCGTTCGCTCCTCGGGAGTTCACTGCGTCGACTGCGGCGACCGCTACGGGATACCCTCGGACGCGACGATCCGCGAGGAGCGCTGTGACTGTGGCCTCCCACGAATGCGTGTCGAGCGCGGGCTCGCGTTCGACGTCTGTCTCGACCGAGGCTGTGAGTCGCTGGACGAGGCCGTCCGCGAGGCGTTCGACCGCGAGTGGGACTGCCCGGAGCCGAACTGCGACGGCGATCTTCGGATCCTCCGGCGGGGCGGACTGATCGCCGGCTGCGAGCACTACCCCGACTGCGACACCGGATTCGCGGTGCCCGCCGGCGTCGTCGACGGCGACTGCGGCTGTGGACTGCCGACGTTCGAGACCGGAACCGGCGCGCGCTGTCTCGACGCGACCTGCGGCCGGGTCGGCGAGTACCGGGTCGAGGCCGGCGTCGACGACTGAACTGGCCGGAGCCGGCTCCGACAGGATCCACAGCCACTTAGTGATCCCCGGCAAAGAGCCGGGTATGTCACTCGAGGGGCGGTTCGAGGACGGCGTCGTCCGCGTCGGCGGCGACGCCCGCCAGCGCTATCACGACTCGCGGGGCTACGGCTACCCGCTCGAGGGCAACGAGATCGCCCTCGCGCCGGTCGAGGCGGCCCACCTGCTCTACCGGGGCGACCTCGCGGCCGTTGTCGACGGCGACGAGCGACTCGACTTCCGGTCGCTGCTGGCCCGCGAACCCGGTCCCGACTTCGGTGTCCGCTTCCTGGTCTACGCCGACCTCCGCGAGCGGGGGTTTTACCTCTCGCCCGCAGCGGAGCCGTGGGTCGAGGACCCCCCGGAGACGGAGTTCGCCGTCTTCCCCCGAGGAAAGGGACCCGGGGACGGCGAGATCGCCTACGCCCTGCGGGTGCTGGGTGAGCGAACCGACGTCGCTGGCCGAGACCTCGAGGCGGGCGTCCTCGCGGTCGTCGACGAGGAAAGCGAGATCACGTACTTCGAGGTGAACCGCCGGGATCCTGCGGGCTCCTCGGCGTCCGGACTCCCCGAGAGCTGTGAGGCGGACCTGCTCGCCGACCGCGTGGTCGTCTGGGAACCACCCCTCGAGCTGTACGAGGAGACGTTCTACGGCCAGCCTCTCGAGGGCCGGGAGTACGACGAGCCGACGCTGCAGTGTTCGCTGCTCGAGGCGACCTACCTCGCCGAGGGGGGCGCACTCGACCTCGAGCCCGCGACCGTCCGGGAACGGGGCCGCGAGGTCGAAGGCGAGCGGTTCGACCGCCGGCTGCGGGTCTACGCCGAGCTACGCGAGCGCGGGCTCGTGCCGAAGACGGGCTACAAGTTCGGCGCGGACTTCCGGACCTACGCCGACGTCGATTCGGTCGACGATCTCGGTCACTCCGAGCTGCTGGTGCGGGTCCACCCCGACGACCACGTCTTCGAGCCCCGCGACATCGCCCTCGACGTCCGGCTGGCCCACGGGGTCCGTAAGACGATGGTGTTCGCCCTGGTTGGCGATGACGGGATCGAGTGGTGGTCGCTCGAGCGGCTGACGCCCTGAGGAATCCCACGACCGTTGTCTACAGGCGAGACGTTAGCGTGTTGAGTACCACGAAATGGCGGTTCCAGCGATGTATCCAACCGTTCCGACGACGATCGCAAGCGGGAGACCGAACCCGACGCCGCTCTCGATCCCGCCGACCAGTTCGTCGTACGCCGAGGTATACCCGTAGTCCAACAGCCGAGGGTACGTGTACCGAGAGCCCGTTGCCCAGTTCCCGGTGAGATAGCCCACCAGCGGTGGAAAGACGTACCACCAGAGGGCGAAAAGCCACAGCGCACCGATCGTCGGAACGAGACCCGCCCGCACCGCTCCTGCGGTGACAGCGATCCCGAACGTGACTACGAGCCAGCCGAGAGAAAGGTTGATATCTACTACGTCGAGGACGAACCCGACGGAGAAGAGCAACGAGAGGACACCTACTGCTAACAGGAGGAGTCCGCCGTTCCGTCCTGCCCCGACGACGTGTGGACGGAAGCGATCCCGATAGCTCATCGTAACTTGAACTGTCGTTGTCACTAATGGTCCTTTTGGCGGAAGCAATGGTCATCGTGCGCTCCTCACGACCGGCGGATCGGTGCGGGTTTAGCTCCGAGCTACCGGCGTTTGGCTTCCGGAACCGCAATTCCCTCGTGCTCGAGCAGGCACCGTTTCAGCTCCAGGCCGCCGCCGTACCCGCCGGGCGAGTCGTGACCCACGACGCGGTGACAGGGGACGACGACGGGGATCGGGTTCCGACCGCAGGCCTGCCCGACGGCGATCGGTGCCGTCTCGAGCTCCGTCGCGAGGTCGCCGTAGGTGCGGGTCTCGCCGAACGGAATCGCCGCGATCGATCGCATAACGGCTCCCGTGAAGTCCTCTGGGTACTCGATCTCGAGGGCGAACGTCTTGCGGGCGCCGTCCTCGTACTCGCGCAGCTGCTCGCGGATCGTCTCCGAGGACGCGTCGATTCTCGAGTCGTCGATTTCGATCCCGTGGTCGAACACGTGACTCCGCATTCGGTCCCGGTTGGGTTCGCTGACGCTTCACGCTACCGATCGCTGTGGCTCGAGTCAGTCGGGTTGTCCGTCTCGAGACAGTCGAACGTCGTCGAGAGCTCGACTCCCCGGTCGTAGTCTTCTACAGCCGTCGCGTCCAGGTAGTCGGTAGCGTCGAGCCGGTGACTCGCGAGGAAACACAGCGCTTCGTCAAGCGAGTACTCGAGATCCTGCATCTCCGCCGACGGCTCGAAATCGATCGCCGTCGTCTCCAAATCGTCGGCGGCGATATCGTCCAGTAGCTCGTCAGCGACCGCAGGGATCGGCTGATGGAACGAATACTCGTCCCCGAAATAGAAGCAGTACATCTCGTCGACGCCGTTGAGATCGTGACGGGCCACCCGCGTTCGCTCCGGATCCATCTTGACGAGCCGGTGAACCGCGACCGTCTTCGTTCTGTACAGGGCCTTCTTCTTGAGCGAGTAGACACGAGCCCGGGCACCGTCGCCGATCCGGTACGCTCGATCGGCTTCGGTGTCGAACCGTTTTGCGTGGCGATTAATCGCGTGAACCACCGCGAGGACGTCGTCGGTCTGTGGCAGCGGGTCGAGCGCGTCGTAGTCGACGCGCGGGTGTCGAGGCGACGGGTCGATATCCACCGTCTCGACTTCGGGCTCGGTCGGCCACACTTCCAGCTCATCGAGGATTTCGATACCGTCGATTCGGCCGACCTCGAGCCGGTCGAAGCCGCTGGTTCGCGACGCTGCGTCCTCGGCGTGCAGAACGGAGAGAACGAGCTCCGGGGTCGATAATGGAACCGGCGGCCGATCGGGTCCGTCATTAGCGAGAGGTTCCCACTCCCGGACCAGCGGTGACGTCTCCGGAACCGGCTCGAGGTGATCGAACGACCAATCGTCGCGTTCGCTTTCGTAGAGTGCATCCTCCCGACTGGCCCACACCTCGAGCCGTCGGGCGGTGTTCGAAAACGGTTCGCCAACCGCGGCGCCGTCCGCGTTCCAGTGCCGTCCGAGTCCGGTTCGCTCCCACTCCGAAGCCGGTATGTGGAGGCCGCCGAACCCTGCGACGTTGTGTCCACCATCGACTACGTCAGCACGCTCGATCACGGCATCGAGGTGCGAAACGGACAGTTCGATGGTCGGCGGCGTTCCGCTTCGATACGGTTTCGTGGGAACCGTGAGCGTCTCGCCCGCCAGGTAGATTCTGGCGGGAGAGCCGGTGTTCGTGACTAGTTTGTGAGCGATGTGGTCCGGAGAGTGTTCGATAGTCGGCATCAGTTCAGTACGCGTCTATTCCCACAATCCGACAAAAATTTGCGCTGACGGCGGTCGACCGCGGTCGATAGTACGGCTCAGGGAGGTGACGACAACCGTTTCACGAAACGACCCTCGACGGATCGACCTCGAGTCGCGAAGCCGAAGCCTTTTGCGCGCTGGCGCGCCAAAACGCAGCTAATGACCGGAGACGAGCCAGTCGAGGAGTCCGAGTCAGGGGAACCGATCGCGGACGGCGGGGCAGCCGGAGCTGACGACGTCGCGCTGGACCCGTGGGGTTCCTCGGCCGTCTCCGACTACCGAAAGCTGTTCGAGGAGTTCGGCATCGAGGAGTTCGACGAGGTCCTCGAGGAGGTACCGAACCCACACTACCTGATGCGTCGCGGGGTCATCTTCGGCCACCGGGACTACCGACCGGTCGCCGAGGCGCTGCGCGAGGGCGAGGACGCCGCGGTCCTCTCGGGCTTCATGCCCACCGGCGACCCCCATATCGGCCACAAGCTCGTTTTCGACGAGATCATCTGGCACCAGCAGCAGGGCGCCGACGCCTACGGGCTGATCGCCGACCTCGAGGCGAACTCGGCCCGCGGGATGAGCTGGGACGAGATCGACGAGCACGCCCGAGACTACCTGCTCTCGCTGCTCGCGCTCGGGTTCGACCCAGATGAGGGGACGCTGTACCGCCAGTCGACGAACCGGGAGGTCCAGGACCTGGCCTTCGATATCGGCGCCGACGCCAACTTCTCGGAGTTCCAGGCGATCTACGGCTTCGACGGCGAGACCGACGTCTCGCACATGCAGTCGGTCGTTACCCAGATGGCCGACATCCTCTACCCCCAGCTCGAGGGGCCCAAACCGACCGTTATCCCGGTCGGGCCCGATCAGGATCCCCACGTTCGCCTGGCCCGCGACCTGGCCGAGCGGACCCGGTTCTTCAAAGTCTCGAAGGCGTACGCAAGTTTCGAACTGGAGGACGCGGAGCGCGACCTCGTCGCCGACTTCCACGAGAAACTCGACCCGGCCGAGTTCGACGACGACCAGCTCCGGTGTGTCCACGTTGCGGAGGCGATCGAAGGGACCCCCCTCGAGGAGCTCTCCGTCCCCGCCGACACCCTGAGTTCGGTCCTGACGAAACTCGAGGAAGCCGGCATGGAACCCGTCCGTCCGCGGACCCGCTTCTTCGACCGCCGGGCGACCGACGAGGCGTTCGACGCCCTCATCGACGCGATCGACGGCGAGAAGCGCGTCTACGAGAACCACGTCGACGCCTTCGAAATCGACCGCGCGGAGGCCGAAGAGCTGGCCCGTGAGGTCGAGGTCGACAACGGCGGCTACGGTTTCCGTCCGCCGTCGTCGATCTACCACCGCTTTATGACCGGGCTGACGGGCGGCAAGATGTCCTCGTCAGTTCCCGCCTCGCACATCTCGCTGCTCGACGACCCTGAGACGGGGTACGACAAAGTCAAATCCGCGACGACCGGGGGCCGCGAAACGGCCGAAGAGCAACGCGAGAAGGGGGGAAAGGCCGACGAGTGCCCGGTCTACGAGCTGTACGCCTACCTGCTGGCCGGCGACGACGACGAGTTCGCAAAGCGGGTGTACGACGAGTGTGTCGGCGGCGAACGGCTCTGTGGCGACTGCAAGGAGCAGGCCGCCCAGCTCATGCGGGAGTTCCTCGAGGAACACCAGGAGAAACGCGCAGAGGTCGAGGAGTTGCTCGAGGCAGCTGACATCGAGCTCGAGTCGCCGCGGAAGGCCTGATCGAGTCCACAGGCTCCGTCTTTTGGACCGTAACGGCCACCCCTACCGGGCCACCGTCGGGTGGGACTGAAAGGGGCGAACCCGTTCGAGTCGGGAGGCTCCGTGCGGTCCTCGCCTGCGGCTGCGGTCCTACGGTCGCCTGTCTTCCTCGAACGGGTTCGGGGTTTTCGGAGTATCGCCGACGAACGCGTTGTGTGGATCGATTCTACGAACCCCGACTAGCGAGCGTCACGTAACGTTTTTGCACCACCGTCGCAATCGTTCGCACATGGCATCCGAACCCCGCGATCGGCGCGTCGTCCGCCAGTCAGCTACGGCTCAGGGGTTCGGCTTCTTTCTCGCCCGGTAACCGGACCGGTGGACTCGAGGGCGACCACACCGATCACCCTCGGCGAAACCGTCCGCGTCCCGTCACGCCCTCGAGCGACGCTGGAGGTGCCGAACTCGAGTCGAGGACGCGTCGAACGGAGTCGGAACCGCTAACTGACCGACCGACAGCCATTCAGACAAGCGAATGCAACTACCAGAATCACAGGTCGCGGTCCTCGAGGCCGCGAACGCCGACGAGGCGACGCCCGTCGACGCCCTCGCCGCGGCGACCGACCTGCCGCCCGAAACCGTTACCGGGGCGGCCTTCGAGCTCGAGGAGCAGGGACTGGTCGCCGTCACGGAGCGCGTCGATGAAACGATCTCGCTCACCGACGAGGGACGGACGTACGTCGGGGACGGCCTGCCCGAGGTTCGGCTCTACGAGGCCGCCCTCGAGGCCGGCGCCGACGCTGATCCCGCCCCGATGGGGCAGGTCATCGGGAGTTCGGGACTCGAGGGCGCGGCGGTCGACATCGCGCTCTCGAACTACGCCCGGAAGGGGTACGGCTCGATCGACAGCGGCGAGATCACGGCCGACCCCGACGCCGATCCCGCCGCGGATCCGGAGGCCAACGCCCTCGAGTCACTCGCGGGCGAGGGAACGCTCGATGAGAGTAACGTTTTAGACCAGCTCGAGCGCCGCGGGCTCGCCGAGGTCGCCGAGTCGACGGTCCGCGAGGTGGAACTCACCGAGCAGGGCGTGACGGAGCTGATGGCCGGCGTCGAAACTGCCGAGACCGTCGGCCAGGTGACCCCCGAACTGCTCACCAGCGGCGAGTGGGAGGACGTCAAGTTCGCCGAGTACAACGTCGAGGCCGACGCCGAGACCGTCGAGGGCGGGTGCGTCCACGTCCTCCGGGAGATGTCCGAGCGGGTCAAGGACGTCCTCGTCGGGATGGGGTTCGAGGAGATGGACGGCCCCCACGCCGACGCGGACTTCTGGATCAACGACTGCCTGTTCATGCCCCAGGACCACCCAGCGCGAACGCACTGGGATCGCTTCGCCCTCGAGCAGCCGACTCACATCGACGATCTCCCGGAGGGGCTGGTCGAACGCGTCGAGCGCGCCCACCGCGAGGGCGTCGGCGAGGACGGCGAGGGCTATCACTCGCCCTGGGACGAGGACTTCGCGCGGGCGCTCGCCCTGCGGGGGCACACGACCTCGCTCTCTACACGGTATCTTTCCGGTACCGAGATCGGCGAGATCGAACCGCCCGCGCGGTTCTTCAGCGTCGAGAAGGCCTACCGCAACGACACCCTGGACGCGACCCACCTGCTCGAGTTCTACCAGATCGAGGGCTGGGTGATGGCCGAGGACCTCTCCGTGCGCGATCTGATGGGCACCTTCGAGGAGTTCTACGCCCAGTTCGGTATCGAGGATATTCAGTTCAAACCGCACTACAACCCCTACACCGAACCGAGCTTCGAGCTCTTTGGGACACACCCCACGACGGGCGAACTGATCGAGATCGGTAACTCGGGGATCTTCCGCGAGGAAATGCTCGAGCCGCTGGGCGTCGACTGCGACGTCATGGCCTGGGGGCTGGCGCTCGAGCGGCTCGCGATGCTCGCCACGGGCGCGGAGGATATCCGTGACCTCCACGGGACGCTTGCCGACCTCGAGTTCCTGCGGAACGCGGAGGTGACCTACTAATGCCAACCGTCGACATCGATCCCGACGAACTGCGCGAACTGACCGGCCGCGAGGAGAAGAGCGACGAGGAACTGCAGGCGGACCTGTTCGCCCTCGGCCTCGAGTTCGAGGGCTGGACCGAGGACGACGAGTTCGAACTCGAGTTCGCGCCCGACCGCCTCGATCGGCTCTCGGTCGAGGGCGTCGCGCGCTCGATGCGCTACCAGTACGGCGACGCCCGCGGCGTGCACGTCCCCTCGACGAACGCCGCCGACTGGACGATCGAGGTCGAGGGGTCGGTCCCCGACGAGCGACCCTACGTCACGGGCGCGGTGATCCGCGACGTCGATCTGGACGAGGACGGCCTCGACTCGCTCATCCAGCTTCAGGAGAAGCTTCACGCGACGATGGGTCGCAAACGTGCGAAGGGCGCGATCGGGATTCACGATCTGACGATGCTCAAGGGAAGTCCGGCTACCGAGGGCAACCCGACCATCCAGTACGTCGGCGTTGAACCCGACGAGGACCGCTTTGTCCCCCTCGATTCGGACGCCGAGCTGACGCCCGCGGAGGTGCTCGAGGAACACCAGACGGGCCGAGAGTACGCCGACCTCGTCAGCGAGTACGAGCGCTACCCAGCGATCTACGACGACATCGGTCTGTTCTCGTTCCCGCCAGTCATCAACGGTCGGCGGACGGAGGTCTCGACCGACTCCCGGGATCTGTTCGTCGAGATGACCGGCACCGATCAGTGGACGATCGACAAGATGCTCAACATCGTCTGCTACGCGCTCGCAGCGCGGGGTGCGACGCTCGAGGACGTCCGGGTCGAGTACCCCGACAGCGAGTTGGTGCGCCCCGACCTCTCGACGAAGACGAAGCGGGTCGCCCACGACCGTATCGAGACCCTCCTCGGAATCGATCTCGATCCCGACGAGGTGATCGATCTGGCCGAGCGCTCGGGGCTCGACGCCACGAGAAGCGAGGACGAAGCGACGGGCGACGACGAGAGTTCCATCACACCCCTGGAGGACCGAGACGGACTCGAGGAACGGGACGGCCCGGTAGGTTCGGACGAGTCGAAAGCCGAGGACGTGTCGACGGGCGATCTCGTCTACGAGGTGACGATCCCACCCTACCGCGTCGACGTGCTTCACCCGCTCGACGTGATCGATGACCTCGGACGGGCCTACGGGTTCAACGACCTCGAGCCCCGCTACCCCGAGGTCGGCACCGTCGGCGGCCGTCACGAGCGCTCGCGGCTCGAGCGCGCGGCTCGAACGCAGCTCGTCGGCCTCGGCTTCGAGGACATGCTCAACTTCCACATGATCGACGAGGGACAGAACTACGAACGGCTCGACGTGGAACCGGGGACTGACGCCTACGGTGCGGGCGAGCCCGCGACGATCAAGGAGCCCTACAGTGAGGACTACACGATGCTCCGAACCTGGTGTCTGCCCTCGCTGCTGCAGGTCCTCGAGAACAACACCCACCGCGCGTACCCACAACACCTCTCGGAGGTCGGCTTCGCCGCTGAACTCGACGAAACCGAGAACACGGGCGTCGGCGAGGGACGCCACATTGGGGCCGTCCTCGCGAGCCACGATTCGGGCTACGAGGACGCCAAGGCGCGGCTTCAGGCGCTCGCCCGCGATTTCAACGTCGAACTCGAGACGCCCGCCACGGAGCATCCGACCTTCATCCCGGGTCGAGCGGCCAACGTCGTCATCGACGGCGAGGTCGTCGGTGTCGTCGGCGAGATCCACCCGAAAGTGCTCGTCGAGCACGACCTCGAGGTGCCCGTCGCGGCCTTCGAGTTCGACCTCGAGGCGCTGCGGTAGCTCTCCGCGAGCGAAACGAACGACTTTCTGGTACCGTGTTTGTGCGAGCGGTGGCCCGCGTGCCGATTCACTCGAGCGAATAAAAGTGCGCGTGCGGGTTTGGATCTCGAGGGGGTCTGATACCCTCGTCGTTTCGTGCTATCTGATCTCGCCGTACGTCCTCACGAGCTCTCCCTCGGCGTATCGGCACTGCTCGAAGCCGAGTGCATTACACAGCAGCGTGTGACCCATGAAGGAGACGGCGTAATCTGCCATCCCGAACGGGTGAAGTTCCGTCTGCTGGGCCGGCGGGAGGACCGATCCGACGACGGCGATTTCGGCTCCGTCTGCCGAAAGGATTCCCGCACCGACACCGGTCCCGGTGGGCTCCTCGCTTCCGTCTTCGTACTCCGCGAACGTCCCGGCAATCGAACCGCCGGCGGCGGCGAACGCGTCCGGATCGACGGTCGTCGCGGGCTGGTCGACGTCGGTCGTGTACCCCAGCTGGGATCCCTTCCAGATCTCCTGCTGGCGCGGCCGAATCCCGGCGAGTAGCGGGTGGTCGAACGCTCGGTCCTCGAGGTTCGCAAACTGCATCTCGACGTTGCGGACGTCGTCGGTCGTGATCGACGCGGCGTCGCCGACCTCGAGTGCTCCGAGGAGGTTCACACCCGCGTCCGTGAGCACGAGGTCGCCGCCGGCCTCGACGAACGCCTCGATCGCCTCGAGGTACTGTTGATCGTCAATCCCGTCGTCGTGCGAGACGACGAGCTTGTCGTAGTGGCGCTGGCCGGACTCGCCCCGGAGCAGGCGTCCGATACGAACGTCGTGAACGCGCAGGCCGTCCATGTCGCCGTCCTCGAGATACGGCTCGAGATCGGCGAAGAACTGCATTGGATTGACGAGGTACTCTCGCTGTTCGTACCCCAGTACTTCCTCGGGATCGGGGATCCCGTTCTCGGCGTCGACGGTCGTCAGGCTGGCACTGATCTTGGCGTCGCTTTCGATCTCGACGTCCCACTGACCCGTCTCGGGATGACGGATACAGATGTCCTCGTAGTCGTGCTTTCGGACCGTCGAGTCGTTCGGATCCGCCTTCGCCTCGAGGTCGATCTCGCGGACGACCTTCCCTGCAGGGTTGAGCAGACGGATAACGCCCTGAGTCGCGTTTCCGACGCCCTCGAGGTGGATGAAGATCGACTGCGAGGCGTCGGTGGCTTCGGCCGTGATTCGCGTACTTCCGCCGGAACCGGGCTGGACGACGTCGTGGCTCCGGCGGGCCCCGGAGCCGTGGCCGTCGCCGGACGGATCCTCGCCCGGACCGGTATCGGTGTGTGGCAAATCGGCCGAGGACCGCGTTAGCGCGTCCGTCGTAACGTACGCCGTATCCTGATCTGCCGTGGCGACGGTCGCAGTCGTCGTCTGGGCCGCTATCTCGGCGTACTCGCGCATCGAGATGCGGTAGGCCTCCTCGTAGTGGCGGGACCAGTACGGCTTCCACTCCTTCTGTGCGTCCTCGGAGTGGTTCGAGAGAATAACCTCCGGAGCGACCGTGATCGCGCCGAGGCCACCGAACGCCTCGGGTTGGCCGGCCCAGCAGAGGAAACCGCCGGTGATCTGGTAGGACAACGAGTCGTAGATCGTCCCCCAGTCGAACAGCCCCTCGTAGCTGTCCCCGTCCGGGACGAACGATTCGTCGTACATCGCCTGGCTGGCGGCCTCGATGTCGTCGGCGATGGCACCGATATCGCCCCAGAATTCGTGCATTCCCTCACCGATTCGGATGTTGACCTCGTCCAGATCGTGGGTGCCGTCGTGGTCGAACGGGGCGTTCGTCTCGAGGTTGAACACCATGTGATCGGCGGTGTACATCCCGTGGTAGTCACAAAGGAACTCCACGTTGTCGTACCCACGGAAGTGGTCGACGATCGCCAGCGAGTCGGGAACGAGGTCGTGGAACTCCTCGGGTGCACCGTCGGGCTCGGCCGGCCGGAAGTTGGGATCGGTCCACCCGATCGTCGGGTACTGGCGATTCGTGTCGACCGGCTGCTCATTGAACTGGCTCGCGTTCCCGCGCTGGAAGTTGGTGTCGTGTTCTTCGACCCACGGAATGTGGGTCTGTGGCTTGCGCGAGACCCAGCCATCGGGGTTCGTAAACAGGAACAACAGAACGACGTCGTCCAGCAGCGGTTCGAACGCCTCGGCCTCGCCGAACGCGATCTCCTCGAGTAGCCGACAACCGGCCTCAGTTCCCGCACGCTCGTCGCCGTGGATGTTCAACGAGTAGACGACCTTCTCCTTGCTCGCGAACGACGACTCGTCGTGAACGTCGTTCGTCACTTCGGCGACGTAGATGTCGCGAGGGTCGGACTCCTCGTCGGTCAATCGATTCTCCCACCCCGGCGATTGGCCGATCGTTTCGACAGAGATCCGGTCCGGGGCGGTCGTTTCGAGGTACTCGAGCGCCTGAGCCGTCTCCTCGTAACCGAGGTAGTTTCGGGCCTCTTCGACGGGCGGGAAGACCCCCTGCTCGTAGGGGGCCTCGAGCTTCCACCAGGGGTTTGCGCCCGGAGAGAACGCCATGCGCTCGATTCCGTCGAATTCGAGAACGTCTTCGACTTCATCGGCCGTGAGGTGTGCGTGGGCGGCAGGTGAAGGCGAGTCCCGCGTGACCGCTTTGGGTGCGCGCTCGAGGCCCTCGTCCTCGTACGCGTCCGCGAAAGCTGCGAGATCGTCCCGATCGGCGAACTCGATGAGGGTCGCGGCCTCGTACGCTTCGGGCGTGTGGTTGACCACGAAGGCGTACTCGTCGGTCATCGGTTCCCCGGTTACGTCGGCCGCCGCAGTCCCGGGTACTGCGAGCGCCGCACCCGTCGCCGCGGAGAGCGAGAGGAACGTTCGGCGGTCGATATCCGCTCCGTCGAAGCGGGCAGTCGAGAGACGATCGTCAGTTTCGTTCGAGTCAGCAGCACTTAGATTCCAAGTCATTTGAGTTCTATGAGGGCCGATCCTCCAGAACATCAACAATGATGTTGGATATATGAACTCAGGAAAGAGAGAGTCTCTCTGCTACACGTATCTTTAGGTAGCCAACGGTCCTGAACTAAGGGTTTGTCAGTTTCGTCAAACTAGGCCTCAAAAAGATCGTTCTATGGCCGGGCCGGGGCCTCACAGCCGTTGGCCGGCTGCCGTCGTTGATCTCCCTGGTAGAGAGGCTAACGAGGGTGTTCTCGAAGCGAAACGGCAGTATAGCAGGAACGGAGCGAAGGAGTGGTTGGTTAGAACTCGTGTTCTACCTCTTCTTCGTTAGCTTTCTGGATGATGATCTTCCCGTCCCGGACGCGAACGAAAACTTCGTCGCCGATATCCATACCCGCGACTGCGAGTTCGTCCTCGTGGAGGTTCAGATGGACGTTGTGGTAGTTGCCGTCTTCGTCTTTCGCACCGCTTGGACTCAACTTCTTTTTCCGGACCATCGCGGGATTCTAGGTCGCATTTCGCCGTAGGATATACTTAAGTGTTTTCTACGACACAGCGAATGATCTCGTTTCGGGCCCGAATCACACTGTACGATCGTGCTGTGACGCCGCTTCGGACGAAACCACTGACCGAAGCGATCCGACGGGATCATTTAAACATAGTAGCGCAGTCCGTCGATTTTGGGGGATATCTTTATGTCTGATCGTGTGCAGAACTGACATGGAGGCTAAAACTATGGTACGTGAGGACGGAAAGCGAAACTTCGCACTGCGAGAATCGGGCGGCGACGAGACGAGCGTCTTCTCGGGAAACACGCCGCGACAGGCCGCACTCAAGGCAGCTCGCCGACTCGAGCCGGGCTCGAGCGAGGACGCGGCGGATCGAATCGAGCTCCGGCTCCGGGAGAAAGGTACCGACAAGGTCCACATCTACGACGGCTGGGCCTGGGAGGAGACCGCCCCCGACGACAAGCCCGACTGGATGCCCAGCGAGATTACGGAAGCGAACGTCGCCAAGAAGGGAATCGACCACCTCGAGGAATAGCCGTCCGAGAACCGATTGTTTTGCGGAGGACGCCGTTCCGAACCGCGAGTCAAACGCTCGATCGCAACTCGGGTCCGGGTCCGTCCTCGAGGCGAGTCGAGCGATCGGCCGAGCCGAACGCGTCCGCTCCGACGCGCTTTTGACGCGGTCCGGCAAAGACTGAGCCAATGCGTACAGTCACGCTCGGTCCCGAAGGGACCTACTCGCACCGGGCAGCGAGCGCGATCGACGACGACGACGAGATCGGGTTCCGACAATCGGTGACCTCGATCGTCGAGGCCGTCGCGACCGACGAGTACGACCGCGGGATCGTTCCTATCGAGAACAGCATCGAAGGCAGCGTCACCGAGAGCCTGGATGCCGTCGCCGAGTACGACGTCGCGATCGTCCGCGAGATCGTCACCCCGATCCGCCACGCGCTGCTCGCCCAGGGACCGGAGTTCGACACGATCGCCAGCCACTCCCAGGCGCTCGCGCAGTGTCGTTCCTACCTCGAGCGCGAGTACCCCGACGCCACCCTCGAGGCCGTCGCCAGCACCGCCCAGGGCGTCGAGTTCGCCCGCGACGACGCCTCGATCGCGGGGATCGGCCACCCCGCGAACGCCGACATCGAGAACGGGCTCGAGGTGCTCGCCGAGGACATCCAGGACCAGGACTCGAACGCGACGCGGTTTTTCGCGCTCGCGTCCGCCGACGAGCGCTCGACGGGCGGCGGGAAGTCGACGTTCGTCGTCTATCCGAACGCGAACTACCCCGGGCTGTTGCTCGAGTTGCTCGAACCCTTCGCCGAGCGGGACATCAATCTCTCGCGGGTCGAGTCCCGACCCAGCGGCCAGCGACTCGGCGACTACGTCTTCCACATCGACGTCGAGGCGGGGCTGTACGAGTCCCGGACGATCGAGGCGCTCGAGGACATCGAGGAGCTAGCCGAGAAGGGCTGGGTGCGACGGCTCGGGTCGTACGATACCGAACACGTCGTCGAGTGAGTGAGGGATGCTCGGTCGCGGATCGACGGTGTCTTCGCCCCCTCGAGGCGGTCAGCAGCGATCAGTAGTGTCCCATGACCCCGGCTGCTCGAGCGCGGTCGGTACAGTACCGGAAAAGCGCGTAGCCGAGAACGAAGTACGCGATTCCCACGAACGCGAGCACCGAGAGTTCTGCAGGCTCGAGTTCCCAGAGGCGGACGCCCTCGTTCATTACCCGCTGCAACAAGTAACTCCCCTGCGTAAGCGGGAGCAGCTTCAACACGACGAACTCGGTTGAGGCGGGCCCGAGAGCGATACAGGCGACGAGCGCGAACTTGACGAGGCCGAAGACCGCGCTGACGTTCTTGTAACGGACCGTCGCGCCGCCGAACAGCAGCCCGAGTCCGATCGTCGACAGGAGCGTGAGGACGACGATCGGAACGATACTGAGGAGGTCGAGCGAGATCGATTCCCCCGTCGTCAGGAGCATCAGCGCGAGCATCGCGAACCCGATCGAGAACGTCACCAGCAGGGAACTGAGCGACAGCAACACCGCGATGGGTCCGAAGCCGATCGGCGAGAGGTACAGCTGCTCGAGGGTCCCCCACTTCGCCTCGGTCGCGAACAGCCCCGCGAGCGACTGGTAGGACGCGTTTGCCATGACGAACAGGAAGAAGCCGACGATCAGTGCACCGAGCGTCTCGCCGAAACTTGGACCGACGAACGAGCGCCCGCCGACGTAAACGAGAAGGAACAGCGCGTACAGACCCAGTACCGCGCCAGCGGTGTTTAGCGGATACCGTCGCATGATGAGCAGATCCCGCCGTACCAGCGCCGATACTGCCGAGACGAGGGCGGTCGGCGACCTCGAGCAGTACCCGTTCATGGCGCGCCCCGTAGCGGACGGCGTTCGAGCGGTTCCGATCGCTCGAACGAAAGCGAGTCGAGGACGGCCTCGAGGCTTCCCTCGAGAGTCCGAACCGACTCGATCTGCGAGCCGTGTGCGACCATCGCACCGGTCAGGTCGTGAATACGGTTACCGTCCGGAACGGCGACCTCCAGGGCCGTTCGGTCTCGAAGCTCGGTACAGGAGACGATCTCGTACGCTCGTTCGATCTCGCCTCGTGCGGAGGGCGAGAGCGCCCCTTCGATGACCAGCTCGTACACCTCGGTTCGGAAAACGTCGACCAGGTTTTCGACGGTGTCGTCCGCGACGACGTGACCATCGTCAAGGACGATACCCCGATCGCAGATCGATTCGATCGCGTGCAGATCGTGACTCGAGAGCACGATCGTCGTTCCGTGCTGCTCCGCGAGGTCGACGAGCGACGACTGGAGCTCGAGCGATCCCTCGGTGTCGAGCCCGAGCGTCGGCTCGTCCAGGAACAGTATCTCGGGGTCCTGTACGAGCGCCGCCGCCAGTGACACTCGCTGTTTCTGTCCTCGAGAGAGGTCGTTGACGACTTCATCCGAGAGATCGGTGAGATTAAATCGGTCGATAGCCGCGCGGATGCGCTCGCGCTCGTCACCGCGCCCCGCGGCGTTCATCCGGCTGAAGAACTCGAGGTTCTCCCGGACCGTCAGCCGCCAGTACGTGCTTCGGGCGCCCTCGAGTACCGCGGCCATCGTTGCGTGAGCGCGGTGGGGATGCTCCGCGACGTCGGTTCCATCGACTCGAACACGTCCTCCCGTCGGAGAGACCAGCCCGAGCAACGTTTTGAGCAGCGTCGTCTTTCCAGCCCCGTTCGGTCCGATCAGTCCGACGATCGTTCCCGGATCGATCTGTAGATCGATACCGTCGACTGCACGAACCGTCTCTTCGCTTCGTTCGTACGCCACGACCAGCTTCTCGACAGAAATGATTGGGTCTGTGGTTGGATCATCGTTCTCAGTCATACAGCGAATCGGGGCCTCGTGATCGTACAAATAATCTTGCAGCGATCCGCGGCGAGCGAGGTGCTTCCGGCACCACGTCTTCTTTCAGGTTTATAACCGAAAGCGAAACCATTCAGACTCGGGTGACATACCCATGCTCCAATACATTGAAGCGGGATACGATGGCGATACGCTGAGCGGTAGTCTCAGCGTCGAGATCGGATCCTTCTAGACGCGACGCTCGAAGAACAGCCCTATCACCAACCGTTTTGGCCGTATCGAGATGGTGCCGAATCGAGTCGAAAGGGCGGTTGATCCTAGAAACCGACCGCGAGAATACCGAACCTATGAGCCCGGATCGTAACAGTCCTGTCGAAGCCGTCGAGGAGTGGAGAGTCGCGACACTGTCATTGATTCTGCTCGCAGTCATGTTCACAGTATTGATTGGCTCCCACATCGTCGCAAACAGCCTCCTTTCGGTTCCCTGGCTCCTCCCGGAAGCGGAGGGGGCACTGATCGGCATCCCGGTCGCACTGGCCGTCTACCTTTTCGTCCCGAGGCTCGTCGGAATTCCACGCAAGTCGGTGTTTATTACGGTACCCAGTCGGTCGATCCTTCGGTGGGCGGGGGTTGCAGTCGTCCTCGTTGGAGTCGTCACCGTCGGTAGCGTCGCGGGTCTGTCGGGGACGCTCGAGATACACGCCAGCGACGGACGGTTTCTCTCGAGGGTGTTACTCAGTGCAGTGTTGTTAGGACTGCTCGCCGCAATAACGGAGGAGCTCGTATTTCGCGGATATCTGCTCTCGTTTGTCGGCCACAACTGGGGATGGCCAGCGGCCATCGTGTTAACATCGATACTGTTTGGATTGCTGCACAATAGCAAGGTCGCGGGCACCGGCGCGTCGGAGCTCTACGTGCTGGTCGCAACCTCAGCGGGGCTGCTGTACGCGCTCGTCACCTACTACACGGAAAGTGTCTGGAACGCAATCGTGCTTCACGCCGTCTGGAACACCGTGTTTCACACTCAGGTGATCTCGATCGAGCCCGCTGAAACGCAATCGGAACGAGCGATAGTTAGTTACGAGTACGCCGAGGCCAGTTTCCTATTCGGCGGAAATTGGGCGGCCGCTACCGTGTCTCCGTTCGTGTTACTCGCACTAGTAGCTGCATCGGCCGCCGTACTACTCGCCTACCGATCAAATTCCACCAAGAAATAATCCGATAGTAATAACTTCCACAAATAAGTACTATGGGGCAACCAGTGAGAAGCCGATGAGCGCAATACGGACGAACGACCTGACAAAGCAGTATGGATCGCAGACCGTCGTCTCGAGGATCGATCTCGAGGTAGAGGCCGGCGAAGTGTACGGATTCCTCGGCCCGAACGGCGCCGGGAAGTCGACGACGATCGCGATGTTGCTATCGTACGTACATCCGACCGACGGGACCGCTCGAGTCCTCGGCAGAGACGTCTGCGAGGGATCCGCCGAAATCAAACACCGAATCGGCGTGTTACCGGAGCAATATCAGCTGTACGATCGGCTCTCGGGACGGAAGCATCTCCAGTTCGCTATCGACTCGATGGGAGCGGACGGCGATCCGGACGCATTGGCCGATCGCGTCGGACTCGAGGCGACCGCAGTACGGCGCTCGGTAGGCGAGTACTCGACGGGGATGAAACAGCGACTGCGAATAGCGTTGGCACTGATTGGCGAGCCCGATCTGCTCGTGCTCGACGAACCCTCGAGCGGACTCGATCCGGCCGGGATTCGACTTCTCAGGGAGATCGTACTCGAGGAACGGGACCGTGGTGCGGCCGTCTTCTTCTCGAGTCACGTTCTCGAGCAGGTCGAGGAAGTCAGCGATCGAATCGGGATCCTCGTTGACGGTGAACTCCGAATGAGCGGGGATCTCGAGGGACTCAAATCCGGAACCGGCGCTGCGGTCGAACTCGAGGTCGAGACCGACGCCGTTTCTCGAGAGCTTCTGACCGCCGTCGAATCGATCGACTCGGTTACGGAGTGTGCGGTTACCGATAGCGGTCCCGAAGCACCGTTTCTCACTGTGTCACTCTCGAATAGCGCCGCGAAAGCCGACGTCTTCCGAGCGATCGAGGCATACGCGACGATCGAGGATTTCACCGCCGAAGAGCGGTCGCTCGAGTCGGTGTTCGAGGAGGGCGTCACGGAGGCGAGCCGATGACGGTCGTCGATATCGCACGCAAGGACGTCGCCGACGCAATTCGCTCGAGAGCGCTGTGGGTCGCCACCGCGATCTTTCTCGGATTTATCGTCCTCACGCAGGGAATCGTTCTAGCGGTCGTCGAGGATCCGGATCCGGAGCTCGCAACACGGTTTCTCGAGGGGCCGGCGACGGAGATCGTGCTGCCGATACTCGGCCTCCTCGTCGGGTATCAGGCGATTGTCGGCGAGCGCGAAACTGGTAACATAAAATTCCTGCTCGGGCTTCCCCACTCCCGGCTGGACGTGTTGATTGGCAAGTTCGTCGGCCGGACGGCCGTTCTCGCAGTCGCCGTCCTGGGCGGATTTCTGGCGGCGATCGGAATGATCGCGGCGACGGTCGGACTCCCGCCGCTCGTCCCGATCGCGGCGTACGTGCTGTTCGTTCTCCTTTCGACGGCAGCGATCGTCTCGATCGCGGTCGGGATTTCAGCCGTCGCCGAGACCAGAACCAGAGCGATCAGCGTCGCCATCGGGGGGTACCTGCTCGCAACCGTTCTCTGGTCGTACGTCGTCGACGGGCTCTACTACGCGGTCACTCGGAGCCTTCCGGGCGCCGATCCGCCGACGTGGATCGCCGTCGTCGACCACCTCAATCCCCTTACCGCGATGAGTACGAGTGCGGACGTACTCCTTCCCGAGGCGAACCAGATCGCCATCACCGCGACGGAGGAGGGAGTCAGTGCAACCCAGACTGACCAGACTCCAGCGGGGACGACCGAGACGCTCGTCCACGAACCGCTGTTCCTGACCGCCGTACTGCTGCTCTGGGTCGCACTCCCGCTCGCGGTCGGTTACCTCCGCTTTCGCGACGCCGATCTCTCGTAGCCGGGCCGCTGTCCAAATCGTTTTTCACCCTCCCACCGTACTGCGGGTATGGCACTCACCGCAGGCAACGACGCACCGACCGTCACCGCGCGCAACCAGGACGGCGAGGAGGTCGTCCTCGAGTTCGAACACCCCACGGTGCTGTACTTCTACCCGCGGGACGAGACCCCGGGCTGTACGACCGAGGCGACCCAGTTCCAGCACGAACTCGAGACCTACCACGAGGCGGGCGTCGACGTCTACGGCGTCTCGACGGACGACGTCGACTCCCACCAGTCGTTTTGCGAGTCTGAGGGGCTCGAGTTCGACCTGCTGGCAGATCCCGACGCCGAGCTCGCCGAGGCGTTCGACGTCGAGGTTCGAAACGGCGCGACCGCGCGGACGACGTTCTTTATCGGCGACGGCGAGGTCAAGGCCGCCTACGAGGACGTCGATCCGGACGGACACGCACGGCAGGTGCTGCTTGATGCGCTCGAGGACGGACGCGTGACGCTCCCCGAGTAGTCGTTTCTCCCGTCCCGTTTCGCCGTGGCCTCGAGAGCGGCCACTGTGGTTGTCTCGAGAGGAGACGACGATTTTGGCGAACCGACACACCGAATGCGTGAGTATACCAAGCATAGTGCTTATGTACTCGGACGTAGAACGTGCTGACGTCGCGGGACGATAGCAAGTCCGGTGATCAGCGAGACGGCGTATCGCGTGTCGAGAGCCGAGCACGACGATACGGACCACGCCTCCTCGAGATCAGGGAAACCAGAGGAGCCGAGCCACCTGTTTGCGTGGTCCTTTTCGAACCCTGTTCCGAGCAGAATTTATCCCCTTCGAGTACCTACGCCAAACTATGCGACGAAACCCGTTCGATGAGATCGAGGAGATGCTCGACCGTGTCAGCAAGCAGGTCGAAGGCGGGATGGGCAGCGGCGGGCTTCAGGTGCCGGGTTCGGTACCGGTCGACGTCGCCGACAGGGCCGAGGAGTACGTCGTCACGGCCGATCTTCCCGGCTACGACACCGACGACATCGAGCTCACCCTCGCCGAGGGGACCCTGCGCCTCGAGGCCGAGCGGGCCGACAAACTCGAGCACGCCTCCGAGCGGTACATCCGGCGCGAGCGGACTCGGACGTCGGTCAACCGTCGGATTCGGCTTCCGGACCCCGTCGAGGAGGAGTCGGTGTCGGCGAGCTTCGAGAACGGCGTCCTGACGGTCCACCTGCCGAAGGTCGAGGGCGGCGACGACTCGAGAGCGATCGACATCGAGTAGTCGTCCTCGAGATCGAAACGCCCGTTCTCGACGGCTCGAGCAATCGAGCCGAACCAAACGTGGACGCCGTTCTTTTCGACCCACCAGTCCGGTTGAGGGTCCGCCCACTGTATAGAAAGGTATACGACGGCGACGCTACCACACGTATATAAACAGATGAGCGACGCGGGATACGACCACGCGGCGGTCGAACGACGCTGGCAGGAGGCGTGGGACGAGGCGGACGTCTACCGGACGCCCGACGACGTCGAGGATCCGACGTACGTCCTCGGGATGTATCCGTACCCGTCGGGCAAACTCCACATGGGCCACGTCCGAAACTACACGATCACGGACGCCTACGCCCGGTTCCGACGGCTGCAGGGCGACGACGTGCTCCACCCGATGGGGTGGGACGCGTTCGGCCTCCCCGCCGAGAACGCGGCCAAGGAGCGCGACACCAACCCGCGAGACTGGACGTTCGACTGCATCGAGACGATGCGCGGCCAGATGGAGTCGATGGGCTTTGGCTACGACTGGGATCGCGAGATCGCCACCTGCACGCCCGACTACTACCGGTGGAACCAGTGGCTCTTCGCCCGGTTCCACGAGGAGGGGCTGGTCGATCGACGGGATGCCGAGGTCAACTGGTGTCCCGAGTGTGAGACCGTCCTCGCCGACGAGCAGGTCGAGGGCGAGGCAGAACTCTGCTGGCGCTGCGATACGCCGGTCGAGGAGCGCGAACTCGAGCAGTGGTTCCTGAAGATCACCGAGTACGCGGACGAGCTGCTTGAGGACATCGACGACCTCGAGGGGTGGCCCAACTCGGTGCGCCAGATGCAGCGCAACTGGATCGGTCGCCAGGAGGGGACCGAACTCGAGTTCTCCATAGACGGGCACGGCAGCGTCGAGGCCTTCACGACCCGCGTCGACACCATCCACGGCGCGACGTTTTTTGCGCTCGCGCCGGACCACCCGATCAGCGAGCAGGTGGCTGAGGAAGACGACGACGTACGGCGTTTCATCGACGAGGAGGCCGACCCCGAGGGCGACGAGCCCAACGGCGTCGAAACCGACCTGACCGCGACGAACCCCGTCACGGGCGAGGAGATTCCCGTCTACGTCGCCGACTTCGTTCTCTCGGACGTCGGAACGGGCGCGCTGATGGCCGTTCCGGGCCACGACGAGCGCGACCACGCCTTCGCGACGAAGATGGGCGAGGAGATCGTTCCCGTGATCGCCCCCGAACTCGACGACTGGGATGGCGAGACCGTCCCCGAGGCGCCCGACGTCAGCGAGGAAGCCTACACCGAAGACGGCGTGTTGGTCAACTCCGGCGAGTACTCCGGCCTCGAGAGCGACACCGCCCGCGAACGGCTGACCGAGGAGGTCGACGCCGCCGAGTGGACCACCCAGTACCAGCTCCGGGACTGGGGGATCTCCCGGCAGCGCTACTGGGGGACGCCGATCCCGGTCGTGCACTGCCACGACGGCTGCGGGTCGGTCGTCCTCCCCGAGGAGGAGCTGCCCGTCGAGCTGCCGGAGTTTATTAACACGACCGGCAACCCCCTGGACGAGGCCGAGGAGTGGAAGGAGACGACCTGTCCGGAGTGTGGCGGATCCGCCACCCGTGAGACGGACACGATGGACACGTTCGTCGACTCCTCGTGGTACTTCCTGCGGTACGTCTCGCCCGACCTCGAGGAAGCCCCCTTCGACCTCGAGCAGGCCAACGACTGGATGCCCGTCGACCAGTACGTCGGCGGGATCGAACACGCCGTGATGCACCTGCTCTATTCGAGATTCTTCACGAAGGTGCTGGCCGACCACGAGGGCTTAGAGCACCGCGAGCCCTTCACGAACCTGCTCGCACAGGGGATGGTCCAACTCGAGGGCGAGAAGATGTCGAAATCGAAGGGCAACGTCGTCTCACCCCAGCGGATCGTCGAGGAGTACGGCGCCGACACCGCCCGCCTGTTCATGATGCAGGCCGCCCAGCCGGAGCGTGACTTCGACTGGAGCGAGGAGGGCGTCCGCTCGACGTACGCCTTCCTGACGCGCCTGCAGGAGATGGTCGAGGAGTACGACGATCCCGACGGCGACGACGACGCCGTCGCGAGCTACGTCGACGGCGAAATCGACGCGACGGTCGCCATCGCAACCGAGAAGTACGACGAGCTGACGTTCAACCGGGCGCTGCGGGAGGTCCAGGACCTGGTGCGGACGCTCAGACAGTATTCGGAGTACGCCGAGCCCCACGCCGACACCTACGAGCGAGGACTGTCGGCAGTCGTCCGGCTGCTGGCGCCCGTCGCACCCCACATCGCCGAGGAGCTGTACGACGAGCTCGGCTACGACGGGTTCGCCGCCGAGGCCGAGTGGCCGAGCGCCGAGATCGACCGCGACCACGTCCGAAAGCGCCGTCAACTGGTCGAGAATACCCGCGAGGACGTCCGCGACATCGTCGACGTCGCCGGCATCGAAGACCCGCAGGCGATCGACGTCGTCGTCGCGCCCGACTGGAAGTACGACGCCCTCGAGATCGCCGTCGAGAGCGACGCGCCGAACCTGATCGGGGAGCTCATGCAGGAGTCCCACATCCGCGAGCAGGGTGACGCCGCGGCCGACTACGGCCAGGACCTGCAGGCCGAGCGCGAGGCGCTGTCGACGACCCTCGGGCCCGACGCGGAACGGGAGGCCCTCGAGTCGGCGGCGTGGCTGCTCGAGCGCGAGTTCGAGGCCTCGGTCAGCGTTCGCCGCGCCGAAGCGGTCGACGAGAGCGTGCTGAAAAACGCCGAGCCCGGGCGGCCGGCGATCGAAATTGAGGACGGCGCCGAGAACTGACGCCGACCCCCGACGGCGAGCGTGGAACGGGCAGGCTGTTCTTTTATTTCCGCGTCCGTGTGTAGTACGGCTCGAATGACGAACGACGGACGAGAGCGAGCGGATCCCGCCCGATGGCCGGTCGACGGCCTCTCGAGTCCGAGGGCGCCGTACGTCGCCGCGATGACCTGGCGAACGGGGCTGTTCGTCCACTGGCCGATCGATCCCGAGGCGCTTCGGCCCCACGTTCCCGATCAGCTCGAACTCGAGACTCGAGACGGGCAGGCCTGGCTGAGCGTATTGCCGTTCGTCCTCGCCGACGCCGGACTGCGGGGAACCCCCTCCGTCGCGAGGGTCGACATCACCGAGCTCAACGTCCGAACGTACATCGAACACCGCGGCGACCCTGCACTCTACTTCTTCAGCGTCGACGTCGACAATCCGGCGGTCGGCGAACCGATCGGTCGGGCGACCCGGCTTCCGGTCTACACCGCCCGTATGTCCCTCGAGGATCGCGGCGACCGAATCGAGTTCTCGAGCGAGCGACGCTGGTCGAAGACGGGTGATCCGGCCCGGTTCGTGGCGTCGTACCGTCCTACTGGTGATGTCTCCGTTCCCGAACCCGATTCGCTCGCATACTGGCTCACCGAACGACGACGGTTCTACGCCCCGTCGGGCGAGGGCGTGATGGGGGGTGAGATCGCTCACGATCCGTGGCCGCTCCAGCCGGCCGAGGCCACGATCCACGAGAACACGATGTTCGCGGCTAACGGACTTCCGTCGCCGACCGGCGATCCGGTCGTTCACTACTGCGACCGGCTTCCGATTCGAGGGTCGATCCCGCGTCGGCTTCCGGATCAGGAGTAGAAGACGGGTTTCAGACGGAGCGGATCCAGTGTCGACGGACGTTCGTTATATTCTCCTATTATCCATGTATATTATATGAAAGCGACAGATTAGTTTACTCGGGTTAGAAAGAACGCTCGAGTTCTAACCGCATGGCAACGAAAGACGCGACCCCAGAGGAGACCGGACGAAACTCCTTCGTCTACGTCGTCGCCGCGCTGGCGGCGCTCAACGGACTGTTGTTCGGCTTCGACACCGGCGTCATCGCCGGCGCGATGCTGTACATCCAGAACAGCTTCGATCTGACCGCGCTGTTTGGCTACCCCATGAGCGCCTCGTTCGTCGAGGGGCTCATCGTCAGCGGTGCGATGGGCGGTGCGATCGTCGGCGCCGCGTTCGGTGGCCGACTCGCCGACCGACTCGGACGGCGTCGACTCATCCTCGTCGGTGCCGTGATCTTCTTCGTCGGCTCGCTCGTCATGGCGATCGCCCCGAACGTCGAAGTGTTGATCTTCGGCCGGTTGATCAACGGCGTCGGGATCGGCTTCGCCTCCGTGGTCGGCCCCCTCTACATCTCCGAGCTTGCGCCGCCGAAGATCCGCGGCTCGCTGGTCTCGCTCAACCAGCTGACGATTACGAGCGGTATCCTCATCGCCTACCTCGTGAACTACGCCTTTTCGGGTGGCGGCGACTGGCGCTGGATGCTCGGTCTCGGGATGATTCCCGCCGTCGTCCTGTTCGTCGGGATGCTCTTTATGCCCGAAAGTCCCCGCTGGCTGTACGAACAGGGACGGGTCGACGACGCTCGTGACGTGCTCTCTCGTACCCGGACCGAGAGCCGGGTCGCCGCGGAGCTCCGCGAGATCAAGGAAACGGTCAAAACGGAGTCCGGCACCGTCGGCGACCTGTTCAAGCCGTGGGTTCGGCCGATGCTCGTCGTCGGGGTCGGACTGGCCGCGTTCCAGCAGGTGACCGGGATCAACGTCGTCATGTATTACGCGCCGGTGATCCTCGAGTCCACTGGCTTCCAGGACACCGCCTCGATCCTGGCGACGGTCGGGATCGGCGTCGTCAACGTCGTGATGACGATCGTCGCCGTGCTCCTGATCGATCGCACCGGTCGGCGGCCGCTGTTGCTCACTGGCCTCGTCGGGATGACCGTCATGCTCGGCCTGCTCGGGCTCGCCTTCTTCCTGCCCGGGCTCTCGGGCTGTCTCTTATACACATCTCTGAGCGGGCTGGNCGCCATCAGAGATGTGTATAAGAGACAGGTCGTCAACTGGGCGGCGAACCTGCTGGTCTCGCTTACCTTCCTCGGGCTGGTCGACGCCGTCGGCCAAGCTAGCACGTTCTGGCTGTTCGGCGCCTGCTGTCTGGCCGCGCTGATCTTCTGCTACAAGCTCGTCCCCGAGACGAAGGGACGGTCGCTCGAGGAGATCGAGGCCGATCTACGCGAAAACACCCTCGTCGGACCGGACGACCACCCCGATGCGGTCGGCAGCGACGACTGAGCGCGGTTTTATTTTTCGGAAAGAACAGGAGTTCGGTCGCTGACCGCGACGGCTATCGATCGGTGTGGATCAGTCCGAAGTCGAAGCCGGCCCCGTGCTCCCGTGCGTCCTCGTAGACGACGCGGGCCGCCGCGACGTCCTGGATCGCGAGCCCGGTCGAGTCGAAGACGGTGACGCCGGTGTCGTCCTCGCGAGCCGGCTTCTTGCCGGCAACGAGTTCGCCGATCTCGCCGTAGATATCGTCGTCCGTAAGCGTCCCCTCGTTGTACGGGACGTTGACCTCGCCGGAGTGGGTACACTGCTTGTGATCGTCGATGACGACCGTCGACTCGAGCAGCAGTTCGTCGCTCAGCTCGTGTTTCCCCTCGGCGTCGGCGCCGATCGCATTGATGTGGGTGTGATCGCCGACGTCCTCGAGGCCGACGACGGGATCTCGGATCGGCGTCACCGTCGAGAGGACGTCACAGTGGCCCGCCTCGGAGATCGAGCCCGCACGGACGTCGAACTCGTCGCCGTAGGCGTCGATGAACCGCTGGACGCGCTCGTCGTCGAGGTCGCTGACGACGACCTCCTCGATCGGGCGGATCTCGCTGATCGCCTCGAGCTGGGTGTACGACTGGACGCCCGCGCCGACGACCCCCATCGACGTGGCGTCGGGAACGGCGAGGTAGTCGGTCGCGACGGCCGCCGCCGCACCCGTCCGTTTCATCGTCAGCGCGGTTCCGTCCATGATCGCCAGCGGGGAGGCGGTCTCGGGATCGGAGTAGATCATCGTCCCCAGTACGGTCGGCAGGTCGTGGTCGGTGGGATTGTCGGGGTGGACGTTGACCCACTTGACGCCCGCGGCGTCCCACTCGCCGGCATCGAGGTAGGCGGGCATCGATCGGAAGTCGCCGTTGTACTGGGGCAGGTCGATGTAGGATTTGGCCGGCATCTGGGCGTCGCCGCGCTCGTAGGCGCCGAAGGCGTCCTCGACCGCACCGATGACGTCCGCCATCCGCGCGTGCTCGTCGACGTCGTCGCTGTCCAGGAGAAGCGTCTGCATATCGGCGAATATTGCGGGCTGGTACTTAAGTGGTGCTAACTGGCGGACGGCGTCCTCCTCGAGCGAACTGGCGAAAGAAATCGAACGAGGGCCGACAAATCGATCGAGCGATGCGTTGCTGCAGCCGAACGGGAGAGTGGCTATCCCGGGCTGATCTTACATCATGCCTCCCATGCCGCCACCCATACCGCCCATGCCGCCCATGCCACCGCCGCCCGGTGGCATCTCCTCGTCATCGTCGTCGTCGGCGACGGCGAGGTCGCCGGCGGCGATGACGTCGTCGATTCGCAGCAGCATGACGGCAGCCTCGGTGGCCGACTCGATCGCCTGGGTCTTCACGCGAAGCGGCTCGTAGACGCCTTCCTCGCCCATGTCGATCGTGTCGCCCGTGAAGGCGTCCAGTCCGGCGGCCTCGTTGCCGCCGTCGTGGGCCGCACGAAGCTCGACCAGCGAGTCGATGGGGTCGAGTCCGGCGTTCTCGGCGAGGGTGCGCGGGATGACCTCGAGCGCGTCCGCGAACGCCTCGACGGCCAGCTGCTCGCGGCCGCCGACGGAGTCGGCGTGGTCCCGCAGGGCGAGCGAGAGCTCGATCTCGGGCGCACCGCCGCCGGCCACGACCTTGCCGTCCTCGAGGGTCGTGCGCACGACGCCCAGCGAGTCCTCGATGGCGCGGTCGACCTCGTCGATGACGTGTTCGGTGCCACCGCGGAGGATCAGGGTGACGGCCTTGGCGTCGTCGACGTCCTCGACGAAGATACGCTGGTCGCCCGCGATCTCCTTCTGGGCGACGCTGCCGGCGAAGCCGAGGTCGTCCTCGGTCAGGTCGTCGACGCTGGTGACGGGCGTCGCGCCGGTCGCGCGGGCCAGCTGGCTCTGGTCGCTGGACTTGACGCGACGGACGGCGATGATGCCCTCCTGGGCCAGGTAGTGCTGGGCCATGTCGTCGATGCCGCCGTCGACGAAGACGACGTCGGCGCCGGCGTCGGCGACCTTCTGGGCCATCTCCTGGAGCTGGGCCTCCTCTTGCTCGAGGAACTGCTCGAGCTGGTCGGGGTCGGTGACGTTGACCTCGGCGTCGATCTCGGTCTCCTTGATCTCGAGGTCGCCGTCGACGATCGCGACGTTGGCGTCCTCGGCGAAGTACGGCATGTTCTCGGAGACGCGCTCCTTGTCGACGATGACGCCCTCGACGAGCTCGGAGTTCTCGATCGAGCCGCCGACGACCTTCTCGACTTTGATGTTGTCCGTGTCGACCTCGTCGTCGTCCGCGACGGACTGGACGGCGCTGACGACGAGCTCGGCGAGCAGGTCGCGGGCGCTCTCGGCGCCCTTACCGGTCATCGCCGTCGCGGCGATCTGGTGGAGAATCTCCTCGTCGTCCTCGTCGACGTCGATGGCGATCTCCTCGAGGGCCTCGGTGACCTCCTCGGCGGCCTGGCGGTACCCCTGGGCGAGGGTGGTTGCGTGGATATCCTGGTCGAGGAGGTCCTCGGCCTGGGTGAGGAGTTCGCCGGCGACGACGACGGCGCTCGTCGTTCCGTCACCGACCTCGTCCTCCTGGGTCTCGGCGACTTCGACAATCATGTCGGCCGCCGGGTGGTCGATCTCCATCTCCGAGAGCAGCGTCACGCCGTCGTTCGTGACGATGACGTTACCCGAGGAGTCGACGAGCATCTTGTCCATCCCTTTCGGACCGAGTGTGGTCCGTACCGACTCGGCGACGGCCTTGCCGGCCTGGACGTTCATCGACTGGGCGTCCTTGCCGGACGTTCGCTGGCTGTCCTCCGAGAGTACGATAAGGGGCTGGTTGCCCATCTGCTGTTGTGCCATAGTCACCTGATGGATTGATTGCTATTCTATATAAAAGCTTCGCTATAGAATGACACAACCCCTCACACAACGGTTCAGTACGGGGATTCGGTACTACCGCTCGTTCCACTATTTATATGCAGCGAGCGCAACGAAAACGCGTTTCGGCCGAAACGCGAGCGATCAGGATTCGCTACCGGGGTAGCGGTGGTACTGCATCCCCTGGTGTTTCATCTCGTTGTGGCGCTCCTCGAGGAACGAGTACACCGTTCCGTGGGGAGCGCCGTCGAGTAGCATCTCGGCGGCGGTGCGGACGGCGTCGACCTCCGGCGGAGTGCCGATCGCGCCGAGCGTCGAGCCGTAGATGACGACGTCGGCCCCCGAGAGCTCCTCCATGAGCTCGCGAGTGCGACCGTCCTCGCCGATGAGCCGGCCCTTCTTTCGCTTCATGTCGTTTTTGTTGCGTGCGGCGGCATCGATGTCGACGATGTCGAGTTGCATCATGTCGTCCTCGAGCAGCTGGAGCGCCTCCTCGGGCGGGAAGCCACGACCGATCGCGCGAACGATTTCGGGTCCCTTGAGGCCGCGAACGGGGTCGCCGACGGTCTCGACGGCGACGGAGCCGTTCTCCGAGTCGATGTCCAGACGGACCTCCGCCGCCGCCTCGATCTCGCGCATCGTCTCGCCGCCCTCGCCGATGAGGACACCGATGCGGTCCTGCGGAATCTTCACGTGTTTCATGCCCTCCAATATTCGCTCAGCGAGTTTAAGGCCTTGGTCCGCTGTCGATAGTGCAACGGTTATACTCCGTTTTGACCTCTCCCTCGACATGGCGAACGAACCGCGGTACGAAGTGTCGGTATCGGACGATCGCGCGCTCGAGGGAACGCTCCTCGTCGGTCTCTCGAACTTCGGGCTCGCGGGACTCACCGCGACGGATCACCTGCTCACGCAACTCGAGTTCGAGCAGGTCGGCCACGTCCGCTCTCGAAACCTGCCGACGGTCACTCCCTTCGAGGACGGGACGCCCAGACGGCCGATGCGTCTCTACGCGGCGGCCGATCACGACATCTGCGTGCTCGTCAGCGAGGTCGTCGTCCCGGTGTGGGCCGCCGCCGCGTTCGCGGACACCGTGGAGAACCTCGTCGCCTCGAGCGGGCTCGAGGAGATCGCCCTCTTTCATGGGGTTCCGTTCCCCCACGGCCCCGACGAGCACGCGGTCTTCTTCGTCGCGGCGCCCGAGTACCGGGAGCACCGGCTCGAGGAGTCCGAGTTCGAACCGCTTCGCGGCGGCGTCCTCGACGGCGTTCCCGGCGAGTTCACGAATCGGAGCCTGGACGGCGGGCTACCACCCCTCGGGACGATCGTCACGCCGATCCACCCGCCGGGTCCGGACTTCGAGGCCGCCGTTCGGTTCCTGGACTTTCTCCGCGAAGGGTACGGGCTCGAGGTCGACGATCGACAGCTCCGGGAGCGCTCGGAGTCGATGAGTCGCTACTACGGGGAGCTCGCGGATCGCATCGAGACACTCGAGTCGGAGGGAGGGAGCTCGGAGGAACGCCAGTTGCCGATGGACCGAATGTTCATGTAACGGCTCTCGAGCCGACGACGCGCTACGGGCGTCGGGAACGAGCGATCGACTCCCCGATCGCCGGAAGCGCGAGCATCGACCCCACCCCGACGACGATCGCCGCGAAGATCGACAGCGGCGGGACGCCGACGACGACCGCGACCGCGACGCCGCCGTAGGACGCGACGGCGAGAGCGGTATTGTAGTGGACGAACCGGAGGGCAATCAGCGCCGGCGAAAACGTGAGCCAGCCGAGCGTCTCCGTTCCAAGCGGCCGAACCCATCCGCCACGAACGAGGGTGCCGACCAACACCATTGTCAGCCAGGCGACGATCGCGGCTGCCGTTACCCCGTAGCTCGCCGTCGAACTGGTCATCCCGACGAGCAGCAGTACCGGAAGCCCGAGGATCGACACCTCGCCGAAGATCGACGTCAGGTCGTGGAGGAAGCAGCCGAACCGGCTCTTCTCCATGGTGGCTATCGTGCCGTACCCGTACCACGACTGACGCTTTCGCGTGTGGGCAGGACGGGTCCGCCGGCCGGGTGTCCGATCGCGCCGGTCTCTGCTCATACCGGTGACAACGGCCACCACCGATAAATAGCCGATGACTCCCGCAGGTTACCGGCTCTCGGCCGATCCGGTGACGGAACGGAATCGAACCGACGACGAGTCCGTATCGACGACGGCGACCGTTCGGTGTTCGTCGGGAACCGTCGGGAACTGCGCGCCGGGATTGAGCAGCGTCGTGTCGCCCACTTCGGTGTGGTCGCGTTGGTGGTGGTGGCCGTAGCAGACGACGTCGTACGTCTCGGCCGCGGCGAGCGCTTCGACCTCCACCTTCGACTCCCCGTGAAGGGCCGCAAAGGAGAGTCCGTCGAACTCGAGGTCGGCGAACCGGCCGTGGAGTTCACTTCCCTCGCCGAGGGCGTCGAACGTCGCCTCGAGGCCGGAGATTTCGCCGTCGTTGTTCCCGAGCACCCCATGGAGTTCGACCCCCTCGAACGCCGAGAGCAGGGGCGGCGCGACGAAGTCGCCGCAGTGGATGACGACCTCGACGTCCTCCGCCTCGAAAACGTCGGCTGCGCGCTCGGCCGCGGCAACGTTGTCGTGAGTGTCGGAGACGATCCCGATGTTCATACGTGGGGGCCGTCGGCCAGTAACTAAGGCGTTCTGGGACCGGTAACGGGGTCGACGTGAGCGGTCAGTCTCGAGACGGATCCGGCTCCGGGTTCGTGACGAACTCGAGCAGCTCGTCGGGGTCGGTCTCGACACCCTGCCGGGAGAAGAAGTTCGCGACGTTCTCGCAGTCGCGCTCGAGGAAGTCTCGACTGTTGGGATGGTGGACGGTGACGGCCTGCCCGAGGTCGATGACGACGAGCTGGCCCTCGTGGAAGACGACGTTGTACTCGCTCAGATCGCCGTGGACGATTCCGGCGGAGTAGAGCCGGCGCATGTACTCACGCATAACGCCGTAAGCCGTTTCGGGGTTCTCGATGTGGACCTCGCCGAGGCGTTTCGCGCGGCCGTCATCGTTGCCGATGTACTCCATCACGAGGACGTTGCGTTCGGTCGCGAGCGGCTCCGGAACCCTGACGCCGGCCTTTTTCGCCCGCCGGAGGTTCGCCAGCTCCTTTTTCGTCCAGGCGAGCACGACGTCTTTCTTCTTGCCGCCCAGTCCCTCGAAGCGCGGGTCGCCCTCGAGGTAGTCCCGCATCTGGCGGAAGTTCGAGGCGTTGATGCGGTAGACCTTGACGGCGACCTCGCGGTCGTCGCCCAGCGCGTGGTAGACGTTCGCTTCTTTGCCCGTCGATAGCGGTCCCCCGAACGCTTCGACGTAGCCGTCCTGGACCAGCTTGTACAGCGCCGCCAGCGTCGCGTCGTCGAACACCGACTGCTCGACCTTGAATTGGTCGGCGTCCTTGATCCGCTCCTCGAACTGCTCGAACTCCCGATCTCGCTTGCGGGCGATCCGATCGGCCTCGGTGTCCGAGACGTCGATCTCCTCCCACTCGTCCCCTGGCGTGTCGACCTCCTCGAGGTCGACCAGCCCGTACTCCGATCCCTGTTCCATCTGTCGGCGTCTACGGAGTCGGTGCGGGTAAAGACTGGGTATCGGCGGACCGTCGGCAAAACTCGATCCCTTCCTCGGGCCGACTGCGACGAACGCCCGATCGGGACGGCTCTACGCTTTTCCGCTCGCGAGGCGTACCGCTCTCCATGAACCGACCAGTCGAACGTCGGCGAGCGAGGGGCAAGCGATGAGCGGACACGACGTCACGCTCGAGTGGCCCGACGGCCGGAGCGAAACGGTGGAAGTCGGCCCACAGGAGACCGTGCTTGAGGCGGCCCTACGCGAGAGGATCCGGCTTCCCTACGACTGCCGGAAGGGGACCTGTACGGCCTGCGTGGGGCGGGTACGCTCCGTCGGGGAAGATCATGACGGGAGCGACGAGTCGCCCGATGCCGCGAATGCCGTCGACTACCGCCGACCGCCACGGGCGCTCGAGGAGTCCGATCGGGCCGACGGCTACGCGCTGCTGTGTATCGCTCACCCTCGAGCCGACTGTCGCATCGAGGTCGGTCCGATGGTTCGCAGTCAGCTTGGCGACAGCCCCTGGGGGTAGTTCCCCGGTCGCGGGCAGCTTTATCCCCGCGTTCGTGGTACGTCCAGTCATGAGTGATGCTGACACTCCAACTGACGCCGAGCCGAGCCACGACCACGAGCATCACGGCCACGAGGGGCCAGGCTATGCGACCCCGCAGGCCGCCCTCGAGGAGGGCGAGCGCGAGGAGCTCGCCTACGTGATGAGCCTCTACACCGGAACCGACATCGACGAACCCGACTTTATCGCCGTCGTCGACCTGGATCCAGACTCCGAAACCTACTGCGAGATCGTCGACCGCCTCGAGATGCCCGAAAAGGGCGACGAGCTCCACCACTTCGGGTGGAACGCCTGCTCGTCGTCGTGTCACGTCGAGGGACTCGAGCGCCGACACCTGATCGTCCCCGGCCAGCGCTCCTCGCGGATCCACGTCGTCGACACGAAGGACCGCCGGAATCCGGAACTCGTCGAGGTGATCGAGCCCGAGGAGGTCTTCGAATACGACCTCTCGGCGCCCCATACAGTCCACTGCGTGCCCGAGGGCAAGATCATCATCAGCATGCTCGGTGACGCCGACGGCGAGCTCCCGGGCGGCTTCCTCGAGCTCAACCACGACTTCGAGATCGAGGGCCGCTGGGAGCCGCCGGGCGAGATCGAGATGAACTACGACTACTGGTACCAGCCCCGGCAGAACGTGATGGTCTCGACGGAGTGGGCCGCGCCGAAGACCTACTACCCGGGGTTCGACCTCGAGGACGTCGAGGACGGCAAGTACGGCCGACGGATCCACTTCTGGGACTGGGAGAACGGGACCGTCGAGCAGACGATCGATCTCGGCGAGGAGGGCCAGATTCCGCTCGAGGTTCGGTTCCTCCACACGCCCGAATCGACCCACGGGTTCGTCGGCACCGCGCTGTCGTCGAACATCTTCCACTTCTGGTACGATGCGGACGCGGGCGAGTACCGCGCCGAGAAGGCGATCGACTTCGAGGCCCGCGAGCACGAGGACTGGGACATGCCCGTGCCGGGGCTGACGACCGACATCCTGATCTCGATGGACGACCGCTACCTGTTCGGCTCGAACTGGCTCCACGGCGAGCTGTGGATGTACGACATCTCGGATCCATCGAACCCGCGGCGGGCCGACTCGCTCTCCGTTGGCGGGACCTTCGGCGAGGTTCAGGAGGTCCAGGGTCGCGAGCTGTCGGCCGGCCCGCAGATGGTCCAGCTCAGCCTCGACGGCGAGCGCCTGTACTGGACGACCTCGCTGTTCTCGACGTGGGACGACCAGTTCTACCCCGAGGAAGCCGAGAAGGGGTCGGTGATGCTGAAGGCTGACGTCGATCCGCGGAACGGTACCCTCGAGCTGGACGAGGACTTTCTGGTCGACTGGGGCGAGTGTCCGAATGGGCCGGCCCGCGCCCACGAGATCCGCTGGCCCGACGGCGACTGCACCAGCGACGTCTGGCAGTGACCGAGACGTACGCCGTCACCCTCGAGCGGGCCGACGGCTCCGACAGGACGATCGAGGTCGGGAGCGGCGAGACGGTCCTCGAGGCGAGCGAACGGACCGACCGGGCGGTTCCGTTCGGCTGTCGAACCGGAGCCTGCGGAACCTGTGCCGGACGCCTGCTCGAAGTCGACGGCACGCGAGACGGCGAGGGTGGCGACGACGGGCAGACGAGCGACGGGACTGAGGGATCGGCGACGGTCGCCGACGCCTTCGCCTACCGCCGCGAACCGCGAGCGCTGAAGCCGCGCCACCGCGAATCGGGGTACGTACTGCTCTGTATCGCGACCCCGCGAGCGGACTGTCGGGTCGCCGTCGGCTCGCGAGCTCGGTCCGGGCTGGTCGACAACCCCTGGAAGTAGCACGGTTCGCCCGCTCGAGCGCCTCGGCGACGGCGGTCAGTAACGTTAACGGAGCCGCGACGCAACCCTCGAGCAACGAATGTCCCTCGCCGACGAGAACGCCGACGAATCGAACCCGTATCTGCGGGATCCGCCGACCGAGTTCGAGGCGCTCGAGGAACTCTCGGAAGCAGAGGCTAAGCGACAGGTCGAACTGCTCCGCGAGGCCGTTCGCGAGCACGATCGACGGTACTACGTCGAGAACGATCCGCTGGTCGCGGATCGAGCCTACGACGCGCTGTTCGCCCGGCTGCGGGAGCTCGAGGACGCGTTCGGCCTCGAAACCCCTGACAGCCCCACCAGAAGCGTCGGCGGCGAGCCGATCGAGGCGTTTGAGACCGTCGAACACGTCACGCCGATGCTCTCGATCGACCAGAGCGGAGAGGAAGAAGACGTCCGGGAGTTCGACGACCGGGTGAAGCGCGAGGTTGGCACAGTCGAGTACGTCTGCGAGCCCAAGTTCGACGGCGTCTCGATGGAGTTCGTCTACGAGGACGGCCGCCTCGAGCGGGCGGTCACCCGCGGCGACGGCCGCGAGGGCGACGACGTGACCAAAAACGCCCGCACGATCGGCTCGGTTCCCCAGAAGCTGCACGGCGATTATCCCGACTTTCTGGCCGTACGGGGCGAGGTCTACATGCCGAAAGACGCCTTCCAGGCGCACAACCGCGAGCGAATCGAGCGCGGGGAGGAACCGTTCGCCAACCCCCGGAACGCGACCGCGGGGACGATCCGCCAGCTCGATCCGTCGGTGGTCGCCGATCGCCCCCTCGAGGTCTTCTACTTCGACGTGCTCGAGGCTAGCGATCTCGCAGAGAGCCATCGAGAGGAGCTCGAGCGCTTCCCCGAGTGGGGGTTACGAGTGACGGAGCACATCGAAATCGTTGACGACATCGAAGACGCGATCGACTACCGCGACCGCATGCTCGAGGCCCGCGACGACCTCGCGTACGAGATCGACGGCACCGTCATCAAGGTCGACGACCGCGAGGCTCGCGAGGAGCTGGGTCGAACGGCGCGCCACGACCGGTACGCCTTCGCCTACAAGTTCCCTGCCCGTGCAGAGGTGACCCCGATCGCCGACGTCGCGGTCCAGATCGGTCGCACCGGTCGCGTGACGCCCGTCGCGCTGCTCGAGCCGGTCGACGTCGGCGGCGTCACCGTCTCGCGGGCGAGCCTCCACAACCCCGAGGAGATCGCCGAAAAGAACGTCAACGTCGGCGACACCGTCCGCGTGCAGCGGGCGGGCGACGTGATCCCCTACGTCAAGGAGGTCGTCGAGAAGGGAAGCGAGGGCCACTACGAGCTGCCCGACCACTGTCCCGTCTGTGACAGCGCCATCGAGCGCGACGGCCCGATGGCCTTCTGTACGGGCGGGCTGGCGTGTGACGCCCAGCTTCGCCGATCGATCGAGTACTACGCGAGCGACGACGGCCTCGACCTCGAGGGCCTGGGCGAAAAGAGCGTCCGCCAGCTCGTCGACGCGGGTCTGCTCGAGTCGGTCGCCGACCTCTACGAGCTCGATCACGAGGATCTGACCGCCCTTGAGGGGTGGGGCGAGAGAAGCGCCGAGAACCTGCTCGCGGAGATCGATTCCGGTCGAGAGCCCCCGCTCGCCGACTTCCTGTCGGCGCTGGGCATCCCCCACGTCGGGCCGACGACCGCCCGCGAGCTGGCCCGCGAGTTCGGCACCTTCGATGCTGTCCGCGAGGCCGCCGAGGACGACCCCGAGTCGCTCGAGGGCGTCGACGACGTCGGCGGGACAGTCGCCGAACAGATCCATGACTTCTTCGCCAGCGAGGCCAACGCCAGTGCGGTCGACGCGATCCTCGAGCACGTCTTCCCCCAGGAGTCGGCACTCGAGGCCGGCGGCGACGAGCTCGAGGGGCTGACGTTCGTCTTCACGGGCTCGCTCGAGGGCAGTACGCGAGACGAGGCCCAGGAAACCGTCGAGGCCCACGGAGCGAACGCGACGGGCAGTGTCTCAGGGAACACGGATTATCTCGTCACCGGCGACAGCCCGGGCCAGACGAAACTCGACGACGCCGAGGACGAGGACGTGGCGGTGCTCGAGGAAGGGGAGTTCCGGGAACTGCTCGCGGAGAAGGGGATCGAGCTCGAGTGATCGAAACTGGAGGACACACCGGCGGTGGCGCGTGCCGTCTCGTAATGAACGAATGAACGGCAGTGAGTCGCGGGACGAAGCCGCGCGAGGTCTTCGCGAGTAATACGAGCGAACGGCTTGGCAGAGCACGTTCTGCTACAGTAACAACTGAAGCTGTTTGCACACCGTTCGCATAGCCGTCGTGCGATCGGGTGGACACTGACTTTCAGTGGCTACTGTAGTGGACGAGCGAGGAGCGTCGCGACCGAAGCGAATCGGTTGGGGAGGACGTGCAATCCCGCGTGTTCGTGCGGGCGCGACGCTGCGATTATCGATCACGGTTCGGGCGCACACGTCCACCTCGAGTTTAGACGCCGAAGACGACGGTAGCGACGTTCCCAACTACTTCGCTGGAAGGCGTTTGGCGATCGACCGGACCGCCTCGAGACCCTGCACTTCACCCTCCCGCTCCGGCAGCTGTCTCTTATACACATCTCTGAGCGGGCTGG
>NZ_AOIB01000017.1 GCF_000337675.1 Natronococcus amylolyticus DSM 10524 | reverse complement strand
TTTCTCGACGAGGCGTTCGGATTCGGCGATCGCCATCCCCTCGGGCGTAAGGACGACCCGGAACTCCGTCCGCTCGGTGTCGAGCAGCAGCTCTCGGGAGCGCTCGAGACGATCCCGGAACGCCTCGAGGTCGGCCCCGTCTCCGCTCCCCCCGAACATCGACATCGGACCCAGCACCGCCGAACGGGCCGCAGTGCCGATCCGTCTGGCCTGCCCGCGAAGCGAGCCGAGCGTCTCGAGGAACGGGCCCGCCACCGCGGGCGTGTCGAACAACCGCAGCGTGTGGCCCGTTGGCGCGGTGTCGAAAACCACGACGTCCCAGTCGCCCGAGTCGACGTACTCCACCAGAAGGTCCAGTGCGGCGATCTCGTCGCCGCCCGCGGGCGTCCCGGCGGCGAAGATCCGCTCGACCTCCTCGTCGTCGAGCCGGATGCCCGCGCTGCGCAGGTCGGCCGCGAGCGCCCGTGCGAGCTCCTCGTAGCGCTCCTGGCGCGTCTCGGGATCGATTTCGGCGGCCCAGAGGTCGGCCGCGTCCTCGAGTTCGGCCTCGCCATCGGAGTCGGTCTCGAGGGAGGGTTCGGCTCCCCGCTCGAGTTTTCGGGGCTCGGGACCGAGATCGGCCTCGAGGGAGTCCGACAGCGAGTGTGCGGGGTCCGTCGAGACGACGAGCGTCTTCAATCCGCCGTCGGCCAGTTGGGTCGCCGTCGCGGCCGCGCAGGTCGTCTTCCCGACGCCGCCCTTGCCGCCGTAGAAGATACAACGTGTCATTCGGATTTGAGTACTGGCGGCGCGACCCTAAGTTTCCGGTCACGTCGCCGTGATAGTCTCGACATCAGAAAAATTTCGCTGACGATCGAATCGGCCGCCGCTCAGAGGTCGACCCGGTCGAACCGGTAGAGCGCGACGGCGATCGGGACGACGATCCAGAACACCAGGATCAGGAGCGCGAACCAGTCCTGCAGGAAGAAGGGAAGGTCGCCCCCGAACATCTCCTCGTTGAGCTGGGCCTGAAGCTCGATCATGTCGGTGTCCGTGACGAGCGTCAGCGTTCGGCCGTAGGCCTCCCCGGGATCGAGGTTCACGACGAAGTACACCCAGTCAGGGAGCCGCTCGAGTTCGACCTCCTGGCCCTGCATTTCGGTCGTGTAGCTGATCGTCTCGAAGAAGGGGATCCCTCGCTCGGCCAGCAGCGACGCGACGGACGTCAGCGCGTTCCAGACGACGTAGAAGAGGATGAAGACGCCGAACATCGCCGCGCCAGCGATCGTCGTCGACCGGGTCAGCGAGGACAGGGAGACGGCGATACTGGTGTAGGCGATTCCGTAGAGGATCGAGACTGCGAGCAGGCCGACGTAGTCGCCGACGTCGAACCCGCCGAGCAGGACGGCGACGACGGCCGCGGCGAGGACGAACCCGATGGTAAGCGACAGCGACAGCACCGCCGAGCGTCCGATGAGCTTCCCGAGCAGCACGTCCTTGCGCGAGTGGGGGAGGGAGAGCAGGATCTTGATACTGCCCGACTCGCGCTCGCCGGCGATGGCCTTCCAGCCCAGGATCAGCGCGATCAGCGGGATGATCAGCCGCGTGATCTCGCTGACGAAGCCGACGAGTACGTCGGTCGTCGCTCCCTGTGCCGCGATGTCCTCGCCGAAGTAGGAGACGACGCCCGTCGTCGCGACCAGCAGCGTGAAGAAAAAGAGGCTCAGTCCCCAGAACAGCCACGAGCGAACCGAATCCTGGAAGTCCTTCTTCGCGACGGCGCGAACGCTCTCGAGGTTGATCGAACTCGAGGGCGCCGTCGTCCCGCGGTCGGCCGTTCCGGTTTCCGTCTCGGACTCGGTACTCATCGGGCACCCACCTCCGTCGTGTAGGACTGGAAGACCTCCTCGAGCGACGCCTCGGAGGTCGAGAAGTCACGGACCTCAAGGCCCTGGTTCTCGAGCGCCGAGAGCACGTCCGTCTTCGAGCCGTCGACCCGGACCGCGAGCGTCGGCGGCGCCTCGCTCTCGACGGTGGCTTCGGAGACGTCGGGCAGCGAGCGAACCGCCTCGATGGCGTCGTCGTCGAGCCGATCGACGGTGACCCGTAACACCGTCCCGTCGCTGACCGACTCCCGCAGCCCCGCGACGGAGTCGACGGCGACCATCTCGCCCTCGCGGAGGATGCCGACGCGGTCGCAGACGGCCTCGACCTGCTCCATGATGTGACTCGAGAAGAAGACCGTCGCGCCGCGTTCGCTCTCCTGGCGGACGATCTCGCGCATCTCGCGGGCGCCGTTGGGGTCCAGTCCCGTGGAGGGCTCGTCCAGGATGAGGAGTTCGGGTTCGCCGACGAGCGCCATCGCGAGCATGAGCCGCTGGGCCATCCCCTTCGAGTAGCCGCCGGCCTTCTTGTCGATCGCGTCGGCCAGATCGACCCGCTCGAGCAGCCGTTGGGGGTCGTCGTCGACGCCCTTCGAGTCCATCGCGAACTCGAGGTGTTGGCGAGCGGTAAGTCGTTCGTAGGTCCGATACCCCTCGGGGAGCACCCCGGTCCGCGAGCGGATCTCGCGGCTGTGGGTCTGTGCGTCGAGTCCGAGCACCTCGACTCGTCCCGCCGTCGGACGGACGAAATCCAGAAGGACGTTGATCGTCGTCGACTTGCCGGCCCCGTTCGGTCCGAGGAAGCCGAACACCTCACCCTCCTCGACCTCGAAGGAGAGATCGTCGAGCGCGAGGGTCTGACCGTACGTCTTGGTCAGCCCGTCGACCGTGATAGCGGGCATGGTTGGTGGCCGAGTGAAGACACCGTTTCCCGATAAGGATTGCCACTCGGCGTAATATTCCTTTCCGGGACAGTGAAAAACGCCGAATCAGATCGGCTCGTCGGGATCGTAGTTCGACGCGGTTCGATCGGCCTCCGTCGCGTACCGGTCGCGGGTCTCCTCGTCCGCGACCCCCTCGAGCTTATCGGGCGTGAGCTCCTTCGCGGCCGTCACCCCCGACGCGGCCGACGCAGCCAGCTCCCGCCGATAGACCGACTCGCCGTCGGGCGTCGCATACGTTAGCGTCACCAGTCCCTTGTCGTCGTACTCGCGTTCGACCAGCCAGCAGCGGATCTCCTCGCTCATACCCCGGTCTGGTGGGTCCAGCACCGAGAATGTACCGCGTCCGCTCCGGCAGTCGGCTCGAACCGATCCCGAGTCGGAGCGATCGACGAGCCCGCCGCCCGTCGACCGCGAGGAGTCAGGCTGAAACCCCCCGCCGCCCTAGGCCCGCCGATGAACGCCGAGGGGGTTCGCGAGCGTGCGACGTCGTTGCCGCGGGAGCCGGGCGTCTACCAGTTTCGTACCGAGGGGACGACGCTGTACGTCGGGAAGGCAGTCGACCTCCGGAGCCGAGTTCGCTCCTACGCCGACCCGCGAAGCGCCCGCATCCGACGGATGGTCGATCGCGCCGACGAGATCGAGATCGCGGTCACCGACACCGAGACGCAGGCGCTGTTGCTCGAGGCGAACCTCATCAAGCGCCACCAGCCCCGGTACAACGTCCGGCTGAAAGACGACAAATCGTACCCGATGGTCCAGCTTACGGACCACGAGGCCCCCCGGATCGAGATCACACGCGATCCCGACGAGTCCGCCACGGTGTTCGGCCCCTACACAAGCAAACGACAGGTCGAGGTCGTCGTGAAGGCGCTGCGAGAGACGTACGGCGTCCGGGGCTGTTCGGACCACAAGTACTCCGGGCGGGATCGACCGTGTCTCGACTACGAGATGGGCCTCTGTACCGCCCCCTGCACTCGGGAGATCGACCTCGAGAGCTACGACGAGGACGTCACTGCCGTCGAGCGCTTCCTCGAGGGCGAGACCGGGATCCTCGCCGATCCGCTGCGCCGGGAGATGGAGACCGCCGCCCAGGACCAGAACTTCGAGCGCGCGGCGAACCTGCGGGACCGCCTCGAGACCGTCGAGGCGTTCCACGGCGAGGGCGGCGAGGCCGTCCAGTCGACCGGCGACGAGCGCGCCGTCGACGTGCTGGGCGTGGCGATCGAGGGGGGAGACGCCACGGTCGCCCGCCTGCGAGCCGAGAACGGGAAGCTCGTCGATCGGGACCGACACACGCTCGAGGCGCCCGGCTCGGAGCCGGGCGACGGCACCGACGCGATCGAATCGGGAGGCGTCCCCGCCGTCCTCGCGGCCTTCCTCGTCCAGTACTACGCCGAACGGGACCTTCCGGACGCCCTCCTCCTTCCCGAGCGCCACGGCGACGACGAGGTCGCGGCCTGGCTCGAGGCCGAAGGCGTCTCCGTTCGCGTCCCCGGCGCAGGTCGCGAGGCCAAACTCGTCGACCTCGCGCTCAAGAACGCCCGGCGCAACGTCGGCGGACGTGACGAGTGTGCCATGCTCGCCGACGCCCTCGAGATCGAGTCGGCCGAGCGGATCGAGGGGTTCGACGTGAGCCACGCCCAGGGGAAGTTCGCGGTCGGAAGCGACGTCACCTTCGTCGACGGCAACGCCGAGAAGGCCGACTACCGCCGGAAGAAACTCACCGACGAGAACGACGACTACGCGAACATGAAGACATTGCTCGAGTGGCGCGCCCGCCGGGCCATCCAGGGCCGAGACGATCGGCCCGACCCCGACCTGCTGCTGATCGACGGCGGCGAGGGCCAGCTCGAGGCGGCCCGCGACGCGCTCGAGGATGTCGGCTGGGAGGTGCCCGTCGTGGCGCTCGCGAAGGCCGAGGAGCGCGTGGTGACGCCCGACCGAAGTCTGTCGTGGCCGGACGACGCGCCCCACCTCCACCTCCTCCAGCGGGTTCGAGACGAGTCCCACCGCTTTGCGGTCCAGTACCACCAGACGATCCGTGACGACGTCTCGACGGTGCTGGACGACGTTCCCGGGATCGGTCCAGAGACGAGAAAGCGACTGCTCGGCCGCTTCGGCAGCGTCGAGAACGTTCGCGAGGCCAGTCCGGAGGATCTCCAGAGCGTCTCCGGAGTCGGCGAGAAGACCGCAGAGACGATCAAATCACGGCTGTAGCGACGGTGTCAGTAACGGATCGCGGCGTCGAGGATTCCGGCGGTCTGGCCGAGACCGACCGCGACGAGTCCCGCGACCGCGATCGAATCGGTGGCAGCGGCGACGCCGACCGCGTACGCGACCGCACCGAGGCCACAGGCCGCGGCTCCCCCGAGGTAGATCCACGTTCCCTTCGGGACGCGCCGTCCCGTGTCGACGAAGCCGACAGCCGGGAGGAGCATCCAGCCGAACAGTGCGATCCCTTGGAGGGGGGTGGCAACCGGCTCGAGCAGGAATCCCGCCGTTCCACACAGCGTCACGAACAGGCCGACGACGATGAGACGCCACCAGACGAGCAGCGTCCCGCGTCGCATATCCGATCGGCCGGTCACCGCGAACACGGCCAACAGCGCGCTCATGACGACGTGTGCGATGAACAGCGTCCGAACGGCGACGACGCCGAGATGCGCTGCGACGACGAACGTCCAGGCGAGCGGTACCAACACCGGCGGTCCGAGTTCGCGGGCGCGACGGAGCACGGCGAAGAGTCGTGTTCCGTCCGTATGAACCGTCGGGCCTCGAGCGGCGGACCACGAGGGTGTCGATCCTGACGATCGGCGGTCGTTCGATCCGGGGACAGGGTTTTGCGCTCCGACCCCGATTGGTACTACGTGTCTAACGACGAGTCGATCGACGATCTGCTTGACGAACTCGACAGCCACGGCGACCTCGAGGCGGCAGAACAGTTGCTGTCGATCCGCATGGAGAAGCGCCGGTACGGCAAACCGGTGACGATAGTTGAGGGGTTCGACCTGCCGAAGTCGGAGGTCAAGTCGATCGCCTCGGATCTCAAATCATCGGTGGGAACCGGCGGCACCGTCGACGAGGGACGGATCGAGCTGCAGGGCGACCACCGCGACCGCGTGCCGGCGCTGCTTCGCGAGCGCGGGTTCGACGTCGAAGCGTAACTTCGGTTGGATCGGTGCAACTCGAGTTGCGAGTATAGCTTTGGTCCTCGCTACCGTAGCGCGCGGCATGGAGATCAGACCGGCGACGGCCGACGACCGCGAATCGCTCCGCGAACTCGCCCGCGAGACCTGGCACGACACCTACGACGAACTCTCGAGCGAGGTCGTCGACGAGACGATCGACGACTGGTACGGCGACGAGGAGCTCGAGCGAGCGCTCTCGGAGCCCGGTACGGCGGTGCTCGTCGCCGAAAGCAACGGCGAGATCGCCGGCTTCACTCACGGCGTCGTGCAGGGCGAGGAGGGCGACGTCCTGCGGATGTACGTCCACCCCGACCACCAGCGTGAGGGAGTCGGCACGGCGCTCCACGACCGACTCCGCGAGGATCTCGAGGACTTCAACATGAGCCGGATGCGGGCGATCGACCTCGCCTCGAACGAGGGCGGTCGGGCGTTCTACGAGGAGCTGGGCTTCGAGCGAACCGGCGAGGGCGAGGTCGAGATCGGCGACGAGATGCGTCGGGAGGTGGTGTACACGCTCGAGCTGTAGCGATGTCGATCGCTTAAAGGGGTGCTTGCATGCTCACCGGTCGGATGGAAGTAACCGGTCGGCATGAGGGTGTGAAGAGTTAGCACAATGAGCACGAAAGCGCCTACCGAAGCGGACATTCTCCGCCCGATCAAGAACACCACGACGACGTACTTCATCCTGTTCGGCGTCGCCGGTTTGGCGCTCCTGATCTTTCTGATCGGCTGGGCCTACCAGCTCGCCGAGGGCCTGATCGTTACCGGCCTCTCGGACTGGGGGACTGGGGGTGGGGTTACCTGGGGCGTCTACATCGGGGCGTTCATCTGGTGGGTCGGGATCGCCCACGGCGGAATCATCCTCTCGGCGGCCGTCCGACTGCTGGGGATGGACCGGTACATGCCGGTCGCTCGACTGGCCGAACTCCTGACCATTGCGGGGCTCTCCGCGGCGGGCTTTTTCATCCTCGTCCACATGGGTCGGCCGGATCGTATGGTCACGAGCGTGCTCGGGCACTACCACATCACCGTCCACGCGTCGCCGCTGGTGTGGGACGTGACCGTCATCACGGCGTACTTCGTGCTGACGGCGACGTATCTCGGACTCACGCTCAGGTACGATGTCTCCCGACTGGGCGACCAGCTGCCGACTCGCTTCGAACCGATCTACAGGGGATTGACGATCGGCTACAGCGAGCGGGAGGACGAGATCGTCCAGCGGATGGTCTGGTGGCTCGCACTCGCGATCATCATCATGGCGCCGCTATTGCTTCACGGGGGCGTGATCCCGTGGCTGTTCGCGGTGTTGCCGACGTACCCGATCTGGTTCGGCGGCGTACAGGGGCCGCAGTTTCTCACCATCGCGCTGACCTCGGCGATCAGCGGCGTCATCCTGCTGTCGTTCGCCTTCCGCCGGGCCTACGACTGGGATCACATCATCACCGACGACGTCTTCCGGGGACTGCTGCTGTGGCTCGGCTTCTTCTGCCTGCTCTTTCTCTGGTTGCAGCTCCAGCAGAACGTGGCCGGCGGCTTCTTCGCGCCCGTGGACCTGGACGTCGCGGCGACCGCGCGGCTCGCACACCCGATCTACCTCCTCTCGATGGGGCTGGTCTTCGGCGTCCTCGCGTACATCTTCGCACAGACGATCCGACCGGCGCTGTTCTCCAAGGGAAGAGCCATCGCCGCGGCTCTTCTCGTGTTGTTCGCGACGCTGATCGAGAAGGTACTGTTCGTTGTCGAGGGCTTCTTCCACCCCAGCTTCGAGATCTACGGAGCGACGCCGGGAACGTACTTTCCGAGCCTGATCGAGTTCTCCTCGATCACGGGAACGATCGGGATGGTCGTCCTCTTCTTCCTAGGCGTCGCGAAGATCGTCCCGGTCGTCGAACTCCACGCGATCGAACACCTCCGCGGCGATCACGGCGAGCACGAGGCCCGTCCCGAACGCGCCGACCATACCGAACACGAGTAAAGACGTCTCGGAGGGGCGGGTGAGTTGTTCAGAACTCCTCGGCCGGTGGTGCGATCCCCTCGTCCTCGGTCTCGAGGGCGAACTCCTCGCGCACCTCTCGAATCCGATCCCGGATGTCGGCCGCCAGTTCGAACTCGAGGTTTCCTGCCGCCTCTTCCATCCGATCCTCGAGTTCCGCGATGTAGCGGGCGGCCTCCTCGTCGTCCTCGAGTTCGCGACCCGACACCTCGGTCGTGTCGGTCTTGCTCCCCGGGAGATTCGTCTCGCCGACCGCCTTGTCGATCGTCGTCGGCTCGAGGCCGTGTTCCTCGTTGTACTCCTGTTGAATCTCGCGACGTCGCTGAGTTTCCTCGATCGCCGACTCCATCGCGTTCGACGGGTCGTCGGCGTAGAGGACGACCTCGCCGTTGACGTTTCGGGCCGCACGCCCCATCGTCTGGACGAGCGTCGTCTCCGAGCGCAGGAACCCCTCCTGGTCGGCGTCTAGAATTCCCACGAGCGAGACCTCGGGAATGTCCAGCCCTTCCCGCAGGAGGTTGATCCCGACGAGGACGTCGATCTCACCCAGTCGAAGGGAGCGAATGATCTCGTGGCGCTCCAGGGTGTCGGTCTCGTCGTGCATGTACGCAACGTCGACGCCGGACTCCTCGAGGTACTCCGTGAGGTCCTCGGCCATCCGCTTGGTGAGCGTCGTCACGAGGGTCCGCTCGTCGCGTTCGATGCGCTCGTTGATTCGGTCCATCAGGTCGTCGACCTGGCCGCTGGCGGGCGAGACCTCGATCTCGGGGTCGACGAGGTGGGTCGGGCGAACGATCTGTTCGACGATCTGATCGCTGTGCTCGCGCTCGTAGTCGCCCGGCGTCGCGCTCACGTAGAGGGTCTGGTCAGTCTTCGCCTCGAACTCCTCGAAGGTCAGCGGGCGGTTGTCGTACGCCGTCGGCAGCCGGAAACCGTTCTCGACCAGCGAGTCCTTCCGGGACTTGTCGCCGGCGTACTGACCCCGGACCTGGGGGAGGGTCACGTGGGATTCGTCGACGACGGTGAGGAAGTCGTCGGGGAAGTAGTCGAGCAAGGTGTAGGGCGCCTCGCCGGACTCCCGATCTGAAAGGTAGACCGAGTAGTTCTCGATCCCCGAGCAGTAGCCCGTCTCCTGCATCATCTCGAGGTCGAACGTGGTCCGCTCCTCGATGCGCTGGGCGGCGAGCATGTCGCCCTGGCGCTCGAAGTACGAAATTCGCGAATCGAGGTCGTCGCGGATCTCGTCCATCGCCCGCTCGAGTTTCGTCTCCGGAATGGAGTAGTGTTCTGCTGGGTGGACGAGCACGGCCTGCTGTTCACCCTGGGTCTCGCCCTCGAGGGGGTCGACCTTGACCATGCGATCGATCTCGTCGCCCCAGAGTTCCACCCGAACGGCGTAGCGACCGTACATCGGGTAGATCTCGATCGTGTCGCCCCGGACCCGGAACGTGCCCTGCGTGAAGTCGACGTCGTTGCGCTCGTAGTTCAGGTCGACGAGCCGCGCCAGTAGCTCGTCGCGCCCGGTCTCCTCGCCGACCTCGAGTCGCATCGACATGTCGATGTAGTTACGCGGGTCACCGAGGCCGTAGATCGCCGACACCGAAGCGACGACGATGACGTCCTCGCGGGTTAGCAACGAACGGGTCGCGGAGTGGCGCAGGCGGTCGATCTCGTCGTTGATCGAGGCGTCCTTGTCGATGTAGGTGTCGGTCTGCTCGACGTAGGCTTCGGGCTGGTAGTAGTCGTAGTAGGAGACGAAGTACTCGACGGCGTTGTTCGGAAAGAGGCTCCGGAACTCCTCGTAGAGCTGTGCCGCCAGCGTCTTGTTGTGGGCGATCACGAGGGTCGGCTTTTGGATCTCCTCGATCGTCCACGAAACCGTGTTTGTCTTGCCCGACCCCGTCACGCCGAGCAGCGTCTGCTTGTCCGCACCCGACCGGAACCCCTCGGCGAGCTCCTCGATCGCCTCGGGCTGGTCGCCCGCGGGGTCGAACGGCGCGTCGACCTCGAACGGCTGGGCGGCCTCGGGACGGTCCGGCTGGAGGGGACCTCGAGAGTCACTCATCATCTGAATCACGGACTCGACACACTTGACGCGCTCGCATGCACCGCGCGGGCGCCCGTGAGATCTCGAGCGATCCGCGAGGACCCGAAAGGCTATACCGCGAACGTGTAGTGGCGGTGATATGCCATCCAGACGTGCCGTGCTCGCGACGGGAGCGTCGGCCGGGCTGGCCGCCGTCGCGGGCTGTCTCTCGAGCGGGCACTCGTTCAGCACGCTCGAGACCGATCCGGACAGCTGGCGGCTCTCGCGGTACGACCTGCAGAACACGGGCCACAACGCCGACGCGACCGTTCCCGACGAGCCCGTGGAGCGCTGGCGGGTTGAACTCGATTCGCCGGGTCGCGACGTCGGTGGACTCGCCGTCAGCGAGGACGTCGTCGTCGCGGGCAGCGAGGCGGAGACGAGTCAGAGTCTCGTCGCGCTCGAACGGGACGACGGAAGCGGTCGGTGGGAGGACGAGGACGCCGACGTCGCCGCGATCGCACTCGGCGACGACACAGTGTACACGACGGCAGAGGACGGAGACGTCGCCGCCTACGATATCGAAACGGGTGAACGAGACTGGGAGACCGCCGGGGAGAGCGGATCGACATCTCACGGCGTGTGGCTCCACCTCGACGGCGAGACGCTCTACCGGGGAGACGACGGCCGCCTCACCGCGTACGACGCCGACTCGGGTGAGGAACGCTGGCGTCTCTCAGGGTACGGGGCGAGCGCGATCGACGGCGATCGGCTGCTGCGGGGGAACGCGGGACTCACCGCGTACGAGTCCCCGACGGAATCGGTACGGTTCGACGACGGCGAGCCGGAGCCGCGCTGGGAAGCGTCGGGTGAGGGTCATGGAACGTTCCCCGTCGTCTGGGAGGATCGAGTTTTCGTCGGCGCCCGCTACTGGTCGCTCGACGACGACTCCGCGCGGCTGCAGGCCCATCGGCTCGACGACGGCGAGCTCGAGTGGGAACGCGAGTTCCCTGGCGCCTACGTCACCTCACCGGTAATCGTCGGCAACCGAGCGATCTTCCACGTCGGTCGCGGCGGCTGGGACGACAACACCGATGAGCCGAGTGTGCTGATGGCGGTCGATCGCGAGGGGACGATCGGCTGGGAGCTCGAGACCGAATGGGAACGACCGATCCTGGCTGCCGCGGGAGAGACACTTCTCGTCGGCGGTGACGCCGACGACACCGGTCTCGTCGCGATCGATCCAACGGACGGCGAGCGCCGATGGGAGCGCGGTCTCCAGGGAGACAGCGTCCAGGTCGCCAGCGCGTCGGCGCTCGCGCCGGTCGACGGCGAGCTGTTCGTGGGGACCGGACACAGCCACGTCGTCGCCTACGGTTGAGCTGCCGGGATCGAAGGGGTCGAAAACCGGACGAAGGAGCTCGGGTCGCTCGACGGGAGACTGCCGGATCGGCCCGTCGCCTACTGGTCAGCTAGCACTGGTGGTCCGGTGCCGCTTTCTTTCCGTTGGCCGCGTCCTTGCCGTTCGCGGCTTCCTTCTCATCGACGCCGTTCTTTCCGTCGGCCGGCTCCTTCTCCTTGGCCGCGTCGTCGTGGGCCTCATCTTTACCCTTCTCGTCTACTTCCTTCTCATCCTCTTTCTCGTCGACCTCCTTCTCATCCTCTTTCTCGTCGACCTCGTCCTTCGGGGCCTCGTCCTCGTGATCGTCTTCCGGCTCTTCTTCCTCCGCGTCAGCCGCCGGCCCGTCGACGACGAGTTCGACGGTGAATTCGCGGTCGGCGAACTCCTCGGGTGGCTCGAGGTAGCCGATCGCGTACCCCGTCGTGATCGACTCGGCCTCGAGTTCGACGTCGAACGACGCCACTTCCTCCTCTTCACCTGCGGGACGGACCGAAAGGGTGTACGCACCGGCGGGGACGGCGAGGTACTCCGAGACGTCCTCGAACTCGACACCCTCGACCAGCGGCTCCTCGTCGGCGTAGATGTCGACGGCGGGGGCGTCGGGCGAGAAGTGTGCGACACGGACGAACGCCGCGTCGTCCTCGGCATCCTCTGGCAGGGGCTCGGCGTCGACCAGGATCTCCGGCCGGAACGTCTCGGCCTCGAGTTCGCCGATCGCGGCGATCGTGGCGAACCCCTCGGCGACCTCGACCTCGTCCTCGAAGACGACGGCTTCGGGGTCGCCGGCCGCCGTGATCGCGACGGTGTAGGTTCCGGGCTCGAGTTCCAGGTACGGCGAGACGGCGCCGTAGGGAACGTCCGCGAGCACCTGCTCGTCGTCGACAAGGATGTCGACGTTCGGCGCGTCGGGCGAGAAGTGAGCGACGCGAACTGCGGCGGAGACGGCAGCCGGTTCGTCGGCTGCGTCGTCTGCCGGTCGTTCATCGTCCTCGTGTTCGCCTTTCGCGAAGACGGTACCGCTGGTTGCACCCAGTCCACCCGCTACAGCTATCGCTTTTAGCGTCGTGCGTCGTGATACGGACATTTGCAACCGTAGCCGGGAAGCGGGACGGGAAAAAGCCGTTAGTCAGTACTCGAGGAACTCTCGACATTATCGTCGGCAACGATCGTGTACGGGTACCCTACAGAAAGAAGCTGCCGGATACACGATCCGTGAACGCCGGCCGCGACGGCGACCCACTCCTCATAGCGGGGCTGATGTCTGGCCAACCGTTATGAGTCGGACCGTCATGGAGTGAGGTATGGCTCAAGAACTGACGCAGGTACGCGACGATCTCGAGAAGGCGGCCAAGACAGCAGACGACGACGGTCTCCGCGAGGATATCCGTGAGTACGTCAACACGTTCGAGGATTACACGGTCGGCGACCACGAGCCGGACCACGCGCTCATGGACGAGCATCTGAACGGAGTGCGACAGCTCAGTGAGCGCGCCGAGGGTGATACAGAAGAACATCTCGAAAGTGCTCTCGAGACCGCCGAAGAGTACCGCGAAGGTCTCGAGCAGGCCTGAACTGCCGCTCTCGGAGCGTTCGATCCGTGACGTCGACGTCAGTCGTTTCCGTCGATCGGGTCCTCGAACCCGTACTGTTCAAACCGGCTGATAACGAGCTGGGATGCCCATTCTCGTCGGCGACCTGGGGAACATTTCCTCGAAAATTTCCGTAGGCAGGGATGCCAACATCTCGAAGAACTATGCGCCGAGTCACTAACCGACCGTCACTCGGCCATCGTCCGACAGCTCGAGGACAGTTCGGGTAACACCCCATCCGTCCGGGTTACAGCTCACTCGAGTCGATCGAGGACGGCCTCCTTGTCGTAGGACAGCGACAACGAACGCGATCGGCCTCGGCCCTCGATGTCGGCGTAGTCGGCGTCGATCAGCCCGAGCTGGTCGAGCTTGTTGACAATTTCGGAGTACCTCGTGTACCCCAGTGCCGTCTCCTCGTGGAAGGTCTCGTACACCTCTCCAGCCTGTCCGCCGTCGTTGGTGGCGATGACCTCGAGCAGCGCCCGCTCAGTGTCCGATAGTCCCGAGAGGCTCCGGGAGAGGTTGATGTACTTCGACTTCTCGTAGGCCGCGTCGACGTCTTCCATCTCGACGGTTCGGCTCCCACGCATCTCGGCGTTGAGTCCCGCGCGGCGCAGGAGGTCGATTCCGACTCGGAGGTCGCCGCTCTCGGCCGTCCGGTCGGCGACGCGCTCGACGGTGTTTCGCGAGATAACGCCGTCGCGAAACCCCTTTCGGACCCGTTCGTCGAGGATGTCGACGATTTCGGGCTGGTCGTACACTGGGAAGTAGACCTCCTCGGGCCGGAACACGCTTTGTACCCGCGAGTCGAGCTCGTCGATGACCTCGAGGGTCGGATCGGAGGAGACGACGATGACACCGATCTTCGCACCGGGGTACTCCTCGTGGGCACGGAGCAGCGAGTACAGCGTGTCCGAGGCCTCGTTCTCGTAGAAGAGATAGTTGACGTCGTCGAGTGCGACGACCAACACACGGTCGTCCTCGACGAGTTTATCGGCAATCTGGCCGAACAGCTTCTTGAACGAGATCCCCGACGACGGCGGTTCGTAGTCGAAGGTGCCCTCGAACAGCCGCGAGAACACCGAGTACCGCGTCGAGTTGACCTGGCAGTTGACGCGAATCGTCCGCACGTCGCTGGTCTGTGTCCCGACCTCGTCGAACAGCTTCTGGACCGCCGTGGTCTTTCCCGTTCCGGGCGGTCCCCGAACCATAACGTTCAGCGGGCGGGATCCGCGCACCGCCGGCCGCAGCGCGTACGTGAGGTTCTGCGTCTGCGTGTCGCGGTGTTTGAACGTCTCGGGTACGTAGTCGATCTCGAAGACGTGTTCGTCTCTGAACACGGATTCGTCCCACGACAACATCCCCTCCTCGGGGTCGTCAGCCATTACTTTCACCACGCTGTCGTAGTTACTTAGTTGTTTGCGAGGCAGGCTCCGTGTCCGGAACGCCCCCCCCCCCCGCGAACGCGTGTATTCGACCGCCTACTCCCCCGCCCGCGTTTTCGGTGCTGACACGGAGGGAGGAAACCCCGAGGTCCGTTTAACGGCCGTATAATGAAACGTCGTACACCGCAAGTAGCCTCCAATGGGACCAGCTATCTCGTCGTGGCACACACGAGATCAGGCCGAGCGCCGGCAGGGCCTTCCTCTCGAGGCGGACGGCTACGACGCGAAGCGAGCGGCGTCGACCGTCCGGATTGGTCGGTCGAGCCACGCCGGTCGCGATCAACGGCGTTATGAGACACCAGTTCGTCGGTCACGAGGAACGTGTCGGAAGAGAAAACGCACCGCACAGCGCACACCGGTAGTATGAGTCACTCGAGTCCACAGCAGAACACGCGCTCGGTCTCGACCGGTGCCCAGCTCCTCCTGATCGTTGCCGGAATCGGGTTTCTCGTCGCCGGAATCGCACTCGCCGCAAGCGGATCGGGGATCGACGATGCGATTACCGGAGTAGACGACGAGGAAATCGAGGGGGAAACCGAACCGGACGAGCCGAGCGACGAGGACGAAAGCGACGAGACTGACACCGAAGACGAGGGCGGTGACGACGTAGACGAGAGTGATGACGACGCCGGGGAAGGTGATGCGGACGACGCTCCGGCTGACGACGGTGCCGACGATGCCGGAGACGATGATGCGGCCGACGCCGATGATGCCGACGACACCCCGGCTGACGATGCCGGAGCTGACGATGATGCGGCCGACGATGCCGGTGACGACGACGCTGACGACGTCCCGGCTGACGACACCGGTACGGACGACGTTGACGACGATGCGCCGTTCGATGACGACGTATTCGGTGACGACGACGCTGACGATGCCGACGACGACGCGGCCGACGATGCCGACGATGACGCGGCCGACGATGCCGATGATGCCGACGACGATGATGCCGATGACACCGACGACGACGATGATGATGACGACGACGATGATGATGATGACGACGACGATGATGATGACGACGACGACGATGATGACGATGACGACGGGAACTGGTTCGAATAACGCGGTAGCGTAGCGCGCTTCCTTTTCGCAGTCGAACGAAGAGTGAGTTGACCCGAGCGTTCAGTTCTGCGTCTCGCTCGAGACGGGTGCCGTTTCTGAACGCACCTGCCACGCGGCCGAACACACCTCGGGGAGATCGTAGTGGATACGATCCGGAATCAAGGCCGAACTCGAGTGGGCGACTCGACGATCGATCGTAGTCTTCGCGGCGCTCGAACGGGAACGAACGATCCACTGCCGGTTGTCGCGCTGGAGAAATCTCCGAGAACACTCGCCGAAACGGTTGTCGCAGCCCTCCCGAGAGAGCCGGCCGCGAGAGCACGGCCCGTCTCCGGAACGGGGGACTACTGCCGTGGGGCTGGCATCGGTCCTTCGCGGGCCGGTAGCGCCCCCACGCGTCGAAGCGGGATTGTCTCGAACGCGGCGCTCGTACAGAACGTTGCAAAGAGAGTAGTATCGCTCCGGATGCTCTCGAGTCGCCGGTGGAAGTCCCGCAGTCGAAAACGTCCAGTGGCAGCCATCGGCGAATCGGACTGGGCACCGCTCCGAAGCAGGTCGAGTCGAATCGATCCGACGGCTCACGAGGACGAGGCGACGATGCGCTCGACTCGTTGCCGAACCGCGGCTTAGAACTCGGGAGCCACTATCAGGGTCGGAAGACTGCGACGGAGGAAAATAGAAGCGTATATCGAGGGATTGCGGGAGGATCGATCGGAACGGGTCCTACTCGACCGTGACGCTCTTTGCCAGGTTACGTGGCTTGTCGATCGGTCGGCCGAGCAGATCCGCAGCATAGTACGAGACCAACTGCAGTTGGACGTTCGCGAGCAGCCCGGCCCAGACGGGATGCGTGTCCGGAACCGAGAGATGGGCCTCGGCCGCGTCGACGACGGGGTGGTCGTCCGGCGAGGCGGCGACGATCGACGCGCCTCGGGTCTGTGCCTCGATCGCGTTCGTCTTCGTCTTGCCGTCGTCGCCGCCGGTGCAGACCGCAAAGACCGGGGTCCGTTCCGTGACGAGCGCCAGGGGACCGTGTTTGAGCTGGCCGGAGGCGAACCCTTCGGCGTGCTCGTACGTGATCTCCTTGAACTTCAGAGCCCCCTCGAGCGCAACGGGGTGTCCGAGCCCGTTGCCGATGAAGAAGAAGGCGTCACTGTCGATGTACTGCTTCGCCAGTCGTTCGGCGTCGGTGGTCTCGAGGATCTCCTCGACCTGCGACGGGAGGTCCTCGAGGCTCTCGAGCATGACGTCGACGTCGTCGACCTGATCGGCGTGGGGGATGTCGGCCGCGATACGCTGGCTGACCAGCGCAAGCGAGACCGCCTGCGAGGAGAACGTCTTCGTCGCGGCGACCCCAACCTCGGGGCCGGCGCGGATGTACATCGCGTCGTCGGTCTCGCGGGCGATCGTCGAACCGACGACGTTCGTAACCGCCAGCGTTCGTGCACCGCGGTCAGCCGCTTTGCGGATCGCCTGCAGCGTGTCGGCGGTTTCACCACTTTGCGTAACTGCGATAGTCAGGGTGTTCTCGTCGACGGGACCCGAGGCGGAGTCGTACTCGCTCGCACGGATCACTTCCGCGCGGATATCCGACGCCTTCAGCAGCTGGGCACCGTACAGCGCAGCGTGGTACGAGGTCCCGCAGGCGACGAACTGGACCTCTTCGACGTTCGTAAAGGTGCCGGCGGGCAGCGACTCGATGTCGACCTCGCCGTCCTCGACGCGACCCTCGATCGTGTTCGCGAGCGAGGTCGGCTGGCCGTGGATCTCCTTTTTCATGTAGTGGTCGTACTCACCCTTACCGGCGTCTTCTGGGTCCCAGTCGACGGTGTCGGTCTCGCGGTGAACCGGCTCACCCTCGAGATCGGTGATCTCGTAGGACTCGGGCTCGAGAACGACGACGTCGCCGTCCTCGAGGTAGATGACCTCGTCGGTGTAATCGAGGAAGGCTGGAACGTCGCTGGCGAGGAACCAGTCGTCGGTTCCGAGGCCGAGTACCAGGGGGGATCCCTTTCGCGCCGCGTAGACGCGGTCTTCGTCCTCGACGATCGCCGCGATCGCGTAGCTTCCCTCGAGTGTCTCGACTGCCTTGCGCACCGCGGCCTCGGTCGGCAGCTCCTGTCGGTACTCGTTGATCAGGTGCGGGATGACCTCGGTGTCCGTATCGCTCTGGAAGACGTGTCCCTTCTCTGCCAGTTCCGTCCGAAGCTCCGCGTAGTTGTCGATGACGCCGTTGTGAACGACGGCGACGTCACCGGCGGAGTCGGTGTGGGGGTGTGCGTTTTCTTCGGTCGGCGGACCGTGAGTACTCCAGCGGGTGTGTCCGATGCCGACGTTACCGGTCGGCAGGTAGTTCAGCTTCGATTTGAGGTCCGAAACCTCGCCGGACGTCTTGTGCACCTTCACACCCGAACCGTTCTGGACCGCGATCCCCGCAGAGTCGTAGCCGCGGTACTCGAGGTTTTCGAGTCCCGTCAGCAACGTGTCGGCCGCGTCGTCGGATCCAATTCGTGCAATGATACCACACATTAGCCGAGTACCTCCGGGACGGCTCCGGCAACCGAGGAGGGGCCACAAACAGAGCGGGCCGGGTCGGTCGAACGTCGGTTCGGTACGCCGCTACGGCGTGCAGTTCTGTAACGTGTCATAGATCTAATCCTCCCGGGTCTTCTGTCCCTGCACATCGACCCGGCGTTACCCGATACGTTGCCGACATAGCCCATTACTATGGATCGGATAACCACTAACGGCCGTCCCGTTTCACCATTTCTCCGCGTCTCATCAGTAATATTATCTTATCGTGCAGTGAGAGCGCACGATAGACCACGTTCGGCAGTTCGGAGAACGGTAACTAACTAACCACAATGAGACGAACCGGAGTCTCGATCGAACGGCTGCACTTTGTTGCAGAGACACGACGCATCCTTATTCGACCACTAAGCGTGCCAGCATGGCCGGTTCGCAAACACGTCTAGAATCGGTTAGTAGGGAGGACAGCGGCCAAAACGAGGTTCGTCTGCATATTTACTGAAACGCGAGAGAAGATACCCAGCGACGTCGGCTCCGTCGGCTACTGCGGAGACTTTGTAACCGTTACCGACGGGTCGTCGGTCTCCGGTGAGCCCCCAGGTCCGTGGTCGGCGAGAACGATCGCGTTCTCGCGACCGACCGAGACCTTGCCGATTTCCCCTCGATCGTGCATCTCCGAGAGCAGCCGGCTGACCTTGGACTTCGACCAGCCGGTTTCCTCGACGATCCGATACTGGTACGTCCTGCCGTCGTTCTCGACGAGTATCCGGATGATCTGTCCCCTGTCGCTCAGAAGTTCGTCGGGTGTGTCCGGTGAAATGTACGTCTCGTACGTGTGGGTCGGCTCTTCCTCTGTCGGTTCGTCGTCCCGTTCGTCGTCGTCGGAAGACACCAACGCCGCAGGGTCGATCGTAACATCGCGGTTCGAGAGCGCCTCGAGGAGGCGGGCTCCGATGAGTACGCCGATGATCACCACTGCAGCGCCGACAAGTGCGAGTTCCCAGATTGGCGTCCCGCCCAGAAACTGGACGGGTTGAGAGACACTGATGCTGGCAGCGAGAGACGCCGCTGCTGACCGGACTGTTGCGCCGTCGGGCGACGAGAGGAACGCGGCTACGTGTACCTCGCCGACGGTAACCAGTACGTCGCTAGAGACGGATTCGGATACGGTATCGATCGTTCTGGGCTCCATGGTTGCTAGACTCGGGTATGACCGACCGTGAGAGAACATATTCACATCGGTCGTATTAGCACACAATATGACATCCAACTTCATTATGCGGTCAAACAGATTTGCTTAACAGCGAAATAAGATGACAGGGTCTGAGAAGCGAAACCAAGGGTGAGTGAGGGTCAAGAGGGAGCTAGACTGTTGACGAATCCGAACGACGTGTGACGGGGCAGTTTATCGGCTCTATAGTAAACCGATGAGATTGTCTGTGTTCGAGTGAAGCGTGTCAGCCGTCTCGAGGGCGTCTGGCACACAGACTCCGACGCGCGTCGTCGGCGGCGTCGGGCACGTAACACACCACCATGACCCCACCACTCAGCGACACCGAGAGACGAACTGACGGACCAGAGAGCGATCGGCCGGACGGACTCACCCAGTCGGCAGAGGGAAGCCTTCGAGATGCGACCGTCTGTGTCGTCGGGCTCGGCTACGTCGGGCTCCCGCTCGCGGTCGGGTTCGCACAGGCAGACTACCACGTCGTCGGTTTCGACGTCGACGACTCGAAGGTCCAGACGCTACAGAACGGGGTCGATACGACCGGGGATCTCTCGGACGAAGCAATCCTCGACGGTGACATCAGCTATACGACCGACTCGGCCGCGGTACGCGACGCCGACTACGTGCTCGTTACGGTCCCGACGCCCGTCGAGGGCGAACGACCGAATCTCGCGTTCATCGAAAGCGCCGCCGAGACCGTCGGCACGCACCTGACACGTGGAACGACGGTAATCCTCGAGTCGACGGTGTATCCGGGGGTCACGCGCGAGGAGTTCGCGCCGGCCATCGAGGACGCATCCGGACTCGAGGCCGGCGAGGACTTCTACCTCGCGTACTCGCCCGAGCGAGCGACCCCCGGCGACGGCGAGCACTCGCTCGACAGCGTCGTCAAGGTCGTCGGTGGACAGGACGATACCGTCCTCGAGGACGTCGCGACGCTGTACGAGTCCGTCGTCGACGCGGGCGTCCACCGGGCGCCGTCGATCGAAGTCGCGGAAGCGTGCAAGGTCATCGAAAACGTCCAGCGCGACGTCAACATCGCGCTGATGAACGAGCTCTCGATGGCGCTCGAAGAGATGGGGATCGACACGCACGACGTGCTCGAGGCCGCGGGAACGAAGTGGAACTTCCACGACTACCAGCCCGGACTGGTCGGCGGCCACTGTATTCCGGTCGACCCGTACTTCTTCGCTCATCGGGCGAAACAGGCCGGTGCCGATCCGGAACTGATTCTCACGAGCCGGAGCGTCAACGAGTCGATGCCGGATCACATCTCCGATCTCACGATCAAGGCGCTCAACGACGGACACAAGACCCTCTGTGAGAGTCGGATACTCGTGCTCGGACTATCGTACAAGCCGGATGTGGGCGACATTCGGAGTTCGAAGATCACGAACGTGATCGATCGGCTCCAGCAGTTCGACGTCGACGTCGTCGGCTACGATCCCCACGCGGACGACGACGCCGTCGAACGGTCGTTCGGAATCGACGTGCAGGACTCGCTCTCGTTTGCGGGCTTCGACGGCGTTCTCATGGCGACTCCGCACGCGGAGTTCGACGAACTCGATCTCGGAACGATGGCGACGGCGCTCAACGATTCCCCTGCACTGGTCGATATTCCAGGGGCGTTCGACGCCGACGATGCAACCGACCAGGGCTTCAGCTACAGGAGAATATAATGTATCGCGGTCATACGATCCGAGGCGGGACGCGACCGAGGAAGTTACCGGCGTCGGCGTTCGCACTCGATACGAAGGTCACGGCCCTCTCGACAGCGACGGGCGTCGACACTACGAGAGCCGATAGGGGCAGGGTGAGTCGATAGATGCGCGTCATCGTAACGATCCAGCACCCGGCCCACGTCCACTTTTTCAAACACGCTATCGCGGAACTCGAGGCGGATGGGAACGACGTCTACGTCTTCGCGCGGGAGAACGAAGTCGTCAGGGATCTACTCGAGTCCTACGACATCGACCACGAGATTCTGGCCGGCGAGTCCGACTCCCTGTTCTCGCTCGCGAGGGTACAGGCGACCTACGAGGCGCGACTGCTGGCCCGAGCGCGGAAGATCAAGCCTGACGTTATTACGGCCATCGGTGGCCCCGCCGCGACTCACGTCGCAAAGCTTGTCGGCGCGAAAAGCGTCGTCTTCTACGACACCGAACACGCGACGCTCATCAAGATGCTCGCGTACCCGTTCGCCGACATCATCTGTACACCGGAGTGTTACGACGGCGACATCGGGTCGAAGAAGGTCGAGTACCCCGGCTACCACGAACTCGCCTACCTTCACCCCGATCGGTTCGAACCCGATCCGACGGTCCTCGAGGAAGCCGGACTGGAGCCGGACGACACGTTCGTCGTGATGCGGTTGAGTAGTTGGGACTCCTCGCACGATATGGGGCAGGGTGGGTTCAACGATCCGATAGAAGCCGTCGAACGGCTCGAGGACGCCGGGGCGACCGTGCTGATCACCTCGGAGGTTCCCCTTCCCGACGAGCTCGAGGCCAACCGGATGACGACGTCGCCGGATCAGATACACGACCTGCTCGCGTACGCGGACTGTTTCATCGGCGAGGGTGCAACGACGGCCGCCGAGGCTGCGATACTTGGAACGCCTGCGGTCTACGTGAACTCCCTCTCGCTGGGATACATGCAGGAGCTCGAGGACGAGTACGGACTCGTGTTCAACTTCAACGACGAGGGTCGTCACGCCCGCTCCCTCGAGAAGGCGGTGTCGATCATCGAAAACCGCGACGAGGAGACCTGGCGGCGCCGACGGGACCGGTTGCTCGCCGACCGCGTCGACGTCACCGACGTCATCGTCCGGGAACTCGAGACCGTCCTGACGACCGACTCGGACCGATCGACGGTCGCCGCCAACGCCGACTGACACGACATGCACGTACTCCACCTCATCACCACCACGCGTTCGTTCTTCGAACAGCAGATCTCGGTCCTTGAAAACCGGGGGATCGACTGTACCGTCGTCGGCGTTCCGGGCGATTACACCGCCGAATCGCCTCGAACACCGATCGACTACCTTCGGTTTCATCCGAAGGTGCTCTCCCACATCTGGGCGGACGACTACGACATCGTTCACGGACACTACGGTCTCGTCGCACCGTTTGCACTCGCCCAGCCGAGGCGTCCGGTGGTGCTGAGTCTCTGGGGTACCGACCTGATGAGCGACATGGGCTGGCTCGAGACGATCAGCCGGTACGGCGCCCGGTTTGCCGACGCGACGATCGTTCCGAGCCCGGCGATGTCACGCGAACTCGACGTCGACCACGTCGAGATTCCGTTCGGCATCGATACGGAACTGTTCAGACCGATCCCACGCGAGGACGCTCGCGAACGCGTCGGCTGGGACGAAGACGAGCGAATCGCGTTGTTCCCGTACGACCCGGATCGAAGCGAGAAGGACTATCCGCGGGCCGAGCGCATCGCCGACCGTGCCGACGCGGATCTCGAGGTGCGAACGATCGACGGCGTTCCCTACGGGGAGATGCCGTACTACATGAACGCGAGCGACCTGCTGCTCGTGACCTCGGAGCGGGAGGCCGGGCCGATGGCTGTCAAGGAGGCCGCCGCCTGTAACATCCCTGTCGTCTCGACCGACGTCGGTTTCGTCGACGAGACGATCGGCGGCCTCGAGAACTGCGTCGTCAGCGACGACGACCGCGAGCTCGCGGCGGGACTCGAATCAGTTCTCGCCGGCTCCGGACGCTCGAACGGTCGTGAGGCCATCGACGGACTGAGTCTCGAGTCGATGGGCGATCGCCTCGTCGAGTGTTATCGAGCGGTCCTCGAGGACCGGGGACGCGATGCGACGGAGTTATCCCTCGAACGAACTGACGATAGGGAGGAAACGTATCATGGCATCTAAAATGTCGCTGTCGAACGTGCGACCCTTGCGACTCGACACGACAGCGGCGATCGCCGGATTGATCGCCGCGCTGTTGCTGTTCCCGCTGCGGTTTTTCGCGTCCCAAATCTACATCAACACGATCCCGATCGTCGTCGGCCTCGGCTGTGCGCTGTATCTCCTCGCGGTCCACCAGAACGAAAACGAGCGGACGCTGCCGACACTATCAACGCCGGCTGCGATGGCGCTTCCGAGTATCGTCACTGTCGGAATGGCAGTGATGATCCTCGTGACGGTTTTGCAGGGCACCCGGACACCGCTGTTTTTCGCCATCTCGAGCGTTGTCGGGACGTTACTGTTCGGACAGATACTGTTCACGAGCGACCGTGACTTCCATCGCGGAATCCTTCTGTTTCAGCTCGTGTTGTTCGCGTTCGTCTTCCGGTTTACCGCGCTGTACACGACGCCAGGATACATCGGGATCGACGTCTGGACGCACATGACGGAGCTCACCCAGGCAGTCTACCTGGAACAGTCGCTCGGAGCGATCTCCTATGACAAGCACTTCGGATCGCCGTTCTTCCACCTGTACGTCATCGCATCGACGCTCGTTTACGACGTCTCGTTGCGAATGGGGCTGTACCTCTCGATGGGGATTGCCATGCCGCTTTCGATTCTCGTCGTTTACGCCGCAGCCAACCTTCTGGTTCCGGCGCGGTGGGCGACCCTTGCGACCGCGATGTTCTCGGTTGCCAGCTACACCGTTATGTGGGGAGTTCATCTCATCCCGACCAGCATGGGACTCGTCTTTTTCCTCGCGATCGTGTACGCCCTGATCCGCGTGATGCGTATCGAGTACACGAGCCGCGACTTCGCGTTTCTCGTTTTCCTCTCGGTCGCGGTTATCTTGACACACCAGATATCGACGTTCATCGTACTGGTTCTTCTCGGCGCCGCGTTCCTGGCTCAGGTCCTCTTTATGACCGGCCCGCTGGGACTGACCAGACTCGATACGAGCGTCTTCCGGACCAAGAAACCGGTCAACCTGATCGGGCTCCTCGTGTTCAACTTCGGTCTCGCGATTTTCGTCTGGTCTCTGACGCCGTACCGCGACGACTCGTTCCTGGGAACGGTCCTCGGCTGGTTCGGTGAAACGCTCGAGGAAAGCGCCGGATTCCTCGAACTCGCATCGCCGGGCGCAACGGGTGACGAAGATGCAGCAGTTCCCGACACGGGGACGACGGTGCTCGATCAGATCGTCCCCTACGTCAACGAACTCGGCTTTCTCATGCTGTTCGGTCTGATGCTCGTGGGAAGTCTCTACGTCGTCCATCGCCGACGCGCCGAGCAATCGGTGTTCACGCTGGTGCTCGGAAGCGGAATCATGCTCGTGTTCGTGCTCGGGCTACCGATGTTCGGAATCGAGAACTTCGTTCCGACGCGATGGTTTGCCTTCCTCTATGCGTTGATGGCGATTATCGGCGCGATCGGACTGCGGACGCTCAGCCGGAACCTCTCGCCCGCACCGGTCGTTGCTCTCCTCCTGGTAATCGTCCTGCTGTACCCGGCTGGGATGATGCTCGCCGCCGAAAGCAACCCGGACAGCCCGGTGTTCTCCGACCAGCACGAGCGGCTGGCCTACGATCAGTCCGAGCTCGCGGCGGTAGACACGATCGGCGATATGACCGGCTCGCCTGCGGGATCCGAGATCACTCCGGATCAACAGCTTCACACCGATCATCCCTACCAGACAGTGTTCGAGCGAACCGGGGCCTATCCGTCGACCACGTCGATAATCCTCCCTGAGGATGGCTACGCGGAACACGACTACGTCGTCTACCGAACGACCCAGTCGGAGGACGCGACGTACTTCAGTAGCGCCGAGGACGGACCGGGCTACTCCGATAACCCGACCGAGGAGCGCATCTGCCGGACGACACAGTCGTCCGTGTACGACAACGGCGACGTGCGCTTCTGTACCCCGTCGCCGGCACAGGAGTAGTCTAACCGTTTCGTAACCGCATCGGACATCGGTATCGTCGGAGGTCCCGTCGGTCAGCCGAGAGAAGGTTTTTGAGATCATCGACGGCGGCAGTTGAAATTCTTCGAAGAGGCTCGAGCGAGATGCCTACTACAGCCGGCGCCATGGAGCGATTCTTGCAGCTTCGTAGCGAGAGACGATCGGTGGTTCTTCCATAATCGGCGACGAAGAGTCTCCCTTCCCCGACGGGGTTGTAGCCTCGATATCGCCCCCATCGTCCGTTGGATGGACTGCCTCAGCTCCGGCTCGAGGAGGCGACGCTTCGCGGAGAGTAGAACGCCGCTCACGGAGTCGCGACCAGTTACCTCATGCGAGGCCGGGCCGGTTGCTGCTCGAAGAAAGATCGCAGCAAGGATCGGGTGGGTCGGGTGAAGTCAGCGCCGAGTTCGATGCCAATCGAGTGAGTAGCCGTCGTTCGAGCGGTCGAGTTCGAAGGCTTCGAGTTAGTCCGCTTTCCGCTCGTGCTCTTTCGGTCGTCGGAGAAGGAAGAATTCGGTCCGCTGTCGTACGGAGGGTGCGGAACGAACGAGCACTCGAGTACGACGACAGTCACGGGTCTATATTGGCGTCGAGATCAATCTGCGAGGGTAGGATCGGCTGGCGAATCGCAAACGGCGGTGAACAGAGGCGTAGCGCCGTAGTATCGAGAGAACGGAGTCCGACTCCGATATCGCGATGGTAACAGTCGTAACCGATACCGAAAGGCTGCACGAACGCCAGGCTATCGATTCACTCACGGTTTCGTCGGTATCGGATGCCAACTCACCGTACCGATAGAGCGAGCGAACGGCAAGATTCGGCCACTACAGTCACCTCACGACGACAGAACCGTTCCGCATAGTCTGGGCGACCCCCTCCTCGCGGCAAACAGTGGGCTTTCTCACAGCACTGCACGGAGGATAGTTGCTGGTTTGTATCCGGTCGGCATGAGAGAGCGACTGGCGGAGCCACACCGCCGGTACTCCTGTCCTCGAACAGGGACGCGAAGCGATCTTGCTGGCCGAGACACCACAGCGACTCGAGGGTGTGTCTCGAACGTTCCGATTTCAAGAGACCCGATACTGTGGATTCGGGTAGTGTAACCGCTTCGGCGTACTCGTGTTACGAACCGGTACTCGTCTGAGAGCCGTATCGCTACCGAACACAACTCGTGTAGATGGTATCGGAGCCCCCCGCAAACGGGAGAGAACGTCGATCCCCAAAGCAGTCGGCTACGCCCGACGATGGCAGAATGTTCTCCTCGAAGAAAGAGAGGCCATAATAGCGGACTCGAGAACGCGAGTGCGAAGCGAGCAACAGGGCAGTTTGCTAGCGGATCGGCGGTTCCGAGCGTTATGAAACAGTCACCGGGAGCTTGATCGTTCGATAGGCGCTCTCCTCGTCCGGATCGTCCGGCGCCTCGCCCTCGTAGAGGTACAAGACCAGACGGACGTCGTCACCGGTCATCGTCGGTTCGAACTCGAGGGATTGCTCGTGAGTTTCGCCGTGGTCAACGGTTGCAGAGTCAGTCGTGAGAACGTCCTGGTCCTCGACGGAGACACTATCGTTGTCGTAGCTCACGTCCTGTAACGCGACTGCCGTCTCGTACGATCGCTCCTCGTGTTCCTCGTTTGCGATGTAGGCGGTCACCGACTCCGTCTCGCCCGCAGAGAGCGACTCGTCGTAGAGGTACTCGGTGTCACCGTCGACTTCCTCCGTCTCGAGGTAGAACTCGGTGTAGCTGTCGTGGTCGGGTGGGCTTGCGACGGCGAATCCGGCGACGGCCGCCAGGACGAGCAACGCGGCGAGAAACATCACGTTGTACGGCCTGGTACTCGGATCCGATCGGCTGAACGAGTCGCCGGCGTTCGAGAACAGGAGTGGAGCGCCCGATAGCGAGGGAGTGTATCGGCGGTTCGGAGGACACCGATACCGCTGAACGATCCCCACCAGCGCGAACGCGATCGTCACGAGTGCCGTTCCGGCGAGCACCGGGAGAATCGTGATCCCCCACGGCGTTACGGTCGCAGCGAGCGCGACTGCCGGAACGATCGCGATACTGGCGACGACCGAGAGAACGAACCGTTCGATCGGTTGGAGTCCGCCGTTGTTCAGCTCGGCTCGGTTCGGCTCTCGAGTCTCGTCGTCGAACGATCGGTATCCTGCCTCCGACGCGTCCGGATATAGGATAGAGATGAAAGCGTAGCCGGGAAGAAACAGCAACAGCGGAATCCCCAACAGAACTCGAACCGCCCCCGAGATCGGCGTGAATAGACCGAACGTGACGAACCCGGTTACTGCGATGACAAGTGTGAGATCGAAGAACCACCAATCGGAGTCGCTCATTACAGGTCCTGTGGTTCTCGAGCGTTTAGTTATCGGTCATATAAGCGACGGCTGCGGAGACCGACCCGGTGTGAGCGTCCGAACCCAGCGTGACGAGAAACACGATCCGGCTTTATTTTCGTTGTTTTCACTACCCATCAAAATACAGTCCAGGTCGACACCGATCTTGCTTCGGAAGCCGCGACTCGATAGGACGGATGGAGGACGCCCGTCTGTAATAGTTCCGAACGCGATTCGTTATAGCCCAGTTATGAAGAAAGAAGCCTTCTCAACGGCTGTACACACACAGTACATGATATGAAACAGTCTGAACGGGTGGGTTAGTACGGATTTGGGTGAAGTAAAACCGTTCATCTATGGACGATTTTCATGCTTTAATACTGGTCCATGAGTCGGACTGATCAACGCGATGAGTTCGACAGAGACCGTTACAGAGGAACGAAACCGGGGTGAGGACCGCGAAGCAGATATCGTCTCCGACGACGAAGAACTTCCGGTCGACGAGATTTTCCATATTCTTCAGAACGAGCGCCGACGGATGGTTCTCGAGTATCTGCAAGAGACGGATGGCTCGGTACGGATGCGTGACGTAGCCGAGCAGGTCGCCGCCTGGGAGAACGAGACGACCGTACAGGAGCTAACCTCGGACCAGCGCCAGCGCGTATACATCCCACTGTATCAGTCACACCTTCCGAAACTGGACAAGGCTGGTATTATCGACTACCAGCAGAACCGAGGCGTCGTCGAGCGGCGCCCGCTCGCCCGGCAGCTCGATTACTACCTCAATGCGGATTCGAACACGAACTCGGCCGCCGCCACCGGAAAGGAGGGAGGAACGGACTGGGACGATTACTACATCGGTGCTGCCGGTGCGGGTGCGGTTTTGCTTCTGGGAGCGATCTTCGAACTGCCGCTGCTCTCGATCATCACGGGTATTGGTCTGAGCGCACTGATCCTGCTAATGTTCACGACGTTGACGATCGGTCAGTACGTCAGATAGGCCCCTCTCGTCGTCGTTACCGGTAGATGGTAGCGACGGTCCCGAGACAGGCAACCAGCAGGCCAACGATCGAAACGGCCGCCGTGATCTCGAAGACGATCGGTGAGACGAGCAGCGCTAACGAGACCGCAAACGCGAGCGCGATCGGATAGCGCCATCGGTCGGAGGAGTGGTCGTCGGTGAGCTCGACGGTTCCACGTTCGGGGCGGTACTCGACCACCCCTGAGGCGTCGAGTGCAGGCAAGTCGGTCTGTGAGAGGCGTTCGTGTACGTCGCCCCAGGCTTCGACGTCGTCGGTTCCACTGGCTTCATAGAGCTGATCCGCGATCTCGTCGATCGTCACGGGTCCGTTGCGTGATTCGAGCAGAGAAACGACGTTCCATTCGAGTTCGGCCGGCGCTCCGGTTGTCGACGTGTCGGTCTCGCGGTCGTTGGACACGATCGACGATTCGTTGTATTCGAACACTCTAACAGACGTCGACGCTTGAACGGTGGACTCGTCGCCACTCGAGTCCGAGGAAGAGTTCTTTCGAAACGGCGTCAGACGCATATTGCGAATCACACACGTCTGGTACTATAAATATGCTCTCGATAGCATGCGATAAATCTGTTGCGGCCGTTTGTTCACGTGTTCAAACCGGGCATAAACATTTTACAGAGTGCGAAAAGTCCTCTTACAAGCGGAACTATTGGGCGAAGGAGGAGTTCTGATCGATCCATCTCAGATGCTGATCCGCGCTCTCGTCCCAGCTCTCGACCCACCCCAGAAAGTCGTTGAGGCGAAGCTTGTGTCTGGCGGGGAGATCGTGGACGTGTTCGAACTCCGGCAGCAGTCGCTGATCGAAGTTGTACCTGGTAAAGAGCTGTTTCCGGTTCGGCCATGGCGATTCGAAGGAGTCAAAAAACGGTGCCTTGCGGCGAACGAACCGTTCCATCTCGTTGAACAGCGTAACATCGTGTGGTCGGTCCGGCGGTCGGTGTCGAAGCATCTCGGGATCGATCTGCTTGCATGCCTCGAGAAAGGTGTCCGTGGACCGTTCGGCTGGCGGCGCGCGGAGGTGCCAGTCGAGGAGTTCCGTGTCCGCAGCCAAAAACGACGCGAAGAAGTTGTCGGCAAGCTGGGTGTGGAACGGCATCGACGGCTGGTTAGCGATTCCACAGCAGCTGAGCGCGTTCTGGATCGAGTTGGAGCGATCGAGGACCGATTCGAACTCCGTTCGGACGGCCTGTCTGACGAACGATTCGGGATCGACGTCGAAGGCGGTCCGCTCGGAAAGCTCCTGACTCGTCGCCTGGCTGTAACCGAACCGTGAGAGGAGAACGTCGATCGGATCGGGGTCGGGATCGAGTCGTTCGAACGGAACCCGTTTGCCGAACATCTCGAGGTCGACGTGAGCAGTGAAGTGACCACGGAAGAAGGTATCGCACAGCAGGCCGTGATAGATCGTATCGACGTCGATTTCGTCGGTGTACCCTGCGTGGTGGATATGCAGTGATTCCTTGATTCCCTGTGAGTACTGTACCTTCGACCCGTCGGCATAGAGGTAGCGCTCGTCGGGTCCGAACGCAGTGTGGTCGGCACCGTACTGCGCTGCGAGGCGTTTGGCGCCGACGACCTCCTGGGCCGTGGAGTTACCAACCGTGTAGCAGTGTTCGAGATCCGGGAGCTGGGAGAGTAGCGTTCGGGAGTCGTATCCCGCAGAGAGGAGCAGCCCCTTTCGTCCGGGGAGGATCGATCGACGGTCGATCGCCCGTTCGAGTCGGCTCGCGAGCGCTCCGGCGTAGTCGAACTCCTTGGTATCGTAGATGAATCGCTCGAGGTCGGTAACCGACGATGCCCGCAACTGACTGTCGATCGGGAGCCGAGAGAGCTGTTCGACGCTCGTCTTCTCGCCGAGTGCAACGCCCAGATGAAGAAACTCGAGGATACCGTCCCGACAAAACGAGGGATCGGGAACGGTTTTTGCGACCGTTGCGGAGTCGGTGCCGAACACACGAACCCCGGGGGCATCCGTGTAGAAACACTCACGCGAGCGGATCGAATCGGTCGCGACGAACGTCTCGTCCGGTGTATCGAGGACCGCGAGATAGGAGCCATTGAGCTCGGCCAGCGCCTCGGTACCGTCGCGTTCGTAGGCATCGAGGAACCAGCGGGCAGCGTTCGTTTCTTGGCCGGGAACGTACACCTCGCCCCAGATAACACAGCAACCGTTTTCACCGTCGTAGCTCGCCGTCCAGCCGGGAGTTCCGAGCCCAAAATCCCTGATCCCGACAGTTATCGACGGGCCAACGAGTACTTCGTCGAACTCGTCCGTCGATCGAAACCGGGTGAACGCTTCTGTACCGCCAAATACGCCGAAGAGTTCCGTATTCATCTCGAGACCATCTCACTGCGTGACTGTGGCGTGGAGTCGCGACCGGCAACACCGTTTGTCAACCGGAAGGGCGACAACACGCACACGTCGAACTACACCACACTGGGAGCGAGCCACCATTAACTATAGTTCCACTAAGCGGGTCACAAAGTGAACTAGGTGTGTGCCACCAATAAACAGTCCTCCGCTAAAAGGCTATCGGGCTATCTGGTGGCTCTATCAGCAGTATTCTCCGGAGCTAACACTCATATAAGATTCTCAACTGAACGATTCCGGGGGCCTATTGGCTCCATAATAATACCATTGCTGTCGCTAGCCGGAGTCAGCAATGACCCAACGACGGAACACTCGACGACGGTTCCTCGCAGCATCCAGTGCAACGGCCTTCGCGGCGGCCATGGCTGGCTGTACGGATTTCCTCTCCGACGAGGATGACGACGACGGTAACGGCGACGACGACGGTAACGGCGACGACGACGGTAACGGCGACGACGACGGTAACGGCGAAAACGGCGACGAGGTCGAATCGCCCGAGCTCCAGGTCGAAACCGAGTACAACAGCCGCGAAGAGTTCAGACAGCCCGGCGACCAGCTCAACGACTTCGAGACCGACGACGACTGGACGATCCTCGAGGGCGAAGCGGAGATGGACGACGAGTACGCCTTCGACGGCGACCAGAGTATTCGCCTCATGGCCGAGGACGAGGACAACGCCGTCGTCGCGACGGAGCTGGACGAGGCGACCGACATGGACGACCTCGATCTCTCGGTGGCCGTTCAGACGACCACGCCTCACAACATCGCCCTCGAGATCCAGGTTCGGGACATCTACGGCGGGCACGCGAGCTACATGCTCCAGTCGATCTCCTACGGCGACGAGACCCCCGGCTGGTTCCGGATGTGTCCCGGCTTCGCCGACGAAAGCACGACGCCGGTCGAGCAGGACGCGATCGACGAGATCAGACTCGTCGTCCACAACACCGGCGACGAAGCCGAAGTGTGGTTCGACGACCTGCGCACCCACGAGAAACCAGACGAGGGATACGTCATCCTCTGCTGGGACGACGGATTCGAGGACTTCTACGAACCGGCCGGTGATCTCCACGACGAGTACGACGTCAACGCCGTTCAGGCGGTCGTCCGTCAGTGGACCAGAGACCAGCGCGACGAGGTCATGACGATCGAGCAGGTCCTCGAGCGCCAGGAGGCCGGCGACCAGATCGTCGCTCACGGAACCCATACCGAATGGACTGACCTCGACGACGCGGAACTCGACGACACAATAAATACGGACAAGAACTGGGCCGTCAACAACGAACTCGAGGGCGGCCACTACCTCGTCTTCCCGCATAACGACTTCGACGATCGGGTGCTCGAGATCGCCTCGAACTACTACTACGCAGGCGGGTTCAACCAGTCCGGCAGCCCGAACCTCATGGGCGTCCACGGCTTCGATCCGCTGGTGATGCCCCGGACGATCGGCCACGATCTCGATATCGCGATGGACTGTATCGATACTGCGGTCGAGCACAATCAGTGTACGGTCCTGAACTTCCACGCCTTCGATCTAGACAACACGATGGATGTGGACGACTACGAGGAACTCCTCGAGTACATCGACGAGTCCGACGTCGAGGTCATCGACTTCGACGACCTCTGGAAGATGCGCCGCGAAGGCCACTGATCGGCGACGACGGCGACCGCTTTTTCTCTCTTCGCTCTATGTTTTTTCCAACGCCGAGAGCACTTTCTCGCGTACGATTCGGTCGGCGTCGGTTGATATATCGCGGATGGCCGGACTGCCAGTAGCCACAGCCGGTACATCCTCGCACCTGAATCTGGTCTGATTTCGGAAGCGGCCGAATCGGTGAACTGATCACCGTCTCGAGCAGGCCACCAGCGACACAGAAATCGAGGGACCGCTCCGTCGGGCCCTCGAGACGATAGGAGTGTTTTGTCCGTTAGGAACGAAGTCCGATCCACCCGCCGATCAGCGCGACGACGAGGACGAAACCGGTAGCGAGAAACGGGAACGGGCGCCGTCGGGCCCCGGAGACGGCCGACCAGAGGACACCCGGCAGGTGACGGAGTTCGGGCCCGGCACGGAGGAGGTGCCAGCAGCCACGAGCGGGACGTCCCTCACTGAAGTAGCTCTTTGCAAGCACGAGGTCGTGGCTCGAGCGGATCTCGTACCCCTCGTCTTCGAACCGATCGACCTCGTCGGCGTACAGCGACAGATACTGTTCGTCGGCTCGTCTGATGGTGTCCGCGGGCGGCGTCCCCGTCTCCTCGCGGACGACGAGCGGTTCGTCGACGTAGGCGAGCTTCCCGACCTCGAGAATCCGCAGGACGAACTCGGGGTCCTGGAACCGGTCGAGCGTCTCGTCGAATCCGCCGACGTCTCTCGCGACGTCGGTTCGGACGATCAGCGTCGAGCCGGCGCCCGTGTGAACGTTGTCGGCGAGTATCTCGCCGATGAGTTCCTCCCCTCCCTCCATCTGCGGCTGACCGTCCGCGCGAGAGAGAACGCTGGCGGCCAGACCGCGAAACCTATCGGAGGTGCTGGTGAGTTCGAACGCGAAGCCGCAGTAGGCTGCGACCCACTCCTCGGAACGCTCATCGAGAACGTCGAGCTGAGACTCGAGTTTCTCCGGGCGCCACTCGTCGTCGGAGTCGAGGAAGGCGACGTACTTCCCCCGGGCGCGTTCGATGCCCGTGTTCCGCGCGACGTTCGCCCCCTGATTCGTCTCATGGTAGATCGGCCGCACCCGATCGTCATCGTAGGATTCGAGAACCGCTGCGGTGTCGTCGGTCGATCCGTCGTCGACCACGAGGACCTCAAGGTCCTCATGCGTCTGTTCGAGGACGCTGTCGATCGCTCTCGAAACCGTCTCCTCCCGGTTGTACGTCGGAATAATGACGCTAACCAGTGCCATTTCGTTCGACACGGGCCCACCGGCGCTTTATTATCGACGGACTAACCGCGTTTCGAGCAGGACGAGAGGGGGCGACCACCGTTCCGATCCGGTTTCCGACAGGATCGGCTTCCGCTGGGACGGACGATTCCTACCCAAAGATCGGAACCCCTGTATCCGGTCCGAACGTCGCGAGGAGAACCCCCGACAACAGAAGCGTCACGCCGGCCAGAAACAGCATGCTCTGGAACCAGCCCACAACGGTCAGGTCGCCGTTGACGCCCTCGAGGCGCTCGCGGATGAGTTCGGCCTGGGAACCTGCCGGTGACGGAAGCTCGGCGAGAACCCCGAACGGCTCTGCGGGTTCTATCGCTCCGGTGAGGACGGCGAAGACGAGATGGACGAGAAGTCCAAACGGAGGGACGAGAAGCAGCGCAAGCCACGGGTTTGTGACTACCGTCGCAAGGGCGAACGTCGGCACCGCAGCGAAGGCGGTCGTCGCCGCTACTCGGACGAGTCGTGCATCGGCGAGCGGATCGAAGCCGATCTGCTGTGCCGAAAGCCAGTGAAAGACGAACATCGATCCGTAGCCGATAGTGGTCGCGAACGCCGCACCGTGCATTCCGTACCGTGGAATCAGCAGGTAGTTGAGTGCGACGTTGATCCCCGCGGCGCCAGCGGTCGCAAGAACCGGATAGCGAAGCGTACCCTCCCCTCGCGAAATCGCGAGGACGGGTCGTGCAAGAGCGAATCCGAGCGCACCGGGCAGCAGTAACAGCGCCGGACCGATCGCTGGCGTGGCGTCGGGACCGAAGTAAATCGGGACTGCGACGTCGGCCAGCGCGGCGATTACGACCGCTACGGCCGCAGTCAGCAAGAGTGTGTAGCGGGTCGTCTTCGACGCGAGAGCAGTAATCTCGTCGAGCCGGTTTCGAGACCACAGGTCGGACGTCGGAACGACGTACGCAGTCTGGAGAGCGATCGGGACGAACCAGAGGAACTCGGCCAGGAACAGCGCCGCTCGGTAGTTGCCGACCGCCGAACTCTCGCGGAACTGTTGAAGCATCACGATATCGATGTGGTAGAGCGAGGCGAGCAAGAAGAGAAGCGCGACGCTCGTCGAGGCGGACGTGAGCATTTTTTTGCGTGGAAACTCCCGTGGCGGTATTCGAAACACGCTCGAGAGCGACACGCGGCCGTGAATCAGGGCCAGACCGACGATACCGCAGACGATGCTCGAGAGCGCGTAACCCGCCAGAGCCCCCGAAACACCGAAACCGAGATAGACGAGTGGAACCGCGGCCACGACGAACACGACGTTGTTGAGGACGCTGAGGGCGTCGGAGTGTCGCTCGAGACCGAGTCCCAGAAGCGTCTTTCGAGAGTACGACTGGAACTGGACGGAGATCACCAACAGCGCCAGACCGTAGAAGTAGGTCGTGTACTCCTCGCCGAACAGCGTCGCAACGAATCCGTTTCGAGAGCCCAGAAACAGGACGAAGGCGCCAGTAAGCGCGGACAACACCGCGAGTCGGAGATAGAACCCGATCACGTACGGCTCCCGGTCGGATGTCGGCCGGTCCTCCGCCAGGAACGTTCGGACGCCGTCTGTGATCCAGGAACTGACGAAGATCATGTAGATCGCAAACACCGATAGCAGAAACGCGTAGTCGCCGAACCCGGACGGACCGAGCAGTCGGAACAGAACCGGTATCGTGACAAATCCCACGAGAAGAGCAACGACGTTAGCAGTACCGACGGAGAGATCATCGCCAGGGAGGGTTCGGTTCACAGGTTCCCCCGAGAGCGACGCCGTCGGACGGCTCTCACAGCTAGTAGTAGTCCGGTGGCACCCACAGTGTTCGAAGCTCTGTGTCGGGATGGCCTTATTATAACCGCATTAAGATCAGGTCAGTTACCGTACGAGAACGACTGGTAGCGGGCTCGAGTAGCATCAGCGGTCCTCACGCTGTCGGAGCGTCTCGAGCGATTTTTGCCGAGCGACCAGAGACTACAGTTAATCGAGAGATAAATAGGTGGGTAGAACTATCAACTATCATCGATGAACGAGAAGGCAACACGCCGAGTACTCCTCGGCACCATCGGTGCCGGCACGCTTGGAGCGACTGCGGGCTGTCTCGATAGTCTAGCCGGAGACGGGGACGAGGACCCGAACGATGACGACGAGAACGGTTCGAACGGAGACGACGCAGCCCAGTCCGACGAGAGCGACGAGACGGATGAGCAGGAGGAAGAAACGGAGGACGTTCCGGATATCGACGGCGGAGCCGTGGTGTTTACCTACGACGACGGGCCGATGGAGGACTACGAGCAGGCGTTTCCCGTCCACCAGGAGTTCGACGCACCTGCGAGTACGGGTATCGTCACCGAGTGGGTCGGCCGCGAGGACTTCAACGACAACGACTGGATGGACGTCGAGCACCTCGAGGAGCTCGCCGAGGCCGGCTGGGAGATCAACTCCCACACGACCGCACACACCGCCCTCGGCGAGTTCGAACTCGTCGAAGACGTCGAGCCGGACGACACGCGTGTCTACCCGGAGGAACGAAACCACGGCTTCCACCTGGAGTACGATATCGAGATCACCGACGGGGAGAACTCGGTCGTTCGGACCGTCGTCGCCTCCGATAGCGACGAGATCGGCGGCTACCTCGAGTTCGACGAGCCCATCGGTGAATCGTTCGCTGCCGGCGAGACCGTCGAGCGCTACCCCGAGGAACTCATGCACGAGTTTCTCGGTGATTCGAAGGCACAACTCGAGGAGTGGGGGTTCGAAGTCGATACGCTGCTGGCCCCGTACGACGTCTGCGACGAGTGGACGATCGAGTTCGCAAGCGAGTACTACGACGGCATCGCGAACGTCAACCCGGGATCGATGCTCAACGACCGCGAGGAGTTCGATCCGTTCGACACCCACCGGGACTACTTCATCGAGTTCACCGATCCCCTCGACATCCAGGAACAGCTCGACGAAGTCGCCGCACAGGATGCCATCGGTATCGTGGGCGCCCACACGTTCAAAGACGAGGTCGACGAGGACGGGATCCGCGAGATGCTCGAGTGGGTTGAGGAACGTGACTTGACGGTCGTCACGCTTACGGATGCGATCACGGCCGCAACGTCCGATTCGGTGTAGGCGCTCGAGCCACGGTCGATCGGCCAAAATTCGAGCCGGAAGCGGCTCTCTCGAGCCGACGCGGTCACTCGGAAACCACGCACTGTAGCCGCCTTGCTCGAATTCGGTAGACCCGAGCGTCGGTTAGTTCATGTAGCCGAGATCAGCCAGTCGGTCCGTCACTTCCTCGTCGACCTCGGACTGGTTCGGTTCTCCCTTGCCGTCGTAGGCGGGGTACGACGTCGCCTCGGTCGGTTCGACGACCGGAATCACGCTCCCGTCCATTCGGTCGCTGTAGGGAAGGCCGAACGAGGCCATGATCGTCGGGGCGACGTCGAACAGATGAGCACGCTCGAACGTTTCGTCCTCGTCGACGCCCGCGCCCGCAGCCGCGAACACCCCGTCGAGTTTGTGGTTCCAGGGCTCGGCCGGACCGAAGTAGTCCTCGCCGAGCTGTTCGGAGATGGCGTGATCGAAGTCGGCGGGAACGGTGACGATGTCGACCGCATCCTCGGCGTACTCGCCGTGGAAGTACCGCTCGCGCGGCGCGACGGTCTCGAAGATCGGGTCGCCGTCCGGCGTCTCGACGTCCTCGAGTTCGCGGATGAGCTCCTCGCGGACCCGCTCGTAGTCGTCCGGCGAGACGACGCCCTCGGGGTCGCGCCCCTCGAGGTTGATCCGGACGCCGAGTTCGGTACGGGCCCGAACGTAGGCCTGCGAGTTCTCGAAGTCGACCTGTTCGTTCGCGGTCCGTGCGACCCCACCCGGGGCGAACTCCTTGACAGTCTCGGCCAGGCCGACGCGCTCCAGGACGACACCGACGTCGCGAGCCGTGATCCCGAACCGCTCGGCGGCGACCGCCGCGGCGCGCTCGGTGAAGCTCGGCTCCCAGGTTTCGGACTCCTCGCCCTCCCGGAGCTTGCGGCGCATCGGCGTCCAGGACGGCATCCCCTTCCCGCTCGTCGTCGTCTCGACATAGCCGCGGTCCTGGAGGAACTCGTTAACGCGGAACTCGTAGCCGTCGTACTCGCCCATCCCGTGATCGCTGGCGACGAACACGTGATCGGGGTCGAACCGTTCCAGGATCGCGGCGATCTCTTCGTCGGTCGTCTCGTAGACCGATCGGACCTTCTCCTCGTCGCCGAAGAACTCGTGGAAGACCGTGTCCGTCTTCTGGAACTGGACGAACCCGAAGTCGGGGTCGTACTCCTCGGCGAGGTACCGAAACGCCGCGCCGCGCATCCGGATCAGGTTTCGGTACTCCGTCATTTTCTCGGAGTCAGGGAGCGTATCGTCATCCCGGGAGTACGACGGGTACACGCGGTAGTCGCCGATCGCGTCGCGAACCTCCTCGAGGAGGCCGTCGGGATGACAGTCCGGATCCTCCGGACCGATGAATCCGGGGAGCAAGGCACCGTCGAACTCCTCTGGCGGGTGGGTGATCGGTGCGTTGACGACGACGCTCGAGTAGCCGTGGCGGTCGAGCAGCGACCAGACGGTGTGTTCGTTGACGTCGTCGGTGCTGGTGACGTGCCAGTCGTAACCGTCGTAGCCGACGAAACCGAACGCGCCGTGTTTGCCCGGGTTCACGCCCGTGTACATCGAGGGCCAGGCGCTCGGCGTCCACGGCGGAATCTGGGACTCGAGCGGTGCGCTCGTCCCCTCCGTGCAGAGCCGGTGGATCGTCGGGATCTCCGTGTCCGCGTCGAGATCGTCGAAGACCGAAAGACTTCCCGCGTCGATCCCGATCAGTAGCGTGTTCATGCCGGTGGATTCGTCGTCCGATTCAGTTTCGTCGTGCTGAGAGGTCCGCGCGCTCCGTTCCATGTTGTAATGTCGAGGTGTTCGTTCATCGCAGACCGATATCGATCCGAACCAGCCGTTTCGCTTCGAAGGGTGGATCCGGACCACCTTATTATCTCCCGGTTAACAGCGTCTCGTGGCCCGAAAGTACTCTTTTTCTCAATTTTCATATTCGAGGACTAATACGTTAATCGAACTTTTCCAGAAGGTCCGCGTAGAACGATCCCGATCGAGCTGACGCCCCGCCGTCCGACTGTGGACGGGTCTCCGTCGATTCCTCGGCGAGTTTCTCTACGATCAACTCCGGCGTCGAACGAGCCAGTCGATTCTTCACCGGCGAGCGGTTCACCTCGAGTTCCCCGTCGACCAGTCCGACCGCCTCGATGCCGTCGACGGTCACGTCGAAGCCGGCCATCTCCCGAATCTCGTCCGCAAGGTGGGAGACGAACACCGCGGTCGCGCCGTTTCCGGAGAGGGCCTCGAGAATGCCGGCGATGATCTTCGCGCTGGCGCCGGGCTCGGTGATGCTCTCGAGTTCGTCGACGAGCACGAGCGAGCCCTCGCCGCTCTGGGCCAGCTCCGCGAACTCTCGGACCGTCGACTCGAACGCGCCGGCGTCGAGCGTCCCCTGGGTCTTGGCGTGGTAGTGGAGGTCGTCGAACCGCTGGACGCGTGCGTGCTCCGCCGGAACCGGCAGCCCCATGTGTGCGAGCACGACGACGCTCGCCACGAGATCCAGCGTCGACGTCTTCCCACCGCTGTTGACGCCCGAGAGCAGAGCGACGCCGGAGACCTCGTAGTCGACGGGATCGATCGCCTCGGTCGACTCGTCGAGCAACGGAGAGCGCCCTCCATCGATGGCGAACCCGACCTCCTCGTCGACGACCGCCGGCATCGTACACTCGAACTCGCGGGCAAAGCGGGCGATTGCGAGTTCGACGTCGAGCTCGAGGGCGTCGCGAACGAGTCGGCGCGCCCCCTCGCGTCGGTCGGCGAGATCTGCCGCTAACTCCCGTTTGAGGCGGTTCGCACGCCGCTCTTTGGCCGTCGTCAGCTCGGTTCGAAGCCGACCGAGCGCGTCCTCGTCGCGTTCGACCGGAAACGTCGGCTCGTCGGTGAAGAGCCGCCGAGCCAGCTCTTCCTCTCCGGACTCGAGGGCGAGCGCGTCGATCACGTGGTCGCGAGCGGCCTCGACGGCCGCGGCGTGTTCGTCCGCCAGCTCCCGGGACAGCAGCGAGTCGACACCCGCGCCGCGTTCGACCAGCGAGAGCAGGTCCGACCCCTCGATGGTGACGTCCTGTTCGCGGATCGCCTCCCGAAGGTGGTCGTTGGCGACGTTCTCAGCCGTTCCCGTTGCGGCGTCGACGTCGTCGGCGGCCGCAGTCAGTCTGTCGAGTTCCGCGTCGCCCGCGACCGTCCCGTCCTCGTCGAGCCGGGAGAGCCCATCCTCGAGCGCGTCGAGATCGCACTCCGATCCGAGACCGACGGTACGGTCGACGTCGATGGCAGCCCGGAGTCGGTTTCGGTTGCGCGCGAAGAACGCCAGCGACCGCTCGGGAACGATCTCGGCGGGGTTCTCGAGCGCGTTCGGCTCGACGCGGACGTCGCCCTCGACGGCGATGCCGGCGAAGGATTCGTCGATCGCGATCACCGTCGCGTAGCCGCGGGCGAGTTCGGCCAGTCCCTGTGCATCCTCGACGATCTCGACCGGCAGCTCCGGGATCGCCTCCTTGGCCTCGGTATAGCGTTCCGCGTCGGTCGTCGCCAGACAGCGCTCGCGCACCCGGACGTCGCCGGACTCGCGAAGCGGTTCGACGCCCTCGAGCGCCTCGAGCACCTCGGGGTCGGGGTTGCGCTCGATCGCCTCGCTCGCGAAGGCCTGGACCTCCGCGATCCGCGAGCGCCGCGAACTCGGATACAGCGTCTCGAGGCGCTGGGCGGCGTAGTCGGTCACGGTCCGCTCCTTGAGCAGTCCGAGCACGCTCCGATAGACCTCGCGCGCCCGATCGGTCGCGAGGAACGCACCTGGATCGTCGTGCTCGTGGCGGATCGCCCCGCGCGCGATGCGGGCGGCCCGGCCCTGCGAGATACCGGGTGCAGCCGCGATCGCCGCGACGTCGCCCGTTCGCAGCGCTCGCTCGGGATCGTCGAGGGCCGACAGCGACCGGGCAGTCTTTTCGCCGACGCCCGGGATCGACTCGAGGTCCATCGTTCTCGAGCGGCGTATCAGAGCGGAGTGAGAAAAAGCCTCGCGTCCGAGAAGCGTCCGAGATGATAACAGTGGGCACGGCTATCGTGCCGCGGGGCGGAGACGCGAGTGATCCGGCACGGTACGGTCTACGGCGACCTGAGCGCGATAGCTCGAAGCTTGCGCGTTCCGGGTCGCTCGTTATTCTCCTCACTCCGCAAGTAGAGCTATGGTACTGAAGAAGCTCTTCGGCTCGACCGCGACGCGGTCGCTCGCCGTCGTCTCGATACTCAAAAGCGCCAAGCGGGCGGTCGACCGCGGAAACTACGTTCGGGCGGGGCTAATGCTCGGCGTCGCCGTCCTCGCCTGGAAGTGGGTCCTTATCGGGATGGTCGCACAGGGCGTCGTCGGGCTGCTCCGAAAGGACGACTCCTCGGACTCCCCCGACACCTCGACGTCGAAGGCCGCGTAGTCGGAACGACTCGCCGAAGTCGACCGCAATATACCAGCAGCGCGTGCGGGAACGACGAAACTGCAGGTGCCGTGAGTTCGCTGACGCCGTCGCTTCCCCCACACGAGGCGCCCCACGGATCGTTCAGCTCCGAACGGACAGCGTCGTCAGGGCAGCTACGTCACGGCCCACGAACGCCGCAGCCGTAGCCGGCACTTCCACGAGGATCGGCAAGCCCCTCCGTATGGTTGTCGGGTATACGGCAGGCTGGTGCAGGCACGACTGCTTCTGCGAGACACGCCCTCATTCCATTGAAGAAGGGTCTGTATCGAGGACGTTCTAACCGCACGAAGCGAGCAGCCACCTCCCTCTCAACTGAGAATGAACACGAGTCTCGAAGTCGAGTATTGGGTGATCGACGACGACGGCGAACTCACCCCGCCGGAATCGCTCGCGGACGTCTCCGAGTACACCGAACGAGAGTTCGTCGAACCGCTGTTCGAGCTGAAGACTCCTCCCTGCGGGTCAATAGCGGAGCTTCGGACGACGTTTGTCGAACAGCTCGAGGCGGTGCTCGCGGAGGCCGACCGAATCGACAAGGGTCTCGTTCCGCTGGGGACCCCCATCAACTGCGACGGGATCGAGCGCCGGCCCGGCGAGCGCGGGCGGATCCAGCGGGAGGTCCTCGGATCGAACTTCGAGTACGCGAGCTACTGTGCCGGAACGCACCTCCACTTCGAGAAGCGAAACGTAACCGACCAGCTCAACGCGCTCATCGCGCTCGACCCCGCCCTCGCGCTCGTCAGTTCCTCGCCGTACTATCAGGGCGAACGCGTCGCGAACAGCGCGCGAGCCCACTGTTATCGAAAGGAGGCGTACGCCGAGTTTCCGCGACACGGCCAGCTCTGGAACTACGTCGAGAGCGTCGGCGAGTGGTCGCGCCGACTCGAGCGGTGTTTCGAGGAGTTCGAGGAGGAAGCGCTCGCAGCTGGCGTCGACGGGGACGCGATTGCCGAAAACTTCTCCGCGGACGACGTCGTCTGGACGCCAGTTCGACTGCGCGACGAGATGCCGACCGTCGAGTGGCGCTCGCCCGACGCGGCGCTTCCGAGTCAACTGCTGCGACTCGCCGACGAGCTGTACGCGGTGATGGAGACGATCCACGAGACGAACGTCGAGATCGGCGACGGCAGTCGTGACGACGCAACCGGCTACGTCACCGGCGAGGGGGTTCAACTCCCCGATTACGACACCGTCTTCGATCTCGCCGGCGCGGCGATCGGAAAGGGCCTCGAGTCGACCCCCGTGGTGAACTACCTCGATCGGATGGGCTTTTCCGTCACCGACTACCATCCGATCGCGACCCAGATCGGCGGCCGGCAGTACGTGACGAAAAGCGACGCCCGCGAGCTGCGCCTCGAGTACGCGAGCCGGCTCGAGTCCGACGTCGAACAGTTGGCTGCGACGATCGATTAGAGGACCCCGGCGATAAACGCCAGTCCCATACCGATCAGCACGACGGCGGTGATTGTCGGCAGGTACGGGGTGAGCCGCTCGATCCGCTCGCGGTAGTGTTCGTAGCCCGCGATCAACAGTAGCGTCGGGACGATGATGGCGACGATGACGGCCAGCGAGTAGACGAGCATAAGCTCGAGGCAGGCGTCGGTGCCGACGCAGATCGCCAGGATCTGGATCGGCTCCTCGTGAGCGAAGCCGAGCAAGAGTGCGGTCGTTCCGAGCGCGACCAGCCCCCGTTCGGCGTGTTCCTCGCTCAGGTGCTGGTGGCCGCCACCGCCGGGAAGCGCGGCGCGGATCCGCTCGAGAAGACTGCGATCGGTTTCGTGATCGTGGGCGTCGTGGTGAGCGTGGTCTCCCGGCCCGATAGCGTCGACGCCGCCGTTGGTGTGATGGCCGTGATCCGCGTCGTGGCCGTGTGTGATATCGTGATCTTCGCCGCGTTCGTCGTCGTGCTCGTGACTATGGCCCTCGCCGTGCTCGTGATCGTCGTGTTCGTGTACGCCATGTCCGCCGTGGCGATACTCGTGGATACCCAGCAGGATCAGCAGGGTTCCGGCAACGTACCGGAGCCACGGTCCCTCGGCGAACTCGGCGAACGCGCTGAACCAGAAGTACGCGAGCACGAGCGCGACGCTGCTGATCAGGTGGCCGATGCCGAGGATCGACGCCGCCACCAGTCCGGCGAGCCAGCGTCGGTTACGATTCAGCGCGTACGTCGCCGCGATCGGCCAGCCGTGGTCCGGCAACACGCCGTGGACGAAGCCGATCAGAACGACGCCGGCGACGAGGCCCAGTTCCATACCGCCGCTGGGCCGTCGACGGGCATACTGGTTGTTATGTTTCGGACCCGATAGTCGTAATACGGCTGCTAATCCTTGTTAAACTAGATATTCGGAGTAACAACGCAGAGGGAATCAGTTCCCGTCGTCGTACTCGTACTCCTCTTCGGGATCCTCGACGCCCTCCGTCCGCGAACCGACCCAGGCGCCAAGCGAGATTCCGTAGACGAGGTGAGCGGCGTGGAACAGCGCGAGCTCGTCGGACTCGAGACGGATGTCGAGCAGCTCCTTGAGCATGATCTGGGAGCCGAAGGCCGACAGCCCCATACCGAACACCGAGCCCCAGACGAGGCCGCGCTGTTCGGGTTCGATCGAGCGGTCGGCGTCGAACAGGGCGAACAGTGCGCCGAAGATCACTCCGCCCTGGATTCCGTACACGAGGTGGAGGATCAGCCCGATAACCGGGTGGTCCTCGGGATCGTTGCCGCTGACGTACGTCGACCAGAAGTTCGCCGACGGCGGCAGGGAACGCAGGATCGGGAGTCGGAACGCGGTCATAATCAGCGTCGCGACGATTCCCGCCTGGATCCCACGGACCGCCGCGCGCGCGGCGTGTTCGGCTCGTGACTGCTCGGCCGTCGCTCCGGTAACGTCGGAGGAACCCTTTCTCGACCGCAGTCGTCGAAGTCGTTCGGAGACGGTCATAGTGCTCTCCTGGTACCTACCGCGAACACGAACTTAACCGTCCGGCGTGCAGTGGACGGCTAGCCCGACGAACGACCACGGGGCGACGAGAACTCGAGAGAATACTTGTTGCAGTAAGGTGTCACGTTCGAGGTGTGAACGCAGTCGACTGGCCGTCGGTCACGGCCGGCGCCTACGCTGGAGTGCTTGGCTTCCTCGTGAGCACCGCGATCGGTATCGGCGGAATCAGGTCGATTCTCGTCTTCGGTCTCGCGTGGGTGACGGTCGCCGTTGCACTCGACAGCCGTTCCGACGTGTGGGTCGCAGCGGGCCGTCGACGGCTGCTCGCGGTGCCGGTGGTCGGTCCGCTGGTACCGACCGTCGCCACGACGATCCTCGAGGACGGCGGAATCGCCGACGTCGCACTGGCGATACGACTCTCGCTGCTCGGGCTGGTGGCGCTCGGACTCGTCGTCTGGATCCTCGGTACCCGGGTCTACGCCGAGGGTGCCGCGGGCGACTCGAGGACCTGCTAGGTTGCGACCCGCGACCGGCGGAGGCGGCGACGAATGCACGCCGCCACGCTCCTGTTCGGCGTCGGGTCGATCGGCGCGTTCGTTGGCACGCTGTACGGACTCCCCTCAAGTCTTCTGACCGCTGGAGTCGTGGCGGTCGTCATCCTGCAAATAAGCGTGCGACGGTCCCGGGTGTACGAGGCCTGCGAGCAGGGACTCCGGTACCAGGAGTCGGGAACCATCACTACTCGGTTCCTCCCCTGGGACCGTTTCGACGGGCTCCACGAGACCGAGGACGCGGTCGTTCTCGAGCGTCGACGATGGTTCGACGAACGGATGGCCGGCGACGAGGTCCCCGCGGGCGCTCGCGACTGCCCTCGGAGTCACGGGCGAGGAGCAACGTGACTAACTCGCTCCGCGACCACTGATACGGTTTACTGTAAGTCAGTACCGGCGTAACCGCGACACGTGCGGCGGTTGCGCCGGTACATCGTTACAGCAATCCGTATGAGCCGTCGGAACGACAACGCGTTTTTGCCCGTTCGGTTCGAACGAGGGGCCATGACAACGCTCGAGGCGAAACTCGAGGCCGCACGCGCCGACCTCGCCGAGCGCGACGGCGTACTGATCGCGTTCTCCGGGGGAGTCGACTCGAGCGTCGTGGCCGCGCTCGCTCACGACGCCCTCGGCGAGGACGCGGTCGCCTGCACCGCCAGAAGCGAGACGTTGCCGGAGGCCGAACTCGAGGACGCAAAGCGGGTCGCAAGCGAGATCGGCATCTGCCACGAACTCGTCGAGTTCTCCGAACTCGAGAGCGACGCCTTCGTCGAGAACGACGACGACCGGTGTTACCACTGCCGGACGATGCGGCTGGGGGAGATGATAGAGACCGCCCGCGAGTTCGAAATCGAAACCGTCTGTGACGGGACCAACGCCGACGATCCGGGTGCTGGTCACCGACCCGGCCTGCAGGCCGTCGAAGAGCTCGAGGTCCACTCGCCGCTTCTGGCCCACGAGATCGACAAGGAAGAGGTCCGAGAGATCGCCGACCGCTACGGTCTCTCGGTCGCCGACAAACCGTCGATGGCCTGTCTCTCCTCGCGCATCCCGACGGGGCTCGAGGTGACCGAGGAACGACTCGGCCGCGTCGAACGCGCCGAAGCGCTGCTTCGTCAGTGGGGATTCGACCAGTTCCGCGTGCGTGACCACGACGGGCTCGCCCGGATCGAGGTCGCGCCGGACGAACTCGAGCGCGCGCTCGAACTCGAGTTCGTCGAGACCGTCCGCGAGGAGCTCTCGGAGATCGGGTTCGACCACGTCACCCTCGATCTGCACGGCTACCGAACCGGAAGCGTCAGTCCCGCCACGGAGGCTGACGTCGACGACGGAAACGTCGAGGACGACGTGTTCGCATCGGAGTCGTCGTAACGCCTCGAAGCCACAACTGATCGAGCCTCTCGAGTGGATCCGTCCGAAAACGTGAGAAACAGTGATCCGACAGGGCGTGTGAACTATCCGCACGACGAATGCTTTCCGTAGAAACGACGGATCGACGGCTGTCGGCCTACGAGGACGTCCTCGGTCCCGACCGACGGGACAATATCCGCGATCGGGCAGACCGACTCGACGGTAAACGAATCGCTCACATCAACACGACCGCCGACGGCGGCGGCGTCGCCGAGATCCTGCACGCGCTGGTGCCTCTCTCGAGGGACGTCGGCGTCGACGTCGACTGGTACGTCATGGATGCCCCCGACGAGTTCTACGACGTCACCAAGACCATCCACAACGGGCTGCAGGGCGACCACACTACGCTCACCGACGAGATGCGCGACACCTATCGGCGCGTCACCCGCGAGAACGCGAGGGCGCTCGAGAAGCGGTACGACGCGATCGTCCTCCACGATCCGCAGTCCCTCGGGATGGCTCCGACTCTCGCCGAGCGGTATCCCGACACGAGCTTGCTCTGGCGCTGTCACATCGACCTGACGACGGCGGCCGACGCCTACCTCGAGTTCGTCCGTTCCTGGCTCGAGCCGATCGATCGAACCATCGTCAGCCACCCGACGTACGCCGAGGCTGTCCCCGACGAGGAAACCGCGATCGTCCACCCCGCGATCGACCCCTTCACCGAGAAGAATCGGCCGCTCGAGGAGCTTCCGGACGGTCTCGAGGGAAGCGATCCGAGCGAGTACCCCTTCGATGTCGACCGACCGCTGCTGGTACAGGTGTCTCGGTTCGACCCCTGGAAGGACCCGCTCGGGGTGGTCGAGGCCTACCGGAACGTCCGCGAGACAGTACCCGACGCTCAGCTCGTGCTGGCCGGCGGGATGCCCGACGACGATCCCGAGGGAATCGAGGTCTACCGCGAGGTCGAAGCCGAAACCGAGACCGACGAGGACGTCCACCTCCTGACGAACCTGCCGGACGTCGGAATCAACCTCATCCAGCGAAGCGCCGACGTCGGCGTCCAGAAATCCCTTCGGGAGGGGTTTGCGCTGACCGTCTCTGAGACGCTGTGGAAGGAGACGCCGGTCGTCGGTTCGAACGTCGGCGGCATCCCGCTCCAGGTCGAGGACGACGAGAACGGCTACCTCGTCGACCCCGAGGACACCGAGGCGACGACGGATCGCCTCGTTCGGCTCCTCGAGGACGACGGACTACGGGATCGGTTAGGAGAACGGGGTCGGGAAACCGTCCGCGAACAGTTCCTCCTCCCGCGGTTGCTCGAGGATTATCTCACCCTACTCGCGAGCGAGGTCGATCGCTGATCGTCCACTGAGTTCGATGTCTCTTAGCCATCCGTCCAGTGTATAATCGGCTTTGGGTGTGAAACTCGAAAGATGAGGTAGTTCTATTCAAGCGTACGGAAATTTTGCACAAGTCGATACGGACGTAGCCTTTCGGTGGGTAGCAACTGCCGATGGACGACGAGGACGTGCCGTCTCCGTGGAGGATCGAAACCGAGCGAAACTATAACACGACCGACAGCGACCGGGAACTGCGGTACCTGACCTACCGCCACGAGTCCGACGACCTGCGGGTGAAGGTCGCCCCTGCCTCCCTCGAGGGCGACTCCCACCCCGGCTACGCGCTCACGACGACGAGTTACCCGGGACTGGAGCTCTCCGAAACGAAACCGGTCAGAACCGTGCTCACCTTCGATCGCTGTAACCGGATCGCGCTGGAGTTCATGCAGCTGTTTTCCGCGCGCTACGACGGACCGGGGACCCTCGAGGAAGCGCTCGAGTACGCACGCCGGCGAACGGCCGATCACCGGTAGCCGACGTCTCGCGGAAGGGCACTGAAAGACGGTGTCGATCAGTCGTCAGAGGGGACCATCGAACTCTTCGCGGTCGCCTCCGCCAGCGACTCGGAGTCAGCGAACGGATACCAGGACTGCTTGGCGTCGGCCATGTACGGTGCCTCGAAGTCGGTTTCCTCGGGCTCGCAGCACTCGATCAGCGTCTCGGTTCCGGTCGCCTCGACCCACTCGCGGAACGTCTGCCCCGCCTCGCGGTGGGCAGCGAACGCCTCGAGCAGGTTCTTGATCGCGCCGGGGGCCTCGTCGGCGGGAACCCGTTGCTGAACCCACTCGATGAACGACGGCTCCTCGCCGACGCCGCCGCCGACGCCGATGTCGAACGCCTCGACCATCTCGTCGTTCTTGCGGGCGCGCATCCCCTGGAGTCCGATGTCGGCGGTCATGGCCTGTCCGCAGTCGGCGGTACAGCCCGAGTAGTGCATCTTGATCGTCCCGACGTCGTCGGGCAGGTCGACGTTTCGGTTGAGCCAGCGCAGCATCCGAGCCATCCGGGCTTTCGTCTCCGTCAGCGCGATCGAGCAGAACTCGGTGCCGGTACAGGCCATCGCGCCGCGCTCGAAGGGACTCGGCTCGGGGCGGTACTCGGAGAGCAGCGGCTCGTCGAGCAGTTCCTCGAGGACGTCCTCCCGAACGTCGACGATCACGGGATTCTGTCGGCGCGTGAGTCGCAGCTCTCCGGAGCCGTACTCGTCGGCGAGATCGGCGAGCTCGAGGGCGTCCTCGGCGGGCATGCGGCCGACCGGGACCGTCAGGCCGACGTAGTGTATGCCCTCGCCCTGCTGCTCGTGGACGCCGACGTGATCGCGCTTCCCCGCGTCGGCGGGTTTGCCGGCGTTGTAGGTGTACTCCTCGCGGAAGCTCTCGCCCGCGGTCTCGAGTTCGACGTCGACGTACTGAGTCTGTAGTGTCTCGCGGATCCGTTCCTCGCCCCAGCCCTCGACGAAAAACCGCATGCGGTTCTTCGAACGGTTCTGACGGTTGCCGTGCTCGTGGTAGAGCTCGACGAGACCGCGACCGACCTCGTAAGCGTTCTCGGGGCGGACGAAGACGTCGAGCGGGCTCGCAGCACGGGGCTGGCGACCGCCGAGGCCGCCGCCGACGCGGACGTTGAATCCCTTGACAGTCTCCCCTTCGATTTCCTTACGCGCCGGCTCGAAGCCGATATCGTTGAGCGAGTCCTGTGCACAGCCCGATTTCGAGCCCGTCACGCTGATGTTGAACTTCCGGGGCATGTTCGCGAGGGCGTCGTCCCCGCGGAGTTCCTCCTGGAACCGCTCGAGTAGCGGGCCCGAGTCGACGTACTCCTCGACCTTGCCGTGGAGCGCCGACCCGGAGATGTTACGCATCGTATCCCCACCTGCGGATCTGGAGGAGACACCGACCGATTCGAGTGTCTCCCAGATCTCGGGGACGTCCTCGAGTTTCAGCCAGTGGAGCTGGACCGACTGCCGAGTCGTGAGATCGATCCAGCCGTTACCGAACTCGGGGTTCTCGACGGGACCCGCGGCGTAGTCGCGGGCGACCTCGCCGATCGCCCGTAGCTGGCCGGGCTCGAGAACGCCACTGGCGTTGGTCAGCCGCATCATGAAGTACGATTCCTGGCCGTCGCGCTGGTGGAACAGCCCCCAGAACTTGAACCGGGTGAACCACTCCTCGCGTTCGTCCTCCGGAATCGCCTCGTAGCCGCCGCTTTCGGCGAACTCGAGGATGTGTTCGCGAACCTCGTCACCGTAGCAGTCCGCCTTCTGGTCCTCTTTCTTATGCGCCACCGCCGACCACCCCGATACGACGATCGTACTCTAATTCGTGTCCTTTTCCTCCGGATGGAGACGCATTCATGTTTCATCCGCATGTTCCTAACTCGTATAACTGTAACCGTTAACGGACGTTCTATTCCACACCACATTCGGCGGCGAACGTCGGATCTCCAATCGACTACAATCTGTATAAGGAGATATATGCGGACGGAGTTCGCACTCGAGCGACGATTCTCAACGGCAACTAGCGGAATCGGACGGACTCGAGGCGGCCGGAGAGCAGGTGAGAGCCGGGAACGGTCGCGCCAGGGGCTCGAGGGTTTCGGCGAGGATTTAGCCGGGAAGGGCTATCTGCCCGTCCATTTCAGGAGTAACAGGGTTCCCTCGAACAGCAGGATCATCGTGATCGCGACGAGAATGGGGGCCATCATCGTCGGGTCCACGGTAAACAGGAAGGCCAGTCCCGCGAAACCGGCCCAGAAGTACAGCCGCTTGTCCGCGAGCCACTCCCGGGTCGTCACGCCCATCATGATCGCGAGCATCATGAACAGCGGAATCTGAAAGACGATGGCGAGAAAGCCCGTCAGCGTGATGATCAGATTGAACGTGTCCCCGAGCGCGTAGGCGATTCCCGCGCTCCCCTCGGCGTAGAACGTGAAGTACTGGAAGAGGATCGGCAACACCAGCAGGTACGAAAAGATCATCCCCAACCCCGCGAGGACGACGCTGGTCGGGACGGCCGCGAGGTAGTACTTGCGCTCGTTGGGGTACAGCCCCGGCTTCATGAACAGGTAACACTGGTAGACGAACATCGGCAGCGCGACCATGATCCCCAGCAGCGCCGAGAGCTTGATCCGGGTCAACCACAGTTCGAGCGGGTGGTAGATATGCGGCGGCGGGACCTGCTCGAACTGGGAGGGGAAGACGTTGTTCCAGACGTGATCGATCGCCTGGGATGCCCACAGCAGTCCGATCGCCGTCCCGGCCGAACCGATGAGCAAGACGACCGCCAGCCGGAGCACCATCTCCTCGATGTGGTCGGCCAGCGGCATCTCCTCGTCGTCCGGCGGGGTCGAGATCCCGCCGACGTCCTCGTCGGGGTCGGGGTAGGTCGTATCCGACTCCTCCGGCCGGTCGCCGACGACCCCCTCGCCGTCGGTCTCGAGTTCGGGCTCGTCGTCGTCGGCGGTCTCGAGTGCGCCATCGGCGTCGGCCTCGTCATCAGTGTCGGCCGCCACATCGTCGCTATCGGCTGTGTCGTCGTCGACATCGGCCGTCATCTCGTCAGCGTCGGCCGTACCGTCGTCTACTTCGGCTGTGTCATCGTCGTCGTCGCCAGGCTCTATCTCGTCGTCGGCGTCGAGCGCAGGATCCGCGTCGCTCGAGGCACCGTCCTCGGGCTCGTCCCGCGGCTCTTCGGGGGGTTCGACGTCCCCATCGGTCGCCGACTCGTCCGACATCTATCGAGATATAGATAGCCCGCCAGTTATAGGCCTTTTCTTACGGTCACCCGAAACCGCAGACAGGCGGCCGTCGTTTCTCGAGACGCCCGTTTCGTACACGAAAGGTTGATAACCGGATGTCAGCTACAACTCATCAGTAAATGAGTTCTGCCGTCGACGAGGACACGGCCCGCGCTATCAACACTGGTCGGGAGACGATCGGCGCGATGCTCTCGAGCCTCCAGACGCACCTCCAGAAGGTGTTTATCGTCTTCGTCGCCGGCTTCCTCGGATCCTTCTATGCCCTGCGGATCTGGATCTGGGACTTCCTCGAGCAGACGGCGACTTCGGAGATGAATCAGGTGGTCGCCGACGCGACCGAGATCATTACTCGAACCCCCTTCGAGGTCATCCTGTTGCAGGCAAAGATCGGAATGCTGGTCGGGATTATCGTCGCGATCCCCGCCCTCCTGTACTTCTCCCGTCAGAAACTCCGCGAGCGCGGCTTCCGCTCGAAGGTTCCGATCTCGCGGCTTCACATGGCCAGCTTCGCGATGGCGTCGTTCGTGCTGTTCTGGGTCGGCGTCTTCTACGCCTACGCGATCTTCTTCCCGTTCGCGTTCGACTTCCTCGGTGCGGTCGCGTTCGACGCCGGCGTCAACCCCAGTTGGGGGATCACCGAGTTCACCGAGTTTATCGCGCTGCTGACGCTTTCGTTCGGCCTCGCGGCCCAGATGCCGCTGTTCATGGGTGTGCTCTCCTACACGGAGATCGTCCCCTACGAGATGTTCCGGGACAAGTGGCGCCACGCGGCGGTCGCCATCACGGTCTTCGGGGCGATGTTCTCCCCGCCGGACCCGTTCACGCTGATCATGTGGGCGATGCCGCTGTTTGCGCTGTACGTCTTCAGTCTCGGACTGGCAAAGGTCGTCACCAACATCCGCCGTCGGGGTGCAGCCGAACTCGATACCGGAACCGGACTGATGAAGCGGCGGCTCCTCCAGTTCCTCGGCGTTATCGCCCTCGTGGCCATCGCTGCGGTAGTGTTCATCGTGCAGGGTGGGTTCGCGTTCGTCAATCAGGAAGTGTATCCGAACCTGCCGGCGTGGCTCCAGCCCGAGGGCGGAACGGTCGGGTTCTGGGAACTGTACGTCGACTACGGCGTACTCGGTCTGCTGGCGATCGCCGCGATCGCCGCTACCACCGTGGGCGGGCTCATCCTGCTCGGCTACACGGTGAAGGTCCTGCAGTCGCCCGTCTATCCACGGGAAGACGATATCCGGACCGCCGAAACCGCCGAAGACGTCGATTTCGAGACGCTCGCGGCCGAGGACATCGAGGACGTCCCCGCACCGGTCTTCCTCGAGATGGAGGAGGACGAGGCCCTCGACCAGTCCCGGCAGGCGATGTACGACGACAACCGGGAGAAGGCCCAGGCGATCCTCGACCGGTACGACGGGCTGCAGAAACAACAGCAACAACAGCAGCGGTCCGACGACGGTCCGGGCGCCGACTCGAACGTCGGTGCGGGTGCCGGGAGCGCTGCCGGCGGCAGCGCCGCCACAGCGGACGAGGAAGAGGAGGGCGGGCTGTTCTCGAGTACCGCCGCTGGAATGCTCGACGCCTTCACCGAGGAGGAGACGACCGAGGACGACGTCGGCGGCTACGCCTACGACCTCGCCTTTATCTTCAACAGCCTCACCTCGAAGATGTTCTACATCGTCGGCGTGTTCATGATCGTGCTCGGCGGGACGTTCGTCGCGCTCTACCAGGGTGGGTTCGGCGTCGTCCTCACCCAGTTCGTCGACCGCGTACCGGACGCGGCCCTCGCCCAGGTCACGGACATGAGCGAAGAAGAAATCGCCGCCGCGGACTCGACGGCGGAGATCACAGAGATCCTAAACGAGGCGGGGCTGGTCATCGCACTCCACCCTGTCGAGGTATTGATCTTCATGGTGAAGGTCAGTACGATCCTCGCGATCATCGCCGTCGCTCCGCTGATTCTGTACTGGAGCTGGCCGGCCGCCAGGGAGCGCGGCCTCGTCCGCGGCGACCCACGAGTGATGCTCCTCTGGGGTGGCGCGATGATCGGCGGG
>NZ_AOIB01000016.1 GCF_000337675.1 Natronococcus amylolyticus DSM 10524 | reverse complement strand
GAGATGTGTATAAGAGACAGGCGTCGGCTTCCTCTTCAACATCATCGTCACGATGGCGCTATTCCACATCGGCGGCATCGTCAACTACCGGACGATGCTCAAGCGCTGGCGGCCCATCGTCGTCGGGATCTTCACCGCAGCCGCGTTCTTCAGCCCGAAGGGAATCCTCACGATGTTGCTGGTCGCGATCCCGATCGCACTGACCTACATGCTCGGGCTCGCCGTGTTGTACGTACTCACCGGCGGCGGTCGCTTCTTCGGCGGCGGCGGTGGCAGCTCCGATCCCGGCTCCGAGGCCGCGCCGACGCCCGAGTAGCCGGGCGGGGCGCCGACGGCTTAAGGGAGTGCCCTGCGAACGGTCGTCCATGCCCAAGATTAGCGTCGAAATCCCACAGGAGTTGCTCGACGACCTCGACGATCACGTCGGCGACGACGGCAAGTTCGTCAACCGCAGCGACGCGATCCGCGCCTCGGTCCGGAAGACCCTCGATATCCTGGACGAGATCGACGACCGACAGGGTCGACTCGAGTCCGAGGAGCAACAGTAGTCAGAATTACCAATGGACAGAACCAGATTGCTTATGGGGGCTGGGCGATGTACCCTGTTCCATGACGCCCTCCACGACTGAACAGGGATCCGACACGTCCGACGGAGACGTCGAACTTCCAGCGACGGAGGCGGTCCAGCGCGCGCTCCACGAGGCGACGGCCCACCTCTATGACGAACTCGCCGTCGCGAAAGCCGAACGCGCCGACGGAGCGGCGGAGCTGCCGCCCGAGGTCTTCGACGACCTCGAGGAGCTGTACGTCGCCACGGCCGAGGAATCGGTGACGACGGTTCGGATCAGCTACGAGCAAGAGTAACCACACTGCGACAGACTTACGCGAAGCCGATCTGCTAGAATCATCGAGGACGACGACCCCGGAGTTCACGATCGGCTCCGTATTGACTTTCGTCCGACAGTCTTAGTCCCGGTCGATCCGTTCGGCGAACCCAAAGTTCGGTTTGACGTCGTCGACGCGAACCTCGACGACGTCGCCCTTCTCCGACTCCGGAACGAACAGCCGGTATCCCTCGATCGACGCGATCCCGTCGCCCTCGCTGCCGACGTCGACGATCTCGACCTCGAGTTCATCGCCCTCCCGGACCGGCCCCGTCAGCCGTCCCTTGGCGATGAAGTACAGCTCCGAGGAGGACTCACGGGAGGCGTCGGGCGCCGTCGCCCGAACGTACTGGAACTCCCCTTCGAGGTCGGCCCGGAGGGCGTCGACGTCGGGGCCGTCGAACACCTTGACGAGGAAGTTCCCGCCGCTGTCGAGCAGGTCGAGCGCCGTCTCGAACGCCTGACGGGCGAGGTGTAGCGACCGAGCCTGGTCGAGGGAGTACTCGCCGGACATGTTGGGCGCCATGTCGGAGACGACGACGTCGACGCTGCCGGCGGCAGCGTCGGTGACCCGGTCTCGGGTCCGGTCCTCGGTCATGTCGCCGCGGATCGTCTCGATGCGATCGGTGCCCCCCGGCATCTCGAGGTCTTTGATCCGCTGGAGGTCGACCCCGATGACCCGCCCCTGCGGGCCGACGCGCTCAGCGGCGACCTCGAGCCAGCCGCCCGGAGCCGCCCCCAGGTCGACGACGGTGTCGCCACCGGAGATGACGTTCTCGAGATCGTCGAGCTGCTTGAGTTTGTAGGCCGCTCGGCTGCGGTACCCCTCCTGTTTCGCCTTGTTGTAGTAGTGATCTTTTCGTGTCATGGGTTCGATCGCGCCGGTCCGGTCAACGGCGACACACGAGTCTCGCGACGGATCGGCTGGTTCGTAGCGTCGGTAGGGGACAGAAGCGGAAAGACCTGCTGAAAGCGATCCGAAACAAGGGGATCGCCCTCGAGGGCTCTCGAGCTCGAACCGACGGCTCGAGACGAACGGGACGAGGAGAAACCGGGAGATCAGTCGGCCGACGGTGCGGACTCTCTCTCTTCACTCGAGTCCTGTTCGATCCGGTTCGCCCGCGTCCAGGCGAGGTCGCGGTCGATCAGGACGTCCAGCAGACAGCGGATGTTGAGCGCGTCGTGGAACTGTTTGTAACCCACGACGAGCAACGGGGCGTAGACGAGCAGCCGCCAGTCCTCGCCCTCGATCTGAATACCGAGGGCGGCGATCAGGAAGACGATACTCGTAAAGAAGACGAACACCGCGAGGACGGTCATCACGTACCCCGTGAGGACGAGCCAGGCGATGTACGCGAGGATGACGAAACTCGCTAGCGGGAGAAAGAACATCTCGACGAGTCGGAACGGCAGCGCGATCCGGCTGAGGTAGCCGTAGGACGAATCCGTGACGACCGGCCAGTGTTTGAGGACGGTCATGTAGTTGCCGCGGTACCAGCGCAGACGCTGGCGGTAGAGGTCGCGCCAGGTCGCCGGCGCCTCCGTGTAGACGCGGGCGTCGCTGACCGAGACGCGGTGGCCGGCCCGGAGCACCTTCATCGTGAGGTCGAAGTCCTCGGTGAGGGTGTCGGGGTCGTAGGCGAACACCTCCTCGAGCACCTCGCGGCGGTAGGCGCCCAGACAGCCGGGGACGACCATCACGATCCCGAAGTAGTCCAGCGCGCGGCGGTAGATGTTGACGCCGATCGTGTACTCGAGCTGTTGACAGCGGGTGATGAGCGAGTCGCGGTTCCAGATTGTGACGTTGCTCGCGACGGCGCCGATCCGCGAGTTAGCCTCGAAGGGAGCGACGATCCGTTTCAGAGCGTCGCGGTCGACGATGCTGTCGGCGTCGACGGTGACGATGACGTCGCCGTCTGCGAACAGCAATCCGTAGTTCAGTGCGGAGTACTTGCCGCCGTTTGCCTTGCTGACGACCGAGACCCGATCCGAGGTGGCGGCGAACGCGCTCGCTTCGGCGAGGGTTCCGTCGGTCGACCCGTCGTCGACCGCGACGATCTCGAGCCGTTCGGCGGGGTAGTCGGCGTCGAGCAGCGCCTGGATCGTCCGACCGACGTACCCTTCCTCGTTGTACGCGGGAATCAGGACGGTCACGTTCGGGTACGGCGGCCTGGGCACGTACTTCGAGCGGCCGATCTGGTCGTGGAAGAACGCGATGAACGCGATAAACCAGTAGTACACGAAGATCAACACGACCGCGCCCAGGTGGACGATGGCGATCGGCGAGGGGGTGAGCCAGCCCAGCCAAACGATCGTCGCAAGGTAGCCAACCCCGCCGACGGCCAGCGCCCGTATCCCGAACAGGGACTCGTACCGGGGGTTGCGCTCGACGACGTAGTAGCTCCAGAGCAGGTAGGACACGAAGAGTCCACCCAACAGAGCGATGGCGTACAGCGTCCCCGCGCTCATCACGTTTATCAGCAGTCCAAAGGGCACCAACGCCGAAAGGAACAGCGCGACCGAGCGCCACTTCACGGCCCGGAGGCCGCGTCCCATCGTCCGCCCGAAGCGAAGGGCGTTCCCGAACGACCGCTCGACGCTCATCGGCTCACCGCCGAGATCGGCTCGAGCACGCGCCAGCCGTCGTCGGTCTCCTCGACCGAGCCGTCCTCGAGTCCCTCCGCGAACTGTTCGACCGTCAGGAAGCCGACGTCGTCCTCGCTTTGCATGTGTTCGATCAGCGACTCGAGTTTCTCGAGTCGGTCGTCGGTGGTGAAGTACTGGTAGTGGAGCATCACGACGTGAACGCCGTTCTCGTCGTGGCTCGCATCGAACGAGTCCGTCAGCGTCTCGAGGTCGTGAAACGGCACGTCGCCGTCATCGTCCTCGCCTGCCTCCTCGTAGGCGCTCCAGTTCTCGAACGCCTGCGTCTCGGGGACGTGGGTGAGCCCGCCCGCCCGGAAGTAGGTCTCGTTGTCGGTGTCATAGTACTCGTCGGTAAACCACTGGCCGCCGGAGACGGCGGTGTAGTTCGACTCGGCGAGCACCTCGACGGTCGTCGTATCGTACGTGTTCATCGGCGGGATGAACGTCGACGACGGCGAAGCGACACAGTCGGCAAGCAGTGCCTCGCCCTCGGCCAGTCGCTCGCGTTGCTCGGCCTCGGGGAGGCCACCGAACTCGCTGGCGCCGTAGAAGTCGGTTACCGGTTCGTGGGTGGTCCCGTGGATCGCCATCTCGAACTGTCCGGGGTGATCGGTCTCGAGTGACTGCAGGTACTCACAGAACTCCGGGTCTTCGGTCAGGGCGGCGCTCCCGTTCGTGTCGGGGATGATCCCGAGCGTGACGGGCACGTCGCGTTCGATGAAGACCTCGTCGACCGCGCGCATCTCTTCCTGGTTGTACCACGGCTGGATGTCGTCGTTTCTGAAGATCACGAGCGAATCGTACTCCTCCCAGTCCGTGTCGACCGACGCCTCGTCGGTCGGTCCCGTCTCGAGCATCGGCGTCACGGAGACGGCACCGGCGATGCCGGCGAGAAGCACCATCGCGACGAGTGCGGTACTGAGAACGCCGCGCCTGAACCGCGACTCCGGAACGAACCGGGCCGGAACCCAGCTGAGGTTCTGCTCCGGAGTTGGAAGCGTCGGAAAGGAAACCGCGGGCAGGGGACCGTTGGTCCCCTCCTCGGGCACCAGCGGCGAGCGGTGGCCACACTCCAGGCAGCGCTCGACCGTCTGCAGGTCGGTCAGCGTCTCGGAGTCGGCCTGACGGCGGCACTTCTCACAGCCGTCGCCGAACGCGTCGATGGGGGCGACGTGCCCGCAGTCGTGTTCGACGATCCGCTCGTCCGCGACCGACTGTGCGTCACACCGAGGACAACGTATCGGATGTGCAGTCATTACCGCAGGGAGGAAGTCTCGGGACGACTACCGACGGCAAGCTGAAGGTATTCTCCGCGGGTTACCTCGAGGTTACCATCCCCTTGTCACCGTCGCGGGCGTCCGATTTATCGTTTCGGGGACGGTACGGACCGTATCCGGAGCGGGAGACGACTACCATGACGGAGACGCCGAACCCGGCACAGTCGGTTGCGGGCTCGCTACTGGGCACCAAGTGGAAGCCGCGGCTGATCGTCACCCTGGCGAGGGAGGGACGGCTCGGCTTCGGCGACTGCAAACGCGAACTCGAGGGGATCTCGAGCAAGGTGCTGTCGGACAACCTCGACGACCTCCGTGAGCACGGCGTCGTCTCGCGTGACGTCGTCCAGGAGCGACCCCGTCGCGTCGAGTACGAACTCACCGGGGCGGGCCGGGAGCTGTACACGATTCTGGAGTCGATGGCAGAGTGGGACGCGACCCACGTGACGGGTGCCGGCGCCCCGACCGTCCTGCTGGCCGACGACGACACCCGCTTGCTCGAGCTCTACGCGCTGTGGCTCGCGGCCGACTACGACGTCGTGACGGCGACCGACGGCCGAGAGGCGTTTCGGCGCCTCGAGGAGTCCGTCGATGTCGCGGTCCTCGATCGATCGATGCCGGGAAAGAGTGGCGACGAGATCGCGTCGTCGATCGCTCGAGTCGGACAGGAGACGCCGATCGCCATCCTCACGTCGATGCAGGTGACGCCGGCGGACGTCTCGCTACCGGCAGATCGACTGCTTCGAAAGCCGATCACCGAAGGCGAACTGCGGACGGCGATCGAGGAGCTGGACCGACTCCCCGACGAGGCGCCGATCGCCCGCGAGGTCCGGGCGCGACGTCACAGACTCGAGTTCGTCGAGACCCACCTCGGATCGGCCGTTCGATCGACGGCGCCGTACCGCCGCGCGAGGGCGGCGCTGGATCGGATCGAGGCCGACCGGGCGGCCGCAGTGGAGGCCCGCGAGCCGTGGCGTCGGCTGCTCGAGGAGGGAGCCGACCCCGAGACGGAAATGTCGTCATCCGACGAGGACGCCTTCTGATTCGGGTTCGGCCACAGAAGCTTTGAGAGCCCGCTCCCTGGAGAACGTAATGCTCGCTGAACAGTCTTCTTCTCACACAATACTGCTCGTCGAGGACGACGACCTGCAGGCGCGGCTGTACCGGACGATGCTGTACCGCGAGCGGGGAACTGAACCGGTGGCGACCGACGAAGAGAAGGGTGAAACAGTCACGACCGTCGAGACCGTCCGAACGCTCGAGGACGCACGGACGGCGCTCGAGGACGACGCCGAGTCGTTCGATCTGGTGTTGCTCGACCTGAACCTGCCCGATTCGCTGGGGCTCGAAACGCTGGATTCCGTTCTCGAGACCGTCGACGGGACGGCGGTCGTCGTTCTGACCGGAATCGACGACACCGAGATCGGACGAAAGGCCGTCGAACGGGGCGCGGAGGACTACCTCGTGAAGGATCGGGTGACGCCGCGACTGCTCGATCGAACGGTCACCTACGCCGTGGAACGACGACGTCGAACGCCAGCGAAGCGAGCTAGCGGTGTTACACTGGCTGGTGCGCCACGAGATACGAAACGATGCCGCCGTCGTCCTGGGGTGGGCATCGGCGCTCAAAGCGACGGATCCCGAGTCGGAGCGGATCGTTTCCCGGATCGAGGCAGCGGGCGAACACATCGTCGAACTCACCGAGTCGGTCGGGACGATGGTGGAGTCCCTCGAGGAACCACAGACCGAACTCGTCCCGATCGAGCTCGTCGCCGTGGTCGAAGAGGAGATCGATCGGCTCGAGGCACGACACGGGGACTGTACGGTGACGTTCGACCGCCCCGAGGGAACGGTTTCGGTTCGGGCAGACCGGTTTCTCAACGTCGTCGTCCGAAACGTGTTGACGAACGCGGTCGTCCACGGCGACGAGGAGGAAACGATAACCGTGAACGTCTCTCGAGCGGCCGACGGCAGGGCCGAGCTGACGGTCTCCGACGGCGGACCGGGGCTCTCGGAGAGCGATCGCCGACGGGCTACCGAACGGGGCTACACCACGGACGAGGAGGGGATCGGCGTGGGTCTGTACCTCGTGCGAACGTTCGTCGACCGCTACGGCGGGAGTCTGACCATCGAGAGCGATCCGGAGCAAGGGCCGGGAACGACCGTCCGGATTCGCCTCGAATCCGAGCGCTGACCCGATGACGGGTGTCTACGCGCCCCGAACCCTCGAGCGGGGTTCCGCCATACAAGGTGAAGACGATCGGGATCGGTTCAGTTCATACACGTGGTTGGAGCGAGAAGGTCCGAGCAGCGTGCTCCGCATGGCCGACGGGACGGGTGCTCGACCGCACGACGACGGTCCTCGAGCGACGGAGCGAGGCGGCGATGACCGCCGAGGCAATGTCCGGTTCTTCGGGCGACTGTTCGGCGCTCTTTTCAGAGAGAGGGAGGTCGACGCTGGGAGAGGGATCGAGCTACGGGCGTGACGGTCGGCACTCTCGAGGACGCGTCGGCGTCGTTCGGCTCAGCGGGTAGACCAACACGAGAGCTGGCACGATTCTGGACTCCGGATCGCCGATGCCGTAGTCGACACCCACGGCTGATGGCTCTCTGCGATCGGCGACACGAGGCGACTCGAGGTCACCGACGCCGACGCCGTCTGAGCCCTCGACGAGTCGTCGTTTCCGACGGTCGAAGTTTTTGGTTCGCCCGAGGACGGAGCCAGGTCCGTCCCGCGGATATTTTCTTCGCGCCCGCGTCACGCTCGCGCGTAAAGAGTGCATTTTTATGGCGACCGTCCGTACCTCGAGCTATATGTTCAAGGCCATCGTGAGCGCGGAAACGCTCACCAGCGCGCTCGATTCGGTGAGCGTGCTGGTCGACGAGTGCAAGATCCATCTCGAGGAGGAGGGGCTCGAAATCCGGGCCGTCGATCCCGCGAACGTCGGGATGGTCGACCTCTCGCTCGAGGCGACGGCGTTCGAGTCCTACGAGGCCGACGGCGGGCTGATCGGCGTCGATCTCTCCCGTCTCGAGGATATCGCCGGGATGGCCGACTCCGGACAGCTGATCCAGCTCGAACTCGACGAGGAGACCCGCAAGCTCCATATCCAGATCGACGGGCTCGAGTACACGCTGGCGCTGATCGACCCCGACTCGATCCGCCAGGAGCCGGACATTCCGGAGCTCGACCTGCCCGCACGAGTCGTCCTCGAGGGGAAGGACGTCAACCGCTCGGTGAAGGCCGCGGATATGGTCTCCGATCACATCGCGCTCGGCGTCGACGAGGGCGAGGAGTACTTCTACGTCGACGCGGAGGGCGACACCGACGACGTTCACCTCGAGCTCACACAGGGGGATCTGATCGACCTGCAGGTCGGCCCGGCTCACTCGCTGTTCTCGCTCGACTACCTCAAGGATATGGACAAAGCGATCCCCAGCGACGCCGAGGTCACCCTCGATCTGGGTGAGGAGTTCCCGGTCAAGATCTACTTCGGGTTCGCCGAGGGGAAGGGACAGGTCACCTACATGCTGGCGCCGCGGATTCAAAGCGACTGACGCCGCCGTTTTCGGTCGATCACGTTCGGTATCAACTCCTTCGCGTGTGACTGTATCTCACTCGAGTCGTGACTTAAAAGCTCGATATGGTAAGCACCGCCCCTACCAGTTTCCTCCGTGTAGGAAGAGCGCGCATGCCCTCCACCAGCGATCCCAGCGATAGACGGTACGAGGCAACGTTCGATCCCGCCGGTGACAGCGCCAGCGAGGCCGTCCTCGACGCGGTCGGAGCCGCTGCCGACGTCGATCCGCTCGAGCTCGAGCCGCTGTACGCCGTTATCGATCCGGACGCGATCGATTCGCTGTGCGCCCACGCCCGTCGAACGGCCGGAAACCGAACCCACAGCCTTCGGTTCACCTACGCCGGCTTCGACGTCGACGTTCGCACCGACGGCCGAATCCGCGTCTCCGATCCCTCGAGCGCCGGCGCGTTCGCCGGCGGCGACTGATACTGGCGAGCGGACCGATCCGAGGAGCGATTACGACCGGCAACCGAGCACACACGGGTTGTTAGCCGGCGGGACGACTCACTCGTGATCCTCGAGGAACGAGCGAAGCGTCCGGTTGACCAGCTCCGAGTCCTCGATGAGAAAGCAGTGCGAGCCGCCCTCGACGAGCTCGAGGCGCGTGTTCGGAATCTTCTCGCCGAGCAGCTTTCCGTTCGCGACAGGAAGGACCCGGTCGTTCGTCCCGTGCATGACCAGCGTCGGCACTCGAATGCGCTCCAGTCGATCGCTGACGTCGAACCCGAGGGCGGCCGCGGCCTGGGCCTCCCGGGCCGGCGCGTCGGCGTCCTGCTCGAGGCGCCACTCGATAATGCGGTCCATCAGGTGTGGGTTCCGGTTGGTGAACCGCTCGTTGAACGCGGGTCGCATCCGGTGACGGATAACCTCCCGTTCGCTCGCGCCGTCCGGGGTGTCGAATATCTGCTCCTGAGTTTCGTCGGGGATCGGGACCGCGTCGACCCCGCCGTGGGTCGTACAGCAGAGTGTCAGCGTCTTCGCCCGGGAGTACTCGAGGGCGTAGCGCTGAGCGATCATCCCGCCCAAACTCGCCCCGACGATGTGGGCGTCGTAGATACCGACGTCGTCGAGGACCGCCTCGAGGTCGGCGGCCAGCCCGCCGATCGAGTAGCCGGCGAACTTGAAGATCAGGGGAGCACGAAGCTTTCGCGGCAGTCGGCCCACGAGCGGCGGGAGTCCGGCCTCGGAGCGACCCGTTCCCCGGTTGTCCGGGGCGATGACGCCGTAGTCGTCGGTAACGGCCTCCCGTTGCCAGCGCCACATCCACCGTCCGTAACCGAGTCCCTGCAAGAAGACGACCGGCGTTCCCTCTCCTTCGTCGTGTTCGTAGTAGATCGACACGCCGTCTCGAGTGACCCGTGGCATACGCGTGCCGACGCGTCGGACGCCCTTGAAATCGACCCTCGAGGCAGAGCCGGCCCTCGAAATCGGTAACACCGTGTTACCGACAGTAACATTGGTTTGCCTCCGAGCGCCAAGACGGCCGGACAATCAGGGCGCTTAACCTCCCCGAGTAACACTACGTTACCGATGGAGCGACTGCACGCCCGGTACCCGTTTCTCGAGGCCGCCCGCGAGGCCGTGGCGACCGAGGCCGTCGACCTGGCGACGATCGTCGAACAGGACGGGGCGGTCGTCGAGCGGGCGGCCCAGCGCGTGAGCACCGCGCTCGAGGACGGCGAGATTGGTGACCCGCACCGCGATCCCCGCACCGAACTGCTCTCCTATCCCGTCGCCCGCGTGCTCGTCTCGCTGGTCGACGAGGGGATCCTGATCCGCAAGTACGCCCGCGCCGAGTCGACGGCAGCCTTCGAGCGATTCACGGCCGACTTCGAAGAGACCGTCGAACTCAAAAGCGTCAGCTCGACCGGGCTGGACCTCGACGACCTGCTCGAGGAGTTCGACATCGCAAACGCCGTCCGACCGGTGGACGACGCGTACCGGATCGGCGTCGGACGCTACCTCCCGCTGGCGGCGGGGCTTCGAGACGACCGGTGGCGGCTCGTCAACCGCGCGCTCTCGGACGGCGAGGTGCCGATCGAGGAGGACGAACTACACACGCTGCTCCGGGAGGCCATCCGCGAGCGGATCGAGGAGGGGCTTCCCTTCCAGGTACCCGATGCGATCGCGGCGAGCCTCGAGCCCGAGGCCGCCGAGATCCGCGACGTGCTGGCGGAACTCGATCTCACCCGCGAGATCGACACCGTCGTTCCCGACCTGTTCCCGCCGTGTATGAAGGCGCTGCTGGACGACATCCAGAAGGGCGAACACCTGCCCCACCACTCCCGCTTTGCGATCACCGCCTTCCTGACGAGCATCGGGATGTCGACCGACGAGATCGTCGAACTCTACCGGGTGAATTCCTCGTTCGGCGAGGAGATGACCCGCTATCAGACCGACCACATCGGCGGCGAGACGTCGCCGACGGAGTACTCCCCGCCCTCCTGTGCGACGATGCAGTCCTACGGCGACTGCGTGAACAAGGACGACCTCTGTGAGCGTATTCCGCACCCGATGGCCTACTACGAGAAACGCATCGAGCAGACCGACGAGGACGAACTCGAGGACTGGCGCGAGGGAAGCGAGGAGTCGGCAGCCGGAGACTGACCGCTCGAGCCATCCGTTTGGCAACCAACACCCACCACCGGTTACGGGTGCCGGGACAGAAGGAAAGCGGCGAATCTGTGGCCGAACACGTCGGTCCGAACGCAGTTTTATGTGAGACCGGCCGGTAGTCGCGGGACGATGACACTTCAGGTCCCCGGTGGTCCGGAGCTACTCGTGGTCCTGTTACTGACGGTGTTTTTCCTTGGAATTCCGCTGTTGCTGATCATCGGTATCCACGAGTATCTCGACAGAAAGCGCGGCTACGAGCGACGGATCGCGGCCCTCGAGCAACGGGTCGACGAACTCGAGGAGGAGTAGTCACGAAGCCGAGTCCTCGGCTCGCCGGCGGCTACAGGGGGTAAGGCGGTTCGAGGCATGAACCGTCGCCGCCTACGCTGCGTTCTGTGCGTCCGCGTCGTCGTCGAGGCCGTCGGCCGGGTCGTTCAGCAGGTACGCCAGTCCGATCCCGACTGCGGTTAGCAGGAAGATGAAGCCGATGATAACGCCGACGAGCATCTCGCCGCCCTCGGGGGAGAGGGCGCTGTCCGCACCTCCGTACTCGCCGCCGATGGCGACCATGGCGCCGAGCATCAGGAAGACGGACGTCACGGCCACGACTATTTCGATGATCCGCTCGCGCTCGAGCATTACCCGACGGTTTCCCCGGCCCGGCCAAAAGCGCTTCGAAGCGCCGCTCGAGCGTCGCGCCGTTTCGTTCCGGGCCCCGATACCTGGCCAGTCGCCAGAGCCGCCGAGGCGGCCGAAATCGGGCAGTGCATATAAAATTCGAGCAAGCACTGGCAAGCAGACCCGTTATTTCGATGGCTCGCCTAGAGACGTCGAACAGCCAGTCGACCACGGAGCCGGCCGTCAGCCGGCGAATCACTCCCGACGCACCCATGAAAACAACAGCGTCACCGAAGACACCACTTCCAGTACCGTCCGACGACGGCCTCGAGGAGCGCTCGCGCCGCGCCCGCACCGAACCGATGTCGGTGCTGGCGCTCGGCGAGGGGCTCTACGAGGTCGAGTCCGCGAGCGACCACACCTACCTCGTCGACCTCGAGGGCGGACGCTGTACCTGCCCCGATCACGTCTTCCGCGGGGTACGGTGCAAGCACGTCCGCCGCGTCGCCATCGAGATCAACGAAGGGCGAACGCCCCCGCCCGGCGAACGAGCCGTCGGCTGCCACGACTGCGGCGAGACGGTGTTCGTCGACGAGAACGCGGCCGGCCCGGTCTACTGCGACCGCCACGCGCTCCGGTCGGGCGATACGGTCGTCGACCGTGAGACTGGCGACCGGCTCACGGTCGTCGACGTCTCGGACCTGCGGGCCGACGCGGTCCGGATTCAGGCCACGGGCGACTCCGTCGCCGACTACGCGACGAACGAGAACTACGCGTCCGACGTTCCCGTCGTCGGCGCCGTCTACCCCCACGCGACGGTCGCGCCAAACGGCGTCGTCCCCGAGTCGCTGCGGGTGTACGTCTTCCCCCGCACGCGACTCGAGAAGCGGCCGGCGGGACGGGGCCGACCCGCGACGGCCTGACCCTGCAACAACGCTCGAGAACGGGAAACGCGTTGGATAGCTTTCGTTTTTTGGCAGTTGGGACCGAGTACCAGGGTATGGACGACGGGATCGACTACGGCCGCTACGAGGAGGGCCGGAACGTCAACTACTGGGAACTCGATCGGACCCTGCAGCGCGAACTCCGCCGAACGTACGCCGACGAGGCGTTCGAGTGGGCCGAACCCCGCCTCGAGGCGTTCGGCGAGACCGTCGGCCACGTGATCGCCGACAACGCCGACTACATCGACGATCACGGACCCGAACTCGAGCCCTACAACAAACACGGCGAGATTCAGAATCGGGTACGCTATCCCGCCGAACAGGTCGAGAACGAACGCCTCGCCTACGAGGCCGGGATCGTCGCCGACGTCTTCGAGGCCCCACCCGGCCGCGACGAGCCAATGCCGCTGTCGCACAACCTCGCGATGCAGTACCTGCTTTGCTACGCCGACCCCGGCTTCGACTGCCCGGTGGCGATGACCGCCGGCGCGGCGCTCGTCCTCGAGAGGTTCGGCGACGAGTCGCTCGAGCCCTACCTCGAGGCGCTGACGAGTCGCGACTATGACGGGCTGATCGAGGGGGCGATGTTTCTCACCGAGAAGCAGGGCGGGAGCGACGTCGGCGCAAACGAGACTCGCGCCGAGTACGACGAGGAGAGCGAGTGCTGGCGCCTGTACGGGGAGAAGTGGTTCTGCTCGAACGTCGACGCCGAGGGGACGCTCGCGCTGGCCCGGACTGAGGACGCGCCCGAGGGGACCGCGGGGCTTTCGATGTTTCTCGTTCCCCACGCCGACCCCGACCGCGTCGACGATTCGGTGACGAAGGGCGGCCTGCTCGAGGACGGACCCCTCGCGCCAGAGGAGGTCAACGACCAGCGCTACCGCCGCCTGAAGGACAAACTGGGGACGATCTCGGTGCCGACGGGCGAAGTCGAGTTCACCGGCGCGACGGCGATTCTCGTCGGCGAGGAAGAAAACGGGTTCCGGCAGATGGCCGAGATGCTCAACCTCGAGCGGCTGTCGAACGCCGCCGCGTCCTGCGGGATCGTAGGTCGAGTACTGCTCGAGAGCAAGATCTACGCCGCGAATCGGGAGGCGTTCGGGAAGCCGATCGACCAGCACCCGCTGATGCGGGCGGATCTGGTCGACATGGCGGTCGACCACGAGGCCGCGACGACGTACGTTTTCGAGGCCTCGCGGTTGCTTTCGGAGCGAGAGCGGGCGGAACGGACCGGCCAGAACGGCGACAAAGTCGACGACGCCTACCGGCTGATGCGACTGCTGATCCCGATCGCGAAGCTGCGCACCGCTCGGATGGCCGTCGACACCGCCTCCTACGGGATGGAGATCCACGGCGGCAACGGCTACGTAAACGACTTCGTCACCAACCGCATGCTCCGGGACGCGCAGGTGCTCCCGATCTGGGAGGGCACCGAGAACGTCCTCTCGCTGGACGTCCTGCGGGCCCTCGAGCGCGAGGACGCCCACGAACCGCTGCGGGAGGCGATCGAGGACCGACTCGAGGGCGTCTCCCACCCGACACTCGCCGACTCCCTCGAGACCGTCGAGAGCGAGTATCACGAGCTGCTGACCGCGCTCGCGACGCTCGCCGGCGAGGACGTCGAGTACGCCCAGCTATCGGCCAAGCGCCTGGCCCACTACGTGTTCGACGTCTTCACCGCCGCGCTGTTGCTCGACCGTTCCCAGTCGGAGATCGAGGACGGAGACGCCCGAACGGCGCTCGTCGCGAAGCGGTTCGTCGCGAACGAACTCGAGGAGCCAGAAGGCCGGGGGATCACGAGCGAGGATCGGTTCGCGCTCGAGGCGTTCGATCCGATCGTCCAGTACGCGTCGGTCGATCCCGATCGGCTCCCGGGCGTCGACGGTATCGAAAACCCGTCAGGAAGCATTTAGGACGGCCGAGGGTAGCGGCTGCCGTGATCGGTGCAGACGGGACTGGTGCGTTCAGCGCCGTTCGGGCCATCGTCGAGAGTGTCGTGGCGCTGTCGGCGATCGGCACGTTCGGTCTGTCTCTCCTTGGGCTTCCGGTCGGACTAACCGGGCTCGCGTTCGTCCTCATCTTCGCGGCGCTGATGGGACTGGGCTGGGCCCCGTTCGAGGAGGCCCATCCCCGATACGACCGAACTGATGGGAACTGATCGATCGATCCTTCGGAAGACGCTGCTCGAGATGGCGTCCCGAAGACACGCTGTTCTAACCTGTTCACACACTATACTATACTATCGTACAATAAATTCATTGGAGTGTGAATGCGAAATAGAACGATGGGAGAACAGCGTTCGAATGCCGTCGGCGGGGCCGAGGAAGCGCCGACGGGGGAAGTAGGCCGCTTCGCTCGGCGACGAAGGAGGTAACTTGTGCATGGGGTGACCGGTTCGGACATAATCTGGGTGAGCCACTTCGTCGCTGCGGGGTTGATGATCGCCCTGGCGGTCTACGTCGGGCGCAACCACTCGGAGAAGCCGCTCGGCCGGTTGTTCGTCTGTATGGTCCTGGCCGTCGCCGTCTGGGTTATCGGGTCGATGGCTCGACTGTTCACGCTCGATCCGACGGCGTACGTCGTCCTCACCGCGGTGAAGTACCTCGGCGTCACGACGGCACCGATCTGGTTCGTGCTGTTCGTACTGCGGTACTCCGGACGTGACCGCTGGGTGACTCGTCGACTCGTCACGGCCCTGTTCGTCGGGCCCGTACTGACCGTCCTGGTCGTGCTCACCACCCAGAGCCACGGGCTGTTCTACGCGGAGTTCGCCGTCGTCACCGTCGGGGAGACGGCGGTCCTGGAACGGAGTCGAGGGCCGGGATTCTGGCTGTTCGCGGCGTTCGGATGGGGACTCCTCGCGCTGGGGGCGGTGCTCCTCTTGCTGACGGCGATCGGACAGCCCGCGATCTACCAGAAACAGTCGTTCGTCATCGCCCTCGGCGTCGTCGTCCCATGGGTCGTCGGGATCGCGTACGTCTTCCGCGGCTGGCCCCATCCGGCGGTCGATCCGACGCCAATCGGGTTCGCTGTCACGGCCGTTCTCTTCGGCGTCGGCATCTTCACCACCCGCCTTATCGACGTCGTCCCCGTAGCCCGGTCGCGACTGCTCGACGCGCTGGACGACGGCGTCGTCGTCGTCGACGCCGACGGCCGGCTGCTGGACGCCAACGCCACCGCGCGGGAGTTGCTCAGCGACGAGACGGTCGGAACCGACATCGAGGTGGCGCTCCCGTCCGAACTCGACGTCGACGGCGGCGAACACGTCGTCGAGACGGATGCTGGCCGACGGGTGTTTCGGCCCCGAACGATCGAACTGACCGACGGTCTCGGACGGAACACCGGGCGGGTCATCTACCTGGACGACGTCACGCAGCTCATCGAGCGCGAGCGACGCAGCGTGCTCCAGCGCGTGTTTCGTCACAACATCCGCAACGACCTGAACGTGACCGTCGGCTATCTCGACCTCCTCGAGGAACGGGTCCAGCCGGCGGACCGCGAGTACGTCGACCGGGCTCGAGCGAGCGCGACTCGCGTCGTCGAGTTGAGCGAGAAAGCCCGCCAGTTCGAGCGGGCGATCGACTCCCGGGACGACCGGACGACCGCATCGGCCACGACGGTCGTCGAACGGGTAGTCGAGGACGCTCGAGGCGAGTATCCGCAGGCGCAGTTCACCGTCGATCTCGACGGCGGGATCGGCCCTGTCACCGTTATCGACGAGGAGAGCTTCCGGACTGCGATCGAGAATCTGATCGAGAACGCGGTGCTTCACAACGATGGGGAGCGACCGTCGGTCTCCGTTCGCGTCGTCGGTGAGAACGACACCGTCCGGATCGAGGTCGCCGACAACGGGCCCGGGATTCCGGAGCAGGAACTCACCGCGCTCGAGGCCAACGCGGAAACTCCCCTCGAGCACGGCAGCGGCTTCGGGCTCTGGCTGGTGAAGTGGACGGTCTCGCTGTCGTCGGGCGACCTCTCGTTTGCGGAGAACCAGCCCCGCGGCAGCGTCGTCACGGTTCGGCTCCCGGCCGCCGAGGCCTCGAGTCGGTAGCGACTACTCGAGCAGCTCCGCGGCCTCCTCGACGTCCATCACGCCCTGCTTGACGGCGTTGAGCACGCGGACGACGTCCTCGTCGGGGCCAGCGTCGGGCTGGTCGACCTCCTCGAGGGTGACCTTCGCCGAGTCGCCGACGAACTCGGGAAAGTCGGTGCCGTCGGCGAGCGCGGTCTCCTTCTTGACGCGGTAGTTCCCGCCGTCGGTGACGTGGAGGTCCGCGGGGTGGAAGAAGTACCAGTCCTCGCGGTCGAAACGGACGCCGATGCGGGGTTTTGCGCCGAAGTTCTGGGCGAAGTAGGTCAGCGCCTCGACCTCCTCGCCGGTGAGGTAGATGGGGTCGCCCGCGCTCGATTTCGCCTCGATCGCGTAGAAGGTGTCGCCGTCGCCGGCGAGCACGTCGGGGAGTTCGCGGTCCGTCGCCGCACCGCTGGCGGGCGCGCGCATCACCGCGAACCCGGCCTCGTCGAGCGCGTTGACGAGCTCCCGTTCGCGGCGGCCGCCCTTCGCGTGGGACATACCCGATAGGTCTCCACTGCGTCATAATAAGCGGGACGAACCGCAGTCAGGAACTCAGAACGGAGCTAGTGCCAGCGCGACGTCGACGGCCATCGCCGTCATCTCTTCGGCCTCCTCGGGTGCAAAGCGTAAGACGAGATAGAGGATCGCGAACTGGAAGGCGTTGAACGCGGCGTGGGCCGCCGTCGGCACGATGAGGTTGTCCGTTTTCGCGTAGAGGTAGCCGAAGATGATCGAGCCGAAGAACACGACCGTCAGCGAGACGCCGATCGCGCCGAGGGGAGCGAGTCCGCCGTCGGCTGCCAGCGCGTACGCGGGGATGTGAATCAGTGCGAAGATGACGCTCGTGACGACGACGGCGCCCATTCGCGAGAAGGCGGCGTACAGGCGCTTCTGAACCACGTTCCGGAAAAGAAACTCCTCGGCCGGTGCGTTGAAGAGGAAGACGACGACGATCATGAGCAGGACCATGTTCGGATCGTCGCCGATCAGTTCGACGACCTGATTCTCCGAGGAGGGAAGCTGCAGCACCGTTGCGACGATGTTAACGAGCATTACGAACACGATGCTGCCGACGATCCCGGCCAGCACGTATCCCCAGCCGCGCCGCGTCGGCATCCGCAGGTCGAGCCAGTCCCAGCCGCGTTCGGTCCACCAGAGGTAGAATCCGCCGACGAGGAAGAAACCCAGGAAGTTCAGCGTCAGCAGGACGAACGTTGCCGTGTTCGATGCCTCCGCCGGCGACTCGAGCAGCGCGGGATCGAGCAGGAACGCCGGGAGCGTCGTAAACTGCGACGCGACGATCGCGGCGACCGAGAGGAAGACGGCGACGAGGAGCGATCTCACCCGACCGTCCGCCCGGTCTACTGTTGCCATACGCCGGCCTAGGGGAAGCCCACTTTTGGGCGTTCCTCTTTCAGCTGAAGACGATATGAAAAGAGCGGGAACGAGAGTCGGTCGGCGATCAGCCGAGCAGGTACCGGAGTTTCGGGTACCGCTCGACGATCGGGTGGCTCTCGAGGTAGCGGTCGAGGCCGAGGATCCGTCCCGCGGCGAGGGCTCCGAGAGCCAGGAACACCGCGGCGTAGACGAGCTGATCGTTGACCAGTCCGCCGGCGACGTCCCAGCTACCGAAGTAGAACATCACCATCTGGATCGAGGCGCCCAGCGCGGCCAGACGGACGAACGCGCCGGCGAGCAGCGCGACACCGATCAGCACCTGCGTGACCGGGACGATCACATCGACGGCCGCCATCAGCGTCCCGTTCGCCGCCATCGCGCCGAAGATCGCGCTAGCCGGGCTCGCCGGGTCGACGTTCGCCAGGTAGCCGTAGGCGCTAAAGTCACCGACGAGTTTGGCCCAGCCCGCCGCGAGCATGACCCAGCCCATGAGCAGGCGCAGTCCGAAGATCGCCCAGACGCCCAGCTGGTGGGGCCGTCCGTCTATGGTTACGCCTCCGAGGCGGCTCTCGAGTCGGTTGATGGTGGGTGTTTGCATGATCGTTCTCCTCGTACAGCTATACGTAGGACGGACAACCACCTATATACCGCAGCTGGTCCCCACCGCGAGGGAAACTAACTACAACTGTTGAAAAGTTTCCATTCCCAAATAACGGGACAATAGCCTCGAGGGACCCCAAGGGAGAGGGTCGAGAAACTTACGTCCCGTGGTCCCAGCTATCCATGTACTCGCGCTGGGTGTCGGTCAGCGCGTCGAAGTCGACGCCCTCGGCCTCGAGTTTGATCTCGGCGATCTCCCGGTCGAGGTCGTCGGGGACGTCGTGGACGCCGGCGTCGTACGCCTCGCTGTTCTCGAGCATCTCCCGGACGCAGACCGCCTGAACGCCGAACGACTGGTCCATCACTTCGACGGGGTGACCGAGCGAGATCGGCGCGGCGAGGTTGACCAGGCGACCCTCGGCGACGACGTTCAGCCGGCGACCGTCCTCGAGTTCGTAGGCCTCGACGCCGTCTCGAGCCTCGTACCGATCCACGGCGAGATCGTCGAGCGCCTCGAGGTCGATCTCGATGTCGAAGTGGCCCGCGTTGGCCAGCAGGACGCCGTCCTGCATTGCCTCGAAGTGCTCCTCGACGATGACGTCCCGGTTGCCGGTCGTCGTGAGGAAGACGTCACCCTTCTCGGCCGCATCGGCCATCGGCATGACTTCGTAGCCCTCCATGTGGGCCTCGAGCGCGCGGCGGGGTTCGACCTCGGTGACGATGACGTTCGCGTTCTGGCCCGACGCCTTCCGGGCGACGCCCTTCCCGCAGTAGCCGAAGCCGGCGACGACGACGTTCTTGCCGGCCCACGAGAGGTTCGTGGTCATGGCGATCGAGGCCAGCGAGGACTCGCCGGTGCCGTGGACGTTATCGAACAGTCGCTTCATCGGCGTGTCGTTGACCGCGAAGACGGGGTAGTCGAGCGCGCCGTCTTCGTCCATCGCACGCAGGCGGTGGACGCCCGTGGTGGTCTCCTCCGCACCGCCGACGATACCGTCGATCAGTTCGGGGTAGTCCTCGTGGATTGCGGCGACGAGGTCCATCCCGTCGTCGACGGTGACGGTGGGTTCGTGGGCGATGACGGCCTCGATGGCGTCGTAGTACTCCTGGTCGTCGACGCCGCGTTTCGCGTAGCTCGTGATGTTCTCGTGGGCGTCGAGCGCCGCCGAGACGTCGTCGTGGGTCGAGAGCGGGTTGCAGCCCGTCACCGCAACGTCGGCCCCGCCCTCGGCGAGGGTCTCGACGAGCATCGCGGTCTTGGCCTCGACGTGCATCGCCATCGCGATGCGCTCGCCCTTGAAGGGCTGCTCGGCGACGAACTCCTCGCGGACGTGCTCGAGGATGGGCATGTGCTGGGCGGCCCAGTCCATCTTGCGACGACCCTCCTCCCGTGCGGACTCGAGGTCGTCCAGCTGATCGCTGATCGGCGGATACTCGGTCATGTGTCGACGGAGGGCCAGGGTGGGGAAAACGCTACCGAAGTGCCGAAGCGAGGATCACTCCTCGGCGCGAGCGACCAGCGACTCGGCCGCCTCGCTCGCCCGCTCGAGCACCGCGTCCTCCTCGAGGGTCAGCACCTCCCGGTCCCGCATGAGAACCTGTCCGTCACAGATCGTGTGGCGGACGTCGGACGCGGCCGCGGCGTAGGCGAGCTGGCTCACCAGGTCGTGAGCCGGCGTCAGGTGGGGTTCCTCGAGGTCGATCACGGCGAGATCGGCGGGCACGCCCTCCTCGAGGCGACCCGACTCGAGCCCGATCGCGTCGGCCGTGCGGTGGGTGAGCATCTCGACGATTCGCTCGGCGGGCACCGCGCTGGCGTCCTCGGCGGCGAGCTTGCCGATCATCGCGGCGTCGCGGGCCTCGTCGAGCATCGAGAGGTCGTTGTTCGAGGCCGCGCCGTCGGTCCCGAGTCCGACCGTCACGCCCGCCTCGAGCATGCGCTGGACCGGCGCCATTCCGCTCGCCAGTTTCATGTTCGAGGCCGGACAGTGGACCACGCCCGTCCCCGCCTCCGCGAGCAAGCCGATCTCGCTCTCGTCGACGTGGACGCCGTGGGCGACGAAGTCTTCGGGCTCGAGCATCCCTAGCTCGGCCGCGTACGCGAGGGGGCGAACGCCCCGGTCCTCGACGATCGGCGTTACCTCGTCGACCGTCTCGTTTGCGTGGTAATGGATCGGGACGCCCGCTTCGCGGGCCTTCGGGACGAACTCCTCGAGGTATTCTCGTCCAACGGTCGTCAGGGAGTGGGGCATAAAGGCAGTCGAGATCCGGCCATTCGCGGCGCCGTCGTACTCGCGGGCAAACTCGAGGCTCGTCTCTAGGTCCTCGCGGGCGCCCGCGTCGTCCTTGACGACGGTGACGACGCCGTGACCGAGGCGCGCGCGAAGCCCCGCCCGGTCGACGGCGTCGACGATCTCGGGCATCTCGAAGTACATGTCGGCGAAGGCGGTCGTCCCGCCCTTGATCATCTCGAGCAGTCCAAGCTCCGCACCGACCCGAACGTCCTCGGCCGTGAGCTCCCCCTCGGCCGGCCAGATGTCCTCCTGGAGCCAGCTCTCGAGCGGTTTGTCGTCGGCATACCCCCGCAACAGCGTCATCGCAACGTGGCTGTGACCGTTGACGAACCCGGGTGTCACGAGTCCCCCCGAGGCGTCGAGCGTCTCCTCGCCCGCGAGGTCGGGGCCGACCTCGAGGATCTCGCCGCCCTCCTGGTCGATCAGTACGTCCGCGCGCGTCACGGTCCCGTCGGGCAACAGCACCTGGCCGCCGGTGATCGAAAGCGTCGCCATCAGTTCGGATTTCTCGTCGGCCCGCCTTAGCGTGTCGATTCAACGAGCGGACTCGAGGGGCACAAACCTTGGCCCGCCAACCGTTTCGCAGCGACAACGTCACCGGCGTCGCTTAGCTCGTTGATAGCGGGTTCCACCATTGGACCAGATGGACAACGATCACCGTATAACTCGCAGCCGTGAGCGGTGTCGGATCGTTCGCGGAGTGAAATCGATCGTACCGTCGACACGAATCGATCGGACGGCCGGCAGCTGCCGGCCCCGACTCCGGCGTCCAACTACTATAACTCGAGCGAACTCTTTACTCGGCTTTCGGCCACTACAGCGGGGTTCGAACAGCGGGAAACCGTGGTAATATTCGGACTGTTCCTTAAGAGATTAAACACTATACTCGGTAAAACCCACGCTCCGACAGAGATGAGTCGTCAACAGTACGCGGCGAAAGGACTGCAGATCGGCCGTTTCTCTGCGCAACGCCGGGCGGACGAGCGCTATTCGCGAGCAACCACCGTCGCGGATACGGACGGGTGAGACGATGGGGAAAGTAGTCATCTCTCTCGACGCGGAACTCGGCTGGGGGTTTCACGACAGGGAGGTTCCGGAGTCGCTGCTCCGGAACACTCGCGAAAACTGGCTTCACCTCCGGGACCTGTTTGACGCCTACGAGGTTCCGGCGACCTGGGCGGTTACCGGTCACCTGTTTCTGGACTCCTGTCCGCGCTGTCACCGGGACCATCCGGCCGGCGAGCGCTGCTGTCAGCACGCGGTCGGTGACCTCGAGGCGAACGACGTCTGGTGTGCGAACGAACTCGTCGGTGAGATCGCGAACGCCGCCGTCGACCACGAGATCGGCGGCCACGGCTTTACCCACGTCCACCTCGAGCACGAGCGGATGACCGACGAGTTCGCGGCCCGCGAAATCGGAAACTGCACCCGAGCCGCGGCCCGACAGGGGTACGACCTCTCGTCGTTCGTCTTCCCGGTCAACAGAGTTCGTCGCCGGGATCTGCTCGCCGAGCACGGGTTCGAGTGTTACCGTGGCGTGAACCGACTGCTCGAGGAGCGGGGAACGATCGGTCGACAGCTTACGAAGGTCTCGAGTGCAGTCGTCGGGAAGCCGACGCCGCCGATCGTCGAACCGCACGTCGACGAGTACGGGCTCGTCAACGTCCCGGCGTCGATCTACCTGTTCAACTTCGGTCAGGAGTACGAGAAACCGTTCGCCGCGCTCGGGAAGGATCCGGTCCTCAGACAGGTCAAAGCCGGGATCGACGAAGTCGCCGAGACCGACGGCGTGTTACACCTCTGGCTGCATCCCCACAACCTTCGCACTCCTGCTCACCACCGACGGCTTCGGTCGATCGTCCGGCATATCGATCGTCGACGCGAGTCCAGCGATCTCCGCGTCGACACGATGAGCGGTATCGCCGACGACGTGCAGCGGGCGGAACGCTCTCGGCCCGCACGCGCGAAGACGTTGTAACCTCAGACGATGTCCGATCCGTACGATATCCGACAGTACGAGCCGGCCGACAGAGACGCGTTCCTCGAGCTGTTCGAGGAGGTGCTCGGCGGACGAATGGGAACGGACTGGTTCGCCTGGAAGTACGAGGCGAACCCCTACGTCGACCACGTTCCGATCGTCGTCGCCGAGCGCGACGGCGAACTCGTCGGCGCGCGGTCATTCTTCCCGCTCCGAGTCGCCGCGGGAGACGACCGATACGACGCGTTCGAGCCCTGTGACTCGATGGTCCACCCCGACCATCAGCGACGCGGGCTCTTTACACGGATGACCGAACGCGCGATCGAGCGCTACGAGGACGACGTCGACCTCTTCTTCAACTTCTCGAACCACCGCTCGCTGCCGGGTAACCTCAAGCTCGGCTGGCGGGTCGTCGGCGAGCGGGAGAGCTACTACCGGATCCAGAACCCGACCGCCTGGCTGCCGGCTCTCGAGCCGATCGAGGTGCTCGCCCGGACCGCCGCAAGCAGTTACGGCGCACTCAGGGACCGTCGTGCCGATTCCAGCGACGCGGTCGAACGGGTGCGCTACGATGGCGTACCGACGGCGACGCTCGCGGCGCTGGCCGACGCCGAGACGGTGTCGGCGTTTCACGTCGTCCGTGACGAGGCGCTCTACGACTGGCGCTTCGAGAACCCGCTGTGGAACTACCGGACCGTTCTCGCGACCCGTGACGGAGACGCCGTCGGAGCGCTGGTCTACGGTCGGCGGGAGCGAGACGACGGACCAACCACCGTCCGAATCGTCGACGTGCTCCCGCTCGCGGCGGGAACCGACACGTACCGAACGGCGATCCTCTCGGGACTGCTCGAGGACGTCGTTCGGGAGAACGCGGACGCTGACGTCCTCGTCGCCCCCGGGGCGGTGATTCCCGAGGGAGCGCTCCGGGCTCGTGGGTTCCACAGCGATCAGCGACCGCCCCTGACGTGGGCTACCTCGTCGTCGACCCACGTTGTCAGACCGTCCGGAACGGAGCCGACGGCGTGGACCCTCTCCGGTCGTCGGTTGACGGAGGCATCGAACTGGCGGCTCGCGTTCTGCGAGATCGACAGCGGCTGAGTGCTCGTACCGTTCCGCGACGGTGACGTTACCGGAGGCTCGAGCCGAACTGGCCGATCGGATCCGGGGCCGACTCGAGGAAGTCGACGATTTCGTCGACGTCGACCGCACCGAAGAGGATCGAGAGCCCGAGGAAGACGATCGCGCCGACCGGTGGGACGACGATCAACGAAACGGGAAGGTCGATGACGACCAGCGGAATGGCCGAGCCCCGGAGGAACTCCGTCAGGAGGAAGATCGGAACCGCCGCGGAGACGCCTACGAGTATCGCCTGCGGAATTCGAGCGTCCGCGGCCGGATAGAAACCGATCGATCTGGCGCTCCAGAGGTGGAAGATGAACATGAGCCCGTAACTGATACTGGTCGCGGCGGCGGCGCCGTACATTCCGTACTGAGGAATCAGGAGTCCGTTGAGTGTGATGTTGAGTATCGCCGCCGCACCGGTCGCGACGATCAGCTTTCGGAGGTCGCCTTTCCCCTGGCCGATCGCGAGGACCGGGCGCGCCAGGGCAAAGCCGACGCAGCCGGGGAGTAACAGGAGGATCGGCACGTAGCTAGCGATGTAGTCATCGGGGTAGATGATCGGCAGGGCGATCGGCGCGAGCGCCGCGAGTCCGACCGCGAGCAACAGGGTGAACAACAGCGTGTACCGCGTGATGCGGGCGGCGAGGGAGTTGATCCGCTCGCGGTCGTTGTTCGCCCAGATGTTCGACGTCGAGTGCAGGAGAACGTTCTGGAGCGCCAGCGGCACGATCCAGAGAAACTCCGCGAGAGTGAGCGCGATCCGGTAGTAGGCGGTTTCCTGGGCCGTGGTAAAGAAGCCGAGCATCACGACGTCGACCTCGTACAGCGACGTCAGGAAGAGAATCAGTACGATGCTGAGTCCGTTGTACGCGAAGAGCTCGCGGCGCGGAAACTCCCGCGAGGGAATCTTGAACAGCGCCGTCGTCAGCGGCACCTGTCGGTGGATCGCCGCCAGGCCGATCACCGACGTCACCACCGCGCCCGTCATGTGGCCGATCAGCACCCCGGGGACGCCGTAGCCGAGATACGCGAGCCCGACGCCGACGGTGATAAAGAGGATCTTGTCGAGAAAGAGCAGCGGTTCGGAGTAGCGCTCGAGGCCGAATCCCATGAGCGTTCGGCGCGTGTACTCGCGGAACTGGGAGGTGAAGACGAGCAGGGAGAGGAGATAGAAGTACGTCTGGTAGGAGGTGCCGAGGTGGTTCTGGATGAAACCGGACTGGGCTGCCAGCGCGAGGAAGAAACAGCCGGCGGCGGCGAGCAACAGCGCCAGTCGGAGGTAGAACCCGACCACGTGCTCGTCCCAGTGTGGGGTGTCGCGTTGTTCCGCGACGTACTTCCTTACGCCGTCCCCGACGCCCGTGCTGACGAAGATCATGTAGATCGCGAAGATGGACATCAAGACCGCGTAGTCACCGTACCCTTCTCCGAGAAACCGAGTCAGCAGCGGCGAGGAGAGAAAGTCGAGACTGATGAGGAGAAACTTCACGCCGAGGATCGAGAGAAAGCCGCTGGTGATGCTCCGCTTCATTCGTTAGGAGGTGTTTCGAACGCTGCCCGAAGAGTGCATCGTGTTCCGCTCCCGACCGCGGTCGCCCCCTTTCGCTCGATCAGCGCGTCCCTCGGGGAGGCGGCGGTCGAATCGTCGCCAAGGGCGACGAAGTCGGGTTTTCGATTCCGTCTCGACGTACCAACGCTCGAACGCCGTCGTACGGCCGACCGGCAAAGCGGGAAGAGCGACGACCAACGGAGCAGAACCATCGATCGATCGTACCGACGGATGGGGGATTATTATACGGTAAATAAGCAACGCGATCCCCGGCGAGGCCGGCTCGAGCGCCCCACAGAACCCGTTTTCGTGGCTTCCGGTGTCGTGTGATTATCTCCCACAGGATTCACAGCGCCAGTACTCGTCCCGTTCCCTGATTCGGTAGCCGACGGTCTCGAGGGCCGCCCTCGTCTCGACCAGGATATCGTCGGCGAGGCCGTCCCGATGGAGCTCGACGAACACCGTCGGCTCGTGTCGCTCGAGGATCTCCGCGGCGCCGCGGACGACTGCGGGTGCGGCCCCCTCGACGTCGATCTTGATTGCGTCGGGAACCGGTAGCTCGGGCTCGAGATCGTCGAGCCGGCGAATCGGGACCGGTCGGACGTCGGCCACCGAGGCCTCCCAGCGGGCGGCGCTGGCCCGGTCGAACGCCGAGAGTTCGGGGTACGTGGAGACGTAGAACGGGCGGTCGCCGCTCTCGTCACCGATCCCGCAGGGCCGGACGTCGATCCGATCCTCGAGCCCGTTCAGTCGGACGTTCGCGCACAGTCGGTCGGCTGTCCGCGGTGCGGGTTCGAAGGCGACGACCCGCCGATCCGGTTCGTCGGTCGCCAGCGCGAGCGCGTAGATTCCGACGTTCGCGCCGACGTCGTAGACGGCTGCCGACGGGCCACAGCAGGCCTCGAGCTCCGCGAGCATCCGGTCGTCGCCGTGGCGGTTGAGCGGTTCGTAACACCGGAACCTCCCCGCAGGCGTCCGATTCCGGCGCGGGAACAGCTCCCGATCGTAGTTCAGCGCCGCCAGCCGATAGTAGGCGCCGTAGCCCAGCCCGCGGAGGGTCCGAAACGCCCGCGTCCCGGGATCGGATCGGCCGAGACGCTTGAGGACGGTACTCACGCGGAAAGGACGGCAAGACCTGCGACGCCGTCGATCCCGAGGACCTGGGAGCGCCACTCGCCGCCCGTCGCCGCGAGGAACCGGCCGTCGGCGGTGACGGCGTAAACTGCGTCGGCGTAGCCGACGTCGACGATCTCCCCGGGTACATCGAGCTCGCGCCACTCCCCGACGTCCGCGGCGTAGTCGTAGGCGGCTCCCTCCGAGACCGCGTGTGCACGACGGAGACTTCCCGGCTCGGATCGAGGGTCCGCGGCGACGACCTCGAACGGGCCCTCGAGCGCCTCCATCCAGCCGTTGCCGAGCTTGTAGAGGCCGTCCGCGGTAGCGGCGAGCGGAACGCCCGCTGCCGAGACGTCGCGGACGTCGGTGAGACCGGCGTGATCGAGCCCGCCGTCGTGGACACGGTAGACGCCCCGATCGGTCGCGAGGAGATCGCCGTCGATCGCCCGAACCGTCGGTTCGAAGTCGTCGGAAAGCGTCTGCCACTCGCCGTCCACTCGGGAGGCGACCCGCCCGTCCGGACCCGCAGCGAGCAGCTTGGAGCCGTTGGCGCCGACCGCGACCGCGGAACCGAACCCGGTTCCGACGAGTTCGACGTCGGTCGCGTCGGCCGCCGGCTCGAGCAGTTCGACGTCGTCGTCGGTCGCGACGGCGATTCCGTCCGCGCTCGCGGCGACGTCGGCGGCGTCACAGCGCTCACAGAGCCCGAACTCGCCGACCGTATCGCCAGCGGCCCGCACGCGGACGACGCCGAAGGAACTCGCGACGTAGATCTGGACGGCACCCTCCCGGTCGCCGTAGACGCGTTTCTCCTCGATCGAATCCATGTTTCGAGGATCGAGATGGCGGACCGAAAGCGTTCCGTCTGTCCGTCGGCTTCGGAACCCATTTGGGGGGGCCAACCCGACTACTACGTGATGCAAGTATTCGGATCGAGCGGGACGCGGGGCGTCGCCAACGAGGAGCTGACGCCCGCGTTCGTCCTGCGCGTCGCGAAGGCAGCGGGGACCGCCTGGGGGGTCGGCCGCATCGCGATCGCGCGCGACACGCGATACACCGGCCAGATGCTCGCCGACGCCGCCGCGAGCGGGCTGGCAAGTACGGGGACCGACGTCGATCGGCTCGGGATCATGCCGACGCCGGGCGCGCAGGCGTACGCCGAACGGGAAGGCGTTCCGGTCATGGTTATCACGGCCTCGCACAACCCGCCCCAGTACAACGGCGTCAAACTCGTCGACCGCGACGGCGTCGAACTCGCCGTCTCCGACCTCGAGTCGATCGAGGAGACGCTGCTCGCGGAGGCGTTTACGGTCGCCTCCTGGGACGAGACCGGTCGCGTCCGCGAGGTCGAGGGCGCCAGACGCGAGTACGTCGACGAGCTGCTCGAGGCGGTCGACCGCGAGCGGATCGCCGACGCCAACCTGACGATCGCCCTCGACCCCGGCCACGGCGCGGGCTCGCTGACCAGCCCGGAGTTCTTCCGTCGGCTGGGCTGTCGGGTCGTCACCGTCAACGGCCAGCCCGACGGCCACTTCCCCGGTCGCGATCCGGAGCCGGTGCTGTCGAACCTCGGCGATCTGGGCCGGCTCGTCCGGTCGACCGACGCCGACATCGGAATCGCCCACGACGGCGACGGCGACCGCGCGATCTTCTTCGACGAGAACGGCGAGTACGTCGAGGGCGACGCCACGCTGGCCGCGCTCGCGGCGGCCGAACTCGGGCCCGAGGATACCACCGTCTCGGCGGTCAACGTCTCCCAGCGCCTGGTCGACGTCGTCAACGAGATCGGTGCCGAACTCGAGCTGACCCCGATCGGCTCGACGAATATCATCACCAGGATCCGGGAACTCGAGGCCAAAGACAAGCACGTCCCCGTCGCCGGCGAGGGCAACGGCGGGATCTTCTTCCCGAACTACCGGCTCACCCGCGACGGCGCCTACACCGCCGCGCGGTTCCTCGAACTCGTCGCCGAACGGCGGGTCAGCGAGATCGTCGCCCCCTACAGCGGCTACGCCAACGTCCGGCGGAACATCGAGTACGAGTCGACGGCCGAACGCGACGCGATGTTAGACGCCGCGGCAAACCACGCCCAGGAGGCCGACGCCGAACTCAACACGCGCGACGGCTACCGACTCGATCACGGCGACGCGTGGGTGCTGGCCCGACCGTCCGGCACCGAGCCCCTCGTGCGGATCTACGCCGAGGCCCGCGACGGCGACCGGGCGAACGGACTCGCCGACGAGATGTACGAGGCCCTCTCGACTGCGAAAAACGACGCCTGAACCGGATCGGCTGCCGGCAGCAGTTCTTTCGGCCTTGAGAACCCACATCGATCGAACAGATGGGGGAAGAGTCGACACAACGCCACGAGGTCGCCGACGAGGACGACACGCCACAGTCCCAGCCCGATCCGCTCGTCGGGGCGGAGTCGCGGATCGACGCCTGGCTCCACTGGCTCTACCTCCACGGCGATCGCCGAGCCGTCTCCGGACTGATGCTCGTCGCCACGTTCGTCGTCTCCCTGACGTTGATTCGAAGTTCACTGATCACGCCCGCCGAGGCCGACGACGTCGTCGCGATCTCCTCGACGCTGATCGGCGGGATGCTCCCCTTTATTACCGTCGTGCTGGCGATCAACCAGCTGATTCTCTCCGAGGAGTTCGGGACGACCGGCGCCTTCTTCGAGCGGATCGAAGAGACCGCCGACTTCCGGAAGTCGATCGAATCCCACACCGGCGTTCGGCCGAGCCCCGCCGAGCCGTCCGCGCTGTTACGGACGCTGATCGAGGCCAAACGTCGAACGACCCTCGGCCTCCAAAACGTCTGTTCGGACGCGGAGACGGAGCTACGCGAGGACGTCGAGGAGTTCGTCTCGATGACGGCCCCTCGAGACGACGACTCGATCGACTCGCTCGGAGAGAGCACGTTCGGCACCTTCGAGGTGATTTCGGTTATCCTCCACTACAACGATCCCTGGCAGCTCCAGGAGGTCAGAAAGATCCGCGAGTACCACCGATTCGACCTCTCGGCGGCCGCCGACGACCAGCTCGAGCGCCTCGAGGAGCTACTGGGCGACATCCACGTCGCCCGCCAGTACTTCAAGACGGTGTACATGCAACAGGAGCTGGCGGATCTCTCGAAGATCCTGCTGTACGTCGGCTTCCCGACGCTGCTGGCGGGTGCCTTCATCGTCCTCTCGTACGGCAACCTGCTGGCCCTCGAGTTGCACCCCTACGTCTACGTCGTCGTCGTCGCCGCGACGATCACGGCGCTGTTCAGTCCGTTCGCCGTATTGCTGGCGTACGTGCTCCGGATCGCGACGATCGCGCGGCGGACCGCGGCAGACTTCGGCCCGTTCGTGCTCCAACAACAGCTTCCCCGAGAGGAGGTCGAGACGAGCGACGCCGGCGACTGAGACGTGCCGTCGTGTGAGCTACGGCCGAAGCTCCTCACCGTAGCGCGCGCCGACGCGCTCGGTCGCCAGCAGAAGCCGGTGGACGATGACGAGCAAGACGACCGCGAGCACCATCAGCGTCCCCTCCCACAGCGTCGAGAGCAAGCCGAGCGAGACGATCAGCGTCGTCGCGCAGGCGGGCGGATGGCGGGTGTCGGTCGCGAGCATACCGCCGACGGTCAGCATCGTCGCGACGACGGCGCTGGCCGCGAGCTGAAGCCCCTCGAGCGAGCCCGGTGCCGTCGCCGAGGTCATGCTGACACCGCCCGCCAGCAGGTGGTAGGCGATCAGTCCGGCGACGACGCCGATCGCGTGGCCCCCGATCACCCGCCGCGGCGAGGTCGCATCGCTGTCCTGGAACAGCGCCAGTACGAACGCGGACGGGCCGAGGCTCGGAAACACCATCGGTAGCCCCGAGAGCCAGGCGACGCCGGCCGTCGTCAGGATGAGCAGGCCGGTGTGAAGCGTCGTCCCCGTCCGATCGTCCATACCCGATTCTCCGGGAGTCGGCGTGAAAATCCCGCTGGTTGCAGTTCGCTTACCGGTCGGACGGGACGATCGTGACCGGAACCGGCGACCGCCGGGCGACCTTCTCGGCGACGCTGCCGAGCAGCATCCGCGAGACCCCCGATCGACCCTCGCTGCCCATGACGATCTCGTCGGCGCCGGTCTCGACGGCGTGCTCGAGGATCGCGTCGGCGGCCTGCCCCTCGAGGACGCGGGTCTCGACTCGCCGTCCGCGCTCCTCGGCGAGTCGCGTAGCGTCCTCGAAGACGTCGAGGTCGGTCGCTCCGTCGTCGTCGGCCGACGGCTCGCCGGCGTACCCCGCCTCGAGGTCGTCGACAGCGTGGACGACGACGAGCTCGTCGTCGGGGAACCGTTCGAGGGCGTACTCGAGGGCCGCCCGCGCGGGCGCCGAGTCATCCACCGGGACGAGCAGCTGTCTGGTCATGACGGGGGGTACGACCGCCGGCTCCTTCAGTCGTGGCCCGGAGCGGAAAACGGTCGAACGAGTCCTACAGCGAGTCGTCGACCTCGAGTGCGGCCTCGAGTCGCTCCCGCTCGGTCCGCAAGGCTTCGAGTTCGTCCGTGACCCGGCCCTCCCGCAGTCGCTCGCGCTCGTCGGGGGTCAGCTGCTCGACGGCCTGGGCCGCCGTCTGAAGGCGGTCGTACTCGTCGTCGCGGGCGAGCGCCCGCACCTCCCGGAGCGCAGTGACGGTTTCCTCGTCGGCGACGCGGGCGACAAAGGGCCGGAACTCCCGGGTTCGCCGCTCGAGGAGACCTGCGGGACCGGGCGGCCAGCCGACGGTCAGCGGTTCGCCGTCGATCCCCTCGAGGTAGGTCTGCTGGGTCGCGACCGCCCGCTTGAGCTCGTCGGCGTCCTCGACGTAGTGGGAGAGCTTCGAGCGAGAGTACTCCGCGTACTCGAGCAGTTCGGGGATCGTGTACTCACCCGCGGGTCGGTCGAAGACGAACCGCTCCAGATCGTCGGGCGGTCGCTCGAACGCGACGAACGGGTACCACCGGCTGCGCTCGAGCAGCGCGAAGACCTCGCGGGCCGAGGCCTCGAGGCGGTACTCCCGGAACCGCTCCCGGATCAGCTCGTCGTAGCGCTCGATCGGCTCCCGCAGGCGTTCGACGGGCGCGCCCAGGTCGGCGTTGGCCAGCTCGAGTAGGCGCTCGCGTTCGTCGATCTCGCCGTCGATCTCGCGGCGACGGCGGCTCGCGTCCGTGCGCGCCTCGGCGACGGCCTCGCGGGCCGCGTCGCGCTCCTCGAGCAACTCGGCGTACTGCTCGGCGGGCTCGAGCGCGTCGTGGGCTCGTTCGAAATCGGACTCGCTCAGTCGGCGCTTGTCGATGGCGTCGAGCGCGTTCTCGAACGCCTCGCGGCCCTTCAGGTCCTCGGGAAGCCCCTCGACCAGCGAGTCGAACTTCCCCTCGAGTTCGACGTAGGCCTTGAAGTTCTCCCTGCCCGTTCCCGTCGCTCGGTCGACGTAGCGCTCGAGCAGGTCCGTCGCGTCCCGGTAGGCCTCGGCGGCCTCGACGACTGCCTCGCCGCCGCGGTCGTCGATCGCCGTCCGCGCCTGCGCGTAGCGCTCGCGGGCGGCCTCGAGTCGCTCGAGGGGCGTTCGATCGGTCTCGACGTCGCTCGAGCGGGAGACGCGCTCGCTCATCTTACTCGTAGACGGCCTCCGGATCGAAGACGCGTTCGCCGACGTGCTCCCCCTCGATCGTGCGGTAGAAACACGAGCGGTGGCCGGTGTGGCAGGCGCCGCCCGCCTGGTCGACCAGGTACAGCAGGGTGTCGGCGTCGCAGTCGACCCGAACCTCCGTGACGTCCTGGGTGTGGCCGCTCGTCGCGCCCTTCTCCCAGAGCTCGTCCCGGCTGCGCGAGTAGTAGTGAGCCCGCCCCGTCTCGCGGGTTCGCTCGAGCGCCTCCGGGGAGACGTAGGCGAGCATCAACACCTCGCCGGTCTCGGCGTCCTGTGCGACGGCCGGAACGAGTCCGTCCTCGCCGAAGTCGACCGCGATCTCGTCCATGCGCGACTCGAGGGCCGTGCCGGCGATAGATCTTTTGCAGTCGGACGGGCCGACGGGACGGCAACCGCCGCAATCGGGACTCGACCGTACGAGTTCGGGTGCGGCCAACGTTTATCACTCGTCCCGTGGTCGTGGGTTTGCGATGGCCGAGTACACGACCGCGAACTACCACGACGTCGACGATCAGAGCGGACTGCACTTCCTCCGGGACGAACTGAACTGCGAGAACGTCGGTGTGACCGTCCTCGAGTGCGAGCCCGGCTGGGAGGGGATGGAACACGACCACGCCGACGAGGGACAGGAGGAGGTGTACCTGCTCCTGGAGGGCGAGGCGACGGTCACCGTCGAGGACGAATCGGTCGAGCTGAGCGAGGGCGACGCGATCCGGATTCCGCCGGACGCGACCCACCAGATTCACAACGGCGACGCCGAGAGTCGGTTCGTACTCGTGGGCGCGCCGTAACGATCCCGAGCCGCCGCGTTCGGCGGTCGAACCCTCACCTGTTTGGCCGTCTCGCCTTGCTCGCGAGCCGCCTCCTCAGAGCATGGACAGGCGCGAACTCCGGCGGGCGTGGGACGAACTCGCCGAGCCGTACGCGGCGAGTCGTCGCGCCGACGGCGACGACGCAGCGCTGATCGACGAGCTACTCGAGTCGATACCACCGGAGGCGACGGTGCTCGACGTCGGCTGTGGCGACGGTCGACGGACGCTGGCGAACCTCGCGGGCGTCGACCGGATCGGGCTCGATCTCTCGCGTCGGCAGCTCGAGCTGGCGGCCGACGCCGTCCCAGAAGCGCAACTCATTCAGGGCGAGCTGACGGCGCTGCCGCTCGCCGCGAACGCCGTCGACGCGATCACGGCCTACCACACGGTCTTTCACGTTCCTCGGGCGGAGCATCCCGCCGTCTACGCGGAGCTCGCTCGCGTGCTCCAACCGGGTGGACGGCTCCTGATGACTGGCAGTTCGGGACGGTACGAAACCGTTCGAGAGAACTGGCTCGGAAGCGGCCGATCGATGTTCTTCAGTACGCCCGGCCCACGCTCGACTCGCGAGGCCCTCGAGCGGGCCGGATTCGAGCTCGACTGGGAGCGAACCGTCGACGACCCGCTCGGAAGTTCGGTACCGTTCGTGATGGCGACCTACCGAGGTGAGTGACTCGAGTTCGAAAAAACGAGTGGCGGCTACCGGAGCTACTGACCGTTCAGTACGATGTAGTCGACGCCGAGGATCCGGTCGTCCTCGTTGAGTTCCTGCTTTGCCTCCTCGGGAACGAGCCCGTCGACGTTGTACACCGTCAGGGCCTCCCCGCCGATCGTCTCGCGGGCGTTGAACATTCCCGCGATGTTGACGTCGTACTTGCCCATCACGCTGCCGATGAGGCCGATGACGCCCGGCTCGTCGGTGTTTCGGGTAACGACCATCTTCCCGTGGGGGATCGCGTCGACGCGGTAGCCGTCGATCCGGACGATACGGGGGTCCTCGCCGGCGAACAGCGTCCCGTCGACGGAGATTTCCTCGTCACCGTTGCCGACGGTCACCGAGATCAGGCTCTGGAAGTCGGCGGCCTGGCGGGTCTTGGACTCGGTGACCTCGACGCCGCGGTCCTTCGCGATCTGGGGAGCGTTGACCGCGTTGACCTGCCACTCGAGCGGTTCGAAGACGCCCTTGAGCGCCGAGGCGGTGACGAACTCCAGGTCCTCGTCGGCGATCTCCCCCTCGTAGGAGACCTCGACGCGCTCGGTGCGGCTCTCGAGCAGCTGGGCGGCGACCTTGCCCGCGGTCTCGGCGATGTCGATGTAGGGTTTGACGCGGGGGAACGCGCTCTCGTCGATCGAGGGGGCGTTCAGGGCGTTCGCCACCGGTTCGTCGAGGAACGCGGCGGCGACCTGTTCGGCCGTCGAGACGGCGACGTTCTCCTGGGCCGCTTCGGTCGACGCGCCGAGGTGGGGCGTGACGATGACGTCGTCGTGTTCGAGCAGCGGGGAGTCCTCGGCGAGGGGCTCCTCGGCGAAGACGTCGAGTGCGGCACCCGAGAGCGTACCGTCCTCGACCTTCGCGGCGAGGGCGTCCTCCTGGACGATCCCGCCACGGCCGACGTTGACGAGGTAGCCACCCTCGAGCAGGTCGAGTTCCTCGGCGCCGATCATTCCCTCGGTCTCCGGCGTCAGCGGCGTGTGGATCGTCAGGAAGTCCGCGCGCTCGAGACACGGCTCGAAGTCGACGAGTTCGGCGCCTAGCCGGTCGGCGCGCTCCTCCGAGATGTAGGGGTCGAAGGCGACGATGTCCATCCCCAGCGAGTCGAGTTTCTTGGCGACCTCCTGGCCGACCCGACCCAGGCCGACGACGCCCAGGGTCTTGCCGTCGAGTTCGGCGCCGAGGTAGTCACTTTTGGCCCACTCGCCGTTCTTCAGGCGGATGTGGGCCTGCGGGACCGAGCGGGCGGTCGCGAACGTCATCGCGACGGTGTGTTCGGCGGCCGCGCGGACGTTGCCCTCGGGCGCGTTGGCGACGATAACGCCGTGATCGGTCGCGGCCTCGATGTCGATGTTGTCGACGCCGATTCCGGCCCGACCGACGATGACGAGCTCCTCGGCGGCCTCGAACAGCGTCTCGTCGACCTCGGTCCCGGAGCGAACGATCAGTCCGTGGGCGTCCGACACCGCCTCGAGCAGGTCGTCGCCCTCGAGTTCATACCCCGTTTCGACCTCGTGGCCGGCGTCTCTGAGAACGTCCAGACCCGCGTCCGCGATCGGGTCCGTAACGAGCACCTTCATGCGCGAGACACCGCCTTGGAACGGGTAAACCCTTCCGTTGTCGGCACGGGTGGCAAAAACCGTCACCGGGCGCAAGAACTGCCTCAGATCGTGATCAGGACGGCGCCGACGACCACCAGAACTGCTCCCGCGACGATACCCTTCGTCACGCGCTCGAGGTCCCGAAGCAACACGGCGGCGAACACGAGCGTGAAGAAGGGCGCGGTCGCGACCAGCGGATCGACGACGGCGATCCGTCCCGCCTCGAGGCCGAGCGCGGCCATCAACGAGAGCATCGCGACCGTCGTCAGCAGTCCGCTGACGGCGAAGTAGCGGTAGGAGGCGCGAGGACGCTCGAGGACGTCGCGCCCGCCGACGGCGAGCGCGTAGGCGACCAGCGCGACGAGTCCGGCCGTCTCGTTGATCGCGACGGCCTCGAGCGCCGAGATCGGCGTCTCGAGCATCCCGTACCGGCGGGCGACGTTGGCGACGGCGAACGTCGCGGCGGCCAGGATCGGCCACAGCAGATCCCGCGGCGTCCAGCCGCCGAGGTCGCCGCCTCTCGAGACCGTCAGCGTCGAGAGCCCGGCGACGAGGATCACGATCCCGGCCCCCGTCACCGGACCCAGCGGTTCGCCCAGAACCGCGAGGGCGATCAGCGTCGCGAACAGCGGCCGCGTGCTCAGAATCGTGCTGTTGAGACTCGCACCGACCCTGTCGACGCCGACGAAGATCGCGATCCGGCCAAGCGCCGTACCGATCACGCCCGCGAAGGCGAAGACCGCCAGGACCTCGAGGGTCAGTCCGGCGAAGGCCGACTCCCCGTAGAGAACGGCGATCGCGAGCCAGTACCACAGCAACTGGACGACGACGACGACCAGCGCCGCCTGGATCGAGCCGCCGCCGCTGGCCATCCCGCGCTTGTCAAAAATCGGCGCGAGCCCCCACAGGATCGCCGGCACCAGCGCGAGCGCTACCACCTCGAGCGACGTGGCAGTCATCCGTCGCCGCCACCCGTCCGCCCCTCACTGGGCATTGACAACAGTTGGGACAGAGCCTTGATCATCGTTGTGATACCGACGGCATTCGACACCCGTATAAAAAGACTCGAGTGCAACATCCAACAGTATATTACCCGCCCTAACCACGGCTTACACGTCTTCGATGTCCCCTCCCATCTACCCGTGGCAGTGGCTACGGCTCGACGGCGCCAGCCAGCCGGCGCTATCGGCGTCGCTGCTCGAGTGGGAGTGGCTGTTGCTCTCGCTGATCATCGTCGGCTCGTACCTGCTGGCTCGCCTCGTCCACTGGGCCGGCCGACGGTATCTTCGGCCGCTGGACGAGGACGCGCCGACGACGTTCGGACGGGCGGCCGTCGAGGAGATTTACACGCCGCTTGCGATCTCGATCCTCCTGATCGGAATCTCCGTCTCGCTCCAGGCGTTCGGCGTCGTCGAGGCCGAGTCGCTACTCAGCAACGCCGTCGCGACGGCGCTGACGGTGCTGTGGGCGCGCGCGGCGATCCGAATCGGGAGCCGCTGGCTCGAGGTCGCGAACGGTTCCGAGAACAACTACGAGTTCGCCCCGATCTTCCAGAACTTCTGGACGATCGGGATGGTCGCGGTCGCCGCGCTGGTGATCGTCTCGATCTGGGATCTGCAGGTGACGCCGTTTCTGGCGTCGGCGGGTGTGCTGGGTATCATCATCGGCTTCGCCGCCCAGGACGCGATCAGCAACCTGATCGGCGGCATCGCGCTGTACTTCGACAACACGTACAAGCCGGGTGACGTCATCCTCCTCGAGGAAGGAATGCGCGGCACGGTCGTCGACATCGGCATTCGGTCGACGACGGTGCTGACGCCGGAGAACACGATGGTCACCGTCCCCAACGCCGTGTTGAACTCGACGCAGGTCGTCAACCAGACCGCGCCGCGGCGACATATCAGGATCGACGTCCCGATCACGGCCGCGTACGGAACCGACTACGAAACCGTCGAACGGATCGCCATGGAGGTCGCCGAGGACGCCCCGATGATTCGCAACTCGCCGCGGCCGCGCGTGCTGTTCGACGAGTTTGGCGACTCCGCACTCGTCTTCGAACTGCAGGCGTACATCACGCACCCGCTGACCGAGAAGCGGGCCATCGATCAGCTCAACCGCCGCATCTACGATCGGTTCGCCGACGCGGGGATCACGATCCCGTTCCCTCAGCGCGAACTCTCCTTCCTCGAGGAGTCGGCCGATGCCGACCAGCATCTCGACTTCCGCGAACCGGACGAGCCGACGCGCGGACGCGACGAACGGGCGGACGGAGTCGACCAGCCCACGGAATCGCCGCCGAGCGGGCCGAGCCCCGACGAGTAAGGGACGCTTTCGGCCTGTCGGGCGGGACACGATAGAACACGTTCCCGGGTCAGCTCACGCAGAGCCGTCTTCGATCGTCGTTTCGATCGGCGCGCGCTCGAGCAGTCGCGGCAGGACGGCGACAGCAGCGCCGAGGGAGACGAACAGGGCGACCGAGAGCGTCGTCGAGACCACCATCGACACGTCGACAGCAATCGAGAGGACCTCCTGCTCGGCGCCGACCTCGCCGGCGGCGGGGTCGCTCTCCTCGGGCACCCACTGCGTGGCCGTCCCGAGGGCGACTAGCGGAACGACGTAGGTCGCGGTCAGCGTTCCGACGAGGATCCCGGCATCGCTGAGGGTCTCGAGGCGAACGTATCGAGCGAGCAGGTAGCCGACGACTCCGAGAACGAGAGGCGGAACCAGCGCCGAGACGTGGGAGGCGAACATCCCCATCGGGGCGTACAGCCCGTGGGCCGCTTCCTCACCCTCCACGATCACCGCACCGTGGCTGCCGAGCATCGTAAAGCTCGACATCATCCACCGGCTCGGTTCGTTCTCGACCTGCGTAAACAGCCCCGTCCCGAACATCGATCCGGCGAGCTGGTGGCTCATCAAAAAGACTGCCGCGAACGCGATCACGCCCGAGGCCACCCCGACCGCCCAGGCTGGAGCCTCGACCGTCGGCCGGCCGCTGCGCTCGGCTGTGCGCTCCGGGTCGTCTCCGTCGTTCGGATCATCGTCCCCGGGTTCGTCCTCGAGCGACGGCCCCTTGTCGTACTCGAGTCGTCTCTCCGTTGACATGGCGCGACAGTCGAAGCGCGTCGCTAACAGCTTTCGGGTGCGGTTCGTCTCGCGGGAGCGCCGACGGGTGCCGACCGCTCCCGGGACGGAACCTGAACTGGTTTATCCCGGGCCCCACAACGGGCGAGCGATGACAGTCGTTGCGTTCGATTTCGACGGGACGCTCTCGGACTCCGAGATGACCGTCCTGCTTGGCAGACAGTGTGGCGTCGCCGACGAGATGGCCGAGATCACCGAGCGATCGATGAACGACGAGATCGAGTACGCCGAGAGCCTCCGCAGGCGAGCGGCGCTGCTCGAGGGGCTCGACGAGGAAGCCGTCGCCGCGGCCTTCGCCGAGGTCGAACTCCGCGAGGGGGCGGGCGCACTGATCGAGTCGCTGAACGACGCGGGCGTCACGACCGCGATCCTCACGGGCGGATTCGAGCGCGGCGTCGAGGCCGCCCTCGAGCGCGAGGGCGTGACGGTCGACCATATCGTCTCGAACCGGCTGCCGATGGTCGACGGGAGGCTCACTGGCGACGTCGAGGGGTCGCTGATCGAGGGGACCAAAGACACCGCTCTCGAGGACCTCGCGACCCACGTCGGCGCCGAACTCGAGGAGACCGTCGCAGTCGGCGACGGGGCGAACGACCTGCCGATGCTGCGGGTCGCCGGACTCTCGATCGGGTTCGATCCGAAACCCGCCGTCGAGCCCCACTGCGAGGTCGTCGTCGACTCGATGGCCGAGGTCCGTGACACGTTACTCGCCGAGGGCGTGCTGGACCGCGAGTAACGCAAGCCGTCGCCAGCGCTGAAATTCTACGGTAACGGGCCATTTCGATACCAAGAGAGTTATTTACTCAGGGTCGAGTAAGTTGTCTCGATGATGTGGCAAGACCTGGTGTTCATGGTAGGTAGCACGCTCTCGATCCTCTTTCTCGCCCCGACGCTGCGGGACGCGAGCGCCCGCGTTCCTCTCGGGACGAGCATCCCGTCGATGGGGATCGGGATGGTGTACGGCACGACGTTTCTGACCCTCGGCATGACCTTCTCGGCGCTTGGCGCCTACGCCGCGGGGTCGATGTGGTCGCTGATCGCGGCGTTTCGCTCGCCCCAGAGACCGATCCAGCAACTGCTTCGGTTGACCGGCCTCTCGCTTTTCGCACGGGACCTGCGACGGTGGGTGGACCGACGGCGTGACGACCGCCGGCTCGGCGAGCAGTACGTTTCGGCCGAGCAGCCGTCGGCCGTCCACGCTGATTAACGAGGCTGAGTCCCGGTCCGACGCGCGAAACGACGATTACTGCGAGGACGCCGTTACTTCGAAAAGAGGCTCGTGTGCACGGGCGCAAACGAGTCGTTCTCGTCCTCGATTTCGGGATTCGTGTCCGTGATCGTCCGTCCGGACAGGCCCGTCTCGAGCAGTTCCGACAGCGGCGGCCCGACCTTCTCGGGTTCGACGAGGAAGGCGTCGTGGCCGTGGTCGGAGTCGACGACGTGGTGGGCGACGTCGACGTCGGCATCGCGGGCGGCCTCGGCGACGACCTCCGCCTGCTCGACGGTGAAGTGCCAGTCGCCGGTAAACGAGAGGAGGAGCAACTCGCCCTCGAACGCCGCCAGCGCGTCGGCGTCGGACTCGTAGCCCGCGGAGAGGTCGAAGTCGTCCATCGCCCGCGTCAGGTAGAGGTAGCTGTTGGCGTCGAAGCGGTCGGTGAACTTGTCGGCCTGATAGTCGAGGTAGGACTCGACCTCGCGGTAGGGGAAGAAGGCGGCCGCGGGGTCGGGCGGGGTCTCGTGGACCGTCTCGCGGCCGGCCGATCGGCGGCCGAACTTCCGGGCCATCGAGGTCTTCGAGAGGTACATGATGTGGCCGATCTGCCGGGCGCGGGCCAGTCCCTCCTCGGGCTCCGCCCCGCCGTAGTAGTGACCGCCGTTCCAGTTCGGATCGCTCGTGATCGCCCGGCGGGCGACGGTGTCGAGCGCGAGACACTGGGCGTCGAGCCTGGCGGCCGTGGCGACCCCCGCGGCCCGCTCGACGTCGTCGGGGTAGCGGCGCAGCCAGTCGAGCACGTTCATCCCGCCGACGCTGCCGCCGACGACGGCGTGGAGCCGGCCAACGCCGAGTTCGTCGAGCAGCAGCCGCTGGGCACGGGTCCAATCCCCGATCGTCACGGGTGGAAAGTCGGTCCCGTACGGGTCCCCGGTTTCAGGGTTCGTGCTCGAGGGACCCGTCGTCCCGTAACACGAGCCCGGCGCGTTCGCACAGGCGACGTAGTACTCGGTGGTGTCGATCGCCTTTCCGGGACCGACGACGTCGCCCCACCAGGCTCGAGCCTGGCCCGCGGTCCCGTCGCCGGCGTCGGGGCGACGGGCGACGTGTGCGCTGCCGGTCAGGGCGTGACAGATCAACACTGCGTTGTCCCCCTCGAACTCGCCGTACGTCTCGTAGGCGACCTCGAGGCTCGGGATCGACTCCCCCGACTGGAACTGGAACTCGCCGAGGTCGATCGTCTCCTTCGTCGTCACGGGTTATCCCTCGTCGCCGGCGCGTGTAGCTTCGTCGATCGCTCCGTCAAGATCGGCGAGGATGTCTTCGGGATCCTCGATCCCGACGGACATCCGGACGAGATCCGGCGTGACGCCGGCCTCTTCCTGTTCCTCGGGAGTGAGCTGACCGTGGGTCGTGCTCGCGGGATGAATGACCAGCGTCTTCGCGTCGCCGATGTTCGCGAGGAACTGGGCAACCTCGACGTTCTCGCAGAACGTCTTGCCCGCCTCGTACCCGCCGCGCTCGCCCGAGCCCTCGAGCCCGAACGCGATCATCCCGCCGTAGTCGGAAAGGTAGCGGGAGGCGTTGTCGTGGGTCGGGTGCGACTCGAGTCCCGGGTAGGTGACCCAGGCGACGTCCTCGTGTTCGTTCAGGTAGTCGGCGACGATCGCCGCGTTCTCACAGTGTTTCTCGACCCGGAGGGATAGGCTCTCGAGGCCCTGCAGGGTCTGCCAGGCGTCGAACGGCGACTGCTGGTTGCCCAGGCTTCGCAGCGAACGATATCGTGCGGCCGCGGCGAAGGGGGCCTCGGAGAAGTCCCGCGAGAAGTCGACGTCGTGGTAGGCGTGGTTCTGGCCGGCGATCTCGTCGTACCCGTGTTCTCCCCAGGGGAACGAGCCGCCGTCGACGAGGATTCCGCCGACCGTCGTTCCGGAGCCGTGGAGCCACTTCGTCGTCGACTCCCAGACGACGTCGGCGCCGTGTTCCAGGGGTCGACACAGCGCCGGCGTCGCGAACGTGTTGTCGACGACGAGCGGAACGCCGTTTTCGTGGGCGATCTCGGCGACCCGTTCGAAGTCGGGCGTCACCAGCGAGGGGTTGCCGACGGTCTCGACGTGGACGAACGCGGTGTCCTCGTCGATCGCCTCCTCGTACTCGTCGTACTCGAGCGTCGAGACGAACCTGGTCTCGATGTCCCGACGGGTGGCGGTCTTCGAGAAGTACGCCGTCGTCCCACCGTAGGTGTCCGTCGAACAGACGACGTTGTCACCCGCCTCGGCGAGGATCAACACCGCTGAGTCGAGGGCGGCCATCCCGCTGCCGGTCGCGACCGAGCCCGCTCCCCCCTCGAGCGAGGTCAAACGGTCCTCGAGCACCCGTACCGTGGGGTTGGCGATCCGCGAGTAGATGTACCCCTCGCCCTCGAGGGCGTACAGCTCCGCGGCGGCGTCGGCGTCGTCGAAAACGTAAGAGGTCGTCTGGTAGAGCGGCGGTGCCATCGCGCCCGTCGCGGGATCCGCCGACTGGCCGGCGTGGACGCTCCGCGTCCCGAATCGACAGCCCTCCCGATCGCTGCGCCCGTCGCTCGCGTCGTCACTCATGTTTAGTACGCATACTTCTCCACGTTCATATGCGTCCCAGTAACGGCAAAAACCGCAGGGCCGAACGGTCCGGACGAACGGCTTCTTAGGCGACGAGCGCCAACCGGAGGTCGTGCACTCGAGTGACCGCGATCGGATCCTCCTCGCGGCGGTCGTCTTCGCGGTGCTGTTCTCGCAGCTGCTGCTCTACCCCGGCGTCGCGACGCTCGTCGAGACGCTCGGCGCCGAGGCGACAGCCTCGCCGTTCGCCGAGAGTCCGCTGGACGCGAGCATGTGGTTCCTGGTGAGCGAGTTCGCGGCCTACGTCGCCTTCGTCGGGGTCTGGGGGCTCGCAAGCGACGCGGTAGGCCGTCGTCGTCCGTTCATCGTCGCCGGCGCGCTGGCCGGCGCGGTCGGCTACGCCGCCCTCGCCGCCGCACCCCTCCTCGGTGGCGTCCCGTTCGAGGGCGTGCTCGTCCTTCGGCTCTTCCAGGGAGCGATGACGATCGGTGCGTTCTCACTGACGATGACGATGCTGATGGACCTCGAGGGCGGTCACGGCCGCAACATGGGCGCAGCCGGGATCGCGATCGGGCTCGGAGCCGCCCTCGGCGCTCCCGTTGGCGGACAGCTGACGGAACTCAACCCGCTGGCGCCGCTGGTCGTCGCGTCCGCCCTGCTCGTCTGTGTCGGCGCGCTGGTCTCGTTCGCCCCCGACAGAACCGGCGGGAGTCGACGATCCGCTCGAGCCCTCGTCGAGGGCGTCCGTCGGCGACCGACCCTGACGATCCCCTACGCGTTCGGGTTCGTCGATCGGCTGACGGCCGGCTTCTTCGCGCTCGTCGGAACCCTGTACTTCCAGGACGCGTTCGGGCTGGGCCCCGGGACGACCGGACTCATGCTTGCGTGTTTCTTTGCTCCCTTCGCCCTGCTACAGTACCCGATGGGTGTGCTCTCGGATCGGATCGGTCGAACGATTCCGATCGTCGTCGGTTCGCTGTGTTACGGGGTCGGCATCCTCGCGGTCGGCGCCGCGCCGACGGTCGCGACCGCCGCCGCCGCGATGGTCGCCGTCGGCGTCCTCGGCGCGCTGGTCTCGCCGGCGACGATGGCGCTGGTCACCGACATCGCACACGAGCGCGAGCGCGGAATTGCGATGGCCGGCTTCAACCTCGCCGGGAGCCTCGGCTTTCTCGGCGGATTCCTGATCGGCGGGACCATCGCCGGCAGCTACGGCTACGGCTCGGCGTTTCTCGCCGTCGGCGGCCTCGAAATCCTGATCGCACTCGTCGCCGTCCCGCTCTTCTTGCGACTGTCGGTCGATCGAAGCGAGCCGTTTCGTGCGAGCGACGGTAGCGACGACTGACGAACATCTTTGATTTCGAGCATAAATCAGTCCAGCCGATATTACCGTAAACCGTGGTATGAGACCCCATGGCGACGCTCGGATGGAGGGTTGCCATTTTTATGTACTCGGTTCCAACCCATCGGTGATGACACGAGATAACGGCATTTCGCGACGGACCGCGATGAAGGTCACGGGTGCTGCGGCTGCGACAACGCTCGTTGCAGGCTGTGGTGACAACGGCGACGACGACGAAAACGGCGACGACGACGAGAACGGCGAGAACGGCGCCAACGGCGACGGCGTCGAGATCGAGCCCGGCGAGCGCATCGTCCTCTACGGCGACTCCGCCGGCTGGGAGGGCGAGGAGCCCGAGGACATCGAAGGCGAGGAGAACCCCACGCTGATCCTCGAGGAAGGCGAGGAGTACGAGATCGGCTGGGAAGAGGGCGACGGTACGGCCCACAACATCGAGATCGTCGACGAGGACGACGACGTCGTCGACGACCTCGAGACCGACAACGACGAGGAAGGTGGCGACGACCAGTTCCTCGAGTTCGAGGCCAGCGACGAGATGTACGAGTACGTCTGCCGTCCCCACGAAAACGCGATGCGCGGCGCCTTCGAGATCGAGGAAGGCGAGAACGGCGCCGACGACGAGGAAGAGGATGACGAGGAGAACGGCGACGACGAAGAGAACGGTGTCGACGACGAGAACGGCGACGACGAGAACGGCGTCGACGATGAGGAGAACGGTGACGACGAAGAGAACGGTGTCGACGACGAGGACGACGACCTCGACGACGACGAGAACGGTGCTGACGACGAGGAAGACGACGACGAACTCCTCGACGACGAAGACGAAGACGACGAGTAACTCCCTCGTTCTCTCGCGCGACGATTCATCCATTTTTGCGGCACCGACGACGACGGAGCGGTAGCTCCCTCGAGCGACCGCACAGCGGTTCGAAGCACGACGGTCCGAACGTTGGCGTCGTCGGTCGTGCTCAGGTCTCGAGCGGCAACCGGCTACGGTCGTTTGTTTCGCTACTCGGCGTTTCTAACTAATATCGAGGACGACCGTCGGCACACCCGCAGAGTGGACTCCGTCTCCCGAGTCGATGCCGCCAGCGTTCGTGCCGGAAATTCGTTCCGTCTCAGTTACTAACATACACTGTTCTGCCCGTGTTCATAGCTAGCAATTCTCTCCGAATTCAGTACGTAGCACCACTCTACTTCCGAATATCAAAATACAAATCCCCCCAGGCCATTTCGTGTTAAAATGACTTCACAGCGAGATATCTTCCTCTTCGTTGCGCTCGCGGTCGCCTGGGGGACCGCCTTCGGCGCGGTCGAGGTCGGCCTGGAAACGCTGCCGCCGATCCTCTTCGCCGCGCTCCGACTCGACGGCGCGGTCCTCCTGTTCGTCGCGGCCATCGCCGCGCTCGGCTACGAGTGGCGACCGCGAACCAGGGCGGACTGGGTTACGATCATCATCTCCGGCGGACTCATCGTCGGCGGCCACTACGGGCTCATGTTCCTCGGTCAGTCGTACGTCTCGAGCGCGGTCGCGGCGATCGTGCTCAGCCTGACGCCGATCGTGACGCCCCCGCTCGCGCTGGCGTTGTTACCCCGTGAGCGGATCCGAGCGCCGGCAGTCGTCGGGCTCGGGCTCGGACTGGCCGGCGTCGTCATGATCGCGCTGTCGGGTGGCTCCCTCGACGGACAGGTCGTCGGCGTCGCCCTCCTGTTCGGCTCGGCGCTCGTGTTCGCGATCGGCTCGGTGCTAACCGAACGCACACGAGGGACGCTCCCGCTGCTCCCGCTCCAGACGTGGGCGATGGCCGTCGGCGCCGCCATGCTTCACACGCTGAGTTTCGCCCACCCCGGCGAGAGCGCGGCCGGACTCCGAGCCGCACTGACGGCCGAGACGGCCGCGGCACTTGCGTATCTCGCGGTCGTCTCCACCGCGGGCGGCTTCCTGGCGTACTTCGTCCTGCTCGAGCGCGTCGGCGCGAGCGAACTCAGCCTCGTCAACTACGCCTCGCCCGTCATCGCGGCGCTCGTCGGCTGGGCGCTGCTCGGCGAGACGATCACGCTCACGACGATCACCGGCTTCGCGCTGATCATCGCCGGCTTCGCGCTCTGTAAGATCGGCGCGCTCTGGAGGCTCGGTGCCCCCGTGGTCGGCTACGGGCCGACCCGGCCCGCGGCCGCGGCGGCCAGGGCCGGCGACATCGTCGTCGACGGCAACGTCTACGTCGCGGGTACCGACAGCTACGCCGGCCAGGCGCGGTCGGCGGACTGATCGGCGACGATCGACCGTTCGGCACACGACAAGACGTGTGCCGCGGCTCGAACGATCGGGCCAGATGACGACCGCTTTTGCTACCGTGCGCTCGTCGGTTCGGACGTCGGCGACGTCGGAACGGCCGTGTTCCTCCCGGCGTTCGGACTGATCGGCTGGTACTCTTCTACGCGAAGTTCGACCACGTCCTCGAGACGGTCGCCGGCGACGAGACGCGGGACTACGGCTGGGTCGACCAGTGAGACGATGCATCGGTAGCGTCGTCGAGACGACGAGCCCTCCCGTCCTGTGCCATCCACAACTACCATACCGCCTCGCGACCCAGTGAACCGTACTCAGGTGGTTACGTGACCGAAAAACGCGAATACGGAGACGACTATCCCGACAAGACGCTGTACATTCCCGGCCCGACCGAGGTGCGCGAGGACGTCCTCGAGGCGATGTGCGAGCCGATGTTCGGCCACCGCATGGACCGGATGACCGACCTCTACACGACGATCGTCGAGGACACGAGGGAGTTCCTCGGCACCGACAACGACGTCGTCGTTCTCACCGCTTCGGGAACCGAGTTCTGGGAGGCCTCGACGCTCAACCTCGTCGACGAGAACATCCTCGTCGCGACCTGCGGGAGCTTCAGCGAGCGCCACGCCAACGTCGCCGAGCGCCTCGGCAAGAACGTCGACCGACTCGAGTACGAGTGGGGGCAGGCGGTCAAGCCCGAGGATATCCGGGAGGCTCTCGAGGCGAGCGACACCGACTACGACGTCGTCGCCTGCGTGATGAACGAGTCCTCGACGGGCGTTCGGAACCCGATCGAGGAGATCGGCGACGTCGTCGCCGAGTATCCGGACACCTACTTCGTCGTCGACGCGGTGTCGTCGCTGGGCGGGGACTACGTCGATATCGACGAGCACAACGTCGACGTCATCTTCGCGTCCTCCCAGAAGGCGTTCGCGATGCCGCCCGGGCTGGCGATCTGTGCCGTCAGCGACGACGCCTACGAGCGCGAACTCGAGAAGGGGTCGGCCTCGTGGTACGGCGGCTTCCAGCGAACGATCGACTACTACGACCGGAAGGGCCAGACCCACTCCACGCCGGCGATTCCGATCATGCTCGCCTACCGCAAACAGATGAAACACATGCTCGAGGAGGGTCACGAGGCCCGCGACGAGCGACACCGCGAAATGGCCGAGTACACCCGCGAGTGGGCCCGCGACCACTTCGGGATGTTCCCCGAGGAGGGCTACGAGTCCCAGACGGTGAGCTGTATCGAGAACACGCAGGGGATCGACGTCGCCGAGACCATCGAAACCGTCAGCGAGAAGTACGATTTCGCCTTCTCGAACGGCTACGGCTCACAGCTCGGGGAGAAGACGTTCCGCATCGGCCATATGGGCGAACACGACGTCGGGAGCATCGAGGCGCTGACCGACGCCATCGAGGACGTCGCCGACCTCTAAGACGGACGTCCGTACGTCGGGTCCGAGATCGCGAGCCGTCCCGCGGGGGCTCCGGTACGCAGTCACAGCAGCCCGTCCGAATCGCCGGTCGCTCGTCGGCCACGTCACGATCGATCGACCGTTCTGATCCACGACCTCGTTTTCCACCCTCGTTTCGACTCGAGTTTGGAGACTCGAGTCTCTCGAGCGATCGCGCCGTTCGTCCGACGTCGATCGACCGAATCGGCGGTTCCACATGATCGTTCCGGCACGATTTGTAACTATTTCGAGATACAGAGAGAGGGTATCATGGTACTCGTTACGTGGTTCTGTAGGCCATCACGACACGAAATCACCGAATGTCACATGATAGCACATATCTAAAAGTACCAGAAGGGTGAAGGGTTATAAGCGTCGAGTGTGTACTTCGAACCGAAACCACTCATGACGCGATACTTCCATCCCCAGTCGGCCGCATCGACTCGAGAACGAACCGCGAGGTCGGGTTCGATCGGCGGCGGGCTCCTCTTCGTCCTCGCGGCGATGGGGCTGCTCGTCGCGATCAGCTACCCGCTAACCGTCGCTGCCGCCGTCGGCGCCGTTGCGGCCGCAGCACTGGTCTTCCGACTCGGAGCGCCGGCGCTGGCTCGCGAGCTCCACGGCCGGATGACCGAACTCGAGGTGCCCGGTATCGGCACCGTCGAAATCCGCGTCGACGCCCGATAACGCCGCTATTTTGCTGACTGTCGGTCCCGAAGAACGTAAGCGAAATGACGCCGTCGCTGTGACGCTCGAGGAGCACGCGAACGAAGCGCAAAAACGAACCTACTGGATGTGACCTTCGCGCCGGAGCTGATCGGCCTCGCTCTTCTCGTAGCGCCAGGTGATGTCGGCCTTCTCGTCCTGCCAGTCCCAGGGATCGACGAGGACGACGTCGTCCTCGCGGATCCAGATGCGCTTTTGCATCTTTCCGGGGATTCGTGCGGTCCGTTCGGTTCCGTCGGCACACCGTACCTTGACGCGGTTCGCTCCGAGCATGTTGGTCACGGTCGCGAACACCTCGTCGTCGTCGGGCATCCGAAGGTCGTTCCGACCGCCGTCACCGTCGTCGCTCATATCGCGGGCTTCGCGTTCGATCGGTTTAATCCTTTATCGATTTCCCGGTCGAATCGCCCCGGCTGTCGGTCTGTACCCGTGACGAACCACGTCGTTTATCTCTCTGCCCTGACCAGTCCAGCGTATGCTGAGGCATCTCGGTCCGCTCGGAATCGCCGGTATCGCGCTCTTGCTGGTCGGTCTCGCCGTTATCGCCTACGAGAGTCTCCTGGTCGCCGCGGGACTGGCGCTCATCCTCCTCGGGATCGGCCTGGCCGTAAAGGCGCTCGTCTCGAGCGTGTTCCGGCAGTTCGGCATGATGTGAACGGTCGGCTCATCGACCCCGCCTCGAGCCGGGGTGCGGTCATACCTCGTTGTCGCCCGCCCGATGTTCGCTGATGACCTGATCGACCATCTCCGCCTTCCGATCGCGGGTGCGCTCCTCGGCGCGGTCGTGCCAGTCGTCGATGGCGGCCTCGACGTCCTCCTCGCGGGCAACCGCGAGCTCGTCGACCTCCTGCATCGCGACGTCGTCGGCCGGACCGACCGGGATCTCGGCCTCGAAGAGGATCTCGTCGGCCACGTCGGAGAGCCCACCCTCCTTTAGCACGACTCGCGGGTCGAACCCCGCGAGCAGCTCCGCAGTCGAGCGACCCGCGCCGCTGGCATCCCGAAGGTGGACGACGTCGCCGGCGGCGATACCGTACTGCTCGTCGGCCTCGCGGATCGCTCCCTTGGTGAACTTCTCGACGACCTTGACCGGAACGAGCCCCTCCTTCTTCGCGGAGACATCGCTGAAGTTCGAGTGGTCAAGCTTCCAGAGCGCCTTCATGCGCTCGACTTTCCCCTCGAGCTCCTCGACTTCCGCGCGGGCCTCGTCGCGCTCGCGCTCGAGCCGGTCGGCCTTACGGTCGAGCCTCGAGACCTCCCGATCCCTGCGGACCTCCTTTCGCTCCTGGCGGCGGGCGCCGCTGAGGCTGTTCTCGAGTTCGTGGATGCGGTCGTCTTTCTCCTCGAGTCGGTCCTCGAGGGTGCCGACGTGGGACTGAAGCCGTTCGACCCGTTTCTTCAGGTCCTTGATCTCTCGTTCCTCCTCGGTCAGCTCGCGGGGCTCGTGCTCGGTCGACTCCTCCTCGCCGCCGTCGTCCTCGGTCAGGTCTGTCAGGACGGCCTCGACGCTCTCCTCGCCGGCGACGACCCGGGCCGTGACCTCGCCGCGGTCGATCCCCGGCGGGATCCGCTCGGCGATGCGCTCGAACTGGTCCTCGTGGGCGTCGACGGCGAACAGCGCGGCCGCCATCGCGTCGCGCTGGTGGTCGTCGTCGTAGGGCTGTTCGCGAGTCCGGTGTTGTTTCTCGTCGACCGGCAGATCGCTGTCGGGAACCCAGCCCGCGGCGTCGAAGCTCCGGCGGAACTTCTCGACCGTCTCGGGTATCGGCGTCACGTCCGCGGCCACGACGATCGGCCGACCCCGTTCGACGATCCACTCGATCACGTCCGCGGTGTCGCTCGTTCGCGAGCTCCAGACGTCCAGTACCTCGCCCTCGAGCGAGACGATCGCGGCTGCGGTCGTCGTCCCTGGATCGATGCCGACGACGACGTGGTCCCGGCGTTTGGCCAGCGGGCGGAACTCGATCCCGTCGCGGCGCTCGCGTTCGATCTCGACCCGGACGTCGCCCGCCCGGTTCCGCGAGACCGGAATGTCCTGCGGGCGGGCCTCGACGGTGAAGACGGCGTTTGCGAAGCCGCCGTAGGCCTCCCGGACGTCGCGCTCGAACTCGAGGTTCGCGTCCTCGAGTTCGGACTCGACCTCGCGGGCTCGCTTCTTGACCGAGCCGTGGATGCGACGGGTGAACCGGTCCTCGCTCCAGCCGCCGCTGCCGGTCGAGCGGCCCCTCGAGACCTTGACCGTCGTCGTATCGGTAAACGCCGAGACCTCGTGGCCGACGTTGTGGGCCGCCAGCCGAGCCGCGGCCTCGGCCTCCTTCATCGGCTGTTTGCCGTAGGGGATCCCGTGGCGTTTCGCGACGCGAGAGAGCGGCTCGGGCTGTTCGGCGCCCGTCACCTGAACGAGCTTCGTCCCGGCGGGCAGCGAACCCAGGAAGTGGATCAGCTGATCCTTGTCCGCCGCGAGCTCGTACATGTTGTCGGTGGCGACGATGGCCGGCTCCTCGTCGTCGATCAACCGTCTGAGTTTCCGGTGCGTGACGACGTCCCGGCTGACGTCCTCGCCGTCGTAGACGACCAGGGCGTACGACGGCGCGTCGCCGCGTACGTCGCCGCTCTGAACGTCGACGCCGAAGACGACCGCGTCGAGCGCACTCGTTCGCGTGCTCACGGCGGGCCATAGGGTCGACCCGGGTATAAATCCGACGCGGGGAACGGATCCTCAGGAGCTGTCGGGTTCCGGCGCGTCCGAGCGATATCGACGACGATCGGGAACGACACGGTCGTAGGCACGGGTTCCGACCGTTCGAAGGGGCGACACGCCCATCAGCCACGTGATGGGCGCCAGCAGCCGAAACTTCCCGATCAGTCGACGGAACGCCTCGTACCCCTCGGAGATCTCCCCGTCGTCTGAGAGGGTCAGTGCCGCGTCGCGATCGGCCAGCTCGGCGGGGGCGTCGGATCGCGGAACGAACCGAACCGAGTCGGTGCCGTCGAGGTGGGCGAAGGGGACGAGCACGCGGGCACACGCGTGACAGCGATCGTCGTACACAACCGTCGCCTCGTCGTCCGCGTCAGCCGCGAGTCGCCGATAGGCAAGATCCCAGGCGGCAAACAGCGAGAGGACGAGGATCATGTCGATGAAGTACAGCCCCAGGGTGAGGATCACCGAGACGTGGAACCCGATTATCCCGAGGATCGGAAGCGTCACCGAGAGGCCGAGAACCGCGGCGACGAACAGCGACACCTGAACCACGGCAGTGCCGACGAAGCCAACCCACGCCAGGAGCTCGTTTTCGACAAGCGGCATCCCCATAGGTCGCTCCACGCCGGCTATCTCGCGATTGAAGAGGATATCCCGCTGGAGTTCGGCACCCGAGAGCCAGATCTCGAGCGGGCCGTTCAGCGCCTTCCCCCAGGCCGAACCGACGTAGATGATCGCGACCGCGAGCAGTCCCCACTTGAGCGCGCGCATCCTGTAGACCCGGTTTCTCTCGTCGGTCAGGACGGCGTTCAGTTCCTCGAGCGAGCGGTCGCCGGTCCTGCGGAGCGCGTCGACCGACAGCCGGTCGTCCTCGGCGAACAGCGCGAACATGAGGATCAGGTACGAGCAGACGAACAGCGACTCGACGGTTCCGGCCAGGTAGATCGTCGCCTTGACCGAAAGCATGTGCATCAACAGGAGACTCGCGAGGCCGCCGGTCCAGCGGGTCCGGTAGCCGACGACGAACAGCACTAGCAACGCGGCGACGACCCACTGCTGGTAGGGCAACAGCGCAAAGAAGAGATCCTGGTGGAGGAAGCCGATCGTCTCGTCGACGTGGAAGTCCGGCCACTCCCCGTAGGCCGCCCACTCGAGCGAGAGCACGCGCCAGATGACGTACATCCCGAGCAACACGCGGACGACGGCGAGGTTGAGCGGCGAGGCACGGCCGTCGTCGGCGACGTAGTTGACGAACGCGCTCATCGGCTCTCCTCGTGTTCGGTGACGGTTCCGTCGGTCGGATCGATCGTCACCCGAGGTCGCTCCTCGTTCGATTCGACCGCCGTGTTGTCGTCGCTGTAGATCACCGTGCGCTCGTAGATCCGGATCGCCTCGAACGACTCGTAGCCCTCGAGCTCCGCGGCGGTCCATGCGCGGTCGTCGACGTACCGCGGCGGCTGCAGCCGATCGGTGACCGACCGGTCGCCGGACTCGACCGCCTGCCGGTGTTCCTTGGCGTTTTCGAGGTAGAACTCGCCCATCTCGAGGCGCTGGTCGTCGGTGTACTCGTCGGCCATCTGACCGGCGACCGTCGACGTTCGGGTACCCGTCGTCGGCGGCGTCGAGCGGTCGTCGAACCAGAGTTCCTCGCCCGACGCGTCGACCATCCGAATCTCGTAGTAGGTCTCTTCCTCCTCGGACGGTTGAGCGAACTTGTGCATGTCGACGACCGGAAGCAGCGGCATACCGACCAGCGTGACGGCCAGCAGCGTCGTAAAGAACCCCGCGAGCCAGACCTCTCGAGCGTATCGACGGCGAGCGAACGCGAGGATTCCGACCGTCCCCAGAAAGAACAGCACGTACACGGCGGGGAAGAGCACGGCCGTGACGTTAGATAACGCACCCAACAGGACGGATCACTGTAGCGTTCTATCGGAACGAAATATATAGGTTTTCTGGGGACTGACGCCCTGTTACGTGAATTTTAGAGGGAGGAGAGATAACGAAAGTTCGGTAGCGGTAGGTATTTGGACGCGACGGCCATCGATCGGTTCGATGGAGTACACGACGCTCGGCTCGACCGGGACGACCGTGAGCAAGATCTGTCTCGGCTGTATGAGCTTCGGCAGCGGTCAGGACTGGATGTTGGACGAGGAGGAGGGACGGGAACTCCTCGAGCAGGCGATCGACCTGGGGATCAACTTCTTCGACACGGCGAACGTCTACTCGGCGGGCGAGAGCGAGGCGATCCTCGGCGACGTGCTGGCCGACTACGACCGCGACGAGTTCGTCGTCGCCTCGAAGGTCCGGTTTCCGGGCGCGAACGACCACCGAAACGCCGAGGGGCTCTCACGGAAGACGATCGAGCAGGAGCTCGAAGCCTCCCTCGACCGTCTCGGGCTGGACACCCTCGACCTCTACCAGATCCACCGCTGGGATTACGACACGCCGATCGAGACGACGATGCGCGCGCTCGACGACGCCGTCCGCCGCGGGCAGGTCCGTCACCTCGGGGCGTCCTCGATGTGGGCCCACCAGTTCCTCGAGGCCCGGCGGGTGAGCGAACGGGAGGGACTGGCCCCGTTCGAGACCATGCAAAACCTCTACCACCTGGCCTACCGCGAGGAGGAACGCGAGATGTTCCCCGTTTGCCGGAAGTACGACGTCGCCACGATGCCCTGGAGCCCCCTCGGCGCTGGCTACCTCGCCCGACCACACGAGGAGTTTCGGACGACGACGCGGGCAGACCACGAGGTCGAGAACGCGGGCGTCCCCTACCACGAGTTCCCGGCAAGCGAGGCGATCAACGAACGGGTGGGAGAACTCGCCGACGACCGCGGCGTCACGATGGCCCAGATTGCGCTGGCCTGGCAGTTCGAGAACGACAATACGACCGCGCCGATCGTCGGCACCTCGAGCGTCAAGCACCTGGAGGAGGCCGTGGAGGCGCTCGAGATTTCGCTCTCCGACTCGGACGTCGAGTACCTCGAGGAGCCGTACGAGCCGGTGCCGGTCTACGGGCACGACTGAATCGACACCCCCGATGGCACCCCGCCGGTCGCAGTCAGCGGGACGGCTCGTTCGGTCCGCCGTCCGCTGCGAGTCGTTTCGCCTGGATCTCTTCGACGTACGCGAGGAAGTTATCGAACAGCCGTTTTGCCTCGCAGGCCGCGTCGTAGTTTCCGGCGTCGATCCCCTCGAGAACCGCGTCGATACGCTCCTCGGTGAGTTGATCGGACTTTCCCGCGGTGACCGATTCGGCCATCTCCATGTCGTACTCCGGATGGAACTGCACGGCGAAGACGCGATCCTTTCGGAAACCGTGGATCCCGTACTCGTTTCTCGCGAACACCGTCGCACCCGGCGGCTCCTCGCAGACGTGGTCGGAGTGGGTAGTAAAGACAGTCATCGTTCGGTCGACGCCCTCGAGAAGGCGATTCGCACCGTCCTGTTCGACCGTCCGGTACCCGATCTCGTACTCGCCCATGGCTTTGACGCGGCCGCCCATCACGTCCGCGAGGAGCTGGTGCCCGTAACAGACGCCGAGCGCCGGCAACCCGGCCCGGATCGCATCGCCAGTCCAGGTCTTCAGCCGGCCGATCCACTCCCGGTCCCAGTAGACCGACGCTCGCGAACCGGTGACAACGAACCCGTCGTAGCGGAAGTCGTCGGGAAACTCGCCGGACGGGCAGTGAAACTCCGTCAGCTCGGCGTCGAGCTCCCGGCGGAAGTTTCGTCGTGTATCGGTCGCCTCGTGAGCCGCGTTCAACAGTGCGAGTTGTATCTCTCCCATCCGTTCTCACCGGGAGTTGGGCCGAAACGAACTCTCGTCCCTGCTCGGATGCGCTTGCCCGTCGCTCGCCGTCGAAGGAGCGCCCCGAGACAAATCCTGCTCGAGGCGGTCCGCATACCGGAGGCGGAGCGCCCGCGCCTCGGAGCTCGTCGGCTCCGCCACCGAGAGGAGTTCGGACGAGAGCGGGTCGTACGCCGCCACGTCAAACCCCATCCGTTCCAGATACGATCGGACCGGACCAGACGACAGCCCGTCCCGGATGGCGGCGTCGACGTACGATTCCAGCGCCTCGAACTCCGGAAGAACGACCGAGTCGTTCCTCACGTGGCCGGTCTCTCCCTCGATACGGACGCCGACGTCGGTAGCGTGCTCGACGATATCGGTGATTTCGTCGGCGAGTCGAACGACCTGACTCGGAAGGGCGGTGTCGGGTGAGCGCCACTCGACCGTCGAGAACCGATCGCGAAGTTTGACCGGCGTCCAGGCTGTTCCCTCCGGCTCGAAGTGGGACTGGACGTACTCCCGGTCGAAACCGGCGATCACGGCCTCGGTCAGGAACGCCTCGTAGCAGCGGTCGACGCGCCTCGCCCACGCTTCCCTGTCGGGAACGTACGGCCACAGCTCCCCCTGATTGGGGAGGGCAGCGTAGGCCAGCCGACGATACAGCTGCGATCTCGCATCGGTGGCCAGCTTCGTCCCGCGAAAGAACGGCGAGGAGTTGACCAGCGCCAGCGCGGGATCGAGTGCGACGAGCGTGTTCAACTGGTCGATTTCGCGTCCGGGCTGCTGTTCGATATGAACGTGTGTTCCGGCACAGTGTCGGACGTACTCGAAGTTCTCGCCGAGGACGCGGTCCTGAATCCTCGTGCGCTCGTTCGGACGGTCCTCGATCGGACCGCAGTGTATCGGAGTGGCAAGCGGGACGAGCCGCTTGCCTCGGTCCTCGGCCCGACGGAGAACGCGACCCAGCCGACCGAACAGCTCGTCGCGGAGTTCGTCCGTCGACTCACACGGGGTCGTCTTGATCTCGAGCAGCGGCGCGACGAACTCCCGTTCGACGCCCGGGGATGCGTCGAGGAGGTCTCCGGGTTCGGTCAGTCGGCCGCGCTCGTCGATCACCCAGTACTCGATCTCGACGCTTCGTCGGATCGGTCCGCCCTCGTTCGTGGATTCGGTTTCGGTATCGAGTGGGACAGCCATCTCTCAACCCTGGAAGAGGCGTCTCGTTCGATCGCCGCGTCGCATCGGTCGGTGCTGCATCCAGGTAGCCGAGCCCAGACCGATCGAACCGTCCGCTCCGTCTCTTAGCCAGCGGCAAATCGGCGGGCCGGCACCCCGGTCAGGACGTCTGTGCGTACTTCTCACATGCTCGAGAACTGATCCTGCGTAATAACCGTTGTGTACACACAGTATAGATATGCCTTATACATTGATCTAATGGCCAGTTTTCCCAGACAAAGTCGGCACTTTCACGGTTGTCCGCTGCGTTACTCCACTACTTACAATAGTCAGAGGCCACACAGAACGGGCCGCGGCACCAGAAGCCGTTCAGGAGGAGGTCGTCTCGACGGTCCAGCCGGGATCCCGTCCCGTGCGCTTGATCCGATCGGATCGGCAGGCCGGACAGTAGTCCGGCGTCGAGACTTCGCTTCGGGGAACGTAGACCGCGCCGCTGCACTCCACGCAGGCCTCGGGTGCGACCGTTGTGCAGTCCGCACAGACGTTGAAATCGTCGACCGTGAGTCCGCGCAGGGTCTCGAGTTGTTTGTCCAGGGTGTACTCGTCGATGACCGCCTGACAGTTCTGACACGGTTGCATATCGATACCCTTGTCACTGTGTAACAGTACCACAAAGCTTTGTCGGCTGATCGCAGGACGGGACGGTTCCCGACGGCCAGCTCCGCTCAGACGTCCGGGTACTCGAGTTCGAGCGTCTCGCCGTCGTCAGGGACGAAGACTTCGCCCGAGAAGACCTCGCGGGCCTCCTCGAGGTGAGCCGAAACGTCGCCGGCGTACCGCGACGAGAGGTGCATCAGCGCCAGCCGCTTCGCGCCGGCCCTATTGGCGATCTCGGCGGCCTGACGCGCCGTCGAGTGGGCGGTGTCGGCGGCGCGGTCGGCGCGGTCGTCCGCGAACGTCGCGTCGTGGATCAGCAGGTCGGGATCGTCGGCGGCCTCGATCGTCGCAGCCGTCGGTCGGGTGTCGCCGGTGTAGACGATGGCGCGACCGGGGCGGGGGTCGCCGACGACCTGTTCGGGGTCGACGACGGTGCCGTCCTCGAGCTCGACGGATTCGCCCTCGTGGAGTCTCGAGAACTTCGGTCCGACGGGAACGCCGAGCTCCTCGGCGCGCTCGCGGTCGAATCGTCCCTTGCGGTCGTCCTCGACGAGCGCGTAGCCGACCGACCGAGTGTCGTGGTCGGTCGCGAACGCTCGCACCTCGAACTCGTCGGCACGGTAGGCGACGTCGCCGTCTCCGACCTCGCTGATCCGCACGGGAAACGAGGGGCGGTTGCCGAGTGCATGGACCAGCGACTCGAGTTCGCGTCGGGTACCTCGGGGGCCGTGGATCGCCAGGGCGTCCTCGCGGTCGTTGAAGTCCATCGTCTGGATCAGGCCGGGAATCCCCAGGACGTGATCTCCGTGGAGGTGCGTGACGAAGATGTGGGCGATCGAAAACCCCGTCCCGAATCGCATCATCTGGCGCTGGGTCCCCTCGGCGGCGTCGAACAGCAGCCCCTCGCCCTCGCGGGCGACGAAGATCCCGCTCGGATTCCGCTCGGTCGTCGGAACGGCCCCGCCGGTCCCCAGAAACGTCACGCGCAGTGGCATCACTGCGTGTTCGACGCGCTGAGACTAAACCGCCTTCGGATCCAACGCCAACCGATTCGTACGCGAACGGCGATCGGACCGTTCCGGCGCGGCGAACGGACTGTGCGTTTTACGTTCCTGTAGCTCTAACGTGTCGAACAACACCATCCCCAAATGAGTTCGAGACCGACGTTCGGAACTATCAAACGAGTTGCCGCCATCCTGATTGCGATCACAGTGGTCCTCGCGGCCGGTATCGTCGTTGGTCAGGCCCCCGTCATCTTCGGCGTCGACGACGATCCATCGGCCTCGATCGCGTTCGAGGATCAGGAGAGCGACGGCGTGAGCGTCACTATCGACGAGGTTACGCTCTCGGACGGCGGCTTCGTCGTCATCACCGGCGCGGGCGACGAATCACTCGCCATCTCGACGTACCTCGAGGACGGAACGCACGAAAACGTCACCGTCGAGAGCGAGGAGAACGAGACCGATCTCGTCGGTCAGTTGACCGCAACGGTCCATCAGGATACCACCGGCGACGAGACGTTCACGTACTACGAGACCGAGGGCGAGGAGGACCAGCCCTACCTCGATGACGGCTACCCGGTTAGCGACACCGCATCGGTGACCCCGGACGACGAGGAGGCGGTCTCGGACTCGTTCGTCGTCGAATCGATGACCGCGCCAGAGTCGGCGACGACCAACGAGACGATCGGAGTCGTCGCGGAGGTTCGAAACCCGACGGAGTTCGACCAGCAACAGGTCGTCGAGTTCCGGCTGAACGGAACCGTCCTCGAGCGGCAGATCCTCGAGCTCGACGGCGGCGAGGACCGCGAGATCAGCTTCGAGGTCGACCTGAGCGGGACGCCGCCCGGAACCCAGTCGATCGGCGTCTACACCGACGACGACGGCGAGGTCGGCGAGATCGACCTCGAGTTCCACACCGATCCGTCGGTTGCGGTCGTCGACGCCGATACCGACGGGGTGACCGTCGACGTCGCCACGCCCGAGGACGGGTTCGTGGCGATCGAGGACGACGACGAGGTGCTCGGAACCAGCGACGAACTCGAGGCCGGCGAACACGAGAACGTCAGCGTCGCGTTCGACGACGACGTCAGCGTCGACGAAGACGACGAGCTCACGGCCGTCGTCTACGAGGGCGAGCCCGACGACGTCGACTCGGCGGAGCCGCTCGAGCACGACGGCGAACCAGTCGAGGAGACGTTCACTATCGCCGACGTCGAAGCCGAAGACGAGTCGGACGACGAGGATGACGACGATGATACCGAGGACGACAGCGACGACGAGGACGACAGCGACGACGAGGACGACGGCGACGACGAGTAACACGGCGTCCAACCGACCGATTCTTACCGCCCTCTCCCCTACCGACGAGCGATGGACGCGCCGCTGTGGACCGACACCCACGCCCCGGAGCTGGCCGAGTTGCCACAGGACGACGCTCGCGAGTACCTAGAGCGAGCCGTCGAGGAGCCGCTGAACCTCGTCCTGCAGGGACCGCCCGGCAGCGGTAAGACCGCAGCGGCGCGCGCGCTCGCTCGAGAAGCGCACGAGGACCCCGACAACGACCTGGTCGAGATCAACGTCGCCGACTTCTTCGGGCGAACCAAGACGGAGATCAAGAACGACCCTCGCTTCGCCTCCTTTCTGACCGGTCGGTCGTCGATGTCCAAACGCGACATGATCAACCGCGTGCTCAAGGAGTCCGCGAGCTACGCACCAGTCACCGGCGAGTACAAGACGATTCTGCTCGACAACGCCGAGGACGTCCGCGAGGACTTCCAGCAGGCGCTTCGCCGGATCATGGAACAACACCACCGGACGACACAGTTTATCATCGCAACCCGCCAGCCGACGAAGCTCATCCCACCGATTCGCTCGCGGTGTTTTCCCGTCTCGGTGCGGGCGCCGACCAGCGAGGAGACCGTCGCGGTGCTGGAACGGATCGTCGACGCGGAGGGGGTCGACTACGACGACGAGGGCCTCGAGTTCGTCGCCGGCTACGCGAACGGCAACCTGCGACAGGCGATCCTCGCAGCCCAGACGACCGTCGAGGACGCGGGCGAGCTGACGATGAGCGCAGCCTACGAGACGATCGGCGAGGTCGGCCTCGAGGACGAGGTCGAGGGGATGCTTGACGACGCCGAACGCGGCGACTTCACGGACGCGCGGAAGACCCTGGACGACCTGCTCGTCGACGAGGGACTCGACGGCGAGGAAGTACTGGATCTCGTTCTCGAGATCGCACGAAAACGCTACCAGGGCGAGAAGCTCGCCCGTACCCACCGACTCGCCGCCGACGTCGAGTTCGAGATGCACGAGGGAACGAGCGACCGGATCCACGTCTCGCACCTGCTCGCAGAACTGGGACGGGACGCCTGATCAGTCGGCCTCCCGGTCTCGTGCCTGGCGCTCGAGTTCGGCCATCGCGTCCGGTTTGATCACGTACAGGAGTCCGACAAGCAGACAGATCGCTCCCGCAACGAACGGGTTCCGTCGTCCCGTCGCCTCCCAGTGTCCAGCGGTATACAGTCCGATAATTCCGATGCCGACGGCCGAAACGACGACGCCGAAGACCCGTCCCGAGAGGGAGATAAAGCGCGAGAGGATCAGTGCGAGCGCGAGCAGGGCCCCGGCACCGAACCCGACGACGAGCTCGCGGTCCAGCCACTGGCTGTCTGGCGCGAACGCCGCCAGGATCCCGACGGTGATGGCGAGACAGGCAAGCAATGCCAGCCCGGACAGCGCGTTTCGATCGCGCCACCGCGTCTTCGAGACGTAGAGATAGCCGAGCAAGAGACACAGGACGGCGATTCCGCCGACTCCCTGCAGCGCCGCTCGAGTCGACGTCGCGCCCTCGAGGGTTCGGTAGGTCATCCCGAGGACGATTACCGCGACCAGCCCGTAACACAGGAACCGAAACCAGCGGGGCCACGGCGGAGCCGGTGTTCCGCGATCCATACGGACTGACCCAATGGAACTGTCAAAAATGTGCCTGTAGCGTCCCGTTTCGGACGGGTTTATTCGTCCCGTCGCGTACCCCTCGAGCATGCCGACACTGCTCGACACTCGCATCGAGAACCGGTTCCGTGTCCAGCCGAACCACGCGAACAACAACAACACGCTGCACGGCGGAAACCTGATGAAGTGGCTCGACGAGATCGGCGCGATGTCGGCGATGCGCTTCGCGGGCGAAACCTGCGTCACTGCGCGCGTAAACGAACTCGATTTCAAGCGCCCGATCAGGATCGGCGACATCGCGCTGGTCGAGGCCTACGTCTACGACGCGGGCCGCACGAGCGTCCACGTCGCGTTGCGGGCCTGGCGCGAGGAACCGCGCACCGGCGAGGTCGAGAAGACGACCGAGTCCTCCTTTACGTTCGTCGCGATCGATAGCGAGGGGAAGTCGGTGCCGGTCCCTGAACTCTCCGTCGAGAGCGAGAAGGGCAAGCAGTTGCAAGAACGAGCGCTGAAAGCCGACTGAATCGGTCCAGTGGTGAGTCACTCTGATAGTAAGCACAATTATACGATTTCAACGACAATTCCATCGGCGTGAAAAAGATCGCGCTCCTCCCCGGCTTGCTAGGTGAGCTCGACTCGGACAGTGCGGACGAACCACAGATGAGCTACGCTGTCGCAACCGAACACGGCGGGTACCAGCGCGTCGTCTTTTCGGGCAACACCCACGAAGAGGGGGCCCTCCGCGAGCAGGCGCGGACGGTCCTCGAGTACTTCGAAGAGGGCCTAGCAGCGTTCGGCGGCGGCATCAACGACGTGGTCGAATCCCGCTGGTACGTCCGTGAGGATGAACTCTCCCGAGAGGGACAGGTGGCGCTCCACGAGGTCAGATCCGAGTTCTTCGAGCGACCGCACTACCCTGCGAGTACGATGATCGGAGTGTCGTCATTGCTCGGCGACGCGTTGGTCGAGATCGAGTTGATCGCGGAGATTCCCGACGACGAATGGGACGTCGAGACCATAGACCCCGAGGACGTCGACATCTAACCGACGCATCAGTCTTCGTGATCGGAAACCGCTCATCGATTTACAATCCGACCACGGGCTGGAAAACCGAGTGCGCTTTCAACGAGTTCGCTCGAAGAACGCCTCGAGAACGGGCTCGACCTCCGCTACGGTTCGGTACTCGGCCACCTCGATGGCGTCGTTGCCCCGTACCATCGCCGACAGCTCGTGTTTGCTCTCCGGGCGGTTGAGCGCGAGCACGGGCATCTCCCAAGCGACGGCCCGCCCGAGTTCGTAGCCGACGCCGAGACTCGGCGTCGTCACCTCGGCAACCACGATGTCGGCCTGCTGGAGCCAGGCGACGTCCTGGTCGTGGATGTCGACGTCGGTCAGTCCCGCCTCGCGCTCTTTCGTTTCGACGTCCTCGATCCCAACGTGTTCGGTGAGGACCGTCCCGTGCTGCTCGAGGAGGCCGATAAGTTCGGCGTACAGATCGACGTCGTCCCGACCGCCGCGGATGGAGCCGCTGAAGAAGATCTCCATACGGGACCGTGGCGGTATCGGGTCTTAACAGTCTCCTATCGTGACTCGTCGGGATCGAAACGGGTCGACCGGTCTCGAACGGCCGTCACTCGAGCACCAACACGTACCGCGTCAGCGACCGGTGGACGCGGCGTTCGAACGCGGCCTCGAGCTCCCAGCCGGCCTCGCGAGCTTCCGCGGCCCACGAGCGGTCCGCGACGACGACGGCCCGAGAGGCGACCCGCCGAGTTTCGGCGAGCGCGCCGGAAACGAGGTCCTCGAGGCGGTGAGTATCGATCTTCGACTGGCGACCGTAGGGGGCATCGAAGACGACGCCGTCGACCGCGTCGTCGGCGATCGGCAACCGAGTGGCGTCGCCGCGACCGACGTGCCACGAACCGCGCTCGGCGCCCGTCGGCGACGGCTCGTCGGGCTCGAGGAAGTGCTCGAGGTTCGTCCGCGCACCGCGGGCCATCTTCGCCTGGGCGTCGGTGCCGACGACGTCGGCGCCGACCAGCCCCGCCTCGACCAGCACGCCGCCCGTGCCACACATCGGGTCCAGAATTGTCGCGCCGGGTCGGGCGCCGGCGACGTTCGCGACCGCGCGGGCCAGCAGCGGATCCATGCTTCCGGGCTGGAAGAACGGTTTGTCGGTGGGCGCACGCGTACCGAAGTCACGGACGCTCTCGGCCGCGAGCCAGCCGAGCGCACAGACCGAAACCCGCTCGCCTCGCGGTTCGTCGCCCTCGTCGTCGGGGGCCGAGAGAAGGTCGCCTCGCCCGTTTTCGTCACACTCGAGTCGCCCCTCGGAGAACGCCACCCGCAGGATGTGATCCGGATCCTCGAGGTCGACCTCGAAGCCGCGGTCGACCAGGACCTGACCGAGTTCGCGCTCCGCGCGGTCGGTCGCGACGCCCGTCGAGCCGTGGACGTCGGTCGCGCGCACCGCGACCGTTCCCGACCGGTCGATCGGAGCGGCCTCGAGCAACACCGTCGCACTGGCGAGGTCGGCGTCGGTCCGGCCCAGCAGCGCGCTCGCGCGGTGCGTGTAGGCCAGTCCGTGGACGCGCTCGGGAACGACGGTGTTCGCAACGGCGAGGCCGGGCGCAACCGAGCGGACGTCGGCCGCGGCGCTTTCGGCCTCGCGGATTGCGAACGCGTCGTCCTCGCCACCGAGCTCGAGGAAGTACACGTCGGATCATCGCTCGGGCTCGAGTATCAGGGTACCGTTTTCGTCGGCCAGCGTTCGAGTGACGATCACACGATTGCCGTCGAACCGGTAGAAGACGGCCGAGCGACACTGATCCCGGTTTCGAACCGATCGATATAAACCGGACATATCAGGTGCCGGTACCAACCTTTATAAACCTTAAATACGTCTTTTTAAGCGACTTATGACGGATCCGAAGGACACCATCAACATCGAAAACGTGGTGGCGTCGACCGGCATCGGACAGGAGCTCGATCTGCAGAGCGTCGCGATGGACCTCGAGGGGGCCGACTACGACCCCGAGCAGTTTCCCGGTCTCGTCTACCGCACGCAAAATCCCAAGTCCGCTGCGCTGATCTTCCGTTCCGGGAAGATCGTCTGTACCGGTGCGAAAAGCACCGACGACGTCCACGAGAGTCTCCGTATCGTCTTCGACAAGCTCCGGGAGCTCCAGATCCAGGTCAACGAGGACCCCGAGATCGTCGTCCAGAACATCGTGACGAGCGCGGACCTCGGACGCAACCTCAACCTGAACGCGATCGCGATCGGGCTGGGTCTCGAGAACATCGAGTACGAGCCAGAGCAGTTCCCCGGTCTCGTCTACCGGCTCGACGAACCGGAGGTCGTCGCCCTGCTGTTCGGCTCCGGCAAACTCGTCATCACCGGCGGGAAGAAGCCCAAGGACGCCGAACACGCCGTCGACAAGATCGTCTCGCGCCTCGAGGACCTCGGCCTGCTCGAGTAACGCGTTCCGAAACCGATTCTCGCGAGCGACACTCCCGACAGAGAACCGTTCGTACTGACCGTTCACTCCGACGTTGCCGAAGGCCGTCTGTTCGAACCACCGGCCAACACAACCCACCCATCGATCGCCGCGAGCGGACCGGTAATCCCGGTTTAACTCCTACATATCCACGAGCGACGGGTTCGATCCGATCGTTCGTGCGAGTTGAAGACCGTTCATTCCGCTTTGGATCGCAGAGACTGATCTGAACCGGCGCTGACGGTTCGAAACGACCGACCGCGTTTATTCGGGATCCCTGAGTCTCTACCGACGATGACGATCCATCCGGACCGAACGGCCGTCTCCGAGGGGTTCAGTGGCGAAAGCGTCCACCTCCGCGCCATCTCCCGGGGAGAGTTCGGTCGTGTGCTGGCGAACGATCGTCGGCGCGAGGTGCTCAGGTACCTGCTCGCCTCCGACGAACCGATCACGGTCCAGCGCCTCGTCGGCTGGCTGGCCGACACCGAGGACGAGACGACCGCCCTGACGACGATCCACGAACTGCGCCAGCGGGTCCACGTCGCGCTGTGTCGCACCCACCTCCCGCTGCTCGAGCGCTACGGAATCGTCGAGTACGACCGCGAGCGCGGGCTGGTCTCCCCCGCGGCGAACCTCTCCGAGTTCGAGTCGCTGCTCGAGGACGTCGACCTCGAGCGACCCTGGTGATCGAAGAGGTTGGCCAATCGGTCTCGCGCTTCTCGCGAACCCACGATCGGCGGAAGCGTGAAGTACCGCGGGGACAACTCCCGCGGCTTCACCGTCTTGACCGCACGCCAAACTGGCCGTGCCGTCGCAGGCGAATTTAATTCCCCTCGACCTTCCCGAGATGGGATCAGCTGGAATTCACACCCGAACGCCCGCTGCGTCCGTGAGGGCCGGCGGCTCCACCCCGCCCGACAACACCCGTCTTGTCCGCCGTAGCAGGGTTTCGAGAGATGTCGCATTTCCTCGCAACTGTATTCTCCAATACGATAAGACCCATAATATATCTTACTAGTTTCGCTCGGGGTTAAGCTCCGAGGCACTCTCGCTGTATTTCTGTAGACGATCTCGAGTAATAATTCGACAAGACTTATTTATTTTCTATGATAAACAAGTGGCGTGTTCTCCACCGATCACGGTCGAACCCTCACCAGGCGCCAGCTTCTGGCCGTTTGTGGCTCCTGTCTGGGTGTCGGCGCACTCGGTGGGTACGCGTACGGGTCGGGATACGTACGCGGTGACGACTGTAATCCCACGCCGCTGGATACTTCGCCGACCGACTGGCCCCTTCCCGGCTACGACGGCGGAAACACTCGAGCCGTTCCGTCCGGACGCGCACCCGCGAGCGGACTGTCAGAGCGGTGGCGTATCCGTCTCCAGAACCCGGAACAACCCCTCGCGATCAACGGCTCCGTTTTCGTCGCCCCGGAAACACCGTCGGCGGAGTTCGTCAGATCGTACGAACTGTCGACCGGCGAAGAACAGTGGGCGAAGCCCGTCTCCCCCTCGGGGTACAGCCTCCCGCTTCTGGCGGGCGGCGATTCGCTCTTTCTCGGACAGGATAGGGCAAGCGGAGAAACGGTTTCGAGAGCGCTGGCCACGGCCGACGGGAGCGAGCGATGGACGAGCGGCGTCGCCAGTGGACACGTCGTACCGGTGTTCGGTGCGGGGTTGCTCGTCTTCCGGGATTCCCCCGCGCTGATCGCGATCGACGCTCGGACCGGTGAGGAGTGCTGGCGGGAGAGCGTCGCGTCCAACCTCCGTTCGGGTGCCATCCACGCCGGTGAGACGGTCGTCGTGGACACCGGTACGGACGGTAAAATCATTGCGCTCGATGCGAGGACGGGCGAGCAACAGTGGAAATTTGACGTCTCCGATTACTTTCACCCGGACGAGGACGACATCGTCGACGCCAGGTACGGTCGGATCGTCGCCGGGACCGATCGGCTCTTCTTTCGAACGTACGGCGGGATGTCGATCGCCCTCGACGCAGTGACCGGTGAAACGGACTGGGTGACGCCGGAGACACCTCCCGAGATGCCCGCCGAAGGCGGGCGAAACTACATTCCGCCCGGACTCGAGCCGATCGCTTTTTCGAGCGACGTGCTGGTGGTTGTCGAGTCGGATGGAACAGACCGCTCGGACAGTCTGCACGCGCTCGATCCGACGACGGGGAGCGAACGGTGGAGCTTCGAGCCGGAAGCGGAAGAGGACGTACACATTCGTTCGGCGGCAGTGGCCGGAGAAACGGTGTTTCTTCCCGTGCTGGACGAACTCCAGCTCCTCGATCTGTCGAGCGGATCGGTCCTCGAAACTCACGACCTCGACGGCTACGCGCGATCGATCTCGCTCGCCGAGGGCGCCTGTCTCGTCGCCACCACCGAGGGGATCGTCGCCTTCGAGTAGGGGTCGTGATCCACAGGAGGAGCGGCTCGCCATCTCCGTCCGCGGTGACGTCGATACGATCTCCCTAGCCGATCCGTCGAATACACCCTCGTCCGAGCCCCTACTCGACGAGTCGTTCGATCTCGGTGACGAGAATGTCGCTGGCGCCGGCCTGCTTGACGTCGGTGATCGTCTCGAAGACGTCCCGCTCGTCGACGACGGCGTGGACCGCCAGCATCCCGTCGCCGTCGTCGTCCGCGATGTCCATGATCGTCGGCCCGCCGAGACCTGGGATCACCTCGCGGACGTCCGCGAGCCGGTCCTCGGGGACGTTCATCATCAGGTAGCGTTTCCCCTCGGCGTGTTTGACCGACGACAGCGCCGTCCGTACCTCGCCGACCTTCGGATCGTCGACGACGTCCTCGCGGGCGAACAGCCGAACGGAGCTCGAGAGCACCTCCTCGACGATCGCCAGCCGGTTCATCTTCAGGGTCGTCCCCGTGCTCGTGATATCGACGATGGCATCCGCCATCTCGACGTGGGGGGTGAGCTCGGTCGCGCCTGAGACCTCGACGATGTCGGGCTCAACGCCGGTGTCGGCAAAGAACTCGCGGGTAATATTGGGGAACTCGGTGGCGACGGTCTTGCCCGCCAGATCCGCGACGGTTTCGATGTCGCCGTCCTCAGGGGCGGCGAGGACGAGCCGGCAGCGACCGAACTCGAGGTCGAGCAGTTCGGCGACGGTGTCGACGCCGGCCTCGCGGACCTGGTCGTAGCCCGTCACTCCCATCTCGGCCGCGCCGTCGGTGACGTACTCGGGGATGTCGGCCGCGCGGGCGAACAGCACCGAGACGTCGGGGTCGACGGTGTCCGCGTACAGCTTCCGTTCGGCACCGTTCTCGAGGTGCAGCCCCGCCCGCTCTAAGAGGTCGATCGTCGGCTCGTGCAGGCGGCCCTTGTTGGGAACGGCGATTCGCATTTACCAGCGGTTCGGGGTCGGGAGGGAACTGCTTTTCCATGTGACGCCGACGAGACCGTTTTCCCGCGTCGAACCGTGCCAGTGGATCGCGCCGTCGCGTATCTAGCGGTGACAACAGCCAAAACGATCAGGTGTGGCGACGGCGTAGCCTCGGATCTATGGGCAAACGCGCGGACTGCAGCGATCCACGAGTGGCATCCGACGGACCCCGTCCCCCGCCATCCGGGTTCGTCGAGAAGGCGAACGTCGCCGACGGCGCCCTCCGCGACGAGTTCGATCGCGAGTGGCCGGGCTGCTGGGAGCACGCCGCCGCCCTCCTCGAGTGGGACGAGCCGTACGACGACGTCCTCGAGGACGACGACGCGCCCTTCTACCACTGGTTCGTCGGCGGGCGACTGAACGCCGCAAAAAACTGCGTCGACCGCCACGTCGCGGCCGGGCGGAAGAACCAGGTCGCGCTCCGGTGGGAAGGGGCTCGCGGCGAGCGCCGGACGTACACTTATTTCGACCTCCAGCGGGAAGTGCAGGCCGTCGCGGCCGCATTGTGCGACCTCGGTGTCGCAGCGGACGACGTCGTCACCCTCTACCTGCCGACGCTGCCGGAGCTTCCGATCGCGATGTTGGCCTGTGCCCGGATCGGTGCCCGGCACAATGTCGTCTTCGCAGGGTTCGCACCCGACGCGCTGCGCGAGCGGATGGACGGAGCCAACTCGAGCGCGCTGATCACCTGCGACGGCTACGTCCGTCGGGGAACGGCGATCGACCAGAAGCGGAAAGCGGACGCCGCGTTGACGGCGCTATCCGGATCGGACTCGAGGTCGGAACAAATCCCGACGGTCGTCGTCGACCGTCTGGGCAAAAGCCACGAGACCCAGCTGGGCGAGGAACAGTACGCCTACGACAGCCTCGTCGAGCGCTTCGATGGGGCCGAGGTGCCGCCCGTCTCGCGGGCGGCAACCGCACCGCTCTTTCACATTCACACCTCGGGAACCACCGGCAAACCGGAGCGGATGACCCACGCGATCGGTGGTTACCTCGCTGGCGCCGCGTGGACGAGCCGGACGGTCTTCGACCTCTCTGCGGGGGACACCCACTGGTGTACGGCCGACGTCGGATGGATCACCGGTCACTCCTACGTCGTCTACGGGCCGCTCTCGAGGGGCGCGACGGTCGTACTTACGGAGGGGACGCTGCGCTACCCGGACCGACACCGCCCCTGGGAGGTGATCGAACGCAACGGTGTCGAGGTGTTCTACACCACGCCGGGGGTGATCCGGACCTTCCGGAAGTGGGGCGAACGGTTCCCGAAGAGCCACGATCTCTCGTCGCTACGCCTGCTCGGCAGCGTCGGCGAGCCGATCGGAGCCGACACCTGGGAATGGTACTACGAACATGTCGGGCGCGAGGAGTGTCCGATCGTCGACACCTGGTGGCAGACCGAGACCGGGAGTGTCCTGCTCTCGACGCTGCCAGCCGTCGACGAGATGAAACCCGGTGCCGTCGGGCCCCCGCTACCCGGCATCGAAGTCGCCGTCGTCAACGAGCACGGTCGGGAACTTCCGCCGGGCGAGCCCGGCTATCTCACGATCACGCGACCCTGGCCGTCGATGCTCGTACCCCACGACAACGACCTCTACTGGCTGCTCGCGGAGTACTGGGAGCAGTTCTCCGACCGCCGGGCCGACACCTGGCGGTACGTCACCGGCGACCGCGCCGTCGTCGACGAGGACGGCTACGTCACCGTCACCGGCCGCGCCGACGACGTCGTCACGCTCGGCAACCGCCGGCTCGGCACCGCCGAACTCGAGGCTGCGATCACTGCCGTCGACGGCGTCACCGAGGGAGCCGCGATCGCGGGCGGGGACTGCGGGACGGAGCTCTACGTCTTCGCGACAGCCGAGCGCGGCCAGCTCGAAGACGACGAGTTGCGAGCGGCGATCGCTGACGCGGTCGCCGACCGGATCGGGGAGTTCGCCAGGCCCGCGGCCGTGGCGTTTACGCCCGAACTCCCCGAAACGCACACTGGAAAGACCATGTACCGCGTTCTCGAGGACGTGATCGGCGAGAGCAGCCTCGAGGACGCCGACAGTTCGTCCCTTCGGAATCCGGAGATCGTCGGCGAACTCTCGGCACTGTGGGACGGCGAGTAGCGCGGATAGAGCGAACAATTCCGACGGCTGCGAATCAGAGAACGAGCTCCGGCCGCCGAAACAGTTGCGCGTTGATCGCCACGATCACCGTACTTGCGGACATCAGCACCGCGCCGACAGCCGGCGAGAGCAGGATGCTGATCGGCGCCAGCACGCCGGCCGCAAGCGGCAACGCGAACACGTTGTACCCCGCGGCCCAGGCGATGATCTCCTGCATCTTCCGGTAGCTCCTCCGACTCAGGCGCGCGAGCCGGGCGACATCCCAGAGATCGTTCGACTCCCCGTCCTCGACGACGCCGTCGGCGGGAACGTTCGAGCCGGGTCGGACAAGCACGAGGTCGTCCTCCTCGAGGTTGGCGGTCGGAACCGTCCCGGTTTCGCCCCCTTCGGTGATCCGCTCGGCGGTGTCGGGCATCAGCTCGGCGTTCGAACAGCCGCCGTCGCTTCTCGACCGTTCGGCTCGAAAGAGGGGCGATGCACGGTGTGCCTCGAGGAGGGGGCGGTCTCCCGAGAGAGTTGTTGGTTGCCACGTCGTGCTCGTCGTTTCCGAGAAAAGATAGTTCTCACACACAGCTCTCCGACGCTGTCGCTGTCGGTTCGACGGTTCCAGTCTGGTAATCGGATTTCCGAAACCAACGGACGGGGTCGTGGTGGCCGACGATCCGACCCGCCGGAAGCGTAACAGGTAGGACCCTCACCTGAGACCGTCTAGACGACAGTGGACCGAACGACACTCGACGCCGTGGTCACCGTCTTCGTCGCCGGGATCATCGTCCTCGGCGTCGGCGCCGCCTGGCAGACCTCTCGCCAGTCGCAAGTTCACGGCGAGATGATGGGCCACACCGCCGTTCACGGCCCGCACCCGTTGGTGTACCTGCTCGGATCGATCCTCATCGCGGGCGTCGTCGCCGGCGCGTACTGGATCGTTCGAGAGCAGGTGGGCGCGGAGACGGAACATCGAGCGTCGCCTCGAGCGGCCGAATCCGAACCCGAGCCGGAATCCGACTCCGGATCTCGAGCCGACGTCGGGTCAGGGTCGCCGTCCCGAACCGAGTCGGCGACCGAAACCCCCCGGCCGACCCCTCGAGTGCTGGACGTCCTGCCGGAGGACGAGCGCCGTATCTTGGAACCCGTCGTCGACTCGCCGGGGCTGACCCAGATCGAACTCCGAGATCGGGCCGACTTCTCGAAGAGCAAGGTCAGCCAGACCGTCACCGACCTCGAGAAGCGAGGGCTGCTCTACCGCGAACCACAGGGACGAACGTACCGCGTCTACCCGAGCGACGACCTCGAGGAGCGCTGACGATGACCGCTGACCGACCGTCTTCGGGTGAAGCGAGCCATCCGGCTCAGACCGTCGCGTGGGCCCCGCACGAACGGTTTCGAATCCAGGAAACGGTTAGGACCCTTTAGAAACGTTCTCGAACGATCTACGCAGTGAGTTCACGACCGAGCGGCTAACCGTCGAGCCGCCCTCGTCCCAACTGAGGTGACGACCAATGCCAACACCGACGCTACGACTGACGATCGGCCTGCTCGCCGTGATCGCACTGCTCGGCGGCGCGGCGATCGTGAGCGCTGACGACGCCAACGCGGACGCCGCTGCGATCGAGTGGATGAACGACCGGATGGGAGACCACGATGCGCATCACGACGGTCACGCTGACCACGATCACGGTGCGCACCACGACGATGCGAACCACGCCGAACACCACGCTGACCACGAGCCAGGCAACCACCACGCCGGTGCCGGTAGCTGTTAACCGGTCCGGCTCGTCTTCGTCCGACGCGCCGAGACCGAGCGGAAGCTACTGTTGTCCGACGAGCGAGATGAGCAGCTCTTCCCCGCGACTGTAATCGAACTCGAGGGATCGATAACGTACGTGGCCCAACGAGGGAAGGGCTTATACAATCGTATTCATCTCCCTCTGTTAGTTTATTTTCGAAAGATATTTGTTTATATATTCGTGGTGGCAAAGTCACAACCCGCTTGAACGTGTAGCCCATAGAATCGAGTACCATGAGTACGAGACGAGCCCACCTCGAGATCACCGGCATGTCGTGTTCGACATGTTCGGGGAGCGTCGAGGATGCGGTAGGCGATCTCGAGGGGGTCGCGTCGGCGAGCGCGAACTACGCGACCGACGAGGGGACCGTCGAGTACGATCCCGTGGAGACGTCGCTGGCCGAGATCTACGATGCGATCGCCGACGCGGGCTACGAAGCCGCCTCGGAGACGGAGACGCTGACCGTCATGGGGATGTCGTGTTCGACCTGTTCGGGAACCGTCGAGGACGCGGTCACCGACCTGCCAGGCGTGGTTCGAGCCGACGTAAACTTCGCCTCGGACGAGGCCCGGGTCGAGTACAACCCGAACGACGTTTCACTTTCGGAGATCGTCGACGCCATCGAAAAATCGGGCTACGAGCCGGTCCGCGACGAGCTCGAGGAGAGCCAGGGCGCCAGCCAGCGCGAACGCGCCGTCGAGAAAGAGCTCCGGCGCCAACGAAAGCTGGTGATCGGTGGCGGCCTGCTGACGGTGCCGTTCGTGCCGATGATGATCGACATGCTGTTCGGATTCGTCGACGTCGCCTCGCCGGTTCCGATGGCGATCGCCCACCCGCCGGGCTGGCTCGAGTTCGTCCTCGCGACGGCCCTGATGGCGACGCTCGGCAAGGAGTTTATCGTCGGCGCCTGGCGGGCGTTCTCGAACAACCGACGGGCGAACATGGACACGCTCGTCGCCGTCGGCACGTCGGCGGGCTACGTCTACAGTACGGGGGTGCTCGTCGGCGCGATCACCGGCGGGTTCTATTTCGAGGCCGTCGCGTTCATCCTCTGGTTCATCACGCTCGGTAACTGGCTCGAGGTCCGCTCGAAGGCCCGCGCGGGCAGCGCGCTGCGGGAACTGCTCGAGATGGAGGCCGACGAGGCGACCGTCGTTCGGGACGGCGAGGAGCGGCAGGTCCCCCTTGAGGACGTCGAGCCGGGCGACGTGCTGAAGGTTCGACCCGGCGAGAAGATTCCCACCGACGGAGTCGTCCGCGAGGGCCAGAGCGCGGTCGACGAGTCGATGCTGACCGGGGAGTCCGTCCCGGTCGAAAAAGGAGAGGGCGACGAGGTCGTCGGCTCGACGATCAACGAGAACGGCGTTCTCTTGGTCGAGGCGACGAAGGTGGGCTCGGAGACGGCGATCCAGCAGATCGTCGAGCGGGTCAAGGAAGCCCAGTCCCGCCAGCCCGAGATCCAGCGGCTCGTCGACCGGGTCAGCGCCTACTTCGTCCCCGCGGTGATCGTCAACGCCGTCGTCTGGTCGGTCCTCTGGTTCCTGTTTCCGGAGACGCTGTACGGCGCCTCCGCGGCGCTCGGTTCGTGGATTCCCGTCCTCGAGCCCGTCGGCGGGGGTCCCGTCGTCGGCGGCGTACCCGTCTTCGAGTTCTCCGTGGTCGTGCTCGCCTCGGCGCTGTTGATCGCCTGTCCCTGTGCCCTCGGGCTCGCGACGCCCGCGGCGACGATGGTCGGCTCGACGCTGTCGGCGACCAACGGCGTCCTGTTCAAGGGCGGCGACGTCCTCGAGCAGGTTCGCGGAATCGACACCGTCGTCTTCGACAAGACGGGGACGCTGACTCACGGCGAGATGACCCTGACCGACCTCGAACTCGTCGGCGAGCGGACGGCGACGGACGGCGGGACGGTGACGGGACTCGAGCGCAGGGAGGATCTCGAGTCGTTCGTCCTCGGCGCGGCCGCCACCGCCGAGTCCGGCTCCGAGCACCCGATCGCGCGGGCGATCGTCGACGGTGCGACGGATCGGGACGTCGAGATCGGCGAGGTCAGCGAGTTCGAGAACGTCCCCGGCCACGGCGTTCGAGCGGAAACCGACCGCGGGAGCGTTCTGATCGGTCGTCGGAAGCTGCTCGAGGACGCGGGGATCGACACCGAACCCGCCGAGGAGACGCTCATCCGGCTCGAGCGCGAGGGGAAAACGGCGATGCCGGTCGCGGTAGACGGCCGACTGGTGGGCGTTCTCGCCGTCGCCGACGAGGTTCGCGAAAGCGCGACGGAGACCGTCGCGGCGCTGCGAGAGCGCGGGACCGAGGTCGTGATGCTCACCGGCGACAACGAGCGCACCGCGGCGGCGGTCGCTCGAGCGGTCGGGATCGACCCCGACAACGTCCGCGCGGAGGTGTTGCCCGAAGACAAGGCGGATCACGTCGAAGCGCTGCAGAACGACGGCTCGCGAGTGATGATGGTCGGGGACGGCGTCAACGACGCGCCCGCCCTCACTACGGCACAGGTCGGTGTCGCCATCGGCTCCGGGACCGACGTCGCCATCGAGTCGGCGGACGTCACCCTGATGCGTGACGATCCCGCAGACGTGCTGAAGGCCGTTCGGATCTCCGAGGCGACGATCTCGAAGGTGCGCCAGAACCTGTTCTGGGCCTTTATCTACAACACGACGCTGATCCCGATCGCCTCGCTCGGTCTGCTGAACCCCGCACTGGCGGGGCTGGCGATGGCCGCCTCGAGCGTCAGCGTCATGACCAACAGCCTCGCGTTCGCGAGGTACGACCCGCACGAGGACTACCGGCTCGCCGTCACGAAGCCGCTCTCGTGGCTTCGCGGGAACTGACGGCGAGGGCGAGCCGTCGCTGGTGTGAGTGTAAAAAACGCGTTCGGAGCAAGAGCGATCGTTACTGGTGCGGTTCTAGAACGACACCGCGTCCGGAGCGTACGGGCTCCCGACTGGCGTCGGGTCGCGGTCGCTGTAGCCGACCCGACCGACCGCCTTGTCGCTCACCGCGGAGTAGACGGCGAACCGGGCGTCCTCCGGACTCTCGAAGGTCTCGGACTCGAGGCGGGCGAGTACCTCGCTGACCGTCTCGGTTCCGTTGGGGAGTTCGAGGGTTCGGTCGCCGTGTTCTGCGATCAGTTCCTCGGTGGTCGCGGGGTACTCGTAGTCGTCGATGACTTCGCCGGTGNTTGAGCAGCATTACACCCCTATCTGTGTGAACGATGATTATAAACATTTTCCATAATCGATTTCTAGGCCTACCGTACACCTTAAAGACCTAGAGGTGGGTCCTCGCCGGCACAACAGTGGGCTTACGGCTGCGGGACGGCTCGAATAGGCCATGCCCTACGCGGATCTCCACGTCCACACGACCCGTTCCGACGGCGCCCTCGAGCTGGCCGAGGTTCCCGACGCCGCGCGACGAGCGGGTGTAGCCGTCGTCGCGCTGACCGACCACGACCGCCTGCAGCCGTTCGACGAACCCGCTATCGAACGGGACGGGATCCGGATCGTTCACGGGATCGAACTCCGGGTCGAGACCGACGCCGGCCAGCGCGTCGACCTGCTCGGGTACGGAATCGAACCGACCGCTGACCTCGAGGCGACGACCGAACGGATCCAGCGAAACCGGATCGAACGCGGGCGGGCGATCGTCGACCGCGTCGAGGACCGACTCGACGTCGACCTCGGCGTCACCGTCGACGACGGGTTCGGGCGGCCCCACGTCGCGCGGGCGATCGACACTCACCCCGAGACCGAGTACGACTACGAGGGAGCGTTCGATCACCTCATCGGCAACGACGGCCCCTGTTTCGTTCCCAGGGAGCTCCCGTCGTTCGAGCACGGTCGGCAGGTACTCGGGGAGGCGGGCCGACTGGTCTCGCTCGCACACCCGTTCAGGTACCCCGATCCCGAGGCCGCCCTCGAGCTGACGAGCGAGCTCGACGCCGTCGAGCGCTACTACCCCTACGGACGGGCAGTCGACTCGAATCGGGTCGATCGAGCCATCGAACGGTACGGGTTGCTCGCGACAGGGGGAACCGATGCCCACGAGCACGAACTCGGCGCCAGCGGGCTCTCGGAGGCCGAGTACCGGCGACTCGGGCTCGAAAACTGACGTGGTGAACGCCGCCGAGAACGGAGCCTTCAATGTCCCCTGGCTCGTACGAACGGTATGAACTGCCACTACTGCGACCGCGAGGCGGCCTTCGCAGCCGAATCCGACGAGCTCAAGGTCGGACTCTGCGAGGAGCACTTCCGCGAGCGGTTGCAGGAACTCGCCGAAGCCGACGGTCTCGAGACGCTCAAGGAGCAGGTCGACGTCGACCGCGCCGAGTAATCACGCCGTTCGGCCGGCGTCGACGTCGATAGCGTCGACGGGGCAGACGTCGACGCAGAGCATACAATCGATACACTGGGCCTCCTTCGCCGGATCCGCTTTCTCCTCGCTCTCGGGATGGCCCGGCGTGTCGACCCACTCGAAGACGTCGACGGGGCAGTCCTCCAGACAGGCGCCGTCGGCGATACAGAGGTCGAAGTCGACCGCGACGTGGGTGCCGTGAATGCCGAGCTCCTCGGGTTCGTCGACGGGCCCCCAGACGGCGTGGCCGTTGTGTTCGTCGACCTTCTCTCGGTTCTCGTGGAACTGCGGATCTATGGTCATTGCTAACAGGTAAAAATCGCCGCCGGGACTTAAAAGTATGTGCCGTATTCCGGCCGACAGCGGCGGAACGCCGCGACGCGATCGTCCGGTGAAACGGCTCAGTCCTCCCGCTCTCGGAACGCGCGACGGTCGTCGAGGAGCTCGCGAATCCAGACCGCTACGCCGTGGTCGTGGCCGTACGTCCAGATCGCCGTCTGCTGGATGACGTCGGGGAGTCCGCCCTCCTTGATCGCCGCCGCGACGACCGACTCGTGGTCGGCGAGCAGGAGCTGAGCGGGCCACTCCGAATAGACGGCGTTGGTCGTCTCGAGATCCGGAGCGACGACGACGATCGCGTCCGGGACGGCCTCCTCGAAGGCTTCCTGATCGTCCTCCGTCGGAACCTCGACGACGACCTCGACGCCGCGGTCGGTCGCTCCACGTAGTTCCGCGAGGATCGCGTCGTCGACCACCTCGTCGCTCGCGACGACGTGGTGGACAGACTCTTCCGCGTTCTCGATAAAGGAGGCGATCCGATCGGTGACGTGGTCGGTCTCCGAGATCGACCAGACGCCCGCGTCCTCGGTCGATTCGGGCTGTTCGATCTGCTCGAGGGCGTTCTCGGCGGTGTTGATCCGGGAGTCGTAGTTCTCGCGGATTCGGCGACAGGCCGTCTCGACCTCGACCGCCCGGTACTCTCGGGGATCTGACTGCTGGACGTCGACGAGCCCCTTCCGGTCGAGTCGCTCGATCGTGTCGTACACGCGGGATCGGGGAACGTCGGAGACCTGACTGATCTCCTTTGCCGTCCCGGTCGTGAGCTTCGTCAGCGCGACGAAACACCGCGCTTCGTACTCGGTGAGCCCGAGTTCCGACAGCGCGGAGACCGCTTCCTCAGTTTTGGGCATACGTGGACACGGGCATCGGCGGCTAAAAGTCGGACGTTCTCGCAGTATCGTTCACCCTCAGTTGATCGAACTCCGTTCCGCCGCACGGACAGCCAGTAGTGCTGCCAATCGATTGTTCTTGCCAGACGGCAACAGCCAGACCGTCAGCGCTCGTCTTCAGTTGTTACTACAGGGTGTTACTCCGCCGGTGACAACGCATCGGCGACAGTCTTCCGGAAGAAGCGCTGTGGCCGTCCGCCGAGTCGCTACCAATGGGGGAGTACCAGCTGTGACTCCGAATCGTTTGCCGAGAAGCTGATAAGCGGCCTACACTTGCAGGCCGTTTCGGCAAATTTCCAATTGAGAGAGGTATTGTATGACGAGAGTGGAATTTTTCACGTGGTATCTGTATGATTGATACGCTTACTGATCCGATCGTCGCGACGATGATCGGGTACTTCGCGGTGACGCTTGCCGTCGGACTCTGGTACGGACGGGGCGCCGGCGAGGGGTACGTCGAGTTCACGCTGGCCGGCCGGAATCTGAGCCTGCCGGTCTACCTGATGACGTACTTCGCAACGTTCGCGGGAAGCGGACTCACGATGGGACTCGCCCAGCACGCGTTCATCGAGGGCATCAGCGCCCAGTGGTACGCGATGACACAGGGGCTGGCCTGGATGACGATGACGCTGTTCATCGGCTTTATTTACTCGTTCGACGTCGTGAGCGTTCCCGAACTGCTCGGCCGGGTGTACGGGGAGTACACGCAGTACTTCGCTGGACTGTTTACCGTCGCCGGACAGGTCGCACTCACTGCCGGTCAGACGATCGGGATGGCATCGGTGCTCGCGGTCACCACGGGAATGAATCTTACGACGGCGTTCTGGATCAGCGTGGCCATCTTCGTGGGGCTCACCGCCTACGGCGGGATGAGCACGGTCGCCTACACCGACACGCTCCACGGCGTCGTCATCATCGTCGGAATGATCATCGCGATCCCGCTTGCCGTCTCGAACGTCGGCGGCGTCGGAGCGATCTCCGCGGACGTGCCGAGCGAGCACATGAACTGGTTCGGCGTGGGGATCGTCCAGATCGGGACCTGGTACCTGATGTACCTCACCGTCGCCGGCGCCCAACAGCAGATGCTCCAGCGGACGTGGTCGGCGAAGAACCGTCGGGTTGCGATGTTCGGAACCTTCCTCGCGGGGACGATCATCACGGGCTTCGGAATCCTCTCGGCGGCCGCGGGCATGATCGCGAACGCCCAGGGGGCCGACATCGCCTCCGAGATGGCGTTCGCCTGGACGATCACGAACACGCTCCCCGACGTGTTCGCCGGCCTGTTGCTGGCCGCGGCGGTCTCCTCGGTCATCACAGGTGCAGACTCGTTCCTCCTGGCCGGCGCGACGAGTTTCATCAACGACATCTACATCCCGCTTCGGGGCGGACACGAGGCGGTCAACGAGGACCGCCTCGTCTTCGTCACGCGGATCGCAATCGTCGTCTTCGGCGTCGGTGCCGCGCTGATCGCGTTCAGCGGGATCGAGATCATCGTGATCAACACCCTCGGAATGGGCATCATGTCCGTGCTGTTCGCCGGCCTGCTGATGATGCTCTGGGACGGCACCGTCCGTGAGGCCGGACTGCCCGGCTTCATCGTCGGCGGGATCGTCTTCGTCATCTGGGAGTTCGGCCTCGGCTCGCCCGAAATCATCGCCGGACAGGGGCAGGTCGAGCCCGCCGTTCCGGCGACGCTGTCGGCCCTGATAACGATCTGGCTCGTCAGCGTCCTGTACAACGGCGAGACGTTCACTAACGAGAAGATCCGCGAACTCGCGAGCGAGGACATGGATCGCCTGCGGGCCGACGAGGTCGCCTCGGACGATTGAAACGGGCGGCCAGTTGGCCGCGCGCGAGCGCACCGCTTTTGCACGTGCCCTCGATAGGGCAGGTATGGATCTCACCCACCGTCCGCGACGGCTCCGCCAGGACCGGGTTCGCGGGCTCGTCAGCGAGACGAGCCTCGAGCCCGCCGACTTCATCGCCCCGGTGTTCGTCGACGCGACGACCGACGACCGGATTCCGATCGAGACAATGCCCGGCCACGAGCGGGTACCGATCGACGACGCCGTCGACCGCGTCGAGGAGGTGCTCGAGACCGGCGTCGAGGCCGTCATGCTGTTCGGGATTCCCGAATCGAAGGACCCGGAGGGGACCCGCGCCTGGGCCGACGACGGCGTCGTCCAGGAGGCCACTCGGCGGATCACGAGCGAGACCGACGCCTACGTGATCACGGACGTCTGTCTCTGTGAGTACACCGATCACGGCCACTGCGGCCCCCTCGAGGCGGAGCTGCGCGGCGAGGACGGCGGGGCGTACGACCACGCCGCCGACTGCGATCCGGCGCTGACCGTCGACAACGACGCGACGCTCGAGGCGCTGGATCGAATCGCCGTCTCTCACGCCGAGGCCGGCGCGGACATGATCGCGCCGAGCGGAATGATGGACGGGATGGTCGCCGCCATCCGCGAGGGCCTCGACCGCGAGGGCTACGAGCGCGTCCCGATCATGAGCTACGCCGCGAAGTACGAGAGCGCCTTCTACGGACCGTTCCGCGACGCGGCCGACGGCGCGCCCGCCTTCGGCAACCGACGACATTACCAGATGGATCCCGCGAACGCCCGCGAGGCGATGCGGGAGGTTCGGCTGGACGTCGAACAGGGCGCGGACGTCCTGATGGTCAAACCCGCCCTACCCTACCTTGATATCGTCGGCGACCTCCGACGGGAGTTCGACCACCCCATCGCCGCGTACAACGTCTCCGGCGAGTACGCGATGCTCCACGCCGCGAGCGAAAAGGGGTGGCTCGACCTCGAGGCGGTCGCCCGCGAGTCGCTGCTGTCGATCAAGCGAGCGGGTGCGGATCTGATCCTCACGTACTTCGCCGAGGACGTCGCCGCCGGGCTCTCCGAGGGAGACTGATCGCAGTCGTGCCGTCACCGAGTGGCCGTTCGGGGAACGAACACCCCATCGCTCGCCGAGTACCGTATGAGCGCAGCGTCGGCGGTTTCTGACGAACGTCCATCGGCAGGTCGATCGGAACGTAGATGGGGCAACATTTTCCGCGCGAGGGCGGATCGACACCGACGAGAGAGAAATTTACCTCGAGCGTCGATGATCTCACGCGAACGTCGTTCGCAACCGGTACGTCAGCGGTCGGGACCGCGATCGCAGCCGCTCTCGAACGACCTTATACAGAATATATTGCCTATAAATATCTACGCCCGTCACGGATAGCCAACAATATGTACACATTCATCAACACTAAGCCTTATACTATTCACTTCCATCAGCTGTACCCGTGAATCCGAACACATACGCAAAAGGTAGTGGACTCGGTATGGACAATCGTTTACCAAATCCGGACGGAAAGTCTACGACCGAGGTGGGTAACTCGTGATCGAGCCGATCGCCCTCGAGGTCTCGACGGCCGATATCGAGCAGCTCGCGACGGGGATGAACCTGATGTGGGCACTCACCGTGACGTTCCTGATCTTCTTCATGCACGCCGGCTTCGCGATGCTCGAGGCGGGCCAGGTCCGCTCGAAGAACGTCGCGAACCAGCTGACGAAGAACATGCTGACCTGGGCGGTCGGCATCTTCGTCTTCTTCGTGATCGGGATGGGGCTCTCGAACAACGTCGGCGCGGCGCTGGGCGGCGGCGACGCCGGCCCACTGACGATGTTCGGCGAGGGCTCGTTCGACTGGGCGATGTGGCTGTTCAGCGCGGTGTTCGCGATGACGGCAGCGACGATCGTCTCCGGAGCCGTCGCCGGCCGCGCGAGGCTCCGGGCGTACGTCACCTACACGTTCCTGCTCGCAGCGGTCATCTACCCGGTCGTCGCCGCGATGGTCTGGTACGCCCCCGGCGGGGAGCCGATCCTGGCGAGTCTCGGCTTCTCGGACTTCGCGGGCGGGATGGTCGTCCACGGCGTCGGCGGGGTCGCCGGGCTCACCGCCGCCTGGATGCTCGGCGCCCGGATGGACAAGTACAACGACGACGGCAGCGTCAACATCATTCCCGGCCACTCGATGACGTTCGCCGTCCTGGGAACGCTGATCCTCTGTTTCGGCTGGTTCGGCTTCAACGTCGGGACGGCCGCGACGGTCGTCGACGTCGACGCCGGCGCGGCGGCCGGCGAGGTCGTCGGGCTGGCTGACTTCGAGTACGTCGGTAGCGTCGCGATGGTCACCGCCCTCGGGATGGGGCTTGGCGCGCTCGGCGCCTCGAGCGTCTCGCTCGCGATAAACGGCAAAGTCGACACGCTGTACGTCGCCAACGGGATGCTCGCCGGGCTCGTCGGCGTCACGGGGCCGACCAATCTCATCACGCCGATGGGCGCGATCGCGATCGGCTTCCTCGCCGGCGCCCAGCTCCCGATCGTCTTCAAGTTCGTCGACGAGCGGCTCAAGATCGACGACGTCTGTGCGGTGTTCCCGGTTCACGGGACCGCAGGGATGCTCGGACTGGTGATCTACCCGCTGTGGTCGATCGAGGGCACCGCGATCGGCGGCGGCGTCGTCGCCGGCGGGATCCTCTCGATCGAGGCGAGCGCGTTCGCTCCCCAGATCATCGGCGTCGCCACGATTACGGTCTGGACGGTCGCCGCGACCGCCGCCGTCTGGGGCGCGTTCAAGGCGATCGGACAGGCCCGCGTGACCCCCGAACACGAGCGCGACGGGCTCGACGTCACCGAACACGGCGTCGACACCTACCCCGAGTTCGGCGGACCAGACGTCGCGACGGACGGCGGAAGCGTCGATGATAAGCGCATCCGGACCGACGGTGGAAGCCCGAACGGCGGCGAGATCAAGATGGTCACCGCGATCGTCCGTCCCGACCGTCTCGGCGCGGTCAAGCAGTCGCTGGCCGAGGCGGGGGCACCGTCGCTGACGGTGACGAACGTCTCGGGTCGTGGCTCACAGCCCGCCAAGAAGGGCCAGTGGCGCGGCGAGGAGTACACGGTCGACCTCCACCAGAAGGTCAAGATCGAGTGCGTCGTCGCCGACATCCCGGCCGAAACGGTCGTCGACGCGATCTGCGAGGGCGCGAACACCGGCGAGCCCGGCGACGGGAAGGTCTTCGTCACCCCCGTCGAGCGGGCCGTCCAGATCCGGACCGGGAAGACCGGGACCGACGCGGTCTGATCGGATCGAAACGGGTACCGCGGCTTTTTTCGGTCGGCTCGAGGTCGCGAGCGCGTCGCCCGCTCGATCGCGGCCCGACGAGCGAACCTCGGTACTACTTTGCCGTCCCGCTCGTAAGGCTCGCCCATGACCGACGATCACTCTCGCGAGCTGTACGACCGGGCGCTGTCGGTGATGCCCGGCGGCGTCAACTCGGCGGTTCGGGCGGCGATCGAACCCTACCCCTTCTTCGTCCAGAAGGGCGACGGCGGCCACGTCATCGACGCGGACGGCAACCGCTACATCGACTGGGTGATGGGGCTGGGTCCGCTGCTGCTGGGCCACGACCTGCCCGAGCCCGTTCGCGCGGGCATCCAGCGAAACGCCAGCGAGGGGCCGATCTACGGCACCCCGACCGAGATCGAGGTCGACCTGGCGGAGTTCGTCGTTCGTCACGTCCCCAGCGTCGAGAAGATCCGGTTCGTCAACTCCGGCACCGAGGCGACCACCTCCGCGGTGCGACTCGCACGGGGGTACACGGGTCGGAACAAGATCGTCGTCATGCAGGGCGGCTACCACGGTGCCCAGGAGTCGACGCTGGTCGAGGGCGACGCCGAGAATCCGGCTCCCTCTTCCGCAGGCGTTCCGCAGTCCTTCGCCGAGCACACCCTTCCGGTGCCGTTCAACGACGAGGACGCGGTCCGGGAAGTCTTCGAAGAACACGGCGACGACATTGCCGCAGTGATGACCGAACCCATCCTGGCGAACCACGGCGTCGTCTACCCCGAGGACGGCTACCACGAGTTCCTCCGCGAAATCACCGACGAGCACGGCTCGCTGTTGATCTTCGACGAGGTGATTACGGGCTTTCGCGTCGGCGGACTGGGCTGTGCCCAGAGCGAGTTCGGCGTCACCCCCGACCTGACGACGTTCGGCAAGATCGTCGGTGGCGGCTTCCCCGTCGGCGCGCTCGGCGGGCGCGCCGAGATCGTCGAACAGCTGGCGCCCTCGGGGCCGGTGTTCCAGGCCGGCACGTTCTCGGGCCACCCCGTCACGATGGCCGCGGGTCTCGAGACCCTGCAGTTCGCCGCCGAGAACGACGTCTACGACCACGTCAACGGGCTCGGCGAGCAGCTGCGAAGCGGACTGACGGAGATCCTTGCCGAGCAGGCCCCGAGCTACACCGTCACCGGCACCGACAGCATGTTCAAGGTGATCTTCACCCGCGACGGGCCGGGCGCGAACTCCCTCGAGGAGCAGTGTTCGAACGGCTGCCGACAGCGGCCGACCTGCCCGCGCTACGACAGCTGTCCGAAGAACGCGGCCGACGTCAAAAACGCCGAGACCGACCGCTGGCGGCGGATCTTCTGGGGACAGATGAAAGAGCGGGGCGTGTTCCTCTCGCAGAACCAGTTCGAGTGTCAGTTCGTCAGCTACGGCCACACCGAGGAGGACGTCGAGGAGACCCTCGAGGCGTACAAGGAGGCGCTGTAGTCGCGGCGGTGATATCGAATCGTCGGAAGCGACGAGGCGGACGAACACTGACCGACTCGAGTGTCGACGACTGATGGACTTCGAGTTGCCCTCGAGTGCGGCCGAACTCGACTGGGCCCGCGTCGCGGAGCGGCTGCTCTATCTGTTCCCGCCGGTGATCGGCGTCGGCGTTGTCGGGGTGCTCCGGGAGGCCGATCTCGGGGTCCCGCTGCTCCAGCGGGGGCTAGTCCTGTTCGGCACGTTCGGGTACACGCTCCTGACAATCGGGGTAGCCGGGGCACTCCTTCTGGACGCGCGTCGAGTGCGTCGACAGCCGCGAGCGAGCGGCGAGTGGCGACCGAACCCGTGGCTCAACGCGGCGTTCGCGCTGCTCTGGGCGCCGATCGCGGGCGTCGTCTACCTCTTTCGGCGCCACCGTCGCTTCGGGACGCCGCCGGGCTGGTCGGAGTGGTGGGTCGTCGTCGCGGTCTCGTTCGCGACGACGGTGGTCGGGCTCGTCGCGGCGGTCGTCGCCGTCGTCCTCGCGTTTCCGGGGCCGTTGCTGACCGTAATCGGGCTCTCCGGGGCGGTCGCCTTCGGGGCGTTTCCGATCGCGATCCACCAGGATGCGGCCTACGTCTGTACTCGAAGCAACGGCTGGCGGCCGAATCCCGGGCTCTACCTCGGCTTCGCCTTCCTGACCCTGTTCGTGGCGCCGTTACAGCCGCTCCTCGCCGGCTACTACCTGCTGCGTCGCCACCGAACCCTCGGAACGCCGTAACCGGGCTCAGTCCGACGCGGTGACGATCTCCGGTCGGTAGCTCGCGACCGTCTCCATGACGGCCCGTCGATCCTCGTCGTCGACGTCGAACGACGACAGCGTCTCGTCGAGGTGGGTCGCGATCGCGTCGAACTCCGATGGCGTGATCCCCATCCCCTCGTGGGCCGCCTCCATCTCCGCACCCGTATACTCGACCGGCCCGCCCGTCACGGAGCTGATGAACTGCGTCTGGTGTGCCCGCTGTTTCTGCATGTCGACGTCCTCGAAGTAGTACGCGACCCGCTCGTCCTCGAGCACCCGGTCGTAGAACTCGTCGACGACGGCGCCGATTGTGTCTTGGCCTCCGAGACGGTCGTAGAGTGTCTCTGTCACGGAGAGGGATAGTTAACAGCCGCTAATAAATCCAGTCCCGAACATGTCGTCGGCTCCGCAGCGGGAAACGGAGCGATCGGAGCACGGTTCGAAAGCGCGGCCGACAAGCGTGCGCTTTTCATACTCCAGGCGATGAGTACCCTCCATGAGAACGCGCGGGACGCTGCGACTGGCGACGCGGGGGTCGGATCTGGCCCGGCGACAGGCCGGCCTCGTACAGGAGGCCCTCGAGGAGCGACGGTACGAGGTCGAACTCGTCACCGTCGAGACGAAAGGCGACCAGATACGGGACGAACTGATCCACCGGCTGGGGAAGACGGGGGCGTTCGTCCGCGAACTCGACGAGCGGGTCCTCGAGGGGGAGGTCGACGGCGCGATCCACTCGATGAAGGACATGCCGACCGACCAGCCCGAGGAGCTGGTGACGGCGGCGGTCCCCGAGCGGGGACGGCCGGGCGACGTCCTCGTCACGCCCGACGGCGCCACCCTCGGAGAATTGCCCGACGGGGCGACCGTCGGCACCTCGAGTCTGCGCCGACGCGCACAGCTACTGTCCGAACGCCCGGACCTCGAGGTCGAGCCGCTGCGGGGGAACGTCGACACGCGCCTCGAGAAGCTGCTCGCGCCGTCGCTGCAGGTCGAACACCAGGAGCGCAACGACGCCGAGGAGGAACGGGAGGCTAATGCCGACGACGAGGAGTTCGAACCCGAGTACGACCGACCCGTCGACGAGTGGTTCGACGACCTCTCCGAGCTCGAGAAGCAGGCGCTGGGTCGAGAGGTCGAGACCGAGTACGACGCGATCGTGCTCGCCGAGGCCGGCCTCGAGCGCAGCGGCCTCGAGCACTCCGTCGACTACCGGCAGCTGTCGCCGACGACGTTCGTTCCCGCGCCGGGACAGGGGGCCCTGGCCGTCACCGCGGTCGACGGCGAGACCGCGGACGATCTCCAGACGCTACTCGACCATCCCCGGAGCCGCGCCGAGACGACCGTCGAGCGAACCGTGCTCGCGGAGCTGGGCGGGGGCTGTATCGCGCCGATCGGCGTCTACGCGGTCCTCCAGGGAGAGTACGTCCGCGCCACGGTCACGGTGTTCGACCGCGACGGCGAGGAGTCCGTTACGGCGAGCCGAGATCTGCCCGTCGAGCACCACGCCGAGGCAGCTCGCGAGTTCGCCGCCGACCTCGCCGATCGCGGCGCCGCGGAACTGATCGACGCCGCCCGCGAGGACGCAGATCCCACCACGGAGGAGCCTGCGGAGAACTGATGACCGACGCTGCCACAGCGCCGGAGCCCGGCACCGTCTACCTCGTCGGCAGCGGGCCCGGCGATCCCGAACTGCTGACCGTGAAGGCGAAACGGCTGCTCGAGCGCGCGGACGTCGTCCTCCACGACAGGCTGCCCGGCCCCAAGATTCTCGAGGGGCTGTCGGCCGACCGCTGCGAGGACGTCGGCAAACGGGGCGGCGGCGAGCGAACGCCCCAGCCCGAAATCAACGAGCGGCTGGTCGAACTCGCCCGCGAGGGGAACTCGATCGTCCGGCTGAAAGGCGGCGACTCGTTCGTCTTCGGCCGCGGCGGCGAAGAAGCAGAGTTCCTCGCGGCCCACGGCGTTCCGTTCGAGATCGTCCCCGGCGTTACCTCGGCTACCGCCGCCCCCGCCGTCGCCGGGATCCCCGTCACCCACCGCGAACACACGTCTTCGATCTCGATCGTCACGGGCCACGAGGATCCGACGAAGCCCGAGTCCGCCGTCGACTGGGAGGCCCTGGCCGCCGTCGGCGGAACCATCGTCGTCCTGATGGGCGTCAGGCGGCTCCCCGACTACACCGGCGCGCTGCTCGAGGCCGGTATGGCCCCCGAGACGCCGGTCGCGCTCGTCGAGCGCGCCACCTGGCCGAACCAGCAGGTTGCGGCGGGAACCCTCGAGACGATCGTCGACGCCCGCGACGAGGTCGGTATCGAGCCCCCCGCGGTGACCGTCGTCGGCGAGGTCGCCGCGACCAGGGCGACCGTCCTCGAGTTCCTCGCCAACGAGACGGCGAACGAGGCGACAGCGGCGGACGAGGAGGTGTGATCGAATGCGAGACCTTTCGGTTGCGGTGTTCCGCCCAGACGACGAGCGCCTCGCCGACGCGGTCGAGCTGATCGACTCGCTGGGCGCGACGCCGGTACCGGACCCGATGCTGTCGGTCAAAGCGACCGACGCTACCCCCCGGGAGGACGCCGACTACGTCGTCCTGACAAGCAAGACCGGCGCCGAACTCGTCGCCGACTCGGGCTGGGAGCCCGGCGACGCGACCATCTGTGCGATCGGTCCGAAAACGGCCGAGGCCGTCCGCGAGGCGGGCTACGAGGTCGACGTCGTTCCCACCGAGTACACCTCGAGTGGGCTGGTCGAAACCCTCTCCGATCGGATCGACGGCGCCCGGATCGAGGTCGCCCGCAGCGACCACGGTAGCCCCGTCCTGCTCAACGGGTTCGAGGCCGCCGGCGCGTACGTCCACGAGACGATCCTCTACCGGCTTGTCCGACCCAAAGGCAGCGGCGAATCCGCCGAGCGGGCGGCCAGCGGCGAACTCGACGCCGCCTGCTTCACCTCGTCGCTGACCGTCGAGCACTTCCTCGAGGCCGCCGCGGCTCGGGGGCTGCACGAGGAGGCGCTCGCGGGGCTCGAGGGCGCGACCGTCGGCGTCATCGGGGAGCCGACCCGGGAGACGGCCGCCGGACTCGGAATCGACGTCGACGTGGTCGCGAGCGAGGCGACGTTCGACGCGCTGGCCTGCGAGACGGTCGAGGCCGCGGCGCCGACGTACCGCGACTGACCGACTCCCGACTATCGACTCGAGCGAGGGCGACGGCGAGCCCTCGAGAGCGCAGGCTCGCTTCCGGCGAAGTTCCGTGTGAGTGGGTCTCAGTCGGCTCTCGCAAGGATGCACCGTAATTTCTCCCGGTGGCTAGGCGAGGTCGAATGACAGTCGAACGATCGAACACGCTCGAGCTCGACCCGCCCGGGACGGTCGGGCTCAGAGTCGCGTTTTTCGTCCTCTGGGGAATCGACATGGTCGCCGCCACCCTCTTCTTTCTCGTCCCCTACGCGACCGAACTCAATCCCGTCACCGTGCTGTTCTACGACGTGTTCGGCCTGCCGGGCGTCGCGCTCGCGGCGACGTGTTACGCCGCGGTCGTCGTCGCGATCGGCCACGTCCTCTCGGACCCGCTCGACCGCCGGTTCGTCGGCGGGATGGTGGCGGTGTACCTCGTCCTCGTGACGAACAATGTCGTCCTGTTGCTCTCCGGGAGCTCGCCGATTGCCGCCTGACGGTTCGGTCGGGACCGGAGCTTTATCCCGTATGCCGACCCACGATCGACCGATGAGCCGATGACCGGACCGGTTCCCGAACTCGACGAGCGAGCGCTCGCCTGTGCACGACACCTCCGCGACTGCGACCGCGTATTGCTCGCCTCCCACATCGACGCCGACGGACTGACGAGCGCCGCGATCGCCGCGCAAGCACTCGAGCGCGCGGGGATCCCATTCGAGGCCGTTTTCGAGAAACAGCTCGACGAGACCGCGATCGCCGACATCGCCGTGACCGACTACGACACTGTGTTGTTCACCGACTTCGGCAGCGGCCAGCTCGACATCATCAGCGAACACGAGGACGACGGCGCGTTCACGCCGGTTATCGCCGACCACCACCAGCCCGCCGACCGCGACACCGAGTACCACCTCAACCCGCTGCTGTTCGGGATCGACGGCGCCTCGGAGCTGTCGGGTGCGGGTGCGAGCTACGTTCTCGCACGGGCACTCGCCGAGCTCACGGCGGAAACCGACGGCAGCGACCCGATCGCGGCTGCCGATGGGGGGACCGCGACCGCGCGCGCCGACAACCGCGACCTCGCCGCCCTCGCGGTGGTCGGCGCCGTCGGCGACATGCAGGCGTCCGGGGGCGAACTCCACGGCGCCAACGAGGGGATCGTCGGCGAGGGCGTCGACGCCGGCGTCGTCGAGACCGGGACCGACCTCGCGCTATACGGCAAACAGACCCGCCCGCTGCCGAAGCTCCTCGAGTACGCGACCGACGTTCGCATCCCCGGGATCTCGAACGACCAGCGCGGTGCGCTCTCATTTCTCGACGGACTCGACCTCGATCTGAAATCGGGGGGCGAGTGGCGTTGCTGGGCCGAGCTGACCAGAGAGGAACAACAGACCGTCGCCAGCGCCCTGGTCAAGCGGGCGGTCGAGCGGGGCGTTCCCGCGTCGAAGATCGACCAGCTGGTTGGCACCAGCTACGTCCTCAGCGAGGAGCCGGTCGGCACGGAGCTGCGGGACGCGAGCGAGTTCTCGACGCTGCTGAACGCGACCGCCCGCTACGAGCGCGCCGACGTCGGGCTCGGCGTCTGCCTGGGCGACCGGGAAGGTGCGCTCGAGCGCGCCCGCAAGCTCCTGCGAAACCACCGACGGAACCTCTCGGAGGGGATCGACCTCGTCACCGAGGAGGGCGTCACCCACGAGGCACACGTCCAGTGGTTCCACGCCGAGGATCGCATCCGCGAGACGATCGTCGGCATCGTCGCCGGGATGGCGATGGGCAACGACGGGGTTAGCCGGTCGAAGCCGATTCTCGCGTTCGCCGAAAAGGGTGGAGACGGTAACGGCGGAACCGAGACCGACGCCGAGGAGATCAAGGTCTCGGGCCGCGGCACCCACGGTCTCGTCCGGAAAGGACTCGACCTCTCGGTCGTGATGGGGGAAGCCTCGCGGGCGGTCGGCGGCGACGGCGGGGGCCACGACGTCGCCGCCGGCGCGACGGTTCCGAAGGGATCGGAGGCGGAGTTCGTCGAACGAGCCGACGAGATCGTCGGCGACCAGCTCTCCTGATCAACTCGAGCGGTCCATCGATGCCGGCACCGTCGGCACCAGCGGCGTGCGCGAGGTCAACAGGTACGTCGACTTCCGGACCGCTCCCTTGGCGTACTGAATCGAACTTTTATACACCGGCGTGCGCTTGCCCCGGATCTGGGTCCGTCCCTCGAGGATGGCGTCGATGAGGTCGTCGCCGTCGATCTCGGCTTTGGTCGGGTTCGCGGCGTCGGGCGTGACGAGGATCTCGGTGTATGCGCGGCCGACGTTCGGCAGGTAGTGAGCGTCGCTGGCGCCGATCTCGGGGTACTCCCGTCGTCTGGCGAACGTCCGGGCGCGACGGTTGCGGTAGCCGGTAAACAGCATCGAGTTGTAGACCTCGATCGCGTCCGCGTCTCGGATGTGGCGCTTGCGAACGCCGTGACGGCTGCGCTGGAACGGGTGGGGAACGATCGCGACGCCGCCGAGGTCGCGAACCGTCTCGACCGTCTCCACGAACGGTTGGCCCGGATCAGGTCGCTCCTCGACGCCGATCGCCAGCAGGTGGCCGTGTCGGGTCGATACCTCGACGCCCGGGATTCCGACGAGACCGTACTCCGGTGCGATCTCGGCGGCCCGGAGTGACTCGCCGATCTCGTCGTGGTCGGTGATGACGACGCCGTCGAGCCCGATATCCGCCGCGTGCTCGAGAACGAGTTCGATCGGTTCGTGGCCGTCGTAGGAGTCGTCTGAGTGAACGTGAAAGTCGATGGCGAAAGGGATCTGAGCTGTCATGAGACCTCTCGAATAGCGTCCGTTCTACACGGTAGTTCGGACGGTCGCATAAGCGCTCCGCCACGTCTCTCGGATGGATTCTATATCGTAATATGGAGTTTACTGGCTTCGCCTGGACGGCCGACTACCTCGACACGGCAGACTGACGGCGAGAGCCCGCTTCTGACGACAACCGTTCGTAGAAGCTGCAGCGACCGCAGACGGACAGACGGACGAATAAGCGGTTATTACGGGTGACGAATCCGAGCCCGGTCCGTCAGCGGGAACCGTCCGGAATCGCATCGCCGATCGAGACGCCGTTCAGAACGCTTCTGATCTCGAGCGGGTCGGTCCGGTTCTCGAGGCGGTCGTGTAGTCGGGACATACACTCGAGCAATCCCTCGACGGCGGCCCCTCGGGTCGGCACGCGACCGATGCACTCGGTGACCGCCCGGTCGTCGAGTGCGTACTGGTACTGCAGTTCCCAGCAGTGGCTCAGTCCGAGTCCGGGGTGGAAGCTGTCAGCGGTCGTCCGGTCCGCAATGAGTTCGATCGGCGGCCGAGCGTGACGATACGCGAGGTAGCCACGACAGCACTCGACCGGCCCCCATCCCGGCGGAAGCGCTTCCAGCGGGACGGGGTGTTGATCGGATGACATCGTTGCCGGCTATCCCGGTGAGAGGGATGGTGGTGCCGCTTGCGTACGCGTGCGCCGTATGTAGGAACCCCGTACCGTATCAGTGCGGTTACTAATATCCGTGTTAATCTGCAGCAAGCGACCGATCGTCCGACTTTTGTCCTCGCTCGCGTTCGTAGACGGTATGGCAGAGTTCGACCCCGAGAAGTTCGAGGACAAGTACGCCAACTACTTTCCCGAACTCCAGCAGGCCTACAAGAACGCGTTCAACCGGATGAACGACCGCTACGACTCCGAACTGGTCCACGCGATCGACCAGCAAGTCCTGAACGAGAGCGAGCCCTTCTACGACGGAAACGGCGAGTTCCGCGTCGAACTTCCCGACAACCCCTACGACCGGGTGACGGGCGTGCTGGTCGAGGAGGAGCGCTTCGAAGAGATCCTCGAGATTCACATCGAGGAGATCGAACGGGAACTCGAGCGGGTCTTCGAGTTCGACTGAACGGGAAGCGACGGAAGGTTTAGGGAGGTTCGCCCCCAACGGCGAGACATGAGCACCGAAACTCAGGACGGAGACGACCTCGAGGACCGCGTCTCGAACTTCCTGCGACGGAACTTCCCGCAGATCCAGATGCACGGCGGCTCGGCGGCCATTCAGGACCTCGACCGGGAGTCCGGCGAGGTCACCATCGCACTCGGTGGCGCCTGCAGTGGCTGTGGGATCTCGCCGATGACGATCCAGGCGATCAAGAGCCGGATGGTCAAGGAGATCCCCGAGATCGAGAAGGTCAACGCCCACACCGGTATGGACGGCGGCGACGACATGGGCGGCGGCATGGAGCCGTCGTTCCCCGGTGAGACCGTCGACGACGGCGAGGCCGACGAAGGACCCGAAGCTCCGTTCTAAGGCGTCGTTTCCGATCCGTTCTCGTGTTTTCTCTCGATCGAGAGCTGCCGGACTCTACCGGAGGCCGCGTCCCCGTTCCCACGTCCGCACGAGCGACGCGAGCGTGCGGTTCGTCGGGGCCTCGAGCCCGCGTTCGGCCGCCCGCTCGAGGACGTAGCCGTTGATCGCGTCGATCTCCGTTCGGCGTTCCGCGAGGACGTCCTGGTGCATTGACGAGGTGTTGGCCGCCGTCTCCGCGACGACTCGCTCCGTCGCCGCGAGCGCCTCGCGGTTCGAGAGCCCGACGCCCTCGGCGCGAGCGACGCGAGCCGTCTCGCGAGTCGCCCCGCGAGCGAGGTCCGCGGCCGGCTCCTCGAGCACCGCTGCGTTCTCGGTTGCGGTCAGCGCCGTCACCGGATTGATCGCGGCGTTGACCGCGAGCTTCTCCCAGAGTCGGCGAGGCATCGACTCGGAGACCGTGGTCTCGAGCCCCGCCGAGCGGAAGGCCTCGCCGACTCGGTCGGCGACCGCGGATCCGCCCCCGCGGCGGTCGCCGAGGACGATCTCGCCGACTCCGGTGCACTCGACGATACCCGGCTCCCGCAGAACCGCACCGTAGGAGGCCGTTCCGGCGAGTACGGGCTCGCCCAGCGTCTCGGCGAGTAGCTCCTCGTTTCCCATCCCGTTTTGTAGGGAGAGGACGGCGTCGAACGCCCCCGTCGCGAGCGTTTCGGCGGCCCGTCTCGTGTCGTAGGATTTTACCGTCACGACCGCGAGGTCGGCCGCGAGTTCCGTTCCATCGGTCGTCGCCTGCGGCTCGACTATCGCCTCGAGCTCGCCCTCGAGGGCCAGCTCGCGCTCCCGAACGGCATCGACGTGGGCCTCGCGTCCGACGAGCGTTACCTCGTGGTCGCGCGCGAGAACGCCACCGACGAGACTCCCCAGGCTGCCGGCGCCGAAGACGACGATCTCCATCGCTCGAGGGGTGGTTTCGGAACGGTAAAAACGGTTGTCGTTAGTCCTCGGTCCAGTAGTACAGATCCTCGCGATCAGCGCCACAGGACGGGCAGCGTTCGGGAAGTTCGGAGTCGAGACGTCCCATCTCGCCACACTCCCAGCATCGCCACATCAGCTCCGCCTCGCCGAACTCCTTGCCTGATCGGACGTGCTCGACGCTCATCGCCTCGAACCCCTCCCGAATCGTGACGTAGAATCCGTCCTCGTCGAACCCGCGGACGCGACCGACCTGCGTTCCATCTTCGGTGTAGATCTTCGTGCCGAACCCGAGGCGGGGTGTATCCTGTTCTTCAGTCATACGTAGCTCCGACGCTCCGGGCGAACATAAAGGATATACGGTCTTCAAAAGGGCCGGGTGTGCCGTTTTCGGAAGTGTTCGGATCGCCGCCAGAACCATGCCGAGTCGTTCGTAAACCGCTGGCGGCGATACCAATTCGGGTTCGGACGCCGGAAGGGCGGAACGGAACGCCGTCGATCGGGGACCGACTTTCGGCCTACTTGACTCCCAGCGCGTCGGCCATCACGTCGGCGATATCGGTGTTGTCCCGCGCCCGGTCGAAGAACTCGGCGTTCGGCCCGTCGGCGTACAGCGGCACGTCGACGCCCGTGTGACCGTGGGAGGTGAAGTCGATCAACATCTGCCTGTTGAGCATATCTCGAAGCGCGGGGACCTCGGCGTACAGCGGGCCCAGATCGATCGCCCGGTAGATGTCGGCGTCGGAGTGGTTTCGGTCGACGTCTTCGAGTTCGATTCCGGCGACCTCCGACATGACGGTCTGGAGGTCTTCGACGTCCTCGACTTCCTCGTCGATGGCCGGTACGATCCCTTCGGTGACGCTGGCCTGGAGCGCGTCGATCATCTCGTAGTCGACGTTGTAGATCCCGTCGCGACCGAGCGAGAAGCCGCCGCACTCGTGGTCGGCGGTCGTCACGACGGTCGTCGGTGCCGTCCCGTTGTCCCGTGCGAAGTCGAGGCAGGCGCCGACGGCCCGATCGCCCTCGAGCTGTTCGTCGAGGATCGCCGGGTCGTTCTTGTGCCCGCAGTGGTCGACCCGTCCCGCCTCGACCATGACGAAAAAGCCCTCGTCGTTCTCCGAGAGGAGATCGAGCGCCTTCTCGGTCATCTCGACGAGTCCCGGCTGAGTCGTATCGGACTGGCGATCGAGGTAGTAGTTCAGGTGGCTGTCGTCCTCGGTGAAGAGCCCGAGAACGGGCGACTCCTCTACGTCTGCGAGTTCTTCGTCGGTCTCGACGATTCGGTACCCCTGCGCTTCCGCGGCGCCGAGCAGGTCCCGCCCGTCGTCGCGCTGGTCGGGGTCGAAGTGGGCCTTCCCGCCGCCCAGCAGGACGTCGACGTCGGCCTCGTCGATATACTGCTCGGCGATCTCGTCCTCCATCGACCGGTGGGGGACGTGGGCGGCGAACGCCGCCGGCGTCGCGTGGGTGATCCGCGTGGTCGTCACCAGCCCCGTCGCGAGCCCCGCGTCGCTGGCCGCCTCGAGGATCGTTTCGACGGGGACGAACTCGTCGTCCTCGTTTCTGATGCCGCCAATCGCGCCGTTGTACGTCTTGACGCCGGCGCCGATCCCGGTGGCCGAAGCGGCGCAGTCGATCGCGCCCGGACTCGTCGCTCCGGCCGCCGAGTCGATGACGACCTCGTTGGGGTCGTCGGGGAAGACGGTCATCGTCCCGTGGGCCTCGTGTCGATCCATGTGCAGCGGCGTCTCGGACGGATCGGCGTTCAGCGGGAACTGATCTGGGTCCTCCTGGTAGGCCTTGAGGTAGCGGGCGCCCGTGACCTGGGTTGGCCCCATCCCGTCGTGGATGAACGTGATCGCGTTTCGACACTCCTCCGCGCGATCCGCGTCGCTCTCCTCGTCACCGTCGTCGGCGGCCGCTCGGCTGGAGAGGGCAGCACCCCCGGTGAGTGCACCAACTCCCTTGATGAACGATCGCCGCTCGGTCGCGACCGACGGGAGCGCCTCCGGATCGGGAGCGATACTACCACTACAACAGTTGTCGTGGCCCATACGAGGGTGACAACACACCACGGTATCGGATTTTTGCCTTCAAACTACTGCTAAATATAGCACCCACAGGAGATCGACGAACGAACCCGTGATGTTACATGAAGTCCTCTATTCCCGATTGCTTGTTCTTGTCGTTCTCGAAGATGCTCTCGAGGGACTTCTCGAGCACCTCGAGGCGCTGTTTCGTGTAGTCCCGACAGTCGTACTCGTCGGCGACCTGGATCGCAGTCTGCATGTACTTGTTGACCGACCCCTGGTGGACGGTGAGGTTGACGCGGCCGCCACACTCTCGGCAGTCCCCCGTCAGGGGCATCCGACGGAACTTCTCGCCGCAGTCGAGACAGCGAGTCTCCTGGCGTGAGAAGGCCCGCAGGTTCCCGATCAGGTCCGGCAGGAAGTGGTACTCGATCACCCGTTCGGCGACGTCGGTCTCGTCGACGGCCCGGAGCTTCCGGGAGAGCTCGAGCTGGGCGTTCATCTTCTCCATCATCGACCCGAGCGTCTTGTACGCCGAGAGGTCGGGTCCCATCGCGATGTCGGTGACGTCGTGGGTGTGTTCGAAGCCGGTGTACTCGAGGTCGGTACCGAGGGTGTCCTCGCCGATCCGAATGTCGACCTCGCCGGGGTCGGCCTGCTCGAGGGTCGCCTCGTAGAACTCGCGAGGGTACTGCGAGGCGATGTCCATGTTGTGGGCCTCGTCGTCGATCTCGGAGGGGTCGATCCTCGAGGACATAACCAACGGTGCGTCCATCTTCCCCCCGCGTTGATTTGGCAAGAAGCTTTCACTAAAGTTCAACAAGCCGTCCATGAGGAGCATCACGCAATCCTCGTCTCCGTCGCAGTTGCGGCGTTTGGCGGCGTGAAAGTACGGATGTGCGTATCCGACCGCAGCGCTCGTAAAACCAACCACTCTTCCGACAGTTGCCGCACTCGTGTGTGGCGCCATCCCGAACACCAGCTCGCCGACGAGCTCCTGTCGGTCCTCGAGCTCGTAGAACGGCTCGAGCCCGTAGTACTGCTCGAGGAGGTCGTCGATAAAGTCGGCGGTCTGCATCATGTGCTCGGCGGCGCCGTCCGAGAGGACGATATCCTGTACCTTCAGCTCGACTAGCTGGTCCTCGTGGACGAGGGGGTCGCCGTGGATATCCGTCTCGTAACCGAGCGCCTGGAGCTGGCCGATGTCGACGTCGAGTTCGGTGGCCCGGACGGAGGTGACGGGCAGGTCGGTCATGTCGTAGCGGACGGTGCCGTCCTTGAACGACGAGACGTCGTGTTTGGCACGTAGCACGCCCTTCTCGATCGGCTCGGGGACTTTGGTCGTCGACGTGAGCCCCTTCACGCCCTTGAGGATCTCGAAGGCATTCTCGCGCTCCCCGACCGACTTGAGGGCATCTCGATACTGCTCGTTGAGGTCGACCTCGCGGCGCTCGACGCAGGTAGCCTCGACCTCGCAGTGGCCACACTCGACGCGACCCGCCTCGTCGGGTTCGATCTGCGTCTCGCAGTCGGGACAGCGGTAGTCGGGCGTCGTCCGTTCGTTGCAGTCCGGACACCGATTCTTGAACGTCTCCGTCCCGCAATTCTCACAGCGCTGACGACCGATCTCGAGTTCGACGACGCCGGGAGTATCCGACATCGTCTCGGCGTGTTTGGCCGCGTCCGCGACGTTGCGCTGTGGGCCCCCGGCCTCGCCGATCGGGAACAGGGTGTGGACCGGCGGGCTCAGGTCCCGGCGCTCCGACTTCTCGGGGCGACCCATCCGATTGCCGATCCGCGTGGGCGCGCGCTCTCGAACCGTGAAGGGGGCGACCTCGTTGACCGCCTCGATGGCGTTGTCGCCTTCCTCCTCGTGGCCCCACGTGCGGGCGCGCTCGGAGAGATCGTCGTCGCTCCAGGTGCGCTCGAGTTCGACGGTCGGCCGTCGGTCTCGGGCGTCGGGGTCGGCCGCCGCGCCGTCGGCGACCGTTTCCCTGGGCTCGCAGCCGACCGTGTGCGCGAACGGTTTCCAGTCGTCGATCTCGATCCGGCCGTCGTCGGGACGCTGGCGGTGCTCGACGATGATCGCCTCGAGGGCCCCGCGGACGGTCTCGTCGTGTGCGAGGACGAGCGTTCCGTCGCCGCCGTCGGCGCGCTCGACCCGGCCGTTCGCGACCGCGTCGGCGAGCGTACGGAACTCCGCGACGGAGACGTCGTGCCAGAGGTAGGTGTACTGCGGATGAAGCGGCGCGTCGTAGGACGTTGCCCACTCGAGGGCTCGGTCGGCGTCGGGGTTCTCGAGGTCGATCCGGGGGTCGTCCTCGAGGGCCTGGACGTCCGCACCCGCGGCCTCGAGATCCTGGATCCACCACTCGAAGACGTACGAGGCAGGCGAGAGGGGATGGTTGTTCTCGACGAACTCGCCGTAGTTGACCAGGTACTCGCCGGCGTCGAGGATCCGCTCGACGCCGTTTCTGATCTCGAGGGCCTCCTGGGGGTCGTCGATCCGGCGGACGTCACCGTTGGCCAGCTTGACTGTCGGACCGTCAATCGTGTCGACCGGGACGATCCCGTGGGCCTTGCCGGGCCGCTCGGTCTTGATCTGGGTCCCGGTCGCGAGGAAATCGTCGAGGAGGTGCATCGTCGCGGGGTGGACCCCACCGGTCGCGAAGCCGTGGTTGCGCGCGCGGCCGTACCGGAGCCGGAAACCGCCAGCGGCGCTTGGATGCGAGAAGACGGGGCGGCCGGCGATCAGATCCCGGAGAAACTTCTGGGAGGACTTTGCCCGGACGGGGCCCTCGGGTTCGGCGGGCTCCGTCTCATTCTCGCCACCGCCGCCGTCGTCGGACGCCTCGTCTGCCTCACCGTCTTCGTCCTCCGGCGCGTCGGCCGCCTCGTCGGCGTAGTTGCCGTCGATGAGGTCCTGCAGCCAGGGCCAGTCGATCTCGTCGAGCGCGGAGGTGTAGCGCTGGATCTTCGGGGCCTTCAGGGCGATCCCCTCGGCCAGGACGAGACACATCCCGCCGCGGGCGTTGTTGGTGTCGACGCGCTCTAAGTCCCGGAACCCGGAAACCTCCTCGTCGCCCGTGGCCTCCCCGTCGAGCATGATCGGGAGGTGTTTGGCGATGAACTTCGTCTCCTTGTCCTTGGGGGTGTACTGTAGTCCCGTCTCCTTGTCGTAGAGGCCGATCTCCTCGGCGTAGCGTTCGACCTCTTCCGATCTCGCGTTGTACTGTTCGATCCCGACGAGCGCGCGTGTGTAGTCCGCCACGAGCACCGAGAGGGCCTGTGCGGTTCCGCCCGCCGAGCGGATCGGCCCCGCGTAGTAGACGTTGACGAACTCGGTGCCGTCGTCGTTCTCGAGCAGTTCGACCCTGTCGATCCCCTCGATGGGGGCGGCGACGACGCCCTCGGTGAGCAGGGCGACCGCCGTGCGGACCGCCCCCTCGACCTTGCCCGCTCTCGTCTCGTAGTCGCCGACTCGTCCCTCCGCGAAGTCCTCGGCGAGCGCCAATGCGGCCTCCTCGCGGCTCATCTCGCCCTCGAGTTCGCGGACGCGCTCGGCGACGTCGTCGATCCCGAGGATGTTCTCGACGCGGTCGGCCATGTCCTTGGCGACGGGGATCTCGACTTCGGGTTCGGGATCCCCGCCCCGCTCTTTGGCCCGTTCGGCGACGTCGAACGCGGTATCGAGCTGGGCCTCGAGCCGGCGGAAGTAGCGTTCGTCTTCCTCGCGCATCTCAGAGCCAGCGGTCGAGATCGGTCGTCTCGTCGTACTCGCACCCGAGGGCGGCGACGTACTCCGTTCCGTGCTCGACGGCTCGATAGTTCATACGACACTACTGTGACGGCCGGAAGAAAAAGCGCACCGGTCCCCGGCGCGGGCCGCGCGGAATCGTCCCTTTTCGGGCGAGATCCATGTGCTACTGACACATCTATAGTGAAATTATAAGATGCATGCCCTGAAATAACGTATCGAACGTCCACAAACGGCAGCTATTGGATGAAAATGGCTATCGGGACGCCGATTCTCCACGATAAACCAAAACATATATAGTTTGCTGCCACGGCCATTACTGTGAGAATGGCAAACAACCAGAAGGTATGGACCCGACGGCACGTCCTCGCCTCGGGTACCGCGGTCTCCGCCGCGGCCATTGCAGGGTGCATCGGTGGGAACGGTGACGACGACGACGACGAGGAAGGCGGCGAAATCCTTGATCCGGAGGAGTACGACTACGAACGGGACGAGCCCGACGACCCCGACGCCGTCAGCGACGGCACGATGGTCTACACGCAGGAACTCGAGCGCGACGAGGACTTCGACCCCGTCGTCGCGAACGACGCCTACAGCGTTCAGGTCTCGAATCTGATCTACGACGACCTCTTCGAGTTCAACTACGACTACGAACTCGAGCCGAAGGTCGCCGTCGACTTCCCCGACGTCGAACGCGACGACACGCGCTACCTCTACGAGATCCACGAGGGAATCGAGTTCCACAACGGCGACGAGCTCACCGCTTCCGACGTCGCCCACTCGTTTACCGCGCCGGTCGAGGAGGAGACGCCGAACATCTCGACGTACGACATGATCGAATCGGCCGAGGCGATCGACGACTACCAGCTCCAGGTCGACCTCGAGCATCCGTACGGTCCCTGGGAGATGTTCAACCAGGCCGTCGCGATCGTCCCCGAGGACGTTCGGACGGAGGACACCGAGGCGTTCAACACCGATCCGGTCGGCTCCGGACCGTTCCAGTGGGCGGACTTCCAGCATGGAGAGTACGTCGAACTCGAGCGCTTCGAGGACTACTGGGACGATCCGATGCCCCATCTGCAGGCGATCCGCTTCGAGGACAACGTCGACGACGCGAGCCGCGTCAGCGAGATGATGGCCGGCGACACCGACGCGATCGGCGACGTCCCGAACGACGACTGGGACGAACTCGAGGGCGAGGACGACGTCAACCTCCACGTTGCCGAGAGCCCCTCGGTCGCGTACATCTACTTCAACTGTAACGAGGGCGCAGGAACGGCCGATCCGAACGTGCGCCGCGGGATCGCTCACGCGTTCTCGATGCAGGACTACGTCGAGACGTATCTGAACAACGCCGCGATTCCGCTGGTGACACCGACGTCGCGTATCACCAACGACCTGTGGGACTTCCCGGTCGACGAGTGGGAAGAAGAGCTGTACCCCCAGTACGATCCCGAACAGGCCGAGGAGCTCCTCGACGAGCACGCACCCGACGACTGGAACCCGACGTTCCTGGCGCCGGACGACGAGCGAGCGACGCTCGCCGAGCGCGTCGCGACCCGGGTTGGCGAGCTCGGCCACGACATGGAGGTTCAGACGATGGACTTCGGCGCGATGCTCGAGCAGACGATCTACAGCGACGGGAACCCTGACGATTACGAACTGTACATCGTCGGCTGGACGGGCGGACCCGACCCCGACCAGTACCTCTACCCCAACTTCCACGAGAGCCAGGAGGGGACCAACCAGGGTCACTTCTACGAGGGAAGCGACGACTTCCACGACAACATCGTCGAGGCGCGCGAATCCGCCGACGACGAGGAGCGCCAGGAGCTCTACAACGACGTCATCGAGGAGATCCTCGAGGAACTCCCGGCGTTGCCGGCGTACACCGAGCACAACTCGATGGCCACCGGCGAGCACGTCAGAGATATGCACGTCCATCCACAGATGCAGTACAACCCTCACCTCGTCTCCGACGAGGGCAACGTCTGGATCGACGACTGATCAGTCCGCCGACCCAAACGGAACAGGAACAAAAATACCTACATACCCCTTTCGGCCAACTACTGATAGCACGATATCCAGATGGGACTACTTCGTTACACGCTGTACCGACTTCTTCAGGCGATCCCGGTACTGATCGGTATCACGATCATCACCTTCTTGCTCGCCAATCTGGCTCCGGGCGACCCGGTCCGACTGATGTTGCAGGGCCAGGAGGTCGACGAGGAACTGATCGAGACGATCGAACAACGGTACGGGTTAGATCAACCGCTGCACGAGCGGTACATCACGTACATGAGCGGACTGGTACAGGGCGATTTCGGACACAGTATTCACCGCAACCAGCCGGTGAGCGATCTCATGCTCAGCCGGCTCGGTCCGACGCTGTTGCTCGTGCTCTCGGCGTACGCCTTCGCGATCGCGACGGCGATCCCGCTCGGTATCTTCGCCGCCACGCGTCGGAACGACCCGGCAGACCACATCTCCCGGATCGTCGCGCTGATCGGCGTCAGCACGCCGTCGTTCTGGATCGGCATCATGCTGATCCTGCTATTTGCCGTCCAGCTCGGCTGGCTTCCCTCGAGCGGGCTCGTCTACCCGTGGTGGGGGCCGGAGGCCTACGACTGGATCGACACGTGGCCCGAACTACTCTATCAGACGGCACGCCACCTGTTGCTCCCGATGGTTGCGCTCGGAACGTTACAGATGGCGACGCTGATGCGCGTCGAACGCACGCAGATGATCGAGTCGCTCCAGGGCGAGTACGTCAAGCTCGCTCGCGCCTACGGCGTTCCGGAGCGAACGATCCTTCGCAAGCACGCCTTCCAGGTCGCCCAGCTGCCGATCATCACGATCATCGGACTCAACCTGTCGACGGCGCTCGGCGGCGCCGTGCTCATCGAGTACGTCTTCAACATCAACGGCATGGGACGACTGTTCATCGAGGCGATCCAGTCGCTCGACTACCAGCTGATCATGGGGATCACGATCGTCATCGGGACGATGTTCGTCATCGGCGTGATCATCACGGACATCTCGTACGCGTACATCGACCCCCGTGTCACCTACGGGGAGGAGGAATAACATGGCGATAGGCGAATCTCAGGGCGGCGGCGAATCGGGGCCCTCGAAGGAGGTCGAGGCGAAGTTTGGCTGGCGGCACACGATCACGAAGGTCAAAGACGACACCACCGCGCGATGGGGGCTGTACGTCGTCGGCTTCGTCCTGCTCATCTCGTTGTACACGCTGATCGACAGCAACCTCTCGCGGCTCACGCTGGGCGCGATATCGGACTTTACCTTCGCGGAGGCGCTGCCGATCTTCGACCACCCCGAGCGGATCCCCCCGCCGGGCGAGGGCGAGGGACACCTGCCGCCGGCGTTCCACGCCGACGGCTCGATGTCCTACCCGCTGGGTACGGATCCGAACGGACGCGATTACTTCACTCGGATCGTCTACGGCGCCCAGGTGTCGGTGAGCGTCGGTATCGTCTCGACGCTCATCGGTTTCGTCGGCGGAACGGTTATCGGATCCGTCGCTGGGTTCTACGGCGGCAAGATCGACGACCTGCTCATGCGGGTCGTCGAGACCGTCTACGCCATCCCGCCGCTGATCCTCATCATCGTCTTCACCGTGTTCGTCAGCGGGGGTAGCCCGGACATCACCTATGCGATCCTCGGCGTCGGGATCACCTTCATCCCGGTGTTCGCTCGGATCATCCGCAGCGAGGTGCTCTCGATCCGCGAGATGGACTACATCGAGGCCGCCAGGGCCTCGGGTGTCAAGAACCGAAACATCATCCTTCGGCACGTGATCCCGAACAGCTTCGCACCCGTGCTCGTCTACGCGACGCTGCAGATCGGCGTCACGATCCTCATCGTCGCCGGACTCTCGTTCCTCGGCTACGGCGCACAGCCGCCGACGCCGGACTGGGGCGAGATGCTGAACGTCTCGCACGGCTACATGCACTCGAACGTCTGGCTCTCGGTCTGGCCCGGTATCGCCATTCTGATCACCATCATGGGATTCAACCTCTTCGGCGACGGCCTGCAGGACGCGCTGGACCCACGACTCAAAAACTAACATGAGCTCCGAACCACTACTTCGCGTCGAGAATCTCAAGACGCAGTTCTTCACGGACGCCGGTACAGTACGCGCAGTCGACGGGATCTCCTTCGAGGTCCACGAGGGCGAGATCGTCGGCCTCGTCGGCGAGTCGGGGGCCGGCAAGTCGGTCGCCTCGATGAGCCTGCTGCGGCTCGTCGAACACCCCGGCGAGATCGTCGGCGGCGAGATCACCTACAGAGGGGAGACGATCTTCGGCCTCGAGGAGGGCCCCGACGGCGAACTCCGGGAGCGCGAGGACATGCTCTCGAACGAGGCGGTCCGGGACCGGATCCGGGGCAACGAGATCGCGGTCATCTTCCAGGATCCGATGGAGTCGCTCAACCCCGTCTTCACCGTCGGGGGACAGCTCCGGGAGTTCATCGAACTCAACCGCGACCTCTCCGGGAAGGAGGCCAGAGCGGAGGCGATTCGGATGCTCCGGGAGGTCGGCATCCCCGACCCCGAGGAGCGCTACGAGGAGTACCCCCACCAGTTCTCGGGCGGGATGCGCCAGCGGGTGCTGATCGCCATGGCGCTGGCCTGCGAGCCGAGCCTGATCATCGCCGACGAGCCGACGACGGCGCTCGACGTCACCGTCGAGGGTCAGATCATCGACCTGGTCGACGACCTCCAGGAGAAGTACGGCACGAGCTTCATCTGGGTCACCCACGACATGGGCGTCGTCGCCGAGATCTGCGACCGGGTCAACGTCATGTACCTCGGCGAGGTCATCGAACAGGCGCCCGTCGACGAGCTGTTCCACGACACCAAACACCCCTACACGCAGGCGCTGCTGAACTCGATGCCCCGGCCCGACCGAACCGTCGGCGAGCTCGAGCCAATCGAGGGGGTGATGCCGGAAGCGATCTCGCCGCCGTCGGGCTGTCGGTTCCACCCGCGCTGTCCCGACGCCAGGGAGGTCTGTCAGCGCGTCCACCCCGAGCCGAAGGAGGTCGCGCGGGCCGACGGCTACCCGCACAACGCGGCCTGTGTCAAACACGACGCCTTCGACGTCGGCTACGACGAGAGCCCGCCGCTCGAGGCGGAGCCACGGCTGACCGCGGGCACGCCAGGAGGTGAGGACGGTGAGTAGCCCGGCTGACTCCGGGACGACCGACGACGTCGGCCGCGGCGAGCCGCTGATCCGGGTACGGAACCTGAAGAAGTATTTTAACCAAGAGTCGGGGCTTCTGAGCGGGCTCTCCTTCGACTCGAGCCAGTTCCCGCCGATCGACGTCGGCCAGCAGCGTGTCAAGGCGGTCGACGACGTGGACTTCGAGATCCGCCGCGGTGAGACCCTGGGGCTCGTCGGCGAGTCGGGCTGTGGGAAGAGTACGCTGGGGCGAACCCTGCTGCGCCTGCTCGAGCCGACCGAGGGGACGATCGACTTCAAGGGGCAGGATCTGGCGGAGATGAGCGGCGAGGAGCTCCGGCAGAAACGGTCGGAGATCCAGATGATCTTCCAGGATCCCCAGGCGTCGCTCGACCCCCGGATGAAGATCGGCCAGATCGTCGAGGAGCCGATGCGGGCCCACGGGATGTTGGACGACGAGGGCCGCGAGCAGCGCGCGAAGATGCTGCTCGAGAAGGTCGGACTCGACCCCCATCACTACAACCGCCATCCCCACGCCTTCTCCGGCGGCCAGCGCCAGCGGGTCAACCTCGCACGGGCGCTGTCGGTCGACCCGGAGTTCATCGTCTGCGACGAGCCCGTCTCGGCGCTCGACGTCTCGATCCAGGCCCAGGTGTTGAACACGATGGAGGAGCTCCAGGACGAGTTCGGCCTGACCTACCTCTTCATCGCTCACGACCTCTCGGTGATCCGCCACATCTCGGATCGCGTCGCGGTGATGTATCTGGGCAACATCGTCGAACTCGCCGACAAGGAGGAGCTGTTCGAGAACCCCCAGCACCCCTACACACGAGCGCTGCTCGACTCGATTCCCGTCCCCGATCCGCGGGAGCGAGACGCCCGGGGCGTTCTCGAGGGCGAGGTGCCAAGTCCGATCGATCCGCCGTCGGGATGTCGGTTCCGAACCCGGTGTCCGCGTCTGATCGCCCCCGAGAGGTACGAGTGGACCGACGAGGAGTGGGCCCACACGCGGACGTTCATGCGCGCGGTCAAGCGCCGGACGTTCGAGCCGATGCCCGCAGGCGAGTTCCGCCAGGAGTTCTTCGGTGGGGATCTCCCCCGCGGCGAGGCCGGCGAGATCGTCGCGGACGCGATCGATCTCGTCGCGACCGATCCCGGCGACGGGAGCGAGGAGCGCGACGACGACCACGATGACTGGGAGGAGGCCCGCGAGCTCCTGCTCGAGTCGTTCGCCCGCGAGAGCATCTGTGCGACCGAGCGACCGGCCTACGAGATCCAGCCGGAGTACGGTACCGATACTCACTTCGCGGCCTGTCACCTCCACCGCTGATCTCCGACGACCTTCTCCGAGGCGTGCTCCGGTGAGCCGTGGGCTCGTTGGGTTCGATCGCTCCACTCGACGTCGTTTGATAGGGTGAGACGTATCCCGTGGGAACTATCATACAGCACTATTTTTGGTGGTATAAAGTCTTAAGCGGTCGGTGCCATTATTAACTCGTGAATGAGTAAGATTATGTCAATACTGGCGACGACCGCGATGTTCGGTACGAAAGTGCGACGAGCGATCGACAACTCGCCGGAGTTCACCGGCGTTCAGACGAGCGACAACGGCCGGCCCGAGGCGCAGGCCCCGGCCGGCGGAATTCTCACCGGATAGTCGGCTGTCGTACTCGGGCGGAATCGGCGTTCAGTCGGCGCAACGGGTTTTCTCAACGGATCGTGACGGTCGTACTGTCGGTCGGTCGGAAGCTCCCCTCGTGGGTCGCCACGAAGACCCTGATCTCGTACTCGTCAGGATCGGGAACGACTGACTCACGGTAGTCCCCGCGGTGGCGTTCGAACCGGCCGTTCCAGACGAACGACGTTCGCTTTCGCTCGCCGCCGCCGAACGAGAACGAACTCGGTCGACTGCGGGTGTAGCGACTCTCGTCGCTGGCCTCGAGGAGACCGTCGATCGTCCACCCCCAGCGGCGCTGTTCGGGGGTCGGGATGTCGATCGGCACCGGCAGCGGATTCTTGAATTCGACGGTGATCTCGACGGGGTCGTCGCGGTCGTAGACCTGTCGATCGGTCTCGACGGAGACGCGAAGCAGCCGCCGCGCCAGCGCCGTCGGAACCAGCGCGGCGAGGAAGGTCGCGGTCGTGTACCTGGAGTCGTCGTCGCCGGATCGTTCGCTCCGGCCGGTCCGAGGGGTCGGTCCAACCATCTATCGAAAAGCAAGCGCCTGAGGTGCAAGTACTGTGGGGAGACGGAGCCGCTACTCACCGGAGTTCGGGCGACCGGTTCACCGCATCGACGGCAGCGTCGGCGCGTCGTCGGCCCGCATCGAGAGCCACGCGTCGTCCACCGAGATGTCTGCGATAACGTAGCGATCGCCGGACTCCGTCGGATCGACCGCGCCGACGACCGTCTCGTCACCGGCGAGGGTGAGATCAGATGACATCATACATGAATGTGAATGCCTGACATATATAAACGCGTCGGAACGGACCGTTCGCCGTCGGCGCGCCCGTCCGCAGGTGAAACACTGGGTTTATACTCATTTTCGCCGTACCGGGTACCATAATGAACGTAGCCGACGCGATGACGCCTCGAGAAGACGTGGTGACCGTCGAGTTACCAGGCACTCGCGAGGACGTCCTCGAGTACCTGCAGGAACAGTCGTTCTCGTCAGTTCCGGTCGTCGCGGAGGAAGGAGGCAGCGTGGAGTACCGCGGCCTGGTCTCCCGAGACGTCCTGATCGAACAGCCCGACGAGGACCAGCTCGTCATGCTGATGGACGACGTGCCGTCGACGACGGCCGACACCTCCCTCGAGGAGGTCGCCCGGCTGATGTTCGACGAGGGCGAGCGCCGAATTCCCGTGGTCGACGGGGAGTTCGAGGGGATCGTCACGGTGACCGACGTCGTCCACGCGATCGCGACCGGCGACCAGGAGACCGACGACACCGTCGAGGGCCACTCGAGCGGGAACGTCAACACGACCTACGAGGGCGCGCCCCTGCCGGTCGCCGAGCGCGAGCTGTACTACGCGAACGTTCCCTACACCGTCGCACTCGACGACGACGGCGAGATGAGCGGCGTCCTCACCGAGGTCGACATCATCGACGTCGCCCGCATCGTCGAGGGCGAGGAGGAGACCGGTGACAACTTCCCGGATCAGGACGCCCAGTGGTCCTGGGAGGGGATCAAGGGCGTCGGGAGTCGCTACCTGCCGACGCGGGACATCGAGATCCCGAACGGCGCCGTTCGGGAGTTCATGAGCGAGGACGTGGTGACGGTCTCGGCGCAGACGTCGATCCAGGAGACCGCCCAGCGGATGATCAGCAACGATATCGAACAGCTCCCGATGGTCACGGGCGAACAGCTCGTCGGCGTCGTGCGAGACGTCGACCTCCTGGAGGCTCTGTATGAGTGAGGCGAACGGCTCCGACGCGGCTGACCAGCCCACGAGCGAGAAGCTGGTCGAACTCGCCAAGCGGCGGGGGTACTTCTTCCAGTCCTCGGGCGCCTACGGCGGCGTCGGCGGCTTCTACACGTTCGGTCCGCAGGGTGCATCCCTGAAGGGCAACGTCGAGGACGCCTGGCGCGACCGCTTCGCCGTCGCGGAGGGCAACATGGAGATCGACGCCCCGACGATCATGCCCGAGCCGGTGTTCGAGGCGTCGGGTCACCTCGAGGGGTTCGACGACATGCTCGTCGAGTGTCCCGAGTGTGGTGAGAGCCACCGCGCGGACCACGTCGTCGAGGACAACACGAGCTACGAGGACGCCGAGAGCCTCCCCATCCCGGAGGTCGAGGAGGTCATCGCCGAGTACGAGCTCGTCTGTCCCTCCTGTGGGGCGGGACTGGCGGACCAGGCTGTCGAGACGTTCAACCTGATGTTCGATACGAACATCGGTCCCGGCGACTCCCAGCCGGGCTACCTACGTCCCGAGACCGCCCAGGGAATCTTCGTCGAGTTCCCCCGCCTGAAGGAGTACGCCCGCAACCAGCTCCCCTTCGGCGTCACCCAGATCGGTCGCGCCTACCGCAACGAGATCAGTCCGCGCCGATCCATTATTCGCACCCGCGAGTTCACCCAGGCCGAACTCGAGTACTTCGTCGATCCCGAGACCGACGAGCCGCCCCTCGAGCGCGTCGCGGACGTCGAAGTTCGCCTCTACCCCGTCGGCGAACAGAACGACGAGGACGGATCGGAGATCGAGACGACGATCGGCGACGCGGTCGAGGAGGGCGTCATCGCCGACGAGTGGGTCGCGTACTTCCTCGGCGTCGCCAAACCCTGGTACGAGGCCGTCGGTGTCGACATGGATCGGTTCCGATTCCGCCAGCACCTCTCGGGCGAGCGGGCCCACTACGCCGCCGATTGTTGGGACGCAGAGAGCGAAATCGATGGTAACTGGATCGAGATGGCCGGCTTCGCCAACCGGACCGACTACGACCTCTCGAAACACGAGGAGTACTCCGAGGACCGCTTTACCGTCTTCAAGCAGTACGACGAACCCAAGACCGTCGAACGGGCGACCGTCGATCCCGACATGAGCTACCTGGGACCGGAGTTCGGCGGCGCAGCCCAGGAGGTCGTCAGCGAACTCGAGACGCTGGCCGAACGGGACCGTTCGGCGTTCGAGGGCGAGACCGTCGAGATCGAACTCGAGGGCGAGAGCCACGAGCTCCCCGTCGAGAAGACCGGGTTCTCGGTCGACGAGGAGACGATCGCCGGCGAACACGTCACGCCCCACGTCATCGAACCCTCCTTCGGCGTCGACCGGGTCGTCTACACCGTGCTCCACCACGCCTACAGCGAGGACGAGGTCGACGGCGAGGAGCGAACCTACCTCGAGCTCGATCCCGAGGTCGCGCCCACCTTCGTTGGCGTCTTCCCCCTGCAGAGCGACGACGAGCTCGAGGCCGTCGCGAACGACGTCGTCGACGACCTCCGCAAGGCGGGGCTCTCCGTAACGTACGACGACTCGGGCAACATCGGTCGGCGCTACCGCCGCCAGGACGAGGTCGGAACGCCGTTTTGCGTGACGATCGACTACGAGACCGTAGAAGCCGAGGAGACGACCGTGACGGTTCGCGAACGCGATTCGACCGAGCAGAAACGACTCGCGGTCGACGACCTCGCGGAGACGCTGGCGGCGATCCGGAACGGCGACCGCGAGTTCGAGGCGCTGTAGCGTCGCCGTCTCTCGGGGTCGATCGGAGGAGCGGCCACCGGTGCGGCGATCGCCGCAGTATCCTTATTTTATTGGCGCGCGTACCGTGTTCGAATGTCAGGCGAGACGTACTCGGTGGACCATCGGGTGAGCGCGGACGACGCGGTTCACAGCAGTTGGGACAACAGCCTTGAGCCGGCGCTGACGGTCGAGCCGGGCGACGTCGTCCGGTTCGACTGTCGTGACGCGACGAACGGGCAGCTCGGCCCCGGGTCGACGGCCGAGGACATCGCGGCGATCGACGTCGAGCCCATCCACCCGCTGACGGGACCGGTCGCGATCGAGGGGGCTCGGCCGGGCGACGTCCTCGAGGCCGAACTGCTCGAGCTCGAACACGGGGGGTGGGGACAGACGCTGATCCTGCCCGGCGCGATGGAGCTCGGGCTCCTCGCCGACGAGTTCCCGGAACCGGATCTGTACGTCTGGGAGCTCGAGGACGGCGTCGCCCGGTTCGTCGACGGGATCGAGGTCCCGATCGATCCGTTCCCCGGCGTGATCGGCGTTGCACCCGCTGAGAACGGTTCACACAGCACGTTCCCGCCGCGGTCGGTCGGCGGAAACCTCGATATCAAACACCTCACGGCGGGTTCGAGGCTGTTCCTCCCCGTCGCCGTCGAGGACGCGCTGTTCTCGATCGGCGACTGCCACGCCGCACAGGGTGACGGCGAGGTCTGTGGCACCGGGATCGAGGCGCCGATGACGGTGACGTGTCGGTTCGGCCTTCGTTCGGAGCCGTCGATCGAACAACCCCAGTTCGAGACGACGGGGCCGTTCACGCCGACCGGACGGGACGAGCCGATGTACGGGACGACGGGCGTCGGCGACGATCTGCGCGAGGCGTCCGGGGTCGCGATCCGGCAGCTGATCGACCACATGGAGGCCGAACGCGGACTCGAGCGAGCGGAGGCGTACATACTGTGTTCGGCCGCCGTCGACCTGAAGGTCAGCGAGGCGGTCAACGCCCCGAACTGGGTCGTCTCGGCGTACCTGCCCGAGAGCATCTTCCCCGAGGAGTGCCAGCGGTCGCGCGGACTCGAGCGGTAGCACCGCAATGGAGGCGAACGGAGACCGAATCGGCGGGTTCCGCCACGGCGGGAACCTGTGGAACACACATATTCGCTGGGCCCGTATCGTCGGCATGATTCCGCCTCGAGTCATCCCGTTGCCGTTCGACCACCCTACCGCGGCGCGTCGGCGTCGCCGGCCGGAGGTGGATCCGTGAGCGACCGATCGGCGGACGGCTGCTCCGAGGACGGATCGACCGACGGATGGGGGGGCGATCAGGCGTGTACGCCACCGGAGGATCTCGCCCGACAGGTGTTCGACGTAAATCCAGTCGGCACCATCGTCGTCGACGCGACGGGCACGATGATCTTTGCGAACGAGCGGGCGGCGGCGACGCTCGATCTCTCGCGAGAGGAGATTGCCGACCGAACGTACGACTCGGATGAATGGAACATCTACTACGACGACGGCCGGTCCGTTCCGAACGAGGAGAATCCCGTCAGCCGCGTCTTCGAGACGGGCGAACCGGTGTTCGGGTTCGAACACTGGATCGAGCTGCCCGACGGCTCCGAGCGGTGGCTCTCGAGCAACACCGCTCCAGTTCCGAACGAGAACGGCGCTATCGAGTACGTCGTCGTCGCGTTCGAGGACGTGACGAAGCTGAAGCGACGCGAGAAGCGGCTGACCAGTGACCACGTCCGACGCCTCGAGTTTCGTGCCAGTGAGTCGGCGGTCCCGCCGTCGCTCCGGATCGAGGGTGGCGAGACACGGATCGATATCGACTCGGTCGTCCCGCTGCCCGACGGGACGACCGTTCAGTACATGGGAACGGCGGATCTCTCCGCGAGCGACTTCGTCACCGCCGTCGAGGAAGTTCCCCACTACATTGACGCGCGGTTGCTCAGTTCGGCCGATGGCTACAATCGCGTCGAGGCTCACGCGGAGTCGACGACGGTCGCACAGGTCTTTCCCTCCCTCGGCGGTCGCGCCCGAACGATCGTCATCGCTCCCGAGGAGGTGCGGTTCCTCGGGGAGCTTCCGGGCGACGTCGACCCCCGGCTGGCCGCCGACGGGATTCGGGAGTTTCACCCGGACGTCGAACTGGTGTCGGAAGATCTCGTCTACTCGCCGCACCTGCTGTACGACGTCGTCGCCGACGCGCTCACCGAGCGCCAGCTCGCCGTGCTCGACGCCGCGTACTTCGGTGGCTACTTCGACACGCCGAGAACGAGTACCGGCGACGAACTGGCGGATCGGTTCGGCGTGACACGACAGACGTTCAACCAGCACCTTCGCAAAGCACAGCGAACGGTGTTCCGTCATCTCTTCGAAAAGTCGGGTGCGGAAGCACGCTGACTGGTCAGCGTCCCCCCTTACCACGACGTCAGTCATAGGGAGGAGCCGTGAACGATAATACGACCGAATCCGATGCGACGTCCGCTGCAGGGCTCGGTGAGGACGTCGTGGGATACGACCCAACCGCCGACGCGTCGTACGCCCGTTTCGGCACCGATTACACCACCGCCGTTATGGCGATCGTCGAGACCGTCGCGGCCGTCACGAACCGCAAGACAGAGGACCTGTCGCCGCTGTTTGCGACCGTCGATCCCGAGGCACTCGTCGACCTCGTGGCGTCGAACCGGGACACGCCCGTCGAGGTGACCTTTTCGTACGAGGGCTGCCGGGTGATCGTCTCGAGTCACGGCACCGTCGCCGTCGAATCGCCGGACGAGTAAGCCCGAGCGGCGATCGGGAATCCGGATTCGAGTCCCGATAGCTCGGACGGGGACGTAACCGACGGACTGAAGGTACCGTCTTTCGAGGATTGCGGTGATGGCCGACGAACTGAAGCGCCGTCTCGTCCACTCGAGCGGGGCGGGGCTGGTCGCGCTGTATCTCCTCGCTAGCTTCCTCGAGCTCGGACTCACCTGGGACCGGTTTCGGGTGCTGATGGTGCTCCTCGCACTCGGCGTCATCGGCCTCGAGTTCCTGCGGCTGCAGGTCGGACTCGACTGGACGATCTACGACAAGCTCACCCGCGAGTACGAACAGGACCAGTTCGCCGGCTACGGCTACTACATGGTCAGCATGACGATCGCAGTACTCCTCTTCCAGCCCGCGGTCGCCCTTCCCGCCATGTTGATGCTGGCGATCGGCGACCCGATCAGCGGCGCGGTTTCGGACGACACCCTCAAGACCGTCAAGGAGCCGAAGGTACTCGTCACGATGTTCGTCGTCAGCGCCGTCCTCGCCGCTCCCTTCCTCTACGAGGCACCCCTGGCCGTGCTCGCCGCGGCGGTGGGTGCGACGATCGCCGACGGCGTCAAGGTCCGTATCGGCGACTTCATCGTCGACGATAACCTCACGATCCCGATCTACGCGAGCGTACTGGCGTATCTGGCACTCGAGTTTCTGTAGCGGTAGACGGTACGGGATCGGTGTCCGAAGCCCGCAGTGGGTGCTAGCACAGCGATAGATTTTCTCGACAGCGGATAGAGAAGCAAGCGCGAGTCATAGAACGGTTCGTATAACCCTCCTGACTACCCGACGTAACGGTACGTACAGGTGAACGACGTATCAGTACGATCCAACCATCCCTTCTGCGGTGGCGCGCGCTGTCGGCGAGGCGCGACCGAAGGGAGCGCCTCGAAAGAGCGAACGGGGAACGGAGTGATCCGTGAGCAGACCGGCCGAACGTCAGTGAGGGCGGTCGACGATGCTGCGCGAGGTCTTCGCGAGTAATACGAGCGAACGGCTTGGCAGAGCACGCTCTGCCAGTGGATGAGCGAGGGAGCGACGCGACCGAGCGAGTCGGCTGGGGAGGACGTGGCGATCCCCTGTGTTCGTGCGAGCAGAACGTGCTCACGTCATNCGAGCGAGTCGGCTGGGGAGGACGTGGCGATCCCCTGTGTTCGTGCGAGCAGAACGTGCTCACGTCATCAACACCACGAAAGCCCCTGGCCCCTTTCAGTCCCACCCCGCAGCGGTTGGCCAGTACTGGAGACTCGAGGACGGCGATCGCGCTCGAGGAATCACTCACGGTTCCGGTCGTGGCGCGGTTGGGCCTTCCGAAACAGGGGCCACGCGAGAGCTAGCAAACCGGCGAGAAGAACGATAAAGGCGGCACCGATGGACCCGCCCGACAGCCCGAGGCGGGACAATCCGAACGTCCCGCCGATCGCTAGCGCGAGAACGACTATGAGCACCGCGTGAACGCTCCCGAAAGCGCCGGTCGGGTTCGAATCGCCGTACATGCCGGAGAGACACATCATGTGTCCAAGTGTTTTGTGGAGGTCCATATCCCGCTCGTCCGTTCTTCGGGTTGCTCACGGCTCCCCGTCGAGGACTCCCGCAACTGCTCGAGCCTCACCCCGCCGCAACAGTTCGGAGGCCGTCGAGACGGCACATTCGAGTTCGGTCGCGACAGCCTCGATCCCGTTCCGGCGCGGAATTTCGTAGTAGCCAAGCTCTCGAGCGACCTCGAGCGCCTCGCGCTGGCGGTCCGAGACGCTCCCGGAGACGGTCAGCTCGTCGCGGGCCCACAGGACGTCCAGCGAGACGCCCTCCGGAACCGTCTCGAGGATCGTCCCGAGGTCGTCGGGGTGACCCACGAGCGTCAGCCGCATCGTCCGGTCCGAGCGAATCTCGATCGGTGGGACGACCACAACGGTCTCCTGAGCCAGCGCGTCCAGCAGCGAGATCCCCTCGGGGCCGAGCTCCTGGCGCAGGTAGAGGAAGAAGCCGTCCTCGGCGGGCGTGAGTTCGTACTCGCGAACCCGCTCCCTGTCGGCTATCAGCGGCTCGTAGGCAGCCGGATCGCCGTCGACGAACGACGTGATCGTCTCGACGCCGTCGACGGCCTGCCCGCCGAGGATCAGCTCGCGCTCGAGGGCGGGCGACGAACAGATTCCCTCGTGGATCGGGGAAAGGGCATCCCGTTCGTAGCGCAGTTCGATGCCGACGGACTTCACGGTCCGTCGTACGGACGGGACATACTTGAATAGCCGATAAGTTTCGGGAACACTGCGAACGTCGCTCGCGCCGACGATCCGATATGGCACTCGAATCGTGGGGACGCCGGAGTCTCGCGCTGGGAGCCGTCGTCGTCGCCGGCCTGGGCTACGCACGGTACCGCAGACGTCGCGGATCGGCAGCGAGCGACTCGAGGTACATCACCGAACGTCACGCGAGCGCGTTTCTCGTCCGCCGATCCGTCGACGGGGATCGGCTCGAGTCGGTTCGCGAAGCCGTCTCGGAACTCTGTGCCGACCCCGACGATCCCGGACCACTGCTCGGCCTCGAGGGTGCGACCACGGCCTCGCTGATTCTCGACGCGGGCGACGATCCCGAGCTGCTCTGGTACGTCGAGGTGCCCCGCTCCGCGACGGCCGACTGGAAGGATCCGGAATCGCGGGTCGAGGCAGCGTTTCCACTCGAGCACGACGCACTCGCCGCCGCGGAGGCTCTCGTCGATCGGGAGCTGCTGGTCCACGCGGTTAACCCGCACCGACCCCGCACTGCAACGGGAGCCGACGACGGCCCCCTCGTCGTCAGCGGTGCGGGGCTCGATGACGGCGTCGACGTCGACCTCGTCCAGTTGCACCTGAAGCCGGGGCTGGCCGAGCGCCTCGCGGACCGGTTCGCCGGCCTCTCGCGGCGCGTCACAGCCGGCGAGCTCGAACTCGGCCCCGTCGAGCGCTGGAGCGGGGCGATGCTCGAGGCCGAGAACATGTACACCGAGTCGATCGTTCTCGAGCGCCGGCCCGACGGCTACGTCCTCTGTGGCTATATGGAAACCGAGGCGATGGGCGGTGTGTACGACGCCTACTACGACACCTGGAACCCCGTCGCTCGACTGTCGGAGCTGGTGTTCGGGCGCGTGCTCGAGGAGCCGGCCCAGATCCTCGAGTACCCGCTCGGGACCGGGCTCGAGGTGCTCGCACACGCGGTCGATCCGAACCGGCCGCGTCTACCCGGGGAGTGTTGATGGGGTATCGAGAGCTGACGGTGCTCGCTGCGGTTCCACATCAGGCGTTCAGCCGCCAGATTTCGAAGTTGAGCACGGCGGCGAACGTAATCCAGGCGAGGTAGGGAACGAGCAACGCGGCGGCGCGGCGATCGACCCGCCGGAAGGCGACGATGGTCGCGACCACGAGCACCCAGAGAGTGACGATGATGCCGAACGCGACGAGCAGTCGCTCGAGCGAGAAGAACGCGGGCGTCCAGGAGACGTTGACCGCCATCTGGACGACGAACAGGCCGAGCGCGAGCCGTCGTCCGTCGCTGTCGCTGCGCCAGACGAGCCAGAGCGCGACGCCGAGCAGGGTAAACAGCAGCGTCCAGACGATCGAGAAGGCGATGCCGGGCGGGTAGAACCACGGCTTGTCGAGTGCCTGAAACCAGGCCGTGTCCGACGACGAGATCAGGGCGGGCGCGCTGCCGACGGCGTTGACCAGGACGACGAACCCGATCGCCGTGAGGATCGATCGGGGGTCCGGCAGACTGAGAGTGTCCCTCGAGGTTTCCATACGTCCTCGACGACGCGGGGACGCTTGGAAGCTGGCGTTGCATCGCGCGGGAAACGAGTCGTCCGTCCGACTGTCGAGAGCAGCTCCGACCCCCCGCTTCACTTTCACCCCGATACGCGAACCCTTATTCGCAGCGAGGATGAACGCCCGGCAATGGCAGCGACGGACGAGGACGGCGGCCAGCCGACGATCGACCACCCCCTGCTCGAGCCGAACTTTCTCGAGCGCCGGCTCTACCAGCTCAAACTCGCGGGGACGGCCGCGAACCACCACACGCTCGTCTGTCTCCCGACGGGACTGGGGAAGACGACAGTGAGCCTGCTGGTGACCGCCCGCAGGCTCGAGGAGGTCGGCGGCACGTCGCTGATGCTCGCCCCCACCAAGCCCCTCGTCCAGCAACACGCCGAGTTCTACCGCGAGGCGCTCCAGATACCGGACGACGAGATCGTCGTCTTCACTGGCGACGTCAGCCCCGACGACCGAGCGGCCCTGTGGAAGGAAGCGACGGTCGTGATGGCCACCCCCCAGGTGATCGAAAACGATCTGGTCGGTAGCCGAATTTCGCTCGCCGACGTCACCCACTGCACGTTCGACGAGTGCCACCGCGCTACCGGCGACTACGCGTACAACTACATCGCCGAGCGCTACCACGCCGACGCCGACAGTCCGCTCGTAACCGGAATGAGCGCCTCACCGGGCGGCGACGAGGAGGCCATCCTCGAGGTCTGCGAGAACCTCGGCCTCCAGGAGGTGGAGGTGATGACCGAAGAGGACGCCGACGTTGCCGAGTTCACCCACGACACCGACGTCGAGTGGGAGCGTATCGACCTCCCTGACGAGGTGCTCGAGATCCGCGACGCGTTGAACGAGGTGATCAAAGACCGCCTCGAGAAACTGAAGGAACTGGGCGTCGCCTCCTCGACCCAGCCCGACCAGTCCCAGAAGGATCTCAACCGAATGCGCGCGGAACTCCAGAAGCTCATCAACAACGACCAGTCGGAGGGGTTCGAGGGGATGTCCGTCCACGCGGAGGTGATGAAGCTCCGGCAGGCCGTCACCCTCGTCGAAACCCAGAGCGTCGAGGCGCTGCGGCGGTACTTCGACCGCCAGCGCAACCAGGCTCGCTCCTCGGGAGCCTCGAAGGCCAGCCAGCGGATGGTCTCCGACCCCCGGGTCCGAGAGTCGATACGGAAGGCCGAGCGCTTCGACCAGCTCCACCCCAAGTACCGGAAGACGCGGATGCTGCTCGCCGAAACGCTGGGACTCGAGGGCGGCGACCGAGTGATCGTCTTCACCGAATCGCGTGACACCGCGGAGGCGCTGACCGACTTTCTGAACGAGAGCTTCGACGCGAAGCGGTTCGTCGGCCAGGGCGACCGCGAGGGGAGCGACGGGATGACCCAGACAGAACAACAGGAGGTCCTCGACGCCTTCCGGGGCGGCGAGTTCGAGGTGCTCGTCTCGACATCGGTCGCCGAGGAGGGACTGGACGTCCCCGAAGTCGACCTTGTCCTCTTTTACGAGCCCGTCCCGACCGCGATCCGGTCGATCCAGCGCAAGGGCCGCACTGGACGCCAGTCGGAGGGACGGGTCGTCGTCCTGCTGGCCGAGGACACCCGCGACGAGGCCTACTTCTGGATCTCGAAGCGCCGCGAGAAGGAGATGGAGTCCGAACTCCGGGAGCTGAAGGGGATGGCCGACGATCTCGAGGAGGAGCTCGACGAGGCCCAGCAGTCCCTGGCCGCGTTCGAGAGCGGAGCGAAAGTGAACGGCGAAGGCGAAAAACCGCAGGAAGAGAGTCGATCTTCCAGCGGAAACGGGGGGGTTGCCGATCGACCGGGGCTGCAGGAGTTCGCCGAGGAGAGCTCGGACTCGAGTAGTGGTGGCGACGGCTCGGACAGCACCGATTCAGTCACGGAAGGAAGCGTCGAGACCCACGAACCCCACGCCGAGGGCGATACGGTCGAGGTCGTCGCCGACCAGCGCGAGATGGACGCCAACATCGCCCGGGAGCTCTCGAGACGCGAGGAGTACGAGATCCGCCTCGAGACCCTCGAAGTCGGCGACTACGTGCTGTCGGACCGGGTCGCCGTCGAGCGCAAGTCCGTCGCGGACTTCGTCGACTCGCTGGTCGGTGGCGACCGCTCGGTGTTCGAGCAGGTCGGCGCGATGGGGCGCCACTACGCCCGACCGATCGTGATCGTCGAGGGCGAGGGGCTGTACGAACAGCGGGACGTCCACCCGAACGCCGTCCGTGGCGCGCTCTCGAGTCTGGCCGTCGACTTCGGCGCGAGCGTCCTCCGGACCGAGAGCGAGGCCGACACGACCGAGCTGCTTGCGGTAATCGCCGGCCGCGAACAGGAGACTTCCAACCGAGAGGTGTCGGTCCACGGCGAAAAGCAGGCGAAGACGATGGCCGAACAGCAGGAGTACGTCGTCTCCTCGATCGCCGAAATCGGCCCCGTCACCGCTCGAGCGCTGCTCGAGGAGTTCGGCACCGTCGAGGCGGTGATGATCGCGACCGAGGACGAACTGATGGAAGCCGACGGCGTCGGCCGGGTGACTGCCGAGCGGATCCGCGACGTGATCGGCAGCGAGTATACGGGGTGACGGAGGCGAACGCCACTAAACCGATCGAACGCAACGATCGATCCTCACGAACGGAACATATATACTGGTTGCGTATCGATTATCGTGTAGAATGGCCGCCTCGCTCCCTCCACGGTGGGGGCGCGGGAACCCCGCGCTCTCGATCCGAAGCCGGGCGGCCAGCCAAGGGTGCCAATGATGGGCGACGACTCGCACGGCGAGTACAGTCACGAGACCAGACGATCCCCCGAGCGCAACACGGGGAGAGACCGACCGACCGCGGCGCGGGCGAGCGATGAGTAACGGCGCGCTCGACCCCCGCTCGCTTTCGGCTCGAGTCCGGCGAGGCGTCGCCGACCGGGTCCGGATCGACACGCGAACGCTCGCGGTCTTTCGGGTAGTCGTCGGACTGCTGATCGTCGCCGACCTGCTGCTCCGGAGCCGAAACTTTTCGTTTTACTACACGAACGACGGCGCCGTCCCCCAGTCGCTGGCCCAGGCGATGAGTTCCGAGGGGGCGATTTCGATCTACCACTACACGACCGATCCGGCCGTTATCGCCGGTCTGTTCGTGCTCCAGGGGTTGATCGCCGTCCAGCTCATCGTCGGCTACAAGACCCGGATCGCCACGATCCTCTCGTTTCTGCTCGTGGTCTCGCTCGACCATCACAACCCGCTGGTGTTGAGCTACGCCGACACGCTGTTCCGGCTCCTGTTGTTCTGGGCGATCTTCCTGCCCCTCGGCGAGCGGTGGTCGATCGACGCCGTCCACGCCGACCGGGAGCCCCGGGCGGGGATCGCCAGCGTCGCGTCGGCGCTGATCCTCGCTCAGATGGTCGTCATGTACTTCGTCAACGGCTACCACAAGGCCCAGGACGAGCTCTGGACGAGCGGCGAGGCGACGCCGCTGATCATGGGCCTCCACGACACGACGTTCTTCCTCGCACCCTACCTTCGAGAGTTCCAGACGTTGCTCCAGATCGGCGGACTGACGTGGTTCTACATGCTGATTTTCTCCTGGCTGCTGTTCGTGCTACGCGGCCGCCTTCGGATGGCCCTCGTCGGGATGTTCGTGGCCTCACACGCCTCGTTCATCATTACGGTGCGGATCGGCGCGTTCCCCTACGTCGCGATCGCCGGCGTCATGCTGTTCCTTCAGGCGCAGTTCTGGGACTGTCTCTTATACACATCTCTGATGGNCCCTCGCGCCATCAGAGATGTGTATAAGAGACAGGAGCTGGGCTACAACGCGGCGCTCGGGATCGTCGTGCTATCGATCGTGCTGTTCGTAGCCCTCTCTACGGTTCCGCTCGGCGGCCTCGCCGACGAGGAGACCGTCGTCGAGGAACAGATCGAGGACCGCGCCCAGCAGCTGAGCATCGACCAGCCTGAGTGGAGCGTCTTCGCGCCGACGCCGCGGACGACCGACAGCTACTACGTCTTCCCGGCACAGACCGCCGACGGCGAGGTGGTCGACGCCTACAACGGCCAGGCGTCGGTCTCCTACGACCGACCCTACGAGGGAAGCCAGCTCCAGGAGCAGTACGGCTCCTACCGTGAGCGGTTCTACATGAACAGCGTCCGGCGCGGCGGAATCCAGGGAACCAACGACGCCGACGAGTACCTGGCGGAGTACATCTGTACGAGCTGGGAGGAAGAACACGGGACGGAACTCACCCACGTCAACATGTATCAGGTGGTCGAGACCGTCACCATGGACACCGTAAGCGATCCGAGCGACCGCGACCGGGAGATCAGACCGGTCTCCGCACACGGCTGTGGCGACAACGAGCCGACGGAGATCCAACCGCCCGACTTCTAAGTAGCGAACCGTCGGGTCTGTGCGGTCTGTGTCTCCGATCGGAATGCTGAACTGCGATCGACTCCAACTCCTGCCAATGAGCGAGGAGATTCCCGACGAAGAGCCGATCGTCCTCTTCGACGGCGTCTGTAACCTCTGTGCCGGGTTCGTCCAGTTTATCGTGCCGCGGGACGACGAGGAGGTCTTTCACTTCGCGTCGCTGCAGTCCGACGTCGGCCAGCGGCTGCTGGCCGACCACGGCCTCGCCGAGGCTCACCTCGATTCGATCGTCCTGATCGAAGGTGAGGACGCCTACGTCAAGTCCGCGGCCGTTCTCCGGATCGGCGAGCGCCTCGGCGGCGTCTACGCGCTCGGGCGACCGCTGCGATACCTCCCGCGACGGCTCCGAGACTGGGGGTACGACGTCGTCGCCGCCAACCGCTATCGTGTGTTCGGCAAGAAAGACCAGTGTATGATGCCGACCGGAAACGTCCAGGAACGGTTTCTCGACTAGCGCAGCGTCTCGAGGGTCTTCCCGGCTTCCCGGGCAGCCTCGAGACACTCCCGGGCGTAGCGGGGATCGTCCGTCTCGCTTGCCTCCCGTGAGAACTTCTCGAGAGCCGCGACCAGCGAGGCGCGGGCATTCTCGAGGTCGCCGGTTCCCGACGACACTCGCGTTCGCGAGTCAGTCGTCCGTCGTGACAGTTCACCGGGGCGATGCGACTCGTCGTGGTGTCCGTCTCGCTGTGCTCGATCGGACTCCGGATCGCGAGACGGGTCGTCCTGGGACTGTGTTCTGACCTCTCCGTTGGCCGTCGAGCTCGACGGCGGCGAGGACGGGCGTGCGCTCGCGTCGCCCGCCGGGTCGGTGTCGGCGGTCTGGCCCTGGCCCGGACGCTCGGGTGCCGTCTCGGGGCCATCCTCGTCGGTCTCGGACCGCGTGCCGTCGATCTCGGGCTGGGGGCGATCCGATTCCTCGTCGGCGTCGTCCCGTGGGGCCGCGTCCTCGGCCGGCTGGGCGTCGAGATCCGTCCCCTGGACGGCATCGGGGTTGCCGTGACAGCTGGGACAGAACGTCGTCCCATCCTGTTGGAAGAGCGGGTCGCCGCAGGTGCCACAGTGGCTGTTGGTCATCGTCGCTCCCTTGAGCAGCAGGTCGCTCATCCGCTGGGTGGCCTTCCGTTCGGCCTTGTCGCGCTCGTACTTCTCGCGAAGCTTCTCGCGCTCGGCTTCCTTGTCGAAGTCGCTCATACCCGTTCGAAGGCGGCCCAGCGGCGAAAAACCTGCGGACCCTACTCCGTGCGGCGGTACATCCCTTTCGACGCTGGACGGACGTCATCGTAGCCGAAGCCCTCGTAGAAGCCGTCGACGTCCGCGATCAGGGTGACGTACGCCTTCGGGGGCGCCTCGCGCTCGAGGTAGCCCTCGAGTCGCCGGACGATCCGCGTGCCGAGTCCGCGTCCCTGGTGATCGGGATGAACCGCGATATCCGAGAGCAGGTACACCGTGCCGCCGTCACCGACGATTCGCCCCATTCCGACGGTCTCGTCCGTGGGTTCGTGGACGGCGACGGCGCCGAACAGCGAGTTCGGCAGCCCCCGCTCGATCCCCTCGAGCGAGCGGGCGGTCATCTCGGTCGCCTCGCGCAGGGCGGCGAACGTCTCGGGCTCGGGGAGTCGGTCGCGGATCACGTACGGATCGGAAGCGTCGCTCATGTCGGCGTCCAGATCCGGCGGGGAAAAAGCGGTACCGGTCAGATCCGGAGATGGGCCGGCGGATCGACGACCTCGAGCTGTTCGAGCAGTTCGAGCCGGTCCTCCTCGAGCCAGACCTCGGCAATCTCGCCGTCTTCGATCCGATACATGGCCATGCCGGTCCACTCCGCGACGTGGCCCGTCGGCTCCACGTCGCGGTACGCGCCGGTGTGAGTGCCGCCGACCGTGTACCGGACCGCGACCAGATCGCCCTCGGTGACCATCGTCTCGGTCGTCCCCGAGTAGTCCGGAAACGGCTCGAAGTGGGACTCGAGCTTCTCGAGGAGTTCGTCGACGCCGTGGAGTTCGTCGTGAATGCCGTGCTCGACCACGTCCTCTGCGAGGAGTTCCGAGAGGGCCTCCCGATCCCGGTCGTTGAACGCGGCCAGATACTGCCGAACGAGTTCCGTGTTGGATTCGGTCTGGGTTGCCATGTGCTCACCTCGTGATCGCTCCGGGCGGTCGGTCGCTTCCGCCGCTCCCGGAGCGTCGGTTGTAGCGTCGACGTTTCGAGTGTTATTTGTTATCGTGTGTCATAGTGACAGTCCGGACGGCGTGACTCGACGCGAAGCTCAGTTCGAAACCGCGGCTTCGACGGCGTCGACCGCGGCCTCGGGCGTCTCGACGGCGTCGACGCCGGGCAGGTCGTGGGTCTCGAGACCGACGACGGGACGATCGTAGACGCCGGCGAACCCGATCTCCGAAAGGGTGCCGTGGCTCCCCGCGAGCGCGATCACCGCCTCGCCGTTCAGCGGGACGAGCGCGTTCCTGGCGTGGCCGAGCCCGGTCGCGATCGGGACATCGACGTACTCGTTCGCATCCTCCGGTCGCTCCGTCGGGAGGATGCCGACCGTCGTCCCACCCTCCGCTTTGACGCCCCGACAGACCGCCTCCATCGTGCCGCCGAGCCCGCCACAGACGACCGTATGTCCCCGTTGCCCGAGCTCCCGGCCGACGGCCTCGACTCGAGCGGTCGCCTCCTCCGTGATCCGTCCGCCGCCGATGACGCTGACGCGCATGCTCGAGGAGGCGACGGCGAGCGGGAAGACCGGTTCGGTCCCGGACTACCCCGCCGGGCGCCGGGATCGAGCGAGGAGGGTTGCAGCGAGGACGAGCCCGCCGGTCGGAAGCGCCGCGAGCGCGACGAACAGGAGGGCCGTGCCGCCGTAGGTGATCGCGATTCCGGCGATCGACGCGCCCGCGGCACCGATCCCGAACACACCGAGGTAGGTGTAACCGAACGATAGCCCCTGGACGTCAGCGGCGACGTACTCGCCGATCAGCGCCTGGTGGATCGGGGCTTCCATGAAGACGAAGAAACCGAGCAGCGCACAGATCGCGACCGTCGCGAACAGGCCGAACGACGTGACGACGGGAAACGACAGGGAGACGACGATCAGCGCGATGAAGACGGCCACGATCGTTCGCTCGGGCGAACGGCTGTCGCTCAGGCGGCCACCGGCGTACTGGCCCGCAGCACCGACGAGCAACAGGCCGGCGTAGGCGTACTGGCTCGGCTCGAACGTCTCACCGGCGATCTCGACGGGTTCGAACACCGGCAGCCCCGCCAGGACATCGGGGAGGAACGTGAACAATCCGCGATAGTACGTTCCAGCGAGAACGGCGATGGCGAAGACGAGCAGGAAGCTGCCGACGAACAGCACCCGCGACTGCGCGACGATCCTCGAGAGGCCGTCGGCGTCGGTCGCCGTCGACTCGTCGGGATCGGTCGCCGTCCGCTCGACGAACTCGAGCCGGCCTGCGACGAGAATCGCGAGAGCGGCGGGGACGGCGAACAGTCCGGCGACGAGCCGCCAGTCGAGAAACGTAAGCAAGAGTGCGGCGACCAGCGGGCCGACGGCGGTGCCGACGTTACCGGCGACGCCGTGGTAGGCGAGGACGGTTCCCTGGCGCTCCGAACCGCGGGTGATCAGCGACAGTCCCGCTGGGTGGTACAGGCTGGCTGCGGCGCCCCAGAGCACGAGCGCGACCGCGAGCAGCGGGAGCGACGGCGCGAGCGCGATCAGGACGAACCCCCCGCCCATTCCGGCCATCGAGAGGACCACGAGCCGCTTCGAGCCGTAGGAGTCCGCGAGCGCGCCGCTGGGGAGCGCTCCGAGTCCGATGAGCGCGTAGCCGACGGCGACCACCGTCCCGAGGACGGCCGCGGAGACGTCGAACGCCTCGAGCCAGACGACGACGAACAGCGGGATCGTCAGCTCGTAGAGGTGGAACGTCGCGTGCCCGAGCATGGTAAAGCGGGCGATCCGGCGATCGTTCCGATCCATGAGATCGATAGCTCGGGCGAGGGATGATAGCGATTGTGAAAGTACTCGGATTCTATCTTCCCGTTCGACGGTCGAGCCCGACGTCGTATTCGACGATTGACGTATAATCCATCGTCAGTCTCGGGTGAGCGTGGACGATCCGACGGATTTAACGCCTGGGATGGTGCAGTTTCACGTGGTATGACGAAAGTTAGCGTAGTCGGCGCGGCCGGCACGGTCGGGGCCGCCGCAGGCTACAACATCGCGCTCCGAGACATCGCGGACGAACTCGTCTTCGTCGACATCCCGGATCAGGAGGAGACGACGATCGGCCAGGCCGCCGACACGAACCACGGCGTCGCCTACGATTCGAACACGACGATCCGACAGGGCGGGTACGAGGACACCGCCGGTTCGGACGTCGTCGTCATCACGGCCGGAATTCCGCGCCAGCCGGGCCAGACCCGGATCGACCTCGCGGGCGACAACGCACCGATCATGGAGGACATCGGCTCCTCGCTGGCCGAGCACAACGACGACTTCGTCACCGTCACCACCTCGAACCCCGTCGACCTGCTCAACCGCCACCTGTACGAGGCCGGCGACCGAGCGCGCGAGCAGGTGATCGGCTTCGGCGGTCGGCTCGACTCCGCTCGCTTTCGCTACGTGATCGCCCAGCGCTTCGACGTCCCCGTCCAAAACGTCGAGGCGACGATCCTCGGCGAACACGGCGACGCCCAGGTTCCCGCCTTCTCGAAGGTCCGCGTCGACGGGAGGGACCTCGAGTTCACCGACGACGAGAAAGAGGAGCTGCTCGAGGAACTCCAGACCTCGGCGATGAACGTCATTGAGAAGAAAGGCGCCACCCAGTGGGGCCCCGCGACGGGCGTCGGTCACACCGTCGAGGCCATCCTCCGCGATACGGGCGAGGTGCTGCCCTGCAGCGTCGTCCTCGAGGGCGAGTACGGCCACGAGAACACCGCCTTCGGCGTTCCCGCGAAGCTCGGCGCCGACGGCGTCAAGGAGATCGTCGAGTGGGACCTGACGGAGTTCGAGCGCAACCAGCTCGGCGAGGCCGCCGAGAAGCTCTCGGATCAGTACGACAAGATCGCGTAGTCGGTTCGCCTCGAACTGCAACTCGACCGTTTTTGCACGAACATCCAACCGAAACGATCAGCTGGCCGTTCGGAGTATCGCTGCGCGTGACAGCGTACGACGCCCTGCTCTTCGACAGCGACGGCGTACTCGTCGAACGCACGTCGACACCTACTACGGCCGCGAGATGACCGTCGAGAGCTTTCGACTGAAGAAGCCGAACGCACACTACCTCGAGCGCGCACTTGAGGATCTGGCGGCGTCACTGGAGTCGGCACTGTACGTCGGGGACAGCGAGACCGATATCGTCGCGGCCGAACGGGCCGTCCTCGAGTCGACGTTCGTTCGCCGGTCGCACTGTTAGCACATCGACCTCGATGTCACGCCGACCTACGAGATCGAGGACCTGCACGGGCTGAGGCGCTGGTCCTCGAGTAACGGATCGGAGAGCCATCACCGCTTTCGGACTCGCATCTCGACTGGACCGGAATCGAGCGATATCTTCGGCGTGGGATCGATCGACTCAGTCACTCGCTCGAGGTCGACACGTCGAACCATCGTCGCCAGCGAGAGCTGGAGTTCGGTCATCGCGAACCGCATTCCGATGCAGTGGCGCGAGCCACCGCCGAAGGGGAAGAAGGCGTACTCGGGTCGGTCGTCGGGGTCAGCGAGGACGGATCGCTCGTCTCCCTCCGCATCCTCGCCGTCCGCCACCCATCGACCCGGCCAGAACGCGTCTGGGTCCGCCCACCATCGCTCGTCGCGGTGAATGCCGTACATGTTCAACTGGACCGTCGTTCCGGGTCCGATCCGGTAGCCGGCGAGGACGGTCTCCTCGTGGGGCTCGCGCTGGAGGAACGGCAGCGACGGGTAGAGACGCATCGCCTCCCGGCCGACCGCCTCGGTGACCGCCAGATCAGAGAGGTCCGCGAACGTCGGATCCCGGTCGCCACAGACAGCGTCGACCTCCCGCTCGAGTCGCGACCAAACGTCCTCGGTGCCGGCCAGCAGCCAGCAAGCGTAGGTCAGCGCGGTCGCCGTCGTCTCGTGGCCGGCCAGCAGGAACAGCTGGAGCTGGTCGGTGATCTCCTCGACCGTCGGCCTCGAGCCGTCAGGGTACTCACCGGTCGCGAGTAGCGAGAGCAGGTCGTCGCCGTCCGCCTCGGACCCGCGACGTTCGGCCACCAGCTCTTCGACGAGGGCCTCGACGTCGGCCGTTGCACGCCGGTACTCGCGTTCGGCCCGGCTCGGAATCCACGTCGGGAGCACGGCGCGGGCGCCGAAGAACTCGCTGTCGCTGTACGCACCCATGGCGTGCACCCAGCGTCGCACGCGATCGGCGCGTCCATCTCCGAGCTCGAGATCGAACAGTGACCGCGTCAGCGCTCGCAGCGTCAGGGTCGACATCGCCTCCCGAATGTCGACGACCTCACCGTCCGACCAGTTCTCGACCAGACGGACGGCCTCCACGACCATATCGTCGGCGTAGCTCCGGATTCGAGCCGGCGTGAAGGCGTTCTGGAGGAGCAGGCGCTGGCGGCGCCAGCGTTCGCCCTCCGCGAAGAACAACCCCTCGACGTCGAGCAGGTCGCCGAACTCGTGCTCGAACTCGCCGCGCCAGAACTCGTCGTCGCGGGCGACGACCACCTCCTCGACGAGTCCGGGGTCCGAGACGACCACGAACTCGCGGCCAAAGGCCTCGTACCGGGCGACGTCGCCGTACTCGCGCATCGAGGAGAGGAACTCGAGCGGCTTTCGGGCGAACGCGAGAGTGCTGTCGACCAGCGGAAGCCCGCGCGGGCCAGGCGGTGGCGTTCCGATCGGTGCTCGCGTCGGTCCGGTGTTGCCGTCCGCGTCGGCAGCCGACTGTTTACGGTCGTTCGCAGTCGTTCGCGGCTCGCTCATACCCTTCCTTCGGACCGAACGACTGTCCGTACTCTCGCGAAGCACTGAACTTCTTTATACGGTCTCGTCGAACGACCGGTATGCAGTCGGCAGATCTCACGCTCCGGCTTCCGTCGTCGATGCAACTGCCGGCGCCCGAGGCGCCACTCGAGTCGTTCCGGCGGGAGGAAGTGCTCTCCTGGGAAGTCGATCCTGACTCCGAAACCGTGCGCTTTCTCTCGCTGGTCGTCGGCGACCCCGGCGCACTCGGGGATCTGGCCGAGGATCTCGAGTCGGTCCACCGGTACGACATCACGTCGATCGATGCGGACACGTTCTATGGCTACGTCGAGATGGACCTACGAGCGGCCGACGCTACCCTGCTGGGAACGTTCGACGTTCCCGGGCTGGTGGTCGTGCCACCGATGGTCTACACCGGTCGGGAGAACGTCCACGTTACCGTCCTCGGAGAGCCCGAAGCCATGTCAGGGCTGCTCGAGCGTGCCCCCGACGACGTCGACGTCGAAGTCACGCGTGTGGGCGAGCACCAGCGCCGCTCGGAGACGCTAGCCGGTCGGCTCACGGCCAGACAGTTCGAAGCGCTCGAGGTCGCCCGCGACGCGGGCTACTACGAAATCCCCCGGAGCGGCGAACTGGCGACGGTAGCCGAGGAGCTCGAGTGTTCCGAGAGCGCGGCGTCGACGCTACTGCGGTCGGCGGAGGGGGAGCTGGTCGATGCGGCGTTACGGCGGTAGAGAAGCGGTCGGCTACGGAATCAGCTGTTCGCCGTCGTCGTCGTAGATCGTGATCGCGTCGACGGGACAGGTCCGGGCCGCGAACTTCGCGTCGAGTTCGGCCTCCTCGGGCACCTCGCGGACGAAGAGTCCGTCCTCGACCTCCTCGCTGTCCTCGAGGATCGCCTTCCCCGCCGACTTGTCCTTCTCGAAGGCGTCCCACTCGGCGACACACTGGTACATCCCGATACAGGTCTCCTCGTCGAACTCGACTTTCATGCGCGAGGGTTGGACCGATCGTCGTAAATCGTTAGCGGTCGTGGCGACCGAACGTCGGACACCCGACCGTTTCCGTTGCTCAGCGACGAGATGTGATCGGCGAGCTTTGTGGGCGCCCGATATATTTCGCTCGGTGACTGTCCCGATCGAACGGGACACGGCTTATGCCGTCGAGGATCTAAATAAATGAACGATCATGAAAGACCGTCTCGAGGATCTCTCCGCGCTCGCGGATGCCGTGTCCGAGCACGACGTCGACGAGCTCCTCGGACTCCTCTCGGCGCGGGAGGTCCGCATCACGCTTGCGTACCTGTACGATCACCCCAACGCGACGGTGGACGAACTCGCCGCGGCTATCACCGGTGCCGCTGCAGCCGAGAGCGGACGGATCGGCGGCGAGTCGGAGTACGAGCGAGCGCACGTCTACCTCCACCACTCGGTTCTCCCTCGGCTCCAGGACCACGGGCTAATCGAGTTCGACCCGGTCGACGGAACGGTCGAGGAGGTCGACGTGCCACCGGCCGTCTACGACTTCCTCGGAGTCGGCGAATGAGCCTCGAGACGCTCGGCGAGGCGCTCGAGCGCGCCGAAGCCGAACGGAAGCGACTCGAGGTACACGCGAGCGATAGCGACGTCGCGGTCGACCTACAGCGCCAGTTTACGAGCCGGAACGTCGCGGTCGAGTACCGTCGAGCCGCGGCGTTCCAGGACGGGTTCGTGGTGATCCGCGATTCCGACGACGAGTTCCGAGGCGCGCTGGGTCTCGAAGGGTTCGACGCGATCCTCTCGCCGGAGATCCACCCGCCCTGGACGCTCGAGGAGACCGACGTCGACCTCGGCGAGCTGCTCGACTTTCTGGAGGGAACGCCGTTCGCCTCGGCCGACCGGCGACAGCTGCTCGCGGTCTCGCGGGAGATCGAGGAGCGAGCGTGGCGGGTCGCCGACGGTACCCTGTACGCCGGCTTCCAGCGCGAGGCGGCGTTCGCCGACCAGCTCGAGGTGTACGAGCGACTGGCGACCCGCGGAACGCTTTCCGTGACGGCGTTTCTCGACGACGCGTGGGACGCACCGCTCGAAGGGCCGTCGGTGGTCTCCGCGTCCGGCGAGATCGGACGGTTCTGGTTCGTCGCCTTCGAGGCCGCCGACACCGACCGCCAGAGCTGTGCGCTGGTCGCCGAGGAGCGCCAGCCCGGGAAGTACGACGGCGTCTGGACGTACGATCCCGCGTTCGTCGGCGAACTGATCGAGCATCTCGAGCGTAGCTACGGCGTCTCGGGTGCGTAGACGCCGAACGGCAGCCTACCCGTTCGGTCGGTCGAGCAGGCACCGAACTGGCCGAGACGACAGTTTAAACCGGAGCACGCGCCAACTGCGGGTAATGAACATCGAGGAGCTGTCGGGGCTGCCGCCCGGCGCGCTCGAGCACTTCCGAAGCGAGGGGATCGAGGATCTCTACCCGCCCCAGGCCGAGGCCGTCGACGCCGGCGCGACCGAGGGCGAGAACCTCGTCGCGGCGGTCCCCACGGCGAGCGGCAAGACGATGATCGCCGCGCTGTCGATGCTGTCGGCGATCGAGCGCGGCGGGAAGGCCCTCTATATCGTTCCGCTACGGGCGCTGGCCAGCGAGAAGCGCGAGGAGTTCGCGGCCTACGAATCGTTCGGCGTCGACGTCGGCGTGACGACTGGTAACTACGAGTCGACCAGCGACTGGCTCGCCTCGAAAGACATCGTCGTCGCCACCAGCGAGAAGGTCGACTCGCTCGTGCGCAACGGCGCGAGCTGGCTCTCCGAGCTGACCTGCGTCGTCAGCGACGAGGTCCACCTCATCGACGACCGGAATCGGGGACCGACGCTCGAGGTCACCCTCGCGAAGCTGCGCCGGCTCAATCCCGACCTCCAGACGGTCGCGCTGTCGGCCACGGTCGGTAACGCCGACGAAATCGCGGCGTGGCTCGACGCCGAACTCGTCGACACCGACTGGCGCCCGATCGACCTGCAGATGGGCGTCCACTACGGCAACGCCCTGAACTTCGACGACGGCTCGACTCGCGAGGTGCCCGTCGAGGGAAGCGAAAAGCAGGAGGCCGCGCTCGTCCGCGACATCGTTCAAGAAGGAGGTTCGTCACTCGTGTTCGTCAACTCGCGGCGCAACGCCGAGGCCGCAGCCCGCAGGCTCGGGCAAGTAACGAGCCGGGAGCTGACCGACGGCGAGCGCGACGAGCTGGCGGAGCTGGCCGACGAGATCCGCGAGGACAGCGACACCGAGACCAGCACGGACCTCGCCGACTGCGTCGAACGCGGCTCGGCGTTTCACCACGCGGGGCTCTCGAGCACGCAGCGCTCGCTCGTCGAGGACGCCTTCCGCGAGCGGCTGTTGAAGGTAATCTCGGCGACGCCCACTCTCGCTGCGGGGGTGAACACACCCGCCCGCCGGGTCATCGTCCGCGACTGGCGGCGGTTCGACCCGACCGCGGGCGGGATGGCCCCGCTCGACGTCCTCGAGGTCCACCAGATGATGGGCCGCGCTGGACGACCGGGGCTCGACCCCTACGGGGAGGCCGTATTGCTCGCCAAGAGCCACGACGAGAGCGAGGAGCTGTTCGACCGCTACATCTGGGCCGAGCCCGAGCCCGTCCGGTCGAAGCTCGCAGCCGAGCCCGCCCTGCGGACCCACGTGCTGGCCACGATCGCCTCCGGATTCGCCCGCACGCGGGAGGGGTTGCTCGAGTTCCTCGAGGCAACGCTGTACGCGAGCCAGTCGACGGAGTCAGGTCGGCTCGAGACCGTGACGGATAGCGTACTCGACTACCTCGAGCGCAACGATTTCATCGAACGCGACCGCGGAGATGGAAGCGACGACGCCGGCGCGTTCACGACCGCAGCCGACCTCGCAGACGGCGGCGGACGGAGCGAGGATCTCGAGGCCACCAGCCTCGGTCACACCGTCTCGCGGCTCTACCTCGACCCCATGAGCGCCGCAACGATCGTTCACGGGCTCGAGCGCGCCGACGACCGCCCCACCGCACTGGGGCTCTACCAGCTCGTTTCCAGAACGCCGGATATGTACGAGCTCTACCTCCGTTCGGGCGAGGACGAGAAGTTCGGCGAACTCTACTACGAACGTGAGGCCGAACTGCTTGGCGATCGGCCGAGCGAGTTCGAGGAGGACCGCTTCGAGGACTGGCTCGCCGCGCTGAAGACGGGGAAACTGCTCGAGGACTGGGCCGAGGAAGAGGACGAGGAACGAATCACCGAACGGTACAAGATCGGCCCCGGCGACCTGCGCGGGAAGGTCGACACCGCCGAGTGGCTGCTCGGCGCGGCCGAGTCGTTGGCGAGCGAGATCGACAGCGAGTGGACCGTCGCCGTCCGCGAGGCCCGCGCTCGCGTTGAACACGGCGTCGGCGAGGAACTGCTCGAGCTGGTCTCGGTCCGCGGCGTCGGCCGGAAACGCGCCCGAGACCTGTACGAGGTCGGCATCGAGGAGCCCGCCGATCTCCGCAGCGCAGAGAAGTCGGTCGTCCTCGGAGCGCTCAAGGGCGAGAAGACCGCCGAGAACGTCCTCGAGAACGCCGGCCGCGAGGATCCCTCGATGGACGGCGTCGACGCCGACGCGTCGGCCGCGGCGACGGGCTCAAGCGACGGCGACGGCAGCAGTACCGAGACGGGGGCGACCGCGACGACCGACGACGAGGAGAGCCAGTCCAGCCTGGGTGATTTCTGATGGAGCTGCTCGAGTGCACCCTCGCGATCGACGACCTCGATTCGTTCGTCGCCGACCTCGGCGCAATCGGCGAAACGCACGGGACGACCCTGCAGGCGTTCGATGCCCGTTACGTCGCCGGGCCTCGCCACCTCGAGCGAGCTGTCGAACTGGCCGACCGGTCGATCGAGCGCGGCGAGAACGTCGCCCGCGATCGGGCCGTCGAGATCCTGCTGTACGCCGCGGGACGCCGCCAGATCGACCGCGCGCTGGAGATGGGCGTCGGCGAGGGCGAGAACCGGGCCGTCGTCCTCGCGGACGGGGGCGACGAGGCCGCAGCGCTCGAGGACGTCCGGAAGCTCGCGGCGTTCGCCGGGACGGCGTCGACCCTCGAGGCGCCAGACGGGGAGACGCTTCAGGAGTTCTTCGAAATCCCGGATCGCGAACGCGCGGTGACCGGCGCCACGCTTGGCGCGCTGGTCCGCGAGCGCGTGGCGTTGCTCGAGGTCGAGAAGTAGGCCTCGTCCGGTCGCGCTCGATCGTGTCTCGAATCCGACCGAAACTCGGAGTCAGTGCGAATAGTTTTCCTATTCATTCAGAAAGAATATATGAATTTCATTCGATTAGTGCTTCTATGGAACGATCTCTCGCGTTCGTCCTCGCGATCGGTTTCTGCCTAGCGGGTGCGCTCGGAGGACTCGCCGCGACGGGGGTAGTCGGGCTCCCCGACGCCGGCCTCGAGGAAAACGCGTGGGGTGAGGTAGAGGAGGAACGCATCGAGGTGATTACGGGCGTCTGGATCGACAACCCCAATCCTGGCGTCGAACTCGACGACCTGGCCGTCGAGTACGAGCTCGCGATGAACGACGTGGCTCTCGCGACCGGATCGGCCGACGACGTCGCGGTTCCGGCAGGTAACTCGACGACGGAGTTCGGGACCGATCTCGAGTACGATCGGCTGCCGTCGTGGTGGGCTTCCCACGTTCGGAACGACGAGACGAGCGCGCTCGAAGTCGACCTCACGGCTCACGCGACGGTCGGGCCGCTCTCGGGGTCACCCACCCACACCCACGAGGACGAGGTCGAAACCGACCTCGAGTCGATGATCGAGGAGACGCTCGCCGAACAGGAAGGAGAGCACTCGCTCTCGCCGGCCGACTCCGGAGCTGGAGCGATCGAGCCGACCGTCGAAATTCGGGACACCGACGCCGAGTGGGGAGCGGTGAGCGAGGAGCGGACGGAGCTCCACTTCACGTACGAGATCCACAACCCCAACGCCCATCCGCTGCCGACGCCCGCGATGACCGGCGAGATGGAGTTCAACGAGCGACCGGTCGCCGAATGGGAGGCCCACGAGGTCGAGCTCCTCCGCGGGACGTACGATACGAACATCCCGTCGGGGGAGAGCCGCGAGATCACCTTCGTCGTCGAACTGGACAACGACGAAGTGGTCGAGTGGTTCGCGACCCACGTTGACGACGACGAGTTCACCGAGGCCGAACTCCGCGCGCAACTCGCGATGCACGTCGACGGCGAGACCGTGACGATTCCCGACGACGAGGACGCCATCAGCTGCGAGTACGGCGTGTGGACCGACATCTTCGTCGACCAGCGAAGCGAGATCGTGCGGGAACACTGCGAGTTCGTCCCCTGGGCGAGCCCCGACGACGAGACGTTCGCGGTGCTCGGCGCGACGGTCGATCCGATCGAACCTAACGGGACGATCGGCGACAAAACGGGCGACACGGACGAGAGCGGTGAGGACCCGATCGCGGTCGAGTCCTAAACGCTCGATCGGCGGATCAGTCGTTCGCGACTCCCCCGAGCCGTCGCTCCCGGGACTCCCGCAGCCCGTCGCAGATCCCGCCCTGGCTCGACATGTTGACCTGCGCGAGCCGCCCCCGTCGGTGGACGAGCTCGAACTCGGCGGGGTCGATCGGCTCCCCTTCGGGAGTCAGGAACAGCGGGTCCGTCTCGTCGTCGACCAGTCCCGTCTCGCGGGCCTTCTCGAGATAGCGGTCTATCGGTTCCGCGGGCACGGAGACGCCGACGGCTCGATCCGCGAGGTAGATCGATAGCCGGTCGTCGCCGTCGGTACGCTCGAGATCCGTCGGTCGGAGCGAGACGATCGTCTCGGACTCGAGGCCCCCCTCGAGCAGCGCTTCGACGGCGTCGTACTGGCGGGCGGTTCTGGCCTTCCGATCGAGCTCCGCGCGGACGGCGTCGACGGTGTCCTCGGCGTCGGGAAACGCCTCCGGGAACGACCGGCCCGCGTTCACGCCCCGATTGATCTCGATCTCGTGCATGTGCTCGTGGTGGTAGATCCTCGCCCGCTCGACCGCGGGAAGTTTCTCGACCTCCGTGCGGGAGTCGACGGCCATCATCCAGGCGAAGGCGGGCGAACACCACGCCGTCGGCAGCGTCAGGTGGACGGTGACGGTTCCGGCGTCGATCTCGATCACGTCGATATACTCGAGTTCGACGATCGAACGGTCGAGTTCGGGATCGGTGACCCGATCGAGTCGGTCGCGGACGGCCTCTCTAGTGGGGCCGTCGGAAGTGGGTCCGGTCATCAGTCGTCGGCCGCCGCGGGGGCGTCGCTCGCGTAGTGGTCCTCGAGATCGAACCGCTCGCTGATCTCGTCCTCGCGGAACTGTGCTTTCTTCTCGTCGATGTCGATGTCGTACAGTTCGGCGGCGTTCTCGCCCATTACCTTCCGTTTGGTCTCGAGATCCCACTCGACGCCGTACTCCATCCGATCGTCTTGAGTGAGCTCGGCCTCGAGAACCGCCTCGACGAGCCAGTCGGGGTTCCAGATGGCGTAATCGGAGCCGAACAGGACCCGGTCCTCGCCGAGCCACCACAGCAGTTCCGAGAGGATCTCGGAGAACTTCGCGGGGCGGTTCTGGGCGAACGGGGCGGCGACCGCGAGCCCGCCGTAGACGTTTGGTTCCTGGGCAGCGATCCAGCAGAAGTCGTCCAGTCGCGGCAGCCCAACGTGTTCGACGACGAAGTTGAGATTCGGGAACGACGACGCCGCGTCGTCGATATCGGCGACGTCGAACGCGTCGCGGTTCAGCGGCCTGATCGTCGGCCCCTTGTGGGCGTGAATGTTCTCGATGCCGAGCTCCTCGCACTTCTCCAGGTACTCGAAGGCGGCCTCGTCGTCGAGTCGCCACCCCTTCGACTCGTCGCGCCACTCCGCGGTGTACACCTTCACACCCTGGAGGTCGTAGGTTTCGTTCAGCTCCTCGAGGTGCTCTAGCCCCGCTTCGCCGTCGCGGGGATCGAAGCTCCCGTTGAGGACGAACCGTTCGGGGTACTCGGTCGCGAGCTCGGCGTTTTGCTCGGTCGTGTTGAACCCGTCCCCGTAGAAGTCCGTGAGGTAGGTCGGCTGGAAAATCGCCATGTCCGCAGCGGCGTTCTCGAACAGGTCCTCGACCATCCGCTCGGCGCCGTACTTGCGGTACTCCTCGATGCTCCACTGCCGCTCCTCGGGCGTGAACGTCGTGTGGTAGTCGTAGAAACACTGAATGAACTCCTCGCCGCCCTCGTGGGTGATGTTCCCCTCCGTCGCGTCCCACAGGTGGACGTGACCGTCGATAACGAAGATCTCCTCGCCGTTGTGATCGTACATCGCAGTATGGTGCTAGGTATCAACAACCATTATTCTTCGTGATGGATTCCTGATCAGAGGACGTGCCGGCGACAGTCGTGTTCGAGCGTCGATACGTTGGGCGAACGTTTTCACCCAGTACGACAAAGCGTGACGTGGTATCATGCAAGCAGCCCGTCTCCACGAGTACACCGACGACATGAGCGAGGCCCTCGAGGTAGAGGAGATCGACCGACCGGAGCTCGAGAAATCCGACGAGATCCTGGTCGAGGTCTCGGGCGCCGGCTGGTGTCAGACCGACAACCACATCATCGAGGGAATGTGGGAGGAGTACGCACCGCAGGACCTCCCGATGACGCTGGGCCACGAGAACGCGGGCATCGTCGCGGAAGTCGGCGAGGAGGTAACCCTCGTCGAGGAGGGCGATCCAGTGATCTGTCATCCCGTCCAGACCTGCGGAATCTGTCGGCCGTGTCGGCTCGGCGAGGATATGTACTGCGAGAACAGCGCGTTCAACGGTCTCACCACGAACGGCGGGTTCGCGGAGTACCTCCAGACGAACGAGCGAGCCGTAATTCCGCTGCCCGACGGCGTCGATCCGACCGAGATTGCTCCCCACGCCGACGCGGGGATCACGGCCTATCACGCCACGAAGAAAGCCGTTCGCGAGCTGAATCCCGGCGACACCTGCGTCGTCATCGGCGTCGGCGGACTGGGCCACATCGGGCTGCAGTGTCTCGACGCGATGAGCGCCGCCGACATCGTCGCCGCCGATCTGAAGGACGAGGCCCTCGAGCTGGCAGAGGATCTGGGCGCTCGCCACACGATCAACTCCGGCGAGGACGACCTCGCGGAGAGCGTAATGGACCTGACCGACGACGAGGGCGCCCAGCAGGTGCTCGATTTCGTCGGGGCCGATCAGACGACCGGCACGGCGCCCGACATGGTCGCTGCCGGCGGCGATCACCACGTGATCGGCTACGGCGGCCACATCCACGAGCCCTGCCAGGCGCTCGTCAACGGCGAGTTCTCGTTCAAGGGAACCCTGGTGGGGAAGTACGCCGAGCTCCAGGAGCTGGTTGCACTCGTCGACCGCGGGGACGTCGAGCTCCGGACCGAAATTTACGACCTCGAGGAGATCAACACCGTCGCCGAACAGCTCGAGCACCGCGAGATCGAGGGGCGGGCGGTGATCACGCCGCCCTGATCGCCAGCACGCTCTTGTGGTGACCCCTCGAACGGGTCGCGTATGGCGACCCTCGAGGATCCGATCGATATCGGCGGCTGTCGCGTTCCGAACCGACTCTACCGCGCGCCGCTGCTCGAGTGTGCGGGCAACGGCCCCGGCGCCGTCGACACGCTGATCGAGGATCTCGAGCCCGCCGCGGCGTCGGGAGTCGGGCTGCTCTGCCAGGGCGCGACGATCGTCCGCGGCGAGGGCGGCTGTGCGGCGCCGGGGATGACTCGCGTCCACGACCCCGACTTCGTCTCCCGACTCTCGCGGCTGACCGACCGGATCCACGATCACGGCAGCAAGCTCTTCATCCAGCTCGAGCACGGCGGGCTCCGGAGCATGGAGACCTGGCACGCCGAGTACCGCCGGGAGCATCCGGGTCTCGAGCAGCTCGCGGTCTCGGAGCCACCCTGGCAGCTTCGAGCGCTCGATCGGGCCGGGTTCCTCTCGTACGATCCCCACGTGCTCGAGACCGAGGAGGTGTACGAGCTCGCGGCCGACTTCGGTCGGGCCGCGGGATATGCAGCGGAGGCGGGGTACGACGGGATCCACCTGGCCGGCGCGAACATGGGGATCGTCCAGCAGTTCCTCTCGCCGTTTTACAACCGACGCGACGACGAGTTCGGGGGGTCGCCGGAGGCCCGGCTTCGCTTTTTGGCTGTGGTCTACGAGGAGATCCGCGAGCGCGCGGGCGAACTTCCGGTGATGGCGAAGGTGCCCGCCGAGACTCCCGCCCCACCCGCGCCGATCGTTCGGCGAAAGCTCTCGCTCGAGGACGGGGTCGAGATCGCTCGCCGACTCGAGAAGGTCGGCTACGACGCCGTCGTCCCGGTACGGACGTCGGTCGTCTGGGACATGAGCATCGTTCGCGGGAAGTACCCCGACCGAGCGTGGGAAAACGAGGCGCTCCAGGAGGGATACGACGCCGCGTTCGGCGGCGCAGCTCGCAAACGTCTTGTCGCCCTCGGAAACCGGATCCAGTCGCTGCAGTACGACACCGAGTCGGCCTGGAACGAGATGTTCTGTCGAGGTGTACGCGAACAGGTTTCGATCCCCGTTCTCGCGGAGGGCGGAATCCGAGAGCGCGAGCGAATGGATCGCCTGCTCGGCGGTGAGCCCGAAGCCGGCGCCTGCGACATGGTGGGGATGGCCCGCCCGTTTTACGCCGAGCCGCGACTGGGGGCCCGGTTGCTCGGAACGGAGTCCGCGGACGCCGGCGAGGACGTCCGCGTTCTCTGTGAGAGCTGCAACAACTGTACCGTGCCGCAGGTGACGGGTGCCCCGGGAATCTGTCGAACCCCGGCGGTGCTGCGGCGACGCGGCGAACTCGAGCGAGAGGACGCCTACGAGCAGGGAAGTGGTGACTGACCGTTCAGGCGGTAACGACGCCGTCGGTCGCCTCCTCGAGGGTTAGCTCTCGAGTGTAGTCCGGCGCCTTGATCTCGAGCAGCGAGTCAGCCCCAAGGCCGGTGAAGTGAAGCGTCAGCTCGTAGCTGCCGTCGTCCTCAACGGTGCTCAGCTCGCTCTGATCGGAGTCGACAGTTCGAGCGTGGACGTACTCGCCGGCGTAGGCGGGATCGGACCGACCACGCACCTGGTACGACGTCAGGCTCTGGGTCGCCTGCTCGCCCTCGACGGGATACCCCTGGGCGACCCACGCCTCGAGTCCCTCGTCGAACGCGTAGACGTTCTCGTAGCCGGCGTCGATCAGCGACGCGGCTCGCTGTCCCGCCAGGGCGTGCGGACAGACGCAGTAGGTGACGATGCGGTCGTCCGTCGACCAGTCCTCGACCGGATCGCTCGAGACGCCGTCCGGAGCGCTGCTGAGCGCCGAACCCGTAATCCGGAGGTCCTCGTGCTGGTCGCTCCCTCGCGTGTCGACGAAGCGGGCCTCCCGTCGTTCGTACCAGTAGGCGACGTCCTCGAGCGGTGCCAGCGGAACGTCGACGTCGCCGACCTCGAGAATCTCGTAGGTGTCGGTGTCGATCGACCGCTCTTCGGGTACCGAGTCCTGTTCGGGTCCGTAGCCGTCGGCGCTATCGTCGTCGCCGAGACAGCCCGCGATAGCCGCCGCCGTCACCGCCGTTCCCGTAGCGAGAAGCTCCCGTCGTCTCATCGACAACTTCTAGGGAGGCCGACCGAATATGGGTTCTGGTCGGGACGACGATCCGGGAACCCCTTCGTTTCGACTGGAGATCGACAGCGGGCGCTACGAAACGGGTCGAAATGAAATCGGGAGGAAGTAGTCCCCACAGGATTCGAACCTGTGTCGAAGCCCCCAGAAGGCTTCAGGATTGGCCGCTACCCCAGGGGACTGTTGCTGCACCAGATCGTTGGGCAGGTTCCTATTTATGATTGTCGGGTTCGGTTTTTGACTGAAAGCTGCCAGGAGCTTCGAGATGCTCGAGACGGTGACAGTTCGCACAGAGTACCACACAGCGATCGATCTCCTCGAGAATGCTCTCCCTCGAGTGGCCGTTGACGACCATCGTTGCGACACTTCGTTCTTTCTCGTTTGGGTGATGAAAATCCAGGCAAGGTGGTCTATCCTCGTCGCACCGAAGACACTCGCAGTGTTCTTCCTTATACTCGTAGAGCCATCGGCGTATCTCTGCCCGCCGCCGATCCTTTCGTCGAAGACGTTTTTCGCGGTTCTTGTAGTACCAGCGCTGCTGACTCGTAAGTTCCTCCCATTTGAGACCATCCGGAAGCTCGATGTCGTCGGGCTTGGATTTGATACGTCGGGTTCCCGTTGCACCTCGCTCGAACGTTGATAGTCCCGCACGTTCTTTCGCCGCGTTCCATCCACCCAACGTCTTCATGATTGTCGCCGAGGCCGGCGTTACGTCGAGCGCCTCGTACTGCGCCTTCGTCGGTGATTCGCCGAGCTCGTCTGCGGCGCGTCGCAGCGCCTCGAGACAGGCCTCCTCCGTCGCCATACCTGGAATTGTCGTGCAATTGAACATAAAATTTCGCTCCGTGCGACTACGCGGAGTCGACGATAGTGCACAGATCGACACACACTTCACCTCTCCCTGTACAGCCACGTGTATGTACGTCGGACGCTTCGTCGTCGTCGGCCCCGAGGTCGGCGCCTACCGCGTTTCCTCGAGATCGTTCCCGAACCGCAAGCTCACCGCTCGAGACGACGCACTCACCGTTGGCCCAACCGCGGACGCCTCCGAGACGGACAACCCCTATGTTTCCTACAACTGCCTGCGGATCGTCGAGACGCCGACGGGCGAGACGGCCGCCTTCGGCAACGGCTCCCACGTCGACCCGATCGCCGAGAAGCTCGAGCTGGGCTACCCCGCTCGGGACGCCCTCGCGGAGAGCCTGCTCGCGCTGGACTACGAGAAGGACGACTACGATACGCCCCGGATCGCGGCCACTCTGGGCGAGAACGGCGAGGCGCTGATCGGTACCGTTCGGAAGGACGCCTTACTCGTCGAGACCGTCGAGGAGCCGACGCTGGTCGCGACCTACGAGGAGGACTCGCCCACGGCGTTCGAGCTCGAGGTCGACGGCGCCGCCGAGGCGGCGAGCGAAGTGTACGACCACGAGTTCGAACACGCCGTCTGTGCGGCCGGAATTGCCCGGACCGACGGGGGCTTCGAGACGGCGATCGAGAACGGCGACTGATCGAACCGCGTTCCTCTGGATGCCCCCGATAGTCGGCGATCGAGCAACCACACTGATCGGACAAATTCGAAGTAGACGAACGGTCTGCTCGCGCCGAACACACGGGATTCCACACCCTCCCCAACCGATTCGTTCGCTCCGCCGTCGCTCACTCATCCCTCGCACGGCATCGAATCGCGGTTCGCTGTCCGCTCACCGCGACCCGGCGCGCGCCACCGCATGGTTCGCAGCGATCGGCCCGGGGGATGACCTACAAGCCTTCGTATCGTACGCCGAGACATGCAAGTTGGGCTCATCTCCGATATTCACGGCAACCGGATCGCCCTCGAGGCAGTCCTCGCCGACATGCCCGCAGTCGACGAACTCCTGTGTGCCGGTGACGTCGTCGGCTACAACCCCTGGCCGGGGGCCTGCGTCGACGAACTCCGCGAGCGTGCGGTGCCGACGGTGATGGGCAACCACGACGCCGCGGTCGTCGAGGAGACGCCGTTTCGCTTCAACAGCATGGCCAAAGCGGGAGTCGAACACGCCCTCGAGCAGCTCTCGACCGAGCAGCTCGAGTGGCTCGCCGACCTCCCCGAGGAACGACTGGCGTGTGACGGGCAGGTGAAGCTCGTCCATGGTCACCCGGACGATCCGGATCGCTACACCCGCTACACCCGTCCAGCCGAGTTCTCGGCGCGACTGCTCGACGACGAGGACGTCCTCGTTTTGGGCCACACGCACATTCAACACGTCGAGCGCTATGGCGAGGGGATCGTCCTCAATCCGGGCAGCGTCGGCCAGCCCCGCGACGGCGATCCGCGGGCAGCGTACGCCGTCGTCGACCTCGAGGCGATGACCGTCGAAACCTATCGTGTGGAGTACGACATCGGCGCCGTCAGGGACGCCGTCGCTGCGGCGGGGCTTCCCGAAATGGTCGGAAGCCGGCTCGAGCGCGGGAAGTGACTCGAAAAGGTATCGTCGCCGCCGGTTTATGATTCGGTCCGCGAAGCGAGTCCTTTTAGCCTGTCGATCGGAGTAGTGGAAGGTATGCCTTCGACCGGCCGCACCAGGGACGACGTTCGGAGCACCGCGTTCGCCGTGCCCGCTGGCGGTCGATACCCCTCACGGTCCTCGCTCGTACGAACAGCATCGAACAACCGCACGAGCAGCCTCGAGAACGCATGATCGGAAAACTCCGCGAGGACGTGCGGGCAATGTGTGACCGCGATCCCGCGGCGACGGGCTGTCGCGTGGTCTGGCTCACGTATCCCGGCGTTCACGCCGTCTGGGGCCACCGACTCGCCCATCGTCTCTGGAACGCAGGGTTCGAACTCGTCGCTCGCGTGCTCGCGTACGTCGTTCGTACGCTGACAGGCGTCGAGATCCACCCCGCGGCGACGATCGGTCGTCGCGTCACGATCGACCACGGGATGGGCGTCGTCATCGGCGAGACAGCCGAAGTGGGCGACGACGTCCACATGTACCACGGGGTCACCCTCGGTGGAACGGCGAACGAACCCATCAAGCGCCACCCGACCCTCGAGGACGGCGTCACCGTCGGCGCGAACGCAACGCTGCTGGGAAATATCACGGTCGGCGAGGACGCTGCCGTCGGCGCGGGATCGGTCGTCACCGACGACGTCGGCTCGGAGACGACGGTCGCCGGAGTTCCCGCGGAACGGATCGACTGAGCTGTTACTGTGTCTGATCGTCGTCGACAGTCCCCTCGGCACCTGCAGGCGAGTCCGAGGCGGGAACTCCCTCTCCGGACTCGACGTCCTGGTCGGTCTCGTCCTCGCCGTCGTCCGCGCCGACGGCGTCGTCGGTCATCGACTCGTCGGGATCGGAGACGTAGCCGAGTTCGAACCAGAGCTTGGCCGTGCAGTCCATCGGCTGGGTGTCGAGCTCGATGTCCTCGTCGTGTTTGCTCAGGTAGCCGTTACAGCGGCCGTGTTTGACGACGTTCATCAGCGTCGCCTCCGAGCCACACTCGGGACAGTCGATCGAGTAGTTCCCCTGCTCGTTCTGGTGCCACGCGTCGGGCTCGAGTTCCGTGTACGCGGCCTCGTCGCTTCTGCTCATGTTCGTCTCTCCGATCGCTGTCCCGGTAAACGTGGGCCCGGAGCTCGCAACCCTCAGACCAGCGGCTCGAGCAGCGCCTCGCCGGCCTCGAGCAGTTCGGCGACCCGGTCCTCGCCGGTCGCCTCGGCGTAGACCCGCAGCTTTGGCTCGGTCCCGCTCGGGCGGACCAGCAGCCAGGAGCCGTCCTCGAGCTGGAGCTTGAACCCGTCGGCGGTGTTGACGTCCTCGACGGGCGTACCGGCGATATCGTCGGGGATCTCGTCCTCGAGGTCGTCGATCACCCGTGCCTTCTCGTGGTCGGGGCAGGCGACGCTTCGCTTGTCCTGAACGACGGTACCGTGATCCTCGAGCAGTCGGTCGACGCGGTCGTCGATCGGTTCGGCGTCGTGCATCGCGGCAGCCAGTAGCGCCATCAGGACGCCGTCCTTCTCGCGGACGTGTCCCCTGATCGTGAACCCGCCCGACTCCTCGCCCCCGACCAGGGCGTCGTGGTCGGCCATCCCCTGAGCGATCCACTTGAAGCCGACCGGGACCTCGTGGACGGCCTCGTCGTGGGCGTCGGCAACCCGATCGATCAGGAACGTCGTCGACACCGTCCTGACGACGGCCCCCGAATCGCGCTCGAGCAGGTAGTCGTACAGCGCGGCGAAAAAGAGGTTTTCGTCGAGGTAGCCCCGTTCGGGCGTCACGATCGCGATCCGATCGGCGTCCCCGTCGTTAGCGATCCCGAGATCGGCGTCGCCGTCGGTCACTCGCTCGACGAGCGCCTCGAGATTCTCCGGGGCGGGTTCGGGCGCCCCGCCGCCGAACTCCGGATCCTGCTCGCAACGCAGCCGATCGACGTCGGCGCCGGCCCGCTCTAAGATGGCGTCCGTTGTCCCGCGGCCGCTACCGTACATCGCGTCGTAGGCGACCGACACCCCCTCGAGGTCGATCTCGCCGATCGTCCCCTCGAGGAGATCGAACGCGGCGTCGGCGTGGGGCGTGACGAAGTCGATCTCCTCGGCGCTGCCGTGTTCGTCCTCGGGCAGCGGGTCGGGCTCGGCGAGGCGATCCGCGACCGCATCCATCACTTCGGGGAGTGCAGGCGCGCCGTCCTCGGGGATGAACTTCACGCCGTTGTACTCCGGCGGGTTGTGCGAGGCCGTGACGACCATCGCCCCCGCCAGATCTCGTTCGACGATCGCGTAGGCGAAAAGCGGCGTCGGTCGATCCCGGTCGGACAGCAGGACGTCGAACCCGTTGGCACACAGTACTCGAGTTAACTCCTCGGCGAACCCCCGCGAGGTCTCGCGGGCGTCGTAGCCGACCGCGACGGGACCCTCGAGGCCCTCGTCAGCGAGGTACGTCGCGACCGCCTGTCCGACCATCCGCACTCTGGGCGCCGTAAACTCCTCGAGGGGCGCCCGCCAGCCGTCGGTTCCGAACGAGATCGTCTCCATACCCCGCTCCTCACCGTCCGGTGCGAAAAAGGCGACGCTGTCGGCACCGAAGGCAACGAGGTTTTGACGTCGACCCCGCTAAGGGCGGTATGACACACGTTCTCGCCGTCTCCGGCAGCCTCCGCGACGAAAGCTACACGCGAACCGCCCTCGAGTACGTCCTCGACTCGGCCCGGGAAGCCGGCGCCGAAACGCGACTGCTCGATCTGCGCGAGTACGATCTCCCCGTCTACGACCCCGACGTCGACGATCAGGGCGACGGCGAGGCCGTGAAACGGCTCGTCCGCGAGGCCGACGCCGTCGCGTTGGGCACCCCGGTCTACCACGGCTCGTACTCGGGGGCGCTGAAGAACCTCCACGACTACTGCGGGTTCGAGGAGTTCGAGGACACGACCGTCGGCCTGCTCGCGACCGCTGGCGGCGGGAGCTACGGCTCGACGCTCGACCACCTCCGGATCACGGTCCGGGGCGTTCACGGCTGGGTCCTCCCCCACCAGGTCGGGATCCGCGGCGCCTCGAGCGAGTTCGAGGCCGATCCGGAGGCGATCGACGGACGAGCGTTCGTCGACGAGAAACTCGAGGACCGGACCAGAAAGCTCGGCCGGATGCTCGTCGAGTACGCCCATATCGAACCCGAGGTGAGTAGCCCGCGGACGGCCGCGGCCGACGAGTAACGAGGGCTGGACGGCCGTCCTCGAACTCCCGAATGGTACTTGTTCTATCGGAACGGATCCCGCTCGACGAGGACGGATCCACGGACCATCGGAGCCGACTGAACCGGGTCGGTCGAACCCGAATTAGTCAACCCCCGTACGGCGGCGCACGCTGGATCGCAGTGAGCCGACGGCGAACTGCGATCCGACACCGTGCGAGTCGGTTGGGGAGGACGTGAAAATCCCGTATTGACGACAGGAACGCGTTACGTACGGGGAAACACCACCCGCCAGCCGTTCGATGCACGTTAGACCGTCCGAAGGTCGTCTGTTGCCTGCGACCGAATGGCTGCTGCCGCAACTTCGTCGGCCCGCCTGACGAGTTCCGCTTCGATTGTCGCCGGCTCGACCGTCGTTCGACTCGTATGGGAGAGCACGATGTGTGCCAGTTCAACCGGCAAATCCACCACTGCAACGACGTAGACACCGTAGTAGGGATGTCCGAGCAGGTTGTAGATCGGCGTCTCGGTCATCCCGTCGAACTCAGCGAGTTTGCTCACGTCGTGAACGAGTGCACCAGCAACCACCGTATCCAACGACAGAGTGACTTCGCGCCGCTCGAGGAGCGTCTCTGCGAGCGCGACGGCACAGGCAGTTACGTCCCGAACGTGGCTTACCAGCCGTTCGTTCTCCAGCCCTAACGCCCGCTGTGCTGGAGGCAGCCACGGCACTTCGGTGAGGTCGTCGACATCGTTCTCTTCGATGGCCGTCACCCACGCGTTGACGACGCCCGCTCGGAGGTCGCCGTCTTCGATCACCTCGAGTTCGGGAAACGCGGCCCTAACTACGTTCTCACTCATGCTTTTGGTATCGGTATTGGGTCCCAAAAACCCCGCCGTGCAGCGATGCTCACGGCTCACTCTGGCCCTCCCACGAGCGTCTCTCCGCACGGTTGCTCACTCACTCGAGTCCGACCAGTCGCTCCTTCTGTGCTCGCGTCAACTGTTTGATCTCGTACTCGCGGGACATTGCCGCCGATTTCGAGTCGTACTCCTCCTCGTAGCACAACTCCACCGGCGTCCGTCCCCGGGTGTACTTCGCTCCCTCGCCCGCGTCGTGTTCCGCGACGCGGCGCTCGAGGTCGGTCGTATACCCCGTGTACAGCGAGCCGTCGGCGCACTCGAGGACGTAGACCACGTGGTCGGCGTCGGCCATCGCTCGAGGGTACGGGTTGGCGGGTAAAAATCGTCTCGTCCGCAGGGTGCGAGCTAGGGGAGTCGGGGTCCGGCCGTTGTCTATCGGTGGCGGTGCTCGACGGATCAGGTGCCGCGGACGCGCTCCTTCGCGGCTTCCGCAATCCCGGCGTTCGCCGAACAGCTGACGCAGGCGTGAATCTCGCCGTGCTCGTCGGCGAACACGCGGGCGAACCGTTCGGAGACGTGCGCGTCGCAGTGGTCACAGGTGGGCATTGTGATACCGGCTTCGGCCGGCATCCAATCGTAGTCAGTATACGAATAAAAACGCTTTCCCAAACGTAGTTTGGCTTTCCGACTTCGGAAGAATATTTTCCAGAATCACGTTATCAACTCAGCTCCGGGCGTCGTCGAGCGCCCGTGCGATTAGGGTCGCCTGCGCGCCCGCGACGAACCCCGCGTCGACGTTGACGACCGAGAGGATCGTACACGACTGGAGCATCCCCGCGAGCGCCGCCTCGCCGTCGCCGGCGTGGCCGTACCCGCTCGAGACGGGAACCCCGATCACCGGCGAGTCGACGAGGCCGGCGACGACGGTCGGCAACGCGCCCTCTCGGCCCGCGGCGACGAGCAACACGTCGGCCTCGCGGAGCCGATCGAGCTGGTCGAGCAGGCGATCGAGCGCGGCGACGCCGACGTCGTCGACCCGGTCGATCGCGACGCCGGCGTCCCGACAGACCGCTGCGGCCTCGTCGGCGACCGGGCCATCGACGGTGCCCGCGGTGACGATACCGACCGTCGCGTCGAGAGTCGGCTGCTCGGCGTCGGCCGTCCGAACGAGAACAGTGGTGCTCCAACGCTCGAGGGTCGCATCGGGAAAGGACTCGAGCAGGCTCGACTCCAGGGCTTCGATCTGGGTGTCGTCGGCGCGAGTGATCAGCGCCCGGCCGGTCGTCTCGAGTGCCGTCTCGGTGAGGGCGACGACTTGCGGGGCGGTCTTGCCCGCCGCGAAGATTCCTTCCGGAATGCCGCGGCGCTGCTGGCGGGCCGCGTCAAACCGTCCCGCCTCGCCGGTGACGTACCCGTTGAGTTCGGCCTCGGCCTCCGCCGGCGACAGCGAGCCGTCGGCGACGGCCTCGAGGAGTTCGCGCATACCCGAACTGGGGGATCGATCTACTCGAATCCGTCGACCCGAACCGCGAGTTCGGAAACGCGCGCGAGCGGACCCAGACCGCGCGCGAGACCGATTCTCCGGTCGGAATACCCCGAGGCTGGGCGGCGGAGTTCATCAACCATATATTTTCCGGTGGCATGTGCGCCCCAAACAGGCGAACGAACCGCTGCAGCCCCGGTCTCCCCCCGCATAACCACAATACTTATAATGGGAAAACGGGAACGGACACATCGTATGGCAGACCTTATCGTCAAAGCCGCTGTGAAGGAAGCGCTCGATGACAAGAACGTCGCTTCGGACTTCTACGACGCACTCGACGAGGAAGTCGACCAGCTTCTCGAGGACGCCGCCCGCCGCGCCGAGGAGAACGACCGGAAGACGGTCCAGCCGCGCGACCTGTAAGGCGACTCGCTCGAGCGTTCTTTTATCGAAGCAACGACACGTAGTCCCGACTGCGCCGTCAGCGCGAGAGGCGGGAAGGGGTATAGTAACAACTGAAACTGGTTGTACACCGATCGCACAGCCGTCGTGCGATCGGGTGTGCACTGACGTTCAGTGGCGACTATAGTTACCGGCGCTGCTCGAGGTACTCCTTCGTCCGCCCGGTGAGGACGTACTCGCGTTCGCCGAGCGCCTCGATCGACGCCGCGCCGGTGACGAACATCGCCGTTCGCAACTCGAGCTCGAGGGTCTCGAGCAGGTCGACGACCGCGTCAGCGCCCTGTCCAGCGGGACCGAGAAACGGCTTCGCGAGCCCGCCGGCGCTGGCGCCCATCGCGATCGCCTTCGCGATGTCGAGTCCCGACCGAACGCCGCCGCTCGCGACGACGGTGTCGTGTTCGTCGGCGGCCTCGAGAGTGCTCACGGCGGTCGGAACGCCCCACGCGCGGAACAGCCTCCCGATCTGCTCCTGTCGGTCGGCGCCGACCGCTGCGGCCCGGTAGGATTCGATTCCCGACCACGTCGTCCCGCCCTTGCCCGCGACGTCGATGGCGTCGACCCCGGCGTCGGCGAGCCGTCGAGCCGTCTCCCGAGAGATGCCGTTGCCCGTCTCCTTGACGACGACTGGCACCGAGAGCCCGTCGGCGACGCGTTCGATCTCGGCGAGACAGCCTCGAGCGTCGACGTCGCCCTCGGGCTGGACCGCCTCCTGGAGGAAGTTGAGGTGGACGGCCATCGCGTCGGCGTCGATCATCTCGACGGCCCGCTCGACGTCCGCGAGGTCGTACTCGAGCAGCTGTGCGGCGCCGACGTTGCCGTAGAGAACGGCGTCGGGCGCGGCCTCGCGGACGACGGTGTAGGACTCGAGCAAGTCCTCGTCGTCGAGCTCCAGACCTGCTCGCTGGCTGCCGACGCCCATCGCGACGTTCGTCCGCTGGGCAGCCTCGGCCAGCGCCCGGTTGATCTTCGTCGTGTTGGGGTGGCCCCCGGTCATGCTCTCGATGACGATCGGCGCGTCGACCTCGGCGCCGAAGAGGGTCGTCGACGTGTCGATCTCGTCGCGGTGAATCTCGGGGAGGGCCTCGTGGATCAGCTCGACGTCCTCGAAACCAGTTCCCTTCGTTTCGACGTCTTCCTCCTCGATGATGCGAATGTGATCGTCCTTGCGGTCGGCAGTCTCGGTCATTGCCTAGTAGCGACACGAGGATCGTGAAAAGCGATCCGTTCGCCGCGTGCGACTCCGGGGCCGATTTTTTGAGGGTCGGCGTCCATCCGAAAGACGACGATGCTCCGCAAACTGCTGATCGCGTTCGGTATCTTCGAGATCGCAATGCCTCAGCCCGTGATCGACGCCTGCGAGCGAATCGGGCTCGAGAACGCCGAAGAAGCCCAACTTCGGCCGCAGGCACTGTGGGGGGCCCGCCTCGAGGGCGCGCTGTTCGTCTGGGTGCTCGCCCGCCGGGAGTCGGGGGCGACGATCGCCAACCGGCTGCTCGCGCTCGCGGGAATCGCGCTCGTGCTCGTCCCCGAACCCCTCGTCGAACTGAGCCAGCGGCTGGTCTACGAGAACGTCGACGAGCTCGAGCCGAAGCCGTGGGTGAACCCGGCCGCGCGGCTGCTGGGCGTGCTCTATCTGACCGTCGCGGCGCTGTCGACGATCGGGAGCGACGAAAGCGAGGCGGAGTCCGCGCGGAACTGACCGCTATCAGTACCGTCGGACCTCGACGCCGTCGTCCGTCCCGACGTAGGTCGCGTCGGCGACGTCGACGAACAGTCCGTGTTCGACGACGCCGGGCAGACTCGAGAGCCGTTCGGCCAGTTCCCCCGGCTCGCCGATCGGGCCGAACGCGCAGTCGAGCACCAGGTTCCCGGCGTCAGTGACGACGGGACCGTCCTTGTGCTCTGCATCTCGCAGCGTTGCCTCGCCGCCCAGTTCGGCGATCCGCTCGGCGACGACCGTGTGGGCTTCGGGAAGGACGGCGACCGGAACCGACGCCTCGAGTCGATCGGTCAGTTTCGAGGGATCGGCGACGACGACGAACCGGTCGGCGCTCGCGTCGACGAGTTTCTCGCGGGTGTGGGCAGCGCCTCCGCCCTTGATCAGCGTGCCGTGAGCCGCGGACTCGGGATCGTCGACCACCCGGTCGGCGCCGTCGATCGCGAGGTCGACTCCCTCGACGGCGTCGAGTTCGGTTAGCGAAATCCCCTCCTCGAGGGCCAGCTGTCGGGACTGAAAGGAAGTCGCGATTCCTCGGACCTCGAGGCCGTCGTCGACGGCCCGGCCGATCGCCTCGATCGCGTAGGCGGTCGTCGAGCCGGTTCCGAGCCCGACGACGTCGCCGTCCGCGACCGCCTCGGCCGCGCGCTCGCCGGCGCGTCGCTTCGCCGCGTCGGATCCGCCCGTCGTCTTCATGGCCTGTCTCTTATACACATCTCTGAGCGGGCT
>NZ_AOIB01000015.1 GCF_000337675.1 Natronococcus amylolyticus DSM 10524 | reverse complement strand
GAGGACGGCCCCCAGCGCCGAGCCGTAGGCCGCGTCGGGCGACAGCGAGAGCAGCGTGACGTACCAGTCGGGGAACTCCTCGACGAAGAACTGGCCCTCGACGGCGTACAACAGGAGTTGCACGAGGATCGACCAGGCGAACCAGAAGAAGACGATCAGGCCGAACGCGCCGATCGCTGCCTTCGTCGTCGAGCGGGTCATCGAGGAGAGCCCCACGCCGATACAGACGTAGACCAGCCCGAACAGCAACGTGACGAGCGTGAAGCCGAGGTAGTCGACCAGCGAGACCGATCCCACGAACGCGAACAGTCCGATCAGCCCGAACGCGAAGCCGACGAGGATCGAGACCCCGACGACGCCGGTTCGGCCGAGGATCTTTCCGATCACGACGTCGCGGCGGGTGTGGGGCAGGCCGAGCAGGAACTTCAGACTCCCGCTCTCGCGCTCGCCGGCGATCGCGGCGTAGCTGACGACGAGCGCGATGATCGGCACGAGGTAGCCTGCGGGCGTCTGGAGCGCGATGATGAGGTCGAGCGTCGTCTCGGCGCCACCGTCGAGCACCTCGGCCGCCCAGGAAGCCAGGTACGCCCCGCCGACGGTGAAGAGAGCGAACAGCGCCGTCAGAACCAGCAGCGTCCGCGAGCGCACGGCGTCGCGGAAGTCCTTCTTGGCGACGGCGATCGCGCTCACGGCGCCACCTCTCGTTCCTCGGCCGTGTAGGCCACGAACAGGTCCTCGAGCGAGGACTCGTCGGTCTCGAAGTCCTCGACGGTGACGTCGTGGTCCTCGATCGTGCGGAGGACGGTCGTCTTCGCCTCGTCGGCGACGCTTACGACCAGCGTCGTCCCCTCGGCCTCGACCTCGGAGACGCCGTCGATCGACTCGACGGCCGACAGCGCTGCCGCCGAGTCTTCGGGGATCCGATCGAGCCGTACGCGAAGCCGGGTTCGGTCGGGTACCGCGTCCTCGAGCCCGGCGATGGTGTCCTCGGCGATCAGCTCGCCATTTCGGAGGATTCCCACGCGGTCGCAGATCGCCTCCACCTGGCCGAGGACGTGCGAGGAGAAGAAGACGGTCGCACCGCGGCGGTTCTCCTCGCGGATGATCTCGCGCATCTCGCGGGCGCCGTTGGGGTCGAGCCCGGTCGAGGGCTCGTCCAGGATCAGCAGGTCGGGCTCGCCGACCAGCGCCGTTGCCAGCGTGAGCCGCTGGGCCATCCCCTTCGAGTAGCCGCCGGCCTTCTTGTCGGCGGCGTCGGCGATCCCGACCCGCTCGAGGAGGTCCTCGGCGTCGTCGTCGGCCGCCTTGGACTCGATGGCGAACTCGACGTGCTGGCGCCCCGTCAGCCGATCGTAGAGCTCGATCCCCTCGGGCAGGATCCCGGTTCGCTCGCGGATCTTGAGACTCGCGTCCTGGGCGTCCCGCCCGAACACCGACACCTCGCCCGCGGTCGGTCTGATGAAGTCGAGCACGAGGTTGATCGTCGTCGACTTCCCCGCCCCGTTGGGGCCGAGAAAGCCGTACACTTCGCCCTCTCGGACCGTGAGATTCAGTCCCTCGAGGGCGAGTTCGTCGCCGTACCGTTTGGTCACGTTCGAGATGTCGATTGCAGTCACGGTTTTATTTGCTGACTATTTACTTAGCAACTACATATGTTTTGCGTCGCCTACTAACAGGACTGTCCGGAGCACGATCCAACTCGAAAACCACCGATTGCGGCGACCATCACCCGGATTGGAACCTTTTTCGCCAGGGAAGCCTTTGGAACACTATGACACGACCGGGCGCCGAGACCGAAGTGAACGGGGCGACGGCCGTCAGCCTCGAGGACGTCCGGAAGACCTACCAGCTCGGGGAGCCGGTTCACGCCCTCGACGGGGTCGATCTCGAGATTCCGAGGGGGTCGTACACCGCAATCATGGGACCGAGCGGCTCCGGGAAATCGACGCTGATGAACCTCGTCGGCTGTCTCGATACGCCGACCGAGGGAGCCGTCGTCGTCGACGGCTCGAACGTGGCGACCCTGAGCGATCGGGAGCGGACCACCCTTCGTGGGTCTACGGTCGGCTTCGTCTTTCAGACGTTCAACCTCATGCCACGGCTGACCGCCCTCGAGAACGTCGCGCTCCCCCAGCTGTTTCAGGGTGTCGGCCGGGACGAGCGTCGCGAACGAGCCCGGGATCTGCTCGAGCGGGTCGGCCTCGGCGACCGCATCGACCACGTCCCGAACGAACTCTCGGGCGGCCAGCGCCAGCGGGTCGCGCTCGCGCGGGCGCTGGTGAACGATCCGGCGCTCGTACTGGCCGACGAACCGACCGGAAACCTCGACACCGGGACCGAAGCCGAGGTGCTCGACCTCTTCGGCGAGTTCCACGACGCGGGGACGACGCTGGTCGTCGTTACCCACGAGCGCCACGTCGCCGAGCGCGCCGAACGGATCATCCACCTGCTCGACGGGAAGATCGAACGGATCGAGGAGCTCGGCTCGGCGGGTGAACCGGATGAGCCAGCCGACGGCGGTAGGGAGGAGCGATGAACCTCCTCGAGAGCCTGCGACTCTCCTGGCGCTCGATCCGGGGCCACAAGCTCCGGTCGGCGCTGACGACGCTCGGCATCGTGATCGGGATCGCCGCGGTGATCGCGTTCGTCACGCTGGGCGCGAGCCTGCAGGCGGGGATCGTCGGCGACATCAGCCCGGACGATCAGCGCAATATCTACGGCTGGGCAGCCGACCCGGACACCGAGGGCGGACCGCTGGCGGGCGCCCAGCCCGTCGTCAGCGGGGACGACCTCGAGTCGATCGAGGGGCTCGAGGCCGTCGACGCGGCCTACGGCTACGCGCCGATTCAGAGCCAGGCGGTCTCGAGCGGCGACGAGCAGGTCGCTCAGGGCGACGGGGTGATCGCGACCGGCCCGTCCTACGTCCGCGAGGACACGCTCCGCGAGGGTCGGCAGTTCGAGCCCGGCGAGCGCGAGGCGGTACTGAACCCCGCCGCGGCGGGCCAGTTCGAGGAGAACGTCAGCGTCGGCGACGAGATCACGATCACGATCCTCGGCGGCCAACAGGCGACCGCGGAGGTCGTCGGCATCACCGACAGCAACGAGGGACTGAGCCCGTTCGAAGGCTTCGAGGCCTCGCCGCGGATCTACGTGCCGACCGACCCCTACTACGTCGAGCAGGCCGGCGCCGCGGGGCTCGGCGACGAGGGACCGGGCGGGACGGGCGGGAGCGAGGACGTCGGTGACGGAGCCGGCGAGGACGCCGCCGAAGCCGACGACGCCGACCAGGCGGCGCAAGCGCAGGCCGACGGCGGCGACGCGCGCTTCATCGCGGTCGTCGTCGAGGCCCCCTCCGCCGACGAGGACGACGTCGACGCCGCCCGCGAGGCCGCGGTCGACTACCTCGAGAGCGACGACTCGGACGCGAGCGAGTTCCTCGGCGAGGAGCTCGCGATGACGTTCCAGACCAGCGCCGAGTTGCTCCAGCAGCTCGAGGACGTCCTCGACCTCCTGCAGAACTTCATCGTCGGCATCGCGGCGATCTCCCTGTTGGTAGGGTCGATCGGGATCGCGAACATCATGCTTGTCAGCGTCACCGAACGGACCCGCGAGATCGGGATCATGAAGGCCGTCGGCGCCCAGAACCGCGACGTGCTGGGGCTGTTCCTCGCCGAGGCGGTAATTCTGGGCGTCGTCGGCGCGGTCCTGGGGACCGCACTCGGGCTGGCCGCGGGCTATCTGGGCGCGTGGTACATCGACCTGCCGCTGGTCTACCCCCTCGAGTACGTCGCGCTCGCGATCGCCGTCGGCGTCCTCGTGGGGATCCTCTCCGGGCTATACCCCGCCTGGCGGGCGGCCCGGACGGATCCGATCGACGCGCTCCGGTACGAGTGACCGGCCGGCCAACAAAGCATATAGCTCCGGTTTGGGAAATCGAACAGTATGCAGCGCCGACACGTCCTCGCGGCGGTCTGCGGAGCCGGCACCGCCGGCGTCGCCGGCTGCCTCGACGAGGAGTGTCCGCCCCGAACGGACGCCGAGCCGCCGCCCGAGGGGTGGTCGATGCCCGGGTTCGACGCTGCGAACACCGGCCTCGACCCCGACGGCGACCCACCGCCGGACAACCCGACCGAACGCTGGCGGTTCGACGCCTGGGAGTACGACGATCACGGGGGCGTCGCCAGCGCCCCCGTCGTCGACGACGAGCGCGTCTACGTCGTCTACGGCCTGTCCGCTCCCGACGACCGGTTCCCCCCGGAACAGGACGACGGAGGTACGGTGTTCGCACTCGAGGAGGCCACCGGCGAACTCGAGTGGGAACACCCGCTCTCGGATCCGAGCGGGGCGCCCGCGCTCGTCGGCGACGGCCTCGTCGTCGGCGACGGGGACGGGACGCTGGCCCGACTCGAGCGCCGCGGCGGCGACGTCGTCTGGGAGACGGACCTTGGCGCGGCGGTTCGCACGCCCGCGATCGCCGACGGCTGGTGTTACGTCCAGACCGACGACGGGCGCGTCTTCGCCGTCGACGTCGACACCGGAGAGCGGTGCTGGGACGACCGACAGAAAGGGATCCGCGATCGACTCGGACTGGGAGACGAGCATCGTGCGACGGGGCGACCCGCAGTGGGCGACGAGACGGTCATCGTACTGACGGGATCGAACGACGATCCGCCCCCCTGGACGGTGCTCGTTCGCGGACTCGACAGGGAGTCCGGCTCGGAGCGGTGGGCGATCGAGCTCGAGGATCGCATTTGGTCCGGGGCGTTCCCCTCTCCTGCCGTCGCCGACGGAACCGTCTACGTCGCTGTTCCCGGCGAGCTACAGGCACGGTCGGTCGAGGACGGGAGCCTCGAGTGGACCTTCGCGACCGGCGTCGACGAGACGAGTTCCCCGACCGTCGACGAGGACGCGGTGTACCTCGGCGCCAAGAACGCCTACGCGGTCGATCGGAACACCGGCGAGGAGCGGTGGCGCCACGTGAACCTCGCCCCGGACGACGACGAGTCCTCGAGCGGAACCGATCGGACGCCGATCACGGGCGCCCCGGTCGTCGTCGGCGACCGCGTCCTCGTCGGGTTCGGCGCGCTCGATCGCGAGGACGGCGAGCACCGGTGGGGGGCGGTCGGCGACGACGAGGAGAGCGACTACTTCGAAGGCGGGTCGTTCGGCCGCGAGCTTCCGACCGACGGCCAAGCGGTCGCGAACGGCGCGCTCTACGCGACCACCCGATGGGGACGGCTCGCGAAGTTCGGTGGTGACGATGCGTCGTAGAGCCGTCCTCGCGGTGGGCGCCTGCGCGATAACGGCCACGAGCGCGGGCTGTTTCGGCCGCAACTCGAGCGACCTCGAGACGTTCGACGGCGAGGTGAGCGTCGATCCCTCGCTGGCCCCGGACCGGACGTCGTGGTCTGTCGTCCACGGCGACCCGGCGAACACGCGGGCCGTTCCCCCGGAAGCGACGCCGAAGCCGCCGCTGTCGGTCTCGTGGACCGAATCGTACGAGACCCACATCGGTCACGTTCACCCAGTCGTTCGGGACGGGACCGTCGTCGCGTCGGACCTGGACGAGGAGCTGTTCGCGGTCGACACCGAAACCGGAGAGCGGGAGTGGACTGCTGCACCGGAGGAGTTCGAGCCGCGGACGGCGCCCGCCGTAACCGAGGACGAAGTTCTGATCGGCTCCCGGTCCTCGCTCCGAGCGTTCGACCGTGACGGCGACGAGCGCTGGCGGACCGAGGAGTCGGTTCGGTTCGGACCGTTTCGGTCCGACCCGACCATCGCTGGCGATCTCTCGCTGGTGAGTACGCCGCTCGGCCTCGCCGCCCACGACCTCGAGGACGGCGACCAACGCTGGGAGCAACCGATCGGCGTGCGACCGACGGCGACCCCCGCGAGCCGGGACGGGACGATCTACCTCGGCGGCGGCGACGCGACACTCCATGCGCTCGAGGACGAGACCGGCGACGTCCGCTGGCGGACCAACGCCGACGACGAGATCACGGCCGGACCGGCCGTCACGGACGGCGGCGTCTACGTCGGGACCGGGTCGGGAACGGTGATCGCGGTCGATTTCGACGGCGCCGTCCGGTGGCGGACCGAGGTCGCCGATCGCGACGTCGACGCCGTCGCCGTCGGGAACGGGATCGTCTGTGCGTCGGACGACGGGGGCGCGCTCACCGTCGTCGAGCCCGACTCGGGCGACCGCGTCTGGCGATCGGAGCGAGCTGCCTCGTCGTACGCGGCCGGACCCGTGATCGGTTCCGGGCTGATCTTCGCTCGAGTGCGTCGCGACCGGGGTTCCGGATCGGGTAGTGGCGAGACGATCGGCGCGTTCGACGCCGAAAGCGGCGAGCTCGAGTGGCAGTACGACGGCGACGCAAGACCGGTGAGCGGTCCCGCCGTGGAGTCTGGGGCGCTGTATCTCACGGGCCGCGAGGACGACCGGACGTCGGCGCTCTTCGAATTCACCTAGCGGCGGCTACTCGTCTCGCTCGCGGTCCCGGGGTTCGGGTTCGTGCCACCGCGACGGATCGAGGTCGTCGTCCTCGCGGTTGTCGGCTGGTTCGTTTCGTGTCGGCCGATCCGATTCGGATCGGTCGGCCCTCTCCGCGTCCCGCTCGCGCGCTCGGGTCCCGGAACGAGGGGTCGGCTCCCGTCGCCTCCCATCGAACGTCTCCCGCGTTCGCGCGTGTTTTCCGGGGTACTCCCGCGCGAGGTAGGCCCCGAGGTACCCACCGAGCAGCGACAGGCCGACGGTGTAGACGAACGCGAACAGGACCCCGACGAGGATCAATAGCACGACGAACGCAAAGCCCTCCGCGGGTGCGGCGGCGACACCGAACCCGAATCCGACGAAGCCGATTCCCAGTACGGCGACGGCGGCGATTGGGACGAACGTGATCGCGCCCGCGAGGGCGCCGACGATCGCCCCGTCTCGGTCGTCCGGCCCCTCGAGAAACCCGGCGACAGCGCCGCCGACGACCGTCGAGAACGGGATAAAAGAGAGAACGATTCCGACGACGGCCCCGATGATCGCGTTGATAATCGTTCGGCCACTGACCATAGGCGGTCGACGACGAGCAGGGAGAAAGGCGTGTTGGCTGGTTCGGCTCGGTCAGTCGTCGGTCGAAGCCTCGGACTCGACATCGGTACTCGAGGCGTGCGTACCGGGTTCGAGATCGGGCTCGGACTCGGGTGACGTGAGCTCCTCGAGGGTCAGGTCCCCGTTGACCTCGTCGGCGAGCAGCTCGACCGCTTCGACGAAGATCGCGACGATCAGCGGGCCGACGACGATCCCGATCGCCCCGAGGGTGAACAGTCCGCCGGTGAAGCCGACGAAGTAGAGGCTTCCCGGCAGTCCGGCCGAGCGGCGGGCGAGGCGGGGTCTGACGGCGATGTCGGGCAGCCAGGCGACGAGCCCGATGCCGAGGACGCCGACCAGCGCGGCCGCGACGATGTCGCCCGCGGCGACGTGGTAGAGCGCGATCGGCGCGATCAACAGGCTCGGACCGATGATCGGCACGAACTGCAAGATCGCGGCGAACAGCGCGAGGGTGAACGCCATCTCGTAGCCGAGCAGGTGAAACAGCGGGTAGCCGATCAGGAGCGAGGCCACCGACGTCGCGAGCTGCAGCACGTAGATCGCGTACAGCGTCTCTCGGGCTCGGACCGCGAGCGCTCGAACGATTCCTCTGTACTCGTGGGGGACCGGCGCGATCGCGGCGCGTGCGGCGGCGTCGCCCCTGTACAGCAGCGCGAACAGCAGGATGACGAACAGCGCGAACTTGATCGCGAGGACGGGCAACGACGAGGCCAGCGAAACGGCCACGTCGCGGAGGAACGAGACCGCGAGCGCCTGGACCTCCCGCGTCTCGATCGTGTACGTCATCTCGAGAACCGTCACCGGGATCTCGGCCGGCACCCCCTCGACGAGGGCGATCACCTCGTCGACCCGGAAGTACAGCGTGAGGACGATCGGCGCGAACACCGCCGTCGCGCTCACGAACCCGACGAGCGTCGCGCCGACGGTGGCGGTCCACTCGCCGAGGCCGCGCCTGACCAGCCACGCCTGAACCGGCACCAGCACGTACGCGACCGTCAGCGCAAAGAGGATCGTTCCGAGCACCTCGAGCAGGATCGCGCCGGTCAGCAGGCCGAGGACCGCGACGACGCCGCCGAGCACGTGGCGCCGCCGCGGCGAGTTCGTGGTGGCTGTCACAGGGGCCGATCGCCGTCGACCGTCAAAGCCTTTCTGTGATGGGGGCCCTCGGTATCCGGCGGCCGATCCCGGCGCTTAAGACGACACAGTGTGTGGCTCCCAGCATGAATCGGCGTTCGGTCGTGCGGACCGTCGGCGTCGGAGCGCTCGCCGGGATGGCCGGCTGTTCCTCCCCCGTCGGGGACGACGATGAGGACGATGACGACGAAGACGGCGAGAACGAGGACGAGGAGGCGACCGACGCGACCGAGCGCGACGACACCGAGCCGGACGAGCCCGACCTCGAGGGGACGTTCCGGGTGGCGACGACCGAGTCGATGGTCGTCGGCGAGCGGGCCGTCGGCGAGTGGATCAAGGAGGCCTTCGAGGAGGAGTTCCCCGACGCCGAACTCCAGTGGACGATTCCGGAGGCCGGTCTCGACCACTACCGCAGACGGGCCGAGCAGGACGCGGAGATCGACGCCGACGTCTACCTCGGACTCACGCCGCCGGATCTCGCCGGACTCGACGCCGACCTCGCGTCGCACTCCCTGTTTCGGGAACTCGGCGCCGATCGGCTTCCGACAACCGAGCGCATCCGCGACGGTCTCGAGTTCGGGGATCCCTCGGGGCGCGTTGTTCCGGTCGGCGTCCGGTACAGCTGTCTGTGGTACGACGAGAGCGAACTCGACGGACCCGACGAACTCAGCGACCTGCTCGACGACGAGTACGAGGAACGGCTGCTCGCCCCGCGTCCCGATCGCTCCGACGCCGGTCTCGCCTTCCTGCTCTGGACGGTCGAGGCGGTTGGTGACGACGGCTATCGCCGCTACTGGGGCGATCTCGAGGAGAACGGACTCGAGCTCGTCGACGACTGGATGGCGTCGACGACCGCGTTCGCCGACGGCGATCGCCCGCTCACGGTCGGCTACTCGACCGACGCCGCCTTCGCCGAGCGCGAGGGGTGGGAGATCGACGACTGGGAGCTCGCCTTTCCGGACGAACAGGGGTACGAGACGCCGATCGGCGCGGCCGTCTTCGAGGACGCCGAGAAGGTGGATCTCGCCTACGACTTCCTGAACTTCCTGCTCTCGAGCGACGTTCAGGCCGCGTTCGCCGAGCATCACTCCGCGATGCCGGCGCTCAGTCGAGCGTTCCTCGAACTGGACGAGCCGTTCGAGGAGACCGCGGCGGTTCCGTCCGACCCCGTCTCGGTCGGGTACGATCGACTCCGCTCCGACCTCGAGCGGTGGGTCGACGAGTGGGCGGAGACGATCGCGGAGTAACGGACCCGAACGGTTCCACTCGAGTGGGAACCGGCCACCCGACTGAAGTACTCGCGTGACCCAGCGGCGAACGAACGCGTTCTCGAGCGGTACTCCCGCTCGGGAAGCGAGGTCCCATAAACGAATACAGCGTCCTTATCGCAGCCGCAAACACGGCAACGTTGCTCACCGGCGGCGCGGTCGCCGTCCTCGCTTACCGTGCGTTCCGACGGACCGGTGCCGGACCCCTCCGGGCGGTCGCCGTCGGATTCGGGCTGCTCGTCGCCGGATCGGTTCTCGGCGGAGCCGTCCACCTCGTCGCCGGTCGGATCGCGCTCGGGGTCGCCGTCCAGAGCTCGTTCACCGCCGGCGGCTGTGCGGTCCTGCTGTACTCGCTGTACGCGGAGACGTCGACCAGAACCGTCACGGTGCGGAAATCGCCGTGAGTCGAGTGCCGACCGGGGTCGTCGGTGGACCACATCGGGTCCGCCCGGTCGGGAGCGATCAGAGCCGCGACCGGAACCGGTCGAGGCCCATCTCGAGCATGTCTGGACTAACGGGCTGGAACTCGCCGTCGTCGGGGAGGTACTCCCGTACCGAGTCCCAGCTGTCGCGTGCGTAGCGCTCGTCGAGCAACACCCGAACGCCGACGTCCTCGGCCGAACGGATGACCCGCCCGACCGCCTGGCGGGTCTTCCGGACCGCCGGGATCGTCAGCGCGTACTCGAACCCGTCGCCGAAGGCGTCGTCGTAGGCCCGACGGACGGCCGTCGTTCGCGGGCTCGAGGTGTTGACGATCGGGACGCCACAGACCACGGCTGCGGAGAGTCGGTCGCCGCTGTAGTCGACCCCCTCGGTGAGCGTCCCCCGAAGACTCGTGACGAGCACCTTCCCCTCGCCCGCGAAGAAGTCGTTCTTAAGCGACTGGGTCGTTTCGTCGTCGCTGGCGGCGTCGAGCAGGACGGGTTTGTCGATCCGGTCCTCGAGGGCGCCCGCGATCCACTCGGCTTCCGCGTAGCTGGGCATTCCGACGAGGACGTTGCCGGGGAGCCGGGCAACCCTCGCGACGGCGTCGGCGTAGTGAGTGCGCGTCGAGTTGGTCTCGCCGGGTCGACCCCGGTTGTCGTACGTGAACTTCGGCGCGGCGACTGCGAAGCTCTCGCGGTTCTCCTCGGGGAAGTGCAGGCCGTACCGACGTTCGACGACCGGCCGACCCTCCTCGTCGGCGAGGTAGTCGAGTCCCGTCACCTCGGTGAACGCGTCGACGGGCTCGAGGGTCGCGCTCATCAGGATTCCGCCGCCGAACGCCGCCAGTCGATCGCCGATGGCGTCGCTGGGGACGCAGTTGTGCAAGGCGAGGCGAGCGGTGTAGGCCCGCCGCCAGGAGTCGGCCGGCTCCGTCTCGTCCCAGGTGCGCTCGAGTTCGATCTCCCGGAAGTAGTCGGTGTGATCGCGACGGTACCACTCGCCGAGAACGCGACCGACGGCGGGCGCCGCTCGAGTCCGGTCCTCGTCCTCGGCCTCGTTCAACACGCGCTCGACGACGGCACCGACGTTCTCGGCCCGGACCCAGACGGCGTCGCTGTAGCCCGCGTCGGCGGCCCACTCGGTGAGTTCGTCGACGGCGGGCTCCTGCGGGTCGCGGAGCGGGATCTCGGCGTCCGAGAGCTCGGTCGGGTTCGACTGCCACCCCCGATGGTTCCGGTCGAGGTAGGCGGTGACGTGACGGTCGAGTTCCTCCCGGAGGTCACGAACGAACTCGAGGGTGCGGGAGAGCTCCTCGAAAGAGACGTCGCTGTCCTCGAGTTCGCCCCGAACTAGATCGGCGTCGGCGGTTTTCGACCCGCCCTGGGCCTCTCGGCCCTCGCGTTCGAACCTGATCGGCTGGAGCACTCGAGAGAGCTCCGTCTCGGCGTCCCGGAGGCGCTGATCCGCGACGCCGTCGCTGACCAGATCGCGCACGCGGGGCTCGAGCATGTGGGCCTCGTCACAGACAACGAACGTCGAGTCGTCGAGCAGGGCGCCCGTGAAGGCGGTCGTCGTGGTCGGGTCGAACGCGTGGTAGTAGTTACCGAGGACGACCTCGACGTGGCCTAACGCCGCGCCCATCACGGAGTGTGGGCAGGTGCCGTTGCGGACCGAGCGCGAGACGAGATCGTCGGGAGTCAACATCCCGGCGTCGGTGAAATCGAAGGGAACCGCCTCGGCGGGATCGCCGTCCTCCTCGTCGGGCAGGTCCTCGAGGTACTGGGCGTAGAACGGGCAGTACTCCGTCTCGGCGCCGACCGCGCCGCCGTCGCCGTAGGTCGGCATCTCCGGCGGGTAGGCCGCGGTTTCGTCCGCGGTCTCGAGGAATCGTCCCGTCGGTCCCGTCGATCCGCTGTCGGCGAGGCCGGTCTGTTGCTGGCGAGCGCGGGCGGTCAGCGTGCCCGCGGTCGTCTCGCCGCCCTCGCCCGTGAGGTCGCGGGTGCGCTCGCGCAGGCTCTCGCAGCGATCGTAGACGTTGCCGTCGTCGATTCCTCCTGCACCGGCGCGGTTGTACGGACAGACGTCGGCTTTCCCGACGAGAGTCAGTCCCGAGACGGGGTTCCAGTCGTCGGGCAGATTCTCGTTGATCGTCTCGAGGTCGGCCTCGAACTGGCGAAGCTGCTGTTTGACGCTCGTGAGGACGAGGACGCGCTCGTAGTCGGTGTCGGGGTCGCGCACGAGGTCGATCCCGGCGGTGAGCGCGATCATCGTCTTCCCGGTCCCACAGGCACCCTCGATGACGGTGTAGCCGCCGTCTCGAGCGGTTTCGACGGCGGTCTCGATACCGTCGACCTGCTCGTCGTAGGGCTGGGGGTGGCCGAAGATCGAGCGCCAGTCGGTCATTCCTGCCGTACTCATCGTCGGTCGCTCATAGCGTTGACGAACCGTAGCCGCGGCTTCGGATATAAACCTCGGGAGGGAGGACCGACGCCCGTTCGCATCAGCGGCTCCGGGAGTCGGTTACCAGCTCGACCGATCGCTCGAGTCCGTGTTTGACCGCGAGAAGCGACTCCCGGAGAACCGGTGCACCGTCGTAGAGCCACAGCAGGGCGGCGAAGCCGGTCGCACCGAGCATGGCCAGGGCGTACGTCGACGGGTCGTCGGAGAACAGCTCCTGGTGGTAGTTCCCCAGGAGGACGAAGAACTGGTCGGCGAACCCGGTGTGCTCGTGGGCGTGGTGGTGAACCTCGTCCGGCTGGAACGGCCACAGCACGATCCAGAAGCTGAGGTGATCGTCCCGGACGTAGCCGTCGACGATATCGGCGGGGAGATGCAGGAGGTAGCCGACGGCGAACGCGAGTCCGGCTCGAGAACGCCCGTACGACCGGGCGATCGCGCCGACGGCGATCGACAGCGGAACGGCGAAGAAGATCGAGTGACCGATCGCGTAGCCGACCTCGAAGACGCCGTACTCCCAGGCCAGCGGTTTGTCGATCAGATCCGGAAGGACGGAGGCGAAGACGACCGCGAACGCCTCGAGTCCGCCGGGCGAGTCGCGGTAGTAGGCGTGGCAAAACAGCGAGTACGCGACGTATCCCATGATCGCGTGTTCCCAGGGCCACATACGAATTCAGGTCACCTCTTTGATAGCATTCATTTCGTTTGTGTTGTTACTCATCGGTTGACGCTACCTGTCGTTGACGATTGCAAATACGTAGACCAGGATCGCGACGAGAACGATCGCCGGTCCGGTCGCGATGTCGAGGTAGTACGAGGAGAGAATGCCGGCGAGAACTGCGATCTCGCCGAACAGAATCGAGAGAACGAGGCCGTGGTTGAAGTTGCTCGTCAGTTGCATTGCGGCCGCGACGGGAACGACGAGCATCGCGGCGACGAGGATCGCACCGAGGATCTGCATCGCCGCGACGACGACCAGCGCCGTCACGACGATCAGGAGCGTATCGTAGAACCAGACGTTGATCCGAGCCAGTCGCGCCGCTTCGCGGTCGAACGTGATGAACAACAACTGCTTGTGGGTCAGCCCCACCATGCCGACGACCAGTATCGTGAGCGCGACCATCAGCTGGACGTTCTCGAAGGGAACGAACAGGATGTTGCCGAACAGGTAGCTCTCGATCTCGCGACCGAACGCGACACCCTCACCGTAGGAGATGACGGCGACTCCGACGGCGAACCCACCGGTCAGGATGATCGCCAGCGGAACGTCGGCGTAGGCGTCCGTCGTCACGGCGAGATACTGGAGCCCAAGCGCGGCGAGGACGGCGGCGATCAGCGCGAAGACCAGCGGATAGTTCAGCCACTCGGTACTCGCGCCGACCACAAGTCCAATCGCCACGCCGCCGAACGCGGTGTGAGCGAGAGCCTCTCCGATGAGCGCCATCTGCCGGTTAACGACGTAGGCGCCAACGAGCGGCGCGGCGATCCCGACGAGAACGCCGGCCGTGAAGCCATGCTGAAGGAACGTACTACAGACGAGCCAGGAGCCGATCGCTCCGCACGTCGTTCCCCAGAACGCGTCGAAAAGCGGCGGGAAAACCCAGTAGACGAACGCGGCGGTAGCGATCACCGCCGCAGGAAGACCGACCGCGGCAACAGTCAGCCCGCGCCGGGACCGGAACGTATCGTCGTTCATCATCAGTCCCCGGAGGCAACGCCTGTCGACTGCGCTGCTCGCGCCGAGCTGAACGCGCGTTCGAGTGCGTCGGTTTCAAGGAACCGTTCCGTACCGCAGTGTTCGTAGAGCTCGCGGTTGAGACACGCGATCGTATCGGCGTGCTCGGTAACGACGCCGATATCGTGTTCGATCAGGACGATCGTGATCCCTGCCTCGTTGAGTTCGTGTAACAGATCGTAGAACGCGTCCCGCGAGTCGGCGTCGACGCCGACCGTCGGCTCGTCGAGCGCCAGCAGATCGGCTTCGGACGCGAGCGCGCGAGCGATGTACGTCCGCTGTTTTTGTCCGCCCGAGAGCGAGCTGATCTGCCGGTCGGCCAGGTCGACGATACCGACCTGCTCGAGGGCGTCGTCGACGATCCGATGATCGTCGGACGCGAGAGGCGAGAGGCCGGCGTGGGCGTACCGTCCCATCCGTACAACCTCACGGACGGAGATCGGCATCGTCGTGTCGGCCTCCGAGGACTGCTGTGAGACGTAGCCGAGACGGGTCCCCTCGTCGAACGACGTCGCGTCGGTGCCGAACAGCTCGACGGACCCCGTATCCGGCGTCTGGAGTCCCAGCAGGATTTTCAACAGGGTCGTCTTCCCGGAGCCGTTCGGTCCGATCAGTCCGAGGAAATCGCCGGCTTCGACCGTGAGAGAGACGTCTTTGACCACGGGCTGGTCGTCGTAGGCGAAGGTGACGTTCTCGGCGGCTATTGCAGCGTTCATTTGAGGTTGGTAACCAGTTTTTGTTCTCGAGCTATCCAAATCTTTCGAGGCTGCTAACTCTCATGCTGTCTGGAGGGCTCGCTCGAGCGACGGGAAGTTGATCTCCTGGTAGTGGGCGACGTACCCCCAGTCAGACTCCATCTCGACGTCCCCGACCTCCGTGGTTTCGTCGAGCTGTGTTTCCACCGGCGAGATCGGGAGCACCTCCGCGCCCGTCTCGTCGGCGATCGATTCGGCGAGGTGGGCCGGCTCGCCGACGTCGTAGAGGACGTGCTCGATACCGTACTCCTCGATGTGGTTTTCGACCTCCTCGATGTCCTGTGCGGACGCCTCTCCGTCCGGCGACGTGCCGATCGGCGAGTAGACGTCGATGTCGTATCGTCGGTTCCACCACTGGAAGGAGTCGTGGGTGCCGATGACGATTTCGTCGAGAGTCGCGCGATCGACCAGCTCCTCGAACTCCTCGTGGATCTCCTCGAGTTCCTCGTTGAACGCGGTCGCGTTCTCATCGTACTCGTCGGCGTGGTCGGGATCGAGCTCCGCGAAGCCGGCCGCGATGTTGTCGACGCCGTTCTGACACTCGATCGGATCCATCCACCAGTGTTCATCGTCGTCTTCGGCAGGACTGTCGAAGAACTCGATCCCCTCGGAGGCGTCGATGACGGCGACGCTGTCGTCGTCCTCGAGCTCCGCGACGGCGTCGTCCATCCAGCCGGCGAACTCCCGCATATAGACGAACGCGTCGGCCTCCTCGATCTCCTCGACGATTCCCGGCCCGGGTTCGTAGTCGTGGCCGTGCTCGCCGGTCGGAACCAGATCGACGGCGTTTACGTGATCGCCGCCGACCTCCCGTGTGAAATCCCAAAGCGCCGGCATTCCGGCAGCGACGGTGTACGCGTCGTCTTCACCGTCTCCGTCGTCTTCACTTGTTATATCGTCGCCGTCGACACCGTTGTCCTCCTGGGGATCCTCGTCGAGACAGCCCGCGATACCCGCGGCGAGCGTTCCGACCCCCGCAGCGAGGACGGTTCGGCGCGTAGAGCGAGGCTGAGTAGTCCTCGAGAGATCTGTCATTAGCTCGTATTCCGCCACACCAATTAAAATAGTTTGTGCTTCTACACAGATTATTAGACGCGGCTAATCCGTCCCGGTCCGGACCAGAGTACAGCGTACTTACTCGAGGAACCACCCCCGAAAGGGCACGCTGATTGTCTGGTTAGCCGTGGTGTCGGAGCTTCGGCTCCTGGCCCGGTCTGGACGTGCCAATCTGTCTTGGGAGGGAGGTAACGACTGGACTGGCGACACCCGGATCTGCAGCTCGCGAGTCACTCCGTCCCCCCGTTCGCCGTCCCCTGGTCCTCGCTTACGCTGTTCGTTCGGACTGCGCTTCCCCCGTGCGATCAAGCGCATGAACTGGCTGTCAGCGGCGACTATCGTTCGCGGGGTCAGTCTCCCGTCTGTCAAACGCAACGCCTTCGAGTCTCGCTGCTCAACCGACGGTATGAGCGATTCGATCGACGTCGAGAAGTGGCGCGCGGAACTCGAGGCCAAGCGCGCCGAGAAGGACGACTTCTTCGCCGAACATCCCCAGTCGCCGGTGCCGCCCGAGGACCGCGACGGGTTCGAGGGGCTGGACTACTTCGAGCCGGATCCGACCTATCGGGTGACCGCGACCGTGACCACTCACGACGAGCCGGAGGTCGTTCTGATGGACACTACGGCGGGTCGAGAGATGCGCTACCTCCGGGCGGCGACGCTCGAGTTCGAGCTGGATCGCGAGGACGAGGACCTCGAGGACGGAACCTTCGAGCTGGCGGCCTACCAGCTCGAGAGCCCGAACGAAGAGCCCTACTTCGTCCCGTTCCGGGACAAGACGACGGGCCAGCAGACCTACGAGGGCGGCCGGTACATGGAACTGGCCGCGGATCGGGACCTCGAGACCGGTGACGAGCTGGTCGTCGACCTCAACCTCGCGTACACGCCGTTCTGTGCCTACAGCGAGACGTTCGACTGTCCCCTCCCTCCCGAAGAGAACTGGCTCGAGGTGACGATTCCGGCGGGCGAGCGGTTCGAGTAGCGTTACTCGCCAGGGGCACCGAGGCCACCCATACAGCTCGGGCACCGACAGAGTCGTTCGTGCTGGGCGGGCGGGAGGTCGCGGCCCTCGTCGCGTTCCGCTGCGGACTGGTCGATCTCGCCCTCGTCCGTACCGTCACGTTCGATCGGCGTTTCGGCGGTCGTCTCGTCGTCGCTGGCTGCCGTCCCGAGGTACGTCGAGAATCCCGCACCGACTGCGGCGATGGCACCGAGAACGATCCCTCGTCGAGAGCGGAGTCGGCGAGACAGTGTCATACGTACCGATACCGGCACGGACCAGGTAAGCGTTATGCGGGGCTGTCCGCTCGAGCGGAAATCGGTGGACGTCCGAACGCTCGAGTGGAAATCAAGGGGTTCGACCGGAGCGTCGACCCGAAATCAGGGAGCGACCCCGACCGTGAGGAGGGTGCCGTACTCCCGGTAGCGTTCGACCATCGCCTCGCGAGTGTCCCACTCCTCGAGTGGGAACTCCGCCTCGCTGGGGATCGCGATCTCCCGGTCGGGGATGTTGTCCTGTTCGGCGACCGAGAGGCCCGCCGAGCGGAACGCCTCGCGGTACTGGTCGCGGTCCCAGCGGGTCATCTCGACGGCGATGTTGTCCTGCCACTCGTGGGAGTGGACGTTCTCCTCGTAGTAGTTGACCGCACAGTAGAACGTCCCGCCCGGCCGGAGGATGCGCGCAATCTCCTCGAGGGTCTCGTGGGGGTCGGCGGCGTAGTAGAACGCCTCCATTGACCAGACGTGATCGACGGAGTCGTCGGCAAAGGGCAGGGCGCCGAAGTCGCCGACGACGTAGCCGACCTGCGGATCGTCGGTGTAGCCCGCGGCGTTGTGTGCCATTTCGGGTGAGCCGTCGAGTCCGTAGATTCGACCGGCGTCCTTGGTGTCTCGCAGCGCACGACCCGCGTAGCCGCTACCACAGCCCAGGTCGAGAACCGTGTCGCCCGGTTCGACGGGCATCCGCGCGAGCGCGTGTTTGGCGGTGTGCCAGTGCCGTTCCTCCATTCCCCTGTCGCGACCGCTCGCGGCCCACTCGTCGAACTCCTCACGTACGCTCATACCGGCTGGTTTCCTCCAGAGGGTCAAAACCGGTTCGGCTCTCGCCCCGGAAGACGGGGATCACCGACAGGCTCTTTAGGCTTGCCTAAAAAGATCGACGTGGAGGTTTAGGTCGGCCGAAATCCGTGGGCATCGGATTCGGGCTAAACGGGAAGCGGTAGCTACCCCGACCTCTCGGTCCTTCTGACGGGAACAATCGGAAGGTATTAGTGTTTTAGGCCAGCCTAAAACTAGATATGCACCAGCGAGACGACGATCGAACGCAGCGAACGGCGACCGGACGGCGACGATTTCTCGCGGCGACGGGGGTATCGGTCGCAGGGCTCGCGGGACTCGCAGGCTGTCTCGGCGACGACGGCGAAAGCGCCGGGGCGGTCGCCGACGTCGGTCCCCGCGAGGCGTCGGTCGACTCCGAGGCCGTCTCCTGGGACGACCTGGGCGACCTCGAGGGTGAGTTGACGATCTACTCCGGGCGCACCCGAGACCAGATCGATCCCGTCTTCGTCGCGCTCGAGGAGGAGTACGACGGGCTGACGCTCAACGTCGACTACGACGACAACGACGTGCAGGTTAACCAGATCCTCCAGGAGGGTGACGCCGTCGCGGCGGATCTGATGTACTCACAGGATCCGGGCGCGCTGGCCGAGCTCGAGCGCGAGGGTGCCGTCCAGCAACTGCCCGAGGACGTCGTCGACGCCGTTCCGGAGAGCTACCGCGAACCGGACGGCTACTGGACCGGTGTCTCCGGTCGGGTTCGCTCGATTCTGTACAACACCGAGCGCTGGGACGGCGACGGCGACGACTTTCCGACCGACATCATGGAGTTTGCGACCGACGACCGATTCGAGGGGATCATCTCGACGCGACCCAACTCCGGAACCTTCCGGGGGTTCATTCAGGCGATGGTCGAACTCGAGGGCGAGGAGGAAACTCGCGAGTGGGTCCGAGCGATGGTCGAGGACCAGGACATCCAGCTGTTCTCGGGTGGCTCCGACCAAGCGGAGGCTATCGAGAGGGGTGGCGACGACGACCCGGTCGTCGCGCTCGGAAACAGCTACTACGCCGCCCGTATCCTCAACGAGGACCCCGACGCGCCGATCGACGTGGCGTTCACCGAGAACGATCCCGGCTGTCTGTTCAGCGTCGCGGGCGTCGGGGTCACGAACGACGTGGGGGATCCCGAGCTCGTCGCGGAGTTCGTCCGTCACCTGCTGGCTGAGGAGGGCCAGGAGTTCATGATGGACGCAAACGGAGAGTACCCCGTCGTCGAGGACGTCGACTACGTCGGCGACCTCCCCGACCTCGAGGAGCTCGAGCCGCCGGAGTTCGACTTGAGCGACTTCGACATGGATCTCGAGGAGGCCCAGGACCTCCTCAGCGAGGAAGGGATGACGGTCTGACGCGGCTGTAAGCATATACCCAATCAGAGACGCCGTGGCTACCGCTTTTCGGCTTCCCACACCTCGGGAACGCTTCGGGGGATTTAGGAGCGCCTAGCTCCAAGGGCCGACCACGTCCACGGCTCCGCCGATCCGGGCAGACGATCTACAATGAAACCACCTACGGACTATCTCGGTTCCTCGCGGAGACTCGAGTCGGTACAGGATCGACTCGGGAACACCGACCGTTCGATGACGATCCTGGCACTTCTGAGCGGTCTCGTCGCGTTTCTCGTCGTCTCCCCGATGTTCTGGCTGTTCTGGCAGGCGACGACGGTCGAGGCTACGCGCGCGTACGACCTCGTCGTCTCCTCGCGGACGGCCTGGATCACGTTCAACAGTATCACGCTGATGGTGCTCGTCACCGTGTTTTCGATCTTGCTCGGCGTTCCACTCGCCATGTTGACGACGAGAACGGACCTCCCGTACCCTCGACTCTGGACGATCGTCGCCGCGCTGCCGCTCGTGATCCCGAGCTACATCGGCGCGATCGCGTTCGCGGGGATGTTCGGTCCGGGCGGCGAAGTCGATACGCTGTTCGGTGCGACGATCCCGCGCGTCGACGGCCTGTCGGGAGCGGTGTTGATCATCACGCTGTACACCTACCCCTACGTGTTCCTGACGACCCGCGCCGCGTTGCTGTCGATGGACAACTCGCTCGTCGACGCGGCTCGGACGCTCAACGCCGGCCCCCTCGAGGCGTTCCGTCGCGTCACGTTCCCGCAGATTCGGCCGGGAATCGCGGCCGGCGCGTTGCTCGCGGCCCTCTATGCGATCTCGGACTTCGGAACGCCGGCGTTCATGCAGGCCGACGTCTTCACGAGCACGATCTACTGGGAGTTCAGCAATTTCGCCGTCGAGTACGCGGCGTTGCTCGCGCTACAGCTGATCGCGATCGTTGCGATCGTGCTCGTCATCGAAGCAGGCATTGGCCGCGACGAGGACGTCGCCGGCGGGACGGCGAAAGGGAGCGTCGTTCGCCTCGGCCGCTGGAAGTGGCCGGCGATGGGGTTCGTCTCGTTTATCGGGTTTCTTACGCTCGTCGTCCCGGTCGCGATCTTCACGAACTGGCTGTTCCGCAGCGAGGGCGATCCCATTCCGTCACTCGAGTTCCAGCCCGAGTTCGCGTTCAACTCGGTGTACCTCGCCCTGCTGGCCGCGCTGGTCGCGTGTCTTTTCGCGCTGCCGGTCGCGTACTACTCCGGCCGATCGAACTCGCTCGTCTCGCGGATCCTCGAGCGAGCGACCTACGTCGGGTTCGCCGTCCCCGGCGTCGTCATCGGACTCGCGCTCGTCTTCCTCGGTACCAGGACCCTCCCCTCGTTCTACCGGGAGGGCGTCGCCCTGCTCGTGTTCGCGTACGTCGTCCGATTCCTTCCACAGGCGGTCGGCACCGTCCGGTCGTCAGTCCTGCAGATCGACGATAAGACGATCGAGGCCGCCCGCACGCTCAACGCCGGGCGTCTCGAGACGTTCCGCCGGATCACGCTGCCGTTGATTATGCCCGGGCTAATCGCCGGCGGCGTCCTGGTCTTCCTGACGACGATGAAGGAGCTACCGGTGACCCTGATGCTCCAGCCCGTCGGAATGGACACGCTCGTCTCGATCATCTGGGGCGCACAGGACGCGCTGGCCTATCGGTACGCGGCCGTCCCCGCCCTCCTTTTGGTGGTGATCTCCGGGCTCTCGATGCTCGTGCTCCTCCGACAGGAGGAGGTGTAATCGACGGCCGAACGCTCCCGATCGTCAGCACGGCGATTCCGGTCTTCCCCCTCGTTTCGACTCGAAGAGGGGACCGACGGTGTGGTTCGGGAACGGCCGTCGCGTGCTGTGGGACGACATATCCTCAGTATTAAGTCGGTTCCGGCAATTGGTCACGCAGTATGGAGTACGAACTGGCGATCGAGGGGACGCCCGAGACGGTCCCCGGGGGAACCGGCATCCTTCTGTTGCACCCGAGTACCGGTGAGACCGACCGCATCGACACCGACTTTCTCAAGACCGATACCGACAACTTCCTCGTCATCTCCACCCGGACGACGGCACGGGAGGCCAAGCAAAAACTCGAGTACTACGACGTCGACGAGAACCGCGCCGAGATCCTCGACACGCTCTCCATCGAGCGCGGCTACTCGCGGCGGACCAGCGACACCGTCCACTACGTCGCCGCGCCCGACGACGTCGACGGCATCGTCGATCACATCGACGGCTTCCTCGAGAATCACGACGGCAAACTCCGGCTCAGCTTCGACTCGGTGACCGAACTCGCCTACTACGCCGGCGAGGAGCAAGCCCTCGAGGCCGCAAGCCGTATTCTCGAGCTGCTCGACGAACACGACGCCGTCGGGCTGTTCCACCTCTCGGAGGATCCCCACGACGAGGAACTCGTCGAGGAGTTCCGCGCGCTATTCGACGGCACGATCGATCTCGACGAGGACGGCAGCATCGACGCGACGTTCTAATCCTCGAGCGCGTCGAACGTCTTTTCGGCCCACGTTACCGCGTAGTCCGGCCCGTGATCCCGGTAGGCGTCGGTGTCGAGCGCGTCGAACGGCGCCGGGAGCTCGAGAGCGTGTTTGATTGCGGCGCAGGCCAGTTCGGTCGCGTCCGCGAAGTCGGTCTCACCGCGAGCGACCGCACCCGGAAGCCCCGAGACACGGTCCTCAAGGCGGGTTCCCGCGTCGTGCCAGGCGTCGGCCAGCTCCGGGTGCGTTCCGTCCTCGTCCCACGCTGCGAACACGTCGCGCGTGTGAAGCCCCGTCCAGCCGTCGTACAGCGCCGCGGCAATCTGGTAGGTGCCGGCCGGATCGAGCGCCGTCGCCTGCTCGAGGTTTCGGTACTCCTCTTCGAAGAACCCGAGGAAGTGTTCGGGAACCTCGAGTCCGACCTCGACGAGCGCCTCCGCGAGCAGAAAGTCGAGAAACGGTTCGGGCGACCCTTCGACGCGGGGTTTGACGATGACTGTCGGTGGGTCGGTCTGGTGGGTCCAGGTGATGCTCCCGTCGCCGGGCATTCCGACCGTGAAGTCGCTGCTCGCGTAACGGGCGAGGAGCTCCGGGGCATCCTCGGGGAGCCACGCGGCCGGGTACGTCGCCGGCTCGAGTGAGTCCACGAGCAGGCCTAGGTCCTCCGCCTGGGCAGGCGCGAGCGTCTCGAAGTCCCGATCGCAGTCGACGACGACGGCGTCGGGAGCGTGCTCCTCCCGGATCGCCGCAACCGGGGACGAGAGCTCTCGGGCGGTGAACATCAGACGAGAACGGTCTGGAAGATGATCAGCCCCGACAGCAGCGCCGACACGGTGATCGTCGCGAGAACGGCCTTGGTTGCAGTGCTCATGTTCGGACGCTATCGGTCGCGTCGCTTAAATCCATCTGTCTCGGCCGAAACCGCGAGACGCCAGGGTTTCTCGACCGATCGTCGTTCGCTGGCCACACCCCGAGTTCGACTGCAACTCGACTCGAAGAAGGGGCGACTCGAGGGGTGGTGGTGGCCGTCTACAGTCGAACCGAAGGGGTCGGCGTTACTCGTCGGCGTCGTCGTGCCAGGACTCCGGAACGTCAATGACGTACCGACCGTCCTCCTGGAGCGAGATGATGTACTCGTCGCGGTTGTACAGCTCCATGAGGTTGAGTTCGTACTGGCCCGGTCGGAGGATCTTGATGCTCTCGAACTGCTCGTTGAGTTCCGCGCGAAGTTCCTCGATCGACGGCTGCTCACCCGATGGCTCGCTGACGACCCGCCCGTGATCGGGCGTTTCCTCGCTCCCGCCGTCGTCGATGGGATCGACCTCGGTGATCGAGTCACCTTCGCCAGCTACGTCCGAACCGGTCGGGAGATCGTCGGCCGGGACCACCTCGCTGCGGGCGCTCGCCTGCGCGGAGTCCTCCGAGTCCGCCACCGCCGCCGTCTCGTGGTCGGGCTCGGAGCGCTCGCTCGAGGCGTCCGCGATCGGATCGGTCCGGTGGTCACTCGAGTTCAGTTCGGAGCCGGTGCGGTCGTCGGTGGCATCGCTGGCCGTGGATTCCGCAGACGGCGACGAGCGGTCCTCGGGGCGACGAGCCGAGTCGGGCCACTCGGTAAACGAGTCGTCCCCGTCGTCGCTCGCTCGGCCCCGATCTCCGGGGGACGTCGACCGCTCGTTCCGGGTCGGGTCGGACCCTCGAGAGTCACCGGTCGGCTGGGGATCAGCCGTGCCGGCGCTCGCCGTCGATCGGTCGGCTGCCGGTGGCTCCGGGGCGTCGGGAGCCGACTCGTCGGTCGGCTCCGAAGAAACCCAGCCGCGGACGGTTTCGGCCGCTCGAGAGGCGACGCCGTCGGCTTCCGCTTCGGTGGAATCGGCCGCTGGCGTTTCAGGGTCGGCATCTCCGTCGGCGCCGTCCTCGGCGCTCCGGTCCGAGTTCGGCGTAAACTGGAACTTGTTCCCGCCACAGTCGGGACAGCCCGAGAGCATCTCCTTCGAGCCGTCCGGAAACGTGTGGCCACAGTTCGTACACTGGTGTGGCATTAGTTACGGGATACGAGCGCGCTGATCAGCGTTTCGTCCTTGTGAAGGGTTTCGATCTGGTTGGCGGGCCCGATCACCGTCAACTTCGCCGCCGACTCGTTCGACCCCATGAGCCGGCCCAGCAGCGACGAGTCCTTCGTCTCCGACTTGGGGTAGGTCTCGATTTCGATGCCGTTGAATCCGGCGTCGGGGCTGATCTCGGCCATCGTCATCTCGATGAGCTTGCTCTCCTCGTCGGGGGTGAGCCCCTCCTCGAGGATAACGATGTTGCCGTCGTGAACGCCGTCGAGGATCATCCGGATCTTCTCCGTGGAGGCGAGGGTGTCCATCCGCTCGCCGCTGATGAGATCGATCTGTACGCCGTCGTTACCGTTGGGGTCGTCCGGGTTAGTTGCCTTGGGCACGACTGATCACCCGAAGTACTCCGCGATGTTGTCGTAGACCTCGTCCATGTTCTGGCCCTCCTTCGCGGAGAGCGGGACCGTCTTGTGCTGGGGGAACGCGTCCTCGATCCGTTTGACGCTCGCCTCGTCGAGGTCGATCTTGTTCGCGAAGATGAGAACCGGCAGATCGCGGGATTCGATGATACCGATCAGCATCGTATTGACCTGCGTGATCGGATCTTCCGCGCTGTCGAGAACGTAGATGACACCGTCGACGTCCTCCCGAAGCCAGTGCATCGCCTCGGCGACGCCTTCCGTGGCCTCGCGGGACCGACGGATCGCGTCGTCCTCCTCCATCTCGTCGGTGAACTCCTCGTAGTCCACCTTGGTGGTTACGCCGGGCGTATCGACGATATCGATCGAGACCGACCGTCCGTCACGTTCGATCTCGACGTCTTCCTTTCGCCGTGCGCGGCGTGTTTCGTGTGGAACGTGACTTTCGGTTCCGACCGCATCGCCGGTCCAGTCCCGTGCGATGCGATTCGCAAGCGTCGTCTTTCCAGCGTTGGGCGGTCCGTAGATTCCGATTCGTTTGGGTTGCTCGTCGGTAAACAACCGATCCGTAACCCGGGAGATACTATCTTTGAGTCCTGTTAACAGTCCCATCCTTGGCCCTCTGGCACCGCGAAGTGCGTCTGCGCGTACTACAAACTGAATTCACTTAAGCCTACGTCAGACGTGTAGAGAATTCGACTGCTGTGAAAGAGTTCCATGAAAGAAGATAGCAAATGACACTCAAAGTGCTGGAAGACAGGAGGATCGATTGCGTACCGGTCTACAAATAAGAAAGTCTTGGTGGTTGGTTTGTGGTGAGGTACTTCACGATGAGCAGAACGATCGGACGAGATGTTGGAACCCCCCCACCCCTTCGTTTCAACTGGAACGCTCCAAAGGGAGGGGGAGGGGAGGGTGCTTTGTGAAGGGAAGACTTTATCTACTCACAAGAAAAACGATATCCGTACTAGATCTAGAGAAGAGATATTTACTAGGCTTGTGCATCTAGTTACTAGCTCCTTACCGAACTTTCACTCTTAGTAACTAGTCTACAACTTTCATTACGGAACTCCCGTATATCGCTCGAGCTCCCCGAAATCACCCGATCAAGACTCGACCTCTGTCCCCTGTAGCTGTCTTCCCGTTTCTCCCACCCCACTCCCTCGTCGGTCTCCAGTCGAAACGAAGGGGTGGGGGAGGGGAACGCCACAACCAACCCCCCCTCTTCGACTCGAGAGCGACCGGCTTCCTTCGACGTCGAAGCTAATCTCTCCTCACCGGATCACCACCACTACCTCGGCTTCGGATCGAACACTCCGGATGAACGGATCCAGCAGGGAGTAATTACGGAGCCAAAACGATCGTCGAGCGCCTCGACGACTGACCGAACGAGAACTGCCGACCACGAGTATCAGTTCCATCCGAAGACTCCACGAGTATCGGTATCATCCCAAAGAGATCGAGTATTGTCGAACGGGGACTCGAACTGATAGCAGTGCGGTTCCGTCCGCCGCTGGAACCGGAGTCGATCCGAAACGCCGCCAGGATCAGCCGCCGGCTCCAACTCGATTCGCGGCCGGACCCGTCCAAAAAGAATCATATCCTACGTGAGTGAAAGGGAAGAATTTAATATCGCGGTGTTCCTCTGTTTCGTTTGCATCAACTGGATCCGAAACCGATCGCTATTCCGCTTGATCGGCCGCACTGGCCGTTCAAACGCTGTATCACTGCTTTCGGGTCCGTCTCTCCACACGAAACGAGGGGGTATCCCAACGACGGATGTCAGACGACAACTCAGAGCCGCCACGAACCGACGACGTCGAGGGCGAGACCGACGGGTTCTCGACGTCGCTCGAGGAGACGGCGATCGGCGACGAGGAACCGAGCCAGGGACTGTTCGACGACCTGCTCAGCGGCGAGCCGATCTTCGAGAACAAGGAGGTGCTGCGTCCGTCCTACACGCCCCACGAACTCCCCCACCGGACCGACCAGATCAACAAGATGGCGACGATCCTGGTCGCCGCACTCCGGGGCGAGACGCCCTCGAACATCCTGATCTACGGAAAGACGGGAACTGGAAAGACCGCGAGCGCGAAGTTCGTCAGCAAGGAACTCGAGAGCACCTCTCAGAAGTACAGCGTCCCCTGTGACGTCGAGTACATCAACTGCGAGGTGACCGACACCCAGTACCGCGTCCTCGCACAGCTCGCGAACAAGTTCATCGAGAAGAACGAGGCACGGATCGACCGAAAGATCGAGTCGCTCGAGGAGCGCCTCGAGGCGCTCGAGGAGTACGAAGCGAACGACGGTCGCGACGATTCCGCCGGCGAATCCGTCGAGGACGCAACCGGCTCCGTTCCGAACGACGACGTTTCGTTTGCAACCGACATCGAGTCGCCGTCGTCCGGTTCTCCAGTCGAAACGGAGGGGTCAGCCGAGCCGGCGGATTCGGACGTAGCCGACGGGGAACACCCGCTTGCGTCCACGCCGTTCTCTACTCGTGACGAGGTCGAGGACCGAATCAACTCCCTCGAGGAGGACAAGGAGTCGTTCCAGGAGGTACCGATGACCGGCTGGCCGACCGATCGGGTGTATAGCGTCTTCTTCGACGCCGTCGACTACGACGAGCGGGTCGTCGTCATCATGCTCGACGAGATCGACAAGCTCGTCGAGAAGAGCGGGGACGACACGCTGTACAACCTCTCGCGGATGAACTCCGAACTCGAGAACTCTCGCGTGTCGATCATCGGAATCTCGAACGATCTGAAGTTCACCGACTTTCTGGACCCCCGAGTCAAGTCCAGTCTCGGCGAGGAGGAGATCGTCTTTCCACCGTACGACGCGAATCAGCTCCGGGATATCCTTCAGCACCGAGCCAACGTCGCCTTCAAGGGCGATGCGCTGTCGGACGACGTGATCCCGCTGTGTGCAGCCTTCGCCGCCCAAGAACACGGAGACGCGCGTCGCGCGCTGGATCTGCTCCGAACGGCGGGTGAGCTCGCCGAGCGCTCCCAGGCCGAGACGATCGTCGAGAAACACGTCCGGCAGGCCCAGGACAAGATCGAACTCGATCGGGTCGTCGAGGTCGTTCGCACCCTTCCCACGCAGTCAAAGCTCGTCCTCTTCTCGACCATCCTGCTCGAGAAAAACGGCGTTCACAGCATCAATACGGGCGAGGTGTTCAACATCTACAAGCGCCTCTGCGAGGAGATCGACGCCGATGTCCTCACCCAGCGACGAGTGACCGACCTCATCAGCGAACTCGACATGCTCGGCATCGTCAACGCCGTCGTCGTCTCGAAGGGGCGCTACGGTCGGACCAAGGAGATCAGCCTCTCGGTTCCGATCGACGAGACCGAGGCGGTCCTGCTCTCGGACTCCCGACTGAGCAACATCGACGACATCCAGCCGTTCGTCCAGGCCCGGTTCGAAAACTGAGGGCCGAATTCGTCTCCGACCCTGACCTCATTCCGCTGATCCCACTCTTTCCCTCTCGCTGACCCCTCCGTTTCGACTCGAGCGACGCGGCCGGCTACCGTCGACGCCGCCGGCCCGCAGCCATCGCAGCACCCGTACCGGCCGCGGCGACGCCCGCCGCACCGACGCTCGCTCCGACCGCTCCGGCGCTCGAGACCGGCGTCTCCGTCCCGACCGTGTCCGCAACGGTCTCGAGACCCGGCTGCGGTGCGAGCATCCCACCGAGGATCGAATCGAACGTGAGTCGGACGTAACCGAGCCACGGAACCCGGAACGACGCCTTTCCGGTGATCCACCCGGGCTGGACGACGTCGGTGTTCGCGCCGCCGCGCTGATACTGGTCGTAGTAGGGGTTCGCGTCACCTTTCGTGATGAACCCGTCGTGGGCGGCCGGACAGGTTTGGAGCTGGTCACAGCTTGCACCGTCGACGTACTCGGGTTCGGCCCTGGTGTCGACCCAGTTCTCGCCCTCTTCGACCCAGAAGTGTGCACGATGTATCACCGGTGTCTGGTGAGCCTGCCCGTTGGGTTCGAAGACGACGACGTCACCGGCCTTGCCGAACTTCTCGTGGTCCTCGCCGTCCTCGTGTGTGACGACGCCGGTGTCTCCGGTCGAGTCGTCGCCGACGAAGCGGTCGTCCGCGACGACGAAGATGAGATCACCCACCTCCATGTTGGGTTCCATACTGCCACTCTCGACGGCGACCAGCGGCGGCCAGACGCCGCTGATCCCGAACAACAAGAGCCCGATCACCGCGACGATGGCGACGCTGCTCAGGATATCCCGGACGAGGACGACCGACTCGTCGTTCGTTCCGAAGAACCACCGGACGATCCCGTCGTCCTCGATCGAGACGTCGTCACTTTCGGACCCCGATCCGCTGCGCTGGACGACCGACTCCTCGTCCTCCGTTCCGACTCCGTTTCGAGGTCGGCCGTCGTTCGCCGACCTCGAGCCACGTGCCGGCTCGTCGGTCCCGTCCAGCGGGGCCTCGCTCGGGTCGTGGCGGCGTGGCTCACCGCTGTCGTCGCTCCTCTCGTCGCCGGAATCGGGACCGCTCATCGTCCCGTGTTATACCGGGCCCGGCCATCAAGGTTCTGTTCGTCACACCGACGATCGGGTTTCGTTCGTCACGCCGATCCCGCTCGCGAACGTCGACTCCGCTACGTTTTTGACTTCGCTCGCGAATGCGAGGGGTGTGCCACTCGAGGGACCCGCTCGGATCGTCAGCGAACTCACGAGTCGCGGCTACAACGCCGAGCGCGAGGCAGTGACGCGGATCGCCGCGACCGAGAACCCGGCGACGACCCTCGAGGCGGTTCTCGAGGACCTTCCCGACGACGCGCTGGTCGTCCGCTCGGAACACGTCGACTCGCTCCTCGAGCGAGCGCCCGTTTCCGACGGCGCTCGAACCACCGATCCGATCGGTTCGCCGACCGACGACGGCTCCGATTCGGGGGAATCGCCGATCGACGATGGCTCCGGCTCGAGCGAATCATCGGCCGGTGACGGCCCCGATCCGACCGAACCGTCAACTCGCGACACCTCCCCTTCGACTGGAGACGAACGACCGACTTCTCGACCGACGGCTGCCGGAGGTCCAGTTGAAACAAGGGGGGTTCAGGAGGGGAGCGGTCGGTCGGCCGATCCGCTCGAGCGCTCGCTCGAGATCGCCGGAGATATGACCGGTGAGAGCACGGGAACCGGCGAGTACGGGGACTTCGTCTCGGTGTTCCGGGACCGCCTCGAGCGGCTGGGATCGAAGCTCCGCGGGCGGGTCAATCACCGCCCGGCGACGGCGATCCAGTCGATGCCGGGCGGCAGCGAGGCCGGAATGGTTGGTCTGGTAAACGACGTGCGATCGACCGCGAGCGGTCACTGGCTGATCGAACTCGAGGACGCCACCGGAACGTTCCCGTGGCTCGTGATGAAGGATCGGGAGTACGCCGATCTGGTCGACGAACTGCTGTACGACGAGGTGGTGGCGATGGAGGGCACCCTCGCCGACGACTCGGGGATCGCGTTCGTCGATTCGATGTACTTTCCGGACGTTCCGCGCACGCACGAGCCCACGACGGCGGATCGCCACGTCCAGGCGGCGCTGATCAGCGACGTCCACGTCGGCAGCCAGGAGTTCATGAGCGAGGCCTGGAACCGATTTGCCGACTGGCTCCACACGCCCGAAGCCCAGCACGTCGAATACTTGCTGATCGCGGGCGACATGGTCGAGGGCGTCGGGGTCTATCCGAACCAAGACGAGGAGCTCGACGTCGTCGACATCTACGAGCAGTACGAGGCGTTCAACGAGCGGCTGAAACAGGTACCCGGCGACATCGAGATCGTCATGATCCCGGGCAACCACGACGCGGTGCGGCTCGCGGAACCCCAACCTGGCTTCGACGAGGAGCTGCGAGGGATCATGTCCGCCCACGACGCCCGGATCGTCAGCAACCCCTCGACGGTGACCCTCGAGGGCGTCTCGGTGCTAATGTATCACGGGGTCAGCCTCGACGAAGTTATCGCTGAACTCCCCGAGGAGAAGGCGAGCTACGACGATCCCCACCGGGCGATGTACCAGCTCCTGAAGAAACGCCACGTCGCGCCGCAGTTCGGAGGTCATACCCGACTCGCACCAGAGGAGAAGGACTACCTGATCATGGAGGAGGTGCCGGACATCTTCCATACGGGCCACGTCCACAAGCTGGGCTTTGGCAAGTACCACAACGTGCTCGCGATCAACTCCGGCTGCTGGCAGTCTCAAACCGATTTCCAGAAGAGCGTCAACATCCAGCCCGACGCCGGGTTCGCGCCGATCGTCGACCTCGATACGCTCGACGTGACCGTCCAGAAGTTCAGTTAGGACTCGAGACGAAACCGGACCGTCGAGGCACCATTAAACTGTGGGCCCGGGCCGTAGCGATCGAACCCCAACTCGTGAGCGGCGTCCTCGATGAGGTCGGCGTCGGTCGCGATCAGCACCTCGACGGCCATCCCCTCGCGCTCGGCGAACCGGACCGGCTCGGCAAGCAGTCGCTTACATGCCTCGGGCGTCCCGTCGAGCTGGGTGACGTGGACGGTGTCCTCGCGGGCGTCGAAGCTGACGAACCCCAGCAGGTCTTCCGGATCCGAGCCGCCGTACTGGGACTCCGAGACGTCAGCGTTCGGGTCGTGGGTGCCGTCCTCGGCGACTCGAACCGTCCGATCGTGAACCAGGTTCCGCATCACGTCGGTCGGGGAGTCGGCGATAGCCGCGAGCGCGTCGGCGTCCGCCTCGAGTGCGTCCCGTACGTTCATTAGAGTGTGGTAATGATACCCACAAATATAAATCCAGTTGGAATCGAGGCGTTCGAACGTGCGTCGTCTTCGACATCGACGCGGGAAGCGGACCGAGTCTGCGGGAAGCAGATCGGTGTGGGTAAAAATGCGGGCGATGAGACACAGTTATCTGCCCGCCCTTGCAACCACCTCGCATGAGTCAATTCACCAGGTTGCCGGCGGACCGTGAGGTGTCAGCATGCGGGTCGTAGCGAAGTTCGGCGGGACGAGTCTCGGTAGTGGGGACCGAATCAACCGCGCCGCGAACTCGATCGCCGCGGCCGTCGAGGACGGCCACGAAATCGCGGTCGTCGCCAGCGCGATGGGGTCGACCACGGACGAACTGCTCGACGAGATCACGTTCGAAACCGACGAGGCCGATCGAGCCCAGATCGTCAGCATGGGCGAGCGGACCTCGGTCCGGATGCTCAAGGCCGCACTGACCGCGCGGGGCGTCGACGCGGTCTTCTTAGAGCCCGGCAGCGAGAACTGGCCGATCGTCACCGACGAGCACGGCGAGGTCGACGTTCCGGAGACCCAGCGTCGCGCCCGCGAGGTCGCCGCCGACCTCGACGGAACGGTGCCGGTGATCACCGGATTCCTGGCCGAAGGACCGGACGGGTCGGTGACGACGCTCGGTCGTGGGGGCAGCGACACGAGCGCCGTGATGATGGGCAAGTACATGGACGCCGACGAGGTCGTCATCGTCACGGACGTCGAGGGCGTCATGACCGGCGACCCGAACGTCGTCGAAGGGGCCCGCAACGTCGGCGAGATCTCGGTCGACGAGCTTCGAAATCTCTCGTTTCGGGGTGCCGAGGTCGTCGCACCCTCCGCGCTGTCCTACAAGGAGGACACGCTGTCGGTTCGGGTCGTCCACTACCAGCACGGCGATCTCCTCTCGGGCGGCACGAGCATCGAAGGCGAGTTCGAGAACCTCGTCGACCTGCGCGAGCGCCCGCTCGCCTGCCTGACGATCGCCGGACGGGCGATTCGCAACCAGCCCGGCGTCTTCAACCACCTCTCGAAACCGCTCAGCGAGAGCGACATCAACGTCGACGCCGTCGCCAGCGGACTCGACAGCGTCACCTTCTACGTCGACGAGGAAGACGCCGAGCGCGCCGAGAACATCCTCCACCGCGAGGTCATCGCCCGCGACGAACTCTCGAGTGTCACCGTCGACGAGTCGCTCGCCGTCGTCCGCGTCACTGGCGGCGAACTGCCGAACCAGCCGGGGATCATCAGCGACATCGTCAACCCCCTCTCCGAGGCCCGGATCAACGTCCACGACATCATCACGAGCGCGACCAGCGTCGCCATCTTCGTCGATTGGGACGACCGTGAGGAAACCCTCGAGCTAACGCAGGGGCTCTTCTAACCCGCAAGACAGCCGTCCGACGGCGTCCGATCGCCCCTGTGGCGCTTCTCTCCCGCGAACCCGTTCTCGAAAAGTTACCGCATGGCAGATTCAGGCTCAACGCACTTTTAGTAACCCCTCCAAGGTAGAGGTATGCTAGAACTGGCAATCGTGTTCTTCGTCATCGCGCTGATCGCCGCGGCGCTCGGTGCGGGCGGCGTCGCAGGTATGTCCATGGCCATCGCGAAGTGGCTCGTCCTCGCGTTCCTGGTCCTGGCCGTGCTGTCGCTGCTGCTGTGACGGCAGGGCGGCACTGACAGGCGTATCGTCGCGGCAACCAATCCGATTCTTGCGGTCGCAACATCCGACAGTCGAGGGACCGTTCGGAGCCGTTCGGCCGTCGATCCGGTCTCGGTTCGTACTCGAGTCCCAATTGAAGCCGGATCGCCTATTCGTCCTCGAGCAGGCTCTCGGTTTCGTACTCCTCACGGAGCGTCTTCTTGTCGAACTTGCCGGTGGCGGTCTTGGGCACCTCGTCGATGCGGACGACCGCGTCTGGGGTCCACCAGTCGGGGTAGTCATCGGCGACGAACGCCTGAATCTCGTCGTGGAGTTCGTCCTCCTCCAGTTCGGCGTCGGCGGTGGGCACGACGAACGCGACGGGTCGTTCCTGCCACTTTTCGTGGGGGGCGCCGATGACGGTCGCCTCGCTGACGTCGTCGTGGGCCATGATGGCGTTCTCGAGTTCGACCGAGGAGATCCACTCGCCGCCGCTTTTGATCACGTCCTTCGCGCGGTCGACGATCTTGACGTAGCCGTCCTCGTCGACGGTGACGATGTCGCCGGTCTTGAGCCAGGACCCCTCGAAGTCGGCCTCGTTCGCCTCGGGGCGCTCGAAGTAGGAATCGGTGACCCACGGCCCACGAACGTAGAGCTCGCCGAACTCCTCGCCGTCCCACTCGACTTCCTCGCCGTCGTCGTCGACGACCTTGAACTCGAGGCCGGGGACGACCAGTCCCTGTTTGGCCTGCTTCTCGTAGCGTTCCTCGGCGGGCAGGTCCTCGAGGTCGGCCTTGAGGTGGGCGACGGTGCCAAGCGGGGACATCTCGGTCATCCCCCAGGCGTGGACGACCTCGACGCCGCGGTCGTCGAACTCGCGGATCAGGCTCTCGGGGGCCGCGCTGCCGCCGATGACGATCTGGTCGAGCGAGGAGAGGTCGGCTCCGTGTTCCTCGACGTACTCCAGAACACCGAACCACACTGTCGGCACGCCTGCGGTGATCGTGACGCCTTCCTCCTCGATGAGTTCTACCAGGTCCGCGGGATCGGGCGAGGGGCCGGGGTAGACGTGTTTCGCGCCCGCGGCGGTCGTCGAGAACGGCAGTCCCCACGCGTTGACGTGGAACATCGGGACGACCGGCATGATGACGTCGTCCTCGGCGATGCCCAGTCCCTGCGGGGTCAGCGTCATCATCGTGTGGCTCCAGAGCATCTGCTGGGTGTACTCGACGCCCTTGGGTTTGCCCGTGGTTCCCGAGGTGTAACACATCCCCGCCGGGCTCTCCTCGTCGAGTTCCGGCCACTCGTACTCGGCCGTCTGGGCGCCGATAAAGGACTCGTAGTCGGTGACCGGCTCGAGGTCGGTCTCCGGAACCGACTCGCCCATCACGACGAACTGCTCGACGCTCTCGAACGCTTCGGGATCGTAGGCCGCCTCGAGTGGCTCGAGCAACGACTGATCGACGAACAGCAGCCGGTCTTCGGCGTTCTCGACGATGTACTGGATGTGTTCGGCCGGGAGTAGCGGGTTGATCGTGTGGAGCTGACTTCCGATGTTTGGCACCGCGAAGTAGGCCTCCGCGTGGCGGTGGTGGTTCCAGCAGAACGTGCCGACGCGGTCGCCGTACTCGATCCCAGCGTCCTCGAGGGCGTTCGCCAACTGCCGAGTGCGGTCGCCGTACTCCGCGTAAGTGTTGCGGACGATCCCGTCGTGGGTTCGCGAGACGACCTCCTGGGCGGGATGCAGTCGTTCGGCGCGCCAGAGGAACGGTCGCAGCGTCTGGTCGTAGCCAGCCATACTCGACAATTATTATCGGGGTTTAATAATGGCACGTCTATCGAACAGTACGCTTACATTGTTTCGCGGAGCGTTGCTTCGGAGAACACCTCGGTCCGCGAACCCGTCTGCTGATGGCGGTATTCGGCCGTCGAACGCCGAATCGATCCGCCGAGGGTCGATCCGAACCGTTCGTGAGCACGTTCCGTCACTCGAATTGAACTGCGCGGCTCTCGAAGGGGTTGTATGGTCGGATACAAGTCGAAAGTCGCCGAGCAGATCCACCTCCCCTCGAGGACGAAGCGCGAGCGCGCCCTCGAGGAGGCCGGATACAACGTCTTCAATCTCGACTCGGAAGACGTCTTTATCGATCTGCTCACCGACAGCGGGACGGGTGCGATGAGCGACGAGCAGTGGGCGGCGCTGTTCCGGGGCGACGAGGCCTACGCGGGCTCGCGCAGCTTCGGCGAACTCGAGGACGCCGTCGCCGACGTGATGGGCTTTTCGCACGTCGTCCCGGCCCACCAGGGCCGGGGCGCGGAGAACGTCCTTTACGGCAGCCTCGTCGAAGAGGGCGACGTCGTTCCGAACAACACCCACTTCGACACCACGCGGGCCCACATCGCAAACCAGGGTGCCGACCCCGTCGACTGCCCGGTCGACGACGCCCGCGACCCCGCGGCCGACGGCCCGTTCAAGGGGAATACCTCGCTCGAGCGCGCCCGGGCGGTCGTCGAGGAGCACGGTCCCGAGCGGGTTCCGGTCGTCGTCCAGACGATCACGAACAACTCCGCGGCGGGCCAGCCCGTCAGCGTCGAGAACTCCCGAGCGGTTCGCGAGTTCGCCGACGAGATTGGCGCGTCGTTCGTGATCGACGCCTGCCGGTTCGCCGAGAACGCCTACTTCGTCACCGAGCGCGAGGACGAGTTTGCCGACGCCTCGGTCGCCGACGTCGCTCGCGAACAGCTCGGCCTGGCCGACGCCGTCGTGATGAGCGGAAAGAAAGACGGGCTCGCCAACGCAGGCGGGTTCGTCGCCACCGACAGCGACGCGCTGTACGAGTCCTGCAAACAGCGGGCGATCCTCTACGAGGGGTTTCCCACCTACGGCGGGATGGCAGGTCGGGATATCGCCGCGATGGCCGTCGGTCTCCGAGAAGCAGTCGACGAGGCCTACGTTGCCGACCGCGTCGGACAGGTCCAGGAACTCGCCGACGCCCTCGAGTCCGTCGGCGTGCCGATCTACACGCCCGCGGGCGGACACGCGGTCTACCTCGACGCCGGCGCCTTCCTCTCCCACCTCGAGCCCGAGGCGTTCCCGGGCCAGGCGCTGGTCTGCGAGCTCTACCGGGAGGGCGGCGTCCGTGGGGTCGAACTGGGCAGCTTCGCGTTTCCCGACACCGACCGACCCGAGCTCGTTCGGCTGGCGCTGCCCCGCAGGACCTACCACCGCGAACACCTGGAACACGTCGCCGAGACGGCTGCCGCGGTCCTCGAGCGACGTGAGGACGTCTCCGGACTCGAGATCGAGGAGGAGCCGGAGATGGCCGAGATCCGCCACTTCACGGCGACGCTCGAGCCGACGGGCTCCTCCTGAGCCGAGCGAACCGCGACGGTACCGCGAGAAAAAGCCGAGAAGCGAAACCGCGACTACCGCGAGACGGCGTCTCGAGCGCGGTCGCGGAACGTCGGCTCCGGCTCGGGTTCGGGCTCCCCGGCGAGCTTTCGTTTCGCGACCGAACGGACGCCCTGCCTGGCGGCCTCGGGTTGGGCGGCGCTGGCCAGCCAGTCCGGAACCTGCGACTCGATCTCCTCGCGCTTTTCGGCCTTGAGCTGGCTGTACTTCCGGAGCGTGATACCGACGCCGAGGAAGAGGGCGGCGTCGATCAGCTCCCGCCGGAACCGGTTTCGGTCCTTGTAGACGACGATCGCCTTCGCGAGCGAGAGCAGCCCGATCGCGATGTACAGCTTCGAACTCTTCGACGGGTCTCCGCTGAGCATCCGTTGGAGCGCCATGCGACGGATCGTACCACGCTCTCGGTGTTAAACTTCCGCCGGCACGAGACGGGGACGCCCCTCACTCGCCTCGGTCCGCCACGGCGACGCCGCGGTGTCGGTCCTCGCCGATCGGTTCGATCGCGAACTCGAGCACCTCGTAGAACGGCCGGACGCCGTCGTCGAACCGCGCGGTGAGCCGACGCTCGCGCTCGAGCGCTCGCTCGACCAGTCGTCGACCGATCCCCCGACCGCGGTGGCGGCGGCGAACACCGACGCTCGCGACGTGGGCGCCTCGCTCTCGGGGCTCGAGCACGAGCGCGCCCAGAAGCCGTTCATCGGTTCCGTCGGATCCGCCCCGCCAGTCGCCGGCGACGAGGACGTCGCCGTCCCCGATCCGACCCTCGACGTCACCCGGCTCGAGCATCGCGGCGTCCAGTATCCGCCGGACCTCGAGGGCGTCGTCGGGGCCCGCGACTCGGACGTGCATCGGTCGGTCGTACGTCGCTGTTCGCCAACAGTCCGTCGGTCACATCCTCGACGAACCCGGACGTTTATCGACCGCGGGCTGGTCTGTCGGATCACGCGAGGAGGAACGATGGGGATCCAGAAGGACTTCAGCACCAAGCTCTCGGCGGGTAACCTCACGATTGACCGCCGCGACATCGAGATGCTCGAGGCGATCGACCGGCAGGGATCGTTACACGGCGCGGCCGAGTCGCTCGGCCGTTCCTACGCGCGACTGCAGAATCGGGTCGTCGAACTCGAGGACGAACTCGGCGAGCTCACGGAGCGAACGCGGGGCGGCCGCGACGGCGGCGGCACCCGACTGACGGAGACCGCCTACGAGCTTCGCCGGCAGTTCGACCGCCACGAGAGCGAACTCGACGGCGTGGCCACCGCGACGGAGTCCGTCTTTCGCGGCACCGTGACCGAACGAACCGGCGAACTCGCGACCGTCGAGACCGCCGTCGGCCCGGTTACGGCGCTCGTCCCGCCGGGCGCACGCGAGGTGCAGGTCGCGGTTCGGTCGGACGCCGTCGTCCTGACGGATCCGACGGAGACGCCCGAACCCGACGGAACGAGCCTGCGGAACCGGTTTTCCGGGACGGTCGCGGCGATCGACGACGGCGAGGCGATCGCCAGCGTCACGCTTTCACTGGCCGAGGGAATCGACCTCGAGGCGCTCGTCACGCGCTCGAGTCGCGAGCGACTGGGGCTCGAGCCGGGTCGCGAGGTCGTCGCCTCCTTCAAAGCGACCGCGGCGCGGGCGACGGCGCTCGAGCCGATCGAGGTCGAGGAGTAGGGATGCTCGATCTCGGGGAGCAACGACGCCTGAAACCGAGGAGTAGCGATACGGGGTCAGCCTCCTTTGATCAGTCGGAGGACGGTCACGCGCTCGCTCTCGACGGGTTGGTCCTCGGGGACGGGACGGCCGTCGACCAAGACGCTCACCTCGTGAGGGCTGAGATCGACCGCCCGGAGCAGGTCCGCGTAGGTCGGCTCGGGGGCGTCGGTCGCCACCTCCTCGAGTTCGAGTTCGTGGCTCCCCTCACCCTTGACATCGACGGTGACGCGCATGGCGGTGTTTGCTCGAGAGTGGACTTGAGCGCGTCGACTGCGAGTGTGTCCGAGGTTCAGTCGCCCGCCGGCTCGTCGGGCCCGATCCGATCGCGGTGCTCGGGCTCTCGAGTCCCCGGCGTTCGTCGGCGCGTGTACAGCCCCCAGGCCAGCGCACCCAGCCCGAGCAGGAGGATCAGGACGTTCAACAGCCCGCCCACAAACGGGAGCTGGGCGAGGATCGCTCCGCCGATCATGCCGACGACCAGCGCGAGCCATCGGTTCTCGAGGTCGGCGTACCCCAGCAGCCAGGCGGCGACGGCGAACCGCCCGTAGACGATCCCGACCCAGACGACGAGGGCGAACGCGAACCCGCCGACGATCGAGAACGGGATGCCGATGATCGTGATCGCCGCGGCGACGAGCAGGATCGGCACCCCGATCAGCACCCCGAAACCGACCGCGCCGGTCCGAAGGGGGTCGGTCGCGACCCGTTCGGCGACGCCGTCGGAAAAGCGCGGGAACAGCGCGAGCAGGGCGGCACCCAGCAGCAGGTTCAGCGCGAGGGTATACAGCGAAACCAGCCACGACGCCAGCGGTTGCAGCGTCGGCGCGATGTCGAACCCGAGTGTGGAATCCTCGGTGATCGAGCCCGCGACCGCGTCGGTGTTACCCTGCAGGTCGCCGTTATAGCGCAGGTCGCCCGCGATCGATGCTCCCTCACCCAGGGTGATCGTCTCGGCGCCGATCGCCGCGTCGCCCTCGAGGGTGCCGTCGACGACAACGTTCCCCGCCCCGGCGGTAAAGTCGCCGCCGACGGTTCCGTCCTCGCCGACCGCGACGTTGCCCGCTCCGACGTCGACGTCGCCGGCGACGGTGCCGTCGATCGTTACGCTTCCCGACGCGGTCTCGAGGTCGCCACCGACCTCGCCCCCGCTCTCGATCCGGACGTCGCCGGCCGCGGCCGAGACGTCGCCCGTCACCGTCCCCTCGACGACGACGGTGCCGGCGACGGCCTCGAGGTCCTCGATCGTCTCTCCCTCTTCGACGACGACCGTCCCGCCGACGGTCGACTCGGACTGGGCGGCGACCCCCGTTGGCACCGCACCGAGGAGGACGACGACGAGTAGAACGACGGCGAGTCGCTTCGGGACGGACGTTTCGGTCCCCATAGGCTCTTCACATCGTGTGAGATGAAAAACATGACACCCGCTCTCTTCGGTTCGAGGGGGTCAGCACGGAACGTCCTCGAGTCGGACGACGGAATCGAACCGGCACGTCGACGACGGCCGCGGCCTTCGGTCGTTTTATCTTTCGGCTACCCCTCGTGGTGGGTATGAGCGAGGCCGACGCCGAGGCGGCGGAGCCGACTCCCGGCAAGACCGAAGTCTGGATCGAGAAGTATCGCCCGGAGCGGCTCGACGAGATCAAGGGCCACGAGAACATCGTGCCGCGCCTCCAGCGCTACGTCGAGCAGGACGACCTGCCCCACCTCATGTTCGCGGGGCCAGCCGGAACCGGGAAGTGCGTCACCGGCGAGACACCGGTGCTGACGAACGAGGGCGTCGCCCCTATTTCAGCTGTCGTCGGAGAAGTCGATGGATTCGACGAACCTGACGAAGATCTTGAGATACTGACGTACAGTAACGACGGCTCGTTCGAGTATGTCTCTCCGTCACACACATTCTCGAAAGAGGCGGCCGAACTCGTTTCGGTCAAAACACGAGACGGAAACGAGTTCACGGTCACACCGGAACACAAACTCCTCATTGCAAACGAGTCGGGTCTCGAGTGGCGAAAGGCCGGGTCGCTCTCCGGTGAAGAGCGGATCGTCCGCCCGCTGGAAACACCGGTCGCCGACGACTCGGATACGTCGCTCAACTGGCTTTCGTCGATGGACGCCAACCGGACGTTGGTCACCGTTTCGGAGTCGTTTGCCATGCGATACGAGATTCCGGCCGAAGAAAATTTTGTCGGACAGAAGAAGACGGTACTCGGTTGCCTTCGTCGCGGTTATACGGTCGAGGAAATCGCTGCCGAGCACGATATTTCGCCGAAAACTGCTGCGAATTACGCGCGAACGGTATCGATCGACCTCGAAGAAGCCTCGACAACCTGTTCTCTCGGCTATCTCCGATCACTCGACGTCGAGGAATCGGAACTTCGATCTCAGGTCGAATCGGTCCGCTACGTAACACCGTTCAACAGGCGGTCCAGTCCGATTGTGCCTCCATGGGAACTTACGCCGGAGCTAGCACGTTTCATCGGTCTCGCGGTCAGCGAAGCGCGTATCGAGAACGGCCGCATCAAGTTCTACAACACCGACGAAGCACTCCGTGAATCGTTCGAACGACTCGCACAGGATCTGTTCGACGTCGAGACGACCCGCGGCCTTCAAAAAGATGTTCCATACGTGGAACTTCGAACCAAGTCGCTCCACCACTACCTCGAGTCGTGTTTCGACATTTTCGGTGATTCGTCGACGTCCGCGGTTGGGTCAACCTTGATCCACGCTCCGGCAGACGCTCGCGCGGCCTTCCTGCAAGCCGTCTTCGATTCGGAAGCCTACGTCGCGGAACAGGCAACGGTCGAACTGACACAGAAGGATAAATCACTCATCACGCTCTGTTCGTACCTGCTCGCCTCGTTCGGGATCCCAGTACGGCGAAAACGGGACGAAAAGGTGGCGACAAACGGCTCTGGGACGACTCGCGAGTATCACACACTGTATCTCTCTGGAGTTTCGGCGCTTTCTCAATTCGAGGACACCATCGGATTCACTATCGACTACAAGTGCGACCGACTCGCCGACGTTACAGAAGGTATCGGAAATCCGAACCACGATACAATTCCCGCTCAGAATGCCGTCGACGACCTGTGCCAGACTCTTTCCCTAACGAAAGAACCGCTGGTCACCGGCTCGTTGAATCCCGAAAACCCTGGCCGTGAATCCTATCTCGAGGACATCGACCGCGTTTTCGAGGCGGCATCCGCCCGTCTCGAGGCGGCACAGAAGGTAAAACAGGATATCGAACGAGTTCGTGGCGATATCCAGTCAGTGAGTGCCGTGCCAGCGACGTGGGTCGATCAGCGGAGCGAACTGGAACCGCTCGAGTCGCGAAAGCAGATCCAGGTAGCGACCGGAATAAGAAGCGATCGCCTGCTCGAGTACTCGGACGGGCGGCGATCGCCAGTTGCGAGCCGTGCAGGCGAGTTGCTCGTCACGCTCGCATCGCGTACCGAGACGCCGAACACCGTCTCCGTCCAAGAATCGCTACGGGAGGCGATCGACTCGCTCAGTGTCTCGGACAACCGAATCGCCGACGGCACGAAACTGACCGGGATGGACGTGCGGAACCTTCTCGAGAACGACGATCACGATCTCGCGTCGCTGCCGCGATTCGAGACCGTTTCTGGTCGAATTCTCGACGTCGCCTCGGAAATGTGTTCGATGGAAGTCGTCGAACAGCTGGCTGCACTCGACCGTCTTTCGCGAGAGACGCTCTATTTCGACCGAGTAACCGACATCGAGCGAGTGGAAGACGAGCGTCGCGTCTACGATCTCACCGTCCCCGGAACGCGGAACTACGTCGCAGGTGACGTTCCGACCGTTATGCACAACACGACCGCAGCCCAGGCCATCGCCCGCGAGGTCTACGACGACGACTGGCGCGAGAACTTCCTCGAGCTGAACGCCTCCGACCAGCGCGGGATCGACGTCGTCCGCGATCGGATCAAGGACTTCGCCCGCTCGTCGTTCGGGGGGTACGACCACCGAATTATCTTCCTCGACGAAGCCGACGCGCTGACGAGCGACGCCCAGTCGGCGCTGCGACGGACGATGGAGCAGTTCTCCAACAACACCCGCTTCATCCTCTCGTGTAACTACTCGAGCCAGATCATCGACCCCATCCAGTCGCGGTGTGCGGTCTTCCGGTTTACCGAACTCACCGAGGACGCCGTCGAAGCGCAGATCCGCGACATCGCCGAAAACGAGGGGATCGAGGTCACCGACGACGGGGTCGATGCGCTCGTCTACGCCGCCGACGGCGACATGCGTAAGGCGATCAACGGCCTCCAGGCCGCGGCCGTGATGGGCGAGGTCGTCGACGAGGAGACCGTCTTCGCGATCACCTCCACCGCTCGACCCGAGGAGGTCGAGGCGATGGTCGACCAGGCCATCGACGGCGACTTCACGGCCGCCCGCGCGGCCCTCGAGGATCTGCTGACCGAACGCGGGCTGGCTGGCGGGGACGTTATCGACCAGCTTCACCGTTCCGCGTGGCAGTTCGACCTCCCCGAGAAGGCGACCGTGCGGCTGCTCGAGCGACTCGGTGAGGTCGACTACCGGATCACGGAGGGCGCGAACGAACGGCTCCAGCTCGAGGCGATGCTGGCGTCGCTGGCCCTCGAGAACGAGAACTGAACGCGACGTTCGGTATCGGTAGCCGGGGCTGCGAGTTCGTTATCCAGTGTGGCCGTGAACCTCGCGTTCCGTACAGGTGGACTACGTCTCAGTTCGGTCCGACCACTCTTTCTGCGGAGGCGCGCGCTGTCGACCGGCCGAACGCCAGTGAGGGTGGTCAACGATGCTGCGCGAGGGATGAGCGAGGGAGCAACGCGACCGAGCGAGTCGGCTGGGGAGGACGTGGCGATCCCCTGTGTTCGTGCGAGCAGAACCTGCTACTCGTCAACAACACCACGAAAGCCCCTGACCCGCTCGAGGACTGCGGCTCGCTGCGCTCCTCGGTCGCTTCGCTCTCTGCGGTGCTTGCATCCCCTCGCACCTCGAGCAGCGGGAGAGCTTCGCTCTCCCGAGCATCGCGGACGCGAAGCGTCCGCTCAACGCGTCAGCCCCTTTCAGTCCCACCCCGAAGCGGTTGGCCAGTACTGCAGACTCGAGGCCGGACGGTCCAGACGCACGTGTAGTGACCGAACTGCCCAACGGAGTCCCAGATCCGTTTCTGAAAGAAGAACCACGCTACTGGTATCGATCCGTTCGACGTAGCTTTCGCAGTTCGGAATGTACCGCTCGCCAGCCATGTCTCCCTCGACCGGCGGAATCGCCGTTCTCCTCGCCGTCGGCGCTGGCTGTCTCGCGCTCGCGATCGCCTCCCTTCGGTCCGGAAGCTGGACGCGACGGCTATACGGCCTCGAGCCGGACAATGATGCGAGCGCTCGAGCCAACGCTGCCGTCCTCGGGATCGTCGGCGTCGGACTGTTCGCGCTGGCCGGGGCGATCGTCCTCGAGCTTCCGTCTGCGATCGTCAGGAGGGCGACGATCCTCGCAAGCGCGCTGTTGAGTTTCGTTCTCGGGTGGCTCGTCGCGGTTCGCGATCGTCGGGAACTGCTGACCACGCCCGACGTCGACCGGAAGACTGGCCGTCGGCTGGGGTTCGTCGTTATCGGCTGTGGCGTCCTATTGCTCGCGTTCGTTCCCCTCGTCTGGCTCGAGGTCGACGACGCCGTCGTCGCTGTCGGCGCGCTGGCGAGTACGTTCGACGTCCTCCTGGCGGTGGCGTTTGCCTACCGCTGACGCCCGCTTGCGAGGGAGGTCGATCGACGTTCCGAGCCCGAGACCGCCGCCGTTAGGCGATCTATCCCGAATAACGGTTGCGGAACTATTTTACCCGCTGCGGGGCCAACACACGTGTAATGAGTGAACTGGAGGAGGAGTACCGCCTCGAGTACTTCGAGGAGGAAGGCTTCGAGCGCAAGGAGTGTCCCTCCTGTGGCGCGTACTTCTGGACGCGCGACTACGAGCGAGAGACCTGCGGCGAGCCGCCCTGCGAGGAGTACGACTTCATCGGCAACCCCGGGTTCGACGAGGAGCACAGTCTGGAAGAGATGCGGGAGACGTTCCTCTCCTTTTTCGAGGGCCACGACCACGAGCGTATCGAGCCCTACCCCGTCGCGGCGAACCGCTGGCGGGACGACGTCCTGTTGACCCAGGCGTCGATCTATGACTTCCAGCCGCTCGTAACGAGCGGAGAGACGCCGCCGCCGGCGAATCCCCTGACCATCTCCCAGCCCTGCATCCGGATGCAGGACATCGACAACGTCGGGAAGACGGGTCGACACACGATGGCGTTCGAGATGATGGCCCACCACGCGTTCAACGCCCGCGAGGACCTCGAGAACCCCGACCAGTACGCCTACCAGGGCGAGGTCTACTGGAAGGACCGAACAGTAGAACTCTGCGACGAGTTCTTCGACTCGATGGGCGTCGACCTCGAGGAGGTCATCTACATCGAGGATCCGTGGGTCGGCGGCGGCAACGCCGGCCCCGCGATCGAGGTCATCTTCAAGGGCGTCGAACTCGCGACGCTCGTCTTCATGTGCATGGAGCAGGATCCCGACGGGGAGTTCGAGATGAAAGACGGGAACGCCTACTCCTACATGGACACCTACATCGTCGACACGGGCTACGGGCTCGAGCGCTGGACCTGGGTGTCCCAGGGGACGCCGACCGTCTACGAGGCGATCTACCCCGACATGATCGAGTTTCTGAAGAACAACGCCGAGCTCGATCACTCCGACGACGAGAGCGAACTCGTCCACCGTGCCGCCAAGCTGGCGGGCCACATGGACATCGACGAGGCCGAGGATATGGAGACCGCCCGCGGCGAGATCGCGGACGAACTCGGCGTCGACGCCGGCGAACTCGAGGAACTGATGGAACCCCTCGAGGATATCTACGCCATCGCCGACCACTGCCGGACCCTCGCGTACATGCTCGGCGACGGCATCGTCCCCTCGAACGTCGGGACGGGGTATCTTGCCCGGATGGTGCTTCGCCGAACGAAACGGCTCTGTGACAACGTCGGCGTCGACGCACCGCTCGACGAGCTCGTCGACATGCAGGCCGAACGCCTCGAGTACGAGAACCGCGACACGATCCGCGACATCGTCCGCACCGAGGTCGAAAAGTACCGCGAGACCCTCGAGCGCGGCGGTCGCCGGGTCGAAGCCCTCGCGGCGGAGTACGCAAAGAAGGGCGAGCCGATCCCGACCGAGGAGCTGATCGAACTCTACGACTCCCACGGGATCCAGCCCGACATGGTCGAGGGGATCGCCGCCGAGGCCGGCGCAGACGTCGACGTTCCCGACGACTTCTACAGTCTCGTCGCACAGCGCCACGACACCGTCGAGGCGCTCGAGGAGGCGACCGGCGAGACCGACTCCCGGTTCGAGGATCTCCCCGAGACCGAGAAGCTGTACTACGACGACCAGCAACGCACCGAGTTCGAGGCGGTCGTGCTCGACGTCTTCGAGCGCGAGGACGGCTACGACGTCGTGCTCGATCAGACGATGTTCTACCCCGAGGGCGGGGGCCAGCCCGCCGACACGGGGACGCTCTCGACCGACGAGACGACAGTCGAGGTCGAAGACGTCCAGATCGAGGACGACGTCGTCCTTCACCGGACCGACGCCCGTCCGGACAAGGGCGAGTTCGTGAAAGGGTACCTCGACGTCGACCGACGGCGACAGCTGATGCGCCACCACACGGCGACCCACATCGTCATCCACGCCGCCCGCCAGGTGCTCGGCGAGCACGTCCGTCAGGCCGGCGCCCAGAAGGGCGTCGACTCCTCGCGGATCGACCTTCGCCACTACGATCGGATCTCCCGCGAGGACGTCAAGCGAATCGAACGGGAGGCAAACAAGATCGTGATGGACAACGCCCCGGTGACCCAGGAGTGGCCCGACCGCCACGACGCGGAGAGCGAGCACGGGTTCGACCTCTACCAGGGCGGGATCCCGCCGGGTGAGCAGATCCGGCTGATCCACGTCGACGAGGATGTCCAGGCCTGCGGAGGGACCCACGTCGCCCGAACCGGCGAGATCGGCACGATCAAGATCCGCTCGAGCGAGCGGGTCCAGGACGGGGTCGAGCGACTCACCTTCGCCGCGGGCGAGGCTGCCATCGCGGCGACCCAGGAGACCGAGGACGCCCTCTACGGGGCTGCCGAGGTCCTCGACGTCTCGCCCGAGGAGGTTCCCGACACCGCCGAGCGGTTCTTCGAGGAGTGGAAGGCCCGCGGCAAGGAGATCGAGGACCTGAAAGAACAGCTCGCCACAGCCCGCGCGGGCGGCGGTGGCGGCGGCGACGAGATCGAGGTCGGCGACACCGCGGCGGTCGTCGACCGCATCGACGCCGACATGGACGAGCTGCGAGCGACGGCGACCGCCATCCGCGACGAGGGCAAGATCGCAGTGCTCGGAAGCGGCGAAAGCGGTGCCCAGTTCGTCGTCGCCGTTCCCGACGGCGTCGGCGTCAACGCCGGCGAAGTCGTCGGCGAACTCGCCGCGAAGGTCGGTGGCGGCGGGGGCGGCCCGCCGGACTTCGCCCAGGGCGGCGGCCCGAACGTCGACGAACTGGACGAGACGCTCGAGGACGCCCCCGACGTCGTTCGACAGATCCTCGACGCCTGATCGGCGTCGAACCGAGCGGCCCGTCGGCTCAGATCGTGTCGACGCCCGAGTCGGGGAAGATGCTCTCGGGAAGGTACGCCGAGACGACCCAGTTCGGTGCGTCGACGATCTCGTTGATTTTCAGATCGACCGCGGCCGAACAGAGGATGTAGGCCTCCCCGCGGGTGAGTCCGCGTTTCTCGTGGAGGTGATCGATCATGTGTCGCACCGCGAGTCGCGCCGCCTCCATCAGGTCGTCGTCGATTCCGGTCGTCCCGTACATCCGCTCGTCGCGCCCGGTCGGCGTGAACGGGCCGTCGGTCTCGAACTGGGGTTGTTCGATCTCGGCGTCTTTCTGCAGGTCGAACCGGGCGGTGACGAACATCGGTGCCTCGATCCCTGTCACTGACACCTCGCCGTCGCCCTGTGCGGCGTGGCAGTCGCCGATCGAAAAGAGGGCGTCGTCGACCTCGACGGGAAGGCGAATGGTCGAGCCCGCGGTCATATGTTTGACGTCCATGTTGCCGCCGACGCGACGGGGCGGGAGCGTGTCGTGTTCGCCGGACTCGGCCGGCGCGACGCCGATCGTTCCGGGGAACGGGTCGAGCGGAACCTCGATTCCGTTGACGAAGTGACCGACGTCGTCCTCGAGGTCCCAGATGTGAACTCCGGCCTCGGGGAAGTCCTCGGGAAGGAGGCCGAGCCCCATCTCGCCGGGGAGGAAGCCGGTGTACCCCCAGCCCTTGTGCTGGAAGCTGCGCAGTTCGACGACGAGGGCGTCGCCCGGTTCGGCCCCCTCGACGGCGACGGGTCCCGTCAGCGGGTGGACGGGATCGAAGCTGACGTTCGAGAACTCCTCGGGACCGGACTCGACGGTTACCTGGCCGTCAACGGCGTCGCGACACTCGAACCGGACGACATCACCGGGTTCGACCGTGAGCACGGGCTCGAGGCTGTTGTCCCACGCGTTGTGGATGTTGTGGTCGGCGTCGCTGAGGTGGTAGTCGACGCGGTGTCCGTGGTGTTGTTTTGTCATTCCATCTCACGATACTGTCTTTCAGAAAATAAGTGCGGCTTCTCTTGTCGCCGATGTGTGGTGATCCCCGGATGCCGGAGATGGCGGTGCGAACACTCGAGTCGCGCGAGTCACTCCGCGAGTCCGCAGTAATCGATCGCGGACGTCGCGATGGTCTGTGCCGTCTCGAGCAGCGACGTGACGGTCGTGTACTCGTCCACGCCGTGGAGGTTCGGGCCGTACGGACCCGCGGTGACGACCGGCACGTCGTAGTAGCGCTGGTAGAAGCGTTCGTCGAGGGCGGCGTTGCCGCCGACGAACGTCCCGTCCTCGCCGGTGATCGACTCGGCGTTTCGTTTCGCGATTTCGACGATTTCGGCGTCCCGGGGAACCTCGTGAGGCGCGGCGTTCCACCCGGTCCACTCGACGGTCGGCGGGTTCTCGGCGAGCCACTCGTCCTCGCTCGAGGCGTCGTCGATCGCCCCTTCGATCGCCTCCCGGACCTCGGCTCGAGACTCTCCCGGCGGCCACCCCACACGTCCCTTCAACAGGACCTCGGCAGGCACCGAGGCGGGCCAGTCGCCGCCCTCGACGACGCCCAGATTGATGTTTGTGACGTGACCTTCGAGGTCGGGATCGGCGCCGTAGGCCGGCGGAAAGTCGATGGCCGCCTGCCGTTCATCGTTCAGTTCCTCGAGGGCCCCGCGAACGAGACAGGCCTTGTCGAAGGCGCTGACGCCCTGGTGGCCCCAGGCGGCGTGGGCCTTCTTCCCTGGAACGGTGACGTCGAAGAACATCACGCCCGCGCTGGCGATGCCGACGTTCGGCAGGCCGAAAGGTTCGGGAACGATCGCCGCGTCGGGGACGTACCCGCGCTCGAGGACCGAGAGCAGGCCGCCGACCCCGCCCGCTTCCTCCTCGATCGTGCTCTGGACGTAGAGATCGCCGGCCAGGTCGATCCCCTCGTCCTGCAGAGCCTCGACCGCGACAAGCATCGCGGCGAGCCCGCCCTTCATATCGGAGACGCCGCGGCCGTAGAGTTCGTCGCCCTCGCACCGAAGCGTCCAGGGATCGGACTCCCAGGCGGATTCGGGGTCGGCAGGGACGACGTCGATATGCCCCGAGAGCGCGAGGGTTGGCCCGTCGCCGGAACCCGGAACGGTCGCCACCGAGTTCTCCCGGCCGTCGTACCCGTGCTCGTCGTACGACGACGTCCGGAAGAATCCCGGATGTTCCTCGAGCTCCTCGACGCTCGGCTCCCACGTGTCGACCTCGAGACCCAGGTCGTCGAACGCCTCGAGCATCACGTCCTGTCCGCGGGGTTCGTGACCGGTCACCGACTTCGCGGCGACGAGATCCTCGAGCAGTCCCAGCAGGTCGTCCTCTCGATCGGTGATCGCCTCTTCGACTCGATTCCTCGCCGTTCGTTCGTCCATGCGGGACGGTAGTGGGGGACCGATATAGGTACGAGTGATTCGGTCACCAGCACCTGAAGTGATACTTACATATATCCGAGAATAGCGCCGAGATATGTAATCAGTAACGGCCCTTCGAATAATATAATGAATTCAAGGGTTTCTCGAGACGCGCACCGGATATCCAAAACTATTATGTACTCTTGATTCATGTTCTCCGTTATCATGGACCGACGAACGTTCGTCCAGACAACGGGTGCAGTTGGGGCTGTGGGACTGACCGGACTTGCCGGGTGCCTCGGGGACGACAATGGCGATAACGGGGACGACTTCCCCTCCGAATCACTGACGTGGATGATCCCCTGGGGAGAGGGTGGCGGAACGGACACGTACGCCCGTCAGATGGCGCCGCTGATGGAGGACCCGCTCGATCAGTCGATCGAGATCGACAACCGGGAGGGCGCCGGCAGCATGCTCGGAAGCGAGTGGCTCGTCCAGCAGGACCCCGACGGCTACACGTTCGGGACCGTCAACCCGCCGGGATGGAGTTTCACCTGGCGGGCCCAGGACGTGGACGCCTGGGAACCGGAGGATCTCGAGCCGATCGCCTACTCCGGCGTCTTCGGCTACACGCTCATCGTAAACGACGATGCCGCCGAGGATGCCGGCGGAATCGACGACTTCGAGTCGCTTCGGGACGCGTACGCCGACGACGAGATCAGCGGCTTCGGCTATCAGGGCGCCGGCAGCGACAGTCACCTGACGACGCTGTTGCTACGCGAAGAGTACGATCTCGACTACGACAGCGCCGTCCCCTACGACGGGGGCGGTCCCACCATGGAGGCGGTGATCGGCGGCGAGGTGGCGGCCGGGTTCGCGACGAACACCTCCGCCGTCGCCGCCGAGGAGTCCGGCGAGGCGACCGCCATCGTCAACCTGATGGATATCGACCTCGACCACGTCTTCCCCGATATCGATCCGATCACGGACTACGGTGACAGCCTCGCCTGGATCACGGAGTTCTACCAGGTACAGGTCGCGCCGCCGGAGACGCCCGAGGAGGAGCGGGAGGTCCTCATGGACGCGATCCAGGAGGCGACCGAACACGAGGAGACCCAGGAGTGGGAAGAGGAGACCGGAAACATCGTCGAGTTCGGCGACATGGACGACGCTGCAGACCAGTACGTCGGCAGCGTCGAGGAAATCGAATCACAGGTCGACGAGTCGATCGGCGGCTTCGACGAGTTCCAGCGCTTGGTTGAAGAGGAAGAGGACGAAGAGGAGTAGCCTCCGGAACCGGAACATCGAAGCCGATCCCGACTCGAGACGCCGACTACGTTGCTTTCGAGGCCACGAAAAAGAGAGATGTCACAGAACAAGTTTACTGCTACCGACGCCACTCGAAGCTCTCGCGAACGACGCCGTACCGAGACCAGCACCGATCGAGATTCGGTCGAACTCCACGCCGTTAGACGAATCCAGCCATGGAACAGGACGACACCGTAGGCTCGATCGCGGACCGCGTTCGAGCCCCCCTCGAGACGGTGCTGGGCGAGCGACCGACGATGGAACACGTCCTGTTGCTGTTGTTTCTCGTCGTCGGGGTCTACATGTACCAGGGCGCCTCCGAGTTCGCGCCGGACGCTCAGACGTTCCCGCGACTCATGGCCGGCGGGACGGCCGTTCTCGCGTTCCTCCTGCTCGCTCGTAACTACCTGACCGTCGTCGCCCCGCTGGTCGGGGCCGGCCTGGGTGCGTACCTCACGTACGACGGCGTTACCACGTTCCTCGCCGACGGCGGCGGGCTGGTGTCGCTCGTGGCGGGTGTCGGACTCCTGGTCGCGGTCGTTGGTTTCCGTGAGCGGTTCGGCGAGGGCGTCGAGTCGTTCGTCGCCGAGCCGATACAGGTGATGGGAGATACGGATACGACCGATGCCATACCGGAGAGCGAGACCGAACACGAGGAACCGCCGGCCGACGAGGCCGACTCGGAAACGGCCGACGCTGACCGAGCGTCGAGCGGCGAGGAGAGCGATTCGGCAGCGATGTACGTCTACGAGATCGACGATCCGAAGGGACCGGTGGTTACCGGGGCGCTCTGTGTCGGGTACATGCTGTTGACGTTCACGATCGGAATGCTGTACGCGACACCGATCTTCGTTATCGCCTGGACGCTCTGGGTTCGGATGGACGTTCCCAAAGCGGTCGCGCTCACCGTTCTCAGCTTCGTCACCGCCTACCTCTTCTACGACCTGATTCAGGATGATATCGCCGAAGGGTGGCTCACCGGCTGGGAGCTCCCAGCGCCGGACGATCTGCTCGGTCTCTGGATCCACGCCGGTGACCTGCTCCAGTGGGGCGTGGTGATCGGATGACGGTCGAATCGTTCGTCGGTGCGATCGAGGCACTCCTGACGGTCGAGACGATGATCTGGCTGCTGGCCGGTGTCATTATCGGCATTATCGTTGGCGGACTGCCCGGGCTCGGGCCACCGCTGGGAATGGCGATTATTCTGCCGCTGACGTTACCTCTCGACGCGGCAAACGCGATTATTCTGTTGGTCGGGGTCTACAGTGGTTCGATGTACGGCGGCTCGATCGCTGCGATCCTGATCAACACACCGGGGGTGTCCTCCTCGGCAGCGACGATGTTCGACGGCTATCCGATGTCCCAACAGGGACGAGCGGCGACGGCACTCGCCATCTCCGCGACCGCCTCGGCGTTCGCCGGCCTCTTTACGATCGCCGCGTTGATTCTATTCTCGCCCGCGCTGATCGAGATGGTCTTGGCGGTCGGAACGCCCGAGCGGTTCCTCGTGGCGATCCTTGGGCTGGCGATGATCACCGTTGTCACCCGTGGATCGCTCGCGAAGGGGCTCCTCGCGGGCGTCGCGGGGTTGCTGGTCACGACCGTAGGCATCGCACCGATGTCGCTCGACCAGCGCTACAGCGAGACGATGTACCTCTACGACGGTATCGATTTCGTCGCCGTCCTGATCGGGCTGTTCGCGATCGCGGAGATGATGAAACTCGCCGGCCAGGAGGGCGGTATCGCCAAGGACGAGGTCACGATCGACAGAGCCGGTATCACCGAAGGGGTCCGATCGACGATCAACCATCCGATCACGGTGTTCAAGTCCGCGAACATCGGGATGATCGTTGGCGCGATCCCCGGCGCGGGCGCAACGGTATCTAACTTCGTCGCCTACTCCGAGGCGGTCCGCTCCTCGAGCGACCCTGACTCGTTCGGCTCGGGCAACGAGATCGGCGTCATCGCCTCGGAGGCGTCGAACAACGGGACCGTCGCGGGGTCGCTCGTCCCCGCCATCTCCTTTGGTATTCCGGGGAGTTCGTCGACGGCCGTCCTCATCGGCGGCCTGCTCATGCACGACCTCCGGCCGGGGCCGAGCATGTTCGATCCCAGCGGCGAACTGACGCTGACGTACACGATGTTGCTGGCGCTGCTCGTCGGCAACGTCGTCATTCTGCTGTTCGGACTGTCGATGGTGACTCAGCTCGGCTACCTCACCAAGATCGACACGGACTACATCATCCCGATGGTCATCGTCCTCTCGTTCCTGGGCACCTACGCTCTGCGGATCAACCCGATTGACATCCTCACCGTGATCGTCTTCGGGATCATCGGCTTCTATATGGTCCGGTACAACTACTCCGTGATCGCGTTCGTTCTCGGAGTCGTGCTGGGCGATATCGCCGAGGAGAACCTCTACACCGCGTTGCAGCTCTCGGACGGCTCGTTCATGATCTTCGTGAACCCGCTCGAGTACGGACGGTGGCTGTCGCTGATCCTGAGCGTCCTGATCGTCCTGCTCATCTTCGGGCCGTACGTCAAGCAGTGGTGGGAGCGGCGACAAGCGGTCTGACCCGCTCCAGCTACCACACTCGATTTCTACCGCCCGACGGCCTGTCGCTGCTCTTTTGGTCCGTCCGTCGCTCTCTCGAGTATGACCTTCGCGACGACGTGGGAGGCTGACCTGAAGTCGTTCGTCGACGAGCTGTGCCGGTTCGATACGACCGCGGGAAACGAGGCGCCCGCCCAGCGGTGGGTCCGCGACACCCTCGAGTCGGCCGGTTTCGAAACCTACCGATGGGAGGCCGATGCGGAGACGCTCGCCGACCACCCCTCGTTTCCCGACGATCCCGCCGAGATCGAAACGACCGACAGGCCGAGCGTCGGCGGCGTGCTCGAGTTCGGCGATCCCGATGCGGGACGGACGCTCGTCTTGAACGGCCATATTGACGTGGTGCCGGCGGGCAGCGGCTGGGAGGGGGATCCGTTCGAGCCCCGGTGGGCAGACGGGAGTCTCACCGTTCGGGGCGCCGCCGACATGAAGTGCGGGCTGGCGGCCTGCGTGTTCGCGGCGCGCCACCTCGAGGCCTCGAGCCCCGAGATCGACGGCCAGCTCGTCGTCGAAAGCGTCGCCGGCGAGGAGGAGGGCGGGATCGGGGCGGCCGCCGCGGCCCTGGATAACCCCTACCCGTTCGAGCGGGACGCGGCGATCGTCGCCGAGCCGACCGACTGCAGCCCGGTAATCGCGACCGAGGGAAGCCTGATGAAGCGACTCCGGCTCGAGGGCCGTTCCGCTCACGCGGCGATGCGCTGGCGCGGCGAGTCGGTGCTGCCCGCGTTCGAGCGAATCCGTCGGGCACTCGAGGAACTCGAGGCCGAACGCGGCGAACGCGTCACCCACCCGCTATACGAGGAGTTCCCGATCCCGTGGCCGGTCTGTGTCGGCCGTCTCGAGGCGGGACGCTGGGCGTCGTCGGTCGCCGACGAACTCGTCGCCGAGATCCGAATCGGCGTCGCGCCGGGCGAGACCGTCGATGAGGTCGAGCGGGAGTTCGACCGGCGGCTGGCCGAGGTCGTCGCCGAAACCGACGTCGACTGCGAGTTCGAGCGATTCTCGATCCAGTTCGAACCCGCCGAGATCGAGGCCGACGAGCCGGTGGTCCGGGCGGTGCAGTCGGCGATGACGGCCCAGGGGCTCGGGGGGACCAACCCACGGGCCGGGACCTACGGCGCGGACAGCCGCCACTACGTCGAGGCCGGAATCCCGACGGTGTTGTTCGGCCCGGGGAACATCGAGCAGGCGCACTTCCCCGACGAGACGATCGCGTGGGACGACGTGCTCGTCGCGAGCGAGACCCTCGCGGCGGCCGCCGAGTCGTACCTCGCGGCCTGACCCTCGCGAACCGAAACCGACCTGGGCTGTGAACGCCACTCCTCGAGTATGTCAACTGTTTCGAACGACGGCGTCTCGCTGTACTACCGCCGCGAGGGTGAGAACGGGGACAAGGGTGAGCCCGTCGTCTTCGTCCCCGAGGCCGGCCTCGGCGGCTGGTCGTGGGGGTGGCAACACGCCGCGCTGACCGGTCCCTCGGAGACCGTCGTCTGGGATCTTCGCGGAACCGGCCGATCGGACGCACCGTCCGGGCCGTACTCGATGAGAACGCTCGTCGACGATCTCGAGACGATCCTCGCCGCCGTCGACGCCCGGAACGCCCACCTCGTCGGTGCGGGGCTCGGCGGCGCGGTCGCGCTCGCCGCGGCTCGCGAGTCGACGCGGATCGCGACGCTGTCGCTGCTCGGCACGGCGGCCCGCGGTGAGGCGTTCGGCCTCGAGCCCCTGCTCGCCTCGCCCGACGACCGCGCGGCGCTTCGGACCTCGCTCGAGTCGGCCCTCTCCGCCGAGTTCCGCGAGTCCCAGTCCGAGGTCGTCGACGGCATCGTCGACTGGCGAGTCGACGGCGACGCCACCAGCGAGGGGTGGGAGGCACAGCTCGCCGCCCTCGAGGGGTTCGACGCCCGCGACTGGCTCGTCGAGGTGACCCAGCCCACATGCGTTCTCCACGGCACCGCCGACGAGCTCGTCTCACCCGAGGCGAGCCGCGAGCTGGCGTCCGGACTGCCCCGCGGCGAGTTCGTCCCGCTCGAGGGGGCGGGCCACCTCGTCGGGATCGAGCGCTCGCGGACGGTCAACGATTGGCTGCTTGGCTTTCTCGAGGAGCGCTCGGACGACGATCGGTGATGGCTGAGAGACGGCTTGCACCTGTCCACCCGTGCTACTACGGTGTCAGCCGTCGAAGACGCCGTCGTGACTCTCTCGCTGGCCCGCCGCGCCGAGCGTTTTCCGGATCGGACGGCGATCGTCGACGTCTCCGAGAACCGTCTCCACGCGCCGGCCGAGACCGTCCGCGAGGACCGCGTCACCTACGCGGAGCTGTCCCGCATCGCGGGCCGGCTCGCCGGCGCGCTCGAGCAACGGGGCGTCGGCTCCGGCGACACCGTCTGTCTCGTCACCCGGAACCGGGTGGCGTCGCTGGCGCTCGTCTTCGCCTGCCGCCGACTCGGAGCGACGCTCGCCCCGATCTCGCACCGGCTGACGCCCGCGACCGTAACTCGTCCGTTCGAAGTGCTCGAGCCTGCCATCGTCGTCGCCGAGGCGGCCCAGCGGGATCTCATGCGCTCGATCCCACACGATCGAACCGTCACGCTCGAGGAGCTCGCGGGGACCGACGCGTCCGCCGTCGACGCCGGAACGGAGCGGGACATCGATGCACCGTTGCTCGCGATCCACGACGAGTCGGGCGAGTCGGTGGCGACCCTCTCGCCGGAGACCGTCGAGTGGAACTGCATCGACGCCGTCCTCGAGTGGGGCCTCTCCCGGGAGGACTCGGGGTTCGTTCTCGACCCACTCTCGACGGCCGACGGACTGTTTCGAACCGCGCTCCCCGTGCTGTACGTCGGTGGGCAGCTCCTGCTCGACCGGGCGTTCGATCCCAGCGACACGCTGACGGCAATCGATGACGGTGACGTGGCGGTCGTCTCGGGCCGACGGGCGCCGATCCGCGAACTCGCGGCCCACGAGAACGCCGACGCGCTCGCGGACCTCGAGTGCGCGATCTGCGATCACGCCGTCGACGAGGCGCCCGTCGAGACGCTTCTCGAGTACGGCGTCACGGTTTCACGGGCCTACGGCGCGCCGGCGTGCCCCACGGCAGCGACTCGGACGGTGGCGGGACCGACGGATGACGACGCGATCGGGAGGCCGGTGCTCGACTGCGAGGCGCAGCTGGTCGACGACGGGGGGACCGTGCTCGAGGGCGAGGCGACAGGACAGTTGCGGCTCTCCGGCCCGGTGGTCGCCGACGGGTACGCAACACCTGCCGACGACCGCGACGGCAGCGAGGCTGCCTCGAAGTCGGCACCGAGGCTCGCCGACGACTGGTTCGACACCGGCGAGCAGTTCCGTCGGATCGACGACGGGAGCTACCGCCGGCCGTGAGGACGCTATCGGCTCGCGACTACTCGATTCCGTGGCTCCGAACTTCCGGCAACGCCCGGCCGTAGCAGAAGGCATTTTTCCTCCGAGCGGCCAGGGTGTGGTGATGGGTCAGCTACGCATCGCCGTCCTGAACGCGGCTCACGAGGACGCGAACACGACACGAAACTTTCGACGCGAACTCGACGCCTCGCTGGCGGAGTTCGACATCACGCAGGGGGAACTACCCGAGACGTACGCTTTCGACGGCGCCGTCGTCACGGGGTCGCGAACGTCCGTCTACTGGGACGAGGAGTGGATCGCGGCTACCAAGGAGTGGGTAGACGAAGCGGTCGCTCGCGACGTGCCGTTTCTCGGCGTCTGTTGGGGCCACCAGCTACTCGCGGACGTCCTCGGGGGAACGGTCGAGGATATGGGTACCTACGAAGTCGGCTACAGTCGAGTCGAACACTCGGGAGAGTCCCGACTGTTCGACGGGATCTCGAGCGAGTTCACCGTCTTCACGAGCCACGCCGACGAGGTCTCGGCGCTGCCCGGCGGTGCCGAACCGCTTGCCGAGAACGAGTACTCCAACCACGGCTTCCGCAAGGATCGGGTCTTCGGCGTCCAGTTCCATCCCGAGTACGACCAGAAGACGGCCCGCGAGCTCGTTCGCCGCAAGGAGCTGTCGGACGAACGGCGGGACTCGGTGCTCGCTGAGATCACCGACGAGAACTATCGGAACGCGGGCGAGGCAAAGCTCGTCTTCGAGAACTTCCTCGAGTACGTCGTGGAACTGCAGTCATCCGAGGCTACCTCGAGCGGAGCGACGTCGACGCGAGCCGGATCCTCGGACTGACCATACGTTTTCGGATTCGCTCGATTTACACTCCCGGCTTCGATTTTCGAGTAGCCCGGCGGAACTCGGCGGAACAGTTTTCTCAGTAGCATCCGCTACTAGCCGCTATGAGCACCTCGGTCAAAGTCACGGACACGACGAAATCTCGCCTCGAGGAGCTACAGGCGGAGATCCGGCTCGAAACTGGATCGAAGGTGACACAGCAGGAACTCCTCGAGCGAATCGTAACGGAATCGTACGAGTCGAAAGACAAACTAATCGAGTCGTTTCGCGACGATTTCAAGCCGCTATCCGACGATGAGATCGAGCAGTGGCTAGCCGGAAGTTCGGACTGGGGCGTCGAGACGACCGAAGACGACATCGACGATGTGCTGTACGGAGAATGAGTGTCCTCATCGATACGGGCGTTTTCGTCGCTGTCCAGAACGACCGAGACCAGCATCACGACGCAGCGACGGAGGCATTGACAGCCGTTTTGGGCGGAGCGTTTGGCGCACCATACACTACCGATTACGTCTACGATGAGGCCGTCACGCTCGCTCGGAAACGAACCGGAACGCACCGCGAAGCGCGTCTCGTTGGGGACCGGATCGCAGGCCGCGGTTCGTTTCCCGGAGGGATCGAACTCCTGATCGTAACGCGGGATCGATTCGAACAGGCGGTTCGGGCGTTCGAGCGGTACGATGATCACGATCTCAGCTTTACTGATGCAAGTCTCATCTCGCTAATCGAGAACGGCGGGATTGACGCCGTCTGTAGCTTCGACGACGACTTCGATGGAATCGTTGAGCGGATCGATCCACAGTCGATATAGTCGGCACTCGGCTCAGAACGAACACGGAACGGGCTAACAGTAGTTGGCCATACGTCCCGAACAAAGAAACGGTACTCCGATCTACTGCTATTCGAACGGCTCGCGGGATCAGTCGGCCGTGGCTGGCTCGAACCCCGCTTTCTCCCGCGCGCCGATCGCCTCGACGAGCAGTTCGGCGACGTCGACGATCTCGATCTCGTCTTCGAAGCCGCCGGTCTTGCGGCCGTCCTCGTACATCGTCATACACATCGGGCAGGCAACGACGAACTTCTCGATGCCCGCGCCAGCGTCGGTGTCCTCGAGGGCCTCCCGAAGCCGCTCCTCGCTGGGCTTTGGCTCCTCGTCGAACTCCATCCAGAGCCCGCCGCCGCCGCCGCCACAGCAAAAGGAATCGGCGCGGTTGCGGGGCATCTCCTCGAGTTCGCAGCCAGTCGCTTCGATGATCTCGCGGGGGGCCTCGTACTCGTCGTTGTACCGCCCGAGGTGACACGGATCGTGGTAGGTGACGGTGTAGTCGAGTTCCGTCCCCGACAGCTCGAGTCGGCCCTCGTCGACGAGTTCCTCGACGGCCTGGGTCCAGTGGTAGACGTCGACTTCACCGTCGGCGTTCCACTGCTGTTCGTAGTCGAAGGGCATCATCGGGTCGTCGGCGAACTCCTCGAAGTCGACCTCGGGGTACTCGTTTTTGAACGNGTTCGTAGTCGAAGGGCATCATCGGGTCGTCGGCGAACTCCTCGAAGTCGACCTCGGGGTACTCGTTTTTGAACGTGTTGTAGGAGTGGGGATCCGTACAGACGATTTTGTCGAACTCGCAGTCCTCCCAGGTTTCGACGTGATGGCCGGCGAGTTCGACGTAGAGGAACTCCTCGCCGACGCGGCGGATGTCGTTGCCGTCGTACTTTTCGTCATCGAAGAGGATGCCGAAGCTGACGTCGGCCTCCTGGAGGATGGCCGCCAGCGAGCGGGCGACCTGCTTGTTGCGGTCGTCGTAGCTCGGGTAGTCGCCGACGTACCAGAGGTAGTCGACCTCCTCCTCTCGTGCGTCGGTAACGTCGAACTCGAGGTCGTCGGCCCAGTCGGCCCGGTTGCGCGGGCTGTCGCCGAAGGTGTTGCCGTTCTGCATGACGTTCTGGAAAACGTCCTGCATCCCTGGATCGACGTCGCCCTGGTCAGTCATTTGGCGGTTAAGTCGGGTGAAGGACTGGAGGTGTTCGATCTCGACCGGGCAGGCGTCCATACAGGCCATACAGGCCATGCAGGACTCCATCGTCTCGGTGTCGATCACCGAGGTGCCGCCGTCGGCGATGATCGGTTGCTCCTCGCCGCCCTCGGCGCGGTGTTCGCGNCAGGACTCCATCGTCTCGGTGTCGATCACCGAGGTGCCGCCGTCGGCGATGATCGGTTGCTCCTCGCCGCCCTCGGCGCGGTGTTCGCGGTACTTTTTGAGGTCGAGGATGACGTTTCGGGGATCGAGCGGACGATCCGAGGCCTTGGCGGGACAGACGGCAGAACAGCGGCCACACTTCGTACAGGCGTCCTGGTCGAGCATCTCTTTCCAGGTGAAGTCCTCGATGGACTCGGCGTTCGTGGCGTCCAGATCAGCAGGAACGTTCGGCAGTCGCTTGCCGGCCTTCTCGTCGCGGGTGACGACGTTGGCAAAGGATGAAAGCATGTGGAACGGCTTGGCGTAGGGGATCCACGCNCGGCCTTCTCGTCGCGGGTGACGACGTTGGCAAAGGATGAAAGCATGTGGAACGGCTTGGCGTAGGGGATCCACGCGATGAAGAAGAACGCGATCAGCGAGTGTGACCACCAGGCCAGCCAGTGGAAAGTCTCGGCGTTGAAGCCGAGGACGCCGAGTGCAGTGTAGTTCGGATCCGTGGCGGTCCCCTCGACGGCAGGGAGGCCGATCGTCTGGAACAGCAGGGCGAGCCCCCAGCCGACGAAGCTGACAATCTCGTGGTCGGGCATCCCCGTCGCGTAGATGCGCAGCCCCTCGAGCAGGAAGCCGCCGACGCCCAGCGCGAACAGCGTCCAGATGAAGATGTCGTCCTCGCTGCTTGTGTGGCGGTCCCAGAGCCGCTCATTGCGCACCCAGTAGCGCCGATACATCGCCATTCCGATCCCGACGACGAACAGCAGTCCCATCGCATCGACCATGAACTGGTAGGCGAGGTAGAAGTCGCCGACCCAGAACGAGCCCTGGAACGGCTCCCAAAAGTAGCCGTCGACGAACAGGATCGTCGTCGCGATCAGCAGGGTCAGAAAGCCCCACATGATGAAGGCGTGCATCAGCCCGCCGTAGAGATCCCTGTCGAACTGCTTCTCGTTCGAGAGTACGATCTTCGTACTCGAGACGATCCGGCTTGCGAGATCGTCGAGGCGGGCGAACGGGTCGTCGTCGCCGGCCGTATACCGCGTGAATCGACTGTACACCCCGTAGAGGAAGACGAGGATCGTCACCGTCGCCAGGAGATAGAACAGCGCGTACTCCGTGCTGCTGAGTCCCCAGTACGTCTCCCTCGTCACCTCCGTCTGCGCGAGGACGTTNGTACTCCGTGCTGCTGAGTCCCCAGTACGTCTCCCTCGTCACCTCCGTCTGCGCGAGGACGTTCATGTTCAATTAGGCGGGGAGCCGTGACTTAATTCTTGTCACGAGATTGTCCCACGCACCCCACCGTTGTCTTGCGTAAATTAACCAGATATTGTGAGTTCACGAACTGCCGGCCGCTACCCGTTCTGCCAACAGGCTTATATAGCCGCCCCCCGCGAGTGTCCACCCATGAACGAAAAAACGGAAGAACTCCGCGACATCTTCACCGAGGTTACCGACGGCGAGGAGACCGTCACGGAGGCCCAGGAGGACGACCGGGGCTCCCTCGAGAAGGACGAACGCACGGACCGGGAGCGCCTCGAGAGCGTCGTCACGCAGATGAACGAGCGCTACGGACTCGAGGGGCCGTTCTCGACCGACGACTACCTCCAGATCGCGGAGGGGTTCTACGACGATCGCTCCGACGCGGAGCTGGCCGAGGAGCTCGACGTCGCCGAGGACGACGTCTTCGAGGCCCGAATGTCGCTGCACCTGATCGACGAGAGCGACGCGGACGAGGTCGACCTCGCCGCGATCCGCGAGCGCGAGGAGGACGACGCCGCGCTCGCCGAGGAGTACGACGTTAGCGAGGAACGGATCGGGCGCTACCGTCGCGTCGCCGCGGCCCAGGACGAGTCCCGCGCGGCCAACGACCGCTACCGCGACGAGTTCGACAGCGTCCTCGCCGACGCCGACCTCTCCGAGCGCATGGCGACCGACGTCCGCGAGGACGGCCTCGAGGACGCGACCGAGGGGATGGAGACGGACGTCGACTTCTAACGCGACGAGCTCCACACGGGGACGAGGGTTTTTGTCCGAAGGCGCGGCCAGACCGCCCGTGTCACACGTCGCCTTCAGCGATCTTCGGACCGCCGCCTACTGCCCGCGGAAGTGTTACTACCAGCGCCGGCAGGACGCCGACGAGCGCGAACCTCCGCCCGAGGTTACGGAAATCCGGGAGCTCGAGCCCCGCTACGAGTCCCTGCTCGAGGCCTCGATCGACGACCTCGAATCCGAACCGCTCGCCCTTCCGCCGACGGCCTACCGCGACCGACTCGCCGAGACCCGCCGTCGACTCGAGGAAGCAAGCCACTGGCAGCGCCTCCGCGAGCCTGACGCCCGAACCGTCCTCGCGACCGGGCGCCACTGTCGCGGGATCGTCCACAAGGTTCTCGAGAAGCCCCTCGAGCCCGTCCTCGTCTCGGCCGGAAAACCCCCCGAGAACGGTGTCTGGGAGTCCCAGTCGGTCCACGCCGTCGCGGCCGCGAAGGCACTGGCCTGGGAGCACGAGCGACCAGTCGAGCGCGCCTGGCTCGAGTACCCCGCCTACGGCGCGATTCGACGGATCGATCTCACGACCCGACGGAAGGCGGGGTATCGTCGGACGTTACGGACGGTGCGGGAGCTCGACGGGCCGCCGGCGCGGATCGACAACCGGGCGAAGTGCGGCGCCTGCGAGTTCGCCGAGCAGTGTGGCGTTCGAACGCGGACGCTGCGGTCGCTGCTCGGACTCGGGTAGCGGGTCTCGAGCAGGCGGCGGTCGTTCACCGAGCGTCGAGCCAGCGTTCGATCTCGTCGGCCCGCGCACCGCGGCGGTGGATCGTCCCGCTCGAGACGTCGACGACGGTGCTTTCGGTCCCCGCCGTCTCGCCGCCGTCGATCGTCACCGCGACGGCCTCGCGGATCGACGTCTCGAGGTCGTCGATCCGGCGGACGCTTCCGCTCCCGCTGATGTTCGCGCTCGTCGACGTGATTGGCGTCCCGGCCCGTTCGCAGAGTCGGAGCGCGAGGTCGTGGTCTGGAACCCTGACTCCGACCCGATCCTCGCCCGCGGTTAGCTCGTCGGGGACGACCTCGCGTCGCCGACAGAGGACGGTCACGGGACCCGGGAGGAACCTCGCCATGAACTCGCGCTCGCGGTCGGTCGCGCGGACGTAGTCGAGCGCCGACGGGGCCGACGGAACCGCCATCGAGACGGGTTTGGATCGGTCCCGCCCCTTCGCCTCGAAGACGCGCTCGACGGCGTCGGAATCGACGGCGTTCGCACCGAGTCCGTAGACGGTCTCGGTCGGATAGACGACCAGCTCGCCCGCTCGGATCGCGGTGGCGGCCGACTCGAGTTCGCTCATAGCTCTCGATCGGTTCGGCGACGTCAAAAACGCACCGCGTCAGTCGAGGCCGAACTCGGCCTCGAGCGCCTCGTAGTCGGGAAACTCGGGCCACTCGTCGGCGACCCAGACCGACTCGATCGATCGGTCGGCGTCGAGGGCGACGAACGCGAGTCGGGGCTCGCTGACGCCGGCCATTCCGTCGAGGTCGTGGCCGACGCCGTAGTCGGCGGCGATCTCGTTGGTCGGATCGGCGAAAACCTCGACTGGGAGGTCGTTCTCGTCGAGGAACCGGGAGATGCCGTACGGCGTCGAGGCCGTGACCCCGACGATCCGCTCCTCGCGATCGAGCCAGCCTCGCTCGGCCAGCTCGTCCCAGACGTACTTGGCGACGAACGAGCCGATCATCGGCGTGAAAACGAGGATCGTTCGGCCGTCGACCAGCTCCGCCAGCGAGCGGTCCTCCCAGAACTCGTCGGTGACGAGGGGTCTAGTGAAGTCGGGCGCCGTCTCGCCGGGCTCGAGGTGGTCGGCCGGCTCGAGTTCGACGACGTCGAACTCGGGCATCAGTCGTCACCTCCGGTTTCGGCGGTCGCCTCGTCGGCGGCCGCGGAGCCGGTCGGTGGGCCGTCGCCGTAGGTCGACTCGAGGTAGTCGACGATGTTGGCGCTCTCGGCCATCGTCACGCCGGCGTCGTCGTCGACGATGACCGGCACGGTGCGGACGCCGGCGACGCGCTTGACGACGTCCCGACGGGAGTGCAACGGCTCGACGAACCGCGAGCGGTACTCGAGTCCCAGCTCTCCGAGCGTGCGAGCGACGCGCTCGCAGTACGGACACGCCTGGAGCCGATAGAGGGTGATCGCCGGCTCGCCGTCACGACTGGTGGCCTCGGACATGGCCGTTCGTTGGGGGACGGGCGGGGTAAACGTGTCGTCGGGAAAGGGCAAAGAATGGTAAACGGTTAACCGATCGGGTGTCAAGTCAGGACATCATGGCGCTGTCTCCGTTGCTCGAGGTCGTGCTCGCCGCCTACGAGGTCCCGTTTCTGGATCTTGAGTTCGACGAGTCGACCGTGACGATCTTCGGCGTTCTCGCTGTCACGGTGCTCATTCTGCTGTCGGGATTCTTCTCCTCGTCAGAGATCGCGATGTTCAACCTCGCGAAACACCGCCTCGACGGGATGGTCGAGGACGGCGTCGAGGGCGCCGAGCTGGTGAAGGCGCTCAAGGACGACCCCCACCGGCTGCTCGTGACGATCCTCGTTGGCAACAACATCGTTAACATCGCGATGTCCTCGATCGCCACGGCCGTCCTCTCGATTCACTTCGGCGGGCTGGTCGGCGTGTTGCTCGCGACGTTCGGCATTACGGCGATCGTGTTGCTGTTCGGCGAGAGCGTTCCCAAGTCCTACGCGGTCGAGAACACCGAGTCGTGGGCGGTCCGCATCTCGAAGCCGCTCAAGACCACCGAGTACGTGCTGTACCCCCTGATCGTCCTCTTCGACTACCTGACACGACAGGTAAACAAGCTCACCGGCTCGACGGGGGCGATCGAGACGCCCTACGTCACCCGCGACGAGATCCAGGAGATGATCGAGTCGGGTGAACGGGAGGGCGTCCTGGAGGAGGAAGAACACGAGATGCTCACCCGGATCTTCCGGTTCAACCAGACGATCGTCAAGGAGGTGATGACGCCGCGACTCGACATGACGGCGGTTCCAAAGGATGCGACGATCGACGAGGCGATCGAGACCTGTATTCAGAGCGGCCACGCTCGCGTTCCGGTGTACGAGGGAAGCCTCGACAACGTCCAGGGCGTCGTCCACATCCGCGACCTCGTGCGCGACCTCAACTACGGCGAGACCGAGGCCGACGACCTCGAGCTCGTCGACCTGATCCAGCCGACGCTGCACGTCCCCGAGTCGAAGAACGTCGACGAACTGCTGACCGAGATGCGCGAAAACCGGATGCACATGGCAATCGTCATCGACGAGTTCGGCACCACCGAGGGACTCGTGACGATGGAGGACATGGTCGAGGAGATCATCGGCGAGATCCTGGAGGGCGGCGAGGACCTGCCGATCGAGGAGATCGACGCCGACACCGTCCTCGTCCGCGGCGAGGTCAACATCGAGGACGTCAACGAGGCCCTCGAGATCGAGCTCCCGGAGGGCGAGGAGTTCGAGACGATCGCCGGCTTCATCTTCAACCGCGCGGGCCGACTCGTCGAGGAGGGTGAGGAGATCGAGTTCGACGGCGTCCGCATCACGGTCGAGGCCGTCGAGAACACCCGAATCATGAAGGCGCGGCTACACAAACTCGAGCGAGACGAGGAGGGCGAAAACGAGGCCGACGAACTCGAGGAGACCGACGCGAACTAACGGGCGTCGACGGCGGCGACGATCTCGCGAGCGACCCGGGGCGGAACGACGATTCGCCGCGGACCCTGGACGTACCGGCCGTCGGGCTGTGCGTAGTCGAAGTTGACGATCGCGACGTCGCCGATCTGACGGACGGAAGCGTCCGTTATTAGGTCGAGATCGATCGACTGGTCGGGATCGTAGAGGTAGACCGTGCGTTCGTCGGGGTTGTAGGCGCCGACCGAGCGCAGGAACGACGCGAGCAGGATCGCGACGAGCGCCAGTGGCAGCGACAGCGCGGCCAGTCCGGTGAACGGGCCGGCACCGACGCCGCCCAGCAACCCCTGCTGTGAGACGATGCGACCGACGATCATCAGCGAGCCGATAAGGACGACCATCGCTACCGTTCCCAGCGTGGCGTCTCTCGCCCGACTGAGCGAGGTGCCGGAGGGAACCGATACAGACAACCGACCGAAGATCCGCTCGAGCTGTCGTTCGGCGTCGTCCGAGACGGCGACCGCGAGTGCGGTAATGAGGAGTGCAACCAGCGCGGCGGCGACGATCGACTGACCGCCGACCTGGGTGGCCATATCGAACACCCGCCAGAAGACGATGATAACGGTCACGGCGAAGAATGTCCCGACGCCGAGCGACCAGAGGAGCCGAACGGTACGAGAGGTGTCGGGATCCCGTCGCCACTGGATCGGTTCGGTCGCGCCCATACTCGACTCTCGCCACCCGTCGTGTAAAGGCTGTTCGATGTGTGCCGCTCGCTCAGAGCAAGAGCACGTCGACGACGCGGTAGCCGCCGTACGTGATGACGATCGACCCGGCAAGCGAGAGCACCCAGGCGAGAACGGTAAATCCCATCTTGCGGGCGCTGACGCCGCCGCTGCTCGCAGCAGCGTACCCGCTGCCGATGATCGCGCTGACGACGATCTGGTTGAACGACACCGGAATACCGAACAGGATCGCGACCTGCGCGATCGCGAACGATGGGATGAGCGCGGCGATCGACCGTCGCGGACCAAGCGAGGAGTAGTCCTGGGATATCGCCTTTATCATCCGCGTCGCGCCGGTCCACGCGCCGACGAGCAGGCCGACGCCACCGCCGAGCAACAGGGCGGTAATCGACAGTCCGATGTCGTCTATGAGTGGAACGAGGGGACCGACTGCGAGCCCGACCTGGCTCCCGCCGGCAGAGAAGGCGACGAGCGCCCCCATCGCGAGCAGGAAGTGTCGCTCGGCGACTTTCGTTCCGCGGCGCATGTCCCATCGAAGTCCGCCCGCACAGGCCGCCGCGATCGCGCCAGTCGCCGCCGCGCTGCCGAGCACCGTCGATCCGGGGAGGGAGCCGGCGGCGGTAACAGCGATCGAGGCACCGCCGTCTGGCGGCCCGAGCATTGCGAACTCGATATTTGCGAGTAACATGCCGACGATCGCGGCCAGGATGAGGACGACCTGGCGCTCGGGAATCGGTTCCTCGCGCAGGGCGCGCGCAGTCAGGTACGCGATTCCGCCGCCGACGAACGGCGTGAGCAACCAGAGGGCGGCGATCTCCTGATACTTCGCCCAGGCGGGATCGCCGCCCATCGCGAAGCCGGCACCGATTACCGCCCCAGTAACGGTGAACGCGGTGGCGATCGGGTAGCCGGTGAAGATCCCGATAACGACCAGTCCTGCGGCGATCGTCAGTCCGATCGTCGCCGCCTCCGCCGAGAGGGTGACGCCGATGATGAGATCCTCGCCGACGGCCTCGGAGACGTTCGCTCCCTGCAAAACAGCCCCCAGAAAACAACAGAGGCCGACGACGAAACCGGCCCGCATCACCGAAATCGCGTTCGCCCCGACGGCCGGGGCGAACGGCGTCGATCCGCTCGAGCCGGCGCCGATCGCCCAGGACATAAAGAGACTCGCGGTCGCGGCGATCAAGAACAGTCCAATCGTCGCGATATCGACCATCTATCGAATAGTAGTCGAGGGCCCTACAAGTGTGTGCCGACCTGCAGCTGCGGGTTTCGAGAGACGGGCGCCACGTCTCGGCCCTGGTCGGTCAGTTCCGCGTCGACTTCGAGTTGTCGGCGGGCTCCGGTGGCGGCTCGGCCCCGCTCGGTCAGTTCCGCGTCGACTTCGAGTTGTCGGCGGGCTCCGGTGGCGGCTCGGCACCCTCGATCGCCTCCGCGGCCTCCGTGTCCTTCTCGACCTCGACGTGCCAGCGGTCGATCGCGTCCTCGAACTCGCTGAGCTGTCCGGAGACGTCCTCCTTCAGAACGTCGTCGTTGACGTTGACCTCGAAGATGAACTGTTCGCCCTCGCCGCGGGTCGACTGCTGGATGTTCGCGCTGACGAGCTCGTTGTCGAAGTAGTACGGCGCGAGCTGGGTCATCACGTTCTGGTAGACCGTGTCCTCGACCCGTCGGAGCGCCTTTCGGCTCGCCGAGTCGGCCGCGCGCGCCACGTAGTCGATCGACTCCTTCCAGTCGTCGACTGCCGCATCGGCGTCGTCCTTCTCTAAGTGCTCGTACGATTCCGAGAGTTTCTCGCCGGCGGTCTTGATGTCCTCGTCGGGTTCTTTTCCTGCGCGTTCGCCCTTTCCCTCCTCGATGCTCGCCTGATCGGATGTTTTCTCGCTGACGTCTCTCTCGAGCGTTTCGTGGGCCTTCGGACGCCACTCGTCCCACTCCTTGAAGGCGCGAGCGAAGCTGGCGCCGTAGTCGTGGTCGGGGTCGTGGACACCCGCCTTTCGGAGCGCCTGCGTGATCCGCTCGCCGTGCTCGACGACGTCGCCCCAGTCGCCGCGAACCTTGAATCCCGAGATGCTCTCTTCCATTCGGCTGGGCGACTGCTATGCGTCGAACCGACATAAGTCTCGTCGCTGCGTGAGATCGCACACGCCGGTTCGGCCGTCGAGGCGGACCGACACCGTGAAAGTGCCGGCGCGTGCCTGTTCGAGTAATGACGATCGAAGACCGGGACGATGCACACCTGATCACGCACGCGCTCGCGAAGCACACGCTCTCGCAGCTTCGGGACGTCGAAACCGAGCAGGTCAGCTTCCGGAAGGGACTGGTCAAACTCGGCCGGATCTGTGGCTACGAGATCATCGACGGCCGGATGGAGACCGAGTACGTCGAGATCGACACGCCCCTCGAGCCGACGATGGGCGAGCGGGTCCGCGGGCTCGACGACGTCGTTATCATCAACGTCCTGCGCGCGGCGACGCCGTTCGTCGAGGGACTGCTGAAGGCGTTCCCCCGCGCGCGCCAGGGCGTCATCAGCGCGAGCCGCGACGAGGAGGCCGGCCGCGAGGAGGACGGCTCGTTCCCGATCACGGTCGACTACGTCAAACTGCCCGAGATCCACGAGGAGGATACGGTGATCATCGCCGACCCGATGCTCGCGACCGGGAGCACGATGTGTACTGTTCTGGAACACGTCATCGAGAACTCGCCCGAGCCGGAGCATCTGATCGTCCTCTCGGCCGTGTCGGCCCCTGAAGGGCTGCTTCGAGTCGACGAAACCCACCCCGAGGCCGACCTGCTGACGGTCTCGATCGACGACCGCCTCGACGACGACGGCTTCATCGTCCCCGGGCTGGGCGACGCCGGTGATCGGGCGTTCCGAACGACGTAGCGGCTCGAACGGCAACTCTCGAGCGAGCTAGCTGCAGGTGTCGATTCCGAGCACCCCGTTGGCGGGACAGCGCTGGATGATCGCGGTCGCCAAAACGTCGCTACCGGCGACGAATGCCAGCGTCCCGAGCGTTTGGCCGCGGTTGCGGTAGCCGACGACGAGCAGGGCGATTCCGACGACGACACGCAGCAGTCGGTCGAGTCCGCCGACGTTCGGATTCATGCGCCACCGGAGGGAGGCCACGCACGTCACTCTGTCCCCTGACCCCTCCGTTTCCGGTCGAACCCCCACCACGCCGGGCGATTCACTCCCTCGATCTCGAGTGGAAACGGTCCCGGACCGTACCCATCGCACCGCTCCTTCACCGTTCGATTCGGCAGGAACGACCGTTACTCACGCCGCCGTCGCTCGAGCGCCCGCAGCCGATCGACCCGCGCCTCGGTCGGCGGATGTGTCGAGGGCCGCCAGCCCAGCAGCCGACGGACGGCAGCTGCCGTCGGCGCGACGAGTCGCTTGCGGAGCCACCCGCCGACCGCGGTCACCGCCCGATCGAAGAGGGTCGGCTCGCCGATTCGCTCGAGGGAGACGGGCGAGAGGAACCGCTCGACCCAGCTCTCCTCTCCGTCCTCAGTCGCGTTCTCGAGGCCAAGCGGCTGCGGCACGATCCCGAGGGTCGCGCTGGCGTGTATCCGCGCGTCTCGTCGAGGACGCGACCCGTCGTCGAGCGTCTCCAGCGCGCTTGCCAGCGCCGCCGGATTCCCGGTGAGTCGGCTCGCGCCGCGATCGGCGGCGTACTCGCGGGCTCGCGAGAACAGTCCGAGGACGATCGCGTTCGCGCCGAGGACCGCACGAGCGACCGCGCTCAGGAGGAGGTAGCACACACCGAGCACGAGAATCGGAATCGCGAAGACGATCACGCCGATCCCGGTGACGAAGGCGATCATCACCGTGTTCTCGAGGATCCGCCGTAGCAACCCCTCGCGCTCGAGCAGTCGATCGCCGATCGCGACGGCCGCGGCGACGGCGGTGACGACCGGCAGGTCGCGGTTCGCGACGTGGGCGACCTCGTGGGCCAGCGCCGCCTCGAGTTCGTCGTCGTCGAGTTTCTCGAGCAGCCCCGTCGTGAGGACGATCGTCGGCGAGCGCTGGCGCCCGACGGTCAGACAGCCCGGCTCGGAACGGTCGGCGACGGCCACTGTCGGAGCCGGGACGTCCGCCTGCGCCGCCAGCCGCCGGACCCGACTCCCGACGTTTCGCGTCCCGTCGCCGTCGACCGGCTCGAGTTCGAGTCCGGAGACGGCCGTTCGCGAGCCGTACCGCGCCTGCGTGGCGACGAGCCCGACCGCGCCGAGAAGCACCGCGCCGATCGAAAGCGGGAGGCCGAGTTCGATCGACACCGACCGCCCGCTCGCGGAGAGCGCGCGACTCGCAATCCAGGCGAGTACCGCAAGGAGGGCGCCGTTGACGGCGATCACCAGCGTGAGCGCGCCACCGATTCTGAACTGGAGTCGTCGGTCGGGCGAAAGCGGCACGTCCCGACGTTTATGTCCGGTCGATAATATTGTTTGTGGGTTGGCAAGTCCGTCGGAGTGCGGACTCGAGCGCTACTCGTCGGTTTCGCTCGTTTCGTCCGTCGCGCCATCGTTGCCCTCGTTGTCGTCTGCCGCGCTCGAGAGCCCCGCATCGGACTCGCGCTCGAGGGCCAGCGGTGCTTCGCTGTAGACGGAGTAGCCGTCGAACCAGCGGACGATCCGTTCGATGCGGTCGACGACGTGGCCCGGTTCGCCGCTGCGGGAGAGCTCGTGACCCTCGCGGGGGTAGCGGACGAGCCGCGTGTCGACGCCGTGTTTCTGCAGGCCGAGGTAGAACAGTTCGGCGGTGTTCGCGGGAGTTCGGTAGTCCCGATCGGAGTGCACCACGAGCGTCGGGGTCTCGACGTTCGGAACGTGGGCGACGGGCGACTGTTCCCAGAGGAACTCGGGTTCCGCCCAGGGAGTGGTGCCGAAATCACCCTCGATGAGCTTGAACGCGTCCGTCGAGCCGTAGAAGCTGGAGAGATCGTAGACGCCGCGCTGGGAGACGGCAGCCCGAAAGTGGTCGGTCTGGGTCACCGTCCAGGCCGTCATGAACCCGCCGAAGCTGCCGCCGGTGACGTACAGCTCGTCCTCGTCGATGTAGTCGCGCTCGCAGGCGGCGTCGACGCCCGCGAGGACGTCGGTCAACGTGACGTCGCCCCAGTCGCGCTCGATGGCACTCGCGTGGGCCTCACCGTAACCCGTCGACCCTCGAGGGTTCGACCAGAAGACGACGTACCCCCGTGCGGCCAGGGTCTGGAACTCGTGCCACATCGTTCCCGACGTCGTCCACTGGGAGTGGGGGCCGCCGTGGATCTCGACGACCAGCGGGTACGTCTCCCCGGAGCCTCGCGAGCCCCCCTCGCTCGACGCTTCCGAGGCGCGCTGCACCTCGCCGCCGAACTCCGGTGGCGTGAGCAGCCAGCCCTGGATCTCGTGTCCGTCGCTCTCGAACCATACCTCCTCGGGCTGGCGGACGGCCCGATCCGAGAGGTACTCGTGGTTGACCCGGGTCAGCCTGACCGTCTCGGCGCCGCCGCGGGTCGTGAGGAACAGATCGCCGGGGTGGTCCCACTCGCTCTGAGCGACGGCGACGGCGTCGCTCCCGACCGAGAACGACTCGACGGTGACGCCCTCGCCGTACACTCGAGTCGGTTCCTCGCTCGCGTCGCCGGGGACCGACCAGAGCACCTGCGATCCCTCGTCGGGCGTCGTGAAGTACAGCGACTCGCCCTCGGGATCCCACTCGAAGCCCGAATCGTGACCGATCGTCCGATCGAGCGGCTCCGTCGGCGTCGTCTCGGTCCCGCTCGAGCGATCGTGGACGCGGAGTTCGGTCTGGCCGAGCGTCAGCCGTTCCTCGTCGGTGTACTCGAAGGCGACCCGTCCGTCGGTCGTCGCCTCGAGTCCGCTGATCCAGCCCGTCGTCTGCGCGAACTCGGTGTGCTCGTCAGTTCCGACGTCGTGCTCGAGGAGGTCGTAGGTCACCGAGTCGTCGGGCACCTCACCCGCTTTCGTCGCGTAGTAGACGGTTTTCGAGTCGCCCCACGTCGAGCCGACGTGGTCGACGTCGCCGTCGGTAAGCCGAGTGACCGCAGCTCCCGCGTCGGTGTCGTCCTCGCCGTCCGCCGGGGCGTCGACCGCGCCCTCGAGGGCCGCCTCGACGTCGAGGACGTACACGTGGCTCCGACGGCCGTCCATGTACTCCGTTCCGGCGCGGTAGATCATGCGGTCGATCACCCGTGGATCGGGCGCCTCGGGTTCGTAGTCGGGATCGACCGCGACGTCGCGTCTCTCCTCGCGGTCGGCCTCGCTCACCCGCTGAGTGAACAGTAGTCGGTCCCCGTCGGGGCTCCACTCGAGGCCGTCGATTCCGCCGACGACGCCCGTAACTCGCCGGGCCTCGCCGCCGTCGGTCGGGAGAACCCACACCTGCTGTCGGTCGCCGTCGCCGCGCGTGCTGGCGAACGCGAGTCGGGAGCCGTCGGGGCTCCAGCGGGGCTGGCCGTCGACGCCGTCGGCCGCAGTGAACTGTCGCGGCTCGTCGCCACCGACGGGAACGACGTGGATCGTCGCCGCGGTCGTTTCGTCGTCCTCCGGCGTCCGACGAACGAACGCGACGCGGTCGCCCTCCGGCGAGAGTTGGGGGTCCGCGGGCTGTACGAGGTCGTGGTAGTCGGCCGCCTCGATTCGGTTCATGCCAACAGGCACCGTGGAGTCCGTGAAAGTATTTCGATTCGTAATCGTCTCGGCCGCTCGGGCGACGGAACGGTACGAGGAGAGCCCAGACTGCGGTTCGAGACGAAACCACACGGCTTCGACCCGAGATCTGGGATCTTTCATCCGATCTGGCTCGGCCTCGCCGAACGGAAAAAATCCGAAGCAGCTATTAACGAATTCCGCATTATATATCCTGCATGGTTCGACACATCAAGCGGCGCAAGTTCATTGCGCTCGGTGGGGCTGCTGGAATCGTGGGTTTCGCCGGCTGTATCGGCGAAGACGCTGAAGACGAGGCGAACGGAGACGACAACGGCGACAACGGCGACGACGAAAACGGCGAGGACGACCTCGAGGAAGCTCAGCCCGAGGAGGGCGGCGAGACGCTCTCGCTGCACGCTGGCGGAACCGAGGGAACGTACTACCCGCTCGCGGGTGACATGAAGTCCATCGTCGAGGACCAGACGCCACACGGCATTCAGGTGCAGTCGACGGGTGCCAGCGTCGAGAACGCGGCCAGCCTCGGCCGCGAGGAGGCCGAACTCGCGCTGGTCCAGAACGACATCACGTACTTCGCGTACAACGGCGTCGAGCTCGACGAGTTCGAGGGCGAACCGCTCGAGAACATCCGCGGTATCGCCTCGCTGTACCCGGAGACGATCCACATCGTCACCCAGGAGGACTCCGGTATCGAGACCGTCGAGGACCTCGAGGGTGCGTCGATCAACACCGGCGACGCCGGCAGCGGGACGCAGGTCAACGCCCTGCAGATCCTCGAGTCGGCGGGCGTCGAGGAGTTCGACGAGCAGAACACCGACTTCGGGACCGCGGCCGACCAGATCGGCGACGGCGACGTCGACGCCGCGATCACCGTGGGCGGCTACCCGCTGGGTGCGATCGAGGACCTCTCGGCGACCCAGGACATCTCGTTCGTCGAGGTCACCGACGAGGCCCGCGACACCCTGCTCGACGACGCGGAGTGGCTCGCCGAGGACGAGATTCCCGGCGGCACCTACGACGGCGTCGACGACGACGTCGAGACGGTCTCGGTGCAGGCGATGCTCGCGACCCACGAGGGGGTCGACGCGGAGATCGTCGAGGAGGTTACGGCGGCGATGTTCGACAACGTCGACGACTTCACGACCCAGGCGGACTTCATCGACCTCGAGACCGCCCAGGAGGCAATGCCGATCGATCTCCACGAGGGCGCGGCGGCGTACTTCGACGAGCAGGACGTCGACGAGGAGGACGCCGAGGACGACGCTGAGGACGAAAACGGCGAGGACGACGAAGAGGACGAGTAACGCCGCTTGACCGCGATATCGGGAGATCTCCGGAGCATCACCGTGGACCACCTGACCCGACGCGCGTTCCTCGTCTCCGCGGTTGCCGTCTCCGGAGCAACCGCCGTGGTTTCTTCGGCGACGGCCGACAGCACGCTCGTTGTCGCGGACGCGGAGTCCGACGAGCGGCTGTTCGAAATCCCGGTCGATCAGGGCCAGGAGGTGACGATCGCCTACACGCACAGCGTCGAGCGGACGCCGATCGAGGACGTCTACGTCGTCGACGGCTCGAGCCTGCGTGCCGATCGATCGGTCTTTCACTCGTTCGGCGCCGGGCTGCCGACGACGGACGTCGAGCGAACCGAAGAGGGGTACGTAGTCCGGGGATCGGAAACCCACGACGAACTGTTTGTCGCCCCCGGCGAGATCGCCGGCCACGAACTGATCGTGGGTGACGAACGGTACGCGCTGGCCGAGGCTGCCGACGGCCGCGTCGTCCTGTTTCTGGCCGACCGGGGGATCGGTGAGGTCGTCACCGACGGTAACTCGGGGCAACGAACCGAAACGAACACATCACCGACGACGGCACAAATGACTGAGACGAACTCATGAGCGTAGACAGGGGGGACGAAGAGGCACTCAGCGACGAGGAACAACAGGAACTCATGGAGGAGGTCCAGCGACGCCGGTCCCACCGGGGACTGGCGGTCGTGATCGTCTCCCTGATCGCCATCACGTTCTCGGCGTTCCAGATGTGGATCGCCGCGCGCGGCTACGTCTTCGGCGGGACGTTGCCGGTCGTCGGCGAGTATCGACTGATCGGCTTCCAGCAGCTTCAGGTCAACGCGATCCACGTCGCGTTCGGACTGGTGCTCGCGTTCTTGCTGTTTCCGACGACCCGCGGCAACGGGTTCGTCGTCCGACGACTCGGTCGGATCGAGCCAGCCGTCAGGAGTCGGTTCGGCGACGAACACCCGATTACTCGAGGGACTGCGAAGACTGCGGGCGCGACCAGGTGGGCGTTCCTCGACCCCGACATGAACCGGGTCGCGCCGGCCGACGTAATCCTGGCCGGTATCGCGATGATGCCAGCGTACTACATCGGGACCAACTACGACGAAATTCAGCAGATCGCGGTCCACCGCTTTGAGGACACCCAGTCGCTGGGCGAGGTCTTCCCGTTTCTGGCTCCCGTGGAGGTGGGCCTGACCGCGATCGGAATCCCGATGGCCGACGCCTCGGCCGCCTTCGTCCTCGCCGTCGTCGGCATGTTGCTCGTGCTCGAGGCGACCCGGCGAGCGCTCGGGCTCTTGCTGACGTCGCTGGTCGCCCTGTTTATCGTCTACGCCCGGTGGGGCTACTACATCCCCAGTGACTCCGTGATCGGCGCGCTGTCGATCCAGCCCGACAACTGGGGGAACATCATGTACAATCTCTGGTACACGGTCGAGGCCGGAGTCCACAGTCAGCCGGTGTCCGTCAGCGTCCGCTTTATCTACATCTTCATCCTGTTCGGCGCCTTCCTCGAGATGAGCGGGGCCGGCCGCTGGTTCATCGACATGGCCTACTCCGCGACGGGGACTCGCGAGGGTGGTCCCGCGAAGGCCAGCGTCGTCTCGAGCGGGTTCATGGGAATGCTCAGCGGCTCGTCGATCGCCAACACGGTGACGACCGGGGCGTTCACGATCCCGCTGATGAAGCGCTCGGGTTACTCGCCGGAGTTCTCCGGTGCGGTCGAGTCCTCCTCCTCGTCGGGCGGACAGATGCTCCCGCCCGTGATGGGCGCCGCGGCGTTCCTCATCGTCGAGTTTACCGGCACGCCGTACGCCGACGTCATCATCGCCGCAACGTTGCCCGCCCTCGCCTTCTTCTTCGGGATGTGGGTGATGGTCCACTTCGAGGCGGTCCGCGGCGGCATCGGCGGGCTCCCCCGCTCGGAGCTGCCGGACGTCCGCTCGGCGCTGCGCAGCGGCTGGTTCTACCTCATTCCGCTGATCCTGCTGCTGTACTTCCTGGTGATCGCCCGGTACTCGATCAACCGCGCCGGCTGGCTGACCATCGTCGCCGTCGTTGCGCTGTTGGCGATCGTCGCCGCCTACGACGAACGCACGCGGATTCCGCTGATGGGAACGCTCGCGGCGGCGTACGTCGCCCAAGCGGCCGCGTACGCGACCGCCGGTGTCGGCCTCTTCGACGCGGCACAGGCGGCAGCCGGTCTCGAGACCACCGGCGAACCGCTGGCGGTCGGCGACGCGGCGGTGGCCGCGATCGGCGACTTCGGGGTGATCGCGATCCTCGTCAGTGCGGTCTTCATTCTCCTGCGACCGCGGGCCGACGCGCCGCTGCTCGACTTCGACCCCGAGGTCGACGCGGCGGCCGATCGGAGCGCGAAGGCGTTCAACCGCCCGTCGCTGTCGGGCAACCGCGCCTACCGCTTCGGGACGTTCATCCTGAAGTCGATGGACTCCGGTGCGCGAACAGCGACGACGGTCGTCGTCGCCGTCGCCGCCGCCGGTGTCGTCCCCGGCGTCATCAGCGTCTCCGGACTCGGGCCGAACCTGGCCGCGCTCATCAGCCAGGTCAGCGGCGACTCGATGCTGATCCTGCTCGGTCTGACCGGCGTCGCGGCGATCATCTTCGGGATGGGGATGCCGACGACCGCGATGTACATCATCCTCGTCGCGATGCTCGAGGCGCCGCTGGTCGAGGCCGGCGTCATCGTCCTGGCTGCACACCTGTTCGTCCTTTACTGGGGACTGATGGCCGACGTCACCCCGCCGGTGGCGGTCGCCGCGTTCGCCGGGGCCGGTGTCGCGAAAGCCGAGGAGATGAAGACGGCGACGATCGCGTTCCTGCTCTCGCTGAACAAGGTCCTCGTCCCGTTCGCGTTCGTCTTCTCGCCGGGCATCCTGTTCCTGCGCGACGGCGAGATCATGGGCTGGAGCGACGTCGCCGATGTCGGCTTCGTCGTTCCCGAGGTCGTGATCCCCGTACTCGGAATGTTCATCGGGGTCTACGCACTCGGCGTGACGATCATCGGCTACCAGTACGCCTCGGTCTCCCAGGTGAACCGCGCGCTGTACTCGATCTCGTCGATCCTGCTGATGGTGCCGGAGATTCCGCTGCTGATCGTCGAGGGAATCCTCACGCTCGCAGGCGTCCCCTCGGCGCTGACGATCTTCGAGATCACCGCCTCGCTGCGGGGCATCGGCCTGGCGATGCTCGTGGTACTGACCTACCGTAACCGCTCGCGGGCCGACCTCGAGGAGGCCGACGCCGACGCGGCCGCCTCCACGCCGGCGGCCGGCGACGCCTGAGACGGTCTGCCGTACCGAGTTCCCGGCACAACCGCGAGCCGTTCTGCGGTTGTGCCGTCACCGACGTACGACGATCCGTCTGACTCCGACCCGTCATTATTTTAACCAGTCCGACATAGTGGGCGATATGTCTGATGCCAGCGAGCAGTCCGCCAGCTCTCCGAGTGGCGGGTTTCGGACCGCTCTCGGCCTCTACCTCGGCGTTCTCGTCGCCGGAATAACCGCCTCGGTCGCGGCGACGCAGCAGGTCTCGGACGCCGTCCTCGCCGCGGTCTTCGTCGGCGGCCTCGCGACCGGGGGAATCCTCGGCGTCCTCGCCGCGCGACTCGACGGCGATCTCGCGATCCGTCTCGGACGGAGCCGACGCCGTCGCGCGCTGCTGTACCTGCCCGGGATTCCGGGCCTGTTTGGCGCGGCGGCCGCTACCATGGCCTGGTCCCCGATCGCCTCGACGCTCGTCGCGACCGGGTCGTCGCTTGCCGTTCTCGTCCTCGGCTTCGTTCTCGGCGGTATTGCCCAGACCGAGTACGTGGAAGCGGTCACCGCGGACGAGCCGACGGCAACCTGGGGGTGGACGCCGCCCGGCGGTGGGAAGGTCGATACGTTCGTCGCCCTCGGCTGGCTGTCCATCGCGCTCGTCAACGCCGCCGGGGGCAACTGGTCGGCCGCCGTCGTCTGGCTCCTGATCGCGGTCGGCTGGATCGTCGGTGGCGCCCTCGAGGGCCGCTGGCAAACGTCGTGGGGTGCCGACCCCGAAATCCGGGTCCACGAGGCTGGACTCGTCAAGCGCCGTCCGTTCACGAAGGCGTTCGTTCCCTGGGACGAGGTCTCCCACGTCCGGCTCTACGAGGACGAACTCGTTCTCGATCGCGGGCTGTTCGACGTCCGCCTCGAGCGATCGGAACTCGACGAACTCGAGGCCGTCCGGGAGACGATCGAACGAACCCTCGAGACTGCGGGCTCGGACGCCCGATCCGTACCGTAGCCCGTCGTTCGGCTACGTCGGATCGGCCCGCCCGCTCGTCGCGCTCCGGAGTCGGTCCCGGAGCGCCTCGGCCTCCGCGCTCGGAACCCGCACTTCGAAGGTGACGGTGGCCTCGTAGTCGGCGTCGAACTCGACGCCCTCGCTCTCCAAGATGCTACGGACGGTCCCGGAGTCGTCGTACTCGACGGTGACGGTTACCTGCTCGTGTGGCCGTTGTTCGACGATCCCCGCCTTCTCGACGGCCTCCTTGACCGCCCGGGAGTACGCCCGGACGAGCCCGCCGACGCCGAGGTTCGTCCCGCCGTAGTAGCGGGTGACGACGACCGCGCAGTTCTCGAGTTCTTGCTGGGCGAGGACGTTCAGTGCCGGCTTGCCGGCCGAGCCGGAGGGTTCGCCGTCGTCGCTCGAGTACTCCCGGAGGAACTCCCCGCCGGAGTCGGCCCGCACCCTGTAGGCGGGAACGTTGTGGGTCGCGTCGTCGTACTCCGAGGCGACGTCCTCGACGAACGCCTCGGCGGCGTCGACGGAGTCGATGGGCCGAACGTGGCCGAGGAACTCGGACCCCTGGACGACGAACGTCGCCGTCGCAGCGTCGGCGACGGTTTGGTACGTCTCGGTCACGCGGGACCACTCTGTCCCCGCTCCGGATCGATCATGCGGGGCGTACACACGCGAGTGAAAAGAGCCCGTCGGTCGTCGTGCCGGTCGGTGCCGGATCCGCTACGTTATTGGTCCTCGGTACGGTCTGTCGTCGCATGGACGATACCATCATCGACGAGACGTTCGCCGACGAGCTCCGCAGCGCCTGTCGAACCACCGTCGGCGACGAACTCCGCAGCATCACCTACCTCACTGAGGAGGACGTCGAGCAGGTGTATCTGCGGTCTGATCTCGACCGAACCGCCGACCTCATCGGGTTCGCCGAACACGAACGCCGCGGCTTTCACTCCCAGTCGGCCTACCGAAACACCCAGCTCGGCGAGTACGAGGCGACGATCCGAATGTTCGAAAACGGGTACCTGAGTCGCGTGATCCGTGGCTCACACGGCGTCTGGGTGACGACCGACAACATGTCGATGGAGCGTTTCGAGGAGCTGACGAGCGCGCTCAGCGCCGTCCTCGAGGACCACGAGCCGGCCGACGGCTGATCACTGGAGCTCGATCTTGCGAACGAACTCGAGGTCGCGGATCTCGGTGATCACTTCGCCCGGCAGGTCCTGATCGGTGACGAGATAGAGCCGGGGTTCGTCGGTGAACTCGGGGTCCTCGCTGATCGTCTGCCGGATCGAGATCTCGTGCTCGGCCAGCGTCCCGGTGATCGTCGCGACGATTCCCTCCTGGTCGGCGTCGTCGACCGCGATCGACAGCACCGTCAGATCGAGAACCGGCGCGAGATCCATCAGACTCGGCACCTGCGAGATGTTCTGAAAGATCCGGCGCAGCTCGGGATCCTCGAGGATGACGTCGGTCGTCGAGTCGACGACCCGTCGATCGACGCCGATCTCGCGGGCGATCCCCGTGTTCGGTATCTCGATGCCGCCGGAGACGACCCGGCCGTCGTCGTTGACGGAGAACCCGCGCTCGAGCAGCAGACGGATCACCGCCTGCTGGCTGGGCGATCCCTCGAACTTCTCCATAATCTCGTCGAACATGTCCGTACCTGGCGTACGCGGGCCGGAGTATAAGGATCGGTGATCGGTGCGCGCCGGTGGCTCGGTGGATGTCCGAGGCTGCGCTACAGGGCGCCCTTCGTACTCGGGGTCCCCTCCCGACGGTCGTCGACCCGGGTCGCGTCGTCGAGCGTGCGGGCGAGGGCCTTGAACAGCGCCTCGACCTCGTGGTGGGCGTTCTCGCCGTCGACCTCGAGGTGGAGCGTCAGCCCGGCGTTCATCGCGAGCGACTCCCCGAAGTGGCGGGCCATGTCGCTCGTGAAGTCGCCGATCGCGTCCTGAGAGAACGCCCCGTCGAAGTAAAACCGGGGTCGGCCGCTGACGTCGACGACGGCGCCCGCGACGGCTTCGTCCAGGGGGACGCGACGATCGGCGTATCGGACGATCCCCGTTCGGTCTCCGAGTGCCTCGTCGAGCGCCGTTCCGACGACGATCGCGACGTCCTCGACCGTGTGATGGTCGTCGATCTCGAGGTCGCCGTCACAGTCGACCTCGAGGTCGAACAGCCCGTGTTTGGCGAGCGCGCTCAGCATGTGATCGAAGAAGCCGACACCCGTTTCGACCTCTGCGTCGCCGCTGCCGTCGATCGCGAGGGTGCAGTCGATGGTCGTCTCGCTCGTCTCACGGGTTACCGTCGCCGTTCGCTCGCTCATGGTGGATCGATGCCGCCGCCGGTACAAGGTGGTTCCGCTCGGCTCGGGGTCGCGGCGGCGGTCGTTCCCAGCGAATGAGTGTAGTTCACACGACCGAGGCTCTCAGAAGTGGCTATAAAATTTCTAACTAGTTGTGGAACGGTTTCGAAACGTCTCTTCCAGCATGGATCGGCGATAAAATAGAACTAACCTAATCTAATATTCGATGGCTTATATGATAGTTATGATGAATGTAAGAGATACAAAGAGGTAGTTCCTGGCCATGTCGAACCACTCCCCGCTTCCGAACGAATCGATTACGCCCGCCGACCCGGACGCGTCCACGCCCGAGCGATACCGTCGTCGATTCGTTCGCTCGGTCAAAGGCCCCGCCCAGTTCGTCGCGTTCTGGACCGCGATCACCCTCCCGTTCGTCCACCTCCCGCTGCTCGCGCGTGGCCTCGGTGATCCGACCGTCCTGCTCGCGTTCTCCGTGTTGCTCGGGGTCAACGTCCTCGCACTCTACGTCGGGCACGAACACAACCAGGACTGAATCCTCCCTCCGCTCGAACGCGCCCGCGTGAGAGGGATTTCATCGCCCTGCTTCCGTTCCGAACCGATTATCTTCCCTCCTCTCACACCGTCGGGTACACGTGACGATCCGCGTCGACTGGCGCTCGAGCTGTAGCCTCACGGGGACGGTGCTCAAGTGGCTCGCCGTTCCGTTAGCGGCTCCGCTGGCGCTCGCCGTGTTCGACGGCGACGACCCAATCCCGTTTCTGGTCGCAATCGTCCTCACGGCGGCGATCGGACTCGCACTCGAGTCCCTCTCCGAGGAGCGCTCGCTCGGCCAGCGGGAGGCGTTTCTGATGGTCGCGATCACCTGGCTCGGCGTCGCGGCGGTCGGCGCCGTCCCCTTCCTGTTGGCCGGGCTCGCGGCCGGTCCGCAATCGGCGTTCTACGGCGGGGTTGGCGGCCCGGTCAACGCCCTGTTCGAGAGCACGAGCGGGCTCACGACGACGGGTGCGACCGTGATGAGCGGCTGGGACTTCGAGAACCAGTCGCGTGCGATCATGCTCTGGCGCCAGCTGATCCAGTGGCTCGGCGGCCTCGGTATCCTGATCGTCGCGATCGGACTGCTCTCGAACCTGATGGTCGGTGGCGCTCAGCTGATGGAGACCGAGTCTCAGACCCGAAACGTCCGCAAACTGCGTCCCCACATCAGCGACACCGCCCGGCTCATCTGGGGGCTGTACGTCGGCCTCACGCTGCTCGCGGCCGCGACGTTCTACGCGCTTCACCTCGCGGGGCTCGGTCCTAACATGGGCCCGTTCAACGCCGTCTCCCACGCGATGACGAGCGTCGCCACCGCGGGCTTCTCGCCGGAGCCCGGCAGCGCCAGCGCCTTCTCGCCGGCCGTCCAGTGGGCGATCATCCCCTTCATGGTGCTCGGATCGACGAACTTCGTCCTCCTGTACTACGTCACGCAGGGCGACTACCGCCGCCCGCTCGAGTCCCAGGAGTTTCGCTTCTACGTCGGCGTGCTGGCGTTTTTCGCCGCGCTGGTCGTGGCGATCCTCCTGCTGGATCCCGACGTCAACACGGGTCTCGAGCCGACGATCCGCCACGGGGTGTTCAACGTTGCCTCGCTGGTGACGACGACCGGCTACGCGTCGACGGACTTCGATCTCTGGGGCCCCGGCGCGAAGCACCTGCTGTTTCTCTGTATGTTTATCGGCGGGATGGCCGGCTCGACGACCTGCTCGATCAAGTCGCTGCGCTGGCTGGTGACGCTGAAGGCGTTCCGACGGAGCCTCTTCACGTCGGTCCACCCGGAGGCGATCCGCCCGCTTCGGCTCGGCAACGAGGTCGTCGACGAGGAGACGGTGCGGGACATCTACGCCTACATCCTGCTCACGCTCGTGCTCTTCTTCCTGCTGACGATCTTCGTGGTCGTCGACGCGGCCCGGACTGCCGACCCCGTCGGCGAGTTCGAGGCGATGGGTGCCTCGGCGTCGATCTTCCTCAACATCGGCCCCGCCTTCGAGCGGGCCGGCCCGCTCGATAACTACGCCGGCTTCTCGGTCACCTCTCGAGCCGTGATGGTGATCATGATGTGGATCGGCCGCATCGAGATCATCCCGGTGCTCGTTCTTCTCACGCCGGCGTTCTGGAAGTCGTAGCCGACGGGCGCGGTTAGTCCTCGGCGACTACCGCCTGCGCCTCCTCGAGCGTGAAGTTGCCCTCGTACAGCGCGCTGCCGACCACGACCGCGGCCGCGCCGGTCTTCTCGAGCGCCTGTACGTCCTCGAGGGTCGCGACCCCGCCGCTGGCGATCACCGGAATCTCGGTCGCCTCGACCAGCTCCTCGACGGGATCGGTGGCGACGCCCTCCAGCTGGCCCTCTACGTCGACGTTCGTAAAGAGGATCGCGGCCGCGCCAAGCTCCGCGTACCGTTCGGCGGCCTCGACGGGTGTCACGCCGGCACCCTGGGTCCAGCCCTCGACGACGACCTCGCCGTCTTTCGCGTCGAGGCTGACGACCACGCTGTCGGGATGCTCCTCGCTGATCTCGGCGACGATATCCGGGTTCTCGACGGCCGCCGTTCCGAGGATGACCCGATCGACGCCGCGCTCGAGCAGGTCGACGGCGTCGTCGGCAGTCCGAATGCCCCCGCCTAGCTGCGTGGGGACGTCGACGGCGTCGATCACCGCGTCGATCGCGTCGGCGTTGGCCCGCTCGCCCTCGAAGGCGCCGTCGAGGTCGACGAGGTGGAGCGTCTCGGCGCCGGTGTCGATCCAGCGCTCGGCGGCCTCGATGGGGTCACCGTACGTCTTCTCGGTGCCGCGCTCGCCCTGGACCAGCTGGACGACCTCGCCGTTCTGGACGTCTACCGCGGGGATCACCTCGAACTCGTCGTCGCTCGCGTCGGCTGTCATGCTACCCGAGATCGGCGGCCGAGGCGAGTAAAGGCGACGGTTTCGGCGACCGCCATCGAACGCCGACCGTCCGGCGTCCGTCGGAACTGTTACCTATCGGGTGTGAGTGAAAACGCAGTATGCCGGAGCCCCTGGTGCTCGCCCAGGACGTGACGACCCAGCCGGAGCTGACGACGGACATCTTCGTCGTCCTCGGCGTCGTCGCCCTCGCGCTCGTTCTCTTTCTCACCGAACGGCTGCCGATCGACGTCACCGCAATCTTGCTCATCGTCGTGCTGGTCGTGCTCGAGCCCTGGACCGGGGTCGATCCGAGCACCGGCGTCTCGGGCTTTTCGAACGACGCGACGATCACGGTGCTCGCGATGTTGATCCTGAGCGGCGGGGTCGCCCGCACGGGACTCGTCCAGGAACTCGGCCGACGGATGGCCGCCTACGCGGGCGACAGCGTCCACAAACAGCTGTTCGCGACCGTGCTCGCGACGAGCCCCGCCTCGGGCTTTCTGAACAACACGCCGATCGTCGCCCTGCTCGTCCCGGTCGTCACCGACGTCGCGAACCGGGGCGGAACCTCGCCCTCCAAACTGCTGATCCCGCTGTCGTACGCCTCCCAGGTCGGCGGAATGCTCACGCTGATCGGCACGTCGACGAACCTGCTCGCGAGCGACATCAGCGGTCGACTGGGCGAGGAGTACCCCGAACTCCACGCGTTCTCGATGTTCGAGTTCACACAGCTCGGCGCGATCGTCGTCGTCACCGGGGCGCTGTACCTGATCGTCGTCGGCCACTACCTCATCCCCGAGCGGGTGCCGCCGCGGGCGGACTACTTAGAGGAGTACGCGGTCGGCGACTACGTCGCCGAAGTCGCGGTGGTTCCCGGCTCCCCGCTCGCCGGCGAGACCGTCGGCGACGCGACCGATCGCTTCGGATCGGCCGTCGACGTCGTTCAGGTCGTCCGGAATCGAAACCGCTCGGTCGCTCCCCGGCAGGACGTCCGGCTGCGGGAGGGTGACGTCCTCGTCGTCCGCACCGAACGGGAGGCGATCACTGCCCTCGAAGACCTCGACGGCGTCGAGCACGTCGGCAAGCCCGACTCGGTGGTCGACCTCTCGACGGACGACGAGACGGGGATCGTCACGGAGCTGGTCGTCTCGCTCGACTCCCGGCTCGTCGGCGAGCGCCTCGACCCGGAGTCGTTCCGCGAGGAGTTCGGCGCGGCCGTCCTCGGGCTTCGGCGCCGCGGCGAACTCGTCAACGAACGGATCGTCGGCCGCCGACTTGGCGTCGGCGACACGCTGCTCGTCCAGGCTCCGCCGGAGACGCTCGATCGGCTCTCGCGCCGGGAGGACGTGATCGTCGCCCGCGAACCCCCTCGTCCCGACTACCGCGCCGACAAGGCGCCCATCGCCGTCGCGATCATGATCGGCGTCGTCGCCGTCGCCGCCCTCGAGCTGTACCCCATCCTCCTATCGTCGCTCGCGGGCGTCGTCGCGATGGTCGTCACTGGCGTCCTCAAGCCCAACGAACTGTACGACGCCGTCGAGTGGGACGTCATCTTCCTGCTGGCGGGCGTGATCCCGCTGGGGATCGCCCTCGAGGGATCGGGCGCCGCGACCTACCTCGCGTGGCTGGTCGTCTCGACGGCGGGGTTCCTGCCCACGATCGTCGTCCTCTGGCTGTTCTACATCGCCACGGGGCTGATAACTGAGGTCGTCAGCAACAACGCGAGCGTCGTCCTGATGGTTCCCGTCGGAGCGGCCGCGGCCGCGGGGATCGGCGCGAACCCGCTCGCGTTCGTCTTCGCGGTGACCTTCGCCGCCAGCACCTCCTTCCTCGGGCCGATCGGCTACCAGACGAACCTGTTCGTCTACGGCCCAGGGGGGTACCGATTCACCGACTACTTCCGGGTCGGCGCGCCGCTGCAGTTGCTCCTGTCGGTCGTCACCGTGCTGGGGATCGCGTTCTTCTGGGGCGTCTGATACTCTGGGCGCGTCCAATGGCCCGGGGATCGGGTGTGACGGGTGGAGTTTGATACGAACGTCGGTCCACACCCGACGAGAAGAAGTTCAGTAGCTATTTTACTACGACACGAACACCGTTCGCTAATGGTCGAAACTCTTCTGCTGATCGGGGTGATTGCCTCGATTTTTGTCGGCTTTAACATTGGCGGCTCCTCGACGGGAATCACGTGGGGGCCGTCGGTCGGCGCCGGGATCGTAACGAAGACGACCGCTGCGGGGATCATGACCGTCTTCGTCTTCCTCGGCGGGATCACCGTCGGTCAGAACGTAATGGAGACGCTCAGTGAGGGGATCATTACGATCGATCTCACGCTATCGGCGGGGGTCGCCGTCCTCTTCTTTATCGGGTTGGGAATCCTTGTCGCCAACCTCTTCGGCGTCCCCGTGCCGACGTCGATGACGACGGTCGGCGCGATCGCCGGCCTCGGGCTCGCGACCGGGACGCTCAACTACGTAACGATCGCCGAGATCATCTCGTGGTGGGTCGTGACGCCGATCATCGGCTTCTGGATCGGCGGCATCATCGGTCGGTACGTCTACCCGGAAGTAAATCGGCGGGTAGAGATCGAAAAGACCGATGGACCGTTGCTAACCTTCGATCGTGGCGGGACGGTTCCGAAACCGGCACTCGGCCCGAACACGACCCGGTCGGAGGTCGGCACCACCGCTGTCGTCCTCGCCATCGGCTGTTATATGGCGTTCAGCGCCGGCGCGAGCAACGTTCCGAACGCCGCCGCGCCGCTGGTCGGCGAGGCGGGACTGGAGGTAAACACCGCAGTCATTATCGCGACCCTCGCGATCGGCCTCGGCGGGTTCACCATCGCCCGCCGGACGATGGACTCGGTCGGCGGCGAGCTGAGCGATATTCCGCTGCTCGCGGCGCTGTTTGTCATGGTAACGGCGTCGACGATCACGACCGCACTCTCGTACATCGGCATCCCGATCAGCCTCGTGATGGCGACGGTGATGACGATCGTCGGAATCGGCTGGGGCCGAGCGACCCGACCGATCACCTTCCGCGAGGCGGTCACCCGCGACAATGAGGCCCGAGAGCGCGATATCGAACTGGGCGTGATCGTCGCCGAGGAAAAGGAGGGGAAACCGGCGCCTGCCATCGGCGAAGCGGAGACCGAAGAAGTGCTCCACGGGAGCGATCTATTCAATCCACGCGCCGTCATCAAGTACGTCTCGATGTGGATCATCGGACCGTCGATGTCGACGCTCCTGGCGTACGGCTTCTTCACGCTCGTCCCGGGGGTCGTCTGACCGTGATGTTACGGTGCTGGGTCGCGTACGTCGGCGCATGCTCTCGCGAATCCTGGTCCCGATGGACGACTCCGATCAGGCTGGACACGCCCTCGCCTACGCCCTCGAGAACTTTCCGGACGCAGACGTCTCCGTTTTGCACGTCGTCGGCGTTCCGTCGATGATGATGGGCGACGCTGTCAGCCTCACGCTCGAGGACGATCTCGACGAAGCGGCTGCCGGACGCGCCGAGCCGGTGTTCGAACGCGCCCGCGAGATCGCGGCCGAACGGGACCGAGCAATCGACACCGTTGTCGGCGTCGGCCATCCCGCACGGAACATCCTCGATCGCGCGGAGGAGTACGATACGATCGTCGTCGGGAGCCACGGGGCGGACCGAGGTCGGGCGTCCCGCCGCTTCCTTGTGGGAAACGTCGCCGAAACGGTCTCGAAGCGCTCCCCCGTCCCGGTGACGATCGTTCGCTGATACGGGTTACTGTACGTCAGTACCGGCGTAACCGTGACCCGTGCGGCGGTTGTGCCGGGAAATCGTTACAGCAATCCGTATGAGGCGGACGCCCCCGGCTACTCGCTCGCGTCGTCCTCGACGGACTCCTCGACGATCTCCTCGACCTCCTCGGCTCGCGGCCGCCGATCGATGCGTTCGTCGACGGCCTTGACCTGAGCCTGTACCTCCTCGACCTGCTTGCCGACGGTTTCGCCGACCGTCCGCTCGACGGTTTCGCCGACAGTCTCCTCGACCTGTCGTTCGACGGCCTCTTCGACGGTTTCGCCGACCGAGCCCTCGACGGTTTCTTCGACCTGTTTGCCGACGGTTTCGCCGACCGACTCCTCGACTGCCTCTTCGACCGTCTCCTCGACGGCCTGGGTCATCCACTCGGGATCGAACCGGGCCATCTTCCAGACGACGTGGAGGACGTACGCGGAGAAGACGCCGACTCCGAACGCGATCCCGATGCCGAACTCGAGCGTTGCGATCAGGATGATCGAGAGAATAATCAACGCGCCGTACGCGAGATCGACGGCGGCGTCGACGCGGACTGGGCTCAGCGCCACGAGCGCGCCGACCTCCGTTCGACTGCGTTCCGCTGTGTCGTTCCAGACGAGTACATCAGTCCGTTCAACGACGAGGACGGCCAAGTTTGTTGGGAAGTCTCGCCGTCAGAACCCGAAGATCGGAACGAACCGGAAGGTGAGGAAGGCCCCGATCGTCGCGAGCACCGGGACGAAGTTCTGGATGAGGATCACCCGTGCCGTCGTCGACGGATCGAACAGATCCGACGCCTTCGGGATGTCCTCACGGCGTTCCTCGCCGATCGCCGGCGCCGCTTCGCCCTCTTCCTCGGCGGTCAACGCGCCGACCGAGACGGTGGCGTCGCCCTCGCCTCGAACGGCGTCAGAGACGGTCGTCGTTCGGGTCGCCCGACCCCAGCCCAGACCGACGATACTCATCGTCGCGACGATCACCAGCTGAACGGGGATGCCGATCGCCGACAGCAAGCTGACGATCGTCGCCGACACCGTCATCACGACGACCGCGGCTGTAAGCGGCAGATTCGTGATGTCGTTGCCCATCGTCTCGAGCGTTCGCCGAGCGATGGTGAACGCGCCGATGGTGACGGCGACGCCCGCGATGATCACACCCCACTCCATGTTCGAGAAGGTGGCGAGGAACCCCTCGTCGAACTCGAGTGCCCCGGCGCCGACCAGCGGCGCGACGGCGTTCGCCACGTTCGAGGCACCGGAACTGAACGCCATGTAACAGCCGATCGCGACGACGATCAGCGAGCCCGTGATCTCGCGTCTGTCGGTCCCCTCGGCGACGCCGACCTTCGGGATCGTCGAGGATCGATCGACGGTCCAGAGGGAGGTATCCCGCCGGGAGATCGCGACCCACTCGTTTATCCGCGTGTAGAAGTATCGACCGATGACGCCGCTGATCCAGAACGCGATGATCGGCGCGACGATCCACCAGGAGACGATCTCGCCCATCGTCGCCCAGTTGAGCGTCCCGGTCGCGAGGCCGAGGCCGGCGATCGCCCCGACGGCGGTCATCGACGTCGATGCCGGCACACCGAAGAGGTTCCCGAGGAACAGCGCCAGTCCGATGAAAAAGAGGACGGCGATCCCCGTCTCGAGGGTCAGAAGACCCTCCTCCTCGATGATCCCCTCGCCGAGCGTCTCGACGACGGCCGGCCCGATGAACCACCCACCGATGAAGAAGAAGATCGACATCAGCGCCGCGGCGCCGAGCTTCGAGAGGACCTGGGCACCCACGGCCGGGCCAAACGAGACGCCGGTCGTGGCTCCACCGATGTTGTACCCCACGAAGACCGCGACCAGTACGCCGATCAGTAAGAGCGGCTCAATCACGGACGGTACGAGGTGATGATTCGGGATAAGTGATGCTACTCGCTACGGCACTCTCTGAACCCTGTCGGGAGACGGCGGTAGCACGCCGACCGATTGGCGGCCGCCCACTATCCGTTTCGGTCGGATCGGCACCCCTTGCTTGCAGACGGAACAGCAAGCTATACCAATGCGGGACCCGAATCGCCGTGTGATGCCCACGGTAGAATACCTCAACTACGAAGTGCTGGACGACCAGGGCTGGGAAATGGACGACGACGACCTCTTCGACGAAGCCGCCGACGCCGGCCTCGACGAGGAGGACTACGGAACCCTCGACGTCGCCGAGGGCGAGTACATCCTCGAGGCCGCCGAGGCGCAGGGCTACGACTGGCCCTTCTCCTGCCGTGCGGGCGCCTGCGCGAACTGCGCAGCGATCGTCTACGAGGGCGAGATCGACATGGACATGCAGCAGATCCTCTCGGACGAGGAGGTCGAGGACAAGAACGTCCGTCTGACCTGTATCGGCTCCGCCGAGACCGACGAGGTTCAGATCGTCTACAACGCGAAACACCTCGACTACCTGCAGAACCGCGTCATTTAATCGCCCACGAGGACCCCGGATTTCGCTTTTATTCACAGGTCCGACAGGCGAAGCTCTGTGACGGATCTATCCGCGTACCGATCGGTCGTTCCTCCCACTGGTCGCTCCGGGACCCAGCAGCCGCTCCGAAGCTCGCAGCGCGAGTCCGTCCGGTTGCGCCGAGCGGGAATCGACGGTAACACTTCCTAACAGCGATCCTAGAGCTCGAGGATCGGTGTGGCCACTTCTCCTTGTTCGAGTCCTAGCATCGGCAGAGCAGTAACCACTTTCAGTTTCTTCTTAGCCAGTAAGAAACTGTGGGTGATTTCATACTGGTTGTACATAGAGTATGGAATATGATTCGAGACGAGGGGAACGGCAGCGGTCTCCGGAGCCGCCGCTCGGTTCTCGCCGCAACGGGCGGTCTCGTCGGCACGACCGCGGCGGGCTGTCTCGGAAGCGACGGGACGTCGGTGAATGTCCTGGCGGCCGGCAGCCTCGCTCACACCTTCGAAGACCACGTCGGGCCGGCGTTCGAGGACGAAACCGGGGTCGAGATACACGGCGAGTACTACGGGGCGAACGCGGTGATGCGGATGGTCGAGGATCGGACCAAACACCCCGACGTCATCGTCAGCGCCGACTCGACCCTCCTTCGAGATCGGCTGTACGGCGAGTTCACCGACTGGGACGTCGAGTTCGCGACCAACAGCGTCGGCATCGGCTACAACGAGGAGACGACGTTCGGACGGGGCCTCGAGAATGGCGAGCCCTGGCACGAACTGATGCTCGCGACCGAGGCGGGCGACGTCTCGATCGGCGACCCCGATCTCGATCCGCTCGGCTATCGCGCCGTCCAGGCGTTCGGGCTGGCCGAAAACGAGTACGAGATCGAGGGCCTCCGCGACGAGCTGCTGGAACTCGTCTACCAGGAACCCGAGGAGCCCCAGATGATGGCCGGCGTCGAGAGCGGCTCTCGAGCCGCCGCCGTCGTCTATCACAACATGGCCGTCGATCACGACATGCCCTTTCTCGAGTTTCCGGACGCGTACAACTTCGCGGAGCCCGAACTGGCCGATCACTACGCGACGGTCGAGTTCACGACCGACGAGGAGGGGTACACTGCGGAGGGGCGGCCAGTGTTGTACAACGCCACGGTGAACGACGAGGCCGACGACCCCGATGCGGGTCACGACCTCGTTCAGTTTCTCGCCGACGAATCCGACCTGCTCGTCGAGGCAGGGCTGACCGTCGGCGACAGCCTCCCGCGCCCCGAGGGCGACCTCCCGGAGGCGATCAACGTATGAGCCTCGCCAGGCGCTTCCCGACCCGGCGCTCGAGCCGGCTGCCGGAACTGCTCGTTCCCGCACTGCTCGGTGCGCTCGTCCTCGTCTACTTCGCAATCCCGTTCGTCGCGTTCCTGGCCCGGACCGGGGCGGTCGACGTCGTCGGGGAGCTGTCGACGCCGGAGGCCCGGGTGGCGATCCGCAACTCGCTGCTCACGGCCCCGATCTCGACGGCGATTTCGACCGTTCTCGGGGTTCCGCTCGCCTACGTGCTCGCCCGCAGGTCGTTCGTCGGCAAGCGACTCGTCGAGGCGCTGGTAATCTTGCCGCTCATCGTCCCGCCAGTCGTCGGCGGCGCGATGCTGCTCACCGCTGTCGGCCGGTTCACCCCTATCGGCGCCGCCGCCGCGGCGGTCGGCATCCCGCTCACCGACAGCCTGCTCGGCGTGATCCTTGCACAGACGTTCGTCGCCGCACCGTTCGTCATCATCACCGCTCGAGCCGGGTTCGGCGCGGTCGACGAACGGCTCGAGCAGGCCTCCCGATCGCTCGGATATGGGCCGCTCTCGACGTTCTGGAACGTCTCGCTGCCGCTGGCTCGCGGCGCGATCGTCGCGGGGATCGTCCTGACGTTCGCGCGGGCGATCGGCGAGTTCGGCGCGACGATGATGGTCGCGTACAACCCGCGGACGATGCCGACGCGGATCTGGGTGGAGTTCATCGCCGGCGGTATCGACGCGATCGTTCCGCTCGCGCTGGCGCTGCTCGCCATTACCCTGGTCGTCCTCGCGGCGGTCCAGCGGTTCGGCCGCGTGCCGACGGTGATCGACCGATGATCCTCGAACTCGAGGCGCTGACCCACCGGTACGGCGACGAACTCGCGGTCGACGACGTCTCGTTCGGACTCGAGGAGGGCGAACTCGTCGCGCTGCTCGGCCCCTCGGGCTGCGGGAAGACGACGATCGTACAGGCGATCGCCGGCCACGTTCGCCCGACGGCAGGCCGAGTCCGCCTTCGCGACCGGGACGTCACCGACCAGCCGCCCGAAGCGCGTCGCGTCGGCCTCGTCTTTCAGGAGTCGACGTTATACCCCCACATGACCGTCCGCGAGAACGTCGCCTACGGCCTCGCGTCCCGTGATACCGACGCTCAAGAACGGGCGGAACTGGTGACGGAGTACCTCGAGCTGGTCGACCTCCGCGATCAACGGGACGCGTACCCCGCCGAACTGAGCGGGGGACAACAGCGCCGGGTCGAACTGGCTCGTGCGCTGGCCCCGCAGCCGGACGTACTGCTGCTCGACGAGCCGCTGTCGGCGCTCGATCGAGCGCTCCGCGAACGGCTTCGCGAGGAGATCGCCCGCATTCAGGACGAGACCGGGGTCACGACCCTGTTCGTCACCCACGATCAGGCGGAGGCGATGGCGCTCGCCGATCGACTCATCGTGATGGACGACGGTCGGATCTCCGGCGACGGGACTCCCCGGACGCTGTACGAATCGCCGCCGACCCCGTTCGTGGCGTCCTTTCTCGGCCGATCGAACGCGCTCCCGGCGACCGTCGTCGCTCGAGAGCCGCCGACCGTCACGCTGGGCGGACGGGAGATCACGCTGCGAAGCAGCGCCCGCTCCCCGCCGGTGGGAGCGTCGGTCACGTGTCACGTCCGTCCGGAGGATCTGTCGCTCACCCCCTCTACAGACGCCGGAGCCGATGGGACGGCACCTTCGATTCCGGGTGAGGTCGCGGCCGTCACGGACGTCGGTCGCCGGTACGACGTGACCGTTCGAACCGAAACCGGTGACGAACTCGTCGCCGAGGTCACCGACGATCCGCCGACGGCAGGCGATCGAGTGGCGGTCGAACTCCCGCGGGATCGGATCGCGGTGTTCGACCCCGCTGAATACGAACGGGAGCACCTCGCCGCTGCAAACGAAACGAGGGGATGAGTTCCACAGCAGCGCTGTCCGGTGGCGACCCGTGTCGATCCGTCCGGTAGGAGCGATCGGTTCTGTCCTCTTCTTATCTGCTCGAGTTCGCGAGGAAGCAACTGAAACTGGGGCCGAAAAGATAACGCCGTAGCACTCGAGAGTACCCGGTTGTGACACCCCTCGACGTCGCGACGGTTCCGGATCTGCTCAGGCTCCTCGCCGTTCCGGTCTTCGGCTTGGCGGCCGTTCGCGACGTCAGAACCAGGCGGATCTCGAGTTCGCTCTGGATTCCGCTCGCGCTGCTCGGTGGCGTCCTCCTGCTGTGGGACGCCCTCGTGGCCCGGGCAGCCGGTCCCGCCGTCTGGCAGTCCGAGTTTCTCGTCCCGGCGGCGATCAGCCTCGGCTTCGTCGTCCCCTTCGCGTACCTGTGCTGGTGGTTCGGTGCCTTCGGTGGCGCGGACGGGAAGGCGCTGCTGGTACTCGCCCTGCTGTTCCCGACGACGCCGCAGTACGTACTCGGTTCCTGGACGATCCCCGTCGCGGCGTCGCCGGTCGGAGCGTTCTCGTTCGTCATCCTGACCAACGCCGTCGTCGTCGCGCTTGCGATTCCGATCGCCCTGGCGGTCCGAAACGTCGCCGCCGGTCGCCTCACACGGCTCGCCTTCGTCGGCCGACCCGTTCCCTGGGAGCGGGTGCCGATGGCCCACGGCAAACTGCTCTCGGCGCCCAGCGAGGACGGCGGTGGCGGACTCGACCTCGACGCCCTTCGGATGTACCTCCGGTGGCGCGGCCTGACGCTCGCACGACTTCGGGAACAGCCCGATCGGTTCCGGGATCCCGCGACGCTTCCCGACGAGCCGAACCCGCCGACCGACGGCGCCGTCGCCGACGGACCGGTCGGCGACGCGGGTCCCGCTCTCGAGGACCTGGTCCGAGACGGGGGCGACCGATCGAGCGAGTACGACGATCCCTGGGGCGCCGAGGCGTTCCTCGAGGATATCGAGGGGACGGCGTACGGAACGTCGCCAGCGGAGCTTCGGGCGGGGCTCGAGACGCTGGTGACCCGGGATCGGATCTGGATCTCGCCGGGGATGCCCTTCCTCGTCCCGCTGTTTCTCGGACTCGTCGCCGCGCTCACCTACGGCGACGTACTACTGGGACCCCTACTGTAGGGTCCGCTCGTATGTCGGGACGAGGACCGTCCAGAAAAGGACGAACGCGGCGCCGACGCCGATAATCAGCAGCCAGGGCCACTCGGCGACGATCGGCAGCCCACCCAGCAACAGCGAGACGGTGCCGACGAGCAACAGCGCGGCGATGCAGACGCTCGCGAGTTCGATCGTCGCTGCGACGGGGTTGGCTCGCAGCCGAGCGCCGACGTCGGGAACACCCATACGCGACCCTCGAGCGAGGGGATCAAAACTGTCACGGCCGGCTCAGCTTCGGGACTCGATCTCGTCGGCGATGTCGTCGAGTTCGTCGTCGGCGAGGTCGGGCGCCTCGCCCGCGATGCCGTGGATCGGACCGCCACCGTCGCCCTCGAACCGGGGAACGATGTGGCAGTGGACGTGGGGAACTTCCTGACCGGCTTCCTCGCCGTTGTTGAACGCGACCGTCGAGGCGTCGGCGTCGACGGCTTCCTCGACGGCGGGAACCAGTCGGTGGATCGTCGCGTAGAGCTCCGTCGCGACGTCGTCGGGAACGTCGTTCAGTCGCTCGTACTCGTCTTTCGGGATCACCAGCGTGTGGCCCGGCGCCAGCGGGTTGGCGTCGAGGAAGGCGACCGTCGTCTCGTCCTCGTACACGATGCGTGCCGGGATCTCTCCCTCGACGATCTGCGTGAAGATCGTACCCATACGCCAGTGTGTGTCGGCTCGCCGTAAGAAGGTTACCTGTGGATACGCGGGCACCGTCGAGACGCAGCCGTGAGTTCCGGTCGCCGAATCACTGTCTGTGCGTTCCGTGCCGAGGTCCCGACGGCGTCACGACCCGTCGTTCGGCACGGAGCGTATTCAACCCCGAATCTTATCCTCCTGTGTTTGTTCCTTCCCGACACCGATCGCGACCGCCGAAAACGTGTCCCCTCCGGGATCTCGATCGCCCTCTCGCAGCGCAGGCCCGTCGAACCGCCGATAGACACCGCCGTCGTACGTATCATGATCCACTCACCTAACCACGCGGATGATCTGGGACTCGAGGACGGCCTCGAGGCGCTCCGAGCGGGTTCGGAGTTCTCGGGCCCGATCGACCCGGCAGACGAGCACGACTCGTACGACCACCTCGCGCTCGTCCACGAGTCCAGCACCGAACAGCTCTCGACGGTGATCCCGTTCGTCGAACGCGGCCTCGAGCGCGGGGAGCGGTGTGTGTACGTCGCGGACGAAACCGAGCCCACGACGGTCCTCGACGGACTCCGGAACGCGGGCGTCGACGTCGACGCCGCGCTGGACTCGGGTGCGCTCGCGGTCCACACCGCAGCGGACTCGTTTCTCCGAAACGGGTCGTTCGATCCCGACGACGCGATCGCCGTCCTCGAGGACGCCATCGCGAACGCCACCGAGGAGTACGACGGGTTCCGAATCGTCAGCGAGATGAGCTGGGCACTGCGCGACGCCTCCGTCGAGGCGCTCGTCGAGTACGAGAGCAAACTCAACCGTCTCCTGCTCGATGACAACGGGATCGCGCTCTGTCAGTACGACCGCGAGCGGTTTCCGCCGTCGGTCCTTCGCGAGGTCATCGAGACCCACCCCCACCTGATCTACGACGGGACGGTCTGTCAGAACTTCTACTACACGCCGCCCGCGGAGGTTTTCGGCCCCGACGAGCCGGAGCGCGAGCTCGATCGAATGATGGGGACGCTGGTCGACCGCACCGAAGCCAGGGCCGAACTCCGGAAGCGCCGTCGATTCCTCGAGCGCCAAAACGAGATCACGGCCGATCCCGACGCGTCGTTCGGCGAGCAGCTCCAGCGACTGTTCGACCTCGGCTGCGAGTGGTTCGACCTCGAACTCGGCGCGATGGCTCGCGTCGATGCCGAGCGCGACCGGTTCGAAGTCGAGTACACCAGCGACGACCACGAGTATCTCGAGCCCGGCGTCGAGCTCCCGCTCTCGGAGACGTTCTGTGCCGGCACCGTCGGCCTCGAGCCATCGGAGTGTGTCGATGATCCGGAGTCGGACGGGTACGGCGACGCGCTCGTCTACGAGGAGTTCGGGCTGCAGTCGTATCTTGGCACCTATGTCGAAACCGACGCCGGCGCCGACCGCACGTTCTTTTTCGTCTCGTCGGACCGACGGGCGGACGGGTTTACCGACGAGGAGGAGGCGTTCACCCGACTGATGGGACAGTGGGTGGAAGGTCAGCTCGAGCAGCTCCAGCGCGAGGAGTACGAGCGCGCACTGTACGAGATCGCGGCGGATCCGGACGAGCCGTTCGACGAGAAGCTCCAGCGGGTGTTCGACCTCGGCTGCGAGCGGTTCGATCTCGAGCTCGGGGGAGTAGCCCGAATCGATCTGTCGACCGACACGTTCGAGGTCGAGGCCGCAAGCGGCGACCACGAACGCCTCGATCCCGGCACGCAGACCCCGCTGTCGGAGACGTACTGCCGACTGGCAGCCAACGGTGAGCGGACGGCCGAGGTTACCGACCCCGAGCGCGCTGGGTTCGAGGACAGCCTCGCCTACCGGGAACTCGGCTTCGAGAGCTATCTCGGAACGCGGATCGAGCTCGAGAACGGACCCGATCGGACGTTCTTTTTCGTCTCGTCGGAGTCGCGAGACCGTCCGTTCTCGGACGCGGAGCGAACGTTCCACCACCTGATGGCCCAGTGGGTCGCTTACGAACTCGAGTACGAGGAGCGCGAGCGGGCGCTCCAGGCGTCGAACGAGCGGCTCGAGCAGTTCGCCTACGCGGCCTCTCACGACCTGCAAGAACCCCTGCGAATGATCACGAGCTATCTGCAGCTCCTCGATCGCCGCTACGGCGACGACCTCGACGAGGACGCCAAGGAGTTTCTCGCGTACGCGGTCGACGGCGCCGACCGAATGCGTGACATGATCGAGGGACTGCTCGCGTACTCCCGGGTCGAAGCCCAGGGAGACCCCTTGGAGCCGACGGATCTGAACGTGGTGCTCGACGATGTTCGCGAGGACCTCCAGCTCGCGATCCGAGAGAGCGACGCCGAGATCACGGTCGGGGAGCTGCCCCGCGTCGATGGCGATCCGAGCCAGCTGCGCCAGGTGTTTCAGAACCTGCTGGACAACGCGATCACCTACAGCGGCGACGATTCCCCGCGGATCCACGTCGACGCGAGACGACGGGGAGAGCGGTGGGTCGTCTCGGTCCACGACGAGGGGATCGGGATCGAGTCCGAGAACAGCGAGCGCGTGTTCTCCGTCTTCGACCGCCTGCACAGCCACGAGCAGTACGAGGGAACGGGGATCGGGCTCGCGCTCTGTGAGCGGATCGCCGAACGCCACGGCGGCGAGATCTGGGTGGACTCGGCGCCCGGCGAGGGGGCGACGTTCTCGCTCGCGCTGCCCGCAGTCGGCGAATCGACACCGCCGTCGCGCTGATCGGCGCCGACTAGAACTGGACGTGAGAGGTCGAACTCGGTCCCCCATCACCGTCGTCGTCGCTCGTCCCGCCCTCCCGAAGGAAGCTGGCGTCGTCGTCGGTAAGGTACACCTCTCCGTCCTCGACATCGATCCCGACATCGACCAGCGTCGTATTCGCGGCCTCGCCGTTGTCACAGTAGCCCGAGCAGCTCTCGAACACCGAGCCGTGTTTCGGACAGACGATCCCGCCGTCGCGGATCACGGCACCGACGCCCTCACGGTGGAGCCGCTGTTCCTCGTGGGTACACCGGTTGACCCACGCCTCGACGGGGCCGCGATCGTCGTCGTCGCAGGGGACGAGGATCACCTCCTCCTCGTCGCCGCGACTGTCCCGAACCGTAAACAGCCAGGAGCCGTCCTCGAGAACCGTTTCGACGCTCGTCAGTCGGTGTCGAACCGCCATACCTCGAGTTGAGTGGCGAAGGGCTTAGGCGTCGGGGCTGGCGAAGAGCTCAGGCGTCGGAGCCACCGACGAGTTCGTCGAGCGTCGAGCCGATCTCGGCGAGGTACTCCTCGGGTTCGTACCCCATGCGGACGATCCAGACGTCCTGGTAGGACGGGTGGAGAATCGGCACGAGCCAGGTGTCGAGGGTCTCACAGCGGACGGGCTCGAGGACCGAATCGATGAACCCGTCGAGCCTCCGCTCCTCGGCCGCCAGCACCGATTTCGTCGCGTGTTTCCCCGTCGCGAGAACGACGTCGGGCTCGAGGGTCTCGACCTCCGTCACCAGGTGGGCTCGGCAGTTCGCTCGCTCCTCGTCGGTCGGCTCGCGGTTGCTGGTCGGATCCTCCTCGCTCGCGGGAAAACACTTCACGGCGTTCGTGTAGTACGACCGCTCGTCGTGGCCGACCCGCTCGAGCATCCGCCGGATCCGTCGACCGGAGTGGCGGGAGGTGTAGGCCTTCCCCGTCCAGTTGCCCCCCTTCCAGCGGTTGGCGTCGGGGTTTCCGTATCCGGGTGCCTCGCCGACGACGAGTACGCCGGCGTCGAGCGGGCCAGTTCCCCACGAGATGCAGTTGCGGTTCTCGGCGAGGACGGGACAGCGCCGGCAGTCGGGCTCGATGACGTTTCTCGAGTCGGGAAACGGCGGCTCGGGGGCGGTGCCGGAGTCGGTCGCGTCGTTCGAAGCTGGCACGGGCTCGTTCGGGGCTCGAGGCGTATAGGCCGGTCGGATCGCGGTAGAGCGAGGGACAGGTTTACCTTCACCGGGGGACTCTCGGACGACAATGGGTTCCGAACTCATCGCCGAATCGCTTGCACTGTTACTCTACGTCCTCGCCGCGGCCGTCCTGACAGCCGGCGGGCTCGCTGCGGAGTACGCGAGCCTCCAGCACTTCGGCTCCGGCGAGGCGATGGTCGCTCTCTGGCTCGCCGCGATCGGTGCGATCATGCTCTACGCCGGCGTCTACGGCATCGGCTACCAGAAAGTCTTCGCGTCGATTCGCTCGAGCTAACCTACTCTGTCAGTTTCGTCGCCTCGTAGACCAGCTTGACCAGCAACGCGAGCGATCCGACGACGAGGAGGGCGGCGCCAACGAGCGTCGTGAACGCACCGATCCCCTCGTACAGCAGGTGCGGGAACCCCGGCGAACTCGCGGTCCCCGCCCCTCCCGCCTCGAGCATCCACCAGCCGGCGACAACGACCGCGAGGAGTTTCAGTACCTCCCGGTCGAACAGGACTGCGACTGTATCGCGGGCCTCGAGAGAACGCCCGTCACTCGGTCCTCGAGTGTCGGTTTCGGATCGCTCACCCCTCATCCGGTCGCTCCTCGGGCGCGTACTCGCGGTTCGGTCCTCGCGGTGTGACGTCCCGCATCGCCAACCGAGTGCCAACGTACGACGCCGCCGTCAGAAACGCGAAGACGAACGTGAGCCCGACCAGACTGCTGATCGCCATACGGGGTACAACAGGGATCAAACATATAGTGTTTGTTCTACGTTCGGATAGTCAACACGAACCAAGCGGGCGTCCTGAGAGCCTACTTCCGTGTCGTACGGCGGTGGCTGCGAGGTCCCCTGATCGCCGTCGAGCCGAACCTGCAATATCGATTCCTCTTTACCGTCCCGTGCAATTACGTCTGGTATGAGCAGGTTCGGCGAGGTTGACGACCAGTACGACCCCCACGCGCTCGAGCAGCGGGTCTTCGACTACTGGGACGACGTCGACGCCTACGAACAGACGGTCGAGCACCGATCCGACGGCGACTCCTTCTTCTTCGTCGACGGCCCGCCGTACACGTCGGGGTCGGCACACATGGGAACGACCTGGAACAAGTCCCTGAAGGACGTCTACATCCGCTTCCTGCGGATGCAGGGGTACGACGTCACCGACCGTCCGGGCTACGACATGCACGGGCTGCCGATCGAGACCCGGGTCGAGGAACGGCTCGGTTTCGAGAACAAGAAGGATATCGAGGAGTTCGGCGAGGACGAGTTCATCCGGGAGTGCAAGGAGTACGCCGACGAACAGCTCGAGGGGCTCCAGTCCGACTTCCAGGACTTCGGCGTCTGGATGGACTGGGACGACCCCTACCGGACCGTCGAACCAGAGTACATGGAGGCCGCCTGGTGGGGCTTCTCGAAGGCCGCAGAGCGCGGTCTCGTCGAGAAGGGCCACCGTTCGATCTCGCAGTGTCCGCGATGTGAGACCGCCATCGCGAACAACGAGGTCGAGTACGAGGACGTCGAGGATCCCTCGGTCTACGTCAAGTTCGACCTCGAGGATCGGGAGGGGTCGGTCGTCGTCTGGACGACGACGCCGTGGACGATTCCGGCGAACACGTTCGTCGCGGTCGATCCCGACCTGACCTACCAGGGCGTCCGCGCCGAGCGCGACGGCGAGGAGGAGGTCATCTACGTCGCCGAGGAGTGCGTCGAGGGCGTGCTGAAGGAGGGCCGGTACGACGACTACGAGGTCCTCGAGACGGTTACGGGCGAGGAGATGATCGGCTGGGAGTACGAACACCCCCTCGCCGAGGAGGTGCCCGACCACGTCGACGTCGACGACGCCCTCCAGATCTACGACGCCGAGTACGTCGAGGCCGACCGCACCGGGCTGGTCCACTCCGCGCCCGGCCACGGTGAGGAGGACTTCGAGCGCGGTCGCGAACTCGGCCTGCCGATCTTCTGTCCCGTCGCCGGCGACGGCGTCTACACCGACCAGGCCGGCGCGTACGAGGGCCAGTTCGTCAAGGAGGCCGACGAGGAGATCATCGCCGACCTCGAGGACAACGGGGCGATGCTGTCCTCGGGAACGGTCCACCACAGCTACGGCCACTGCTGGCGCTGCGATACGGGCATCGTCCAGATCGTTACCGACCAGTGGTTCATCACGATCACCGACGTCAAGGAGGAGCTGCTCGACAACATCGAGGACAGCGAGTGGCACCCGCAGTGGGCACGGGACAACCGGTTCCGTGACTTCGTCGAGGAGGCGCCCGACTGGAACGTCTCCCGCCAGCGCTACTGGGGCATCCCCCTCCCCGTCTGGACGCCCGAGGATCGAGACGACGACGAGGACATGATCGTCATCAGCGATCGCGAGGAGCTCGTCGAGCGCGTCGACCAGGAGATCGAGCACGGCAGTGTCGACCTCCACAAGGACACCGTCGACGAGCTGACGATCACCGAGGACGGCAAGACGTACACCCGCGTTCCCGACGTCTTCGACGTCTGGCTCGACTCCTCGGTGGCGTCGTGGGGGACGCTGAACTACCCTGCCGACGACAGCCGGTTCGACGAACTCTGGCCCGCCGACCTCATCCTCGAGGCTCACGACCAGACCCGGGGCTGGTTCTGGTCCCAGCTCGGGATGGGAACTGCGGCGCTTGGCGAAAGCCCCTACCAGGAAGTGCTGATGCACGGCCACGCGCTGATGCCAGACGGCCGCGCGATGAGCAAGTCCAAGGACATCCTGATCGACCCCCACGAGGCGATCGACCGCCACGGCCGGGACGTCATGCGACTCTTCCTGCTGTCGAACAACCCACAGGGCGACGACATGCGCTTCTCCTGGGACGGCATGCAGACGATGGAGGACACCCTCCGGACGCTGTGGAACGTCTTCCGGTTCCCGCTGCCGTACATGCGGCTGGACGACTTCGATCCACAGGAAACGACCCTAGACGAGGTTGATACCGACCTCGAGCTGATCGACGAGTGGGTCCTCGCCCGGCTGCAGTCGACGAAAGCCGAGATGACCGAGGCGTTCGAGGGCTACCGCCAGGACAAGGCCCTCGATGCGCTGCTCGAGTTCGTCGTCGAGGACGTCTCCCGATTCTACGTCCAGGCGGTCCGCGAACGGATGTGGGAGGAGGAGGACAGCGCCTCCAAGGAGGCGGCCTACGCGACGATCTATCGCGTCCTGCGGGAGACGGTCGCCCTGCTCGCCCCCTACGCGCCGTTCGTCAGCGACGAGATCTACGGCACCCTCACTGGCGGGGCCGAACACGACACCGTCCACATGTGCGACTGGCCCGACGTCGAGGAGTACTGGGTCGACGACCAACTCGAGGACGACGTCGCCTCCCTGCGGGCGATCGAAGAAGCGGGCGCCAACGCCCGCCAGCAGGCCGGCCGCAAACTGCGCTGGCCCGTCCCACGGGTCGTCGTCGCGGCCGACGACGAACGGGTCGCCGAAGCGGTCGAACGCCATACCGACCTGCTCGAGGATCGGCTCAACGCCCGCGAGATCGAACTCGTCTCGGCCGAGAACCGCTGGGAGGAGCTGCGGTACAGCGCCGAGGCGGACATGAGCGAACTCGGCCCGGCCTTCGGCGGCCGCGCCGGGCAGGTGATGAACGCGCTCAACGAAGCCCGCATCGACGAGCCGGATCTCGAGGCCCTCGAGGCGGCCGTCGACGACGTGCTCGAGGAGGGCGAGTCGATCGAGGAGTCGATGGTCTCCTTCGTCACCGAGACCCCAGACGACATCGCCGGCACCGCCTTCTCGCTCGACGGCGACGACCGCGGGGTCGCCTACGTCGACGCCTCGCTCACCGACGACATCGAGAGCGAGGGGTACGCCCGCGAGGTCATCCGCCGGGTCCAGGAGATGCGCAAGGACCTCGACCTGGACGTCGAGGAGCGGATCACCCTCGAGGTCGGGATCGACGACGACCGTGTGGCCTCGCTGGTCGAGAACCGCGAGGACCTGATCCGCGAGGAGGTCCGAGCCGACGAGCTGCGGACCGTCGAGGACGGTCACCGCAAGGAGTGGGACGTCGACGGGGTCGCGATGGAGATCGCGCTCGAGCCGGTTGCGGCGGCGGAGGCCTCGGACTAGTTCCGTTCGGCGAGAATCACCGATCTTTCGGACGGCTCCGGGCCTGATCCGTGAGGTCCGTTACGGAGTGGTATGTGTGGATCGGCCGGCCTCGGGTCTGCAGTTCCGACAAACCACCGCTGGGTGGGTCTGAAAATGGTCAGGGGCTCTCGCCGTGCTCTCACCGTACTCTCCCCGAGAGCAGGATCTGCCCGCACGAACACAGGGGATCGCCACACGCTCCCCAGCCGATTCGCTCGGTCACTTCGTTCTCTCGCTCATCCCTCGCACAGTGTCGGACCACGGCTCGCTCGTCGCTCGCCGTCGTCCAGTGCGCGCCACCGCAACGTCTCTCGGCCGGAGCAAGCGATCACTGTTCCAACTATACGGAACGCAATTCCCACTCGAGAGGCTGAATACCGAAACCGTGCTCCGTTCTGCCGTTACAGTTCGTCGGCGATCGACGGCGCGACCGAGACCGCGCTGTACTGGCGCTCGATCGTGTCGGTGCCGTAGATCGCCTCGACACCGGCCCGGGAGAGCTTCGTAACGGCGTCGCGAGCGAGCAGCGGGTGGACGCAGGTGACGAACACCCGGCCGACTCCCCGCTCACCGAGGACGCCGACGGCCTCGCTCATCGTCGACCCCGTCGCGATGATGTCGTCGGTGACGACCACGTCCCGATCGGCGACGGCGACGTCGCTGGGCGAGATCTCGACCTCGGTCCCCGAGAGGCGGGTCTTCTCGAAGTAGTCCGTCGCCCCCGCGCCGTAGGCGTCCCGAACCGTTTCGGCGAGTTCCACTGCACCCGCGTCGGGCGAGAGGAAGACGGGATCCTCGAGATCGGCCGGGAGGGGGTTGGCCAGCCGGTCGGCGGCGTCGATGGCGGTTGCCGAGGGCTCGAAAAAGTCGCAGATCGATTCCTCGTGGGGGTTGACGGTGAGCACGCGGTCCGTTCCGGTCGAGACGGCCCGTGCGACGGCTCGCGCCGAGATGGGGTGGCCCGCCTCGAAGGCCTTGTCCTGGCGACCGTAGCCCATGTACGGCAACACGGTCACGACCTCGTCGGCGCCGGCTTCCCGGACGGCGTCCTGAAGCTGGAGCACCTCGAGGTGGGCGTCGCTCGAGGTCGTCGAGGCGACGACGATCGCCCGCTCGACGTCGCGGTCGGCGACGTCGGGGGCGGCCGCGAGCAGTTCGCCGTCGGGGAAGCGGTCGTACTCGACGGCGGCGAGCGGTTCCTCGAGTTCGCGGGCGAGGGCCGCGGCGACGGCCTGGGAGCTGGATCCGCTGACGATCATACTCGTTGCCACAGCACCGCGGGTAAACCCGCTTTCGTTCTCGGCGCCGAAGTCGCCGACGGCCGGGCGGGACGGAAGGGCTACGAACCCGCCGAACGTAGCCCGCGAACGGATGAACTCCGAGACGGTCGCACGGATCGTCGAGGCCGCCCTCGAGACCGAACTGCGATCGATCCGCCGCCCCGATCCGGGCTCGGTCGCCGACACGCTCGTCCTCGAGCTGGCGGACGATCCCGAAACGGCGGTCTGCAAGCGCGGCGGCGCCAGCGTCTGGACTGGTGACGTGACCGAGCCACTGGTCGTCGACCTCGTCGGCGCAGCGACCGAGCTCCCGGTTCCCGAGGTGCTCGCATCGGGCTCGCTCGCCAATTCGTCCGACGATGGACCCCAACGGTGGGCCCTCTACGAGTTCCTGTCGGGTCGGAACCCCGGTTCTACGTACTCGGTCCTCGAGCCCGACGTCCGCGAACGGCTCGTTCGGGAGGCCGGCGAGCTGCTCGGTCGGCTCCACGCGACGGACTCACTCGCGTTCGACCGCGTCGGCGGGGTCGCCCGCGAAGGATCGACGCTTCGGCTGTGCGAGCCCGGGGGCTGGCATGCAGTGGATTTCGGACCCGCGCTCGAGGCGCTCCCGATACCGCCGGCCGGCGATCCGAACCCCCGTCCGGTGCTCACCCACGGCGACTACCAGCCTTCGAACCTGGTGATCGACGCGTCCGGCTCGATCACGGGCGTCCTCGACTGGGGAAACGCCCACGTCACCCGTGCCGAGTACGCGCTGGCCCGCGCCGAGGCCCGGTTCGTCGACGTCCACGCGCGGGAACTCGATTGGCAGGAGCGTGCTCGGCTTCGGACGACGTTGCGGTCCGGGTACGCGAACGAGGCTCGACTCGAGTCGGACGCGGCGCGCCGACTCCGAGCGTACAAACTGCTCTGGATCGCCCAGTCGGCGGCGAACTACGGACGGATCGCCCGCGACGCTCGCGGTCGCCGACAGCTATGGCGCCAGTGCCGGCGACTGCTCAAGCGATAGTCCTGCCGGCGGATTTATCCGCCGTTTGACCCAAGAGAAGGTATGAACGACCGACGGGCCGACGAGGGATCGCTCGAGCAGACCGAGGCGGATCGGTCGGCGCGGGCCGACGAGTCGGCGAGCGAGCGACGCGAACCGCTTGATTCTGAGGGTCGAGAGACTCCATCGAGTCAGCCGCCGGATCCCGACCGAAGCGGGACGGAGCCGGGCCCGGGATCGGATCCGAACCGCGGCTGGGCGACCCTCGCGTTCGCGCTGGCGCTGGTCTCGCTCGTGACGGCAGGGGCGACGGCCGCGGTCCACGACCTCACCACGGCCGCGGCGGGCGCTGCCGTGCTCGCACTCGCGTTCGCCGCACTCGGCGCGCTCGCGCTGACCGAGGGCTCCGGCGTGGCCGCGTCGCTCGCGGAGGGCTGGGCCGAACACCGCCTCTACGTCTGGTTCGCGACAGCGCTGTTCGGCGGCGGGGTCGTCCTCGGGGCTGCACTCGTCGCCGCGGGAATCGACCTCACGGAGCTGTTCCTCGAGCTTCTGAGCGAGGAGTTCGGGGACGAGGAGTTCGTCGACGGCGACCCCGCCGAGGGCGGCGGGATCGAGCTCTCAGCGACCTTCTTCCTCGTCCAGAACACGCCGCCCTTTTTGGCGGCGATCTTCGGCGCGCTCACGCTCGGGCTGGTGACGACGATCATCATGGTGTTTAATGGGATCATCGTCGGCAACATCGCGGTCGTCACCGGGCTCGAGGTCGGGTTCGGTCCGATCGTCGCCCTGCTCGCCCCCCACGGCATCTTCGAGCTTCCGGCGCTGTTCATCGCCGCGGGCGTCGGCTTCCGGTTCCTCCATCGGGCCGGCCAGCGACTCCTCGGCTCGCGCGAATCGCTGTTCACGAAAGCGTACGTCTCCCGGACGACGCTGCTCGTCGTCTTCGGCTGGCTGTTGCTCGCGCTCGCGGCGTTCGTCGAGGCCTACCTGACGATCGTCATCGCGGAGGCGCTGTTCCCGGGGCTTGCCGAGCCGTGACTGATCGATCCGATTTCGTTGCACCATGCTTCGCTACGGACCGGCCGATCCACGGTGCGATGGAGCGCGCTGTCGGTCAGTTCGAACGACGGTGAGAAGCGATCGATCGCACCGTGGAAGGGACGAGTACGTGAGCGGTCGGCGACCCGTAGCGTACGACTCGGCCAGGGAGGGCGTGGAAAGTCTCCGCTGCCAGCCCAACTATAGTAATTCACGGAAATCCTTGCTCATAGGTGCCGAGTGATAACGAAGATCGACGGATGGGGGCTGGCTCCAGTGGTTCGTACTGCAAATACGTTCACCTTTTACGACAGTACACTTCGGTCTCGACCGCGTCGCGGAACACCTCTGCTCACATCGCAAACTCGTTGCCACACTCGGTGCAGGTGAACTCGAATCGGCCCTCCGAATTAATCCTCGTCGCGTGTGGAACTTCCCCCTCACACTCCGGGCATGACACCACCGATTCGAGCTCCTCCCAGTCGTGGGTCGAGCCGGGTGCGCCCATCGCCCAGCCGATAACCTCGTTTCCGTTCTCCTTTTTCGCGTAGCCCATCTGGAACTCTCCGGGTTCGAATCTGATGACTTCCCCTTCCTCGACGGTTACCTGTTCGCGCTCCTTGCCGACCTCGAACACCGCCGTTCCCTCCTCGATGTAGAAGACTTCTTCCTGATCGTGATGCGTGTGAAGGCCCCCGGAGAAGGAATCGCCCGGCGCAAGTTCGAAGTAGTTCATCGCGAAGTGGTCGGTTCCGAGTGCGTCCGAGACCGGTCGGCGCACATCGTGAACTTGCATCGGGTTGACCTCGTTTCGCACGTTATCGATGGTCACTTTCTCCATGCGGAAAGTCAACGGACGGGACGAGTTAATGATGTCGGCTAATAGGAGGGTGTATCGGTTAACAGTCTAAAAACAGAGTGCAAGTTTGTCTTTTGAGATACCTCGATGGGGCGAGAGCTACGGTCACACCAGCGGATCGTGGCTCTCGCAGATGTCGAGATGACGTCTTCAGCAGTGCCTTCACCGTCGCTGGGGACAACGTATTGTCGGCCGAACTTGTCGCCATCATCTCGTGGCTCATACGACCGAAATCCGTCGGCGTAGACGGCCAGCGACTCCTGCTGCACCAGGTCCGCTACAGCTGCTCCGACACGAAGCGGCGGCTCGAGAACGGATCGGACACCGCTGGCGCGGTCTCTTGTCCTCTCCGATCTTCAGCTACAGCTCCCACGATCAACGATCTGCTTCACGAGGGATCGAAAAACTCGATCGTGTCGCCGAACTCGAGCGGGACCGACCCCTTCCGGTAGCCCTCGACGTGGCCGTTCGGGCGGGCGCGGTAGACGACTGCGGGGCGGTGTCGCAGGTCCGGCTGTTCGCCTCGAACTGCGGCCCAGGCGTCGTCCCGGAAGCTCGAGCAGTCGACGAACAACACGGCGCCCCCGCCGTGTTCGGCGAGCTGGCCGTCGGTCTTGGTCTCGGCGGTGTCGCGGACTGCGGCGACGGGGCCGGCCGCGGCCCGGTTGGCCGGCGGCTGGGGTCGGGTTACCTCGACGAGACGGTTCGTCTCCTCGTCCTCGGCCCGGTAATCGAGCGAGTGACCGGTCGTCACCTCGATCTCCGGGGTGACCTCGTAGCCCGCGTCGGTGAGGATCTTCGCGGCGATGAACTCGCCCATCGCGGCGCTCATTCGGACGCGGTCGACGTGGTTGCTGGTGCCGAGCTTCCCGGCCATAATCGAGCGGTAGTCGTCGAGGACGCCGCTCTCGAGGAAGTCCTCGAAGTAGCGGGTCGCTTCGCGGCGACCAGTGTCGGGAAAGCCCGCGGCGTGCTCGCGGAAGAAAGCTCGCGTGGAGTTCCGGCCGTCCTTGGACATGAAGACGGGCAGGAAAAACCACGAGAGGTAGGGGTAGTCCGCGAGCCAGGGGTCGGTCTCGTGGAGCGTCGCGAGCAGCTCCCGCTGGTTCCAGCGGGCGACGTGGTAGGGAACCTCCTCCCAGCCGAACTTGTCGGTCTTCCACAGCGAGGAGGGAGTCTCGGTGTTGCCCATCCAGTAGGCTTCCTCGCCGTTGCGGGCAAAGAGCGCGAGGTCGCCGTTTTGCATCTCGAAGCGGTGTGTCTCCCAGTCTGCGCCGATGTCGAATCGAGGGGTCGCTGCTCGAGCACCGATGTTCGAGCGCAGCGGCCCCAGTATCTCCTGTCGGACTCGTTGCTCGCTCCAGTTGGCGGGCGAGTAACGAAAGCGAAGCGGCCGTGCCACGCCCACAGATTGTGTCCGGGTGGGTATATACTGTTCGCTGACGGGACGACGGAGGTGTGGGTCACCGTTACATTGATAAGCATCAGCTCCCTACAATGTGTATACTTACCATGTCAATGGGTGCCTATGACGAAGACGAACACGAGCGGCGCGAGGCCCAGGCCTCGCGGGTGGATGCGGATTTCGACGACGAGCGGACGATCTACCACGGCACGGTCGAGTACGACGCCGGCGAGTCGGCCGAAGAGTTGCTGAGCCAGTTCGAGGAGATGAAGTCGGATTAGGGGGTCGTCCCTCCGGACTCTTTCTGGGATCGTCGCTGTAACAGTACCGACAGCGTCGCCACCGCGATAACGGCGATCACGTGGCCCACGAGCGCGCCAACCAGGACCGGATGATCGAGCACGAACGGAACGAACAGCAGTTGGACGCCCGCGAACGCCACGTTGAGCCCGTCGGTCCGGGCGTACTCCCGGGTCGTTTTCGGTTCGAACTCGTAGACGATCGACCGCCAGAGCCCGGCGACGGTCGCCCACCAGCAGGTGCCGATCCGGTAGACGACGTCCCAGAGGATCAGCAGTAAGAGGGCGACCGCCAGCGCCGGCGGCTCGGGGCCGAGGATCTCTGTTAACAAGGGGACGTCGCTAGTCCGGGGATCGGTGACGAACAGGTACGTGACCAGCAGGACGAACGCCATCACCCCGAGGACGACCTCGATGTTCGAGCCGAACAGCACGCGTCGATACCCCTCCGGCGACCGAAGCGCACGAACCGAGCGGCTGTACCGGAGCATGAGCCAGCTGCCGACCGCCGCGACGAGGACGGCGACGGTTCCCGGAACGACCGCCCCCCATAGCCCGTAGGTGGCTGCAACCACGAGCAGCGCCGCCTCGAAGACCGCGAACTGGATCCCGATCGCGAGGCGATCCGAGAGGTCGAACCCCGGCAGCGCGCCGACGATGCTCTCGTAGACCCACGTCTCGCCGTACTCCGGAGTCCGAGTCATTCCTCGAGCGGGCGTCCCTCGTCGGGCAGCCCGCTCTCGAGGGTGTCTCCGTCGAGAGTCACTTCCTCGGCGAGTGCGCTGCGGACGGCGTCCTCGAACGGCGTCGGATCGACGCCGACGAGCTCCCGTAGGCGGTCGTCCTCGACGACCACCGGGTTGACCATCCCCTCGATCAACCGGTGGGCGACCTGCGAGTCGACGTCGGTGACGAGGTCGACCCAGTACGCCGACAGTGTCGGCGTCAGCACCGGAACCGGGACGATAACCGGCTCCCACCCTCGCATGATCCTCGCGGTCGTCCGGAGCATTTCGCCGTAGGTGAGCACGTCCGGTCCCCCGATCTCGTAGGTTTCGCCCGCGGTCTCGGGCCGCTCGAGGACCGCGAGCAGGTACGCGATCACGTCGTCGATAGCGATCGGCTGGCAGTCGACGTGGACCCATCTCGGGGTCACCATTACGGGAAGTCGCTTCGAGAGCTGGCGGACGATCTGAAAGCTCGCGCTCTCGCCGCCGATGATGATCGCTGCCCGGAGCACCGTTACCTCGGCGCTACCGGCCTGCAGCTCGGATTCGGCGAGCCGTCGCGAGGCCAGGTGTTCCGACAGCTGCTCGTCCTCGTTGCCGAGTCCGCTGAGGTAGACGATCCGCCCGACGTCGGCGTCGGTCGCCGCCCGCTCGAAGTTTCGCGCGGCGCGTCGGTCCTGTGCGATCAGGTCCTCCTCGCCGCTGCCCATCGTGTGAATTAGGTAGTACGCGACGTCGATCCCCTCGAGCGCGTCCTCGAAGCTGCCCTCCTCGAGGACGTCGCCCTCCGCGACGGTGATCCCGTCGTCGGGCGGCTCGTAGTCGTCGGCGTCCCGAACGAGCACCGTCACATCGTGATCCGTCATCGCACGCAGCGCGGCGACGAGGCGACTGCCGACGAAGCCGGTCGCACCCGTCACGAGTACGTTCATACGATGAGTACGGAGGATCGGTCCTTAACGAGTCGCGTTGCAGCGGCTCTATCCTCGAGTCAGTCCCAGCCTGGCGTATCGGGTGCGTCGCGTCGGTCCTCGATCGTCCTCGCGAGCTCGGGATCCGGATCCGTTCCGCCGGCTCGAGTTCGATCCCGACGTCGGTACCAGTCCTCGATCGCGGGACCGATCCACCCGTCGTCCCCGTTCGTTTCGTCGGCCTCGAGTCGCTCGAGCGCTTGCTCGTAGTGGGGCTCCGAGACGGCGACAGTACCGGGACTCGAGGCCGCGGCGACGGCGATACACTTGGCCCGATCGGCCGACGAGGGCTCGCCTCGCTCGAGTCGGTCGAGCATCCCCTCGAGTTCGTCGGGGCGGGGGTGACAGAACAGCTTCGCGCCCAGCGCCTGCGGACCGAACAGCAGCCCGTCGGGGTCGTCGTGGTCGCGCTCGAGCAGACGTTCCCCGCCGAACCGATCCTCGACGCGCTCGCATTCGGTTTCGGCGCCCAGCGCGATGGTCTGCTCGGGATAGGTTCCGCACTCGTCGGGGAAGCGGTCGCTTCCGTGGATCCGACACTGCAGCGTCGTCGGGTCGAGGAAGACGCAGGTCGGCAGCCACGTCGCCTCCTCGCGGCGGAAGGGGGCGACGGGTTTCGGCGGTTTTCGCAGGCCGACGAAGAAGACCGGACGGCCAGCGACGGCGGCCACGTATCGGTCGCCGACTTCGACGCCCTCGCCCTCGTCCTCGACCGTCCAGAACCGCGGTGTCAGTGCCGCGGCCGACCCTCGCTCGAGGAAGCTCCGGACCTCGTCGCGGGTCAGCGCGACGAAGTTGTAACTGCCGCCCAGCGGCACGCGCTCGGAGAACGGCTGCTCGCGCTCGGCATCGCCGTCGCGTAGTGTGGGTCGGGCATGCTGGCGTCTCTCCGGCTCCTCGTCGGCCTCGAGCAGCGGCCGCCAGTCGAGACAGCAACCCGCACAGCCGCGACAGTTCACCTCCATGGCCGTCGGTACCGCGGCTCCGGTGATAACCGCTGTGGCGCGGGGGAACGACTTTCACGGCTCGAGACGGATACTCGCGCATGGCGCGGGACACCTGCGACGGCTGCGGCCGAACAGTAACGGTCGCCGGCGGTATCGCCAACCTCTGGACGTTCGGCGAGGACGACGGTAGCCAGGGCTCCGCGATGACCCTGGAGTTCGAGAACGGCTCGGACCACCTGCTGTGTTACCCCTGTATCGCCGCCCTGCCGGACGAGCCGACGGACGCGGACGTCGCTCGGCTGGAACAGGTCGACGGGGAGACGTCGCGACTCGAGTCGGTTTGAGGCGGCGCCGGAAGGAGGGACGAGAGAGCGAGCGTGTGACACACCACCGAAAGCACGGTCGCGATCGAGTTCGACCCGGCGCCGCGAGCGGAAGGGGTGGGATTTGAACGCCACGAGGCACGATGGCCGCCGCGGGCCTGACGGCACCGCGGTGCTCTACCGCTGAGCGACCCTTCCGTACTCGCAGCCAAGGGTGGGAACCGTATTCGTAATCGACCCGCTACTCCGGTCGTATCGACCGCCTACGCCCCGACAAGTGATAATTTCTCGAGTTGCGAGGAGCGAAACGGACGACGGGAGTTGCACGCGGCGTAACGGTTCGCAGCCTTTAGGACGCGACCGCCCCGTGGATCGAACGGTGAACCCCGAGCGGATCTTCGACGCCTTCCCCGCGCCGAGCTACCGCGGGGCCCAGGAGCAGGCCCTCCGCGACGTTCGCGACGCGTTCGCGGCCGGCAACGACGTCGTGTTGGTGCGCGCGCCGACGGGCAGCGGGAAGTCCCTGCTCGCCCGCGCGGTCGCCGGCTGCGCCCGAACCGTCGAGGAGGCCGAGCCCAGCGAGGCCGCGGGCGCCTACTACACGACCCCGCAGGTCTCCCAGCTCGACGACGTCGCGGCCGACGACCTGCTCGCCGATCTGAACGTCATCCGTGGGAAATCGAACTACACCTGCATCCTCCCCGACGAGCGCGAGACGCCTGTCAACCAGGCCCCCTGCGTCCGCGAACGAGGGTACGACTGCTCGGTCAAACACCGGTGTCCGTACTTCTCCGACCGAGCGATCGCCTCGAACCGGTCTATCGCGGCGATGACGCTGGCCTACTTCATGCAGACCGCCGGCAGCGAGGTGTTTCGCACGCGTGACGTCGTCGTGATCGACGAGGCCCACGGACTGGCGGAGTGGGCCGAAATGTACGCGACGATCCAGCTCGGGCCGCGGACGGTGCCGTTCTGGGACGAGCTCCGTGTTCCGGAGGTCGACGGTCTGGATCGAGCGGTCCGGTACGCCGAGAACGTCGCCCAGATCTGTACCCGCCGGAAGGACGAGCTACTGTCCCAGGAGTCGCTCACGCCCCGCGAGGTCCGCCAGCGCGACCGCCTCCAGGAGCTGATCGGCGAGCTCGACTGGTTCGTCTCGGACTACCGGGATCCACAGAGCGCGACGACGTGGTTAGTCGACCAATCTGACCTGCGCTCCAGCGAAAACGAGGGCGACGGTGGTGGTTCAGAGGGGGACGGCGAGAAGCTCGGCGGCCCGCTGACGATCAAGCCGATGGATCCCGAGCGCTACCTGCGCCACACGGTCTGGGACCGCGGGAACAAGTTCGCACTGCTGTCGGCGACCATCCTGAACAAGGCGGCGTTCTGTCGGCAGGTCGGACTCGACCCCGCCGATGTCGCCCTGGTCGACGTCGAGCACACGTTCCCCGTCGAACACCGCCCGCTGTACGACGTCACGCAGGGGAAGATGACCTACGAACACCGCTCGGAGACGACGCCGAAGCTCGCCCGCACGATCGTCCAGGTCATGCAGGAACATCCCGACGAGAAGGGGCTGGTTCACGCCCACTCCTACGACATCCAGGAGCGGCTGGCCGACCTCCTACGGGACTTCGGTGTCGGCGATCGAATCCGCGTCCACGACCGGGACAGTCGCGACGCCGCCTTAGAGGAGTGGAAGGCGAGCGACGACCCCGACGTCTTCCTCTCGGTGAAGATGGAGGAGGCGCTGGACCTCAAGGGCGAGCTCTGTCGCTGGCAGGTGCTCTGTAAGGCGCCGTTTCTCAACACCGGCGACTCGAGGGTCGCCCACCGCCTCGAGGAGGGCCAGTGGGCGTGGTACTATCGGACTGCCCTGCGGACGATCATCCAGGCCTGCGGCCGGGTCGTCCGCGCGCCCGACGACTACGGCGCGACCTACCTCGCGGACTCGAGCCTGCTCGACGTCTTCGACCGCGCCCGTTCGGATATGCCCGACTGGTTCGCGGCGCAGGTCGATCGGATGGAGCGCCCGGAGCTGCCGGCGTTCGAGCCGCAGGCGGCGGTAAGTGAGGGCTCGAGTTCGGGCGGTCGCTCGCGAGGCGGTTCGGGGCGGAACTCGAGCAGCGCCCGCGGTAGTTCCGGTTCCCGGTCGCGCTCGAGGAACTCCTCCGGCTCGAGTCCGTTAGCGGACGTCTGGGATACGGACGGATAGCGGTGGCCGTGTCAGGACAGGATCAAGTAGCGGGACAGCGGAGAGCCGGCGTTCGGCCGACCTTCTGCATTCGCTTCCCGGCGTACGTTTCTTTGTAGCTCAGGACAAGCAACAGTATGAGCGTCGTTGCGGAGTTTTCGGTGAGATCCGACGACTTTGCGCTGTGCCATTCGCTCGCGGAAGCCCCGCACATGGTCGTCGAAATCGAGCAGGTCGTGGCGACGATGGAGGACAAAGTCATGCCGTACTTCTGGGTGAGCGGCGGGGATCACGCTGAGTTCGAAGAAGCGTTCCAAAACGACGGTTCGGTGACCGACGTCGCTCGTATCGATCGGGTGGACGACGCCATCCTGTACCGCGCCGAGTGGACGAAAAACGTCGAAACGATCGTGTACGCGTACGTCGAGCTCGGGGCGACGATAATGGAAGCGGTCGGGAGGGATCGGTACTGGGAGCTGCGAATGCGATTCGACGACCGAGAGGCGCTCTCGAAGTTCGAAGACTACTGCGAGGAGAACGGCATTTCGTTCGAGCTCAACCAGCTGCAAGAGCAAGAACAGCCGATGGCGAGCGCGCAGTACGATCTCACGACGAAACAGCGCGAAACCCTGGTGACCGCGCTCGAGGAAGGGTACTACGAGGTTCCGCAGGGGATCTCGATGAGCGAACTGGCGGACGACATGGGCGTCTCTCAGCAGGCCCTCTCGAAGCGCTTCCACGCCGCACACAGGAACCTCATCACGAGTACGTTGACGTTCACCCATCCGGACGATCAGTAGTGCGTTCTGCGATTCGAGAACGACGTTGTCCATACAACCTGCGATATTTTCCGTCGGAGGCATCTCTGTGCTCGTATGACTACTCCCCCGCAAACGCAGGAAAACGACGCTGAAGGGACCGAGCGACGGACGAAAGCGGCCGCACGGTGTAGCGAGTGCGGGAGCGTCTACTCGGCGTGGGTCTTTTCCGATAACACGGTTCAGCCCATCGGCCTGCCGAGGGGCTGTGACTGCGGCGCCTCCGAGTTTGAAGCGATTTCGAAGTAAGAGCTACAACCGCCTGGAACGCGACGGTCTGTTTGATCGGGATTTCGCTTTCGGGAGGTGTCGGTCGGATCAGTGTCCCCTCCCGTTCGCTCGAGCTCGCCGCGAGTCTCACCTGAACGACGAAACGATCGCGCACCGGTTCCGGGTTTGGCGCGAACCACCCCGCACGGGTTCGATCCCCGCCCCGCCGAAGGGGACCCGCGGCGGTAGTCGCCCGGAGACGTCAGAACGCCGCCGTCGCGCCCCAGGCGACCATCGAGGTCACCATGAGCACGACAAACAGGAGCGCGATGATCTGGTTTCGGTCCATACGTACGCGCAGTCAGCCCGGCAGTAAGAATGTCACGCTCGACTCACTCGCCGAACCGCGCGTCGACGACGACGTGGGCGACGCCCGCGCTGTGGCTCTTGACCCGTCGCGTTTCGAGGACCTCGAGCGCTCTGCCCGCGTCCGCGGCGGCAGCTTCGAGCCGTTCGATCGGGCGATCCCATAGCCGTGACTCGGGAACCGCCTCGTGGTAGTGGACGATCCCATCGGGTACGAGGGCCTCGAGGGTGGCGGGGAGGAACTCGTGGGCCTCGCCGACCCTGGCGCTGTGTGTGTCGTCCGTCTCCTCTCCCGTGTCGTCGTTACGTCCGTAGTAGCCCATCACCACCCTGTCGACCTCGAGGTCGCCCGCGACGTCCCGGCAGTCGGTCATGTAGGCGTCGACCCGGTCTGCGACGTCGTTGAGGACGGCGTTCTCGAGCAGGTAGCGGAAGGCGGTCGGATTCAGCTCGGTCGCGGTGACGGTCGCGCCCGCGCGGGCCACCGGGAGCGTGAAGTAGCCGATACCGGCGAACATATCGAACACCCGCTCCCCGGGCTCGACGACCTCGCCTATCCGCGCCCGCTCGGCCTGGTTTCCCGGCGAGAACATTACCTTCGCGGGGTCGAGCCCGTACCGGGTCCCGTGTTCGGTGTGGACCGTCTCGGTGTCCGTCTCGCCCGCGAGCAGGCGGGTGCGGGGTTCGCGGTAGGCGCCCGCCGTCCCCTCGTTGGCAATCCCCTCGTCGGCCAGCACGCTGTCGGCCCCGCCGTGGAGCTCGAGCAAGGCCTCGGCGACGTCGGTCTCGTCGGGGCACTCGGTCGGGATCGTCACGAGCACGACGGAGCCGATCACGGCCCACGAACCGGGCGCCCGCTCGAGGTCGTCGTCGCTCCAGCCCCGTTCGGTCAGCAGGTCCTCAAGGTCCTGACTCCGGAGTTCGGGCTCGAGCTGGCGGACGACCTCGAGGACGCGCGTTTCGGCCGGGGGCTCGGTGATCGGGAGCGCGATTCGCTCGGGATCGTCCTCGCGAGTCGCGTCACCCTCGGTTGAAGCCGTTTCGCTCACAGCCCGGTCCGCCTCGAGCGCGTCGTCGGCTCGCCCGCCGTGGTCGCGGACCCCGTCGCTGACCGCCTGGACGCGCCGCGAGTCGTCGTAGACGCCCTCGGCGCGAAGCGACTCGATGGCCGTTTCCGTTCGCGTCCGCTCGACTATGGCCGCCAGCGGCGCGTCGGCGCGCTCGAGCGAGTCCATCGTCGTCGTCGCGTTCGGCTCGGGATCGGACTCCTCAGGCATCGTCCTCGTAGGGGTCGTAGTAGCCGTCGTCCTCCTCGTCGCCGGTGTCGGGGTCGGAATCGGGCAGGACGTGGACCCCGGCGCGGCTCTTCAGCACGGGTACCGTCTGGGCGTCGGGATCGAAGTAGTCCGGCCGAGCGACCGTCTTGGCCTGGAACGTCTCGGGATCGAGCACCTGGACGGCGTTCTCGTCCTCGACGGTGACGACCGTCGTCTCGACGGCGTCCTCGAGGTCGCCGAGCCTGCGGGCCTCCGGCGAGTTCCCCTCCTCGTAGCTCGCCTCGTAGCGATCGCCGGTCGTCACGCGGGTTCCCTTGAGGTTGCCTCGGGCACTGCGGACGAGGACCGGCCCGCCGTCGTCGTTCGCCAGGTCGATGACTTCGCCGGGGGTGTACGGCGGGAGCCGGACGGCGAACGTTACTCGATACACTTCGTTGCCGTCCTGGTCCTCCGTGACGAGCGTCTCGGCGTCGTTGACGGTCCCGCCGAACTCCTCGACCATCTTGTTCGAGATCTTCTTGCCGATCTTGTTGGTCGAGACCTTGATGTCGAGTCCGTCGTCGGTTTCGCTCGTCTCGGTGACGAAGGCGTTGCGGTCGCCCGTCGCCTCCATGTCGGCGACGACCTGGTTCGCGATCTCCTTGGCGCGGTCGACCTCCTCGCTCGTCGGCGTTCGGTCCTCCGCGCGGATCTGGACGATGCTGGCGTAGTAGTCGCCGGCGATCCGACCACACCGGGTACAGGTCTGACGGGCGATCTTCACCGGTACCATCACCTGTTCCTCGACGGGCGTGTCGCGGACGACGCCCGTGAAGTAGGCGTGCATCCGGATCGTGTTCTCGCCGACCTGTTCGGGCTCGACCTGCCAGGCGACGTCCTCGACGTCGACGTGGACCGCCAGGGCCTCGCTTACCTCCTCGATGGCGATGTCGGTGTAGTCCTGTGCGCCGACGTCGACCCACCGGTTGCCGCGGTGGACGGCGCCACAGCGGGCACAGACCTGGACGTCGATCCGATCCGGCGCGTCGATGAAGTCGAAGTCGTCGAAGTAACAGCTGTCACAGAGTTCGACCTCCGTCCCGGGTCGGAGCGGATCCGCGGCCGCGTCCGCGTCGCTCGCCGATCGGTCGGGTACCGGATCCCCACACCGGGGACAGAACGCACGCGACTCACTCATTGTCCCCGATTGGGCCGTGGCGGTGTTAAACGGCCCGCTCTCGGCTCGTCGCTTGCACGCCCGAACTCGAGCGCGCCACCCGGACGCGGGTCCGAACCAACCGCGTTCACTCCGTCTCCGCGGGCTCGACGCCCGCGTTCCGCCGGAGCCACTCGAGCGCGACGGCGCTGCCGAGCAGCCCAGCGCCCGTGGTAAAGCCGGGTATTCCCTCGTCTTCGCCGTCATCGTCTCCGAGGACCTCGTCGGCCGATTCGGTGTCGCCGTCGTCGGTCTCGTTGTCGTCCCCGTTGTCGGAGTCGTCAGAGTCGTCCCCGACGTTCTCCGGATCCTCGGCCTCGAACGTGTCGTTTCCGTTCTCCGGTTGGGTGACGTTGTCGCCGTCGGTCTCGTTGGCGTCGATGTCGTCGAACGCCGACTCGGCTCGGATCGCGAGCAACTCGTCGGCGACGGCGTAGAGGGTGTTGTCGGCGATGGCGAGATCGCCGGGTTGAGCGTCGGTTTCGATCGACCACTCGAGGGTGCCGTCTTCGAGATCGAAGGCGACGATCCCGGGACCCTGGTTCGAGCTCTCGATGCCGACGTACAGCTTCTCGCCGTCGGCGATCGGCGGGCCGTACGTCGCCGCCTCGAGCCCGGGACGCCACTGTTCGTCGCCGCTCTCGCGGTCGTAGCCGACGACGTCGGTCTCGGTCAGCGCGTAGATGCGGTCGCCGGTCGCGAGCGCCGAGGCGTACCCCTCGCCGGTCCAGCGGAGGTCGCCGCTTCCGGTCTCGTAGACGGCGATCTCGTCGAGACCGCCGGCCTGCACCGAGACGGTGTCGTCGGTCGCGACGACGACCTGCTTGCGGAACCCACCGTCGTGATTCGCCCACCGGCGGCTCCTGTCGTCGGCCTCCAGCGCGTACAGAGTTCGACCGTCGGTCACGAAGACGGCGCCGTCGGCGACGGCGACGGCCTGTTCGTGCAGCTTTCGGCCGTCGCCCTCGAACTGCCACCGCTCGGTCCCCTCGGCGGCGTCGATCGCGTAGAGGATGCCGTCGACGACGACGAACGCGCTTCCGTCCGTGACGATCGGCTCAGGCACGTCCTCCTCGAACCCGATCGTCCACTCGATCCCCTCGAGGTCGGCGTCGAGGGCCGCCAGTCGGTCGCCGCCGACGTAGATCCGTCCGTCGGCGACCGTCGGCGCGCCGTCCGCGCCGACGTCGGAGCTCGCTTCGATTCGGTCCCCGTCGTCGGCGTCGTAGGCGTGGACCGCGCCGTCGTCCGTCTGATAGACGACGCCGTCGACGACCGCCACGGGACCAGTCGCGTCGTGTCTCCACTCGACGACAGCCGGATCGTCTGGCCCGCTCGCCTCGGGAGCGTACCCGGTGTTGCCCGGATTCCCACGGCGGGACGTCCAACCCTGTGTGTCGGACTGGACCGCCGACCCGGCGCTTGCGCTGTCCGTGATCGCCCGGTCGTCGGCGACCACGGCGTTCGCCGCGAGGGTGCTACCGATCGCGACGACCCCGGTCCGTTTCAGCACCTGCCGTCTGCCGTACCCCGTCATATCACGCTCTTGGACTGATCACTCTTCCCTATCGACTTCGTAGTATCGTTCCGACGGTCCGATCGATCGTTCCGAAACCGAAACGATTCCCGTCAATCCGGGGCGATCGCTGTCGCGTGGCGCTCTCGCTCGAGCCTCAAGTCTCGCCGAAACCGGGACCGTAGCGGATTGCCAGGAACGACCGGCAGACGCGCGTCAGACGCCGCTCGAGCGACGGTGTCTCGGTCCAGGGGTTTCCACGCGAAACAGGGGGGTTGAGACGGCGACCCGTGAGGGCTGTCCCCGTCTGTCACTGGCCATACTTATCTCGCCGGAGTCCCTCGTTCCGGGTATGGACTGGCAGCCGGACTGGGGACTTCGCGCGCGGATGTTCGTCACGATGTTTCTGCTGTTCGCGCTGTACATCGTTTTCGCCGGAGTGCTCACGGCGTATCTCACGGGAGGAGCGAACCTCCTCGTTTTCGGCATGATCTTCGGCGGGTTCTCGCTCGGACAGTACTACTTCAGCGACACCCTCACGCTCAAGAGCATGGGCGCGAAGACGGTGTCGGCCGAGGAGTACCCGCAACTGCACTCGTCGGTCGAACGGCTCTCTCAGCAGGCCGATCTGCCGAAACCGAAGGTGGCGGTCGTCGACTCGAAGGTACCGAACGCCTTCGCGACCGGCCGCAATCAGAAGAACGCCGCCGTCGCGGTAACGACGGGGCTGATGCGGACGCTCAATCAGGAGGAACTGGACGGCGTCATCGCCCACGAACTCGCCCACGTCAAGAACCGCGACATGATGGTGATGACGATCGCCTCGCTCCTCTCGACGATCGCCTTCATGATCGTTCGCTGGGGTGCGTTCTTCGGCGGCGGACGAAGCAAGAACCAAGGCGGCATCATGGTCGCCATCCTCGTCTCGCTGGTCGTCTGGATCATCAGCTACCTGTTGATCCGCGCGCTCTCGCGGTACCGCGAGTTCGCCGCCGACCGCGGGGCCGCGGCGATCACCGGCAGACCCTCGGCGCTCGCCTCCGCGCTGATGAAGATCTCCGGCGAGGTCGACAAGGTCCCCGACAGCGACTTGCGCGAGGAGGCCGAGATGAACGCCTTCTTCATCATCCCGATCAAGTCGGGAATTGTCGGAAAGCTGTTCAGCACCCACCCCTCGACCGAGCGACGCGTCGAACAGCTTCGGGACCTCGAACGCGAGATGGAGGGCTTCTAAGGGGACCCATCCCTCACGCAGAGTATGGGACTACTGGACGGGCTTCGCTCCATTCTCGGCACGCGCGCCGAATCCGACGCGAAACGCGACGCCGATCCCGACGACCTCTTCGGGATGAGTACCGCCTACCTCACGATGGAGGCCGATCTGGGCTACGAGTCCGCCGACGTCGGTGCGCTCTGCTTTTCGGGCGTCGACTCGAGCAGCTTCCGCGAGGCCGTCGACGAGGTCGAGGCGATCCTCGAGGCCGGCCGGGAGGACACCGGCACCGAGTTTTCGGTCTCCGAGGACGACCACGGCTACCACTGGGTCGTCCTCGAGGACAGCGATCCGGAGGACCTGATTACCAGTCTGCACTTCGCCGCGGACACGTTCATCGAGCACGGCTACGGCTCGCGGCTGCTCGCAGCCCTCTTCGCCTACCGGAACGATCGGGGCCCGGCCTACTGGATCTACTCGTTCCGCCGGGGTCGGTACTACCCGTTCGCACCCCGGTCCGGTCGGGAACGGGATTCGAACGCCGAGTTCAAACTCGAGGCGACGCTGGACGGCGAACTCGAGATCGAGCGCGACAAGGAGTACTGGTACCCGCTGTGGCCGAGCGAGGGCGGTACTCACCCCTGGGAGTGAGCGAGGCTCCAGTCCGACCGACGAGATCCAAATATGTTTGGAGTTAGCCGTAATGCGTCCACTCCTGTAGAAGTGGATACGGCAGGACGCCACATCAGCTGCGCCATACACCAGCTGTCCTGTCGCATCCCCTTCCCCACCCCCTCTTCCGCTTCCGTTTTCGCTTCTCCCCCGTAGTGACCGCTGTCGAACCAGTTATCCGGTCGGCATCGGTACGCCAGAACAGTGACCGACTGGAATCAGTTCAAACGGGATCCACAGCACTCGGGCGTTCGCCGCGACCTCGAGGGACCCGACCGCCCCGAGTCGGCCTGGACGGTCGAACTTGCCGGTACGGCGGGATCGCCGGTTCTCGACCGCGACACCGTCTACGTCGGGACGACACGCGGAAACCTGTACGCGCTCGACCGCGAAACGGGCCGGCGCAGGTGGGTCTTCGAGTCAACCGACGGGATCGACGCGACCCCGGTTGCCACCTACGACGGCGTCTACGCCGCGACTGATGCCGGGACCGTCCACGCGATCGACCCGGGAACCGGGGACGCCCTGTGGCGGACCAAGCTTCCGGCTCCCCTCGAGTCCGACCTCGCGTTCGCGGACGGCCGACTGTACGCCGGCCACACGGCGGGCCTGTCGGCGCTCGAGGCGGGGTCGGGCGAGATCGGCTGGACCTACGAGACCGACGCCGCGGCAGCCGGCTCCCCGGTGGTCGCCGCGGATCGGCCTCGAGTGTACGTCGGTACCGCCGACGAGCAGGTTCGCTGTCTCGAGGACGGATCTGATGGGGTCGAGGAAACATGGAGTGCGCCGACCGACGGAGTCGTTGCGGCGCCGCTCACGATCGCCGACGGCCGGGTCTACGTCGCCGACGACGACGGCACGCTGCTCGCCCTCGACACCGAGACCGGTCAGACCTGGTTCAGCTACGAGATCCGCGGCGCGTTCACCTCGTCGGCGACGGTGCTCCCCGAGGAGGGGACCACCTTCGTCGGCGCCGACGACGGCTACCTCCACGTCACGGATACCCGTTTCGGCCGGCGCAAGGTCCGGGGATGGCTGTTCTCGAAGAAGGGGATCGCGCTGGACGGCGAGGTCGACGCGAGCCCCGTCGTCGCCGGCGACGTCGTCTGCGTCGGGGATTCGACCGGTTCGCTCTACGGCGTCGACGCGACCGACTACGACCTGCGCTGGCACGTCGACCTCGGCGCTCCCGTCTCGAGGACGCCCGCGCTCGCGCCCGGACGGCTGTACGTTGCCGCCGCCGACGAACTCTCCTCGCTCGAGTGGGCGACCGACGAACCGACCCCTTGACATCCTCCCCGCCCCGAAGGGCGAGGATTCCCGCGTTGGGATATTGTGGTTTACGACGTGACCCGTTCTTGAGGTGCGAATGCACCAGTTTCCTTGTCAAACAGGAACGTCGATGGCTGTGCCAACCAGCCGGTACTCCTATCGCCGCCATCCGTGGCGGGACTCGGAGATACTTTCTGTCGGATGTTCTCGGCACCGTTTACGTCTGCGTTCGCCGTCATCCCGCATTCATCGCAGACGTACAACCCGCGTTCAACACGGTTGGAGTCACGCTTGCGACCACAACACGAACACGACTTCGAGGTATCTTGCTCGGACACCTCTTCGAGCGTGATACCCTCTCTCTCAGCCTTGTATTCGAGCAGGTCGGTGAAGCGGTCGAACGCCCACGAATGGAGGTCGAGGTTGCCGTGCTTGCCCCAGTTCTTCGCCTCATCGTTCTCCTCATCCTCGCGGACACCGGAGAGGTCGCCCACCACGATCGTTCCAACACCTTCCTCGACGCATCGCTGAACGATGTGTTTCGAGACCGTGTGGAAGTAGTGGGTGCGCCGCCGAGACTTTTTTTGGTTCAGCCGGGTGGCCTGCTCGGAGTCGGAGTCGTCACACCGAGCGATCCGCTTGCTGAAGTAGTAGTCATCTTGCTTCAGGCAGCTGAGCGGGTACAGCTCGGCGTGACCATCTTCATAGGCGAGTGCTGCGAAGTTGTTGATGCCGAGATCGACACCAACGGTCTTCTCACCCGGTGTGTCGGCCACTTCGGTCTCGACTTTGCACACGAACTGCAGTTCCCACTCGTCGCCCGTCCAAACGGCCCGAACCTGTTGGACGTTCTCCACGGTGGAGAGATCGACGTCGGGCCGGGTCTGGTATTCACAGAGAATGAAGTCCGACCAGTAGTCCTTGAGGTTCGAGCCTTTCGAGAGTCGAACGCGGTCGTACTCGGTATCGAGTTTGAAGCCAGCGGCTTTGAATGTGACCGTCGAACGTGGATGTTCGTCGCCGTGTTTGCGGTAGCCGGGCGGATTCGCTCTCGTGTCTCCATTGCGTCGTTTGCCGTACCAACCGTTGAACGCCTCAGCGAGTTCTTGAAGGACTCGCTGACTTGACTGAGAATGGAGGTCATCGTAGCGTTCGTGGCTCTTGAGGTGGGCGGTGAGTTCTGCGTGACTGGGAATGTGGCCGATCTCCGACCACACGCGGCCACACGTCCACCGTCCGACGTTCCAGAGTTTCGAGGCAGCGAACCCGAGCGAATCAAGGTCGTCTTGCACCCGTGACTGGTTCCTGATGGAAGCAGTGTAGGTGCGGGTGACGACCTGTTTCGCCATACGTAACCTATGTAGAGAAATCTACTTGAAAGGATGGATTACGCAGCGTGGAATATCCTTCCGTGCCGTCGAACGGCGGTTTGTGAACGGTATTGTCGGATTCATCCCCGCCCTGAACGACGGGGCTTTCTCCTCGGTTCTCAGTAATCCGCCTCGAGCTGCTCTAGCAGACCTCCACTCCGTACGGTGTCGGCTGCGCCATAACTCCTAAACCTTCGCTCCCGTCCTTCGACTACCCCGATGCCGCCTTGCACTTTCACTTTCACTCCTCTGTTAACGAGGCTTTATGGGGCGTCCGCTGCTACGAGTGAGTAATGCCAGACGCAGACCTAGAATCCCTCCCTGGTGTCGGACCGGCAACCGCAGACAAACTCCACGAGGCCGGCTTCGATTCCTTCCAGAGCCTGGCCGTCGCGTCGCCCTCCGAACTCTCCAACACGGCTGACGTCGGCGAATCGACGTCGGCGGACATCGTTCGTGCGGCCCGCGACGCCGCCGACGTCGGCGGCTTCGAGACAGGATCCACGGTACTCGAGCGACGAAACGAGATCGGCAAGATGAGCTGGCACATCGACGAGGTCGACGACCTGCTCGGCGGCGGGATCGAGACCCAGTCGATCACCGAGGTGTACGGCGAGTTCGGCTCCGGCAAATCGCAGGTCACCCACCAGATGGCCGTCAACGTCCAGCTCCCCAAGGAAGTCGGCGGCCTCCACGGTCGCGCGATGTTCATCGACAGCGAGGACACGTTCCGTCCCGAGCGGATCGACGACATGGTCCGGGGACTTCCGGACGAAGTTATCGAGGCCACCCTCGAGGACCGCGAGATCGAGGGAACGCCGAGTAACGAGGCGACGATGGACGAACTTATCGAGGATATCCTCGACAAGATCCACGTCGCGAAGGCGTTCAACTCCAACCACCAGATGCTGCTGGCGGAGAAGGCAAAGGAGCTCGCCGGCGAACACGAGGAGGGCGAGTACCCCGTTCGCCTGCTCGCGGTCGACTCGCTGACCGCTCACTTCCGCGCCGAGTACGTCGGCCGTGGCGAGCTCGCCGAGCGCCAGCAGAAGCTCAACAAGCACCTCCACGACATCGACAAGGTCGGCAACCTCTACAACTGCGCCGTCATCGTCACCAACCAGGTCGCCTCGAACCCCGACTCGTTCTTCGGCGACCCGACCCAGCCGATCGGCGGGAACATCCTCGGCCACAAGTCGACGTTCCGGATCTACCTCCGCAAGTCCAAGGGGAACAAGCGGATCGTCCGCCTGGTCGACGCGCCGAACCTCGCCGACGGCGAGGCCGTCATGCGCGTCGAGGATGGCGGACTGAAACCCGAATAACGCGCCTCGACGTCACGGTTTTCGCGTTTCGTTCTCGCGTTCGTTCGATCGTCCGGCGATAGCCGCATTCGGCTCGAGCGGTACGCGTCGCTCTCGACTCTCGCTACCGACGGTACACCGATTTCCGGTTCGGACGACGGCAAAAAGGGAGACGGATCGGCTCAGCTACTCCTCGGTCGAAGTCCTCTCCTTGTCGAGTTCGCCCCGGTAGATCTCCGCGCCGTCCTGGGCGACCTTCTCGGCGAGCACCGCACACTTGACTCGCATCGGCGAGATGTCGACGCCGAGCATGTCGATGACGTCGTCGCGGTCCATCTCCAGCAGTTCGTCGACGGACTTGCCCTGGAGCTCGCCCGAGAGCATACTCGCGGAGGCCTGGCTGATCGCACAGCCGTCTCCAGAGAAGGCGACGAACTCGATCGTCTCATCGTCGTCCTCGAGTCTGACGTCCATCCTAATCTCGTCGCCACACATCGGGTTCTCGCCGATGTGGGTGAAGGTCGGATCCTCGAGCTCCCCGTAGTTGCGGGGGTTCTTGTAGTGGTCGAGGATCTGCTGTCGGTACATATCGGAGCCGAGTCCCATCGTTGGAGACGCGTACGGCTGTGCGTTGTAAAAGGGTTCCGGGGAGTCGGGAGCTGGCGCGACGGGACTCGACGCCGTCGAAAACCGGATCGGATGCACGGGCATCCGGATCGCGTGATCAATCTGCAGCCGTTCGATCGTCGGTCCTATCCGTCGACCCCTGGTCGACCGGCGGGTTCAGGTAGCAGACGTCGGCGATGACGCCGATACCGACGATTGCCGCAGCCGCGAACGCGTACGGCGCCGGAACGCCGAACACGCTCGCAGCAACCAGCGTGATCACGAACGCGATCGGAATCACACCGAGCGCGAGGTCGTACCGGTTCACCGCGGCGAGAACGTCGATCAGGGCATCGAACGGGTCCTGTCCGCGGCGTCCGATTGTATTCTCATGCATACGTTCTCACCTCGGCACGCAACCGTAGGGACTCCGTACTAAAAACTTCTTCTGCGTTTATTGTTGCTCTACGAGGTTACGCTTCGCCGGCTGCCTCTGCCTCGAAGCGCTCGAGGTATTCGCGGACGAACGTCGCACGGTCCGCCGCGAGCTCCCGGCCGGCATCGGTGTACATCCGCTCGGGCAGTTCGAGGATCTTCTTGTAGAAGTGGTTGTACTGCGATCGGCCGGCAGCCGTCTCGTCCTCAACGGGCGGAACGTCGGGATCGTACAGCGGACTCCCGATGACCGAACCGTGAGCGAACGCGCGAGCGATCCCGACCGCGCCCAGTGCGTCGAGGTTGTCCGCGTCGCAGACGATCTCGGCCTCGAGCGTCTCGGGCTCGACGTCGTTCGAGTAGCGGTGGGCGCGGATGCAGTGTCGGACGCGGTCGATCGTCTCCTCGCTCGCACCGACGTCGGCGAGGATTCGACTGCCTTCTCGAGCGCCCCAGGCGGCGTGGTCGTCGATCTCGCCGCGGTCCTCCCGCTCGCGGCCGATGTCGTGAAGCGCGACGGCAAGCTGGACGATCCGCTCGTCGACGGGCGCCGCCTGCTCCGCGGCGAGGGTGTCGGCCAGCGCCGCGACCCGCCGGACGTGATGCCAGTCGTGGGCCGGTGGCGCGTCCTCGAAGTACGGGCGGGCGCGGTCGCGGACGGTCTCGAGCATGCCGTCGCGTTTCGGCGACCGGCTGATAAGGACTCCGTACTCATCCCGGTGCGCGGAACGCTTTCCGCCGGAACTGCAGGACGATCGGCTCGACGGCGTCGGGTCGGCCGGTCCACACTACTGTCACTTCGGTCAGTCGGTACGACGGACCCACCGGAACCTTCTCCGCCGAGAGCCGGGCTAACCAGCCGTCTCCCTCGACTTCGGTCTGCCCGATTCGTTCGCCGCCGAGCCCTTCGAGATAGCCGGCCGCCTGCTCGAGCGTGAGCCCGCGAAACCGTCGCACGAGCCGGAGTTCGCCGTCCTCGATCGAGCGTTCGATCGGCGGAATCGCCTCCAGCGCCGCCTGCTGTTTTCGCATTCGCGGCGTGAGCGTGGTCGCTGTCACTGTGAGATCCCTCATCGTGTTACTCGGTCGGCGGCGAGCATAACCGCTCGTTCCGGCCGAACGGAGTGTCCGCGATGGGTTGTGATGGTTCGAGGTACGAGCCCGCGACCCTGTCTGCGATCGGAGTTCCCGCTACCGTGGCCTACCTGGTCCGCAACTACGAATTTCCGGCCTCGGCCGTGGAAGGTCGAACTACGACGTTTTCGGCCGCGGGTTCTCGAGGGGGTAGTCGACGTCGTCGGGGTAGGCGCTCTCGTCGGTCGGCTGGAGCTCGAGGGCGATACAGAACCGATCGAGGCCCACCTCGAGGCTGGCGAACAGCAGGAGCTCGACGACCTCCTGCTCGGTGAACTCCTCGCCCAGTTCAACGAAGAAGTCGTCTGAGAGCCTGTGCGGATCGGTCGAGAGCGCCTCGGCCAGCGAGACGGCGAGATACTCCCGTCGTGAGAGATCGCCCTCGTCGACGTCGCCGAAGACGGCGTCCTCCTTCGGCGCGACCGCCTCGCGCACCTCGAGGGTCCGGACTGTCGCGCAGTAGGCACACTGGTGGGTTTCGGCGACCTTGATCCGCATCAGCTCCAGCAGCTCGGTGTCGACGTTCGCTCCCCGGCCGAACGACTCGAACGCCGCCACGATGTGCTCGAACAGCTCCGGGCAGTGGGCCATCGCGCCGAAGAACGCGCTGTCGCCGTACCAGCCGGTTTCGGCCTCCTCGAGCAGCTCTCGGATCCGCTCATCGTCTACGTCCTCGGGATCGCGTGGCTCCGGTCGCGGTGACATAGCTCGCCGTTTACCACGTGTGATGTTATATCTTACCGTGATCGGGCTCGGACGGAAGCTCCCGTCGCAACCGACAAAAGATAAGACGGTAGCGCCGGTTTCGTCTACCCATGACACCCTCGAGGTCCGATAGTTCGACCGACGACGACGCGCTCGCCCCGGCCGAGATCACGGACCGCCTCGACGGGCTGGACGTCGGGGATACCGTGACAGTGAACGATCGAGAGCTGCCCTACGAAGTGATCGAGACGGACGCCTACTCCGTCATCGCAGCGGCTCCGAACGGCCATCGGGTGACGATCTCTCAGAACCTTCAGTCCGGCGGCTGGACGATCAACGAACCCGTCTACGACGTCGAGTCGCTCGAGGAGTAGTTACTCCCGCTCGAGGAAGAGCCGGAACTCCAGGTCGTTCTTGTCGTCGCCGACGACGTCGGTGGACTCCTTCTGGAACGGCCTCGAGAGATCCGTTTCGTTCGCCACGGCAGGCTCACAGAGCCGATCCGCGAGCCGCTGGACGGCGTTGGCGTGCTCGCCCGGCGACCGGAGGACGATCCCGTCGTACTCCTCGAGCGGAACCCCCTCGAGGCGGTCGAGGATTCCCTCGAGCGCCGCCCGCTCGCCGACGGCGACGCTCGCAAACCGCCTCGAGTCGTGAGTCAGCGCCCGCACGCCGTCGGTCCCTCCTGTTCGCTCGCTCGCGCGTTCCACGGCGGCAGTTCGGATCCGTTCGGCACGGTCGATCGCGTTCGCTCGCCACGCGCGCTCGGGCTCGTCGGGTTCGACTCGAACCGCGTAGGCATCGCCGTCGAACTCGAACAGTCCGTAGGCGACGGCCAGCTCGAGCAGTCCTGTGGACGGGGTGCCGGCAAGCTCTCGCTTCGCCCTGGCAGCCGTAAACGGCTTCGACCCGTACCGTTCGACGGCCGCGGCGTACAGTTCGAGACAGTCCTCGAGCCGGGGGAGTTCGGTTTCGGTCATTTCAATGCCCCATCGAGTGACCGACGGCCCAGGGGTATCCCTCGGTGCTCCGGATCAGCCCGTCGGGACCGTGATCGTGGTCGTGATCGTGACCCGACTCCTCGCCTCGCGGGGCCATCGGGACGTTGTCGTCGATGCGGACGATCATGCTCGCGGCCTCCCCCGCGCTGGCGATCACCTGGCGCTTGACGTACAGCGGCTCGAGCACACCGGCCTCGGCCGCGTCGACGACCGATCCGGTCTCGAGGTCCAGTCCGGCGGTGTGGTCGCCGTCGTGGTGGGCGTTCCGCAGCGCCAGTAGGGCGTCGGTCGGCCCGAACCCGCTGCTTTCGGCCAGCGTCCGCGGGATCGTCTCGAGAGCGTCGGCGAACGCCTCGACCGCGAGCTGTTCGGACCCCGACCGGCCGGCTGCCATCGATCGGATCTCGCGGGCGAGCGCTACCTCGGCCGCACCCCCACCCGGGACGACCGCCTCGTCCTCGATCGCGAGTTTCAGCGCGTAGAAGCAGGTGTCGAGCATCCGTTTGGTCTCGTCGGCGACGTGCTGGGTTCCGCCCCGGAACACGACCGACACCTGCTCGAGCTCTTCGAGCCCCGAGACGACCGTCACGTCGGTGGGGCCGACCGACCGCCGTTCGACGGTCGCGGCGGTCCCGGTCGTCGCTCGCGTCAGGCTCTCTACCGGGACTGGTTTGCCCCCGGTCGCGCGGGCCAGCCTGTGTAGTTCGTCCCGCTGCGTTCGTTCGATCGGGAGGATTCCCCGCTCGGCGAGCAGGTAGCGAACGGGGTCGTCGATCGACTGCTGACAGAAGACGACGTCGGCCCCGACCCCGGCGATCGTGTCGGCGTACGCCTCGTATGCGTCTCGCTCGTACTCCCTGAGCGCCTCGAGCTCCTCGACCGTCTCGAGGTCGACGCTGCCGACTCCCCGGGCGGTGTCGATCGATAGCTCCTCGTCGACGAGGGCGACCGTCGCGTCCCGGTAGCGGTTCGGGAGCGTCGCGTCGGGCGAGACGACGTCCGTCGGGGACTCCCCCATGTCGATGACGAGGCCCTCGATCACCGCAGAGTCGTAGAACGAGCCCCCCGGGATCGTCTTCCTGGTGAGGCGCTCGAACGCGACGCAGTCGTCGCGCTCGATCGCCCGCACGGCCTCGACGGCCCGGTCGGCGAGAAAGTCGGTCCCCGACTCGTCCCACTTGCCGGTCACGACCGTTCGCGCGATCTCCCGGAGCCGCTCGTCGTCGGCGAGGTCGACCGGGACGGTCAGCTCCGGGAGGGACTCGACCGCCTGCGAGACGGCGAGGTGGTACCCCTCGGTGATCTTCGCCGGCGGGACTCCCTTCTCGAGCAGCGCTTCGGCCTCGCCGAGCAACTCGCCTGCGAGCAACACCGCGCTCGTCGTTCCGTCGCCGACGGTGGTGTCCTGTCCCTCGGCGACCTCGAGGACGAGGGTCGCAACCGGGTGGGAGAGCTTCATCCGCTCGAGGATGCTCGCACCGTCGTTCGTGATCGCTACCTTCCCGTCGTCGGTGATGAGCATCTTGTCTAGCCCCTTGGGCCCGAGCGTCGTTCGGACGGTCTCCGCGAGGCGCTTTCCGGCCTCGAAGTTCCTCGCTCGACTCGGAACGTCGTCGGTGTCACCCACCTCGAGTCGGTCGTGTACCGCGTTACTCCCCGACATATCGTATTCGCTCGAGGATACCGAACGGATCGTGATAAATGGACCCGCACCCGTTCCGGATCGCCGCAATCGCGACGCCAAAGTCCGGCTCCATTGGCCTGAAACTATCAGCGACGCTGAATCAGCTATAACTGCGGCCGAGCTAATAGTGAACGTGAATCATGCCGGAAACCGTCTTCGAGGTCGATACCGAGTCCCCGCCCGACGAACAACCCGATCCGATCGTCAACCGCTGGCACCCCGACGTGCCGCCGGTGTCGTCGATCGAACCCGGCGAGAAGGTACGGATCGAGTGTCTCGACTGGACCGGGGGGCAGGTGAACAACGACGACAGCGCGAACGATATCCGCGACATGGAGCTGGACCCGAACCACCACCTGAGCGGCCCCTTCGAGGTGGAGGGAGCCGAGCCGGGCGACATGCTCGTCGTCGACATCCTCGACCTGGGCGCCTTTCCCGACCACGAGTGGGGGTTCAACGCGATCTTCGACCAGGAGAACGGCGGCGGCTTCCTGACCGATCACTTCCCGGAGGCCCGCAAGAGCATCTGGGAACTCGACGGCGTTATGGCCAGCACGCGCCACATCGAGGACGTCCGGTTCCCCGGCTGTGCCCATCCGGGAATTCTCGGAACGGCACCCTCCCAGGAACTGCTCGAGGAGTGGAACGAGCGCGAGCGCGCGCTCATCGAGCGCGGTCCCGACGACCCCACCGCGGTCAACCACGAGACCGGCGAGGCCGAACCGCCGCTTGCGCTCCCGCCCGAGCCCAACGACGTTCTGCTCGGCGACATGGACGACGACCAGGTCGACGATGCGGCAGAGGAGGCCGCGCGCACGATCCCGCCCCGCGAGAACGCGGGCAACTGTGACATCAAGAACCTCGGTCGCGGCTCGCGAGTGTATCTGCCGGTGTTCGTCGACGGGGCGAACTTCATCGTTGGCGACCTGCACTTCTCGCAGGGCGACGGCGAAATTTCCTTCTGTGGCGCGATCGAGTTCCCCGGTTGGATCGACCTCAAAGTCGACGTCATCAAGGACGGGATGGAGAAGATGGGCACCGACTACGCCATGTTCAAGCCCGGCTACATGGACCCCGACTTCTCGAACTACGTCGTCTTCGAGGGCTACTCCGTCGACGAGGACGGCACCCAGCACTACAAGAACGCGAACATCGGGATGCGCCGGGCCTGCCTCGACGCCATCGACTACATGACGAACTTCGGCTACTCCGCCGAGCAGGCCTACATGCTACTGAGCACGGCGCCCGTCGAGAGCCGGATCGCGGGTATCGTCGACCTGCCAAACACCTGCGTCACGGTGTCGGTTCCCCAGGAGATCTTCGAGTTCGACGTCGACCCCGATCGGCTGGCCGACGGCGGTCCCGACGAGAGCCGCGGCGACGTCGCGAAGACGTCGTAACCGCGCCGTCCTCGTCGGCTCGAGCGATTTCGACGGAGAGCGGTTTCTCGGTAGCGGGCGCGCGCTCGAGTCCTCGGAACTCGTCCGGTAGCGGCGACCGACACGCCCCTATTTAAACGAAACACACGTGCAGCCGAAGATCCGTGACCGTCCCGAGAGACGTTCCGAACGGCCGGGGTAATCGACGCACCTTCCGTGACACCGGACCCAGTGGTGAGTCGATCACCCCGGCTCCGACGACTCCCGTCGTCGTGTTACCAGAGTTGCGGGTTGAGTCTTTGCCCCACTCGCTTTCCGAACAGCGGTCGCGAAAGTACCGAACCGGCGTCCGTTCGGTCGAAAACCGCTTCGAACCCGAGTTACGCGACGTGTAACCGAAAGAGCGTAATGTACTCCGCACCCTCGTCACGAACGGCCGCAATGGACGAGACGAGAGGGTGGGGACACCCACGAACGCTGGACCGAGACGGGTCGATACTCCACTACTGGGAGGTCGGCCCAGCGGAGGCGCCAGTAGTTGTTTTGACACATGGCGCTAGCATGGACCATCGGATGTTCGACGCCCAGCTCGAGCCCCTCCTCGAGGCGGGGTATCGAGTCGTCAGCTGGGACGTTCGAGGCCACGGCCTGTCGAAACCGCTCGGCAGGGAGTTCAGCCTCGAGGTCGTCGTCGAGGACCTGGTCGCGATTCTCGAGCGGTGTTCAGTTGACCGCTGCGTTCCGGTGGGACAGTCGTTCGGCGGGTACGTCTCGCAAGAACTCCTGTTTCGGTACCCGGAGCGCGTGACCGCACTCGGCGTCATCGGAGCGACCGACATCACGACGCTCCCGCCGACGCTCGAGCACCTCGCGCTCAAACTCTCGCCGTATCTGTTCCGGGTCTGGCCGAACGAACACCTCCGGAAGACGACCGCCGACCGGACCGCGGAGACCGAGGTGGCCAAGCGGTACGCGTACAACGCGACGAGCCAGCTCTCCAAGTCCGAGTTCGCTACCGTCTGGAAAGCCGTTGCCAACACGCTCCACGCCGAACCGGGGTACGTGATTGATCGACCGTTCCTGCTCACCCACGGCGAGTTCGACCGAACCGGAACGATCGGACGCGATGCGCCATCGTGGGCGGAGAAGGAACCGAACTGCCGCTATGCGGTGATTTCGAACGCCGGTCACAACGCCAACCAGGATAACCCCGACGAGTTCAACGAGGTGCTGCTGGAATTTCTGCGACGACACGCTGACTGATCACGCCAGCAGCCGCCGTTCCGAGCGAAACGTGAACTGTCTCGCTGGCCTTCGCTCGTTCACGCCGTTTACTCGCGAAGACGTCGTCGAGGGCGGCGACCAGCTATGCGAACAGCTGCCGCGCGTCGTCGAGTGCCGCAACTAGCTTGTCGACCTCATCGCGGGTGTTGTAGACGTAGAAGGATGCTCGAGTCGATGCCGGAACGCCCAGCTTGTCGTGGAGCGGCTGGGTACAGTGGTCGCCGGCCCGGACCGCGATCGTGTGGTCGTTCATGATCGAGGTGAGGTCGTGGGCGTGGACGCCCTCGAGGTTGAAGCTGACGAGCCCGCCGCGATCCTCGCCGGGTTCGGGGCCATAGATCTCGACGTCGCCCTCGTCCTCGAGCTGCTCGTAGGCGTAGCGCGCGAGTTCCTGCTCGTGATCCCGGATCTGCTCCATGCCGATCTCCTCGAGCCAGTCGACGGCGGCGTGGAGGCCGACGGCCTCGGCGATTGGCGGCGTTCCGGGCTCGAACTTCCAGGGGAGTTCGCCCCAGGTCGACTCCTCGAAGGTGACCTTGCGGATCATCCCGCCGCCGTAGAGGTAGGGTTCCATTGCCTCGAGCAGCTCCTGTTTGCCGTAGAGGACGCCGATTCCGGTCGGGCCGGCCATCTTGTGGCCCGAGAAGGCGTAGAAGTCGGCGTCGATCTCCTTTACGTCGACGGGGTGGTTCGGGACTGCCTGGGCGCCGTCGATAAACGAAAGGGCATCGTGTTCGTGGGCGAGTTCGGTCAGTTCGCCGACGGGGTTGATCGTCCCCAGCGTGTTCGAGATGTGGACCGCCGAAACGATCTCGGTGTCGTCGGTGATCAGTTCGCGGGCGTGGTCCATGTCGAGACGGCCGTCCTCGTCGACGCGGATGTACTCGACGCTGGCGCCCGTTCGCTTGGCGATCTGTTGCCAGGTCACCAGCGAGGCGTGGTGTTCCATCTCGGTGAGGACGACCTCGTCGCCGGGGCCGAGCTCGTTCAGCCCCCACGAGTACGCGAGCAGGTTCTCGCTCTCGGTGGTGTTCTTCGTGAAGATGACCTCCTCGCGGCCGTCGGCGCCGATGAACTCGGCGACGCGGTCGTGGGCCGTTTCGTAGGCCTCGGAGGCCTCCTGACTCAGGTGGTGGATCCCGCGGTGGACGTTCGCGTTGGACTCGCGGTAGTAGTCGCTCATCGCGTCGACGACCGGATCCGGGGTCTGGGTCGTCGCCGCGTTGTCGAGGTAGACGACCTGCTGGCCGTCGAACTCCCGCTGGAGGATGGGGAACTCGTCGCGGATGGCCTCGACGTCGAGTGCGAGGTTCTGGGAACTCATTGAATAGTGAGTGGGCTCCCAGACAAAACACTCCTTCGGTCCCAGCGAACGGCGCGGCCGCTCACCGGGGAGTTTTCGGAAAGGGAAGGGTGGGTGGGTGGTGTGTCACGACAGGGGGTGTCGAACGACTCTGGTGTGATGGGTGGTGGTAGGGCCCTGTCGTACTCTATCGTAGCCCCGCTGTGTAGATACCGTTGACTCCAACACAGTTTGGTATCATCGGGAGCCGACCTTGCATCAATCGAAGCCCGTCCGTATCCCGCTGCCGGCGAGCGCTCTTACATCCACAACAGCTGGGCGTGTTTGGTGTCGCCGACCTCGAGGACGTTCGCCTCGTCGACGAACCCCTCCTCGATCGCGAGGTCGACGGCTCGCGTCCCGACGATGTTGGCGACGGTCGCCCGCGCGAGACTGTCGACGACGGCCGCCTCGTCGACGGCTTCGCCGCCGTAGAACTTCTCGGTGACCTCGAGAGTGACGCCGTCGCCCTCGAAGCGCTCGCCGAGGACGTCGGCGTCACAGACGGCGACGAGCAACCCCTCCGGCGTCTCGCGTTCGTTGACGATCATACCTCACTCGAGTTGCCAGTCGTCGTCGGATTCGGGCTCGGGGACGCGTCCCGGATCCGTGATCTCGACGTCCTCCCGGTTCGGCGGACGGCCGCCACCTGCCTGCTGACCCGCCATCTCCTCGCGTTCTTCCATCACGCGCTGTTCGGCTCGCTCGCGCATCTCGTTTGCCTCCTCGGCGATCTCCTCGGCCTCGTCGTACTCGCCGAGCTCCTCGAGAATTTCCGCCTTCTCCTCGAGCACCTGGGAGTTACGCATCCCCAGCCGGATCGCGTTGTCGACGCAGTGAAGCGCCTCCTCGGCCAGCCCGCGCTCGGAGAGGAAGAAGGCGCGGTTGAACCAGCCCTCGGCGAACCGTTCGTCGATCTCGACGGCGCGTTCGGCGTGCTCTAAGGCCTGGGCGGTCTCGCCGAACTCCCAGAGCGCGTAGGCGAGGTTCGTCTCGGCGGTGGCGGCGTGTTCGCTCTCCGAGTCGATCTGGAGCGCCTCGCGGTAGGCACCGATCGCCTCGTCGTACTCCTCGAGTTCGGCGTGGGCGACGCCCTTGTTCGTCCAGGCCTCCTGGGCGAGCAGGTCGTCCTCGGCGAAGTTCGCGGTTCGCTCGAACGCCTCGGTGGCCTGCTCGAACCGGTTGATCTGTATATAGTTGAGCCCGACGTCGAGCAACTCGCTCGCGTCGACCTCGTCGCTGTCGATGTTCTGGCGGTCGAGGGTGTCGGTGACGACCCGGGAGTCGACGGGGTCGACCTTCGCGGGATCGACGCCCAGCTCCGGCGGATCCAGATCGAACTCGTCGTAGTCGTCTCCGAACCCTTCCCCTTCGGAGAAGGGATGGTCGGAGTCGCCCTCTCGATCAGTCATTGGTGGAAAGTGGTCGCGACGACTGTTAAGGGCTGCGACCTACTGATATCCCCGTTCCGTACTCCCAGCGTTGGCAACAGAACGAACACCACGAAAGCCCCTGCGTGCTCGACTCCCAGGACTCGCTGCGCGCCGCCTTCGGCGGTGCTCGCTTCGTCCGGGTTCGTCGAGCACGCAGCCCCTTTCAGTCCCACCCGCGGTGGCCTGACCGATCAGCCGGCACGGGTGGGACTGAACGAGGCGGGGGCTTTCGTGGTGGTCTCGGTCAGTTCGGTCACGACCCGGTTACGTGTGCGGACGGTCCGTGGAATTCCTTACCGCAAACGCCCTGAGAGCACCTTCGCCGCGACGAGGATCGGGTCCCACGTCGTGTTGAACGGCGGCGCGTACGCCAGGTCGTAGTTCTCGAGGTCCTCGACGGCGGCCCCTTCGTGGAGGGCCGCGACGATCGCGTGGCTGCGGTGGACCGCCCCCTCGCCGTACTCGCTGACGAGGCTCGCCCCGAGCACCCGCCCGGTGTCGCGGTCGGCGGTCAGCGTGACGGTAACGGTGCCGTCCTCGGGGTAGTAACCCGCCCTCGAGTTCGCGTCGATCGTTTCGCTGACGGGGTCGAAGCCGGCCTCGCGGGCCTCCTCGTGGTCGAGGATTCCCGCTCGGGCCGCTTCGACGTCGAAGGCCTTGATCGCCGCCGTTCCAGCGATGGCGCCGCCCGTCGTCGGCTGCCCGGCGACGGTCTGGCCGACCGCGCGGCCGTGGCGGTTCGCGGTCAGCGCCAGCGGGACGTACGCCGGCTCGCCGGTTACCGTGTAGATCGCCTCCGCGCAGTCGCCGGCGGCGTAGACGTCGTCGACGCTGGTCTCCCGATACGGGTCGGTCGCGATCGCACCCGTCTCGCCGAGCTCGATCCCCGCCTCCTCCGCCAGCTCTGTCCGCGGGCGAACGCCCGTTCCGAGCAGCGCCATCTCGACGCCGATCCGCTCGTCCGCGGCGACGACCGCCTCGACCGCGTCGTCGCCCTCGAGTCCCTCGACCTCGCTGCCGAGGTAGAGTCGGACATCCTGCTCGCGGAGGTGGTCGGCGACGGCCTCGCTGGTCGCCTCGCCGAACGTCGGCAGCAGGCGCTCGCCGCGCTGGAAGAGGTGGACCTCGAACCCGTTGGCGGCCAGTGCTTCGGCCATCTCGATGCCGACGTACCCGCCCCCGACGACCGCGACGGGACCCGTACAGTCCTCGAGGTACTGGCAGGCTATCCCCCGGTCGGGCTGCTGGAACGTCTCTTCCTCGCGTGCCCTGGCGACGTACTCCCGGAGTTCCTTCCCGTCGCTCATCGACCCCAGCGTGTAGACGCCCTCGAGATCCGTGCCGTCGACCGGGGGTTCGGTCGCGGCGGCACCGGTCGCGAGCAGCAGGGAGTCGTACGACTGCTCGACGGTTCCGTTCTCGCTCTCGGCAGTCACCGTCTTTTCGTCGGGATCGATCCCGATGACCTCGTGGCCAGTCAGCAGGTCGATGTCCCGCTCCTCGCGGAACTCTTCGGGGGTTACGGAGACCAGATCCTCGAGCGACTGTATCTCCCCCTTGACGTAGTAGGGAAGTCCGCAGGCGCCGTAAGAGACCCACTCACCTTTCTCGAAGACGACGACCTCGAGCTCGGGGTCGTCCCGTTTGGCTTTGCTCGCCGCTGACATCCCGGCGGCGTCGCCGCCGACGACGACGAAGGTGTCCGTCATACCCGTCCGTTCAGCCTGCAGCCGCTTAAGAGGAAACCACTCGCCGTCGGCCTCGGTCCCGGGCACCGTCACCGTTGAGTACGATCCCGTCCAAGGGACGCGTATGCGACTGTTCGTCAGCGTCGATCTCCCGAACGACCTCGCCGAGCCGGTCGCCGACCTTCAGACGGAGTTCGCCGAGGCCAGCGGGCTGAACTTCACCGACGCCGAGCAGGCCCACCTCACGCTGAAGTTCCTCGGCGAGGTCGCGGAGGACCGCCTCCCCACGCTCTCGCGGGAGCTACGGGCCGCGGTCGACGAGGCCGCCGTCTCCCCCTTCACCGTTCGGTTCGACGGACTCGGCGTCTTTCCCGACCTCGAGTACATCAGCGTCGTCTGGCTGGGCACCGAGGCGGGCGGAGCCGAGCTCACACGGCTCCACGAGGCCGTCGAGGAGCGAACGACCGCGATGGGGTTCGAGGAAGAGTCTCACGACTTCACGCCCCACGTCACCCTCGCGCGGATGGAACACGCTGGTGGCAAGGAGCTGATCCAGGAGCTCGTCCGCGAGCGCGAGCCGGCCGTCGGCGAGATGCGCGTCGACGAGATCCGCCTCACCGAGAGCACGCTGACCGAGGACGGCCCCGAGTACGCGACCGTCGAGCGGTTCCCCCTCGAGTAGGCCACTGCGAACCGTACCCGCGGGGCCTCGCGAGATGGACAACATTTTAACCCACCGCGGGCTACGTCCGGCTACTATGGGTAAGAAATCGAAGGGCCAGAAGAAACGCCTCGCGAAGCTCGAGAAGCAGAACAGCCGCGTGCCGGTCTGGGTCATGATGAAGACCGACATGGAAGTCACCCGGAACCCGAAGCGACGCAACTGGCGGCGCAACGACACTGACGAGTAACAATGAGTGCAAGCGATTTCGAGGAGCGGGTCGTCACCGTTCCGCTGCGTGACGTCAAGAAGGGCGCCAACCACGAGGCCGCCGACCTCGCGATGCGACTGGTCCGCGAACACCTCGCGAAACACTTCGCGGTCGACGAGGACGCCATTCGCCTGGATCCCTCGATCAACGAGACGATCTGGTCGCAGGGCCGATCGAACCCGCCACGAAAGCTCCGCGTTCGCGCGGCTCGCTTCGACGAGGAGGGTGAGGCCGTCGTCGAGGCTGAGGTCGCCGACTAAACTTGCAGCGTCTCGCCTTCGCCGGGTCGGCCTACGTCGGCGTCTTCGCCCGCGCGACCGACTCCTGCGTGCTCGTCCGACCGGACGTCGACGACGACACCGTCGCCGACCTGACTGACGAACTCGAGGTGCCCGCCGTCCAGACGACCGTCGGCGGCTCCTCGACGGTCGGCGCCCTCGCAACGGGCAACGAGAACGGACTGCTGGTCAGCTCCCGCGTCCTCGAGTACGAGCGCGAGCGCCTCGAGGAGACAGTCGACCTCCCGGTCGCCGAACTCCCGGGGAACGTCAACGCCGCAGGTAACGTCGTGCTCGCGAACGATTACGGCGCGTACGTTCACCCCGACCTGACCCGCGAGGCGATCCAGGTCGTCAAGGACGTCCTCGACGTCCCCGTCGAGCGCGGCGACCTCGCGGGCGTTCGCACCGTCGGTACCGCTGCGGTCGCGACCAACTCGGGCGTACTCTGTCATCCCAAGGCGACCGACGAGGAACTCGACTTCCTCGAGGACGCCCTCGACGTCCGGGCCGACGTGGGCACCGTCAACTATGGTGCGCCGCTGGTCGGCTCGGGACTGCTCGCCAACGACGCCGGCTACGTCGTCGGCGAGGAGACCACCGGACCGGAGCTCGGTCGGATCGAGGACGCCCTGGGCTACCTCGACTGAGTTCGCTATTTCGCGTTCTCGTACCACCGATATATCCAGCCCGTCAGCGCGAGCGCCGCGATCCCGCCGACCGCGATGGCGCCCCCGAGCAGCCACTGGCCGTTGAAGGCCACGAGCAACAGCCCGACGCCGGTCGCCATCACCCCGACGTGGGCGAAAAGGAGCGCGCTCACGAACGCGAGCAGCGTCTCCCGGGACATCTCGCCGAAGGCTTCCTGTAGCTCCTCGCTCCCGTCGTCGTCCGAGTCGGCCTCGAACGGCGACGGGTCGTCCTCTTCGAGTTTTTCGAGCGGGTTGATCATGGTATGTTGACCGGCAGCCACACGCAGAGGGTGGCGTCGTTCATTCGGCTGGCTCGAACTGATGACGAACGACCTCGCTGTCGTCGTTCCACTCGAAGTCGTCGTGGGCGCGCTCGAGCAGCCGCTCGTAGGCCTCGAGGTCGTCCATCCCCTCGGCGCGGGCGTCCTCGTCGGTGAGATCGCCGAGCGTCCGCTCGGTCACGTCCACTATCTCGAACGTCGTCCCCTCGATCGTGAACGTGTCGCCCTCGTCGGCGTAGCGGTGGCCGCGATGGATCTGGGTCACCTCGCCCTCGAGAACCTGCCCCTGCATTCGTTCGCTCGGCAGCAACTCGGCGGGGTCGTGCTCGGTCATACCGGTCGTACGCGGGCTCGAGGGAAACCGTTTGGCCCGACACAGTAGTCACTGATCCGAACTGTTCACCTCAAGAACTATACCCTCCCTCGAACGATCGTTCAGTATGATGTTTAGCTCGCTGCTCGGACGGATCCGGACCGGTCTTCGGGTCGCGAAGGCGTCGTTCGGCGTTCTCCGCCGGGAGTACTGGCTGCTCGTCTTCCCGGTCCTGTACGGGCTCGCCTGGCTGGCGGGAGCGATCGGTCTCGTTGCCGGTATCTTCGTCGCTCTCTTCGGCGCCAGCTACGGGCTGGCGGCCGTCGACCAGGTCGCGGCCGTCTCGGAGGGCCAGGCCGAAACGACCGTCACCGCACTTCTGGTGGCCGCTTCGGTCCTGTTCATGTTCGTCGCGACCGCGATTGCGACGTTTTTCAGCGCGGCGCTCGTCCACTCGGTTGGCTCGCTGTTCGCCGGCGAGTCGACGAGCCTCAGGGACGGACTCGCGGGCGCGTGGGAGGCCAAACGGACGATCCTCGCCTGGGGTGCCGTCGGCGCCGCGGTCGGACTGGTCTTTCGGGCCCTCGAGAGCCGGGAGGGAACCGCGGCCCAGCTCGCCCGCTCGGTGGCCGGTTTCGCCTGGTTCGCGATGACGTTCTTCATCGTTCTCGTGATCGTCTTCCAGGACGGCGGCGTCCGGGAGTCGATGCGAAACAGCGTCGGACTATTCCGCGATACCTGGGGTGAGGCGGGCGGGACGACGCTCGGCATCGGGCTCGTCATCCTCCCCCTCGCAGCGCTCGTCGGCGGACTCGGGATCGGTCTCCCGCTGTTCGCACTCGAGGCTCCGTGGGCTGTCCTCCAGTACACGCTCGTTCCGACGCTGCTCGCGATCGGCGCGTTGCTAGTCGTCCACAACGCGGCGACGGCGGTCGCGAAGACGGCGCTGTACGAGTACGCGACCGACGGCGAGCTACCGCCGGAGTTCGACGGAATCGATCCGGGTCAGCTCGTCACGCGCAAGCGATCGGGCTCGTCGATGACGGGCTCGACCGGTCGCGAGCCGGGTCAGATCTAGCGCCGACGGTTCTCCCGAAGCTACCCTCGAGCCGCCCTCAGCTTCCGGTTCTGTGGCGAGTGTGTTCTCGCTGGCCGACTCCGATGGAAGGGAAGATTCTTCCGACTGCCTGCCCCAAAGGCGGGTATGGGACAACAGCAACTTCAGCAGCTCTCGCAGGAACTTCAGGAGATCGAGGAACAGATCGAGGGGCTTCAGGGTAACGTCCAGCAGCTCCAGCAGGAGAAACACGACGTCGACGAGGCCATCGAAGCGCTCGACACCCTCGAGAGCGACTCGACGGTGCAGGTGCCCCTCGGCGGCGGCGCCTACCTTCGGGCGACGATCGAGGATATCGACGAAGTGATCGTCGACCTCGGCGCCGACTACGCCGCGGAGTTCGAGGAGGACGACGCCGTCGACGCCCTCGAGAACCGCAAGGACCGGCTCGACGACCAGATCGAGGACGTCAACGAAGATATCACGGAGCTCGAAGCCGAGAGCAGCGAGCTCGAGCAGCAGGCCCAGCAGCTCCAGCAGCAGGCGATGCAACAGCAGATGCAGCAGATGGGACAAGGACAGGGACAGGGCCCGGACGAGTAACGTAAGGGGTCACACCCATGTTCGACAACCTGAAGAAGAAACTCGGGAGCTTCCGCGAGGACGCCGAGGAGGCCGCCGAAGAGAACGTCGAGGAGGTCGACGAGGAGTCGGCCGACGCGCTCGCAGAGGAACCGGCCGACGAACCCGGCGCCGAGACGAGCGACCTCGAGGAGCCGCCGATCGAACCCGACGAGCCGGAGTCGGCGTCCGAACCGGCCGCACCCGATACCACCGACGAACCGATCGGCGAGACCGACATCGCCGCCGACCGCGACCGCGGGGCAGAGACGGTAACCGAGACTGCGGACGCGGGTGCCGACGAGGCGGCTCGCGGAGCGGTGCCATCGACCGAGTCGGCGGACCACGTGGACTCGACGCCCGGGTCGGAACTCGAGCCGGAGACGGACGACCCAGAGTCCGAACTCGAGCCGGAAACGACCGACGCCGATTCCGTACTCGAGGAATCCGACGACTCGCTCGAGACGGAACCGAACGCCGAGCCGGAGACGGACGTCGAGAGCGTCGAGGCGGGCGCCCCGGCGACGGTCGAGGAGCGCGGCACGGTGCCGACCGACGACGGAGACGCCGTCGACGCGGCGTCACCTGCCCCCGAGCCCGAGCCCGAACTCGACGCGGACGCTGACGAAACTGGGACCGAGGTCGAGGACGGAGCCGAAGCCGAGACCGAGGACAACGGCAGTACCGGCTTCGGTGCCAAGGCTCGCTCGCTCGTCAAGGGGAAGTTCGTCATCGAGGAGGAGGACCTCGAGGAGCCGCTCCACGAACTCGAGATGGCCCTACTCACGAGCGACGTCGAGATGGGCGTGGCCGAGGAGATCTGCGACAACGTCCGCGACGAACTGGTCGGCGAGACCCGGACGTTCACGACCTCGACCGGCAAGGTCGTCGAGGAGGCGCTGCGGGACGCGATCTACGACGTGATCAGCGTCGGCCAGTTCGACTTCGACGAGCGCATCGCCGTCGAGGACAAACCCGCCGTCCTCCTGTTTACCGGCGTCAACGGCGTCGGCAAGACCACGTCGATCGCCAAGCTGAGCCGCTACCTCGAGGAGCGTGGGTACTCGACGGTACTCGCCAACGGCGACACCTACCGCGCCGGCGCGAACCAGCAGATCCAACAACACGCCGACGCGCTGGATACGAAATGTATCAGCCACGAGCAGGGCGGCGACCCCGCCGCCGTGCTGTACGACGCCGTCGAGTACGCCGAGGCCCACGACGTCGACGTCGTGCTGGCCGACACGGCCGGCCGACTCCACACCGACGAGGGCCTGATGGACCAGCTCGAGAAGATCGACCGAGTCGTCGGCCCCGATCTGACGCTGTTCGTCGACGAGGCCGTCGCCGGCCAGGACGCTGTCAACCGGGCCCGCGAGTTCAACGAGGCCGCCGCGATCGACGGCGCGATCCTCTCGAAGGCCGACGCCGACTCCAACGGCGGTGCGGCGATCTCGATCGCCCACGTCACGGGGAAACCGATTCTGTTCCTCGGGGTCGGACAGGCCTACGACGACTTAGAGCGGTTCGACCCCGACGAGATGGTCGATCGCCTGCTCGCCGACGAGGAGTAGCGAACCCTCGTCGTCCGGCCTGTCTTCGTTCCGACCTGTCGGAAAACGCCGTGTGAGCTTCTTGCGTTCTCCAGTGAAACGAGATGTGCTATGAGAGTAGACTCCGTACTCGTCGTGGGTTCGACCGGGACGCAGGGCGGCGCCGTCGCCCGACACCTGCTCGAGCGGGGCGTCGACGTGCTGGCGCTGACCCGAGATCACAACAGCGAGCGGGCACACGCCCTCGCCGAACGCGGTGCGGAGGTCGTCGAGGCCGATATCAGCGAAAAGAACTCGATCGAACCGCTCGTCGAGGACGCCGACGGCGTCTTCCTGATGACGAACTTCTGGGAGCACGGCTACGATGTCGAGGTCGAGCAGGGGCGAAACGTTGTCGACCTCGCCGACGACGTAGGGGTCGACCACCTCGTGTTCTCCTCCGTGGGCGGCGCCGAACGCGACACCGGGATTCCGCACTTCGACTCCAAACGAGAGATTGAGCGGACGATCGACGACAGCGGCGTTCCCGCGACGATCGTTCGGCCCGTCTTCTTCGCGCAGAACTTCGAAGGCTTTCGCGAGTCGATCGAGGACGGGACGCTGGCGATGGGCCTCGAACCCCACGTCCCGCTCCAGGTACTGGATATCGAAGATCTGGGCGCCTTCGTCGCCGAGGTCTTCGCTGATCCGGACCGCTACGCCGGCGAAGCGTTCGAACTCGCGAGCGACGAACTCCCGCTGCGGGCGATGGCCGTTCGCTTCGCCGACGCGCTCGAGCACGATGTCCGCGCGCGCCACCTCTCGATCGAGGACGTTCGCGAGAGCCAGGGAGAGGAGTTCGCCGCGATGTTCGAGTGGTTCAACGAGGCGGGGTACGAGTCGCCGATCGACGAACTGCAGGCCGACCACGACGTCGACTTCCACCGTCTCGAGGACTTCCTCGAGCGAGCGTGGTAAGGCCGAGCGACTCGAGGAGTCGGTCGCTCGTCCAGTGTGGGAGACGCACTCGCGTCGTTTTATCAGGCAACTGTTGCCGGCAGTCGGGCACGTCGATCGATCGGTCGGCGCGTCGGTCGGCCGTTTTCGTCCGTCGCAGGATTGATTCAGCTTCGGATCGACACTGACGATGGCAAGTGTTACCTCGTCGCGCTAGCCCCGACATGGTTCGCCCGTTTGCGGGGCCGTATACGTATGGACGTTCACCACGTGGTAATAGATGGCTTATCACGATCACTCGTCCACTGGCTCGAGCCGGCGCGGCCTCCATCGTCGGTGGTGCCCATGAATACGACCGAGCGGTACAAACAGGAGAAACACCCGCTCGAGGTCGTCGACGACGTCTACGACTACGCCGCGGACGGACTGACGTTCGAGGAGATCGAGGACCGCGCGGGGGGCGGGGAGTGGGAGCGCCTGAAGTGGGCCGGAATGTACGCCCAGAAACAGGCGGGCTACTTCATGATCCGGACGAAGGTGCCGGGCGGCCACCTCACGCCCGACCAGGCCGAAGTGATCGGCGAGTGCGCCGAGGACTACGCGGTCGCGCCCGAGGAGTACGGCGGCACGGAGCAGAACGAACTCTGGGGTGACGCCTACGTCGACATCACGACCCGCCAGGACATCCAGAAACACTGGATCCGGATCGAGGACGTCCCCGAAATGTGGGAGCGCTACGACGAGGTCGGACTCACGACGATCCAGGGCTGTGGCGACTCCGCCAGGAACGTGCTCGGCTGTCCCGCGGCCGGGATCGGCGATCATGAGTGTTTCGACGCCCAGCCCGTCGTCGACGCCGTCTCCGACTTCTTCACGGGGAACCGCGAGTACGCCAACCTGCCCCGGAAGTTCAAGCTCACGATCACGGGTTGTGTCCACGACTGCGCCCAGTCACAGATCAACGACATCGGGCTCGTTCCCGCGAGCAAGGAGTTGGATGGCGAACGGCTCTACGGCTTCCACGCACGCGTCGGTGGGGGGCTCTCCGACGGGCCGCGGATGGCCTCGGAGCTCGACGTCTTCGTTCGTCCGGAGGACGCCGTCGAGTTCTGCCGCGCGATCGCCCAGACGTTCAAGGAGCTCGGCGACCGCAACAACCGCGGCGTCTGCCGGATGCGGTACCTCGTCGAGCAGCTGGGAGCCGAGAAGTTCGAGGAGGCGGTTCGCGACCGCTGTACCGTCGATCTTCCCACCGGCGGCGAGAACCTGACCGTCGGCTACCAGGGCGACCACGTCGGCGTCCACGACCAGAAACAGGACGGCCTGCAGTACGTCGGCTTCAACGTCGTCGCCGGCCGAATGGGCGGCGACGAGTTCGCCGAGGCCGCCCGCGCCGCGCGGAAGTACGGCACCGAAAACGCCTCGGTTCGCCTGGCGACCGATCAGAACTTCCTCGTCACACACATTCCGGAAGAGAACGTCGCCGATCTGCTGGCCGAACCGTTCGCCGAGGAGTACCAGCCGAATCCCGGCGCGTTCTCGAGGGGCGCCGTCGGCTGTACGGGCAACGAGTTCTGCAACTACGCGATCATCGAGACCAAGAAACGGACCAAGCGCTGGGCTCGCCAGCTCGACGAGCGCATCGACGTTCCGGACGACATCGAGGCGATCCGGATGCACATGTCGGGCTGTTCCGCGTCGTGCGCTCAACCCCAGATCGCCGATATCGGATTCCGCGGGGAGACGGTCAAGGTCGAGAACGGCGACGCACCAGAGGGAATCGAGAGTCCCAACGAGGAGGGAGACAACTTGGTCGAGGGAATGGACGTCGGCCTCGGGGGGTCCCTCGGCTCGGACAACGAGTTCCTCGACTGGGTCGAGAGTGCGGTTCCGGCCCACGCGGTAATTCCGGCGCTCGAGCAGCTGTTCGACGCCTACGCGGCCGACCGCGAGGATGGCGAACGGTTCTACGAGTGGTGCCGTCGCGCCGACAACGAGCGCCTGCGAACGATCATGCAGGGTGCCGAGGCGCCGGTTGCCGGAGGTGTTGCTCATGGGGATTGAGGGTGAGGACGAACAGAGTGAGTCCTCGAACCGCGACGACCGAGTCTTCCCGGCCGTTCCGGAGTCCGAGGACGAGGACGACGCCGTCATCGTCCCGGAGACGAGCGGCGCCGCGCCGCGCTCCCGCGAGGGGCTCGACCACGCCCGGGACGGTGCGATCGAGACCGCCACGGACGAGGGCTGTGGGCCCGACACCTGTACCTGCGGCGAGAAGACCGCACCCGACGCCGACGGTCGGTCCGTCGCGACCGACGGAGCAGGAGTCTCCAACGTCGACGAGACGGGGAGCCTCGGCGACCTCGAGTTCACCGAACCCGCCGAGGACGTGAGCCAGAACGTCGACGACGGCGAGCCCGACGTTCGCGTCGGCGTCCCCGAGGGCGTCGACCTCGACACCCCGACGTACTCGATTCGCTCCGAGATGAACGACATCGAGACGCCCGACGAGAAGACCTGGTTCATGGAGCTCGACGAGGCGGTCATCGACGAGGGTCGGTGTATCCAGTGTGGCACCTGCGTCGCCGCCTGCCCCTCGGACTCGATCGGCGTCGGCGACGACGACCTGCCCGAACTCGTCAAGATGTGTACCGGCTGCTCGCTGTGCTGGGACTTCTGTCCCCGTGGCGGGCTTCGGTACGAACGCCAGTGGAAGATCACCGGGGGCGAGGACAACGTCAAGGGTGCCGGCGATCCGATCACGGAGTTCTCCGCGAAGGTCGAGGACGACTGGACCGACGCGGCCCAGGACGGCGGCGTCGTCACCGGGATGCTGGCGAGCCTGCTCGAGGCCGGCGAGATCGACGGCGCCCTGATCGCGACCGAGAGCGAGGACGAACCCTGGAAGGCCGAGAGCTTCCTCGCGACCACCGAGGAGGAACTCATCGAGAACGCCGGTACCGTCTACAATCAGACGCTCGCGCTCGGCAACCTCGACCTGAAACAGTGGGAGCACAAGCTTCCGGACAAAAGCTGGGACGAACTCAGCCTCGCCCTGGTCGGCACGCCCTGCGAGATCGAGGGTATTCGCGCCCTGCAGGACTTCGAATGGGACTATCAGTCCCACGACCAAGGGATCGGCGCCGTCGAGTACACGATCGCGCTGATGTGTACGAAGAACTTCAACTACTACAGCCTCATGGGCGAACAGCTCGAGGATCAGCGGGGGATCTCGCCCGACGAGATCGGCAAGATGGACGTCCTCCACGGGAAGCTGATGGTCTACGACCACGACGATGAGATGATCCTCGAGGAGGACATCGAGAACTTCCACGACGCCGCCCTCAAGGGCTGTGACGAGTGCGCCGACTTCACCGGGTTCTGTGCCGACGTCACCGTCGGCTCCGTCGGCTCGTCCGACGAGTACTCGAGCGTCATCCTCCGGACCGAGCAGGGTGTCAAGGCCTGGGAACACACCGAACCGAAACTCGACTATCACGACTTGGAGGACAAGTCGGCGGTCGGCAAGCTCCAGGGCTGGGACAAGAAGAAGGCCTTCGAGAGCCTCGAGCGCCCGTTCGATCCCGACGCGCCCCGTTTCATCGACTACACGGACCACGCCGAGAACTACGGCACGGCGATGAACCCCCACGACGAGGGCCACTGACGGCATCGAACCGCCGTTCCCGACAGCGTCCGCCCCTCGCTTTCGCTCGCGTACGGATTAGTAGGTCGGCCATGATAGTCCGGTAGTGACTCGAGACGGGATCTACCGGTCAGCGAGCGGGGAACGAGCGATCAAGCGACTGTACGGAGTGCTTCTGGCGGAACTCGAGGCCTCGTTCGAGCGACGGTGGATCGACACTCGGTTCGGGAAGACCCACGTGCTCGTCACGGGACCGAACGACGCCCCGCCGCTGGTCGTCTTCCACGGCGGCAACGTCGTGAACCCGATCAGCCTCGAGTGGTTCCTGCCGCTCGCCGACCGGTTCCGGATCTATGCACCCGACACGATCGGCCATCCGGGGTTCAGCGCACAGACCCGACTCTCGCCGCGCGATGAGAGCTACGGCGCGTGGGTGGTCGACCTCCTCGACGGGCTCGGCCTCGAGCGCGCGCCGATGGTCGGCCCCTCTTACGGCGGCGGGATCGTTCTCCGAACCGCCGCGCACGCGCCCGAACGGATCCAACGAGCCTGTCTCGTGGTTCCGTCGGGGCTCGGAACCGGCTCCCTGCGCCGGATGCTGCTCGAGATCGTGCTCCCGATGGTCGCCTACCGGCTCCGACCGTCCCGGGCGCGCCTCGAGCGTGCCGTCCAGCCGATGTTCGCCGAACCCGCGGCTGAGCTCGATGAGACGCTGCTCGAGGTCGTCGGAACCGTCTTCGAGGAGGTAAGACTCGAGCGATCGTTCCCGAAGACCGCGACGGCCGACGAGCTCTCGGCGTTCGACGCACCGACGCTGCTCGCCGTCGCCGAGGACGACGTGTTCTTCCCACCCGAAGTCGTGATTCCCCGGGCTCGAGCGACGGTTCGGAACCTCGAGCGGGTCGTCCTGCTCGAGGGGGAATCCCACTTCCCGACGCCGGACGCGCGGTCGGCGCTCCGGGACCAGCTCCGATCGTTTCTGACGGCCGACGGCTGACTCTCCTCTCGTCGGAAGCGGGCGGCGACTCGCCTTCAGCGAGCTTATTCGCGTTCGGGGGAATCCACTCCTATGAGCGCAAGCATCCGAGTCGCGGTCCCGTCCGACGCGGCGTCGGTCCGGGAGATCTACGCGCCCTTCTGCGAATCGTCCGTCGTCACCTTCGAGGAGACAGCCCCCAGCGAGGCGGAGATGGCTGATCGAATCGCGTCAACGCTCGAGAGCTACCCCTGGCTCGTCTGCGAGCGAGCGGGCGAGGTGGCCGGCTACGCCTACGCCGGTCCGCTCCGCAAGCGCCGAGCCTACCAGTGGGTCGCCGAACTCTCGGTGTACGTCGCCGAGGACGCGCGGCGAACGGGGGTCGGCGAAGCGCTGTACGAGGCGCTGTTCGCCGCCCTCGAGCGCCAGGGGGTTCGCGACGCCTACGCCGTGACGACGCTGCCGAACCCGGGAACCGTCGGCTTCCACGAACGACTGGGGTTTGAGCGGGTCGTCGAGTTCCCCGCGGTGGGGTACGTCGAGGACGAGTGGCACGACGTCGCCTGGTGGCGCCGCTCGATCGGGGAGAAACCCGCCGATCCGGAGCCGATCAGACCGTTTCCGTCCGTCCGGGACGACGAGGACTTCGAGGAGCTGCTCGCGCTCGGCGAGCGGCGACTCGAGGGTTGATTACGCCCCGAGGACGTCTGCCAATTCGACTAACTCCTCGACGACGGCGTCGGGATCGGGCCCGAACGGCTCCTTGGGGTCGCCCTTCCGGTCGAGCCAGACGCCCTGCATTCCGGCGTGGACCGCGCCCTGGACGTCGAACCAGAGCGCCGAGACGTGGGCGATCTCTCCGATCGGGGTTCCCGTCCGTCCCGCGGCGTGGCGGTAGAGCTCGGGTGCGGGCTTGAACGTCTCGAGCTCGTGGGCGCTGATCGTTCCCTCGAGCAGGTCGTCGATCTCGGCGCCCTCGACCATCGACTCGAGCATCTCCGGGTTACCGTTCGAGAGGACGTAGCAGTCGTAACCTGCCGAACGCAGCCGCTCGACGCTCTCACGGACGTCGTCGAACACCTCGAGGTCGTGGTAGACCGACAGGATCTCCTCGCGCTCGTCGGCATCGCAGTCGACGCCGTGGGCCGCGAGGGCGTACTCGAGGGCGTCGCGGTTGAGTTCGTAGAACGTCTCGTAGGCGTCGAGGTGGTTCGCGACGAGGGTATACTGCATCGATCGCTCGCGCCAGGTCCGCGAGATCGGCGCGGGGTCGTCGACGGCCGCGTGGGCCTCGAGGGCGCTCTCCACGGCGTCGACGTCGACGAGCGTGCTGTAGGAATCGAAGGTGACGGTCGTGACGGCGTCGGGCTCGAGGGTCATGAGAACCGTGTTATCACCCATCACAATCAGTGCCAGGTTTTCGTCGTCGAGCCCGCCCTTCCGGGTCGACGCGTCGGTGTGCTCGTGCATCCTTCCAGCGGCGCCTGCGGGAACCGTCGGCTCTTTGACCCGTACCCCTACATTGTTCCCTATGGCACCGACGAACTGGGGAACGTACCTCGTCACGCAGGCGTCGATCTCCGAGGGTCAGTCGACCCTCGAGATCGTCCGCGGAGCGATCGACGGCGGCGTCGACGCCGTCCAGCTTCGGGAGAAGGGAGAGAGCGCGCGCTCGCGGTACGAACTGGGCCTCGAGCTGCGCGAGCTGACCGCCGAGGCCGGCGTCGACCTGCTCGTCAACGACCGCGTCGACATCGCACAAGCGATCGACGCCGACGGCGTCCACGTGGGCCAGTCGGACCTTCCCGTCCCGGTCGCACGGGAGCTGCTCGGCCCCGAGGCCGTCGTCGGCTGCTCGACCTCGACGGTCGCGGAGGCCCGACGCGCCGAGGCCGACGGTGCAGACTACCTCGGCGTCGGCAGCGTCTACGGGACGACCTCGAAGGACGTCCCCGAGGCCGAGGACGGAATCGGCCTCGAACGGATCGCCGAAATCGCCGAGACGGTCTCGATTCCCGTCGTCGGTATTGGCGGCATCACGGCCGACAACGCGGGCCCCGTCGCCGAAGCCGGCGCCGTCGGAGTCGCCGTCATCAGCGAGATTACCGCCGCCGACGATCCGGCGGCCGCGACCGCCGACCTCGTCGAAACCGTCGAAACCGCGAAGGACCTCGAGCACCGAGAGTGACAGCACCATGACGAGATCCGATACGACTCGCCCGACGCTCGCGGACTCCCTCGAGGCGCTCGCCGAGACCGAGCCGCTGGTGCAGTCGCTGACCAACGAGGTGACGATCAACGACGTCGCGAACCTCACACTCTACTGGGACGGACTGCCCGTGATGGCGGATTCACCCGGCGACGCCGGCGAGATGGCCGAGATCGCGAGTTCGGTTCTGCTGAATATCGGCCAGATTCCCGAGTCGAAACTCGAGGCGATGCGCGAAACGGCGGCGACGGCTAACGACCGGGGAATCCCGGTCGTGCTCGATCCCGTGGGCGTCGGCTCGACGCCGACGCGGGAGGCGATCGCCGAGGAGTTCCTCACCGAGTACGAGTTCGCCGCGATCAAGGGTAACTACGGGGAGATAAGCGCGCTCGCGGGCGTCGAAGCCGAGGTCAGGGGCGTCGAGTCGGTCGGCGACTACGACGCCATCGAGGAGACGGCCCGCTCGCTCGCCGAGTCGACCGATGCCGTCGTCGTCGCCTCCGGTGTCGAGGACGTCGTCGCCGACGCCGACGGCGCGACCCGGATCGCGGCGGGCCACGAGCGGTTGAGCGAGGTCGTCGGCACCGGCTGCATGCTCGGCGGGACGCTCGCGACGTTCTGCGGCGCCCTCGAGGACGCTCACCGAGCGGCGATAGACGGGACGCTCGCGTTCGGAATCGCCGGGGAACGCGCCGCCGACATCCCCCACGAGGGGCCGGCGAGCTACCGGACGAACTTCCTCGACGCCGTGGCCGGCCTCTCCCCCGAGGTCGTCGCGGAGTACGATCTCGATTCCCGGCTCGAGCGCGTCGACTGACGCCTCGACCCGTCCGACCGGCGACTACTCGTCGTTCTTCCAGTCGCCCGGCTCCTCGCCGTAGATTTCGCCCTTCGCCCGCCGGGCGTGGGGCCACTTCGCGAGGGCGAACACGGCGAGGTAGAACGCCCCCAGCAGCGTTGCGACGACTACACCGTGGATGCCGGGAAGCTCGGCCGCTTCGGTCCACTGGGTCTCCGGGGTGAACAGCGTCACCTTCGCGACCCACGCGACGCCGAGGACGACGAACAGGAGCGCGTAGATGCGGCGGATCCGCCGGGACAGCGCCTCCCAGCTGGTGACCTTGAACGTCGGATACCGGAGGTCGTCGCTTAACTCCTCGCGCCACCGCGGGTGCTCGACGCCGATCGGTTTCAATGCGTTCGCGAAGACGTTCTCCTGGAAGAACCGCACCCGCGCGCGATACATGTCGTAGAACCGGTAGCGACGCACCTCGAACCACAGAAAGATCGAGAGGACGAGGATGCCGACCAGCAGCAGGTAGGCGGGCATCTCGGGGCTCGAGAACACGACCGAGAGCAGCGCGGCCAGCACCGTGATCGCCCAGTTCGTCGTCTGATCGATCCGATCCTGCGAGCTGCTCGCCTGAGTCACTTCGCCCCGGTAGTAGTGGGGTAGCGCCGAGAGGAGGGTTTCGGGATCCGCCGCGATCTCGGCGCCGATCTCCTGGTCCCCCCTGTCGAGGGGACTGTCTCGGTGTTCGTCGTCGCTTTCCATAGGAGTCGGACCCACGAGCAATCGCATAGAACCGTAGCCGACGATTGTCACGAGCGGTCACGTCGTTCGGATCGTCCGAGCGGACGGTCGGCTTCGCTCTCAGCAGACCGGCTTCGGGTTCGCGCCCAGCTCCTCGAGCGAGTCGACGTACTCCTCGTAGGCGGCCTCGATCGCGCCGCTCGCGGCCTCGAGGGCCAGCTCGCGGTCGGTCTCGTCGGTACAGACCTCCTCGAGCAGGTCGCTCGCGCGCTCGAGTTGGTCGTCCAGGTCGTCGCCGAACTCCCGGAACAGCCCCGCGGTCTGGGGATCGGCGTCGCCGACGAAGTAGCCGACGACCTGGTCCTTCGATCGCTGACTCGCGAGGATCCGACCGACGAGCGCGCCGGTGCGCTCGACGGTTTCCTCGAGCCCGCGCAGGTACTCGTGAAGGGTCGGCACCGTTTCGGGCTCGTAGCCGTCGAGTTTCCCGGCGACCGTCTCGTAGTGGTCCTGCTCCTCGGCAGCCGTCGCCTCGAAGGCCTCGCGGGCGGTGTCGTGGGCCTCGTCGTCGACCCAGGCTTCGAAGGTCTTCCAGGCGGCGTACTCGGCGTCGACGGTTGCCCGCAGGACGGGTTCGGTGTCGATCTCGCCACCCGTGTCGGCGTACAGCGACTTCGAGGAGCCGAGCCGCGACAGTTCGGTTTCGTTTTCGGCGCGGACGATCTCGAGGAACTCCGCGGTATCGGTCATCGGAGACCGACCGTTACTCCCCGGTCTCGACCGGCGCGTTCACGAGGTTGCCCCACTCGGTCCAGGAGCCGTCGTAGTTGACGGCGTCCTCGTAGCCGAGCAGTTCGTGGAGCGCGAACCAGGCGACCGACGAGCGCTCGCCGATCCGGCAGTAGGCGACGGTCGTCTCCTCGCCCGTGATGCCCTCTTCGGCGTAGAGCTCCTCGAGCTCGTCGCGGCTCTTGAAGGTGCCGTCCTCGTTCGTGACGGCGGACCACGAGATGTTTTTCGCGCCCGGAACGTGGCCGCCGCGCTGGGCGGTCTCCTGGAGACCCGGCGGGGCGAGGATCTCGCCGGAGAACTCCTCGGGCGAGCGGACGTCGACCAGTGGGACGTCGCGTTCGATCGCCTTCTCGACGTCGTCGCGGTAGGCGCGAATCGTCTCGCGCGGGCCGCCGGCCTCGTAGTCGACCTCGGGGAACGACGGCACCTCGTCCGTGGTGGGGTAGTCGTTCTCGAGCCAGTACTCGCGGCCGCCGTCGAGCAGGTAGACGTCGTCGTGGCCGTAGTACGTGAACTGCCAGTAGGCGTAGGCGGCGAACCAGTTGGCGTTGTCGCCGTAGAGGACGACCGTCGAGTCCTCGCCGATGCCGTGGCTGCCCAGCAGCTCCTCGAACTCCTCCTCGTCGAGGATGTCGCGTCGGGTCTGGTCCTGGAGCTGGGTCTCCCAGTTGAACCCGATCGCGCCGGGGGCGTGTTCGTCGTCGTACGATTCCGTGTCGACGTCGACCTCGACGAGCCGGAGGCCGGGATCGTCGGACTGGAACTCGCTGAGTCGCTCCTCGACCCAGTCGGCCGTGACCAGTGCGTCGGTCGCGTAGTCGTTCGTTGCCATATCCGACATGTGGTGCGACAGCCACATAGGGCCGCGCTAACCGGTCAATTCGGTCGATACTAGACTGTTTCGGCAGTGCTTTCCGGTACTTCGATCGACGGATCCGGCTCCGTGGACTCGAGCCGACGTTCGCGCGCCGAGCGGGGGAACGTGTGCGGTAGTGGCGTCGCTCGGCCGAACGGGGGCAGCAAGTATTGCCACGGTCTCGGTACGACGGGGAGACGTGCCGGGACCGGTGGCTACTCCAGCCCGCCGCGACAGGTCGGAACTGATGGACGACTCCGTCATCGTTTCGCCCGACTGGCTCGCGGCCCGACTCGAGGATTCCGACGTCGCGGTCGTCGACGTCCGGGACGCCTGGGAGTACGAGGGGATCGGTCACGTCCCCGGCGCCGTGAGCGTCCCCTTCGACAGCTACCGCGACGAAACCGCCGACGATCCCGGGACCCTGCCAGGAAAGAAGGTGTTCGAGGGGCTGCTCGGCGAGGCCGGGATCGAGCCCGGGGATACGATCGTCGCCTACGACGACACGCACGGCGTCTTCGCAGCCCGCTTTCGGCTCACCGCGCTGGCGTACGGCCACGACGACGTTCGCCTGCTCGACGGCGACTTCAGCGCCTGGAACCCCGAACACGAAACCGAGACCGAATCGCCGTCGGTCGAGCCGACCTCCTACACCGCTGTGCCCTTTTCGTTCGCCGACGGGCCGCTGATCGACCGGTCGGGCGTCGAAGCTGCACTCGAGGGCGACGCCGTCCTCGTCGACACCCGCGACCCTGAAGAGTTCGCGGAGGCCCACCTCCCCGGGGCCGTTCGGTTCGACTGGCGGGCGACCGTCGACGACGAGACGCGACGGCTGAAACCCGCCGGGGAGCTCGAGGCGCTGTTCGCCGAACACGACATCACGCGTGATCGACGGGTCGTCCTCTACTGCAACACCGCCAGGCGGATCAGCCACACCGACGCGGTGCTCGAGGCGCTGGGGTACGAGGACGTCTCCGTCTACGAGGGCAGCCTCACGGAGTGGCTCGCGACAGACGGGGAGATCGAAACCGGCCTGGCGTAGTGGCGTAGTCACTCGATCGACGCGTCCGGCAGGGAGAGACAGAACGTCGTCCCCTCGTCGGGGTCGGGGTGGATCCAGATCTCACCGCCGTGGCGTTCGACGATCCGCTGACAGAGCGCGAGCCCGATCCCGGTCCCGGCGTGGGCGTCGTGGCTGTGGAGTCGCTCGAAAACCTCGAACACCCGCTTGCGGTTGTCGGGATCGATCCCGATGCCGGCGTCGCTGATCGAGATCACCCACTTGCCGTCCCCCGACGAGACGGCCTCGCCGCGGGCGCCGGCCGAGTCGGTCGCGGGCTTCCGATCGGCCGTAATGTTGATCGACGGTGGCTCGTCGCCGCTGTACTCGACCGCGTTCTCGAGCAGGTTCTGGAACACCTGTCGGAGCTGGTCGCCGTCGCCCTGCACCCGGGGCAGCGAGTCCATCGAGAGCGTCGCGTCGGTCTCCTCGAGCCGGAACTGCAGGTCGTCGACGACGTCCTCGAGGACGGTCTCGAGATCGACGGGCTCGAAGGGGTCGCCCTGGGTCTCCACCCGGGAGTACGCGAGCAACCCCTCGATCATCTCACGCATCCGGTCTGCGCCGTCGACGGCGAACGCGAGGAACTCCTGGCCGTCCTCGTCCAAGTCCTCCTCGTAGCGCTGCTGGATCAACGAGAGGTAGCTCGAGACCATCCGCAACGGCTCCTGAAGGTCGTGGCTGGCGGCGTAGGCGAACTGCTCTAACTGCTCGTTCGAGGCCTCGAGGCGCTCCCGGTAGCGCTGTCGCTCGAGCTTGTACCCGATCCAGTTCGCGAGCAGCCCGACGAACGTCTGCTCCCAGTCGGAGAACCCCTCGGGACAGGGTTCCCGATCGTAGAAACAGAAGGTACCGTAGACGGAGCCGTCGACGAAGATCGGCGTTCCGAGATAGCACGAAACCTGGCCCTCGCCGCTGGCGGCGCGTTCGCCGAGTTCGGGCGTGTCGGTCTCGAGGTCCTCGATCGCTACCGTTCGCCCCGCCGCGACGACCCGCTGGCAGTTCGTCGAATCGAGGGGTACCGTCGTTCCGGGCTCGACGACGATCCCCTCGTCCGCGTCGACGGCCTCGATGGTGTAGTCGTTGGTGCCCTCCTGGATCGACGAGAGTGTCCCACACTCCGTCTCGAGCGTTTCGCGAACGATGCGCAACAGCCCCTCGACCTGCTCGGAGAGCGGCCGATTGGCGTCCGCCAGTGCCTCGTAGGCGTCCTGAAGCGCGCGTTCGCGCCGTCGGAGCTGGTCTTCCCGACGAATTCGGTCCGTGACGTCCCGAAAGTGTACCGTGACCGCCGTTTCGGCGGGGTAGACGCGGAGTTCGTACCAGGTGTCGAGCGAGTCGAAGTACTCCTCGAACCTGATCGACTCCTGGGTTTTCAGCGCGTGTTCACACCCCTCGCGAACCGTCGAGCCGACGCCGTTCGGAACCGCGTTCTGGACCGCCGTCCCCCGGAGCTCCGACTCGCACTCACCGAGCACCCGCTCGCTTCCCCGATTGCAGAACGTGATCCGGAACTCCCCGTCGAGCGCGATCACCGCGTCGGTGATCCGCTCGTACGTCCGCGCCGCGCCGTCGCCGCCCGGGGTCGTCGACCCCGATTGTTCACCCATTTTGGATACATAACGTGGCTATGATAAATAAATCACTCGTCACCGATATCCTCCCGGGCTGGTGTCGTCGAGCCCGAGCCGAGGCCAGCTTGCCGACGCGTCGGCATATCCACAGCGGCGGCCGACGAGTGCCGACCGCGTGCGACGTCGTCGGCTGCGTCGCGGTCTATAGCCAGTCGTCGCCGGTATCGTCGCTCTGGCCGTCCGTGTAAGTGGCGACGGTCTCCGCGAGGTTCGCGATCGCTGCTTCCTCGGAGGGGCCCTGGCTCGAGACGCCCGTCACCTCGTCGTCGGCGATGTAGAGGCCGTTCTCGAGGCGGACGGTGACGTCGGCGCCCTCGAGGGCGGGATACTCGCTCGTGTCGATCTCCGGTTCGGTTGGCATACCCGAACTTGTCGGTGGATGGCTGAAATACTCTCCGACGCCACAGTCCGACCGTCAGTCGCGCTTGGAACTTCCGTAGTAGCCGTCCGTGGGAAAACGGGATTGTCTCGGACGGAACGTAGGACTCCGTTATCGTCAGTTGTACGGTTTCGTTACCGACCTCGATACCGAATCCGGCCCGCGCGTTGGTCTCTATAAAAGCGGATTTTCCTCGCACGAACACGAGGATGGTCACGCCCCCAACCGACGTGCCCGAGTGCTCCATCCCTCTCGTCGTTTCCTCACACGGTGGTGGCCGAGCAGGAGTGCTGGCGGTCGAGAAAAAGCCTTTAACGCCATCGCCACGTACACCGAGCAAATGGTACTCGACGATCTCGGGAGTTCTCTGCGGGGAACCCTCGACAAACTCCGCGGGAAGTCACGACTCAGCGAGGAGGACATCGAGGAGATCGTCAAGGAGATCCAGCGCTCCTTGCTCTCGGCCGACGTCGACGTCTCGCTCGTGATGGAGCTGTCGGACAACATCAAGGAACGCGCCCTCGAGGAGGAACCCCCGGCCGGCACCCCGGCGCGGGACTTCGTCCTCCGCATCGTCTACGAGGAACTGGTCGACCTCATCGGCGAGTCGACCGATCTCCCCCTCGAGGAGCAGACCATCCTGCTCGCTGGCCTCCAGGGGTCCGGTAAAACTACGTCCGCGGCGAAGATGGCCTGGTGGTTCTCGACGAAGGGACTCCGCCCCGCGGTGATCCAGACCGACACGTTCCGGCCCGGCGCCTACGATCAGGCAAAGGAGATGTGTGAACGCGCCGAGGTCGACTTCTACGGCAACCCGGACAACGACGATCCGGTCGAGATCGCCCGGAACGGGCTCGAGGAAACGGGCGAAGCCGACGTCCACATCGTCGACACCGCCGGACGGCACGCCTTGGAGGACGACCTGATCGACGAAATCGAGCAGATCGAGGAGACGGTCGACCCCGACAAGTCGCTGCTCGTGCTCGACGCGGCGATCGGCCAGGGCGCGAAGGACCAGGCCCAGCAGTTCGACGAGTCGATCGGTATCGACGGCGTCGTCATCACCAAGCTCGACGGTACCGCAAAGGGTGGCGGCGCCCTGACCGCCGTAGACCAGACCGACAGTTCGATCGCCTTCCTCGGGACCGGCGAGGAAGTACAGGACGTCGAACGCTTCGAGCCCGATGGCTTCATCTCGCGGCTGCTCGGGATGGGCGACCTCGGCCAGCTCGCCGAGCGCGTCGAGCGGGCGATGCAACAGACCGACATCGAGGACGACGAGGAGTGGGATCCCGAGGACATGCTGACGGGGCAGTTCACTCTCAACGACATGCAAAAGCAGATGGAGGCGATGAACAACATGGGTCCCCTCGACCAGGTGATGGACATGATCCCCGGCTTCGGCGGCGGGATCAAGGATCAGCTCCCCGACGACGCGATGGACGTCACCCAGGAGCGGATGCGCGCGTTCAGCGTCATCATGGACTCGATGACCGAGACCGAAAAGGAGTACCCGAAAGCGATCGGCGCCGACCAGATCGAGCGCATCGCCCGCGGCTCGGGGACGAGCGAGGAGCAGGTTCGGGAGCTGCTCCAGCAGTACAAGATGATGGAGCGCACGATCAAGCAGTTCCAGGGGATGGGTTCGGACAAGGAGATGCAGCGGATGATGCAACAGATGCAACAGGGCGGCGGCGGTGGCGGTGGCGGCGGTATGGGCGGGATGGGACCGTTCGGGTAGATCTCGCAGCGCTCGCTCGAGAACAGGTTTCGACCTAGATAGCTAGTAAACCGATCGTTTCCTTCCGGTCTCGTCGAGAGTCGACTGGACCGCTCTCGGTATCTCCGGTCCGAGCTCGCGTTCGGTCGGATGAACTAGGCTCTGACCGTTCGAGACCGATCCGGGCTCCGGTCAGGCGTCGACGGGTCGGCCGTCCTCGGTCGGGGGAGCGATGTGGTCGACGTAGCTCTCCACGTCGGGTTCGTGGACGCGAACGCGGACGGCGATCTCGCCGAGTTCGTCCGGTTCGCCGACCGAGAAGTTGACCCGGTCCTCGAACGCCGCCTGCTTTTTTAACGCGAACGAGAAGGCGTCGCCCTCTCGGTTCCCGAAGAACTCCCCGCGGGCGGTGTCCAGGATCTCCTGTCGGTGGAGCAGCTCCGAGAAGTGATCCAATGAGTGGACTTCGCCTCTGATCTCGCCGAACTCCTCCTCGAGGTCGGCGTTCGGGAAGAGGTTCGTAACGGCGTCGGCGACGCGGCTGGTTACCTCGGTGTCGTACACTGGCGCGGTGATCTCGACATCGACGCTGTAGATCTGGGTCATGACTGGTGGGGTTCGGTTTCCTGTTCGTCGCTCTCGCCCGCTTCCTCGCGGATGATCGTCCGGATTCGCTCGTGAAACGCCTCGAGCGAGTCGGTGTTCTCGATGACGACGTCGGCGCGGTCCATCGCGTCGTCCATCCCGAATCCGCGCTCGCGCTCGTCGCGTTTCTCGAGGGGTTCGCCGCCGTCGTTCGCGCCGGCATCCCGTCCGCGCGCGTCGATACGCTCGGCTCGCACGTCGAAGGGCGCTTCGATGCTGACGAGCGTGAACGCGTCGCCGAACCGATCTTCGAAGGTGTCGACCTCGACGCCCGATCGGAGTCCGTCGACCAGTACGGCCTTGTGGTCCTCGAGGCGGTCGTCGATCATCGGCAGCGAGCGTTCGGCGATCGCCGCCGGGCCGTTCTCCTCGCGGAGTGCCCGGGCGACGCCCCCGTGGTCTTTCGCGGGATCCAATCCGCGGTCGGTCGTCTCCTGGCGGACGACGTCGCCCATCGTCACGACGGGAATCCCTTCCTCGCGCGCGACGGTGGCGGCCTCGCCCTTGCCACTTCCGGGCAGTCCCACCGTTCCGATGACGTGCATCGGACGAACGTACCGTCGAGACGTGCATAAGGGCTGTGTTCGTCGCGAGCATCGCTCGAAACACGCAGTCGACCGCGGATGTCGACCCCGGTTGCTGTGAAACAACCTCATTATGAACCGGTGTAGGTCGTCCGTTATGTCCCCTTCTCCCGGCAGCACAGTGGTCCTCGGAGGGAAAATGCGGGTCTCAGGATGGCCGGTAGAGTCGGAACGACGACCGGTCGTGCTTTCAGTTGCGAAACAGCGGGCGTGTTCGCAACCGTTTATCGAGTCGAACTGGTCACCTCAGAACTCATTTAAATCGAAACCAACCGTCGAAACGGAGTGTACCCGTTATTTACCAGCCCGGTCTTCGGGACAGACGCGTACTATGGCAAAACTCGATAGACGGAAATTCACGATGGCGGTCGGTGCTGGTATGGTTGCGGCAATTGCTGGCTGTGCCGACGACGAGGAAGAAGACGACCTCGAAGACGATCCCGAAGAGAACGGGATGGACGACGAGAACGGCATGGACGATGAGAACGGCATGGATGACGAGGACGACGACCTCGAAGACGACGACGACGCCATGGATGACGACGAGGACGACGACCTCGAAGACGACGACGACGCCATGGACGACGACGAGGACGACGACCTCGAAGATGATGACGACGCCATGGACGACGACCTCGAAGACGACGATGACGCCATGGAAGACGACGACGCCATGGATGACGAGGACGACGGCCTCGAAGAGGACGATGACGTCATGGATGACGACGAGGACGATGACGTCATGGATGACGACGAAGACGACGATGACGACCTCGGCGACGACGACGAGGACGACGACGACGCTCTCGGGGACGACTGAACAGGCTGACGCAGTGGGCTGACGTCAGTTTGGGTCTTTCCCTTTTCGACCTTCGAGCCGCTCGGACCGATAGCCACGCGTATGTCACGAGTACCCGGCGTGAGGTTTGACCGCCGGAAAACCATGGTGTGTCACGACAGCGGGGCGACGTGGTGGTCGCTATCCGCACGCTTTTCGCAGGCAGCCGAATCCCAACCGCTTATATCGCTCGATGGACGACTCGTACTCGAGGGCACGTAGCTCAGTCCGGAAAGAGCGTCGGACTTCTAATCCGACGGTCGTGGGTTCAAATCCCATCGTGCCCGTACAGTGAGCGAACCGGACGTGGGATTTAATTGAGACCGAGGTTCTGCGCTCGCGCAGGTTCTCGGGCGTGGTTCAAATCCCATCGTGCCCGCTAATTCTGCGACGAGCGAACACGAGGAGTGCATCACGAACCGCCAGGATCGAAGCCCGCCAATCGCAACGTCCGATTGGATCGTGCAGGGGTCGTAGCGTCCTGCGGCGTGTCCGCAACCGCTCAGTAGCACCAGTTGTATCATCACGAACGATTTGATAACCGGATAAACCAGACACGAAACCTAACTGTATAGGCTATCCGATCGCTGGCCTCTCGAGACACTGATCGGTACTGACGTCTCTATGGTCCGGCTCTTTCGTTTCTCGGACCGAAATAACCGTATGCTACCTGCGCGAACGCCGGACGACTGCCCGGGCTCGGCTCCCGTCGTGATCGCTGCGGGTAGTCCGGTCGATTCGTGGGACTCGCTTACTCGGACTGATGCGGGTCGGTCGCCTATGCAGGCAGCCGATACAACATGCTCGAGTCGCAGTCACGGGTATGAACGAACCGACCGCCGAGACGGTCACCGGCGCGGAGACGTTCGCCGAACAGGCTCGACGGCGCGCGGAAACCGAGCGGGAGGCCGTCGAGTGGGCCATCGATGAGCTCGAATCCGAAATCGACGAGCAGGGGATCGAACTCGAGGCGCTGCTCGAGTACGCCCGACGGAGCCGCGAGAGCCTGCCGGATCGCCACCGCCGGGCGTACGAGGCGATGGCCGCGGCGTTCGACGTCGATTCGGCTGTCTACGAGACGTACGTCTTCGCGTACTCGGAACTCTGCGAGGAGCTGGCCGACGGAGAGGGCCGTTCCGAGAAGAATCCGAAGGGGTGTACGAACGTGCTCGTCGCCCCGCCGTCGGAGTCCGAGACCCCAGTCGACATCGGCACCGATTCGGCATCCGGTGGACCGCTCGTCCTCAAGAACCGGGATATCGCGGGCCGAGGAACCCGTCCGAAGTCGATCGTCGAACAACCGCCGATCGGCGACTACTACGGGTTTCTGACGGTCGACACCTGTGGAACCATCTCCATCTTCAAGGGAGTCAACGATCGGGGACTGGTCGCGGCGAACACCTACATCGACAGCAAGCGAGACGACGTCGATCCCGAGAACCAGCTCCGCAACGGAACCGTCATCCGGGTCGTGCTAGAGGAGTGTGCCACCGTCGAGGAGGCCCGGGCGCTGCTCGAGTCCGTCCCGACCCGTCAGCTGTGCGGACAGACGCTGTTTCTCGCCGACGACACCGATGCCGTCTTACTCGAGATCGACCCGGCTACCGAGCAAATCGCTGCCGACGACGCGCCCGTCGTCGCGCGAACGAACCACTTCGTGCTGTCGTCGTCGACAGAGACCGAGAGTTCGCTCAGGCGGCGACGCAGGACACTGTCGCTGCTCGACGGAAGCGGGTATCCCGGCCGAGACGAGCTCTGGACGGTTGCACGGGATCACGAGAACGGCCCCGGTGACGACTCGATCTGCCGGCATCCGGAACCCGAAACGGACGAACCGCACGCCTTCGGCCAACTGACGACGGCGAGTGCGGCCGTCTTCGAGGGCGGCTCGCCGGAGATTGAAGTCGCGATGGGAAACCCCTGTACGGGACGACGCACGCGGTGGTCGTTCGGGGACGAGATCCCGACCGATCTTCGAACCGGACGGCGGTGGCTCGAGCAACAGTAGCGATCGATCGTAGTCGGCCTGGAGCCGGCAAAACAGAGCTTAAGCGCGAACGCGCGACTGGTCGAGATCGATCTCGAGCTGCCTTGCAGCCTCGAGTCGCAGCCGCTTCGCCTGGCGTTTCGTCACCCGCGAGTCGGGCAGTCGGTCCGCGAGCGGATCGTACTCCTCGGGGGAGAACCCCAACTTCCGCAGGTAGCGTCGTACGCTCGAGTTCTCGAGACTGTCGTGGATCGCGGCGTCAGTGACCGTTTCGACGGTTTCGAACTCGGGAAGGGGCATTTCCTCGCCGGTGGCGTCGGCCGACGGCTCGGTGCCGGCGACGACGGTCCCGCGGGCATCCGCGTGGGTGACGATCGATCGAACCGCCTCGGCCAGTTGAAGCACCTGACTCGGCAGGGCCGCGTCCGGCGATCGCCACTCGACGGTCGGCATCGCCTTCCGCAACCGAACGGGGGTCCAGACCGCCTCGTACGGATCGAACTCGGCGTCGAACTCGTCCGGCTCGACGCCGCGCTCAAGGGCGCGCTCGCGGAACGTCTCGTAGGCGTCCTCGAGGTGTTGTTCCCACTCGGCGACGCTGTCGACGTAGGGCCAGAGCTGGCCCTGTTCCGGACAGGCGTCGTAACACGAACGCCGGTAGAGGTAGGGGCGTGCACACGCGGCGATCCGCTCGCCGCGGTAGTGCGACGAGCTGTTGACGAGGGCGAACGCGGGGTCGATCGCCGTCAAGGCGTTGAGCTGATCGGCGACGTTCGACTGCTCGAAGTGCATGTGGGTGCCGGCACAGACGCGAGCGTCGTCGAACGTCGGTCCCACGATCCGACGCTGGAGCTCGGTCCCTCGCTTCTCGCGGTACGGTATCTCGGCCGGCGAGGCGTACAGCGGGGTCGCCAGCGGAACGAGTCGCTTGTCTTGTGCGCGTGCCGCGTCGACGACGCGCTCGATCCGATCGAGGAACTCCTCGCGGAGTTCGGTCATCGACGTACACGGGGTGGTCTTGATCTCGAGCATCGGCTCGACGAATTCGGGGTCGATCCCCTCCGCGACGTCGAGCAGTGTTCCGGGTGGGACCAGGTCGCCGTTGTCGTCGATGACCCAGTACTCCACCTCGAGGCTAGTTTTCATAGGGGGTTCTCCGTTGGGCTGCGGTCGTTTGACCCTCGGACGGGCTGTCGTCGGGCCGGTGCTGCAGTCGGGCGTGGTCCGTCGAACCGTCGGACGACGTCCTTTTTTTCTCTCCGGATGCCAGCCTAAGCCAGTCCGTGGTGAACCGCTTGAGCCTGCATATCAAGGGAAGCTACATCCTTCCGGACCGAACTTGCGTCACGGCACGGAGTAGTATTCGAGTGCAACTCGTCGTCTTCGGCGAGTGTCGCCCGCTTCCGAACGTTGGGTCGGTGCTTATTCACTCTCGGCCCCTCCCTCCGGTATGGCCGTAGTCGGGACTAGCAGACGGCGATTGCTTTCGACGCTCGGTACTGCCGGAGCGGTCCTCGTAGCCGGCTGCGTCGGGTCCGACGAGGACGCGGAAGACGACGGCGACGAGCCGATTGTCGACGAGGCCAAAACGCTCGAGAACGACACCCACCCCGACACGTGGCGGGACGTCGCGGAGATCCACCTCGACGCCTATGTCGGCGGTTGGGTCGGGGTCGAACCCGCACATATCGACCGCGTCGAGAACCCGACGCTGGTGCTGTTCGAGGACCGATCGTACGAGATCTCCGTCGAGAATCGGGACAACGTCAAACACAACCTGGCGATCTGGGACCGGGCCGACGAACGAATCGGGGAGTACGCCACCGACGTCGTCGCCGACACGGGAGCGACCGAGACGCTCGCGTTTACCGCGACTGACGAGATGGCGACCTACATCTGCGAGCACCAGCCACGAATCCAGCTCGGTGACCTCGAGGTCGTTTGAACTCTCGGATCAGCGAACGACGGTTACCGGAACCGGCGCGCGGCGGACGATTTTCTCGGCGACGCTGCCGAGCAGGACCCGGGAGACGCCCTCCCGGCCGTGGCTGCCGATGACGATGTGGTCGACGTCGTGTTCCTCGGCGAAGGCCACGACCTCGCGCTCGGGTTTCCCGACGGCTGTCTCGGTTCGAAACTCGGTCTCGCTCGTATCGAGCGGTTCCGTGACGTCCTCGAGGGAGCCCGAAGCCTCTTGCTCTCGGTCACGGAGCGCTTCCTGCAGGAGATTGACGCCGGCCTCGGTCGAGCCGTCCGCAGCCTCGACGACGCGCAGCAGGACGATCTCCTCGTCGGCGTGGGAGTCGAACGCGTACTCTACGGCCTTCTGTGCCGACGCCGAACCGTCGTATGCGACGAGTACTGCCATACGTTCCTCTACCCAGTTCCGAACCATAAACGCGATGCACGAACCCTGCCATCGATCCTCGATCTGTCGCTTCGACCCGCATTCCCTCTCCGCGGAGGTCATGAGAGCACGGTTTCGACTCGAGTTCCTTCCACTCAGTCCTCGCCTTTCTCCACGGCTCGCGATGCTCGCCGTTCCGATTCGAGGCCTTCGCTACGCTCAGGCCTCGCCCTCCTCACGGTTCGCGGTACTCACCGCTCGGTATTTCGGCGTTTTCGCTGCCGCTCAAACGCCGCCTTCCTCAAACCGGAAGGTGCCATCTCGCTGGACGACCTCGCCGTCGATCTCGATCACCGAATCCTCGCTCATGTCGACGATCATGTCGACGTGGACGGCGGACTCGTTGGCTTCGTTGCCCTCGCCGACGGTATCGTCGTAGGCCCGGCCGACCGCCATGTGGACCGTATCGCCCATCTTCTCGTCGAACAGCATGTTGTACGTGAACCGATCGATGTCGCGGTTCATCCCGATGCCGAGTTCACCAAGCCGCCGAGCGCCATCGTCGGTCTCGAGGACGTTCGTCAGCACGTCCTCGTTTTTCGCCGCCGAGTGCGAGACGACCTCGCCGCCCTCGAACTCGAGGTAGACGTCCGTGATCTCCCGACCCTGGTGGTACAGCGGCATGTCGAACAGCACCTCGCCCTCGACGGAGTCGGGCTGGGGTGCGGTGAAGACCTCGCCGCCGGGGAGGTTGTGCTCGCCGTGGTCGTTGATCGTCGGGTTGCCGTCGATCGACATCGTGACGTCGGTCGTATCGCCGCTTTTGATGCAGATCTCCTCGCCGGCGTCCATCAGTTCGACCATGTTCGCCTGGTGGTCGCGCTGGGCCTCCCAGTCCTTGTTGACGGCGTCCCAGACGAACCCCTCGTAGGCCTCGGTGCTCATCTCGGCGAGCTGGGCGTTCGCGGGCGCCGGGAACTGCGTGAGACACCACCGGGTCGACAGACGCTCCTCAAGGATCGGCTGGTGGGCCTGTCGGTACGCCGCCTGGGTCTCGGGGTCGACGTCGCTGGTCTGGGTGACGTTGTCGCTCGCTCGAATCGCGATGTAGACGTCAGTGTTCTCGATGAGCGCGAGTTCGTGCTCGGGCGTGTCGAACCCTTCCTCGGCCGCGCGAAGGTAGGCGCGCTGTTGTCGCTCGCCGGTTCGCTGACTGGTCGTTACGGGGTTTGCTCCGCGGTCGCCGATCACCTCGTGAAGGGCGACGACCAGGTCCTCGGCGACGGGGTGGGCGTCGACGACGACGTTGTCGCCCTCCTGGAGATCGACGGAGTGGTTCGCGATAATTTCGGCGTGCTCGCGGATGCGTGAGTCCATGTGTCACGACTCTCGTCGCGTCGGAATACCGTTTTCGAATCGAAATCCCCCGCCGTCGGTTACTCCCCCCGATTCGCGAGGAAGATTCCGAGGTAGATCGAGGCGACCGCGCAGGCGACCCCCAGCAGAAAGGCGAGCGTGAACGGCGACTCGAGCGAGAATGCGGTCGCCTCGCCCGTCGCCCAGCCGACGAATCCAGTCACGACGAGTACGACGGCGGCGAGCCGAAGTGTGGTGATGAGTTGCCGTGCGTCCATGGCGGACGATAGCGGACCGCTGGTACATATCTTGTCACCGACGCGGGAACGTCGGCTATTTGACGGTCCGCCGGCTACCGGGTTCCATGATCGATCTGCGCTCGGACACCGTGACGAAACCCGACGACGAGATGCGGGACGCAGCCGCCGCGGCCGAGGTCGGCGACGACGTCTACGGCGAGGATCCGACCGTAAACGACCTCGAGGCCCGCGCGGCCGAACGGGTCGGGAAGGAGGCCGCCCTCTACGTGCCGACGGGAACGATGGGCAACCAGATCGCGGCGCGGGTTCACACCGAGCGCGGCCAGGAGGTGCTCGCCGACCGAAAAAGTCACGTCGTGAAGTACGAACTCGGCGGGCTCGCCCAGCTGGCGGGACTACAGGTGCGGATGCTCGACGCCGACCCGCGGGGCGTACCGACGCCCGAACAGATCGACGCGAGCTACGTCGCGGAGGACCTCCACCGTCCGGGGACGGGCCTGCTCTGTCTCGAGAACACCCACAACGCCCGCGGCGGGCTCGCGATCGAACCGGAGAAGATTGAAGCCGCGGCCGACACCGCCCACGACCGGGACGTTCCGGTCCACGTCGACGGCGCGCGGCTGTTCAACGCCGCGACGGCGCTGGACGTCCCCGTCACCGACCTCACCGATCCCGTCGACTCGGTCATGTTCTGTCTCTCGAAGGGGCTCGGCGCTCCGGTCGGCTCGATGCTCGCGGGCTCCGAGGAGTTTATCGAACGAGCCCGTCGGGTCCGCAAGCTGTTCGGGGGCGGGATGCGCCAGGCCGGGATCGTCGCCGCGCCCGGACTGCGGGCCCTCGAGAACGTCGCGGACCTCGAGACGGACCACGAGAACGCTCGCCTGCTGGCGGACGGACTCGACGAGATCGGCGGGCTGGAGGTACAGGGGCCGGAGACGAACATCGTCCTCGTCGACGTCTCGGGACTCGGCCTGGCAAGCGAGGACGTTCTCGAGCGACTGGGCGAGGACGTTCGGGCGTCGGCGTTCGGCGAGACCACGCTGCGGTTCTGTACGCACCGCTGCGTCTCGCGGGACGACGTCGAAAACGCTGTCGAGCTGGTCGCCGAGCGCCTCGAGTAGCCTAGCGCCCCTCCATCCCGTCGCGGAACTCGAGGATCGTCCGGCGCAACAGCAGGTAGGTAAAGAAGATCAGCGCGAGCAGGATCAGGACGATCGCGATGATGACCGGATCGTCGGGGACGAGACTAACCATATCCGAGCGGTACAGCGTCGGCCCGCAAAACCGTTTCGACGTTTTGTTACTTATACGACAAGGAAGAACTAAAGGTGGCTAAAATCGCGCTTTCAGCTTGCATCGACTATATTGTACACCGAGCCGTAGCGACGGTAGGCTTCGGTGTCCGATCGTCTGCCCGTCGGCTCGAGGCCGCTCCGGCCGGCTTCCCCCCGTCGTGCCGGAGGCCCGTTCGCCGGCTCGCTGGACCGTCGAACGGGCGATTCGCGGGGATCGCGGCGCGATCCCGCTGGCGCCGGTCACTCCGTCGGCGATCCCTTCTTTCGTTCTCATCGCCGAGTCGCGACGCTGACGGTCTCGAGGACGGTTCCGTCCGGCTCCCGAATCTCGCCCGAGAGTTCGTCGCCGTCGCGCTCGAGCACGGCAAAGCCTGGCCGATTCCCGCGGGGCTGGACGTGGCTGCCGGGGTTGAGCAGGAGCACGTCGTCGGTTTCGACGACGGTCGGTCGGTGGCTGTGTCCCGAGACGACGACGTCGGCGTCTCGCGACCGACCGAACATCGCTAGCCCGGTTGCGCCGCCCTCTCGACGGTGCGTGACGGCGAAACGAACCTCTTCGGCCTCGACGGTACGCGCCGTCGGCAGGCGGTCCCGAACCGCCGCACTGTCGGCGTTGCCGTGGACGGCGAACAGCCGATCGCACTCGTTTCGGAACGCCTCGAGTGCCGCCGTGCTGGTGAAGTCGCCGGCGTGGATCACTGTCTCGGCGTTCCGGGCGGCCTCGAGGGCCTCGCCCTCGAGTTCGTGGCCGTTGCTACTGTGAGTGTCCGAGAAGATCGCGATCATAGGCGGGATTCGGCCGCGGAGGGTAACGTCCCTTTCGCCTTCCGGCGTTCAGCTCTCGCCCGTCCCGTCGTAGATCGCCACGATCGTCGATCCCGACGGGCGACCGCCCAGCGTCGCCGACACCGTCGTCGCCTCGAGATCGACCGTCGACTCGAGGCGCTCCCAGCCGTCGTCCGTTTCGACTGCGATCCCGACATCGGTCGGGCTCGCCCCCGGAGGCAGCGCCGAGGGGTCGTAAACGAGTTCGATCCGGAACGCATCGACCGCTCGTAGCTCCTCGAGGCCGACGAACTCGACGGCATCCGCGAGTGCGGTCGCCGTCGGATCGCGGCCGCTACGCTCGAGACCGAACTCGTCGGGGACGACGCCCGCAACGACCTCGGCGCGAGCGCCCGCGCGTTCGAGAGCGAACTCCGCGACGTTACCGGAATCGTAACCGGGGATGGCCATACTCGAGGCGAAGCCCTCGAGGGGTATGGCCCTGTAGCGCGCGCACGCCGGCTGTGGGTACGTCTACCAGGGACGGCCGCGATCGGCGTCGTCGATTCCGAAGCGGCTGTCGGGGTCGGAGACGAATCCTTTTATCGAAGCGGGAACCACTCACTACCGTGTCCGAGACAGCCGGGTACATGCGATTCTTCCCGTACGAGCAACCCTACGAGAACCAGCGCGAGGCGATGGACCGGATCTACAACGCGCTGGTCCGGGACCAGGACGTGCTGTTCGAGGGTGCCTGCGGGACCGGCAAGACCCTCTCCTCGCTCGTTCCTGCCCTCGAGGTCGCCCGCGAGCAGGACAAGACCGTCGTCATCACGACCAACGTCCACCAGCAGATGCGCCAGTTCGTCGCCGAGGCCCGGGAGATCACCCGCGAGGAGGCGATTCAGGCGGTCGTGTTCAAGGGGAAGGGGTCGATGTGTCACATCGACGTCGGCTACGAGGAGTGTCAGACCCTGCGGGACAACACCCGGGCCGTGGTCGACGCCGAGCGCGACCGCGAACAGTTAGCGCGCCGCCAGCGGGAGCTGCTCGCCGAGAGCCAGGAGGGAAGCGACGGCTCCGCGGCGGACGCTCGCAGCGCGGTCATGGACGAACTCGAGAACATCGAGGACCGCCTCGAGGAGTTGGAGGAACAGAACGTCTGTGACTACTACCGGAACAACCTCACGCAGGATACCGACGACTTCTTCGCCTGGCTGTTCGACGACGTCCGCACGCCCGACGAGATCTACGAGTACGCCGAGCAGCGCGAGTTCTGTGGCTACGAGCTCCTGAAGGAGGGGATCGAGGGCGTCGATCTGGTCGTCTGTAACTACCACCACCTGCTCGACTCGACGATCCGAGAGCAGTTCTTCCGCTGGCTCGGCCGCGAGCCCGAGGACGTCATCGCGGTCTTCGACGAGGCCCACAACGTCGAGGACGCGGCCCGCGAGCACGCGACCCGGACCTGCTCGGAGCGCACCTTCGACTCGGCGCTGGACGAACTCGCCGACAGCGACGACCCCCGAGCCGAGGACGCGACCAACGTCCTCTCAGCGTTTCACCGCGCGTTAGTCGAGACCTACGAGGACTCGTTCGAGTTCGGCGAACGCGAACGGATCGGCGAGAACTGGACGGACGTCCCGATCGCAAACGAGGATCGGCGCGACGAACTCACCCTCGAGTTCCTCCAGCGGTATTCGGGACAGGGGATCGACGACGACCTCGAGGCCGCAATGACGCTGGGTCAGGAGCTCGACGAGGAGTACGAGGAGGCGTACCGAGAGGGTGAGACGGCCACCCGGACGGAGTGTCAGACCCTGCAGGCGGCCGGCTTCGTCAGCGCGTGGATGGACGAGGGGACGAAGGAGGGTCTCTACCCTGTCGTTTCGGTCACTCGAGACGCCGGCACCGACGAAATTTACGGCCGCGCGGAGCTGTACACCTGCCTCCCTCGCCAGGTCACCGGGCGGCTGTTCGAGGAGGTCTCCGCCACGATCCTGATGAGCGCGACGCTCCAACCGTTCGACGTCACCGAGGACGTGCTGGGACTCGAGGAGCCGATCTCGATGGCCTACGGGCTCGAGTTCCCAAGCGAACACCGCCGCACGTACGCCGTCGAGACGCCGCCGCTGTTTTCGTCCGACCGGGACGACCCCGCGGTCCAGGAGCAGGTCGCGGGGACGATCGACGACGCGGTCCGGATGACCGCCGGCAACACGCTCGCCTTCTTCCCGAACTACGGCGAGGCCGAACGGTACGCGGACCGCCTCGAGCGCCGCGAGTCGGCGACGGTCTACCTTGACGAACCCGGCGTCGCCGTCGAGGAGCTCCGGCAGGAGTTCGTCGACGACGACGACGCCGTCCTCTGTACCTCGCTGTGGGGAACTCTCGCCGAGGGCGTGAGCTTCGACGGCGACGACGCGCGGACCGTACTGGTCGTCGGTGTTCCCTACCCACACCTCGACGACCGGGCCGACGCGGTCCAGGAGGCCTACGACGCCGCCTTCGAGGGAACCGACACCGGCTGGCGCTACGCCGTCGAGATCCCAACGGTCCGCAAGACCCGCCAGGCGCTCGGTCGGGTACTCCGCTCGCCCGAGGATATTGCCGTCCGCGCGCTGCTGGACCGGCGCTACTCGAGGGAGGCGAAGTCCGATCTGGGCAAGTACAGCGTCAACGGGACCTTCCCACACGAGGAACGCGAGGAACTGATCGACATTGAGCCCTCGAAGCTCAAGTTCGCGATGCGGAACTTCTACGGGGACCACGGCGCCTACGACGGCGACCCGCCCGCCCCCTGATTACTTCCGGTCGAGCGTCACGTGGGCGGCGCCGTTCGTCACGGTGACGACGTGGTCGCCGCTCTCCTCGATTTCCACGTCGAAGCTCCCGCTTTCGGAGACCGAGCGGGCCTCGAGCGGCCCCTCGCCGATCTTCGCGACCTGGACGCTGACCGCGTCCCCGTTCTCGACCCGTTCGACGTCGATCTCGACCGCGAACTCGTCGCCCTCGTCGGCGCTGAACTCCGCGGTGTGTTCGTCCTCGAGCGTCTCGTCGATCTCGTCGTCGCCCACGAGGTCGGTCGCGGCCGAACAGCCTGCGACCGAGACGGCAGCGGCGACGCCGAGCAGTGACCGTCGGTACATGCTCTACTACCTTCGTACAGTATTATATGTGCTTTCTGGGAGGAAAAATCTCGCCGGACGGCGGACTACGCCGACAGCACGACCCGGCTCACCGAAACCCCGTCCGTCCCGTCCCGGAACTCGAGTTCGCCGACGGTCCACTCGACCGGCTCGATCTCGCGGTCGGCTAGCCGTCTCGCAGTCGGTTCGTCGCCCCCGCGGGCCATGGTGACGTGGGGGACGTAGTCCTCGCCCTCGAGCCCCGCGACGGTGCCGAACTCCTCGACGAGGCGGGCGTGGATCGCCTCGAGCCCGGGGCTCTCGACGGCGAGGTAGACGACCGGAGCCGACCCCAGTGGCGGATCGGCGAAGAAGTCGATTCCGGTGACGCGAGCCTCGACCGGGGAGATCCCCTCGAGGACGCGGTGGGTGCGGTGTTGGAGCTGGGTGACGTGGTCGGCTTCGCCGAGACGCTTGAGCAGACAGGAGTGATCATCGCGAACGGTGTCGAACCCGATCAGCTCGGGGTAGAGGGCGTCCGCGAGTTCGCGGACGCGCCCGGGGACCGGGACGGTGACGCTGTACACGTTCTCGCGAGTACGGACGATCGCCCTATGAGTGTGGCGTTCGACGGTTCAGCCGTCGTCCTGCGGCCGTTTCCGTCCCTCGTACTCGGGAGTGACGGCGGGACGGATGTTGCCGCCGTCGTCGGAAAGACCTATTTAGGCGGCTCTACCATCTTCTCGTAATGGATGTGCGGGGGCTCCGAGCCCTAGTGGTGCTCGTGGTGGTCGGATGCCTGCTCGTTCCGATGCCCGCCTCGGCCGTGGTGGCGGCCGACGGTGACGCCGGATCCCAACAGCAGGTGCTCCAGCAGACTGACGACGGATTGCAGTTCGACGACGCTGATGAGATCCATATCGATGCTGATATCTACGAGAACGGGTCGGCGACGTTTACCGTCGACTACCGATTCCCCATAAACACCGAGAACGAGTCGGTCGAGGAGTGGGAACTCCTCCAGGACGATATCGAGTCGAACCCCGAGGAGTACATCGAACGGGAGGCCGAAGGCTGGAACGAGGTCGCCGCCGACGGCGAGAACGCCACGGACCGCGAGATGGAGATCTCGAACTTCACCGTGACGACCGACGAAAGTACCGCGCCACGGGATCTGGCCCACGTGAAGTACGAGTTCGAGTGGTCGTCGTTCGCCCACGTCGAACTCAACCGCATCGAGGCCGGCGACGCGCTGTCCGGGTTCACGCTGGTCGACGACACGACGCTCCAGCTCTTCTGGCCGGATACCTACTCCGCGTACGAGATCGATCCGGACTCGGACGACAGGGGGGACGGATCGGTCTTCTGGGACGGCGGTGACACCGAGTTCGCCGACGATCAACCGCGAGTCGTTCTGATCGAGGACACCGAGTCCACCGGTGAGCCGACCGAGGCCGAGGAGGGGCTGGCGATGCCTTGGCTAATGGTGTTCGGTGCCCTCGGTGCGCTCGCGCTGGCCGGCGTCGCCGGCTGGTGGTTCCGGTACGGACAGGGGTCGGACTCCGAGAGCGTCGATCCGGTAGAGCAGTCGGAACCGGCCGCCGCTTCCCAACCGGCCGGTCCGCCCGCGGAGCTGTTGAGCAACGAGGAACGAGTGTTACAGCTGGTCGAGGACCGTGGCGGACGGATCAAACAACAGGAAGTCGTGGCCGAACTCGACTGGACGGAGGCCAAGACCAGCCAGGTCGTCGGCGGACTTCGAGAGGACGACGAGATCGAGGTCTTCCGCATCGGCCGTGAGAACGTTCTCGCGCTCCCCGACGAGGATATCGACGAGGAGTAGCCGGACCGCCACAATACTTGCCTGCCGAGTAGGATTTAAGAGGGCTCGTTTTCATAGGGAGACCTAATGAGCGGCTCCGCCGATAGCTCGGTACCCCTTTTCGCTACTGCCGGAGCCGTCACGCCGCGACGACCTCGACGACCGGGCCTTTGAGCCCACCCTATACCCTACCTCCTCGTCCCGAACCTGCGAAAATCCAAAAACTCCAGTTTTTCGACGTAGCGCAGCCCATAGCTTTAATTTCTTAAACCAAGAACGACGAATTTAAGTCTATCCTCCCGCTCCACTCGAGTAGAACATGACACGCGTTGCACTCGCGTTCTCGGGGGGACTCGACACGACCGTCTGCGTCCCGCTGCTCGAAGAGGAGTACGGATACGACGACGTAATCGGCGTCACCGTCGATGTCGGCCAGCCGGAGTCGGAGTTCGACGAGGCCGAGGAAACCGCAGAGGCGCTCGGACTCGAACACTACGTCGTAGACGCAAAAGAGGAGTTCGCGGATCTCTGTTTCGAGAGCGTCCGCGCGAACGCGACCTACCAGGGCTACCCGCTGGGGACCGCACTCGCCCGCCCGGTGATCGCCAGCGCCATCCTCGAGGTCGCCGAGGAGCAGGGCTGTACGGGTATCGCCCACGGCTGTACGGGGAAGGGGAACGACCAGCTTCGCTTCGAGGCGATCTGGCGCGACTCCGATCTCGAGGTCATCGCCCCCGTGCGCGAACTCGGGCTCACGCGCGAGTGGGAGAACGAGTACGCCGAGGAGAAGGACCTGCCCGTCGAGGGCGGCGGCGGCGGCAAGTGGTCGGTCGACACCAACCTCTGGAGCCGCTCGGTCGAGGGATCGGAACTCGAGGACCCGAGCTACGTTCCCGGCGAGGAGATCTACAACTGGACGCAGGCTCCCTCGGGCGACACCGAGGAGATCGAGATCGAGTTCGACGAGGGCTACCCGGTCGCCATCGACGGCGAAGCGTACGAGCCCATCGAACTCATCCAGCACCTCAACGAACTCGCGGGCGCCTACGGCGTCGGCCGCACGGACTCGATGGAGGACCGTATGCTCGGGCTGAAGGTCCGCGAGAACTACGAACACCCCGCGGCGACGACGCTGCTCAACGCCCACGAGGCCCTGGAGGGGCTCGTCCTCACCCAGGAGGAACGTGAGTTCAAGCAGCTGATCGACCAGAAGTGGTCGAAGAAGGGGTACGAGGGCCTCGTCGACGCGCCGCTGGTCGGCGCGCTCGAGGGGTTCATCGCCGAGACCCAGAACCGCGTCACCGGGACGGTGACGATCCGCTTCGAGGGCGGCCAGGCTCGCGCAGTCGGCCGCGACAGCAAGTACGCCGCCTACTCCGCCGAGCACGCCTCGTTCAACACGGAGACGGTCGGCAAGATCAGCCAGGAGGACGCCACGGGCGTCGCGAAGTACCACGGCTTCCAGCGCCGTCTCGCAAACGAGTCGATCGCCGCGAACCAGGACGAGGAGGTCGAGCTCGCGACCGACGGAGGCGAGGAGTAAGATGAGCGGAGAGGAAGCTCCCGACGCAGACGGACTGGACGATACAAGCGTCGTCCGACGGGACCGCTTCAGCGGCGGCCCCGCCCGGAGCTTCCTCTCCTCGCTTGCGGCCGACGAGCGGATCTTCGAGGCCGACCTCGAGGTCGACCGCGCCCACACCCTCATGCTCGCCGAGCAGGGGATCCTCGCGGACGACACCGCCGGGGAGATCCTGACGGCGCTGGACGCGATCGAGGTCGACGGCCACGACTCGCTGCCCGACGGTGAAGACGTCCACGAGGCAATCGAAACCGCCGTCATCGAACGCATCGGCGAGGAGGGTGGGAAGATGCACACCGCTCGCTCGCGCAACGACGAGGTCGCGACCTGCATCCGCTACCGCCTGCGCGAGGACGTCCTCGACGCCGTCGAGACGACGCTCGCGCTTCGCGAGGCGCTGCTCGAGGTCGCCGACGAGGGCCGGGAGACGATCATGCCCGGCTACACCCACCTCCAGCCGGCCCAGCCGACGACGGTGGCTCACTGGGCGCTGTCCTACGAGGGGGCGGTTCGTCGCGACACCGAACGCCTGCTCGACGCGTACGGACGGATCAACGAGTCGCCGCTGGGCGGTGCGGCGTTCGCGGGGACGACGTTCGATATCGATCGCGAGCGCACGGCAGAGCTGCTGGGCTTTGCTGGAGTCGTCGAGAACTCGATGGACGCTTCCTCGAGTCGGGACTTCCTGCTCGAGACGACCCAGACGCTGTCGACCCACGCGACGACGCTGTCGGGACTCGCGGAGGACCTGATCGTCTTCGCGAACCGCGGGTTCGTCGACCTCGCGGACGACTACTCCTCGACGTCGTCGATCATGCCCCAGAAGAAGAACCCGGACACGCTCGAGCTCGTCCGTGCGGTCGCGGGCGACGCTGCGGGCGGCGTTCAGGGGCTGACGACGACGCTCAAGGGGCTGCCCCGCGCGTACAACCGAGACTTACAGCGGGCGACGACCCACGCCTGGGAGACCGTCGACGCCGTAACGGAGGCCGGCGAGGTCGCGGCGGGCGCGGTCGCGACGGCCGACTGGAACGAAGAGGCGCTCGCGACGGAGGCCGGTGCGGGCTTCTCGACGGCGACCGGGGTCGCCGACCTGCTGGCGGCGAACGGGCTGCCGTTCCGAACGGCTCACGAGATGGTCGCCCACGCTGCGGAGAACGGGGGAGACTACGACGCCCTCGAAGCTGCTGCAGGGGACGTACTGGGCGAACCGCTCGAGTCGTTCGTCGACCCCGCCGCCGTCGAGGACGCCCTCGACCCCGAGGCGAGCGTCGCGAGCCGGGACTCGCGGGGCGGACCCGCCCCTGAAGCGGTCACCGACCAGCTCGAGTCGGCCCGCGAGGCGCTCGCGGCCGACGAGGCGACGCGGGCGACGACCGACGAGGTGCTCGAGGACGCCCACGCGGCGCTTCGTGAGGAGGTGAACCGGTATGTCTGATCGGTTCGCCCCTCGAGACCCGGTTCGATCGAGCGTGGCAACCTCGCCGCCGTCCCCGCCGGGGGACGATACACAACCTGAATGATACGAAGGACAAAATCTGCCGGAAAACGACAGTCACACACCGTTAGTGTGTAGTGCGGATATTGTAATTTTTCTGTTAGGTTCGAAGGTTTTAAGGGTACCGCGGTCCCAGTGTGGAGTACAATGACAGAATGCGTCGAGTGTGGGGCGGAAGTGTCCCTGCACGACGATCTGGAAGTGGGAGAGATCGTTGACTGTACGACCTGTGGAGCCGAGCTGGAAGTCGTCGACACCGAGCCGCCAGTCCTCGAGCGAGCCCCGGAGCTCGAAGAGGACTGGGGTGAGTGACCTTGCAGATAGGAATACTCTACTCCCGGATCCGCAAGGACGAGAAGCTCCTCCTCTCGGAGCTGCGCGAGCGCGACCACGAGGTCACGAAGATCGACGTCCGCAAGCAGACGTTCGACATCGGCGAGGCTCCCGAGGCGTTCGCCGACCTCGACGTCGTTGTCGACCGCTGTCTCGCCACGAGCCGTAGCCTCTACGCGACGCAGTTCTTCGAGGCCTACGGTATCCCCGTGGTCAACAGCAACGAGACGGCCGAGATCTGTGCCGACAAGGTCAAGAACAGCCTCGCACTCGAGAAGGCCGGGGTCCCCACGCCCGCGACGAAGGTCGCGTTCACCAAGGAGACCGCCCTCGAGGCGATCGAGGAGTTCGGCTACCCCTGCGTGCTCAAACCCGTCGTCGGGTCCTGGGGTCGCCTAATGGCCAAGATCGACTCCCGCGACGCCGCGGAGGCGATCTTGGAGCACAAGGCGACGCTCGGCCACTACGAGCACAAGGTGTTCTACGTCCAGGAGTTCGTCGAGAAACCCGGCCGCGACATCCGCGTCGTCGCGATCGACGGCGAACCCGTCGCGGGAATGGTTCGCTCGTCGGACCACTGGATCACGAACGCTGCGAAGGGTGCGGAGACGAACGTTTTCGAACCCGACGCTGAAGCGAAAGAGCTGGTCGCGAAGGCCAGCGACGCCGTTGGCGGTGGGCTGCTGGGTATCGACCTTATGGAGACGGACGATGGGTACACCGTCCACGAGGTCAACCACACCGTCGAGTTCAAGGCGCTCAACGACGCCGTCGAGACAGACGTCGCAAGCACCGTCGTCGACTGGCTCGAGGAGAAAGCCGCCGAGAACGGCTCGCAGGAAGTCGAGGTGACGTTCTGATGGCCGTCGGCACCGACGTCGACGCCGACGAGTCGACCGAGACCGTCACCGCGACCGTCATCGGCGGGAGCGGCTTTACGGGCGGAGAACTCCTCCGACTGCTCGCCGGCCACCCCAACGTCGAGCTCGCGGAGGTCACGAGTCGCTCGAAGGCCGGCAAGAGCGTTGGCTCCGTTCACCCGCCGCTTCGTGGGACCGACCTGCGCTTTACCGAACCCGACGACCTCGAGAGCGTCGACGTCCTCTTTGCGGCAACGCCACATGGCGTCTCGATGGGACAGGTCGACGAGTTCTTCGAGGTCGCGGATACGGTCGTCGACCTCTCGGCGGACTTCCGCCTCGACACCGAGGAACAGTACGAGGAGTGGTACGACGGCCACACCGCACCCGAATACCTCGAAAAGGCCGAGTACGCGCTCCCCGAGATCAACCGCGAGAATCTCCCCGGTGCGGAGCTGATCGCCGGCGGGGGCTGTAACGCCACCGCCACCATCCTCGGACTGTACCCGTTGTTCAAGCACGGAATTCTCGAGGGCGGCGAGCAGGTCGTCGTCGACGTGAAGGTCGGCTCCTCGGAGGGTGGTGCCGGCGGCGGCGATGCCTCGAGCCATCCGGAGCGCTCGGGCGTCGTTCGCCCCTACGCGCCGACGGGTCACCGCCACGAGGCCGAGATTGAGCAGTTCCTCGACACCTCGGTCGCCTTCACCTGCCACGCCGTGGACATGATCCGCGGCGCCAGCGCGACGGGCCACGTCTTCCCGTCGGGACCGGTTTCGAAGGGCGACCTCTGGAAGGCGTATCGGGGCTGCTACGAGGACGAGCCGTTCGTCCGAATGGCCGCTGGCGGCTCCGGTGTCTACCGTTATCCGGAACCGAAATCGGTCGCGGGGACGAACCTCGCCGAGGTCGGCTTCGAACTCGACCCGTCGAACAAACGGATCGTCGTCTTCTCGGCGATCGACAACATGATGAAGGGATCGGCGGGACAGGCGGTCCACGCCGCCAATATCGCGCTCGGTCTCGAGGAGACGGCCGGACTCGAGTTTACGGGGCTACACCCCGTGGGGGCACCCTGAGATGACCGTGGTAGTGAAGATCGGCGGCGCCCGCGCCGTCGATCCCGAAGGTGCGCTCGCCGACGTCGCCTCCCTCGTCGAGGACGGCGAGGATGTCGTCCTCACGCACGGCGGCTCGACGGCCGTCGACGAGACCCTCGAGGACCTCGGCCAGGAACCCACCTACGTCGAGACGCCCGGTGGCGTCGTCGGCCGCTTTACCGACGAGGACACCATGGACGTCTTCAAGATGGTGATGCCCGGCAAGCTCAACACGGATCTCGTCGAGAGTCTGCAAAGCGAGGGCGTCAACGCCGTCGGGCTCTCGGGCACGGACGGCAAACTCCTCGAGGGCAAGCGAAAATCGGCCGTCCGCGCGAAGGTCGACGGCAAGAAGAAGATCCTGCGCGGCGACCACTCGGGGAAGATCGAGTCGGTCAACGCCGACCTCCTCGAGACGATGCTCGAGGGCGGCTACACGCCCGTCGTCTCGGTCCCGATGCTCGGAAAGGAGAAGTCGGGCGGATACACCGCCGTCAACGCCGATGCCGACCGCGCGGCCGCCGCGATCGCGGGCGCGCTCGAGGCCGACCTTGTCGTTCTCACCGACGTCTCGGGGATCTACGAGGATCCCGACGACGAGTCGACGAAGATCGAGTCGGCCGCGACGCCGGCGGAGTTCGAGGCCGTCACGGACGCTGCCGAGGGGTTCATGACGAAGAAGGTCATGGCCGCCGAGGAAGCCCTCGAGGGGGGCGCCTCGTCCGTCATTGTCGCGTCCGCGAACGCGGACGCACCGATCTCGAGTGCGCTTGAAGGCGAGGGGACGACCCTCGAGCCCGGCGTGCTCGCCGACGACGGAACGGACGCGGAAGCCACACAGGAGGCCACGCAATGAGCGATCACGACTTCATCTCCGGCAGCAAACCGATCGGAATCGAACGCGGCGAGGGACCGCACCTCTACGCGACCGACGGCACTGAGTACCTGGACGCGGGCGCGAGCTACGCCTGTACGCCGCTGGGCCATAGCCACCCCGAAGTCGTCGACGCGGTCTGCGAGCAGGTCGGCAAGTTGACGTTCGTCGACTCCTCGTTTCCCGTCCAGTCGCGCGAGGACGCCTACGCCGCGTTCGTCGCGGCCACACCGGAAGAACTCGAGTCGGCCTGGTTCTGTAACTCCGGGACCGAGGCCAACGAGGCCGCGCTGAAGTTCGCCCGCTCTGCGACCGGCGAGTCGAAGATCATCGCGGCGACCCGTTCGTTCCACGGCCGGACGATGGGCTCGCTCGCGGCTACCTGGAAGGACAAGTACAAGAAACCGTTCGAGCCCTTGGCCGGCGACGTCGAGTTCGTCCCCTACGGTGACGGGGAGGAGCTCGCTGACGCGGTCGACGACGAGACCGCGGCCGTCATTCTCGAGCCGATTCAGGGCGAGGGCGGGATCAACGTCCCACCTGCGGGCTACCTCGAGACCGCCCGCGAGCTGACCGAGGAGGCCGGCGCGGCGCTCGTCTTCGACGAGGTCCAGACCGGGATGGGCCGCACGGGCTCGATGTGGGCCTGCCAGAACGCGGGCGTCACGCCCGACGTGCTCACCGCGGCGAAGGGCCTCGGCAACGGCCTGCCCGTCGGCGCCGTCGCAGTCCAGGACTGGATCGCCGACGGCGCGGCCTCTCACAACGCCACGTTCAGTGGCGGCCCCGTCGTCTCCGCGGCGGTCCACACGACGGTCTCGACGCTGGTCGAGGAGGAGTGGCCCGCCCACGCCGCCGAGATCGGCGACTACCTCGTCGACGAACTCGAGGCCGCCCTCGGCGACGCGATCCGCGAGGTCCGCGGCGAGGGGCTGCTCGTCGGAATCGAGCTGAAACGCGGCGCGAACCGCGTTGCCCGCGACCTGGCGATGAACCATCAGATCCTGGCGCTGCCGGCGGGTCGGACCGTCCTGCGTCTGCTGCCGCCGCTCGTGATCAACGAGGACGACGCGGATCGGCTCGTTGACGCGCTGACGGAAACCATCGCGCCCGAAGCCACACCCGAATCATGAACGCGAGTCTGACCGGTGCGACCGACGTCTCCCGGCAGGACGCCCGGAACCTGCTGGTCGATCTCGTCGCGATCCCCTCGCCGACCGGCGAGGAACGGAAAGCGGCCGAGCGCTTGGTCGAATTTTTCTCGGCGAACGGCCGCGAGGCCTGGATCGACGAGGTCGGCAACGTTCGCGCACCCGCGGACGACGCAGTTCTCCTGACCTCCCACGTCGATACGGTTCCGGGGGAGATCCCGGTCGAGGTCCGCCCCGCGGACGCCGAGGACGTCGAGGACGAAGTCGCCGAGGAGGAAGGCGAGGACGTCCTCTGGGGTCGTGGCAGCGTCGACGCCACCGGCCCGCTGGCCGCGATGGCCGCCGCCGCCGTCCGCACCGGAGTTTCCTTCGTCGGCGTCGTCGGCGAGGAGACCAGCTCCCAGGGCGCTCGCCACCTGGTCGTCGACCGCGAGGAACCCGACGCCGTCGTCAACGGCGAGCCGAGCGGCACGACCGGAATCACGCTGGGCTACCGGGGCTTTCTCTCCGGCACCTACGTCGCGACCAGCGAGTCGGGTCACACCTCCCGACCCGAGCCCAACGCGATCCAGCACGCCACCGAGTGGTGGACGAACGTTGAGGCCGCCTTCGAACAGGACGAGTACACGCCCGTCTTCGAGCGCGTGACGGCAAAACCGGTCGACATCGACGGCGGGATCAGCGAGGACGGGCTCTCCGTCGAGGCGACCCTGCAGGCTCAGCTCCGGGTCCCCCCGTCATTGGACGCCGAATCGGTCCGCGAGACGGCCGAGGCCGAACTCGAGATCGGCACCGTCTCCTGGGCCGAACCGATCCCGCCCGTAATGGAGAGTCCACGAACAGCGGTCGCTCGCGCGTTCCGCGCGGCGATCCGCAAGGAGGGCTGTGATCCGCGGCTGGTTCGAAAGACCGGAACCAGCGACATGAACCTCTACGCCGGCGCGTGGGGCTGTCCGATGGTCACGTACGGCCCGGGCAACTCCGACCTCGATCACGCGCCTAACGAGCGCCTCTCGCTTTCGGAGTTCGATCGGTCGGTCGACGTGCTGACTCGGGTCGCAACGACCCTCCGCGGAGGCGAGGACGAATGAGCGAGCCACGGCACTTCCTCGAGATCGACGACCTCTCTCGCGAGGAGCTACAGGTGGTACTCGAGCGCGCGGAGCGGTACAAACGTGCTCAGGAAAACGGCGAGGATCACGCCGATCTCGCCGGCCAGACCCTCGGCATGATCTTCCAGAAGCCGAGCACGCGAACCCGGGTCTCCTTCGAAACGGGAATGACTCAGCTCGGCGGTCACGCAGTCTTCCTCGGCGCCGACGACATCCAGCTCGGCCGTGGTGAACCCCTGAAAGACACCTCGAGAACGCTCTCACGGTACGTCGACGTCGTGATGGCTCGGCTGTTCAAACACGACAACGTCGAGGTGCTCGCGGAGTACTCCTCGGTACCCATTGTTAACGGTCTGACCGACGATGCCCACCCCTGTCAGACGCTCGCCGATCTGCTGACGATCCGTGAGGAGATGGACGGGTTCGACGGCGTCTCGGCGGCGTGGGTCGGCGACGGTAACAACGTCGCCCAGTCGTTCGTGATCGGCGCAGCGCTGGCCGACATCGACCTGACGATTGCGACACCCGACGGCTACGGCATCGACGACGCCGTCCTCGAGCGCGCTCGCGAACTCGGCGGCGACCCGACGACGACGACGGACCCCGTCGACGCGGTCACCGATGCGGACGTCGTCTACACCGACGTCTGGACCAGCATGGGCCAGGAGGACGAGTACGACGTCCGGATGGACGCCTTCGAAGGGTTCCAGGTCAACTCGGAGCTGCTCGAGAGTGCGAACGACGCCTCGGTGATGCACTGTCTGCCCGCCCACCGTGGCGAGGAGATCACCGACGCCGTCATCGAGAGCGACCGCTCGGTCGTCTTCGATCAGGCCGAGAATCGGCTCCACGCCCAGAAGGCGCTGTTGAGCTGGCTGCTCGAGTAGCCCGTTACTTCTCGTCTTCCTTCTCGAGTGACTCCAGTTTTTGAACGATCCGAGCGTACAGAGCCGGGGCGCAGTGCCAGCCGTCGTCGATCATCGAGTCGATCGTCTTCCGCGCGGTTGCGACGGAAATGCAGCCGCGCTTGGCACACAGGAGGACGAGATACGCCGTTCCTCTCGTCTCGATTCCTTCGACCTCGGCGACCGTTCGCCCGGCGGTCTCGTCTATTACGGCGGTTGCGCCGGTCGCGTCTGCACACGCCAGCACCGCGATATCTGCCTCACTCAGCGCCGGGTTCTGCATCAACCGATCCCGGAGCCCCGTCTCAGGTGTCGTGACGACGTCGAAGACTCCCGCGTCCATACATCGTTCGATTCGACGCGCGTCGGGGTATCCTTCCTCGAGTCCCGTTGTTACGACCTCCTCATAAACCAGCCGCGGAATCTGACAGCCGCCGTCGAGCTCCCCCACGATATCGATTTGGTTCGCCTTCGCAAGGTAGATCAGCGGCGTCGCGTCGAAAACCCACATTCACAGCTCCTCGAGATCGTCGTCGAGATGGTCACTGGAGACCCACGTAATGTCGCGTTCTTTCGCGAGATGAGTGAACTCCCAGACGGACATCTCGGCGTGCTCGGCGGCTTTCGTGACCGTCACGTCGCCGGCGGCGAGCTGGTCGAGCGCCTGCTGCCGTCGCCATTCGTCGAGTCCCTCTGCGAGAAGCTTTCTGACGGCCGTACTCCGGTCGAGGCGTTCTTCCTCGAGGTACTCCTCGAGTTCTTCCTCGAGGTCATCCGAAAGGCGCGCCGAAATCGTTCCCATGCTGTATACATTGTATTCGATGCATACAAGCGCTTCGCCGATCGAATCGCTTCCGGCGCCGGTTCGAGGAGACCGTCGAGTCGGTTACCGCTCGAGGAATCCGTACGTCGCGCCGAGGACGATTCCGTAGACGGTGTGGCCCACCAGACTCCCGACGTCGACGTTCGGCAGCGGCGGTGCCATCGGGAAACCGACGAGCGAGAGCCAGACTGGCATGACCACGACCGCGAGGCTCGCCCAGACGACGATCCCGTAGGCGAGGCCGAGACTAGTCGTTCGAACGACGCCGTGCTGTGACTGGCCGGTAATCGTAAGCAGGGCGGCGAAGACCACGCCGATCACTGCGCCGTGAGAGACGTGGACGATCCAGCCGACGAGTCCGCCCTCGAGCCCGTACATCGCGGGAATTCCCATCTCGAGCATCGCGGGCATCTGGACCGCCATCAGCGCGCCAAAGGCGATCGCGCCGGCGATTCCGCCGACGACGCCGGCCTGCCAGGCCTCGAGTGCGGTCCCGGTTCGTTCGATAGTTCGTGTTCGTACTTTGGATGCCATATGATAGCAGTGGACTCGAGGGTGCGTAGCGGTATCCCGGTCTGGCACCGGCGACGCACGAACGTCGAACCGATCGTGGGGCGGGCGGGACGCGAAGGTCTTTGACCGTGCTCGTGCAGTTCACACTGATGACCGATCCGCTTCGTATCGCCGCAGGTGACCTCGAGGCCGACGCGATTCTCGAGGCGATCCAGAGTGGTCGCCGGGTCGTCGTCAGCATAACGACCTTGGGCGACGAACACGAGGTCACGCTTCGATACGATGGCTCGGTATACTACTGCGATACGCCGACGCGATTACACCGCCACGAGAGCGAGCGCGAGATGCGCACCTGCATCCGAAACATGGGGTACGGAGCGTCGCCGTCCGGAGAGTGAGTGACTCTTTCACGTACGAGGTCGTAGGACGCGTATGGCGCCCGATCCCGAGCACCGTCTCGGCGAACTTATGGAATCGTCGAACCCGTCGTTCGAGACGGTGATGAGCTGCGTCTTCGGGATCGAGCCCCACGAGACGCGGACCTACCTCGCGCTCGTCGACCGACCCGGGAGTACGATCGACGAACTCGAGGGCCCGCTCGAGCGCGACCGGAGCACGATCAACCGCGCGATGACGACGCTGTACGAACGCGGACTGGTTCGGCGCGATCGCCGCCTCCTCGAGGGCGGGGGGTACGTCTACCAGTACACCGCCGTCGCACTCCCGGAAGTCAGGGCGATGCTCCACGGAGCCCTCGATACGTGGGCGGCGACGGTCCACGACGTGATCGACGAGTTCGACGGCAGGTGACCGCTCGACCGTTCGATCGGTGGCAGCGCTCACGCCAATCAGCCCACTTTTCTCCGTCGCCTCCCACGTTCAGGTAATGAGTCTCAGTCTCTCGCCGGACGAACCCGCCGTCCCGGACGACGCGACCGACAGTGCCTGGCTCGAGTGTATCGACTGCAGCGAGACGTTCGCTCCCTTCGAGGACGTCCGCTACACCTGCGACGCCTGCGACGGCCTGCTCGAGGTCCGCTACGCCGACCTCCCGACGTTCGACGACTTCGAGGGACGGGGGGTGTGGCGCTACGCCGACGCCCTGCCCCTCGAGTCGGGAGTCACGACCCAGGAGGGAGCGACGCCGCTGTACGAAGTCCCGCGACTCGAGGACGACCTCGGGCTCGAGGCCGTCCGGATCAAACACGAGGGGATGAACCCCACTGGGAGCTTCAAGGACCGCGGGATGACCGTCGGGGTGGCCGTCGCGAAGGAACTCGGCGTCGATCGGCTGGCCTGCGCGTCGACGGGCAACACCAGCGCCGCGCTGGCGGCCTACGGCTCCCGCGGCGGAATGCAGACGCTCGTGCTCCTCCCGGCGGGCAAGGTCGCCGCGGGCAAGGTTGCCCAGGCGAGCCTTCACGGCGCCCGAATTCTGGAAGTCGACGGCAACTTCGACGCCTGTCTCGATATCGTCCAGGAGCTTGCGGCCGAGGGCGAGGCCTACCTGCTGAACTCGCTGAACCCCTTCCGGCTCGAGGGCCAGAAGACGATCGGCCTCGAGATCCTCGAGGCGTTCCGCGACGACTACGACGCATTCCCCGACCGGATCGTCCTCCCGGTGGGCAACGCGGGAAACACCGCGGCGCTGTACAAGGCGTTCCGCGAACTCCTCCAGGCGGGCGCGATCGACCGCGAGGACGTGCCGAAACTTACCGGCGTCCAGGCCGCGGGCGCCGCACCGATGGTCGAGGCGGTCGAGAACGGTGCGGACGAGGTTCGGCGCTGGGACGATGTCGAGACCCGAGCGACGGCAATTCGGATTGGGAACCCGGTTAACGCGCCGAAGGCACTCCCCGGAATTCGCGAAACCGGGGGGACGGCGATCGCCGTCTCCGACGAGGAGATCACCGAGGCTCAGCGCGACCTCGCCGGCGAAGGCGTCGGCGTCGAACCCGCTTCCGCGGCCTCGGTCGCCGGCCTACGGAAACTCCGTGCGGAGGGAATCGTCGAGAGCGACGAACGGGTCGCCTGTCTCACGACCGGCCACCTGCTCAAAGACCCCGACGCGGCGGCTGCCGCCGGCGACGATCCCGAACCCGTTCCGGCGACGACCGAGGGCGTGCTCGAGCATCTCGCAGGCGAGAGCCGGTCAGGACGGTAGCTCCACCACTTTTGATCGATCGGCAACTGAGCGGGTCGAACGGAACCTGGATTTAATTCCAAGCTCTCCTAGAGGATATCTTATACTTTAAGTAGCAGGACGCGTCATAGTTTCTCCTAGCTGGTGAATATTACCAATGGCTGCAGATAATTCGAATGGGTGCTGTTCCGAGTGCGGCGGACGACTGCGGACGACGGAAACTGAACGTATCTGCGAGGAGTGCGGTCTCGTCTCCGGAGAGGACGCTATCGACCGCGGACCCGAGTGGCGAACGTTCGACGACGGTCCCGACCGACGTCGAACCGGTGCACCGTTGACGCGGTCGCGACACGACCGCGGACTCTCGACCGAGATCGGCTACGGAACCGGTTCTCGTTCCCGTCTAACCGGCCGCAAACGGCGCCAGATCGCCCGACTCCGTCGGGAACACAACCGCGCTCGCATCTCCACGAAAGCCGACCGAAATCAGGTGTATGGGTTCACCGAAATCAAACGGGTCAACGCGTTGCTCTCGCTTCCGGACTCCGTCAGAGAGCAAGCCTGTTCGCTCTTCAAGTCTGCTCAGTCCGAGGGGCTGCTTCAGGGTCGGTCGATCGAGGGGTTCGCTGCGGCCACAGTGTACGCCACCTGTCGGATCAACTCCTTCGCCAGAACGATCGACGAGATCGTTGCGGTCGCCCGCGCCGACGACGCCGAACTCAAGGCCGCCTACGACGCATTGAACCGCGACCTCGAGCTTCCAACGGGACCGATCGATCCGACGCAGTACCTGCCGCGGTTCGCCACGAAACTCGACCTCGAGACGACCGTCGAGAACCGGGCCCGCGAACACGCGACGACGCTGCTCGAGAACGGCACCGTCGGCGGTCGAAACCCTAGCGGCGTCGCCGCAGCCTGTCTGTACAAAGCCGCCGCCGAGCGCGAGGAGTGGCCGACGGTGACCCAGGTCGATGCGGCCGACGTCGCCGACGTCGCGCCCGCGACGATCCGGTCGACGGCGCTCGGTATCGACGAACAAGGGCGGTAGCGTCCGTCGGCGCTACGTCGTTCGAAGCGTATCGGTGCTCGGCTCGTAGACCTCGCCCTTCTGTTTGAGCTTGTCGATCTCGTGTTCGGCCTTCGACTCGTCCAGGCCGATCTCGTCGGCGCGCTCGAGAACGATGTCGACCGGCGCACCCTCGTCGTACTCCTCCTCGATGTCGCTGATCAGTCCCTTGATGTTCTTGATCCGGTCGCGCTGGGACTTCGAGGTGCCGGCCTCGACGATGTCGGCGTCGAACTCTCCCGTTTCGGGATCGACGCCGATGTCCTGCAGACACGAGCGAACGATCTCGACGACCTGCTCGGCGTCTCGTTGCTCGACCGTATCGGAGAGGCGCACCCGGGCGCTTGCCTCCGAGAGGCGAACGAGCGCCTCGAGCTTTCGAGCCGTGACGGGAACGGGGGCGTCCTCGTCGGTTCCCTTCGCGCGCAGGTCGACGTAGAAATCACGGATCGTCTTTCGGGCCTCCTCGGTCATTCGCGGGTGGCAGTTCTGCTTCGCGTAGGCGATGTACTTCCGGAGGAGTTCGGCGTCGATGACGGGATCGACCTGCTCGGTCATCTCCTCGATCTCCTCCTCGCTGACCTCGAGGGAGGTCATCTCCTCGCGCTGGGTCGTCAGCTCCCCCGCGTAGTTGGTCGTGAGGATGTGCTCGGCGAGGTTCTTGTCCTTCTCCTCGTCGGGCTGGTCCGTAACGGTAAAGATGAGGTCGAACCGCGAGATCAGGGCCGGCTCGAGGTCGATCTGCTCGCCGATCGGCTCGTACTGGTCGAAGCGGCCGTACTTGGGGTTCGCGGCGCCCAGTAGCGAACAGCGGGACTTGAGTGTGGCGTTGATGCCGGCCTTCGAGACCGAGATCTTCTGCTGCTCGAGGGCCTCGTGCATGGCCGAGCGGTCCTCGCTGCGCATTTTATCGAGCTCGTCGACTGCCGCGATCCCCTGATCGGCGAGGACGAGCGCGCCGGCCTCGAGAGTCCACTGCTGGCCGTCGCCGAAGTCGTCGCGAACCGCCGCAGCCGTGTTGTGGGTGACGACGCCGTTCGCGATGAAATTATGGGTCTCCGGAACAGTGAGGTCGAACACTTCTTTCTCGCCGGTATCGATTGCAGCGACGACCTCGTCCCAGCACAAGTCGGCCTCGACTGCCTCCTCGACGATCGGTTCGGCGTCTCCGAGATCGACTTCTTCGAGCATCCGTCGAGTCCGTCCGCGGCCGGGATTGTCGCCACGGTTGAGATTCATGTAGTATTCCCCGCCAGCAGCATCGACGGTTGCGAGTGCGTTTCCGACCGGAATCTTCTCCCTCCGGCGTGTGGCGTCTCCGACGATTTCCTCGAGTGCGGCTCGTTTTGCCGGGTACCCGAACCCGATCGCGTCCGCGTACCGATCGATGTTGCGACCGTAACATTCCAGGTGATACTGGACGTAATTCGATTCGATCTCGTAGCCGTTCTCGAGGACGGACACACCGCGACGGTCGCGCTCGCGAACGCGGGATCGAACGCCGTAGGTTTCGAGCATCAGCTGTACCTGTTCGGCGAACTCCTGGCTGATTGTCGAAAAGTGGATGCTCGAACCTCCGTCCGTTCGAGACGAGACAGACCCATCGGCGTCCATCAGTCCGCAGAGGAACGCATCGGCGTGCTCGGCGGTCGTCAGTCCGGGATCGAGTTTCAGCTCCTCCTTTGGCGTCTCCATCCCAGCGTTGGAGAACAGTCGCGCGACGGTGGCGCTGTGAACGCGGATACACGGAACGCGGTCGTCCTGATACTCGATTTCGGGCCGCTTGTCGAATGCGTCATCGAAAATTTCGATCGCGCGCTCGAGAATCGTTTCGTCGCTGTTAGAAATTCGAACGAGACCGCGGTTTTCGTCGCGGCGCGATAGCCTGATATCTCCGTCCCCGAAGACGAGACCGAGCAAATAACAAAGGTCCTCGTCGAACTCGTCGGGAACACGGACGCTATCTCCGTGACGAAGCATCGCGCGTTCGATCGAGAGCTGGTCCAACTCGAGGTCGATCGCACCGAGAACTCGCTCGAGCTTCGCTATGGGAATGTGCCGGTTCCGAATCGTATCGTAGACGAAGTCCTCCGAAAGATCGAGTTCCGCCGCTGCGTCACGGAGCGTTCCGAACGCTTCACAGAGCTGACGACGAACCTGTACGATCGACTCGTCGGCGAGTTTCAACTTCTCGTTCGTAAACTCGAGATAGTCCTCGATCCGCGGCGTTGAGCGGTCTATCTCGTCATACTTCGGTACCGCGACGTAGTCGCCGGCTTCGACGTTCGATATTTGTGTCCATTCGAGTCCGTCGTCGCCACAGGCCAACACTGGCGTGTTCTGCGACGCCTCGAGTTCCTTTCCTCGCGCCGTCTCTATCCGCCGACACTCCTTCGGCGGCATTCGCCAGACGTGTGACGTCGATCGCGTCTCGAGGGCTCCCGAGTCCCGATCGAACGTGTAGAGGCCGATTTCGTCTTCGACTGCAGTTTCGGTGTCGACCGGATCGGGGAGCCGAGCAGTGGCGACGTCCTCGGCCTGTTGGAACCCGTCTTCGGTATGGATCAGTGTGTCCCCCGTGACACAGAGGCCAGCCGATGACGACCCCTTCCCGGAGGTGTAGACGGAGCGAGGGGCGATGTTCTGGATATAGCCCAGCATCTGGGAGTTATGGGAGATAATTCCGTTCGAAACGTAGTTGTGAGTCCCCTCTACTTCGAGGTCGTACACCCAGTCGTAGTCGGGATCGACCGTTCCAATAGAAGTGATCTGATCAGCTACAGCGCTCGTAGACGCGACTGTTCCTCCGTCAGTGAGAACGGGTACTTCGTTTACCGTCGACTGATCGACCGTGCTCGCACTGCCTGCTGTCACAGCGATCGAATCTCCGACTGAGAGTTCGTCGGCACGGACTGCTCGATAGCCATCAGCAACATCGACGAACAACGGATGCGACGGCGTCACCTCGAGCTTGCGCCCGCTCGAGGTCCGAATCCGATACATCCGATTGGGAGCCTCACGCTTCCAGACCTTCGTCGCTTGCTGTGGGGCGATCGAACCGTCGTCCTGCAGCGACGGCACTTCGAGATCGATCTCGTCGTACCAGCCGTCGTCGATCGGTTTCGGGTCCTCGAGGTTCGCTTCGACGAGTTCGCGGATCGGAACCGTTCGTCCATCTGAGAGGGCGACCTTCGAATCGCCTTTTAAACACTTCCCGGTACCCGGATCCCCGATTAGTAGCATATGCAGGTCGCCGCGGATCCTCGAGCCGTCGGGCAACTGCTTCGTCACGCCCGAGAACAGCTGGAGGATCATCGCGAGCTTCTCCTGCTCGTAGCCGTAGATCGAGGGCGCAATCGAGCCGACCATCTGTTCGTAGATGTCCTCGCTCGAGGAGAGCCGGACGATCTCCGCTTTGTCCTCCTCGGTGATGTCCATGTCCTCGAACTGCTCCTCGTCGATGTCGACGGACATCCCCTCCATGTAGAAGTCGAACACCGGAGACTTGTCCTGGCCGTCGCCCTGTTGCTCGAGGCGGAGGACGCCGGTCGTGGAGACGTGGTCGCCGGGGGTCACCTCGCCGGTGATATCGTCCTCGACGTGGACGTCGAGCGACTGGGGTGTCTCGCCGCCCCTGAGGCCTTCGGGACTCTCCTGAATGCGCAGTTTCTGGGAGTCGACGAACTCCGACTGGTCGAAGTTCACGCGGAAGGGGCCCTGGCGTTCACAGCCCTGGCACTCGTGGGGTTCCTGGAAGTCACCACTGGACTGTGGAACTCGCGTGAGGGTTCCACAGAGCTGACACTCGAAGGCGGCCTCCTCGATCTTCGGGCGAACGTCGGTCGCCTTTCGGACGATCCCTCGAGCCTGCACGAGGGAGTTCATATCGCGGGCGCGGATCTCCCGGATCTCGGGCGACTCGGTTTCGGGGAGGTTCCGGATCCGAACGTGGGCCTGGCCGAGGCTGACGTCGATCGGCAGGTCGTACAGCCGCAGGGCCTCCTCGGCGTAGCGCTGGAGCTGTTCGGGCTGGGCGAGGAAGTCGTCGGCGAGATTCGGATCGTACCGGTAGAGATCCTGCCAGTCGACGTGGAGCGATCGCTGCTCGTTGGGGTACTGCTGCGCAAGCTGCTTGATTTCGTTGTCGTAGTAGTTGCGGAAGAACTGCTCGAAGGAGTCGACGAGTTCAGAATTTCCCGCTTGCGCCATTGCACTCTCGTAGGGTCGCCATCGTGTATAAATGGTTGCAAAGCGGGGCGAAACTGATCGCGGTCGGGGTCTCGAGCGACCGTGGTCTCACCCTCGAGTCGAGCCGAACGGCGTGTCGTTGGCCGCCCGTTCGTCCGCGTCGTCGGCCGTCTCCGTACCGAGTTCGTCGACGGAGACGCCGAGCGTCGCGATCGACCGGACGGCTTCCTCGACGGTGACGTCGACGTCGTAGACGTGTTCGGCCGAGACGTGCATCACGTAGCCGTTCGTCGTCGGATTCGGTCCCAGCGGAACCATGATCGTCATCATCTCCTCGTCCCCGACCGTTTCTTCGATCTCCAACGGGGTATCTGCCGTCAGAAAGCCGAACATGTAGGCGTCGTCGTGGGGAAACTCGACGAGCTTGACCTCCTTGAACTGGTCCGTCTCGTCGTCGACGAGGATGTCGCTGGCCCGCCGGACGCTCTCGTAGAGGACACTCACACCGGGAATCGTTTCCACCGTCGCGTGGACTTGCTTCGAGACGCGCTTTCCGGGCGTGTGCTCGGCGGCGAACCCGATCACCAGAAAGAATCCGACCAGTGACGCCAGCGTCGTTAGCTGGATTACGATTCGGGGCGGCTCGTTCGGCCAGACGTACTGTACGCCGGCGACGATCGGTGAGAGGATTCCGAGGACGAAATCGATAACGACGAGCAACACGAGCAGTGTCACGACGAGCGGGATCGTCAGGATGATGCCGTTGACGAGCCATCGCTTCGGTCGTTCGGAGACCGCTACCATACGGTCAGTTTCTGACGGTCGAGGGAAACAGTTCGGGTTGCACGTGTCGTCCACGACTTCCGTTCGCTCTCCGGCTCCGGCCGTAGATGTGCTTTTGTTCGCTGGGAGCGTACTGACCGTATGACCCCCCGATCGGCATCGCGTTCGGAAGCTACCCGTCAACGGGCGGTAATCAACCGTCTCGAGGCGACCACGAAACGCCTCGAGACGATCGAGGACCGACAGCGCCAGCTCGAGCGGACGATCGCAGCGCTGGCCCGGGAGACCGGTCTCTCGGTCGGCTGTCCGTGCACGCGCTGTAGCCGAAGCTTCACGCTCGTGAAATCCGGCGTCGTCTACTGCCCGGAGTGTGGGTACAGACACACCCTGTGAGCGACCGGCTTCGAGGCCGCCAGCGGGTCGTCCTACCGTCGCTACTACTCGGGTAAAGTACGTCGATCGAACGACTGCCGTTCGATCGGTGTAGAAATCGGTTCGGTCGCCGTTTGGCGACCGGATACCGGGTTAGTTACTCGCGAACGACGTTCGTCGCGCGCGGACCCTTGGGGGCCTGTTCGATGTCGAACTCGATCTCGGTTCCCTCAGTCAGGTCCTCGCCGCCGACGTCTTCCATGTGGAAGAACACGTCCTCGTCAGCATCCTCAGTCTCGATGAAACCGTAACCGCCTGTGTCGTTGAAGAAGTCAACCGTACCGTTTGCCATTACGATTATTCAGTATCCCGGCACACGGTTAAGGCTTGGCTTTCGTGCTTCTGAAAGCTATTATAGAGGACGAGCGCAAACCGAAAACACGGAAATCGAGATACTTGTGCGAAGGTCGCCGATTCTGGCGGGAGACGTTGCCCGATCCGTCGGCTCTAACCGGAACGCTCGTCGAAGACACGCTTTCGGACGCCGAGATCCTGACGGTACCGGTACCGCATCGATCCCATCGGAGACCGATCGCTCGCGACTCTGCTCGACACTCTGCGGCCGAAGCGCGCCTTTTTGCTCTCTCACGATGTATCTCCCGCATGCCAACCAGGTCGTCGGTCTTCTGTCCGGTGTGCAACGAAACGATCTCGCACGGGGATTCCCTCGAGCACCATCTGGTCTACGAACACAGACCGCGCGAGCTGGCCAGCCGGCTCGCGTCCGAGTGGGAGGCCGAAGAGCTCGGCGTCGAAGAGTGACGCGACTCGGCCGCCGGCGCTCGATCGCTTCGATCGCGCGTTTTTCAGGATGCGTTCGTCGACGGGAACGCCTTGAGGAGTTCCTGGTGTGTGTCGGAATCGGGATCGTCCGAATCTGAACTACGCTCGAGAACCTGCGCTTCGCGCAGAACCCCGGTCTTCCACGCCTCCGATCGCTTGTGATGAACTCGCTGCTCGCGACTCTGTTCGTGATAACGGGGGTGCCCGGATTCTGAACCACGCGAACGGCTCGCAATGCTCGCCGTTCTATATAGTAGCCACTGAAAGTCAGTGCGCACCCGATCGCACGACGGCTGTGCGATCGGTGTGCAAACAGTTTCAGTTGTTACTATAATTCAAATCCGCGCTCTGCCAGATGGCTGCTGCTCGCGGAGTTGCTCGCAGCAGAAGTATGGGATCGCCCGGATTTGAACCGGGGTCACGGGCACCCAAGGCCCGAAGTATACCAAGCTAACCCACGATCCCGTATCACTCTTTCCGGGTGGATCGTTTAAAGGGTTTCGTTCCGGACCGAACGGCTTTCCCCGCTTCGCTCGCTACGCTCGAGTATGGTCACAGGACTCGAGATTCTCCTACTGGTACTCGTTCTCGTTGCCGTCCTCGGCGCGACGACGATCATTCAGACCGTCCGTCCGTTCATCGTCAACGCGGTCGTCGGCCTGCTCGTGTTGTTTCTGGCACAAGCCGTCTTCGGCGTCTCGGTCGCGATCACGCCGATCGCGCTCCTGATCGTCGCCATCGGCGGGCTGCCCGGTTCGCTGTTGGTGCTGTTGCTCTCGCTGTTCGGCGTCGCCTTCGTCCCCTGACTCGAGAAGCAGTCCGTTTCGTCTACCGTCTCCGTTCTCACGACCCCTTCACTGAGCTCCTACAGATCGTCGTCCCGAAGCTCGATATCGGCGATCAGGTCGTACGGGTGGGCCTCCTTTCGAATCCCGTCGACCAGCGCGAACGCCTCGCCGGGCGAGAGGAAATGCTGGGTGACGACCTGTCCGAGCGGCGTCGGCTCGAAGCCGTCGATGAAGCCGTACTCGAGGAGCTTTCCGATCGCGTGTTTGGTGGGCACCTCCCCGAGCATCCGGTTGTTGAGGCTCTTGGCGGCCTTGCCGCCGACCACGATGTTCGCCAGCGTCTCCTCGACGGCGGCGTCCTCGTCGTAGTGAGTCATCACGGACTCCATCTCCCCCTTGAGGAGCTTGAACGCGACCTCGTCTTCGGTCATCTCCATCGAGCCGTGGTACGAGCAGTCGGGTTCGACCAGCACGTACACCTTCCCCTCGTCGTGGTAGTCGGGACGACCGGCTCGCCCGAGCATCTGGTGGAACTCCTGGACGGAGAGCCACTCGATCCCCATCGCCAGCGAGTCGAAGATCACCTGCGAGGCGGGGAAGTCGACGCCAGCCGCGAGGGCGGCGGTCGTCACCACTGCGGACAGTTCCTGCTCGCCGAACTGGCGCTCGACCTGCTTGCGGCGCCCGTAGTCGAGCCCGGCGTGGTACGGCGCGGCGGAGTACTCGAGCTTGCGGGAGATCTCGTGACACCGCCTGCGGGAGTTCGTGAAGATGATCGTCTGCCCGCGATACCCCTTCGAGGACTCGGTGTCGAACTCCCGCTTGACGAGCTTGTTCTCGATGCGGACCTTCTCCTGGCCGTCGGCGAAGGTGACGTGGCGCTCGATCGGCACGGGCCGCTCCTCGAACTCGATCAGCGTCGACTCGAGGACCTCGGCGAGCTGTTCGGTGTTGCCGACGGTCGCCGAGAGGTAGACCCACTGGGCGCCGCCGTAGTCGTCCCGTCGGGCCGCGCGCTGCTCGGTGGTGTGTTTGAGCCGCGAGATCAGCCCGTCGAGTCGGTGGCCCCGCTCTTCCTCCTTGAGGGTGTGGACCTCGTCGATGACGACGGTGCCGATGTCGCCGAGGTCCTTGCCCGTCCGCAGCGCGTGGTCGATCCCCTCGTAGGTGCCGACGATGACGTCGGCGTTGGGATCGAACCGGTTGCCGTTATCCGTGACTCGACTCGCACCCACCCGGAGGGAGACGTCGACGAGGTGGCCGTACTCGTCCTCGAAGTCCTCGTGTTTCTGGTTGGCGAGCGCCACGAGGGGGACGAGAAACAGCATCTTCCCCTTGTCGTTCAGGACGCGGTTGAGCCCGGCCATCTCGCCGACGAGGGTCTTCCCGGTCGCGGTCGCGGAGACGACGAGCTGGTCCTCTCCATCGAAGAGGCCGTTCTCGACGGAGAGGCTCTGGACCGGGAGCAGGGTCTCGAAGCGGTCCTCGAGCAGTCCTTGCAGCCCGGGATGGAGGCTCAACGAGTCGGTCCGGACGGGGTCGACCTCGTCGGTCGTCGCCGAGATGGTGTCGAACTGGGTGAGGTCGGGGTCGAGCTGTCCTTGCAGCAGGTTGACGATCCGCTGGAGGTCCTGGACCTCGAGCATCAGCTCCTCGAGTCGCTCCTTCGCGGCCCCGGTGACCGCGCCGCCGCCGGAAAAGGAGAGCTGACGCTCGAGCTCCTGGCGGGCGCAGTCCCGGCAGATCCAGTCGGTGTCGTCTTTAACCGCGGTCTCGGTCGTCACCGGTGAGTACCGTCCCGCGGAGGCGCAGTAGCGGCAGGTCCGAACGGCCTTGACCTTGTCCTCGAGCTGGTAGCCGGCGAACATCTCGGTGAGCTCGCGACGCTTCTCGGACGGTGTCTGCTCGGAGATGCGGATGCGCTTCGCTCGACGGGCGAGCTCGACGAACTCGTCGGGCTGGCGGGGTTCTTCACTCGAGCCGTCCTTCAGCCGGAACTTCGCGGGCCGGGGGCCCGCGGAGGTCTCGGAGAGTCCGAGCTTCGCCCGGAACAGCCGCTTGCCGTCCCGCTGGACGACGACGAGGTAGTCGCCGCCCGTCTCGTGACAAAAGATCGTTTCGACGTCCTGGACCTGCTGCGACACGCGATAGTATAGTCGGCTGGCGTACTTGAGCGGTTCGGACTCGTCCTCGTCTCGGTGTAATCGGACCCTTACTCGAGTCACAGCAGCCCGACCAGCGGAACGACGCCGAACCAGGTGATGTAGCTCAGCGAGGCCATCATCAAGAGGTCGATACGCTGGGCGCCCGCGTCGGGATCGAGTCGGTTCCGGAGCAGCCAGACGATCGCGGCTGCGTGGACGAGCCCCAGATAGATCGCGGGGCCGTAGCCGGGAACGAGATCCAGCAACTGCCAGAGCGCGCCCGTTAGGGCAGCGAGTACGGCCGTCGTCGCGGCGACCGCCGCGGCTCCGTCGACGCCGAACCGGGCCGCAACCGTCCGCTTGCCCGCGAGCCGGTCGGCGTCGACGTCGGGTACGCCCGCGAGGGTGATCGAGGGCAGCACCGACAGCAGGAAGGGCAGTCCAAGCAGCCACGGCAGCGGATCGTGCCACGCGCCGCCGAGGACGACGAACCCGAGCACCAGGACGCCGACGCTGTGGGTGACGGCGACGTCCAGTTCGCCCAGCGTACGGTAGGCGAGTTTCAGCGGCGAGAGCGTGTACCCGAGTGCGAGCGCCGCGAGGGTACCCATCGTCCCCGCGGTCGCCGCCGTCGATCCCGCTCCGGCGAGGAGCGTGGCCCCGCCGAACGCAGCCGTCGCCGCGAGAAAGACGGCGATCCCGGCCCGGACCTGCCCGAACGACAGTTCGCCGTCGACCAGCACTCGGGACCCTCCGGTGAACGGCCCGGCGAAGGTATTCCGTCGATCGGTCTCGTAGTCGGCGTACTCGTTGCTCAACACCGTCGCGGCCTCGAGGAAGAACAAAAATCCGAGTCCGAGCCAGTACGCCCCGGTCGAAAACGCGCCCGAGCCGACCGCCGCCAGCGCGCCGATCGTGTAGGCGATCCAGGCCATCGGGTAGAACTGCAGCCGGAGCGCCTTCAGCCAGCTCGTCGCCGCCCGTTTCGTTCGCCCCAGCCGCGACTCCGGCCCCGTCTCGAGGCTTCGACCCAGTTCCCGTACGTCCTCGAGCCAGCCCTCGCGCTCCTCGAGATCCGAGCTTTCGATCGGACCCAGGTTGGTCACCCGCGTCGTCCGAACGCCCGCGTAGCCGAGCGTCGCGCGCTTGAGGGCGTGGTTGCCGGGCTGGCGAAGGAGCCAGCGGTAGATCCGCGGCGGGACGTCCATCGTGACGATCAGCTCGGCGGTCTTGTCGTCGAGCAGCTCCTCCTTGCCCGCGCCCTCGCCGTCCTCGTAAAAGGAGAAGGCGAAGCCGGGTCGAAAGAGGCGGTCGAAGAAGCCCTTGAGCCGGGCGGGCATCGTTCCCCACCAGTTCGGGTAGACGAAGACGAGGTGGTCGGCCCACTCGAGGTCCCGCTCGGCGGCCTGCAGGTCGGGCTCGAGGGGCTGGTTCTCCGGGGACTCGACGCGAACGTCGAGATCGAACTCGAGATCGGCGACGGTGAGTTCGCGCACGTCGACGTCGGCCTCGCGGGCACCCTCGCAGTAGGCGTCGGCCAGTGCGCCACAGAAGCTATTCGTCCGGGGATGACCCAGTACGAGGAGGACGTTCACGACTGTTCGGCCGATTCGGCCGTCGGGAGTATATAACTGGGCGGTCGCTCACTCGAGCAGTTCGATCTCGTCGTCGCCGTTGGGCACTGCACAGAGGAACGCGCCAGGTTCGTCGCCCTCGTTGCGGTACCAGTGGACGGTGCCGGCGGGGATCAACAGCGAGTCGCCGGCCTCGACCTCGAACTCTTCGTCTCCGATGCCGACGACGTACGTCCCTTCGAGAACGTACTGCTCGTGTTCGACCTCGTTCGTGTGTTCGGGTACCTCGGCCCCCGCTGCGAGCGTAAACCGTCGGATCGCGAAGTTCGGCGCGCCGTGGCTCTCGTCGATCAGGACACCCTTCTCGAGGCCGTCAGCCGCGTCGACCGGTTCGTACTCGACGTTGTCACTGCTGCGGACCACTGGGTCGGTCATACGTGTCAGTGGCCGTCGAACTCACTAAACGTTGTCTCGTTTCGACGTAGCGATCGCCGGCACTGTCGCTCAAAAGTGTGAAAATACTGCAGTCAAGAGCCGATACCGTTACGAATTCTGCCTTACAGGCGCTCGACGTTCGTTGCGCGCGGGCCCTTGGGGGCCTGCTCGATGTCGAACTCGAGCTCCTGACCTTCTTCCAGGTCCGGGCCGCCGATGTCTTCCATGTGGAAGAACACGTCGTCGTCCGCGTCCTCAGTCTCGATGAATCCGTAGCCGCCAGTGTCGTTGAAGAAATCAACGGTTCCTTTCGCCATTGCTTTTGAGCAGAGGTGCGCGGAACGGATAAACCCTTTGACTCGGCTGAAACGCGATATTTCGGCCCTTGGAACCCTCTACCGGAACTATTACCGATAAACTATGTGACTCTATCGCAGGCTATCGCCGCCCTCGAGTCGGTGGACCGTAATCGAGACGAAGTAGACGAGCATGAACAGGCAGAAGCCGACGACGAGACCAATCAGTTCCCGGGCACCGATACCGCCCGGGTTGAGCGCGGCGAGGACGACGAGACCGACGACGAACACCAGGGTCGTGAACGCACCGATCGCGTAGTAGAAGCCGGTGTCCGACTCGAGCAGTGTCCGCATACCCGTTTCTTTCGGGGAGAGCGAGAAAACGATACCGATCAGTACAGCAGACTCCGCGTCGCTTCCTCGTACTCCTCAGGGATCCGGTCCGCGATCTTCTCGGGGTGGGTCTCGCCGTCGTAGTTGACCAGGTACGCGCGGCCGTACTCGTCGCCGTAGACGCCCTGGAAGTCGTAGACGAAGCCGTAGACGGTGACGTCGTCCGGAACGTCTGCCGACTTCCGAAGGAACTGCGCCTGGTGGTCGACGTTGTACTCGACGAGCTGGTTGACCACTCGTTCGTCGTCAGCCTCGTCGTCGACGAGGTCGCTCTCGAGGCCCTCCTCAACGACCGGGACGAGCAGGTCGACCCACTTTCCGACGCCCTGGGGTCCGGGGCGGTCGCCGCCGGTGGCGACCTGGTAGGCGGCCGTAACGGCGCCACAGCCTGTGTGGCCGACGACCGTTGCAACTTCGGTACCCGCGTGGTGGATCGGGTACAGAACGCCGCCGTCGACGATCCGCTCGCCGTCGTCGACGTCCCAGACCTGGTTGCCGATGTTGCTCGGGGTGAAGACGGCTCCCGGTCGGTCGATGCTCCACATCCGTTCCTGCGGGACTCGCGAATCGGAACAACACACCGTGACGGTCTCGGGATGCTGGCCCGCCTGCACGTCCTCGAAGTAGTCGTCGGCCAGTTCCTCGACGTGGTTCGCGTTGCCGGCGAGTAGCTTCGTCAGTACGTCGTCCCCGCTCATACGGTGACACGCACGGACCGCGATAAAAATGGTTCCCCTTCCGGTCGAATTCGCGTCCGGGTTCCGCGAGCCGAACACTGACCTCCCCCCGGGACCTCGACGACGTATGGCAGAAACCAGACAGTGGCGGCTGGCGAGCCGTCCGTCCGGCGAACCGACCCGCGAGAACTTCGAACTCGTCACCGTCGCCCGACCCGCGCCCGAATCGGGCGAGGTACTCGTTCGAACCCTCTACCAGTCGGTCGATCCGTACATGCGCGGGCGGATGCGCGACGCCGAGTCCTACGCGGAGCCGTGGGACGTCGGCGACCCACTGCAAGCGGGGGTCGTCGGCGAGGTCATCGAGTCGAACTACGAGGGGCTCGAGCCGGGCGATATCGTGGCGGGCGAACTGCTGTGGGCCGAACACGCGGTCGCGGACGGGAACGACCTGCGTCGGGTCGATCCCGACCACGGGCCGATCTCGACCGCGCTGGGCGTCCTCGGGATGCCCGGAGTGACGGCGTACTTCGGAACGACGGACGTCGCCGAGCCGAAACCTGGCGACACGGTCGTCGTCTCGGCCGCGGCCGGCGCGGTCGGCTCGGTCGTCGGCCAGCTCGCCCGACTGAGCGGCGCTCGAGTGGTCGGAACGGCCGGCAGCGACGAGAAGACGGCGTGGCTCACCGACGAACTCGGGTTCGACGCCGCGATCAACTACGAGACGNGCGCTCGAGTGGTCGGAACGGCCGGCAGCGACGAGAAGACGGCGTGGCTCACCGACGAACTCGGGTTCGACGCCGCGATCAACTACGAGACGACCGACGACCTGCCCGGCGCGGTAGCCGAGGCCTGCCCCGACGGCGTCGACGTCTACTTCGACAATGTCGGCGGACCGATCACCGATGCCGTCTGGCCGCTGCTCAACGTTCGCTCTCGGGTCGCCGTCTGCGGACAGATCGCGCTGTACAACGCGACGGAGATTCCGACCGGACCCCGAAAGCTCGGCAAACTTATCGAGTCTCGCGCCCGCGTGGAGGGGCTGCTCGTCTACGACTACGAGAACCGCTGGGGCGAGGCGCTCGAGCGACTCTCGCGGTTCATCGCCGCCGACGAGCTTCGCTACCGCGAGGACGTCGTCGAGGGGTTCGAGAACGCGCCCGACGCGTTCATGGGGCTGTTCGAGGGCGAGAACATCGGCAAGCAGTTGGTGCAGGTCGCCGATCGGAACGACTGAGCTCGAGGGTCAGTCGGTCAGGCCGTAGCCGATCTTGAACAGGTAGACGTCGACCGCGATGACGCCGATCGTGAGCAGCGTGAGCACGCCCAGCGAGGCGTACGGCGCGAACTCGGCGTAGGCCGCCGGCGCGATCTCGAGCATATCGGAGTAGCCTAACAGCCCGTACCGAACGCTGTCGACCATGTAGACCATCGGGTTCAGCAGGGAGACGGTCTGCCAGGTCGACGGCAGCATCGTCAGCGAGTAGAAGACGGCCCCGAAGAAGACCAGCGGCCGCAGGATGAACTGGTTCATCACGGTGAGGTCGTCGAAGTCCCGGGCCACGAGCCCGCCGATGATCCCGAATCCGGCAAAGAGCGCGGCGATCACGACCATGGTAGCCACTAGAAAGAGCCCGTTCTCGATCGAGATCGGGACGAACAGCCGGCCGATGACGGCGATGATGACGCCGACGATCAGTCCGCGAACCGCACTGGCGCCGACGTAGGCGACGACCATCTCGACGTAGGAAAGCGGCGAGGTCAGCGTCTCGTGGATGTACTCGTTCCACCGGCCGTGGAAGATCGAGAAGGAGGCGTTCTCGAAGGCGTTCGAGATCGTCCCGAGGACGACCAGCCCCGGAACGAGAAAGAGGATGTAACCGATCCCCGCGACGGGTTCGTCGATCCGGCCGCCGAGGATGATCCCGAAGACGGCGAAGTAGAGGACGTTCGTGATCGCCGGCGGCATGAACGTGTTCTTGGGACGACGAACGAACCGAAGCAGCTCGCGCTGAAAGAGCGCCCGGAAACCGACCGACAGCATCAGGCGAGCCCCTCCTGCTCACGCGCCGGCGTCTCCGCCCCTTCGTCGCCTGCCGACTCCTCGTTCGTCGGCGCGTCGGATCGGGTCGTCGTTCGGTCGTCCTGTCTCGTCAGGTCGACGAAGATCTCCTCGAGCGACGTGCGGGTGATCTCGAGGTCGGCGATTTCGTGGCCCGCCGCCTCGAGGTCGTTCAACAGCTGCGGCGCGGTCGAGCCGCCGTCGTCGACCCGGACCTCGAACCGGTCGCCCTCGAGGGTCGCCTCGTGGGCGTAGCCGCCGACCGACGGGGTGACCGACGGCGCGTCCTCGAGGCGAACCGAGATCGTGTCCGTCCCTCGCGTCTTGAGGTCGTCCGGCGTCGCGACGGTCACCTTTCGGCCCTCGTTCATGATCGCCACGCGGTCACAGAGGCGTTCGGCCTCCTCGATGTAGTGGGTCGTCAGCAGGACCGTCGTCCCCTCCTCGTTGAGTTCGGTCACCAGCTCCCAGAGGTCGTGGCGCAGCTGGACGTCGACGCCGGCGGTCGGCTCGTCGAGAATCAGGAGGTCGGGCTCGGTGACGAGCGCTCGAGCGAGCAGCAGTCGGCGCTTCATCCCGCCGGAGAGCCAGTCGAAGCGCTCGTTTCGCTTGTCGTAGATCCCGACCCGCTTGAGAACCTCGTCGGCCCGTTCCCCGGCCTCGTCCTCGGGGATCCCGTGGTAGCCGGCCTTGTGCATCAGAACCTCGCGGATGGGAAAGAAGCGGTCGACGTTGAACTCCTGGGGGGCGAGCCCGATCGCGTCCCGGGCCTGCCGGTAGTCGTCCTCGACGTCGTGACCGAAGACGCGAGCCTCGCCGCCCGTCTTGCGGACGAGTCCGACCAGCGTGTTGATGAACGTCGTCTTCCCGGCCCCGTTAGGACCGAGCAGCCCGAAGAACTCGCCCTCCTCGACGGTGAGAGAGAGTTCCTGTAGCGCGCGCAAGTCGCCGTACTCCTTCACGAGGTCCGTCGTCTCGATGGCCGGTGGCATCGCTGACACCTCGGCCACGCCCGCGGTTAAGAATGTTGAATCCGGTACCCGGCCGGCCTCAGTCGCCGGCTCGAGGCCGGCTCGAGGGGTTGACGCTGCCGCTCTTCTGGACGATATCGAACGCCGTCATCACGTCGGAGCGCGAGATCAGGCCAACTAGGTCGCCGTCGGTCCGCAGCGCCGGGTCGCCGAACGCCCCCTCTGAACCCCACTCGTCTTGGCCTTCGACGACGAGGAGCCGCCCGATGCCGTGTTCGCGCATCCGTTCGATAGCCGTCATCGCGTCCGAGTCCGGATCGATCGTCTTCAGGTCGGTCGTCATGACGTCCGAGACCGTGTACGCGTCGCGCTCGACGGGTTTGATGTCGCGGGCGTCCGACAGCGTCACCAGTCCGACGAGTCGCTCGCCGCCGAAGCCGTCGGTCTCGACGACCGGGTAGCCGGTGTGTCGCTCGGTGAACATCCGCTGGATCAGCTCCGCGACGGACGCGTCCGGCTCGACGGTGTGGAGGTCGCTCGCGGTCGTCATGATGTCTCGAACCGTGACGTCCTGGAACGCGGCCTTCATCGTCACCTGCTGGGCCTCGCTCGAGGCGGCGATGTAGACGAAGAAGGCGACGCCGATGAGGATAATGTTGACCGCGAACAGTCCGAACAGCCCCATCGCGACCGCGAACATCTTGCCGATGCTCGCGGCCTGCTGGGTCGCTTGAGCGTACGAGCGGCCGCGAGCGAGCAGCGCCCGAAGGATACGGCCGCCGTCCATCGGGAACGCGGGGATCATGTTGAATATCGCGAGCGCGACGTTGAGCACGGCGAGGTAGCCGAGGACGAACCGCGCGCCGCCGAACGCCTCGGGAGTAACGAGAAAGAGCGCGTAGGAGGCGACGCCGACGAGCACGGAGACGATCGGGCCGGCGATGGCGATGGTGAACTCCTGTCGCCAGTCCTCGGGCATCTCCGAGAGCGCGGCGATGCCGCCGAACAGCCAGAGCGTGATCGAGTCGATCGGAAAGCCGTACCGCTGGGCCGTCAGCGAGTGGCCGAGTTCGTGGAGCACGACGCCGACGAACAGCCCGACCGCCGCGGCGAAGCCGAGTATCCACGGCAGCGCGCCGCCGGTTACGGCGCCGACGTCGATACCGGCGCCGAGCACGTCGTTGAGAATGGTGGTGACAGGTTCGATCTGGACGCCGATGAGGTACGCAAATAGCGGGAGCACCAGCAAGAACGTCAGATCGAGCTTGATCGGGATTCCGAACAGGGAGCCGATCCGAAAGCTCTTCAGCATACGAGGTATTTCCGGAGGCAGACCCTTAAACACGCCGCCGTCGTGGTGAGGCGGCGACGAGTTCCGATCGGCTCGAGCGGGGCCGGAGCTTCGATCATCCGCCGTCATCGGCTCGTGATAATATCCCTTATACAAGGATCCGATCGGGTAGATAACGATCATTACTGATTGAATAGTGATTACTAGCTGAGTCTATTCAACGATTGAAAGCAGTTACCGGCAATCATTTACCGATAGTAACCAATTTGACACCATCTCCTCCATCCGAAGAGAACTCTCCGAGAGCGTCCGAAATGCTCGATATGCTCCTCTAGATGGGCGTTATCTACTGGCATGAATTGGCCATATTGATATTAGGTTGGTTATATCCATTGTACTATATTGCTCAGATGTACCATAGACTTATATGGAACCTCGATGTGGGTTGTACTACGATGATGGAACAGCAACTCACCACCACGCAACTCGAGCCGCTCCCGACCGAAATCGACTCCCCACAGGCGAAACTCGTCTACCTGTACCTCGAGGCCAGCGGCGGTGCGACGGCGTCGGATCTGAACGAGGTCCTCGCAATGAAGAAGATCGGCGTCCTCTCGGTCCTGAACTGCCTCACCGAGGAGGGGCTCGTCGAGAAGAACGGCGTCGAGTACATTACCTGCAACTGAGCGGAGATTTTTGACGTGTTGTCGGTTAACTCGCCGAGCAGTTCCGTCTGAAGCCGCCGCTGGCGCGGACGTGGCGGTTCGAAGGCTTTATCCCCACGGTAGGCTTCGGTTTTCGTAAGTAACTACAACCATGTCGGACAAACCCGCCTCAATGTACCGGGAGATCAGTAAGCCGGCCTACACGCGCCGCGAGTACATTACTGGAATCCCCGGATCGAAGATCGCACAGCACAAGATGGGCAACGTCAGCGCCGGCCCCGAGGACTACCCCGTCCAGATCAGCCTCATCACCGAGGAAGAGGTCCAGATCCGCCACGGGAGCCTTGAGGCCTCGCGCCTGTCGGCCAACCGGCACATGCTGAAAAACGCCGGCGAGAACAACTACAAGATGATCCTCCGGAAGTTCCCCCACCACGTCATTCGGGAGAACAAACAGGCGACGGGTGCGGGTGCGGACCGTGTCTCCGACGGGATGCGCCAGTCGTTCGGGAAGATCGTCGGCACCGCCGCGCGGATCGACGCCGGCGAGCGCATCTTCACGGTCTGGTGTGACCTGGACGATGCCGAGCACGCCAAGGAGGCGTTCCGCCGCGCGTACAACAAGATCTCGCCGCCGTGCCGTATCGTCGTCGAGAAGGGCGAAGAGCAGCTGGTCTCGTAACCCCACCTTTTACTCCGGGACAGCGTTCCCGTTCTGTCGCTCCACAGCGCAGTGCAGATGCCGTTCGTCGCGGGCTCCTAACCGTTCTGGCCGAGCGTTTGCGCTCGAGGAGTCCGTCCCGTCGATTGCGAACCGAGGACGGCGAGCCGAGTTCGGGTACGCAGACTTTTGGGCCTCTACTCCCGACTCTCGAGCATGATCGATCTCGCGGTCGCGAACGCCGAGGAGACGTTCGACCGGATGCGCGAGCCCCTCGCCGAGCGCGGCATCCGCGCCCACCACGTTCCCGTAAGCGAACGGATCGTCCCCCTGGGAGCGGACGCGCCGTGGTCACCCGACGAGTACGATGTGGGGTTCGTCTACCCCGGTCGGCCCATGGAGGGCGGCGTTGCCGACGCGCTCCTCGAGATCCCGTGGCTCAACGACCGCGAGGCGATCCTCACCTCGCGGAACAAAGCCGAGGTGCTCGCCCGCCTCGAGCGAGCCGAGCTGCCAGTGCCGCGGTCGGTGTACGTCTCGAACGAGGTCGGCGAGAGCGAACTGATCGAGGCGTTCGACCGGCTCGAGTCGCCGGTCGTGGTGAAACCCAACTCGACGACTCGCGGGGTCGGGGTCGCGAAGGCCCACGACCTGGATTCCTTCTTGGGGATCTGTGACTACCTCTCGCTGGTCCACGACTACCGGGCGACCGGGGATCGGTCCTTCCTGGTCCAGGAGTACCTCCCCGACGCTACCGACTACCGGGTGATGGTCCTCGAGGGCGAGTACGTCGGCGCCGTCGAGCGCCGCCTCCCGGACGATGCGGTCCGCGAGGGCCAGTGGAAACACAACGTCCATCGCGGCGCGAAGGCACGGGGGGTCGACCTCCTGGCGGAGTGGCGCCGACTGGCCGAGTCGGTCGCCGAGGTTCTCGAGATTCCGTTTCTCGGGGTGGACCTGCTTGAGACTGATGATCGGGTCGTGATCAATGAGACGAACGCCCGGCCGACGATCGACGAGGCGACGAAGTACGAACCGGGATTTTACGACCGTTTAGCGGGAGTAATTTCCGATTGTGCCGACGTTTCGAGGACTGTTTAACTCCCCGACGCTCCGGGTTTCGGAACGATACTCGTCACTGAACGAGCCGAACGGACATCGGACGACGTTCGTATCCAGGATTGATCTCGTAACGATTGGGCCGGTTAATACGGGACTCTCGAGTTGGCTGGCGGTGGGCCACGGAGCCCGTAGATCAAGATGACAGAAGACAACACGAACACTCGTCGCGGCGTTCTCCGAATCGCTGGAGCGGCAGGTACCGGTCTCGTCGGCCTCTCGGGTATGGCATCGGCCGGTGGGAAGGACGGCAAACACGGTCGAGACGGAAAGAACGGTCGAGACAGAAAGAACGGCAGACACGGGAAGAACGGTAAAGACGGTCGAAGCAAAAAGAACGGCAAACGCGACCGAAGGGACCGTCGAGACCGCCGCGACCGACGGGACCGACGCGGCCGCAAGGGGAAAGACAGTCGAGACAAAGGGCGCGGTCGAAAACATGACCGAAAGGGCCACCGAGACCGTCACGGCGGAAAACGCGGTCGACACGGCCGACACGGCAAGCGAAAGGCTCCGGACCCGGTGACGGAGACGGAGGCCTTCATCGAGCACACGAAGAAACAGGCGAAAGGCGGATCCCGAAAGTAGCCCCACCGTCGGTGGTGTCGCTCCTACCTTGGCGGCCGCTGTTCCGAAACGGAACTCGAGAACAAAACCGGTGTCGACCGCGAGTCGACTCTCGTATGCTTACTCGAGGCTGATTCCCGAGGAGTGTTCGGCCGACTCGAAGACGACCTCGAGGACGCCGTTGTTGTACGTCGCCGAGGCGCTGTGTTCGTTGACCCGCTGGGGGAGCGAGACGCGCTCGTCGTACTGACGGTGGTCGCTCTGGGCCGAGATCGTGAGCGTCTTGCCGTCGCACTCGAGGTCGATGTTGTCCTTCTCGACGCCCGGAAGGTCGGCGACGACGCGGATCTCGTCGTCGGTCTCGTGGATGTCGACGTGGGTGTCCATGCCAAATCCGCTGTCGACGGCACTCGAGGAGTCGAAATCGACATCGGCACCGCTCATCATCTCGTTCATCATCCGCTCGATTTCCCGAAAGAGATCGTCGAAGGGTTCGTCGCGGTCGTCTCGTCGCATAGCTGGTGGTAAGGAAGGGACGGCCAAAAGCTTTCCCCGACGACTCAGTCGGCGGTCTGTCGATCGACGGCGCGTTCCTCGGCGTTGTCCAGTCGGCTGAGGCCGATCCCCAGCGTCTCGTTCGTCAGTGCTCGGCTCTCGGGGCCGTCGAGCAGTCCCGTTACCGAGCGGATCGCGTCGATGTTCTCGGGAACGACGTCGGACTCCTGGTGGATCGCCTGCATGCAGTAGAGGTCGCGTCCCTCGATGGTGATCGACTCCTCCCAGATGCAGTTCTCCCAGATGTCGCCGCGGGGACGGCCGGCGTCGAGTGCGAGGTCCTTGAGCGTGCCGGCGCCGTCGATCCCAGCGTAGTCGGGGATCATGAGCAGTCGGTCCTCCCCGCGGAGGCGGTCGCGGATCTCCGAAACGTCGTCGGGTGCCTCCTCGAGGGTGATGTTGACCGCGTGGACGTGCATCATCGTCGTCGGGACCTTGAGCCCGATCGTGTCGATGTCGAGTTCGGGGAAGACGGTCTGGACGTCCGGACCGTGGTGGGAGGGGATGGAGACGGGGTCCGGCAGGGCGTCGTTGATCGGGCCGCGACCGGTCTGGTCCGGGTCGCCGCCGCGTCGAACCAGCGTCGTCCGGACCTTCTCGATGCCGTAGTCCTCGTGAATCGGCGAGACGAGCCTCGAGAGACCGGTCGTGTTACAGGAGACGACGCGAACGTAGTCGGCGTCGGTCGCTTCGTCGTAGTTCGCGCGGGCGTTGAAACTGACCTCGGCGATGGTCGCGTCCTCGCCGCCCTGGAAGAGTGCGGGGGTGTCGTGGCGCTCGTACAGCGGGCGATTCTGCGCACCGATTCCGGACGGTGTCGCGTCGACGACGATGTCGCTGTCGGCGACGAGGTCGTCGACGGTGCCGGCGAGGTCGATGCCGGCCTCGTGGAACCCATCGGTGCGGTCCTCGTCGACCGCGTAGAGCGGGTACTCCGCCTCGGCCGCCCCGAGTGCGACGTAGTCGGGACTGACCTTGGCGACGCCGGCGACCTCCATATCTGGCTGAGCTCGCACGGCGTCTGCGACGCGCTTTCCGATGGTTCCATAACCGTTGATTCCGACCCGGAGCATACGCATCGACATCCACCGTCAACCGGCATAACTGTTTTGCAAGAATCTGATAGATGTTAACTCGAAATTGAGTTGTTTGGCGCAGATCCGCCGGAGAACACGTGCTAACGTGCACACACACCAAATCATAAAAAATACAGACTTTTCTATGATATGTGGTACCACAACGAGTCCCCTCGTCGGACGATAGATCGAAATCCTTCCCTATCGTCAATCAACGTTTTGGAAGGGGCAAGTGATTTAATCGTGGCCCGCGTAGTACTCAGATATGAGTGAACATTCGTACACGGAGAACGAGTTCGAGGGGACGCTCCGTATCGGCCTCAACGGGTTCGGGCGGATCGGACGCAACGTCCTTCGCGCGTCGCTTGCGTACGACGACGTCGAGATCGTCGGAATCAACGACGTCATGGACGACGACGACATGCGTTACCTGCTGCAGTACGACTCGGTTCACGGCCGCCTCGATGACGTCTCCCTCGAGGACGGCACCCTCACCGTCGAGGGCCAGGAGATCCGGCTGACCTCCGAGCGAGATCCGACCCAGCTGCCGTGGGACGAACTCGACGTCGACGTCGCCTTCGAGGCGACGGGGATCTTCCGTACGTACGACGAGGCCGCCCAGCATCTTGAAGCCGGCGCAGAGAAGGTACTGATTTCGGCCCCGCCGAAGGGCGAGAAGGAGGTCCAGACGATCGTCTACGGCGTCAACCACGACGAGTACGACGGCGAGGACGTGCTCTCGAACGCCTCCTGTACGACGAACTCGGTCGCGCCGGTCGTGAAGGTCCTCGACGACGAGTTCGGCATCGAGTCCGGACTGCTGACGACGGTCCACGCCTACACCGGCACTCAGAATCTGGTCGACGGCCCGCTCGACAAGCGCCGCCGCGGCCGCTCCGCCGCCGAGAACATCATTCCGACCTCCACCGGCGCCGCTATCGCCACCACCGAGGTGCTTCCCCAGCTCGAGGGCAAGCTCGACGGGATGGCGATGCGCGTCCCCGTTCCGAACGGCTCGATCACCGACCTCACCGTCGACCTCGAGGAAGACGTCACCGAGGAGGAACTCGCCGACGTGATCCGATCGGCGGCCGACGACGAACTCGCCGGCGTGCTGGGCTACACCGACGAGGAGATCGTCTCCCGGGATATCGTCGGGCTCCCGTTCTCGTCGTACGTCGACCTCGAGTCGACGATGTCCCTCGAGGACGGCCTCGTCAAGGTACTGACCTGGTACGACAACGAGTACGGCTTCTCGAGCCGGATGCTCGATCTCGCGACGTACGTCGCCGCCGAGGCCGAGGACCAGGAGGCCGACGAGGCCGTCGCCCGCTGAGCAGTTTCCACTTTAAATTTTAAGCGCGTTCGACACGCCCACTCCGTATGTTCAACACGATCGACGATCTCGAGCCCGGACAGCGACTGCTGGTTCGTTTCGACCTCAACGCCCCCGTCGAGGACGGCACGGTTCAGGACAACCGCCGATTTGCCCGCCACGCTGAAACCCTGCGGGAGCTGCTCGAGGCCGGCCACGCCGTCGCCGTACTGGCCCACCAGGGTCGGCCCGGCCGCGACACGTTCGTCTCGCTCGAGCAACACGCCGAGATCCTCGCGGATCACCTCGATCGGGACGTCGACTTCGTCGCCGATACCTTCGGTGAGGACGCGCTGGCGGCGATCGACGGCCTCGAGGGCGGTGAGGTGCTCGTCCTCGAGAACGCCCGGATGTGCGACGAGGAGCTTCCCGAGGAAGAGCCCGAGGTCAAAGCCGACACCGAGTTCGTCCAAACGCTCGCCACGGAGTTCGACGCCTACGTCAACGACGCCTACTCGGCGGCCCATCGTTCTCACGCCTCGCTGGTCGGCTTCCCGCGCGTGATGGACGCCTACGCGGGACGCGTGATGGAACAGGAGTACACGGCGAACTCGTCGATCCAGGAGCGGGAGTTCGACGGCACCGTTACGATGGCGCTCGGCGGCACCAAGGCTGAAGATCTGATCCCGGTTATCGAGGGCGTCGACGACACCGTCGACCGGTTCTGTCTCGGCGGCATCGTCGGCGAACTCTTCCTGCGAGCCGCGGGCCACGATGTCGGTTACGACGTCGAGGGAACCGACTTCTTCGACGAGCAGTGGGACGACCAGCGGGAGACGATCGAACGCATCCTCGAGGAGTACGAGGATTCGCTGCACCTCGCGAACGACCTCGCCTACGAGGGCGAGGACGACGAGCGCGCCGAGGTCGACGTCGAGGGCCTCGAGAAGGAGACCTCCTACCTCGACGTCGGCTCCGATACCGCGGAGACGTACGCCGACCTCGTCTGCGAGTCCGAGGCCGTCTTCGTCAAGGGCGCGCTGGGGGTCTTCGAGGACGAGCGCTTCGCCGATGGCACCGTTTCCGTGCTCGAGGCGATCGCCGAAACGGACTGCTTCTCGGTCGTCGGCGGCGGCGACACCTCCCGTGCCATCGAGATGTACGGTCTCGACGAGGACGACTTCGGCCACGTCTCGATCGCCGGTGGCGCCTACGTCCGCGCGCTTACCGGCGAGCCCCTGGTCGCGGTCGAAGTGCTCGAGGACGCCGCCGAGTAACACTATCGGTAGCCGATAGCAAGATCTTTCGGCTCGCTGATCCCACTACCGCGTATGTCTGATCTTCGCGCGGCCGCCGAGACGGCCGTTCGGCAGTGTCTCGCCCTCGAGTCCTCGGAGAGCTGTGCCGTCGTCACCGACGACGAGCGTGAACCGATCGGCGAGGCGATCTACGAGGTCGCAAGCGAGATTTCCGACGACGCCGTGATCGTTCGCTACCCGCCGGGCGAAACCCACGGCGGCGAACCGCCACAGCCGGTCGCAGCCGCGATGGCCGGAGCCGACGTCGTGCTCGCGCCGACGAGCAAGAGCCTGAGCCACACCCGCGCCCGCGGGGACGCGAACGAGGCCGGCGCCCGCGTCGCGACGCTGCCCGGGATCACCGAGGAGGTGTTTACGACGGGACTGGACGCCGACTACGAGGCGATCGCCGACCACTCCGCCGACGTCCTCGAGCAGGTCGAAGACGCCGACGAGATTCGCGTCACCGCCCCTGCGGGCACCGACATCACGTTCGGGATCGGGGATCGAGAATTCCTCTCCGATACCGGAATCGTCCACGAGCCCGGCCAGATGTCGAACCTTCCCGCGGGCGAGGTGTTCGTCAGCCCCGAGACCGCCGACGGAACGTTCGTCATCGACGGAACGATGCGTCCCCACGGACTGCTCGAGGACGGTCAGGAGCTGCGCTTCGAGGCCGAGGACGGCCTCGTCACCGAGATTTCCGACGACGAGATCCGCGAGACGGTCGAGACCGCCGCGGAGGAGGTCGGCGACGCAGCCTACAACCTCGCCGAACTCGGCATCGGCACGAACGTCGCGGTCACCGACCTCGTCGGCTCCGTCCTGCTCGACGAGAAAGCGGGCGGGACGGTTCACATCGCGATCGGCGACGACGCGGGAATCGGCGGCGACGTCGATGCGCCAATCCACCTCGACGGGATCCTCCGGGAGCCGACGGTGTGGGCGGATGGGGAGGTCGTAGACCTCCCGATGGCGAACGGCGACGAGCCGTGAGCAGGCGTGGAAGTGGAACTTCCACGTAGTGAGTGAGCGGCGACAGCCGCGAACGCAGAGTGGTTGTAGACCTCCCAACGAGCGAGCGGTGAAATCGACAGTAGGCTCGGGTCCTCGAGCGGGCATTCGAGCCGACTCGAACGACGACGGTGCGAGCCAGTGACGGGCTCGTGTGCGGTCCAATCGGCTTTTACGGTCGTGGCGTCTACGGCGTGCTATGAACGACGTTCCAGACCGGATCCCAACGCCCTGTCCGTCGTGCTCGCCGGACCTCGAGACGGTCCACGAGGTACTGACGGCGGGCGGCGGGGCGCTTACGGTTCGCTGCAGCGAGTGCAGTCACGTCCACAAGGTACAGCCCGATCCCGAACGCGAAGTTACCCTCGATGTCGTCGTCTCCCAGGAGGGCGAGTCGTTCACCGCGAACGTCACCGCGCCCGAGGACGAGACCGTCGAGGTCGGCGACGAGTTCATCCTCGAGACCGACGAGGTGCTCTCGACGGTTCGCGTGACCAGCATCGAGCTTGACGGCCACCGCCGCGTCGAGGAGGCCGACGCCGACGACGTCGAGACCGTCTGGACCCGCGAGGTCGACAACGTGGCGGTCAACGTCACCGTGCATCCCCAGGACGGCTCCCGGGACGACAGCCGGAGCATCACCGTCTACGTCCCCGGCGACTACGAGTTCGAGGTCGGCTCGATCGAGGAGTTCGGCGACGACGAGTTCGAGATCGACGCCTTCGTCGTCCGCAAGGACGCCTCGGAGTACGACCGCGATCGCTACGATATGGAGGGCGATACGGGCGTCGCGAAGGACCTCAAGCGGGTCTACGCCTACGACGAACAGACCAGCGCCTGGTCGGCCTGGTAGTCGACTCGATTCACTTCTCGAGACGCAACCGAGAGACGACTCGTCCGGACCAACAAACTGGCACGCAGTTGCGTCCCATAGGCTATTGCTCGCGAGCCCGTAGACTCCACCATGTTCGATCGGTTCAGCTCCGACGACGGAGACGACCGGACGGACGACTACGAACGCGCCCGCGAACGGATGGTCCGGACGGTATCCGATCGGGTCGACGGCGACCGGGTCCTCGAGGCTCTCCGGACGGTCCCCCGCCACGAGTTCGTCCCGTCCGATCGTCGCGGCGACGCTTATCAGGATCGACCGCTCCCGATCGGGGACGGCCAAACGATCAGTGCGCCGCACATGGTCGCGATCATGGCCGATCGGCTCGAGCTCGAGCCCGGTGCGGACGTCCTCGAGATCGGCACCGGTTGTGGCTACCACGCCGCCGTCACGGCAGAACTCGTCGGTGCCGAGGGCGTCTACAGTGTCGAGTACGGCGCGGAGCTCGCCGAGCAGGCGCGGGGCCGTCTCGCCGAAACGGGGTACGGCGACGTCTCGATTCGCGTCGGCGACGGCCGCGAGGGGTGGGCCGAGCACGCACCGTACGACGCGGCGTACTTCACTTGCGCGACGCCAGAGCTGCCCGACCCCGTCGTCGAACAGGTCCGGACCGGTGGTCGGCTACTCGCGCCGATCGGGACCGGGTTCCAGACGCTCGTCATGGCCGAGAAGCGCGAGGACGGGAGCCTCGAGCGAAGCGAACACGGCGGCGTTCGGTTCGTTCGAATGCGAGGGGGGTAGTCCGTGGTTGCGCGAGCGGGCGCGTAGTTGATAACGCCTCGTCCGCTACCTCGGGTATGGACCCTGCGGTACTCCGAGAGGACATGGTCGACGGCCTCGAATCCCCCGCCAAGGGGGTCCTGACGGACGAGGCCGTCGCCATCGCGATGCGGGACGTTCCCCGCCACGAGTTCCTCGAGGACGATCGCTCGGCTTACGCCGACCGCGAGCACGAGGTCCTCGAAACACGCGTCCTCTCGCCGAGTACGGTCGCCCGGCTGTTCGAGGCGCTCGCCCTCGAGGACGGCGACGACGTGTTAATCGTCGGCGCCGGTGTCGGCTACACGGCGGCGGTCGCGGCCGAGATCGTCGGCGAGCACGGCGTCCACGCCGTCGACATCTCGCGGCCGCTCGTCTTCGAGGCACGAGCCAACCTCGAGCGGGCGGGATACGAGGGCGTCCTCGTCGACCGTCGCGACGGCGCCAGCGGACTCCCGGAGTACGCCCCTTTCGATCGGATCCTGCTCGAGGCGGCCGCAGTCGATCCGCCGCGCCCACTCCTCGAACAGCTCGCCGACGACGGCCGGCTCGTCCTCCCACGGGGTACCCAGCCCCAGCGCCTCGCGGCCGTCGACGCCGACGGCTCGAGCGACGAGTTCGGCGTCCTCTCGCTCGATCCGCTCTTACTCGAGGGCGAGCAGTCCGGCGCGGTCGAACGGAATCGGACGAACCGCGAGGACCTCGAGTACGCTCGCCAGCGGGCGGAGTCGAGGACGGGTTGGGAGCAGGAGTGGATTGAGTGGGAGGATCGGATCCGCTGACCGGGGCTTTCGTCGTGTCGATTCTCAGCGCTGAGCGCCGACGTTCTCGAGCGATGCTTCGGAGAACGGATCGAAGTAGACGTTAGAGACGCCGGCCTCGAGCGACTCGGAGATGGCGTCGCCGTCGCCGTCGGCTGGTCGGCCCGTCTCTGGGTCCGTAAACGGCTCGTCCGGTTCCACGTACTCGTACCCGGTATCTTGCTCACTCCAGCGCCGTTCGAGGCCCGACGGGCCGTTGGCTGCCCCCCAGTAGTTGTCGGTTGCCCGAATTCGTGCCTCCTCTGCCGGCCACGATTCGGATTCGTCGACGACGAGCTCCGGGTAGGCGTCACCGAAGACGCCATACTCCTCGTTGTAACAGATGTGGCTTCTCTCGATGATTGTGCTAGACCCCTGCGCTGCCGCTAAGATTCCGTTGCGGTTGTGAACGATTCGACTGGTTTCAATTTGCGCTTGACTCTCGGGCCCAACTACGATTCCTGGTCCCTCGTTCGACCGTATCGTACAGCTCTCGAAAACACTTCCCGAACCACCCCAAACTTCTGTATCTCCGCCGAGAACTACTCCCGAGCCGTTTTCGGCTACGACGCAATTCCGAAACTCGCCGCCATCGACGTAAGAATCGAAGCCAACTCCGTTATCGACAAGCGTAATGTCGGTAAACGTCCCGCCACCCGCTAGTCGCGAGCTGATACCCGAACCGCCACCGCGGATCTCGAGGCCTTCGACTGCCATCTCCCACTGGGTTTCCGGAAGTTCGTCCCATCTTCGACCAGGATTGAAGACGATCCCGCTGAGGCGTTGCCAGGAACGCTCGGGCTCGAACTCGGTCTCGGTTAGATCGACCGTGTGACCGTTTCCGTGGAGGGTAAAATCTCCATGATTGATAACGTCTCCTTGCTCGTCACGGAGATCGACCACGATGCAGCCTGACTGCTCGAGTTCGTCCGGCGAGAGGTCGGCAACGAGTTCGTACTCGCCCGGCTCCTCGATCACCGTCGGCGAGTCGATCGGTGTCGGATCGCCGTCGCTCGAGGCGGCGACCGACGTGCTGGCGGCAAGTCCCATGCCCGCAGCGCCGACGGTACCGATGAAAGCCCGACGACTCCGGTCGTGACTCGAGTCGGTTTCGTGAACCATGTCGCCTTCCTTTCACTCACGACCTCTTAACTCACCTCCTTTCAATAAATTAGTCGCGGAATTATTATCCGTGTATACGAATCTCGACCTGGCTGACGTTCGAGTCGGGACTCCGGCGTCGGACAGCCACTACCGTCGCGTTTATCGGCTGAACGTCGTCTCGCGGTGAGTGGGAAACGCGATGTCGCAACGAGATGTTTCTTGCTACACAGTTCGTGACGGAGTAACCGCTCGGAGGACAAACGAACACGCTCGGGTGAACGGCTCTACAGTGTCTCGTTCGATTCGCTCTCGCTCGAGGACGGTCGGCTCGAGTAGACGGACTCGAGTCTGCGGCTGTAACTGGTTAGGAACAAAAGACCGGCGAGAGAGCCACGATAGGCGTTATCGGTCGACCGATTTCGACAGCTGGTTCTCGAAGCGGTACTCTGACGCATGGTTGACGCTCGGATGACCGATGTCCGGCTCCTTCAGCCGAAGATACGTACTCTTCGTGCCAGCATCCTCCGCGAGAACCCAGTAGAGCTGTTCGGTATCACGACACCTGACGGCAAACGCGTCGATCTCGTCTCCGTAATCGGTCAGTACGACATCGCCGCCGGACGTTGTCTTGCTCGCAGTCTTGAACCGGACGACGTCGTCTTCGATCCAGCCAGTCTTACACTGAACCCGCTCGAGGGTTCCTCCCGCATCGAGAACGAGATCGTAGCTTTCGTTATCTCCGAACGGCACCGAGACGGTGTACCCTTCGGTAATCAGAGCGGCCATGATTTTGGCCTCCGTCTCGTCGCCGACCTATTTTGTGTTCATCTGTAGTCCTCCTGTCTCCGCTATCGCACAAAACCCGAGTTTGAGGAAGGGACACTCAGCGACTTTTCTCGGGACTGGAGTCCAGGAGTTCACACTATTATCCCAACAGTACTACTCGGGGCGGAAGAGGCAACGCACTACCTGCTCGCGAATTGACGCCGGCAGAAAGCGCCCGGAGCGGGATTTGAACCCGCGTCACAACCGTGACAGGGTTGTATGATGGGCCACTACACCATCCGGGCAGACAAGTCGCAAGAAAGCGCCCGGAGCGGGATTTGAACCCGCGTCACAACCGTGACAGGGTTGTATGATGGGCCACTACACCATCCGGGCTTGCTTGCGGCGTCTTACGACGCATTTCTCAGTTTCCCGGTGAGAGTATTAAGGCTTTCCAATCGTGGAACGTGTGGTAGGACGAACCGGGACACGTCCGCCTTGAGACTGTCTCCTTTCGCTCCCCACAAGGAATATAACTGAGAACGGGCTACGTACGAACGTGACAGATAGTTCCGGTCAAGTTCGCCAGGCCGGATAGCCGTGCTTTTGGATCGAGTTAGTAACCGTTAAATGCGTCCCACCGTTACGTGCCTGTAGTATCTCGTGACAGCCGCTTCTCTCCCGATAGCCCGCACCAACACATGGTAGACGTAAGCCAACACGAACTCGTTCCGGAGCACACCGTTCTCGAGGAGGACGTCCTCGAGGAGGTCCTCACGGAGTACGACATCGACCGCACAGACCTGCCGAAAATCAAGCGCAACGACTCCGCTCTCCCGGACGAGGCGGACGTCGGCGACGTCATCAAGATCGTTCGGAACTCACGCACAACCGACCAGGCAGTCGTATACCGACTTGTGGTGGAATAAATGTCAATAGAACTTGATCGATCGAAACGACGGGACATCTCGCGCGAATACTTCTCGAAGGAACGGCTCGCCGAACACCACTACCGATCGTTCAACGCCTTCCTCAACCGGGGGATGCAGGAGGTCGTCGACGAGAAGGAGACGATCGACACGGACATCGGTGACAAGGAGGGCGAGGAACCGGTCTACGTCGAGCTGGGCGACGTCCGCGTCGTCACGCCCCGCGTTCGGGAGGCCGACGGTTCCGAGGAACTGTTGTACCCCCAGGAGGCTCGACTCCGGAACATCACCTACTCCGCGCCCGTTTTCATGGAGATGTCGATCGTCAAGGGCGAGGAGGGCGACGAGCGGGTCGTCGACTCGACGGAGACGAAGATCGGCCGGATGCCGATCATGGTCGGCTCCGACAAGTGTAACATCGCCGGCTTCAGCGACGAGGAGCTGATCGAGATCGGCGAGGACCCCGCCGACCCCGGCGGCTACTTCATCGTCAACGGCTCCGAGCGCGTGCTGATGACCAGCGAGGACCTCGCGCCGAACAAGATCCTCGCGGAGTACGACACCAAGTACGGCGACGAGATCCAGGTCGCCAAAACGTTCTCACAGCGCCGTGGCTACCGTGCGCTCGTGCTCTGTGAACGGACCCGAAACGGACTACTCGAGGTCTCGTTCCCGTCGGTGTCGGGATCGATCAACTTCGTCACGCTCGTTCGGGCGCTGGGCCTCGAGAGCGACGAGGAGATCGTCCACAAGGTCTCGAACGACCCCGAGGTCGTCAAGTACATGCTCGAGAACCTGGAGGAAGCGGAGGTCCAGACCGAGGAGGGTGCGATCGAAGAGCTCGGGAAACGCGTCGCCTCCGGCCAGGGGAAGAACTACCAGCTCAAGCGAGCCAACTACGTCATCGACCGCTACCTCCTGCCACACCTCCACGAGGAGGGTGTCGACGAGGAGGACGTCCGGATCAACAAGGCCCACTACCTCTGTCGGATGGCCGAAGCCTGCTTCGAACTCGCGCTCGGTCGCCGCGAGGCCGACGACAAGGACCACTACGCGAACAAGCGACTGAAGGTCAGCGGCGACCTGATGCGGGACCTGTTCCGGACCGCGCTGAACAAGCTGGCCCGTGACGTGAAGTACCAGCTCGAGCGCGCCAACATGCGGAACCGAAACCTCTCGGTGAACACCGTCGTTCGATCGGACGTGCTGACCGAACGCCTCGAGCACCCGATCGCGACGGGGAACTGGGTCGGCGGCCGCTCCGGCGTGAGCCAGCTGGTCGACCGTACCGACTTCATGGGGGTTCTCAGCCACCTGCGCCGGCTCCGCAGTCCGCTGAGCCGCTCGCAGCCTCACTTCGAGGCGCGGGACCTGCACGCGACCCAGTGGGGTCGCATCTGTCCCTCCGAGACGCCGGAGGGCCCGAACTGTGGGCTGGTGAAGAACTTCGCGCAGGCGATGGAGCTCTCCCAGAACATCGAGGATGAACAGGAACTCAAACGCGAGCTCGCCTCGATGGGCGTCGAGGGGATCCCCGGCCTCGAGGGTATCGAGCGATCGACCGCAGACGACTGATCAATCATGAGCAGCCAACAACGAGAAGCGAAAGTCTACGTGAACGGGTCGCTGGTGGGGACCCATCCCGATCCGCACGAACTGGCCGAACAGATCCGCGAAGCGCGACGCATCGGCGACGTCAGCGAGATGGTAAACGTCTCGGTTAAGGATCGCACCCGAGAAGTGATCGTCAACGCCGACGCCGGCCGCGCACGTCGACCGCTGCTGGTCGTCGAGGACGGCGAGCCCCGAATCTCCGACCAGGAGCTCGAGGCGCTCCAGGACGGCGACCTCGAGTTCGAGGACCTAGTCGAGCACGGCTACATCGAGTTCATCGACGCCGAGGAGGAAGAGGACATCTACGTCGCCGTCGACGAGGACGATCTCAACGAGGATCACACTCACCTCGAGATCGACCCGCAGCTGATCTTCGGGATCGGTGCGGGGATGATCCCCTACCCCGAGCACAACGCCTCGCCCCGAATTACGATGGGTGCAGGGATGATCAAGCAGTCGCTCGGACTCCCGAGCGCGAACTACCGGATCCGACCGGACACGCGCCAGCACCTGCTGCACTACCCGCAGCTCTCGATGGTCAAGACCCAGACCACGGAGCAGATCGGCTTCGACGAGCGTCCCGCGGCCCAGAACTTCGTCGTCGCCGTCATGAGCTACGAGGGGTTCAACATCGAGGACGCGCTGGTTATGAACAAAGCGAGCGTCGAGCGCGCACTCGCCCGCTCGCATTTCTTCCGAACGTACGAGGGTGAGGAACGACGCTACCCTGGCGGCCAGGAGGACCGCTTCGAGATCCCGAGCCAGGACGTCCGCGGCGCCCGCGGCGAGGAAGCCTACACCCACCTCGACGAGGACGGCCTCGTCAACCCCGAGACGAAGGTCGACGAGAACTCCGTTCTACTGGGGAAGACGAGCCCACCGCGATTCCTCGAGGAGCCCGACGACATGGGCGGGCTCTCGCCACAGAAGCGCCGCGAAACGTCGGTGACGATGCGCTCGGGCGAATCGGGCGTCGTCGACACCGTCACGCTGATGGAGGGCGAGGACGGCTCGAAGCTCTCGAAGGTCTCCGTCCGCGACGAGCGGATCCCCGAACTCGGGGACAAGTTCGCGAGCCGCCACGGCCAGAAGGGGGTCGTCGGCCACCTCGCGCCGCAGGAAGACATGCCGTTTACCGAGGAGGGCGTCGTGCCCGACCTCGTCCTGAACCCCCACGCCCTGCCGTCGCGGATGACGGTCGGGCACATCCTCGAGATGATCGGCGGCAAACTCGGCGCCATGGAGGGGCGTCGCGTCGACGGGACGCCGTTCCTCGGCGAGGACGAGGACGAACTCCGCGAGGGGCTCGAGCAGAACGGGTTCGACTCCGCTGGCAAGGAGACAATGTACTCCGGGATCTCCGGCGAGAAAATCGAGGCCGAGATCTTCGTCGGGATCATCTTCTACCAGAAGCTCTACCACATGGTCTCGAACAAGCTCCACGCCCGCTCGCGCGGTCCCGTGCAGGTGCTGACCCGTCAGCCCACTGAGGGTCGCGCCCGCGAGGGTGGACTCCGTATCGGGGAGATGGAACGCGACGTCTTCATCGGCCACGGCGCCGCGATGACGCTGAAGGAGCGACTGCTCGACGAGTCCGACCGCGAGTTCATCCACATCTGCGGGCAGTGCGGAATGAGCGCGGTCGAGAACGTCGAACAGCGCCGCGTGTACTGTCCGAACTGCGACGAGGAGACGGACATCCACGAGATCGAGATGAGCTACGCGTTCAAGCTTCTCCTCGACGAGATGAAGGCCCTGGGTATCGCGCCGCGACTGGAACTGGAGGACGCCGTCTAACCCACCATGCAAAACAGCACACCAAAAGATATCGGATCGATCAACTTCGGGCTCATGGAGCCCGAGGAGTACCGCGAGATGAGCGCGACGAAGATCATCACGGCCGACACCTACGACGACGACGGCTTCCCCATCGACATGGGGCTGATGGATCCCCGACTCGGTGTCATCGACCCCGGGCTCGAGTGTAAGACCTGTGGCAAACACTCGGGATCGTGTAACGGTCACTTCGGTCACATCGAACTGGCCGCACCCGTCATCCACGTCGGCTTCACGAAGCTCATCCGTCGGCTCCTGCGGGGGACCTGCCGCGAGTGCTCGCGGCTCCTGCTGACCGAGGACGAGCGCGGCGAGTTCTACGACCAGATCGACGAGTCGCGAAAGCTCGGCCGCGACCTGAACGACGTCACGAAGGCGGCGATCCGGCAGGCCCGCAAGAAGGATCGCTGTCCACACTGCGGTGAGGTCCAGTACGATATCGACCACGAGAAGCCCACGACCTACTACGAGGTCCAGCAGGTCCTGACCAGCGAGTACTCCCAGCGCATCGCCGGCGCGATGCAGGGCGACGAGGAGGCCGGCGTCGAACGGACGACGCCCGACGAGCTCGCCGAAAAGACCGAGATCGACATCGGTCGGATCAACGAGATCCTCTCGGGCTCGTTCCGCCCGCGCGAGAGCCAGCGCAAGGCTATCGAGAAGGCCCTGGACATCGACCTCACCGAGGAGGACACGAACAAGCTGATGCCCAGCGACATCCGGGACTGGTTCGAGGCCATCCCGGACGAGGATATGGAAGTTCTAGGGATCAACCCCGAGCGATCCCGCCCCGAGTGGATGATCCTGACCGTCCTCCCCGTACCGCCCGTAACCGCGCGGCCGTCGATCACGCTCGACAACGGCCAGCGATCCGAGGACGACCTCACGCACAAGCTGGTCGACATTATCCGGATCAACCAGCGGTTCATGGAGAACCGCGAGGCCGGTGCGCCACAGCTGATCATCGAGGACCTCTGGGAGCTGCTCCAGTACCATGTCACGACGTTCATGGACAACGAGATCTCGGGGACGCCCCCGGCTCGCCACCGCTCCGGTCGGCCCCTCAAGACGCTCTCCCAGCGACTCAAGGGCAAGGAGGGTCGGTTCCGGGGCTCGCTGTCCGGGAAACGCGTGAACTTCTCGGCCCGAACCGTCATCTCGCCGGACCCGACTCTCTCGCTGAACGAGGTCGGCGTCCCCGACCGCGTGGCGAGCGAGATGACCCAGACGATGAACGTCACCGAGCGCAACGTCGAGGAAGCTCGGCGCTACGTCTCGAACGGCCCCGAAGCCCACCCCGGCGCGAACTACGTCCGGCGTCCTGATGGTCGGCGACTGAAGGTGACCGAGAAGAACTGCGAACAGCTCGCCGAGAAGGTCGACGCCGGCTGGGAGGTCAACCGCCACCTCGTCGACGGCGACATCGTCATCTTCAACCGCCAGCCGTCGCTGCACCGGATGTCGATTATGGCCCACGAGGTCGTGGTCATGCCGTACAAGACGTTCCGGCTCAACACCGTCGTCTGTCCGCCGTACAACGCCGACTTCGACGGCGACGAGATGAACATGCACGCGCTGCAAAACGAGGAGGCCCGCGCGGAGGCGCGCGTCCTCATGCGCGTTCAGGAACAGATCCTCTCGCCGCGCTTCGGCGAGAACATTATCGGCGCGATCCAGGACCACATCTCGGGGATGTACCTGCTGACCCACGACAACCCCCGGTTCAACGAGACTCAGGCGCTGGACCTGCTTCGTGCGACCCGGATCGACGAACTGCCCGAACCCAGCGGTATCGACGACGAGGGCGAGCCGTTCTGGACCGGGTACGACGTCTTCTCGGAGCTGCTACCCGACGATCTCGACCTCGAGTTCACCGGCACCGTTGGCGACGACGTCGTCGTCGAGAACGGCCAGCTGCTCGAGGGAACGATCGCCGAGGACGAGGTCGGCGAGTTCGGCGGCGAGATCGTCGACACGATCACGAAGGTCTACGGCAACACCCGCGCCCGGATCTTCATCAACGAGGTCTCGACGCTCGCGATGCGGGCGATCATGCACTTCGGGTTCTCGATCGGGATCGACGACGAGACGATCCCGGAGGAGGCCCAGGCCCGGATCGACGAGACGATCGAGGACGCCAACGACCGCGTCGAGGAGCTCATCGAGGCCTACGAGCGGGGCGAACTCGAGAGTCTGCCCGGCCGAACGATCGACGAAACGCTCGAGATGAAGATTATGCAGACGCTCTCGCGTGCGCGTGACAACGCCGGGAACATCGCCGACGAACACTTCACCGACGAGAACCCGGCCGTCGTCATGGCCGAATCCGGCGCCCGTGGTTCGATGCTCAACCTGACCCAGATGGCCGGCTGCGTCGGTCAACAGGCGGTTCGGGGCGAGCGGATCAACCGCGGCTACGAGGACCGTACCCTGAGCCACTACAAGCCAAACGACCTCTCCGCAGAGGCCCACGGCTTCGTCGAGAACTCCTACACCAGCGGGCTCACCCCGCGGGAGTTCTTCTTCCACGCGATGGGCGGTCGCGAGGGGCTGGTCGACACCGCCGTCCGTACCTCGAAGTCGGGGTACCTCCAGCGGCGGCTGATCAACGCGCTCTCCGAGCTCGAGGCACAGTACGACGGCACCGTCCGGGACACCTCGGACACGATCGTGCAGTTCGAGTTCGGCGAGGACGGCACCTCGCCGGTCAAGGTCTCTTCCGGCGACGACAACGACATCGACGTCGAGCGAATCGCCGACCGGGTGCTCGACTCGGAGTTCGAATCCGACGCAGAACGCCGAGACTTCCTCGGCATCAAGACTGAGCCGACGAACCTCTCGGAGTACGCCGACGACCGACTCGTCGAGGGCACGGAGGTGACCTCCGATGACTGAGGTCGACTACGCCGTCGACGACGACACCGTCGCCGTCGTCGAGGACACCGACCTTCCCCGACGACTCAAGGATAAGGTCTACGCGACTCTCGAGAACCGGAGCGGCGCTACCGTCGAGGACGCCGACGAGCTCGCGAAAGCGGTCGAGGCGCGGTACCTCGATACGCGCGTCGACCCCCTCGATCCCGTCGGCACTGTCAGCGCACAGTCGATCGGCGAACCCGGAACGCAGCTGACGATGAACACGTTCCACTACGCGGGCGTCGCGGAGATCGACGTCACGCAGGGACTGCCCCGGCTGATCGAGCTGGTCGACGCCCGGAAGACCCCGGACACGCCGATGATGACGATCCATCTCGAGGACGAGTACGCCACCGAGCGAGAGAAGGCCCACGAGGTCGTCTGGAAGATCGAGGCGACGAAGGTCCTCGCGCTGGGTGACGTCTCGACGAACGTCGCCGACATGCGGGTTCAGATCTCGCTCAACGAGGACACCCTCGAGGAGCGGATGATCACGCCCGAGGAGGTCGCCGAGATCATCCAGGACAACCTCGGCGTCGAGGCGATCCAGCAGGGGACCCAGATCGAGTTCGGCCCCGAGGAGCCGTCCTATCGTGATCTGCTCCAGCTCGTCGAGGAGCTGCGTGAGATCACGTTCAAGGGGATCGAGGACATCTCGCGAGTCGTTATTCGGCGGGAGGAACTCGACGACGGCACCGAGGAGTTCGTCCTCTACACGGAGGGGTCGGCCTTTGGCGACGCGCTCGAGATCGAGGGTGTCGACGCCTCCCGATCGACGTGTAACAACATCCACGAGATCCACCGCAACCTCGGGATCGAGGCTGCCCGCGAGGCGATCATCGAGGAGACGAACAACACGCTCGCCGAGCAGGGACTCGACGACGTGAACGTTCGTCACCTGATGCTGGTCTCGGACATGATGACGAACCGCGGCGAGATCGAGTCGATCGGTCGCCACGGGATCTCGGGCTCGAAGGATTCGGTGTTGGCCCGTGCGGCGTTCGAGGTGACGGTCAACCATCTGCTCAACGCCGCGATCCACGGCGAGGTCGACGATCTCGACGGCGTCACGGAGAACGTCATCGTCGGCAAGCCGATCAAACTCGGTACCGGTGACGTCGATCTGCGGATGGGATCGACGACCTCCAGCGGCGGTGGCCAGGCGGACTGATCGATGGCGGTAACCCTCGACGACGATGCTCGCCAGTACCTCGCCCGTTTCGAGGACGTGACGGATGTCGCCGGCCAGGACTGCCTCGTCGACGAACGCGACGGCGAGGAGCGGCTGATCCTCGTCGTCGAAAGCGGTCGGATGGGCGATGCGATCGGCCCCGGTGGTCGGACTATCCGTCGCTTCGAGGAGGATATCGGTCGCTCGGTCCGACTCGTCGAAAACGCCGAGGACTCCGAGACGTTCGTCGCGAACACGCTCGCCCCGGCGGCGGTCTACAACGTCACGATCAGCGAGAACGACGACACCGTCGCCTACGTCGAAGTCGCCGACGAGGACCGAGGCGTCGCGATCGGTGCCGACGGCCGCACGATCGACGCCGCTCGGCGTCTCGCCGCCAGACACTTCGATATCGACGACGTCCAGCTGCTTTAGCTCCCACTCTTCGAGAGGTTTTCTCGACCGGTGAAACGCCCTCAGATTCCTTCGCTACCCCCAATCGAGCGTTCTCGTGGCGTAATCGCGTCTCCAAACAGGGACGCTTAAGTGTCTCCGACCGATAGCGACGAGCATGGCAAACGGCAAGTACGCCGCGCGCAAGCTCAAGAAGGACCGCCAGAACCAGCGGTGGTCCGACTCGGACTACGCGCGCCGCGCCCGTGGACTTCGCGAGAAGTCCGACCCCCTCGAGGGGGCCCCTCAGGCTCGAGGTATCGTACTCGAAAAGGTCGGCATCGAAGCGAAACAGCCCAACTCGGCGATCCGAAAGTGTGTTCGCGTCCAGCTGATCAAGAACGGCAAGCAGGTCACCGCGTTCTGTCCCGGTGACGGCGCAATTTCGTTCATCGACGAACACGACGAAGTGACTATCGCCGGTATCGGCGGGGCGAAGGGTCGTGCGATGGGTGACCTCTCGGGTGTCAACTACAAGGTCGAGAAGGTCAACGGCGTCTCGCTCATCGAACTGGTTCGCGGAAACGCAGAGAAACCGGTGCGATAACGATGGCTGCAGAAGACCAACCCGACCCCGACGCACCCGCTGGCGACGCTGACGTCTCCGCGAAGCTGTTCGGAACGTGGGAGATGGGCGAGATCGAGTACGCCGATCCCTCGACCGAGCGCTACATTCAGGTGACGCCGGTCGCCCACACCGCTGGCCGTCACGCCAGCAAGCAGTTCAAGAAGTCCCAGATCTCGATCGTCGAGCGGTTCATCAATCGCTTGATGCAGACCGAGGACAACACGGGCAAGAAACAGCAGTCGCTGAACTTCGTTCGCGACGCGTTCGAACTCATCCACGAACGCACCGAGGAGAACCCGGTGCAGGTACTCGTGACGGCCGTCGAGAACGCCGCGCCGCGCGAGGAGACGGTTCGACTGAAGTACGGCGGAATCTCGGTGCCGAAGGCCGTCGACGTCGCCCCCCAGCGTCGCGTCGACCAGGCGCTGATGATGCTCGCCGAGGGCGTCTACAAGGATTCGTTCAAGACTTCGACGTCCGTTCCCGAAGCGATCGCAAACCAGCTCGTCGGTGCAGCCAACTACGACGTGCAGACGTACGCGATCAGCCAGAAGGAAGAGAAGGAACGCGTCGCGGCTGCCGCGCGCTAAGGCGTTTTATTTTCCTTGATTTTCAAAGAACGAGCCGTTAGCTGTTGCTCCCGCTGAACAGGCCGATATCTTTGAATTTGACCTCATCTGCCATTTTGATACTATCGTCTAGAAGAATCGCTGCCTCGCTCATATCCGTGATTTTTGCGAAATCAGACTTTGATACCGTTATTGGTCCGACCTCCTTTGGTAGGAGGTGATACGCATCTGTCGAACTGAGATACGGTTGGTACGTGGCACCAATTCGAAGTCTCTCCTTTGCGTATGCCTTCAGCCGTAGGTGGTACTGACGCTCGCTCTGGGTAAGGGAGAGCCGAACTGGTAGACCAATCTTCGATTGTGAGACTGCCGTCGTACCCTTACCGAGTAGCTGGTAACTTCCCCCCACCTTGCTTTTCGCTCGTACCATGTTCGCGGCAGCGTAAAGGGGAAATCCTTGGTTCAACAATTGTGCTATCGTACTCCCGATTCGAATAGCATCCGTATTATCGATATCGTTGAGCGTTGCGATTCCTCCGACACTTCCCGCTTCGAGGAGTGCCAATCCCTGCTCATACGATCGACAGGAGTTGAGTAGGAAGGCCTTCGCGCCTACACTATCGAGAGACCAAGCGTCTAGATACCCGTCGGCACATCTGAATCCGTTCTCCTCCGTATGACCGATATAATGTACAAAATCGCTTGCCTGCTCAAGAAGTTCTGCTAATTCCCTGACCGTAAGGTCGTGGTGTAGTCCGACATCAAACGAAAGACCCTCTCTGTTCCCGTACGTACCGTACAGAGCCGCTAGCTCTTCGTTCATTCCTGGGTCGTTGCATACTACCTGGATCTCGATTGGGGTTGATCTCAGCGTTCTATTGATGTCATTATAAAACGCTGATAGTGGTGTTTTAGCTACTATCTTTGGAAGCGTTCCATCATCCCAATACTGTTCTATGGTCGTATTGTATGATGATTCCGAACAGGAAGATGTATGCGTTCTATCCTGTGGCCCTTGCTGAACGCTGTTCTCATCGAAATTGCAATCACGTTCGCGCTGCCGATTTCGGGTTCTGACGGCTGTGAGATCGTTAGCAAGGAACGGGAGATAAGGAACACTCTCTTCGACCGGATCCAGGACCGATCTTTGCCAATCGGGGAGATAGGGTTCCACCTTTTCGAAGGGAACGGCAAAATACGTCTGAAGCCGTTCGGAAGGCGATTGATCGTACGCTTTCTCCAGATCGAACTCCAAAACAGAGTCGAGCTCGTCTCGTTCCTCGAGAGTGGTCGACAAGGTCCCAGCCCCCCGAACAAGGCAATCGAGGAATATCACCTTTTGCAATAACTGCTCCACAAGTGATTCAAATCCTGGCTTTCCAGCTATTTGAACCGAATAATTTGACCCAGCTAAAAGACGGGGGGAAGAGCCCGGTTCTACTTTCGCTCCAAGATAATACGCGAGTGGTGCGACTACGTATACCGAACCAAGGTCTTGAGGCACCTCGATACGAATGCCTGTTTCCGGTGGTTCAAAGCGCGAGGGGATATCTAATTTCTGACCAATTTCTAGCGTTGGGGGATGGCCACGAAGTGTCGGATACGATCGTTCTGGCTTTATTGTTTTGAGCGCTGAACCAAACGCTGACACAGCCTGCATGACGTCCGATGGATCCCTTGTTGTCGTGATTGATCCTGCTGGCTGTGTGTGATACGATCGCGCCCCGAGAACGACTTTCGAAGGATCATTGAGGTCTATACGTGTTCTATTCTTTTCTGAGTAGATTTTAACGCTGCTTTCAACGCTTGCATACAATTTTATCGAATTAGATATATCGAGGGCATACTTGTCCTCTGGAAGTTTCATTTTGCCTATTAGATTTGATTCCGTTATCATTTCCCCAGCCGTATTATAAACGTATATTGGATTTTTTGTTGGAAGAGTGAGTTTCTTCGCTGTTATCTCGATTGCGTTTTCTATTGGATACGGTATCGATGTCTCTTCAACCCTTCTGGGATCTACCGACTTGTCCGTCGTGAGCAGATACTGTTTCCGCTCAATCGAATCGGTGATCCTTATTCCGTCCTCCCTTCGTTCGAATATCGGATTCATTGGCGTTAGAGAGTGCAGATGTCGGCAGTCACCTTGTTGTATATCCAACACGCCATTATGTATTATGCATCCTGCACCCGACTCTTATTTATATTGATTTGACTTTTTAGAACTTCAAAATACAGAATAGATCTATGATTTCCCTGTAAGTTATATTAAAATAAATTCATTACAAGCCGGCACAATGGTCTACGTGTACCATGACGGACCTGACCCACTACCTGAAGAAGCACCCACGAATGATCGGCGTCCTGTTCACGATGCTACTGGCCATCTCCCAGGTCAGTACAGTCGCGGCAAACAATTCAACCTACACTGGCCCGTAGTTACCACAACGAACTGATCGTTGCGTTGTCACTCCAATAAACATTTCCTCCGACTATTACTGGAAACTGCCCTTGATTGAAGAACTCCTTGAGCTGTGGTTCTTCTATGGGAATTTGGCCTGTTTCCCCAGGCACCACATAGTAGCTGTCAATCGGGCCCAGATGTGGGGTGCTTATTGAGCCCTTTTCTGCTTGAATAGAATTATACATTCTCATATTTACTAAATACTTCCCATTCTGCTTTTCTATACTACAGACATTAGGGGATTCGAGGTTAGATTGGGCAATTGTGGTCTTACCGTCACCCACTATATAATACTGTTGACCAACCAACGTTTCGTTCTGAGCGACATCTAGTGCGCCGTACAACGGAAATCCCTGATTCAAGAGTTTAGCGATAGCGTTTCCGACCTCGACCGCTCCACTATTAACAATATTACCGTGTGTCACAATCCCGCCAATACTTCCTGTCTTGATCAGATGAAGTCCTTGTGTATGTGATTGGCAGCCATTTAGAAAGAACGCTTTTATGTTCGACCTCTTTATGTCTGCTCCATCTAATCTACCACCGGCACATTGGAATCCATCTGTATCGATATGTCCGATATAATGTAAAAAGTCGCTCTTTGTCATCAGTACGTCTCTAAATTCGCTTGTAGATATATTGTGGTGAAGCGTAACATCAAACGGTAGTTCGTCTCGATCACCATATGTCTCGTTAACGAATTCGGACTCCTCACTCATGGCACTGTCATTACAGACGACTTCGATATCAATTGGATCATCGTGAGGAGTTCTACCGATACTATTTTTAAAGGCTTCTAGTGGCGCTGTGCTGTCGATATCTTTACCGTTCGAACTATTCCATAACTGCCGTATTAGTGGGGATACTGAAACATCACTCTGGATTGACTCTGGTTCCGTATTACGGACCGACTCCGTATTTCCAGTGCGGCCGCTTCGAGTGAAGTCAGAAATCGTTTGTGCTTCCTCTGAAGCAGTCGGCGGTTGCTTCTCGGTATCGTTTATTTTGACCGCTGCGAGATCATTAGCAATGAATGGTAGAAATTCGGTTGTCTCTGGCCTTGGTCCGACATGTGTTTCGAACCGCCAGTTCGGAATCACTGGTTCCAACTCGGAGAACGGAATACTGAGATAGCTTTGTAATTGCTTGGCTAACGGCTGATCGTATAAGCTTTGTATACTATGGTTGAACAGTGGTTCTACTTCTTCTCGCTTTTGGAGTGGAAGTGGCGTCACTCCTTCTGTTCTCACAACAGTGTCAAGGAAGAAAATCTGCTCGAGGATTCGCTCGACAGTTTTTTCGAACCCCTCTGGTCCGATGAGAGTATGGGTATATCCTTCGTCAGTTATTATACGGGGCTCGGTTCTCGATACGACTTTTGCACCAAGATAGTACGCCAGCGGCGAAACAACGAAAACTCGTTCGAGCTTTTTTGGGACCCCAATTTTGATACCGGTGCCCGGAACCGTTAGTCGGTCAGGAACGTCTAATTCGTCCCCTAATTCGACTGCAGGCGGGTGTCCGCGTAGAGTTGGATACGAACGTTCTGCAGTCGTCGTTTTCAATGCTGAGCCGAACGTCGATACGGCGTGCATCACGTCGGTCGGTGCCGTTGTAGTCGTAATTGTTTGTGATGGGCGAGTGTGATAGGAACGTGCGCCGAGTATTACTGGTGACGGTCCGTCTAGCGTAATATGTGTTCGCCCTGGATCCGAATATACCTGAACGGAGCTGTCAACACGAGCATAGACTTTCATCGGCCCGGAAAGGTCAAGCGTATACTCTCCCTTCGGCAAGAACTCCTGCTCCTCCGGTTTCACTTCGGCGACCATCGCCCCGGTCTCGTCACGGACGTAGACGTAGTGCGTCGTCGGTAGCGTGAGCGTATCAGTCGTGATTCGAACCGCCGAATCTACCGGGTACTGAATCTCGTCGGTATCGGCGGGGTCGATCGACACCGGCTCGTGGGTCGTCAGCCGGTACCGGTGTCGTTCGATTCGATCGATGATCTCGAGTCCGTCGTCGGTCGGCTCGAACGTCGGTTTCATCCGCGGACCGGCCCCGTCGCTTCGCCTCGAGCATCGGCCATCGGGGACAGTGCGTCTCCAGCCGACATACTCTCGTTACAGCTGTCGCGTCGAAATCCAGCCCGAGCACAGCGATTCGTCCTTGAGCGACCACCGTTCCTGACAGACCCCGTTGTGCGTTCGAAGCTCGACGACAACGTCGAAAAGGGGCGTGAGTACCGGGACGACCTCGTTCTGCCGATCGACCGGGAGCCGGTAGTGAATCATACCGTCGGCTCTTCTTACCCGTCCGTTAGTGAGGTGGATAAACCGGAACACGCGTTCC
>NZ_AOIB01000014.1:151029-248586 GCF_000337675.1 Natronococcus amylolyticus DSM 10524 | reverse complement strand
GGTAGTCGTTACGGGAACGCCGATCGACGGCGTTGGCGCGTGATCGCTGGAGGCGGCGCTGGCGCTTCGAACGTCGATCTCGTGTCGAACGATTCGGTGGCTGTCCGAAGGCGTCTCGTCGACAAGCGACTCGATCGGTGCGTCCTCACCGGTCGTCGAAACCAGAATTCGTCGGCGCGGACGGTCCGTGGCATGTCCGAGCAGTCGGCGGCAGGTCTCGGCCTGCTGGCTCGCCCGGGCCGACCCGACGACGAGGACGCTCGCTCCGCGGCGTTTCAGCCGTGCCAGTTCCTCGATAAACGCGTCGTCCGGTCCGCGGGCTTCTGTCTCGGAGAGCATTGCCGGTATGTTCCATACTAATGAGGTGTAAAACATTAAACGTTCGGGTAGCTGACGACGGGAGTTAGGTCTCACTCCCCGAATCCTCCTCGCCGACGTACGCCCGCGTCGCGTCGACGAGGACCTGCCGATAGCTGCTCGAGTCTGGATCCCTGGTTAGTTCCCTAAATCGACGCTTGAACGCGTGGAACGGCACGTCGGGAGCATCCACCGCGGCGACGTGGGCGAGGTCGTACAGACGGTGATCCGACTCGACGAGGTCGTGTCGCTCCGCAAGCGCCAGGGCGAACGCCGCGTTGACGGCCGTAATTTCGGGATCGGCGATCGCCGAGAGCCTCGTTCGGCCGGTCTGTGGCGTGGTTTGAGGCCGGTCGACGACTGCCGCCGCGAGGCTCGACTCGAGAAACGAGAGGAGCTTCTCGCCGGGACCGACCGAGAGCGTGATGTCGTCGGCGTAGATATCCTTCATGTGGTTTGCGATCTGGTAGCAATGGGAGAGTTTTCGCCGCTCGACGCTTTTCCCGGCCAGTGCGAGGTACAGCACCTCCTCGGTCGACTGGGTGTGGGAAGGGTGGCTCTGTTCGTATCTGGCCATGTGGGCGAACTCGTGGAGGGCGAGCTCGCGAGCCATGGCGCTCGAGGCGGCCTGTCGGGAGATGTTCAAGACGTGTCGGTCGTCGTAGTGGCCGGCCCAGGTGCGGACGTCGGGGTCGTCGCGAAGCTCGACGTCGACCGGCAGCGAGAGGTCGTACTCGGTTTCGAACAGGTCACGGGCACCGAGAAAAGGGGTCGTCGGGCCCGAGCCGGTAACGCGAATATCCATGTGTAGCCGTATCACGGGCCGTGACTGTATGGCTCTTACGCCCGTCGTCTGTTCTCGACTGGACGGGAGATTGATGTGTGCCATTCACTCACGCAAATTAGTCTTTCGTCCCTCCAGAGCGGGATACGCGCCGAATCCCGCCGACGACGAAACACTACCCTTTTGACCCCGCTACCGGTATTGGGGGGTATATGGGCCGACGCAAGAAGATCGTCCAAGAGTGTGAACGGCTGATGGACGAACCGGAGCATATCCGGAACATCGCCATCGCCGCTCACGTCGATCACGGGAAAACGACCCTTTCGGACAACCTCCTCGCGGGAGCCGGCATGATCTCCGACGAGACCGCCGGCGAACAGCTCGCGATGGACACGGAGGAAGACGAGCAGGAGCGTGGGATCACTATCGACGCGGCGAACGTTTCGATGACCCACGAGTACGAGGGAACCAACCACCTCATCAACCTCATCGACACGCCGGGCCACGTCGACTTCGGCGGTGACGTCACCCGTGCGATGCGAGCCGTCGACGGTGCGCTGGTCGTCGTCGACGCCGTCGAGGGTGCCATGCCCCAGACCGAGACGGTTCTGCGGCAGGCGCTTCGCGAGGGCGTCAAGCCGACCCTGTTCATCAACAAGGTCGACCGCCTGATCTCCGAGCTCCAGGAGGGACCCGAGGAGATGCAGCGTCGACTCGTCTCGGTCATCAACGACGTCAACGAGCTCATCCGCGGGATGACCGAAGACATGGACGACATCGAGGACTGGACGGTCTCCGTCGAGGACGGCACCGTCGGCTTCGGCTCCGCTTTGTACAAATGGGGCGTCTCGATGCCGTCAATGCAGGCGACCGGGATGGACTTCGGGGACATCATGGAACTCGAGCGCAACGACCAGCGACAGGAGCTCCACGACCGAACGCCGCTGTCTGACGTCGTCCTCGACATGGTCTGTGAGCACTTCCCGAACCCCGTCAAGGCCCAGCCACGACGTATTCCGCGCATCTGGCGCGGTGACGACGAAACCGAACTCGCGGAAGGGATGCGTCTCGTCGACGAGACCGGCGAGGTCGTCTTCATGGTCACCGATATCGGGATGGACCCCCACGCGGGCGAGATCGCCTCCGGTCGTGTCTTCTCGGGCTCCCTCGAGAAGGGCCAGGAGCTGTACGTCTCCGGAACTGCGGGGAAGAACCGCGTCCAGTCCGTCGGCATCTACATGGGTGGCGAGCGCGAGGAAGTCGAGCGCGTCCCCGCCGGCAACATCGCGGCCGTCACCGGTCTCCGCGACGCCATCGCCGGCTCGACCGTCTCGAGCGTCGAGATGACGCCCTTCGAGTCGATCGAGCACATCTCCGAGCCGGTCATTACGAAGTCCGTCGAGGCGAAAAGTATGGACGACCTGCCAAAGCTGATCGAAACCCTTCGACAGGTCTCCAAAGAGGATCCGACGATCCAGATCGAGATCAACGAGGAGACCGGCGAGCACCTGATCTCCGGACAGGGAGAACTTCATCTCGAAGTGATCACCCAGCGTATCGAAAAGAATCAGGGTATTCCGGTCAACACTGGTGAACCGATCGTCGTCTACCGCGAGCAGCCCCAGGAACCCAGCGACGAGATCGAGGGCATCTCACCGAACCGCCACAACCGATTCTACGTCTCCATCGAGCCGATGTCGAACGAACTCGTCGAGGCGATCCAGCTCGGCGAGGCGTCGATGGATATGCCCGAACAGGAGCGCCGCGAAGCCCTGCAGAACGCCGGCATGGAGAAGGACGACTCTCAGGAGGTCGAGCACATCCACGGGACGAACATCCTCATCGACGACACGAAAGGTATCCAGCACCTGAACGAGACGATGGAACTCGTGATCGAGGGGTTCGAGGACGCCCTCAACAACGGTCCCCTCGCAAACGAGCCGGTTCAGGGGACGCTCATCCGGCTGCACGACGCCAGGCTCCACGAGGACACGATCCACCGCGGTCCGGCACAGGTCATCCCGGCAACTCGAAACGCGCTCCACAACGCCCTGATCGACGGCCGCATCAAGATGCTCGAGCCGATGCAGGACGTCCGCATCGACGTCCCTAACGACCACATGGGCGCCGCCTCCGGCGAGATCCAGGGTCGACGTGGCCGCGTCGACGACATGTACCAGGAAGGCGACCTGATGGTCGTCGAGGGGATCGCGCCAGTCGGCGAGATGATCGGCTTCGCGAGCGACATTCGTAGCGCGACCGAGGGCCGCGCCTCCTGGAACACGGAGAACGCCGGTTTCGAGGTCATGTCCGACTCGCTCCAGCGCGAGAAGATCATGGAGATCCGCGAGCGCAAGGGCATGAAGCTCGAGCTGCCCGAGATCATCCAGTACATCTAAACCGCCGCTCTCCTCTCTCGATTCGTTTCTTCTTTCGCGTCCGCTTTCGTAGCGGAGCCAACGCCCACTCGTGCTTTGCTGGAACCCTCGAGAACGTTTCGGGGCCCTTCCGCCGTTTCACTCGCCGGGGTGACCGAGTCGACGGTGACGGTACCGACGGCTCGAAAACTCGAGTGTGAAATCAGCGATCAGAGCTTCAGAAACCGAGAGCGGAGCGTCGAACCGGTCCGATGCGGTACTGGGGTCTCTGTCGACGACTACTGGTCGCCGCGACTCACTCCCGCTCGCCCGCACCCAGCGCGCTCTCGCCGACCTTCTCGTGGCCCTCGATGACCTCCTGTCCGCCCATGTACGGCTGCAGCGCCTCGGGGATCGTCACGGTGCCGTCCTCGTTCTGGTGGTACTCGAGGATCGCCACCATAACCCGGGGCAGTGCGAGCCCCGAGGCGTTGAGCGTGTGGAGGTACTCGGCCGACTCGTGGCGCTCGGGTCGGTAGCGAAGCCCGGCGCGGCGGGCCTGGAAGTCCTCGAAGTTCGAGGCGCTCGAGACCTCGAGCCAGCGGCCGCCCTCCTCGGGACCGTCGTCCATGTCGTCGCCGGGCGCCCAGACCTCGATGTCGTACGTTTTCGCCGAGGCGAAGGTCAGGTCGCCGGTACAGAGCTCGAGGATGCGGTAGGGGAGCTCGAGCTGGCGCAGGACCTCCTCGGCCTCGTCGAGCAGTGACTCGAGGCGGTCGTAGCTGTCCTCGGGCTCGACGAAGTTGACGAGTTCGACCTTGTTGAACTGGTGGACGCGAACGATGCCCCGCGTTTCGGTGCCGTGCTCGCCGGCTTCCCGCCGGAAGTTGGGCGTGTACGCCTGGTGTTTGAGCGGGAGGTCGTCCGTGAGCAGGATCTCGTCGGCGTACATGTTCGTGACCGGGACCTCGGCGGTCGGACAGAGCCAGAGGTCGTCGTCCTCGTACTCGTCTTCGTTGCTCCCGCCCAGTCGGTAGGCGTCGTCGGCGAACTTCGGCAGCTGGCCGGTGCCCCGCATCGACTCGCTTTTGACGGGTACCGGCGGGAAGAGGTCGACGTACCCCTGCTCGCGGTGGACGTCCATCATGAACTGGATCAGGGCGTGCTCGAGGCGAGCGCCGTCACCCTTGAGGAAGTAAAAGCCCGATCCAGTCGTTTTGGCGCCGCGTTCCTCGTCGATGATGTCGAGCTCCTCGCCGAGTTCGTAGTGGGGAGTGATTGCGTCGGCGTCGACGCGCAGATCGTCGAACCCCCAGCGTCGATCCTCGACGTTGTGTCGCTCGTCGAGGCCCAGCGGCACGCTCTCGTCGGGAATCTGTGGAACCTCGAGCATCCGCTCGCGGAGCTCGTCGCCGAGTTCGGTCGCCTCGGCCTCGACGTCCTCGATCTCGGCTTTGAGCTCCTTCGACTCCTCGATGGCCTCGTCCTTCTCATCCTGTTTGCCCTTCGCGACGAGCGCGCCGATCCGCTCGGTCACCTGGTTTCGCTCGTGGCGCAGCTCGTCGCCGCGGGCCTTCAGCTCTCGCCAACGCTCGTCGATCTCGATCAGCTCGTCGAGGTCGACGTCGGCACCTCGGTTGTCGAGCGCCTCGCGGACGGCTTCGGGGTCCTCGCGCAGGAGGCTCCGGTCGATCATTGCTCGTGGATTCTCCGTGCCGGTCCAAAACCGTGTCGGAAGGCGTCGTTTCGTGAGCCCGCCACTCGGCGGCGGGAAACGTTTTTTTGACGCGGGTCGGTGGGTTAGGACATGGATCCGTTCGAGGACGAGCCGTCGCCGGTGTCGATCGAGTACGAGCCCGTCAGCGTCAAGGACGTACTCGTCGAGATGAAAGATACCGCGGAACTGTTGATCGATCTCTCCTACTCCGCCGTCCTCCACCGAAACGAGGACCTCGCCCGGGAGGTGCTCCGCCTCGAGCGTCAGATGGACGTCCTCGAGATGCGCGCCCGGATGGGGCTGTTGATGGCCTCGCGGAACCCCTCGGATGCCGAACAGCTGGCGCCGGTGCTGGGGATCGTCGCCGCGACGGGGACGATCAGCGACGCGGCCGGCGACATCGCGAAGATCGTCTTAGAGGAGATGGGACTGCCCGAGGCGATGCGCGCGGCGCTTCCCGAGGCCGCCGGCGTGTTGGTCCGGGGCGTCGTCGACGCGAACTCCTCGTACGCCGATCGGACACTCGAGAGTATCGACCTCGAGTCCGAAACCGGCGTCCGCGTGATCGCGCTCCGGCGCGGGGAGGAGTGGCTGCTCAACCCCGGTCCGACGACGACGGTCGCGCCCGACGACGTCGCCTTCCTTCGTGGCCCGGACGCGGCGATCGAGGAGGTGTACGAGACGTTGACCGGGACGGTCTACGAGGTCCCCGCCGTCGAGACGTCGGACATCGAGGATCTCGAGCGGGCCGTGGACACGATCATCCACATGAAGAACCTCTCGGAGCTGGGGATCGACCTGGCCTACAGCAGTGTCCTGTTCGACAGCGAGGCGCTGGCCGAGGAGGTCCGGAACCTCGAGGTAGAGGTCGACGCGATGCAGTCCCGGTTCGAGGCCTGGACGCTCCGGGCGGCCGCAGACGCCCCCGACCCGGTTTCGCTTCGAGGACTGATCCGGCTCGGCACGAGCACGGAGGTCATCAGCGACGCCGCGATCGATCTCAGCGAGGGCGTGTTCCGGGATATCGAGGTTCATCCGGTCGTCGGCATGGCCGTCGAGGAGAGCGACGAGATCATCACCCGAATCGAGGTCGAGCCGGGAAGCGACCTCGACGGAGCGGGTGTCGATGCCGGCGTCCCGGAGACAGAGCCGACGATGTCGGTGATCGCCATCCGTCGCCCCGAGGAGGGGTGGCTGCTGATCGGTGACGCCGACGCGGAGATCAACGGCGGGGACGTGCTCATCGCGAAGGGGACCCGGACGGCCGCTGAGGCGTTCGGGGAGCTCTCTCGAGGGCCGGAGTAGTTCGGGCTCCGGTCGTTCCGGTCAGCCGGCGTGCTCGAGCAACACCGTGACGAGCTCGAGGTACAGCAGGGCGCCGAGCACGGCGACGATAACCGCCAGCGCCAGCGGAACGGTCGCGTGTCGTCGCTCCCGCGTTCGGAACGCGCGGACGAGCCAGCTCATCGGCCCGTTCGCCTCGGTCCGGACGCGTTTCGGAGGAGGTCTCGTGGCGTTCGTTCGGTGCGAATCGATTCGACTTCCATGCACACAACCCCCACACGGTGACACTTGAAGTTCAGTCAGACGCTCGACGGACGGACGGCACACGCCCCCGCTCTCGTCGAATATCGCCCGATTCGGCGGATCGTCTCGAGTTCGATACGGGGGCTCAGAACCCCAGTACGAGCGCCGAGACGCCGATGAAGATGACCATACCGAAGACGTCGACGACGTTCGTGACGACCGGGATCGTCGTGTCGTCGGGGTCGACGCCCAGCCGATAGGAGGCGTAGGTCGTCGCGAAGCTGAACAGGACCGCGATGACGGCGACGGACATCCCGCTGACCAGCGAGATCGTCAGCAGCGTCGTGAGCGGAAGCGTCGAGCCGATGAGCGCGCCGAGCAGGTAGGCGCCGAACGCCAGCGCAGTAAAGATCGTCGCCGCGAGCGCGAGCACCGCACCGACGTTCGCCCACAGCTCCCGATCCCGGGGATCGAACTCGGTCGTCCCCAGGTGGAGTCGCGTCGAGAGCCGCGAGCTCAGGATCGCGCCGAGGTTGCCGCCCATGTCGACCATCGTCGGCACCATGATCGCGAGGATGCCGTACTGCTCGAGCAACTCTTCGGCTTCCTCGAGGGTGATCCCCGCCCAGAGGACGATCACGCAGAGGACGATCAACAGCGGGAACATGTTGCCGACGATGCTGCGAACCTCCCAGCTCCCGAGCGAGCCCTGCGGAACGACCATCAGACGAGCACCTCCACAAGCCCGATCGCAAACAGCATGAACAGCATCCCGAAGATGTCACCCAGCGTCGTCACGATTGGACCGACGAGGTTGTCGGGGTCGTAGCCGTACTTGAAGCCCGCGAAGATCAGCGCCAGCAGGCCGAAGATGAGCACGACGGACGTGAGGATGCCGGCGATCAGCATGATCCCGACCAGCTCGTACAGCGCGGCGACCTCCCAGCCTAGAATCAGCAGCGCGATCCAGGTGATGACGCCGATCACGAGCGAGATCCCGATCCCGTTTATGAACGACGCCGTCACCGCGTTGACGAGTCGCTGGTCGCGTTCGAACTTCGGTTCGATCAACCCCTGGTGGAGCCCGCTCGAGATCCGTCCGCCCAGCGCGCCGTAGACGTTGCCCCGCGTGGCCAGGAAAACGGGGATCATCACGAGTAGACCGGGGAATCGTTCGACGCTCTCGACCATTCCCTCGAGCACCAGCCCGGCGAAGAGTCCGCCACCGAGGGCGATCAGTAGGATGGGCAGCGCCTCGCGGTAGATCGACCAGAACTCCTCCCGTACGCTCATAGCAGTATCTTTCGTAGTCGACTGTTAAACGTATCGGGAAGGAATAGCAAGCCGTCGGCCGTTCGGCGGTGATCCCCTATCCGACGTGTAGGTGTGGCGAACGACCGTACAGGGTTTCTGTGTGTTCGGATATCGTGGGAATATATTTCACCCTTAGACCTAGTCCGAAACCTCTTTTAGCCGTCTCTAACGATCGAGTAGCGTATGCTGAACACCAACCACAGCAATCCGTTCGGCGCCGAGACGACTATCAATGACACACACTACGAGCGCGGTCGTACGCTCGAGGAGCTAATTCTCGACCTGCTCGAAGGCGAGTTTTCGGGGGCCATGGGCTCGCACGTCCGGGGTGAGGTGTATGGAGGACGCTGAGCGCACTCGCGCCGCCGACGGCGGTATCGAGTTCCACGCCGACCGCGTCGCCGACGTCACGGAAGCCGATTTCGTCGCGGTCACCCAGGAGACGTTCGTCGGACACGCGATCGAACAGTTCCGCGATTTCGAACCCGTTTCCGACGAAACCACCGTTTATTACCTGTACGTTACCGATAATTCGGGCCGACTCGTCGGCGTCATGTCCCTTCGGGAGCTCCTCAACGCGCCCGAAGACGACGTCGTCGAGACCCACATGCACACCGACCTCGTCACGATCGATGCGGACGCCGATCCCGAGCACGCGGCCGACGAGGTCGCAGAGCGGGACTTTCCCGCCCTGCCGGTCATCGACGACGACGGCATGCTCGTCGGCGTCCTCCGCACCGAGGACATGATCGAGGTCGTCGAGGAGGAGGCGACCGAGGACATCATGAAGAGCGCGGGCTTTTCCTTTACCGACGTCGAGACCGCCCGTTCGAGCGCGATCCTCGAGTCCTCGATTACGAAGATTCTCAAACTACGACTGCCGTGGCTCATCGTCGCCCTCGCGGGCGGCCTGATGGCCGGCGGCGTCATCGAGCAGTTCGAAGACACCCTCGAGGCCGTCGTCGCGCTGGCCTTCTTCGTTCCCGTCATCATGGACATGGGCGGTAACGTCGGCACGCAGGCGTCGACGATCTTCGTCCGCGGCCTCGCGCTCGGCCACATCGACGACCGAAACGCGATGCGACACTTCGCCCGCGAGGGGCTAGTCGGCCTGCTGATCGGCCTCATCATCGGCGGTATCGGCGCCGCCGCGGCCTACGTCTGGCAGATCAACGAGCCCTACGCCCTCGAGCTGGCGACGGTCGTCTTCGTCGGCCTCGTGTCGGTCTGTGTCGTCGCGTCGGTCGTCGGCTACGTGATCCCCTGGATCATGAACAAGCTCGGTTTCGACCCCGCCGCGGCGTCGGACCCGCTGATCACGACGGTCAAGGACATCACCGCGCTCCTGATCTACTTCGGGCTCGCGGCGGTCCTGCTGTCCGAGCTGATCTAAACGCGGCTTCGTTTTCGCGGTAATTTTTATTCGTCGCCGTCGATGACTCTGTTATGACAGCGCACGTTCTCGTCCCCGTCGACGGCTCCCGTCCGTCCCGAGCCGCACTCGAGTACGCCTGCGAGCAGTTCCCCGACGCCGAGCTAACCCTGTTGTACGTCGTCGATCCGATGACCGACTACAGCCGCCAGCGCGCCTATCCGGGCTATACGGCCGACGACGAGTACAAATCCGAACGCGAGAAGGGCGAGGCCGTCCTCGAGGCGCTCGAGGAGACGCTGCCGGACGGCGTCTCGGTCGGAACGGCCGTCGAGGCGGGCGATCCGGCCCGGACCATCGTGCGGTACGCCGACGACCACGGCGCCGACGGGATCGTTCTCGGTAGTCACGGACGCGAGGGCGTCGCGAGATACCTTTTGGGAAGCGTGGCCGAAACGGTCGTTCGGCGCGCGGCCGTCCCGGTTACGGTGATCAACGACCGCGAGGCCTAGAGCGCGGAGACGAGGACCCAAGCGAGCCCGATCGCCGCGAGCGAGAGCGCGAGATTCCCCGCCGCGTTCGCGACCGCGACCGTTCGATCCCCGCGCTCGTAGAGCTGGACCGTCTCGACCGAGAACGACGAGAACGTGGTGAACGCGCCGCAGATGCCGATCCCGACCAGCTGAATCACTGACTCGCCTGCACCCGCGAACGTCGCCGCACCGAAGACGAAGCTCCCGACGACGTTGACGACCAGCGTCGGCCACGGGTAGCGCTCGTCGGAAAGCTGCTCGTAGACGGCGTAGCGCAGCACGGCACCGATCGCCCCGCCGATACCGACGAGGTGGGCGGCCTCGAACTCGAGGGCGCCGTCCTCGATGACGGGCTCGAGAACGAGGACGGCGGCGAGGGCCGACGCCGGCGACTCGAGCGCGATCACGCCGTCTCACCGCCGGCTGCCGCCGGCCGCCAGTCGCGGACCTTGCGGGCGAGCTCCCGTCCCGCGAGCACGCCGGTGAAGCCGAGTCCGTAGTTGGCGACGACGATGCCGACGAGCAGCCACGGCTCGGCGGCGATGGCGGTCTGGACCGCGAACGTACTGTAGGTCGTCAGCGAGGAGAGAAAGCCGGTCGTAAACACCAGTCTGGCCTTTCGGTCGACGACGCCGGTGTACTGAGCCTCGTAGACGACGAAGCCGAGCAGAAAGCTGCCGACGACGTTGACGACAAGTACGGCGAGGACGTCGGAGAGGAGTCCGAGCGTAAAGAACCGGAGGTTCGAGCCGGCGAAGCCGCCGATCGCGATCAGTGCGAGCGTCTCGAGTCGGACGAGCGGGTGATCTCTCATGGCTGACTGATAGCAGGGACCGTCAGCCGGTCGTACGGTCGGCCCCGCGGCAGGACCGAGCGGTTGCGCAAGCGGTACGCGGCTGCGGGCAGCGCGCGACCGCGAACGCGGTGAACGAGTCGCCGGCGGTTGTGGCAGGCGGGCCCCATCGCCCGGATAGCGGACCGTTCTCACACCACCCAAATGAGGATTGCGAAAGCTCGACGGACGCCGTCGGGAAGGAAAAGACCCAAGTTTAGACTGTCTCTAAACAGCGTATGGTCGACGAGGCGGGCCGCGACGGATTCACGCGCGCGTCGTGGGCGAACGTCCTCGGCAACGCCGTCAAGATCGTCGTCGAGGGCGCCGTGGGACTGGCCTTCGGGAGCGTCGCGCTCGTGGCCGACGCGGCCCACTCGATCGCGGATCTCGTCGCGAGCGTCGTCGTGCTCGTCTGGGGCCGGAGTTCTTTCGACGAACCCGACGACACCCATCCACACGGCCACGAGCGCATCGAGCCGCTGACGGCGCTGTTCGTCGGCGCGGTGATCGCGCTGCTCGGACTGAACCTGCTGTACGAGTCCGCACAGGGAGTCGCCCACGGCGTCGACGTCGTCTTCCACCCGCTGTTGCTCGGCGCGCTCGCGTTCGCGATCGTCGACATGTATCTGGTTTACCGCTACACCGAGTACATCAACGAGGCGATCGGCTCGACCGCCCTCGAGGCGCTGGCGACGGACTGTCTCAACGACATCTACACCTCCTTCGCCGCGGTCGTCGGTGTGCTCGGCGTCCTGCTCGGCTTCCCGCTGCTCGATCCGATTGCTGGCGGACTCGTCAGCCTGCTCGTCATCTACCAGGGCGTCGAGATCGGCCGCGAGAACGTTGGCTACCTCGTCGGCGCCTCACCCGGACCGATGAAGCGAGCGGAGGTGACCGAGATCCTCCGGGACCACCCCGCCGTCGAGGGGATCCACGACCTCACCGTCTTCTACGACGGTCCCGTCCTCGAGGTCGAGGTTCACGTCGAAGTCGACGGCGACATGCCGTTCCGGCAGGCTCACGACGTCGAGTCGGAACTGGTCGCCAGCCTCAGAGGGATCGAGGACGTCGGCGACGCTCACGTTCACCTCGATCCCTCGGGGATCGGCGAGTGGAAGGACCGACGCGACCGGTAGGCTGGCCGGGACGCCAGCTTTTATTTCGTCTCCCGACAGCCTACCGGTATGGAAATCGGTGACGTCCGCCAGGTTACGGCCGGCGACTGTTCGGATCTCTACTACGTGGACACGGGAATGTACGACACCAGCGGGTACGGCGCCGTCTACGTCGTCGACGACGAGCGGCCCGCGATCGTCGACACGGGGATCGGCACGAACTACGAGCGGATCCTCGAGGCCCTCGAGGAGATCGGTATCGCGCCCGAGGAACTCGAGGCCATCGCCGTCACACACATCCATCTCGACCACGCCGGCGGCGCGGGCTTTCTGGCCGAAGCGTGCCCGAACGCCGACGTCTACGTCCACCCGATCGGCACCTCCCACCTCGCGGACCCCTCGCGGCTCGTCGAGGGAACGAAAGCCGCCGTCGGCGACCAGTGGCAGTACTACGTCGAGCCGAAGCCGGTTCCCGAGGACCGGATCGTCGAAATCGAGGACGGCGACTCGATCGACCTCGGAACCCACGAGCTTCGGGTTCACGAGATGCCCGGCCACGCCCCCCACCAGGTCGTCTTCGAGGACCCCGAAAACGACGCGGTGTTTACCGCCGACGCCGCGGGGATCTGGGTGCCCGAACTCGAGGAGATCCGGGAGACCTCGCCGCCGTCGAACTTCCACCTCGAGCGCTGTCTCGAGGACGTCGAGGCCCTCCAGGAGATCGACCCCGACGTCCTCTGTTACGCCCATTTCGGCCCGCGCTACGTCGGCGACGACGCCGAGGCGGCCCTCGACGAGTACGCGACCGTCCTCGAGGAGTGGGTCCGGGACGTCGAGGAGAAACGCGGGGAGCTCGAGGACGACGAGGCGCTCGTCGACCACTTCGCCTCGAGGTCGGATCTCGGCGACGCGTGGGGCGAGCACAAGGCCGGTGCCGAGGCCGGCATGAACGTTCGCGGCGTCGTCGGCTACCTGGATTACCGGGACTGATCGCCGGGATCGTCGGACCGCCTGTTTTCGGTGCGATCACCGTTCCAGCTCACGAATAAACGCGGTGACAGATGCGTTCAGTTTCATCACGTTTTATCGCTCGGGAGGTACTGTCACACGTATATGCACTGGCGGGACGCCGAACGAGAGTACGAGGACGAGGTCACCGGCGAAACGACGCTCGGTCGGATGTTCGACGACGCCGTCGAGCGCCACCCGAACCGACCGGCACAGCGGTACAAGGGCGGGATCTACGACCGATCGCTGACCGAGTCGGTCCTCGAGCTTGCCGATCCCGACGCGTTCCGGGCCATTTCCTACACCCAGATGCGAAACGTCGTCCGCAACCTGGCGGCGGGCTTTCGCGACCTCGGCGTCGAGCAGGGTGATCGCGTCGGCATCTTCGCCGACACCCGCATGGAGTGGGCCCAGACCGACTTCGCGCTGCTTTCGGCGGGCGCGGTTATCACGACCGTCTACGAGAGCTCCTCGCCCGACCAGGTTCGGTACCTGCTCGACGATCCCGACGCCACCGCGGTCGTCGTCGAGAACGAACGGCTGGTCGAGCGCGTCCTCGAGGTCGAGGACGACCTCGACCTCGAGTTCATCGTCTCGATGGATCGCCTCGAGGGGTACGACGATCGCAACGACGTCCTGACCCTCGCTGAGGTTCACGACCGCGGCGAGGACGTCTTCGACCTCGAGCGCTACGAGGAGTGGCTCGACGCGCCGGAGATGGACGATCTCGCGAGTCTGATCTACACGAGCGGGACGACGGGCCAGCCCAAGGGCGTCCAGCTCACCCACCGGAACTTCCGGTCGAACGTCAACCAGGTCCGCAAGCGCTACGGGCCGCGCCCGGACAAGGACGACGAGCTGCCGGTCATCGACGAGACCGTGCAGTCCGTCTCCTACCTCCCGCTGGCACACGTCTTCGAGCGCACGTCGGGACACTTCCTGCTGTTCGCCAGCGGCGCGTGCGTCGCCTACGCGGAGAGCACCGACACGCTCAAGGAGGATTTCGGGACGGTACAGCCGGACACGGCGACCAGCGTCCCCCGCGTCTACGAGAAGATCTACGACACGATCCGCGAACAGGCAAGCGAGTCGGGGGCCAAAAAGCGGATCTTCGAGTGGGCGACCGACGTCGGCGTCGAGTACCAGGAGAGCGACGATCCCGGACCCATTCTCAGCGCGAAGCAGTCGCTGGCCGACAAGCTGGTCTTCTCGAACGTCCGGGAGGCGCTGGGCGGCGAGATCGAGCTCCTGATCAGCGGCGGTGGCAGCCTCTCGAAGGAGCTCTGTACGCTGTACCACGCGATGGGACTACCGATCTACGAGGGGTACGGACTCACCGAGACCGCTCCCGTCGTGTCGGTCAACCCGCCCGAGGCGCCCGAGATCGGAACCATCGGGCCGCCGCTTCCCGGCGTCGACGTCCGGATCGACGACTCGCTCGTCGAGGGGGAGACGTTCGACGATCCCGGCGAGGTCGGCGAACTGCTCGTCAGCGGCCCGAACGTCACCCAGGGGTACTGGAACAAACCGGGCGCGACGACGGAGTCGTTCCTCGAGGACGACGACGGCAGCCGCTGGTTCCGCACCGGCGACATCGTTCACCTCCGTCCCGACGACTACATCGAGTTCCGCGATCGGGTCAAGCAGATCCTCGTCCTCTCGACCGGCAAGAACGTCGCACCCGGCCCGATCGAGGACGCGTTCGCGGCCAGCGAGGTCGTCGAGCAGTGTATGGTCGTCGGCGACGGCAAGAAGTTCGTCGGCGCCCTGCTCGTCCCCAACACGGACCACATCCGCGAGTGGGCCGACGAACAGGGGATCGACCTCCCCGAGGACCCGCAGGCGATGTGCGACAACGAGCGCGTCCGAGAGTACGTCGGCGAGACGGTGGCCGAGGTCAACGAGAACTTCGAGAAACACGAGACGATCAAGCAGTTCGAACTCGTCCCGCGGGAGTTCACCGAGGAGAACGACATGCTGACGCCGACGATGAAAAAGAAGCGTCGGGTCATCCTCGACCGGTTCGAGGATCGGATCGAGCGGATCTACGAGGCAGACCGCGAGGACCGGGTCGATCCGGTTTCGTCCTGAGCGGCTGACAGTGCTTGCAGAAGGAATAGTACCTCTCGGTGATATCAGTACGTTGAACCCTTCCGGGCGGATCCGACGAGCTAAACACGGGGGAGCTCCGAACCTCTGCCCAGAGGACGCGTATCGAGAGCCAATCAGCGGGCGGTCACTACGAGAGTCACATGGATCTAAACCGGCGCGAGTTCAGTACGGCTGCGGGGGTATCACTTTCGGCTATCCTAGCGGGCTGTAGCGCCATCGAGGACGATGAGGACGAGGAGTCGGACAACGAGTCGGCCAGGGACGGCGACGGACCGGAGGAGTGGGACGACGCCGACGACGATGACGATGTCGACGACGAGGAGGCCGAGGACGAACAGGGCCAGTACGAGGACCAGTCGGTCGACGGCGAGGTCATTATCTCCGGCGACGCCAGCGACTCCCTCGAGGCCCTCCGTCACACCTTCACCTGGGCGAACGAGCCGCCGAGCGACGAGTGCAACGTCCACGTCGAACTCGAGAACGTCGGTGACGAGGCGATCACCGTCGACATGGAGGCGCGGATCTACGACGAGGACGGTGCCGAGATCGCGAGCATCCACTTCGCCGACGAGCAAAGCCCCGAACCGGGCGAGAGTGCCGTCTACTCGTTCCCGCTAAGCAACTGCGAGGGAACGGCGTCGTACGAACTCGAGATCGGCGATCCGGGCGAGGAGTCCTACGAGCCCGAGGAGGAGGACGACGATGCTGGTGAGCCGGACGATGACGAGGATGATCCGGCCGATGATGAGCCGGTTGATGACGATGACGACGAGCCGGTTGATGACGATGACGACGAGCCGGTTGACGACGATGCCGAGGATCCAGCTGACGATGAGCCGGTTGACGATGATGACGACGAGGATCCAGTTGACGACGACGATGACGACGATCCGGTTGACGACGATGACGACGATCCGGTTGACGACGATGACGAGGATCCAGTTGACGACGACGACGATGACGAGGATCCAGTTGACGACGACGACGATGACGATCCGGTTGACGACGACCCAGCCGACGACGACCCGATCGATGACGACGAATCAGCCGACGACGATGATGATGATGATGATCCGGCTGACGACGAAAACGGAGATGGCGACGATGACACCGACGAGGAGGACGATTCGGGAAATGAGGACGAGGCGGACGACGGTGAAGGCGTAGACGACGAGGACGAGGCGGACGAAGACGGTGAGGAGGACGATTCGGGAAATGACGAAGGCGGTGAGGAAGAGGACGACGGAGACGAAGAAGAGGACGTAGGTAACGAAAACGGGGATAACGACGATGGCGAGGAGGACGAAGAGGACGATGAAGAAGATGAGGGAGAGGATGCAGGTGACGAGAACGGAGATGGCGACGAAGACGGTGAGGAGGACGAAGAGGGAAATGACGACGACGCGGACGACGAGGATGATGACGACGGCACGGATGACGATGAGGACGAGATAGACGACGAGGACGACGCGGATGACGAGAACGGTGAGGACGACACAGTGGTCAACGGGGACGACGATAACGAGACGATCACTAACGGCGACGACGGCAGCCCGGAAAACGAAACCGCTGGCGATGAACCCGATCAGAACGTCTCCGCTAACGAGACCGACGACATGGCTCCCAACGAAACCAGTGACGACGGGGTCCTCGAGAACGAGAATAACGACACTGCGAACGAGCCCAACGGGACGAACGGGACTGCCGACGGGGTGACGCCGAATGCGTCCGACGACGGCGTCGACGAGAACGCCTCGGGCCCGACCAACGCCTCGAACAACTCGAGCAGTGGGCTCGGTATCGGCCTCTTTAGCTAATTTCGTCCAAAACGTATATACACAGATGACTGTATTGCTACTTAATAGCATGGTGGGAGACGGCTGAGAGGACTGTTTTCGCTGACGATTACTTCGAAGAGAGAATCTTATCTTGAGTTAGTATTATAATTGCAACCACTAGTACACAAGAATTATGTCGCTCTCGAATCTGAATAGGATATGGTCCCACACGGAACCTCCCTCGGCGTGACCGCCGAGACCCTCCATCTCGGAACGACGATCAGATACCACTACCGGAACGGCAGCGCGCTCGCGACCGTCGTCGAACGGACGCCCGAACGGGTGACCTTCGTCGGCGACGACTGCGACGGCACGTTCACGCACGATCAGATCGATCGCCTGTTCGCGACGGATCGCCTGCAGGTCGTCCTCGACGACGAGTTGCACCTTCCCGACGGCACCTCGCTGGAACGGTAGATGCTTCCTCCGCGATCGAAGCCGCGCCTCGACATCGGTACAGTCGCCCGTCCCTCCGCGAACGAGAACCGAACTGTTTTGTGGTGATCGATGATACCCTACTCAGTATGAAACACGTTCACGGACCGCTGTGTTCGATCGATCTCGAGGAGCGCTCCTCGACGACCGAGGACATCGACGACGACCTCGAGTCGTTCATCGGCGGACGCGCGCTCGCGACGAAACTCGCCCACGATCGGGTCCCCTTCGACGCCGACCCTCTCGGTGCCGACAACCGACTCTACCTCGCGACGGGACCGCTCCAACACTCCCAGATGAGCTTCACGGGGCGGATGTCGGCGACCGCCGTCTCGCCGCTCACCGGCGGATTGCTCTCCTCGAACGCCGGCGGCTTCCTCTCGCGGAACTTCACGGGCACCGGCTACAGCGCCGTCGAAGTCACCGGCGCCAGCGACGAACTCGTGATCGTCCACGTCACCGACGAGGGCGTCGACTTCGAGGCGGTACCGGAGCTCGAGGAGGCGAAAGTCTCCGAGACCTGCGAGTACATCGAGAACGAGCACGGTCTCGAGTCCGACCACACCGTCGTCGTCGGCCCCGGCGGCGAGAACGAGGTTCGGTTCGCCTCGATCATGACCTCCGAGGAGCGAGCCTTCGGTCGCGGCGGACTGGGTGCCGTCCTGGGATCGAAGAACGTGAAGGCGATCACCTTCGACGGCGACTCGACCCACGAGGTCGAGATCCCGCCGCTGCAGATGGAGGTCCACGGCGAGGCCGCCCAGTCGGACCACATCATGAAGCGACAGGGGACGTCCTCGATGACCGAGTTCGCGAACACCGTCGAGGCCCTGCCGACGCGGTACTTCTCGGAGCTCTCCTTCGAGGGTGCCGAGGGCGTCAGCGGCGACCGCGTCGAGGAGAAGAAGTACAAGAAGGGGACCTGCTCGGCCTGCGCGTTCGCCTGCAAGCTCCCCACCAGGGACGAGGAGTCGGGCCTCGAAGCCGAGGGACCGGAGTACGAGACCGTAATGGCGTTCGGCCCGAACTCCGGGGTCGACGACATCGTCGACGTTATGCAGTCGAACAAGCTCTGTGACGAGTACGGACTGGACACGATCTCCTGTGGCGACACGATCGCTGCGTACCTCGCGAGCGGGGACGAGTTCGGCAACGTCGACCTGATCCACGACCTCGTCGAGAAGATCGCTCACCGCGAGGGCGTCGGCGACGACCTGGCGGAGGGGATCGACCGCGTCCACGACGACCTCGGCGTCGAGAACTGGTCTGTCAAGGGCCTCGAGTTCCCCGCCCACGACGGCCGCACGCTGAACGGGCAGGGCCTTGCCTTCGCCACCTCGAACCGCGGCGCCGACCACATGTACGCCGAGTTCTACCCCTACGAGTACCCACTGGTGGACTCCGAGAAGGCCTTCGAGAAGGAGGGGCTCGACGACAAGCCGCCGAAGGTGATCGAACTCGAGAACGTCAACGCGATCAAGGACAGTGCCGTCCTCTGTAAGTTCTCGCGGGACTTCGTCGACGAGGATCGACTCTCGACCCTGCTCGACGCCGACTACGAGGACTTACTGGCGGTCGGCGGCCGGGTCGTCGCGCTCGAGCGCCACTTCAACAACCAGCGCGGCTTCGACCGGGACGACGACAGCCTGCCGTACGAGCTGCCGGACTTCGACGCCGCCCTCGACGAGTACTACGCCGAACGTGGCTGGAACGACGACGGGACGGTCGCCGACGACCAGCTGAGTGCCCCACCCGCAGACGACTGAGTCTCATTTTTGCTATCAGGTGGCGGCGTCGACGGTCGGCGCCTCCGGCGTTCCCGTCCAGAGCCACGTCGCCGCGATCGTCGACGAGAGTAGTACCGCGAAGCCGATCACGAGCCAGATCGCCCGGTTCAGCCCGTACGCCTCGGCGAGGACACCAACGATGGCCGGCGAGGTCGCGATCCCGACGTACGTTGCCCCGGTCGTGAGAGCGTTGATCGGGCCGCTGTACTCGGGGGCCGCCTCGACGGCGTAGGCCGACAGCGCGGGGAAACAGCTCGAGAGCCCGGCGCCGGCGACGAAGACGGCCGTGAAGAGGACGGGACCGGTGATCCCGGAGAACGCGATCGCAAACGCCGGAATCGCCGGGACGGTCGCGGCCAGCATCAACAGAAGGTATGGGACTCGATCCACGAGCAGCGTGTAGCCCGTCCGGGCGGGGATGTACGCGAGCAGGTACGTCGACAGGAGCAGGCTGGCCGTCCCCGTCCCGTAGAACCCCTCGGCGTAGTAGACGAGCCAGGTGAAGATGATCCCCTCGACGGCGCCGGTGAACAGGATTCCGACAGTGGCGCCGACGACGGCGGGTCGGCCGAGCAGCGCCCGGAGCGCATCGACCGAGATCGACCGCTCGGCCTCCATCGAGGGGAGTTCGGTCCGGGCGGCGACGACCGCGACCGGAACGAAGAGTGCCGCGAGAACGAGAAAGACGGCACGCCAGTCCGCCACCGCGAGGACGCCGGTGACCAGCTGCGGTCCGAGCACGGCCCCGACGGCCCAGGCGAGCGCGTAGGCGACGTAGACGCGCCCGCGATTGGCCGAGTGAATGTGGCTTAGGGCCGCTCGATCGACGCCGCGGAACACGCCCGCGGCGCCGCCCTGAGCGAGCAACGCGAGCAGGAACACGGCGTAGACTGGCGCGGCCGCCATCGCGACCAGCGCACAGATCACGCCTGCGACACCCGCGAACAGCGCCCACCGCATTCGAAGTCGCCCCGCGAGCAGTCCCGTCGCGACGGCGGCGATGGCGAAGCCCGCGGTGCCGGCCGGCGCTACCAGCCCGAGCGCGGCCTCCGAGACGCCGAACGTCGCCTCGAGACTCGAGAGGATCGGTCCCCTCGCCTGTAGCGCCATCGCGTCTCCGAGGACGAACAGAAAGATGGCGACCGTCCAGACCGTCGTTCGCTTCATACCTCCGCTGTCGGTTCGTCGTAGAAAACCGTGGCCATCGCCCGTCCCGATCGCCGAACGCGCCGTCGCTTTCATTGCAGAAACTGTAGTTTGGTAACGTTCGACAAACGGTGAAGCAGCTCCCCGACGTACCGTCCGATAGCGAATACATGGCAATCCAAACTACGACGCCAGCCGCCGGGGACCGCTTCGACTCCGTCGTCGAGGTCCTCGCCAAGGCCAACGAAGTGAAGACCGGGGACGAACTCGCCGGGATCGCGGCCGACGCGGACGCCGAGCGGGTCGCCGCTAAGCGGGCGCTGGCGGGGATGCGACTCGAGACGCTGCGGGAGAACCCCGTTGTTCCCGCCGACGAGGACGAGGTGACGCGAGTGATCCAGGAGGCGGTCCGGGAGCCGATCTACGACGAGATCAAAGACTGGACCGTCGCCGACTTGCGAGAGTACCTCGTCGCCACGGGAACGGGCGAGCGCGAGATCGCGGCGATCCGCCCTGGCCTCACCAGCGAGATGATCGCCGCCGTGACGAAGCTCATGTCGAACCTCGACCTGGCGCTGGTCACCTCGCGAATGGAAGTACCCGCGCGCTGTAACACGACCGTCGGCGAGGCCGGGACCCTCTCGTTTCGACTGCAGCCCAACGACCCCGCGGACGACGTTTCGAACATCATCGACGCGACGCGCGAGGGGCTCTCCTACGGCGCCGGCGACGCCGTGATCGGCGTGAATCCGGTCCAGGACAGCGTCGAGACGACGACGCGAATTCTCGAGGCGACCCACGAGTTCATCGAGGAGTGGGACGTGCCGACCCAGAACTGCTGTCTCTCCCACGTCACCACCCAGATGGACGCCATTCGGGAGGGAGCCCCCGCGGATCTCGTCTTCCAGAGCCTCGCCGGTACCGAAGCGGGCAATGACGAGTTCGGCGTCGACGTCGACCTGCTCGACGAGGCCCACGACCTCGCACAGCGTCGCTGCGTCTCCTCGGGACCGAACGTGATGTACTTCGAGACAGGACAGGGCGCCGAGCTGTCGGGCGACGCCCACGAAGGGGTCGATCAGCTCACCCTCGAGGCGCGCTGCTACGGCCTCGCGAAGCGCTACGATCCCTTCCTAGTCAACACGGTCGTCGGCTTCATCGGCCCGGAGTACCTCTACGACGGCCGCCAGGTGATCCGCGCCGGCCTCGAGGACGTGTTCATGGGCCAGCTCCACGGAATTCCGATGGGGATCGACGCCTGCTACACGAACCACATGGGGGCCGATCAGAACGATATCGAGAACCTTGCGGTCCTGCTCGCCGCGGCGGGAGCGAACTACTTCATCACCGTGCCGATGGGCGACGACGTCATGTTGAACTATCAGTCCAACAGCTACCACGACGCGGCCGCGCTCTGGGAGCTGTTCGACCTCGAACCGGCCCCCGCGTTCCGCGAGTGGCTCGCCGAGATGGACCTCTGGCGCGAGGGCCGGCTCACCGAACGCGCGGGCGATCCGACGATCTTCACGTAACTATGGCATCCGACTCGAACCCCGACGCCGATGCGGAACCGCCCGAACCGACCACCAGTGACGACGCCGACCGTGGAGACGAGGATGCGCTCCGGCGCATCGCCGACCGCAACCCCACCAGACTCGGCGTCGGCCGATCCGGCCCGCGGCCGACCACCGAGGCGTTACTCGAGTTCCGGGCCGACCACGGCGTCGCCCGCGACGCAGTCCACTCGCGGGTGAGCGACGACCTGCTCAAGGAGTTCGGGCTAGTACGGCTCCGGACGAGGGTTGCGGACACGGACCAGTACCTCGCCCGTCCCGACCTCGGGCGGGAACTCGACGCCGACAGCCTCGAGCGACTCGAGCGCGACTGCGAGCCCGCACCGGAGGTCCAGCTCGTGGTCAGCGACGGGCTCTCCTCGTCGGCCGTCGAGGCGAACGTCCCGCAGCTCTTGCCGGCGCTGCTCGACGGGCTCGAGGCTCGCGGGATCTCGGTCGGCACGCCCGTCTTCGTCGAGTCCGGTCGCGTCGACGTGATGGACGCCGTCGGCGAGGAGCTCGAGGCCGACTGCTGTGTCAACCTCATCGGCGAACGGCCCGGGCTCCGGACCGCCGAGAGCCTGAGCGCCTATCTGGTGTACGGCCCCGAGCGCGGCTCGGCGACGGCGAAGAAGTCGGTCGTCTCGAACATCCACGACGGCGGGCTCCCGCCGGTCGAGGCCGGCGCCGAGCTCGTCGACCTGATCGCGGAGATGCTCGACGCCGAGGCAAGCGGGGTCGACCTCCGCGAGGACGACCGCGAGTTCCGGACGGAGTGAGCTCGTGACCGCCGATCCGGAGTCGCTGACGAGCGTCGGCGTCGACGTCGGGACGACCACGACCCACACCATCGTCAGCCGCCTGCAGGTCGAGACGCCACCCGGCGGGGCGGCGAGCCCCGAGATCGCCGACCGCGAGGTCGTCTTCCGAGGTCCGGTCCGCGAGACGCCGCTGCTCGATCGCGAGACGATCGACGTCGGGGGGGTCGCCGCGTTCGTCAAACGCGACCTCGAGGCGGCCGGGCTCGAGCCCGCGACCGTCGACACGGGCGCGGTGATCGTCACCGGCGAGACCGCCCGTCGAGAGAACGCCGAACCGCTCGTCCATCAGGTCGCCGCCGACGCGGGTCGGTTCGTGGCCGCGACGGCCGGCGCGGATCTCGAGGCGGTGCTCGCGGGTCGGGGCTCCGGTGCAGCAGCCCACGCCGCCGAAACGGGCGGAACCGTCGCCAACGTCGACGTCGGCGGCGGAACGACAAACGTCGCGATCTTCGAGGGGGGATCCGACGGCCGCAAGCGAGGCGGAAGCCGGGTTCGGGAGACGCGCTGTCTCGACGTCGGCGGGCGACTGGTCCGATTCGACGACGACGGACGAATCGGCTCGATCTCACCGCCCGCCGAAGTGCTCGCCGAGGCACTCGAGTTCCCAATCGCGGTCGGCGACGAACCCGATGGCGAACTGCTCGCTGCGCTCGCGGAGGCGATGGCTGACCGGATCGTCGACCTGCTCGAGGGACCGCCGTTTGACCGTCTCACGCGCGAGTTGGCGATCGGCGAACTCCCGACCGAACCCGTCTCCCTCGACGGCGTCGTCTTCAGCGGCGGCGTCGGCCTGCTCGTCGACTCGCCGCCGGCCGACCCGTTCGCCCACGGCGATCTCGGAGGACTGCTCGCGGCCGCGCTGCGCGAACACGAGCGGGTGCGATCCTGGCCCGTTCTCGAGTCCGCGGAGGACCTGCGGGCGACCGTCGTCGGCGCCGGGACGGAGTCGACGACGCTCAGCGGGCGGACGATCTCGATCGAGCCCGACCTGCTGCCGCTCCGGAACGTTCCGGTCGCCGACGTCGGCGACCTCGCGGACCTCGAGGAGAGCCGTCTTCGCGATCGACTCGAGGCTACAGTCGCACGGCTTCGGGAACTCCACGACCTCCACGATCTCGACGCCGTCGCCCTCGCGGTCGCGGACGTCGGCCCGCTCGAGTACGAGCGGCTGGGTTCGGTGGCGGACGCGCTCGCGTCGGCGCTCGAGCCGTTGCCCCCCTCGCTCCCGATCGTCGTCGTGGTTCGCCAGAACTGCGCGAAGGCGCTGGGACAGCTCCTCGAGCGCCGCAGCGATCGTCCCCTCGTCGCGCTCGACGAACTCGCTGTCCAGGACGGCGACTACCTCGACGTCGGCGAGCCGATCTCGGGCCACGACAGTGTTCCCGTCGTCGTCAAGACGCTCGCGTTCTGACGTCGCTACCGCTCCCGCTCGGAGTCCGACCCGTCCGGTCCCTCGAGGTCGTCCGGCCCCTCCCGGTCGTCGCCTCGCGAGGGCAGCGGCGCGTCGTCGGCCCTCGAGGGATGGATGTTGTAGTTGTGATCCTTGTAGGGGTCGCTTTCAGGGTCGTAGTCGAGCTCGCTGCGCTCGAAGAGGTAGATGAAGAAGCCGAAGATCGGGATGGCGAAGGTGATCGCGACCCACTTCCGCGTCGGCTCGAGGCCGACGCGACCGGAATCGTAGTAGACGAACGCGGTGATTCCGAGGTGCCAGGCGAGCGGAATGCCGATGATCGCCGCCAGCAAGATGTTGCTCATTGAACACCGTAGGGGCTCGACCGATGTAAATCGCCTGTCCGGATCGCCGTAGCTCCCCTATGCTGCCGTCGGCTCCCGTTCGTCACCCCGGTGGTGCCCGCGCTCGAGCGATCGCAGCGACTCGAGTCTGTCGGCCGTCGGCGGATGCGTCACGAACAGCCGCCACTTGAGGCGATCGAACCACAGGTGCGAGGGCTCGGTCTCGCCGTCCGGACCGAGCCGAACCGCTCGACTGTCGGGATCGCGCTCGAGCGGAAGGATCGACAGCGCGGAGACGCCCTCGACCGACCTGAGGTCCCGGGTCGGCGTCGCCTCGATCCGCTCGTCGAGGGTCTCGAGCGCGCTCGCGAGCGTCGCGGGCGACCCGGTTACCTCGGCGGCCGCCCGGTCGGCGGCGTGTTCGCGAACGCGAGCGAGCACGGCGGTGATCGTTCGACCGGCGATCCACGCGACGTTCGAGACGAGCGCCAGCGGGAGTACCACGACTGCGGCCATCCCGGCATCGTTCGGATCGGGAAGGCGCGTCCGCAGTCCCGCCGCGAGCACCACCGGGGCCGAAACCGCCGTCATCACCGTCGCATCCCTGTTCCGTACGTGTGCCAGCTCGTGTGCGATCACCGCCTCGAGCTCGGCGTCGTCGAGCGCGTCGATCGTCCCCTCGGAGAGCACCAGGTGGATCCCGTCGCGCCGGAAGCCGACGACCAGCGCTTCGGGTGCGGGACTGTCGGAGATCGCGATCGTCGGGACCGGGACGTCGAGCTGGGAGGCGACGCGCGTCGTCGTCCGGTACAACTCCGGCCTCTCGTCGCGATCGACCGGCGTGGCGCCCGCGAACCGCTCGACTGTCGATACCTGGATGAACTCGAGACCGACGAGAGAGGCCAGGAGAACGCCGCTCGCTACCGACGCGATCAGTGCCGCCCCGTCGGCCTCGAACGAGACGAGAACGAGGTAGAACGCGCCCCAGACACCGACGACGAAGCCGACCGTGACGAGCACGAGCAGTGCGAGCGACGCGAGCATCCGCCACCGGAGCGTTCGCCGATCCACCGCCGTCATCGACGGGGAGAAAGCGAGGATGGAGTAGAAGGCGATAACGAGCGCGATGAGACCATACCTGCAGTAGATGGGTAAGAAAACAAATACGTTCTGGTGGTGCCGCCGATCGCCTCGATGGCTGCGACACGATCCGTCTTCGTCGTCGGTTGCTCGCTGTGCGAGCGGCCTCGCAAAATCTGGATCAAAAGGCCCGGACTGATCGGCCGCTCGCGGGTCGTTTGCGCTCCCCGCTCGCCCCGCGGTTCTCACTCACTTCGTTCGCTCACGGGTCGTTCCTCCCCGTTCGCATCCGCGGTTCTCGCTCACTTCGTTCGCTCCGAACCGCGCTCGCTCCGAACCGCGCCTCAGTTGACTTCGAACTCGATCGCCGCACCCTGGCCGAAGCCGACACACAGCGTCGCCAGGCCGCTGCCGCCGCCGCGCTTTCCGAGTTCGTGGATCAGCGTCACGGGCAGGCGCGCGCCGGAGGCCCCCAGCGGGTGCCCGATCGCGATCGCCCCGCCGTTGACGTTGAACTTCTCGGGGTCGATCCCGAGCTCGTCGCGGGAGTAGATCGACTGGCTGGCGAAGGCCTCGTTGAGCTCGACGAGGTCGTACTCCTCGATGTCGCGGCCGTTGCGCTCGAGCAGCCCCTCCGTCGCGGGCACTGGGCCGATCCCCATCACCGTGGGATCGACGCCGGCGACGTTGTTCTGGCCGACCTCGGCGAGGATCTCGAGGTCGTGTTCCTCGGCGAAGGCCCCGCTGGTGATCAGCAGGGCGGAGGCGCCGTCGGAGATCTGGGAGGCGTTGCCCGGCGTGACGGTGCCGTCGGATTTGAACACCGTGGGCAGCTCGGCGAGCTTTTCGGCGGTCGTACCCGGCCGAATACCCTGGTCCTCGTCGACCGTCCCGTCGTCGGTCTCGATCGGGACGATCTCGTCGTCGAACCGTCCTTCTTCGGTCGCTTCGGTAGCCCGCTGCTGGCTTCTGGCGGCGTACTCGTCTTGTTCCTCGCGGCTGACGCCGTACTCCTCGGCGACCTTCTCGGCGGTCATCCCCATCTGGAGCTCGCCGATGTTGTAGTACTCGGCCATCCTCGGGTGGACGTTGTGGGTGTTCTCGCCCATCGGGACGCGGGACATGTTCTCGACGCCGCCGGCGATGATCGCGTCGCGGTTGCCCGCGGCGATCGCGTCCGACGCCGAGATGACGGCCTGCATCGAAGAGGCACACCAGCGGTTGATCGTCGTCCCGGGGACGTCCTCGCCAAGCTCCGAGAGGAGGGCGATGACGCGGGCCAGGTTGTTCCCCTGCTCGCCGCGTTGCTGGGCGCAGCCCCACATCAGGTCGTCGACGTCCTCGCCGGAGAGACCGGTTTCGGCGAGGATCTCGTCGATCAGTGCGACGGAGAGGTCCTCGCTTCGCACGTCGGCGAAGACGCCGTCCTCTTTCCCCTGGGGGGTTCGTACCGCCTTGGCGACGACCGGAGTCTGTGACATACCGTATCGAACATTCCTCACGAACTTAAATTCGACAGAACTCTCGAGGACGCGAGCGGAGTTTACGATGGTCCGCTTTTAGTCCGGGGAGGATATCGAGGCGCCTCGAGAACAACGCTTATCCCGAGTAGCTGGCAATACGCGGCCATGAACGACGACGGTGCGGATGCCGGGCTCGAGGCCGAGGACGCCCGGACCGACGGCTCCGATGGAGACGAGCGCGATCCAGCCGACGCCGGCGACGCGGCAGCCGCCGACGACTCCGCCGGTGAGAACCCGATGCCGAACGTTCCCGACCCCGAACCCGAGGAGTCGAACGTCCCAGCGGATGTACAGAAGTACGCCCGCTTCAAGAAGATGGACGGCGCCCAGTACGAGCGGGTCAACGAGTTCCTGCGCGATCGAACGTACATCACCGCCCGCGAGTGGGCTATCGCGCGGCTCTGTTCGGACTTCCGGACCGAGACGGGCGTCGAGATGACCAAGATCGGCGAGAACCTGCCCGAGCTGGTTCCGTTCATGACCGACACCTACACGCCCCAGGCGGTCAACCAGGCTCGAGCCTCCTTCGAGGAGAAGGTCCGCATGGCCGGCGCAACCTTTCTCTACGGCGCGATGTGTGACTTCTTCACCGCCGAGGAGCTCGACGACGTGATGTACGAGTCCACGGAGGTCGCGAAGTTCCTCCTCGAGGTCGAGGGCGTCGACCTCTCGGTCGACGACGAACTCGAGGCCGAGGAACGGATCTCGACGGTGATGCGCGAGGTCCGAGAGGCGAGCGAGGAGCTTCGCGACCGAGAGACCGACGAGGAGTAACGGCCTACTCGTCGTTCCACTCGCGAACGTCCGACTCCTCGAGGAACAGCGACGGATCGTCGTGGGAGAAGACGACCCACTCGTCGGCGGCCTCGGGGCGGACGTGAATATGGAGTTCCTCCTCGTGTAGCGCGCGTTCGAAGACCGCACGGGATTCCGAGAGCGCATAGGTCACCGGCACGAGGACGGCGCTCTCGCTGTGCTCGTCGCGCTCGACGACCAGGGCGAACCGCTGGTCCTCGCCCTCGGCGGGTCGGTAGTACACCTCGGCGTCCCCGAACGAGACGTCGTCGCTGCCGACGAGATCCGCGACGCGGTCGTACGCCGACTCCGCGATCGTGACGTCGAGCCCCGACTGGTCCCCCCGCTCGACCGGCGTCACGTCGATCGGCTCGAGGGCGACCGCGTCCCAGCCGTTCTCGCGGTACTCTGCGGCGATTCCATCGGCGTCTGCGATCAGCTCCTCCCACTCGGGCGTCGTGGTCGGGTTCACCCCGTCGTTCATCGTGGATCCTCCGAGCGTCGGGTAGTCATACTCGAGTTCCCCACTGCTGGCCGGAAAAGCGTTGTCACGGCTTGAGCCGGCGCCCGTCGCTCCTCGAGGCGCTTCGGTTTCCGGGATCGGCCGCCGACCGGAAGGTGGCGGTTTCTCCCGATCCCATCGGTGCAACGATCGGAGCGCTCGAGTATGGGCCGTTTTCGCCCCTCGAGACTCGGTGGAAAAATACGACACGGGGTGTTTCGGCGGGATCGCGACTGCGCTCGTCGCGTCGGCGATCAGTGGCGGGGGCGATTGTGCCGTCCTTAGTTCCGTTTTTCTGCCGATACTGCTACTCAGGAGATATTTGAGTAGACCGCTCGCTCGGTAGCGAGTTCGATACTATGACGGCCGACATATCAGACAGATTTGGAATGCCAACGAACAGTTTCGATCCGGACGAGCCGTCAACAGGATCCACGCAGGGGAACGACACCACCGAGGGGACGACCGGTTTCAGTCTCTCCAGGCGACAGACCATTCGCACGGGCGGCCTCCTGGGTGCCGGCGGGTTGCTCGGCCTCGCGGGTGTTGGGACCGACACTGCGGCAGCGAACTCCGGCAACCCGGACGAGATCATCCACCTCGACTACGACGCACACGACGACTGGGAGGAACTCTACCGGGTGTCCAACGGCGACCCCGAGAACCTCGGCTTCGTGTCCAGCCCGACCGTCTCCGGAAGCACGGCCCTGGAGATGCGATTCCAGGAAGGCGACAACTGGGGGGTGAGCACCCACTACGACTTCGAGGACGGGCTGCTCGAGCTCAACGGCCGCGTCAGCTTCTCCCTCGGTTCCGACTGGACGATGGACGACCGCGAGCTGGCGGTCTGTCGGCTGTGGAACTGCGCCATCGCGCGCGGCGAGGGCAGCGCCGGTGGCGGCGACCCCGACGGAACCAACGGCTGGAGCAACCGGATGTACGTCTCCACTCGAGATACCGACCCCGAGGGACCGTACCACCTCCTCTCGAACACGTACCACATGGACGGAGGTGACGAGGAGTATGGAGACCACGACTACATCGTCGACGGCGAGGAGTACGCGCTCGCACAGCCCGAGATCGTTCCGGGCCAGTGGTACGAGTTCGAGTACTACGTCCGCGTGAACACGGTCAGCGGCGGCGAGCCGAACGCCGACGGCGTCGTTCGCTACTGGCTCGATGGCGATCCCGTCTACGAGCGCGAGAACTTCCGGTTTACCACCGATCGGACGGACAACGCCGTCGACACCACCGGTCCCGTCGGTCACTACGGCGGCAGCTACACGGCCCCGACGACTCTCTACGCCTACTACGACGACCACTCGATGGCCCTTGGTGGGACGTTCGGCTCCGACGACGGCTCCGAGACCGACGACGACTCCGGAACCGACGACGACTCCGGAACCGACGGCTCCGAGACGCCCGAGAGCGAATCCGACTCGGACGCCTCGGACTCCGACACCTGTCCGTAGCGCGTTCACGGGACGCGAGTCGATCGATCGCGCTCGAATATCACACGATCGACACCTCATCCGGACGCTCGGACCGACTACTTGCCGACCTCGACGATCGCCGGATCGCGATCGCCGACCAGCCCGTCCTCGATCGCTCGCGCGATCGTCGTCGGGTCGTCCTCGCCGGAAGCACGGGCGATGCTACCGACGCTGTCGGGGTCGAACGGCACCCCGAGCGCGCCGTAGACCGCCTCGAGAACCCTTGCCAGCTCCTCGCGGCCGTCGACGACGAGGATCCCCGAGACCAGCGCCGCGTCCTGGCGGACCCGCTGGGCGATGCCGACTACCTTCCGGAGCCCCGCAGCGTCCGCCGTCGACAGCGAGTGGGCGCCCGGACAGAACGAGTCGTCGGGCTCGCCGCGCTCGAGGCCGACGTCCATCTTTTCGAGCGAGCGGGCTACGTCCGCCGTCAGTCGCTCGTAGCGCTCGTCGGTGCCGCGTCGGAAGTCCTCGATGGGCTCGGCGCGGGCGAACGCCAGCGTCGTTTCGCCGTCGTAGGCGACCGCCCGTCCGCCCACGCTGCGCTCGATCGGCGGGAACGCCCGCTCGCGGGCGGCCTCGCGGGCCCGCTCGTACCCCTCGAGTCGGCTATCTCGGCGCCCGAAGGCGACCTGCCGATGGGGCGTCCAGACCCGAACGGCGGGCTCGCCGTCCGCGGCGACCTCGAGGAGGCGCTCGCTCGCCTCACGGTCGGCTTCGATTGTCCCCGCTCGGCCCCGGAACACACGCATGTCCCGGCGTTCGGGTCGATGGGTCTAAACGCTCCCGCTCCCGACTCGCAGGCGACAGATGGCCGTCACTCTCCCCGACGCGCTGCTCACCCGCTACAAGCGGTTCTCGCTGTACAACTCGCCGTACCGCGCCCACGACGGCGGCTGTGCGGTCGATCTGTACCCCGGTACCCTGCGGGACGGTCGGACAACCGTCGCGCCCAGTCCCGTCTCCGGCGTCGTCCGGGAGACCCGCACCGTCCGCGCACCGCCGAAACCGTACGCCCCCGAACACGACCACCTGATCGTGATCGACTGCGACGGCCCCGACGAACTCGAGGGGCTGACGGCCCGTATCCTCCACGTCGAGCCGAGTGTCTCGAGCGGGGACCGCATCGCGGCGGGGGAGTCGCTCGGCACCCTGGTTCGCGCCGGCTTCTTCGCGCCCTGGGTCGACAACCATCTCCACGTCGGGTTTCGGGAATCGGAGCAGAACCCCTACCGGGCGTCGGGCTCGCTCCCGCTCGAGCCCGGCGTCGAGATCGAACCCCTCGCCTGGGACGGCACCGGTCGGGTCGTCGCGACGGGCGAGACCTACGCCGTACTGGACGCGCCGACCCACCCCGATCCCGGCTCGAGGTTCATCGGCGTCGCGGCCGACGGCGGTGACCCGAGCGGGACGGAGCGAGCCCTGTCGGAGCACCGTTTCGACGGTGGCGTCCTCGACGGCGGGCTCCCCCACTACGACGGCGGCGGCCTGCTCGGGCTCGAGGGGTCCGCTACGGGAGCCGTCTCCCTGAACGGCGACCGCCTCGGGGCCGTCGATGGGCGGACGATCGCCTGGGACGACGTGACGGTTCTCGCGAACGACGAGCCGGTCACTGGCCTCTCGCTGTTTTGCGCCCGCGACGCCAACTTCGGGGCGAAGCTGATCTGCCCGGACGTGGATCTCGAGATCGGCGACCACGTCGCCGTCTCCGTCCGTCCGGATCCGTAGCGGGCGTGTCACGGCAGCTTCGTCGAGCCGAACAGCAGGACGGCGATGAAGAGATGATGAGGTGATCGGGCCCACCGGACAGCACGGACAGCAGTACTGGTGAACTCATCGCAAAGGGAGCGACGCCTCGAGAGGAGAGAAGCGACAGCAGTCGTTGAAACGCCTCGCTCACTGCTCGCACTCGAGTGCGACGATAATACGGGTCGGAGAAAAGTGGCGAACGCGGGTCGGAGAACAGTAGCGATCGGAGTCTACTGATCGCGGTGTCGCTCCTTGGCGTTCCGATAGCGTTCGTCCTCGCGAACGCGCTCCCAATACTCCTCGAAGACGAGGGCGGCCTCGCGTTTCTCCTCGTCGGCCCACTGCTCGGGCTCGAGTTCCTCCCCGTCGTCGCCGTACTTCGTCCCGCCGGAGTACTTCGCGTAGCGCATCGCCCGCGTGTACCCCATCTGGAGGTACTTCCGGGCCATGTCCATCCCCGGAAACTCGTCGTTCTCGCGGTACTTCTCGTAGCGCTCGTAGATCGCTTCGGCGGACTCTCGAGCGCTCTCCTCCTCTTTGTACGACCACAGCGGCAGCAGTTCGCTCTTGTAGGGCTCGACTTTGAACACGCCTTCCTCGCCGCGCCCGATCTCGTACTCGTCGGGATTCTCGCGAAAGTCAGTGTCGTACTCGGGGCCGCCGGAGTCGTCGGAACCGTCACCCACGACGATCACCGCGGCTTCGCTCGTCCGTCGATAGGATGCTCATTACCCTCGAGACGCCCTCGAGCCGGATGAACGCTCACCCTGCACCCGAGAACCCGGGAAACGCAGCCGTAAAGAGCGTCGCTGGTCCAGTAGGTGACATGACCGACGACCCACCGAACTCGGCCGAGGAGATCGACGACCTCGGCCGCTTCCTCCAGAACTACATCGACGAGAACCACGAGTTCCTCTCCTGGATCGGAACGAGCGTCGAGGACGTCGACAACGGGACGATGACGCTGTCGATCCCCTACGACGAGAAACTCACGAACATCCGGCCGAACGCGGGTCCCGACCAGCGACCCGACATCCACGGCGGGATCGCCGCGACCCTGATCGACACCGTCGGCGGCTTCGCGATCCAGACGCAGCTCGAGGAGCCGCTCTCGACGGGCGTCGCGACGATCAACCTGAACGTCAACTACCTCCGGCCGGCGACGGGCGACCTCGAGGCGACCGCGGAGGTCGTCCGCGCGGGCTCGACCGTGGGGGTCAGCGAGGTCACCGTCGAGAGCACGACCCCCGACGGCGAGACGAAGGCCGTCGCGACCGGGCAGGGCTCCTACCGGATCTTCCGGGAGGATTAGGGCGGCGAGCCGTCGGGCCGTTCGGCGTCTCGCGCGCTCTCGTCCGTCCGCGATCGGGCGGTCGCCCGGATCCGGAGGTGAAGGTAGCAGCCGACGGCCGCGACGAACAGGAAGTACCCGTAGATCGCGGTCTCGAGGTGAATGGGAACCGACTCCATACGTCTCCATCGTCGCTCGAACGGGTACGAGTCGGGCTGTACGGGTTGTCGCTTTATCTCAATCCGTGCTGACCATCCAGTACCGAACGCTGAGATAAACGATCACGAGGCCGAACGTCGCGGCGTACAGCGTCGATCCGGTGGTGGCTGCGGCGATGAGCGCGACCGCGTTGAGCGCGATCCCGCCGGCGTACAGCAACTGGAGGTTGCGGCGTTTCATTCCGGACACCTCCCGCGGGCGGTGCCCGCGGTCGACGTCGCCGCTCCGGGTCGGTCGATCGCTCGCGTCCTGACGCGCCGCCGGAAAACGCTCATACTGGATCGTTCGAAGGAGAGACCAAAAGCGCTCTCCTCGAGGCGTCGTCCGTCGGCGGCTCGCGGTTCGGTGCGGGAGCCACCTACGCGGCGTCGAACTCGAGGTCGGCACTCTCGAGAACCTCCCCGAACAGCCAGTCGGCGTGTTCCAGGGCGTACTCGCGGTGGTCGGGCTCGATACAGCCGATACAGTCCTCGACCATAATCGGACGGAAATCTCGCAGGCCGGCGCTGCCGCCGGTGTGGAGTACGCAGACGTTGGCGAGCGTGCCACAGATGACGAGATCACGGATGCCGCGGGCGTTCAGCCAGCCCTCGAGTTCGGTGTTGTAGAAGGCGTCGTAGGTGTGCTTTTCGACGACGTGGTCTTCCTTCCGAACCTCGAGGTCGTCGACGAGTTCGGCGTCCCAGGAGTCCTCGAGGACGTGTTCGCCCCACTGGTCGAACTCGTCGTAGTAGTAGCTCTCCTCAAACTGCTCGGGCGGGTGGACGTCCCGGGTGTAGATCACCTGTGCGTCGGCCTCGCGGGCTCGTTGGACGAGATCGGCGATCGGTTCGATCGCGTCCTCGCTGCCCGGCGCGTACAGCGAGCCGTCGGGGTGACAGAAGGCGTTTTGCATGTCGACCGCCACGACGGCGGTGGTCGCTGGATCGAGGTGCATACACGAGCGTAGGCGATCGACCAACTAAACGTTCGCCCGACCGTCGGTCTTTTCATCCGCCCTCGCTTACGGGTTCGTATCCTGAAATGAACTCGAGGCGAACGCGGACGGCCGCCGTCCTCCTCGCGGTGTCGGCACTGCTGTTGGTCGCGGCCGTCGGCGGCGCGGTCCCCGGAGCGCTCTCACTCGGACCGATCGGCGAGACGACGGAGGCCGACCGAGCGGACGATCCGACGACCGACGGAACTGTCGGCTACGTCGAAGGCTACTGGTACGACGACGAGCTCGCGGTCGACGACGATGACGACGCGGTCGTCGAGGACGACGAACTCGAGGCGGTCGTCTACCGGTCGATGGCCCGTGTCGAGGAGATTCGGGGGCTGACCTTCGAGGACGACGTCCCCGTCGAAGTTATCTCCCGCGAGGAGTTCGAGGCGGACAACGACGACCTCTTCGCCGACACAGCGGGCGACGAGCGGATCCAGTTGAACGTCAACGCCGAGGCGCTGTTCGCCGTCGACCGCGAGACCGACGCGACCGAGGCCCAGGAGGCGCTGTACGGCGGCACCGTCGGCGGCTACTACGAGCCCGCGACGAACCAGGTCGTGCTCGTCTCCGACAGCGCCGAGACGCCGGAGGTCGACGAGGCCATCCTCGGCCACGAACTCCTCCACGCCCTGCAGGACCAGCAGTTCGACCTCTCGAGTTACGACCGCGAGACGATCGACCAGGACAACGCCAAGAACGGACTGATCGAGGGCGATGCGGTCTGGGTCGAGACCGCCTACGAACAGCGCTGCGGCGAGGAGTGGAACTGCCTCGAGCCCGCCGACGCCGCGAGTGATCCGCCCGACGTGAACTGGGTGCTGTACGCGTCGATCTTCCAGCCCTACAGCGACGGCCCCGACTACGTCGACCACCTGCGCGAGCAGGGCGAGGACTGGGACGCCGTCAACGCGGCCTACGACGACCCACCGGCCAGCACCTCCGAGGTGATTCGACCGGGTGAGGACCGCGAGCCCGCCGAGGTCGACGTCGAGGACCGATCGAACGAGAGCTGGAGCCAGCTCGAGATCGACGGCGAGCCCGCGGCAGAAACGTACGGCGAGGCGGGGCTGGTCTCGATGTTCGCCGGCGACGCCCACGACTCGGACGAGCCGTCGGTGATCGGCCCCGACGCGTTCTTCGAGGCGGATCTCGGCGGGTACGACTACGATCAGCCCTACACCGACGGCTGGGCCGGCGACGAACTCGTCACCTACGTCGCCGACGACGCCGACACCGACGAGCCGACTGTGGCCGCCGATCGGGCCGGCTACGTCTGGGAGACCGAGTGGACCTCGAGCGAGGAGGCCGAGCAGTTCCTCGCGGGCTACGAGCAGCAACTCGAGTTGCAGGACGCCGAGGCCGTCGACGACCGTCAGGACACGTACGTGATCGACGACTCGTACCCGGGCGCCTACTACGTCGATCACGACGGCGAGACGGTGACGATCGTCAACGCGCCCGCCGTCGAGGAGCTTGCGGCCGTCGACGACGGTGCCGCGCCCGAGGGCGAGGATACGATCGAGATCGACAACGCTCCGGAGCCCGAGGCGAACGACGATGCCGAGGCGAGCGACGACGGCGACGAAGACGACTCGATTCCCGGCTTCGGCGTCTCCGCTGCGGTCGTCGCGGCGGCAATCGTCGTCGCGGTCGCGACCGTCGCTCGAGTCCGCTCGAATCGGTAGCCCGCGGTCGAGTCACAGGCCGGTTTCCCGCCGTTCCGAGCGACGGAGCTTTCTCCCTCCCGCCGAATGGGCCATCGATGCGTCGGGGGGCACTGCTGGCCGTGGTCGCGCTCGTCGTGCTGTCGGGGTGTACGCTTCCCTACTCGCCGGATCAGTTCGACGACGACCGCGAACTCGGGCAGATCGGCGACTACGCGTACGACGACAGCTTCGCGTTCGACGGCGAGGACCGACTGACGGCGTCACAGCTCGAGGCCGCGACCTACCGGTCGATGGCCCGGATCGAGGTCATCCGGGGACTCCCCTTCGACCACGACGTCGAACTCGAGGTGATCAGCCGCGAGGAGTACCGCGAGCAGCGCGAGGAGCCGGCGAACGCCTCCGCGTTCCAAAACGAGCTCTGGCGGGGGGCGTTCGTCGTCGACGGTGAGACGGACGTCAACCACGAACTCGACGACCTGTACGGCGACTCGGTGCAGGGCTACTACTCGAGCGATCGGATCGTCCTCGTAACCGACGGCAGCGACGAGCTCCGGGTCGACCGCGGGACGCTGGTCCACGAACTCGTCCACGCCCTGCAGGACCAGCGCTTCGGCCTCGAGCGCCACGGCGAGACGCTCGACGAGCGACGGGCCGAGGAGGGCGTCCTCGAGGGCGAGGCGAACTACGTGCCGTACCTGTACGACCAGCGCTGCGATGGCGAGTGGGACTGCCTCGCCGACCCACCCGAACCGACGGCCGAGATCGCCGAGCAGCCGTTCAACGTCGGCCTCTTCCTCTCGATCTACGTCCCCTACGCCGAGGGGCCGTCGTTCGTCTCCCACCTCCACGAGACCGGCGGCTGGGAGGCCGTCGACCGCGCTCACGACGAGCGACCGACCACTACCTCCGAACTGATCCACCCGGTGCGCTATCCCGACGAACCCGTCGAGATCGATCTCGAGGATCGCTCCTCGGAGGAGTGGGAACTCGAGACGGACGGCGACGGCGAACCCCGAACCGAGACGGTCGGCGAGGCGACCCTCTTTGGAACTCTCTGGGCCGACGGCGTGATCGACCGCCCGATCGACGAGGGCGGGACCGAGCCGGTGCCGTACAATTACTCCGACTCCGCGACCGACGGCTGGGCCGGCGACGAGTTCCGGGTGTACGAGGGGCCGGACAACGAAACGGCACACGTCTGGTCGCTCGCCTGGGAGAGCGAGGCCGACGCGGAGGCGTTCGCCGACGCCTATCGCGACCTGCTCGCGGCCAACGACGCCGAACCGGTCGACGGTCCCGACGCGGCCGTCGACGGGGTCGACACCGACACCTACCTGATCGACGACGAGGACCCCTTCGCCGGCGCCTACCGCGTCGCGGTCGACGGGGATCGGGTCGAAATCGTCGGCGCGCCCGCGATCGACGACCTCGAGGCGATCCATCCGATCGAGGCCGAGGCCTCGCTCGAGCGCGCCGATCGGCTGGCCGAGTCGCCCGCGACACCCATCTCACCGACGGTAAGTTCCCCGCCGTCTGCGGGTTCCGAACCGCCGACCGCGAGCGCGCCGGCAGACGGGTAGCTTATCTGATCGCCGCCTGAAACCGACCGTATGACGAATCCGTTCGGAATCGTGTCCTCGGAGGCGATCCTCGAGGGCACCGCGACGGACGCCTACTTCGAACGAACGCGGACCACCCTCGAGCACGCGGGGAAGAACCCCCGCGTGGTCGCCGAGGTGACGGCCGACCAGTTCCCGACCGGCTCCTTCGAGGTTTTCACGGGCATCGAGGACGTCGCGACGCTGTTCGAGGGCCGCGACGTCGACGTCGATGCGCTCCCCGACGGGCAGCTGTTCGACGGCGGCCCCGTCCTGCGGATCGAGGGTCCGTACCTCGAGTTCGCCAAGCTCGAGACCGCCCTGCTGGGCTTTCTCTCCCAGCCCAGCGGCTTCGCGACGGCCGCGCTCGAGGCCCGGCTCGCCGCGCCCGACGCGACGGTGCTCTCCTTCGGTGCTCGCCACGTTCACCCCGCGATCACGGCGACGGTCGAACGGGCCGCCCTGCTGGCGGGGTTAGATGGCTTCTCCCACGTCGCCGCGGGCGAGATCCTCGGTCGGGAGGCCGGCGGGACGATGCCCCACGCACTCATGTTCTGTTTCGGCGAGGGGAATCAAGACGAGGCCTGGCAGGCGTTCGACGAGGCCGTCCCCGACGAGACGCCGCGGATCGCGCTCGCGGACACCTTCTGGGACGAGAAAAGCGAGAGCCTGCTGGCAGCGGAGACCCTCGGCGAAGAGTTAGACGGCGTCCGGATCGACACCACGGGTTCCCGCCGGGGCGATTTCAGACACATCATCCGCGAGGTGCGCTGGGAGCTCGACGCGCGCGGCCGCGAGGACGTCGACATCTTCTGCAGCGGCGGGCTCGGTCCGGAGAACATCCGCGAGCTGCGGGACGTCGCCGACGGCTTCGGCGTCGGCAGCCACATCACCGAGGCCGATTCGGTCGACTTCAGCCTCGACATCGTCGCGATCGGCGAGGAATCGGACGGATCCTCGAGCGACGGGACGCAGTCCGGAAACCGGTACGAGCCGATCTCCAAACGGGGCAAGCTCTCGGGCGTAAAGGAGGTGTATCGGACCGCAGACGGCGGCCACCACGTCGCGCTGGCCGACCGCGACGGGCCCGAGAACGGCGAGGCGCTGCTCGAGCCGCTGGTCCGGGACGGCGAGATCGTCCGAGAGTTCGACCTCGAGGCCGCCAGCGAGCGCTGTCTGGCGGACGCCGACGCCGTCGGATTCGGGACTCGATAGCTCGATTCAGTTCAGGTCCGCTCGCACGAAGCGCCAGTAGCCGACCAGAAGCGGCACCGCGATCCAGACGGCCAGGACGACTACGGCAAACCAGTCCTGAAGATAAAACGGGAGCTCTCCACCCACGCGGTTCGAGAGCATGAGCGCGTCGGGCTCCTGAAGCGACTCCTCGGGGACGTCCTCGACGATTCCCTGCATGCCGACGATCCCCCAGATGAACTGGCCGGCCAGCTCGCTCGAGACCTGCAGGTACGCCTCGAGTGGGTTCAGCCGCAACAGCAGGAAGTACCACTCGGGCGCCTCGAGTCCGGGCAGGCTCCCCTCGAGGAGGTAGTGGACGCCGGCGACGATCGGATGCCATACCAGGGTGAAGACGACGTAGCTGCCGATCGCGCCTGCCATCGCCTGCATCCGCGAGGTCGCGATCCCGGAGACGCCGACGGCGATCGCCGTAAACGCCATCCCCAGCAGCACGGTCAGGCCGGCGTAAGCGAGGAAGGTACCCAGCGGCACGGTGTCGAACAGCGCCAGCCCCGTCCCCACGGCGATCGCACCGACCAGAAGGGTCGCGAGGGCGATGACGCCGAGCCGGCTCGCGAACTTCCCGACGAAGACGTCCCGACGGCCGTGCGAGAGGCCGAACAGTAGTCGGAGGCTGCCCGACTCGCGCTCGCCGACGATCGCCATGTATCCGACCAGCAGGGCGACGATCGGCACGAACAACAGCCCGCCGATGTTGGTAACGGTGACGATGATCTCGGTCGGCTCCGTCCCCGAGAGATCGTCCGTGGCGGCGCTGACCGCGACCAGCGCCATCAGAAAGACGAACACGCCCATCACCGACCAGACCATCCGCGAGCGGACCGCGTCCTCGAAGTCCTTGCGGGCGATCGCGGTCGCGCTCATCGTCCCACCTCCGCGTCCCTCTCGACCGCTTCGGGAGCCGCGGCTCCGCCGTCGATCGCGGGCGTTCCGACGCGTTCGGTCTCGGCAGTCGCCTCGGGCCGGTTTCGACTCGGATCGCCGTCCGATCCCGTAAACGCGGCGAAGAGGTCCTCGAGCGTGGCCTCCTCGATTTCGAAGTCGAGGACCGACACGCCCGACTCGACGAGCCGGTGGATCACGGGCGCCTTCACGGCCGGATTGGCGTAGCTGATCCGCACCTGATCACCGTCAGCAGTTACGTCGGTGACGCCGTCGATACCGGTGAGGATGGTAGCATCGAGCCCCGTGTTCGGGGTGTCGACGATCAGCCTCGAGCCGACGCCCGAACGCTCGCGCAGTCCCTCGATCGTGTCGACGGTAACGAGCTCGCCGTCGTCCAGAATGGCGACTCGATCGCAGACGGCCGCTACCTGCCCGAGGACGTGACTCGAGAAGAAGACGGTCGTTCCGTCGGCGGCCTCCTCGCGGATTATCTCCCGGAACGTCCGGATACCGTGGGGGTCGAGGCCGCCCGAGGGCTCGTCCAGGATCAGCAGGTCGGGATCACCCACTACTGCCATCGCCATCGCGAGACGCTGGCGCATCCCCTTCGAGTAGTCGCCGACGGGCCGCTCGGCGTCGTCCCGGTCGAGGCCGACCCGCTCGAGCAGGGCGTCCGGCGACTCCGTCCCTTCCTTCGACTCGAGGGCGAACTCGAGGTGTCGATACCCCGACGAGCGCTCCCAGAGGTCGAACCCGTCCGGGAGGATGCCGACGCGGTCGCGGACGGCATCGGTCTCCGCATGGGCGTCGTAGCCGAGTACCGTCGCAGAGCCGTCGGTCGGCCGGACGAAATCGAGCAGCAGGTCGATCGTCGTCGTCTTGCCAGCGCCGTTCGGCCCGAGGAAGCCGAACACCTCGCCGGACTCGACGGTCAGTGAGAGGTCCTCAAGGGCCGTCTGCTCCCCGTAGCGCTTCGTCAGTCCCGTCGTCTCGATCGCCGTCATCGACCCACCTCCGGAAGCAGCGGGCGGTCCGTCGTTGGTTCGTTCGGTTCGGTATCGGTTGCGACCATCACGACTCACGAGTCAGCCGGAACGATCGTATAATCCGAGTCACGGCTGTCGGCTCGACACCTGCGAGAAAAGCTTATATACTACGTCCGTGGCGATCGGTCTTCTTTCGCTCTTCGCGACGGCTCGTTGACGGCCAGCTACAGCTCCTCGATGCTGCCGTCGGCCTCCCGCTCGCGGAAGACCTGCCCCTCGAACAGGGTGACGACGACGTCGTCGTCCTGCCAGGCGCCCGGTGCGAGCCTGGCCTTCCGACAGGTTCGATCGAGGTACTCGTGTTCGCTCCAGCCGTTCTCGACGGGAACGGTCGGGTAGAGCCAGCCGCCCTCGCCGGCGTCGACGGCGACGCCGTGGGTCCCCAGCTCGAGGTCCGCAAGCGGGTCGTCGGTGAGGACGACGTTCTTGACCGTACAGACCGAGACGGTAAGATTCGGCAGCTCCGAGGGGCTCACCTCCGAGCCACAGGAGTCCTCGCTCGCGGCCTCGATCGCCGCGTCGACGATGACGTGGCCGAGCTGGTCGCCCGAGCGGTACCCCCCGGCACAGCCCCGCAGGCTCCCCCGTCCGCGGGTCGACTCGAGTCGGACGAACGCCCCCGTTCGCTCGTAGAAAGCCTCCCGCATGCTGCCCGGTTGCTCTCGCTGTCCGTGTTGCACGTAGGATTCGACGGATTCGCGCGCGAGCTCGACGGCGCGCACGCCGTCCTCGTAGGAAAGGTCAACGCCCTGTCGCTGGGACATACGAATGCACATGGGAATTGACGTCCTAAAACGCTTCCATTCGGCTCGAGGCCCGGCTGGGGGGCGACCGCGGGACTTATTCGCCTGCCGCCCCTACGTCACGCTGGGAGAGAGAGCCCGGCTGCCGCGATGACCTCGCCGGCGACGGCGGGGTCACCATGGCACGAGGCGACTCGACGTCGCGTCGTGCCCCCACGTTGGCCACCTCCCCGAGGTGTCCAACGCTCGCGAGGAAAGTCCCCCCACCCGTTCGGGCGGGTGACCGGACGCAAGTCCGGGGCGGGAGACCGCCGGCTCTGGAACAGAAACGACACGTCTCGGCCCGACCGATGAGGCGCGCGAACCCGACCGCGAGGAAGGGGAGCTGACCCGCCGAGGGATGCGCGGTCCGACGGACCGCGAAACGTGAGACGGCGCGAGCCGTCGAACAGGCGACTCGGAGCGCCTCCGGCGCACGAGTCGTCGAAGACGAGGCGGTGCAAACCGCCGAGTCGAGTGTGGTCGTACACACGTGGTTCGAATCCATGGACCGCGCGATTCACGTCGACTGGCGCGGTCGACCACACACAGACGGCCGAGGATCGATGGAACGGCGAATCCTCACCGGTGCAAGTCCGCGCCGTGGTAGCCCGAACGCTCCGCGATTTCGCGGACGGCGCGGACGCTCAGCCGAATGCCGGATCGAACAGAAGGGGGCTTACTCCTCTCACCCAGTTTTCGTCCTCGAGTGGCGACGCCGTTCAAATCTCTCTCGAGCGGTTCTCCGGGCGACGTGCGATCGGCTCCAGGAACGCGTCAACTACGTCTGTTGTCCGTACTCCTCGAGGGAATCCCACTCTCGAGCGATCAGTTCGCGGACGCCATGTTGCAGGATTCATGTCGTATCGAACTCGTTGATTTTCTGGTCTGTACCGCTGATTCGAACCGAGCGAGTCTCGCTCCGATTTCTTCGAGCCCTCACTCGAGCGTGTCGGCGATCAGGTTCGCACAGCCGACGTCGGGTTTCGCGTAGGCGCAGTGGTCGCCGACGCCGTCGGTGACGTCTACGTCGACATAGTTCTCGGGACATGAGCTCCCGCTGCGGAACCAGCCGCCGCCGCAGTCGCTGCCGGCACAGCCCAGCCCGCTCGAGAACGACTGGACGTCGTAGCCGTAACAGACGCTGGCGTCGTTCCCGGAGTGGTAGTTGTACACCGCGTCGGCCCCATGTTCGATCCCGGGGCCGTACGCGCCGGCCGTACAGACCGCATCGTCGTCGGCCGCGGTGCCGAGCAGCGAGACGGTCTCGACGGGGCTCTCGAGGGCGGCCAGCGCCTCGAGACACGCGCGACCGCCCAGCGAGTGGCCGACCAGGTGGACCGTCGCGTCGTCGGCCTCGTCCTCGAGCCAGGCGGCGAGGCGCTCGCCGGCCGTCTCGGTGGTGTTCTCGGCGCGCCAGTAGTTGTGGCTGTCGGCCTCCCACGACGCCGCGACGACGGGTTGGTCGGAGCCGTTTTGCTCGAGGGCCTCCCGGAGGGTGTTGGCTTGGTCCGTGCTGCTCTCGAGGCCAAGCCAGCCATGGACGAAGACGACGAATTCCTCGCCGACGTCCTCGAGGTTCTCGGCGGCCGGCTCCGCGTCGGTGAGGTCGATCTCCGGGTAGTCGGCGGGCGCCTCGAGCCAGTCGTCACAGCCCGTAAGTTCGCTCGCCGAAGCCGACCTCGACGCGGCGCCAAGGCCCGTTGCTCCCGCAGCCGCGCCCGCCGTGGCGCCGAGAAGCTGCCGTCGGCTGACGGGCGCCGACTCTTCTTCGTCTCCCCTGCTGTCGTCGGCTCTCGAGTGTCGGTCGTTCATGGATACCTCGTCGTTCGAATCGCGACTCGAGGCAGGTTTTGTGGCGAGCGCGGGTACGTTCCGTGCAGGCACGCTCCGGGACGCTCGCTCTCACGAGAGGACCAGCAGCTCCGTCGAGCCGTCCTCCTCCCAGCCGGCGTCGGTGGTCGCGAACAGCTTCCCGTCGGCCGCGGTGACGAACCCGACGTTGCCGTCGGTCTCGCGTTCGAACCGCCGTTCGCCGACTCGGAACGAGCGAATCCCGACTCCGCCGTCGATATCGATCGCGCGGAGGCGGTCGTCCCCGACGTAGACCGTGTCGCCGACGACGATCGGCGGGCCGGAGTCGCCCCGTTCGAGGGAAACGCGCCACCGCTCGCCGCCCTCGTTCGCGTCGAGCGCGTACAGCGTCGACCCCGACCGCGCCAGCAGCGTTCGGTGACCGATCGCGAGCCCGTCGGTCCCGAAGCCGCCGAGTTCGGTCTCCCACTCCCGGTTCCCGCCGATGTCGAAGTACGTGATCGTACCGTCGTTGGCGGCGACGGCGACACCGTGTCCGGTGCGGCGGTCCTCCGAGGTCAGCACAACTGGTGCGCTCGCGATTCCGGCCTCGATCGTTCGCCGCCACTCGACGGCACCCCACCGCTTGACGTCGTACAACTCGCCGCCTCGCGTCGCCACGTACAGGGAGTCGGCGTACTTCGAGAGGGCGTACCGCGGGACGCCGAGCAGCTTCTGCTCCCATAGGTGGTCGCCCGTTTCGGCCTCGAGGGCGTGGACGGCGTCGCCGGCGGCGGCGTAGATTCGGCCGTCGTCCGTCTCCGACACCGTCACCGACCCGGTGCCGATCGTGGACTCGAACTCGTGGCTCCATTCTACCTCGCCCGTCTCGAGGTCGCGGGCGGTCAGCGTGTCCACCTCCTGGAGGTAGGCCGTATCGCCGACGACGGTCGGCGCACCGTTGTACGTGTAGGCGTCGTTGTCGGGATCGATCGACCACCGTCGCTCGCCTGTCTCCCGGTCGACGGCGACGACATCGGTCCCCGTCGTGACCAGCACGGTGTCGTCGGTTACGATCGGCTCGGCCGTGATGAACGCCGAGTCGAACTCGAGGCGCCACTTGAGCGAGGGCTCCTCGCGGGGCGCCGCGCCGTCGGCGACGGCCCTCGAGTTCCCGATGTCGGCGCCGGGCGTCGACCACGTGTAGTCGTCGTCGCTACCGGGCTCGGCGTCGGTGCTCCCGAGACAGCCCGCAAGCGCCGCAGTACCGGCAGCTCCGGTCCCCAGAAGGACGTCGCGTCTGGATCGCATTCGGTTCGACTCGCCACCGTTCCGGAATGAGCTTTGTGCCCGGGCGGGGTGTCGGCGGATCACTGCGGAGTAGGCTCGAGCCGTTTCTCGTACCGTCGGTAACCGGAGCGAGCGCTCGAGGATACTTGACAGAAAGCGTTCTGACGGAGTCTCACACGAACCGGGCGGGACCTTCGGTCCCGCTGGAAACCGGCGGCTTCGCCGCCGGTGACGAAATGAGCGTTGGGCACGGAGCGTCGGAGACGCTCCGGAGATTTGAACTCGGAAAGACGTTCGGCCTCGTTTCGCTCAGCCGCTGCGACTTTCCTGCTCAAATCTCCGTATCGGAGTTTCGCCGACACCAGTCGCTCGCTTTGCTCGCGGTTTGGTGTCGACAGAAACGTCCTGACGGAGTCTCACGCGAGCGAAGTGAGCGTGAGGCACGTCAGGACCGAACACAAGAGCGAGTGCTGAACAACGTGAAGCACTCGCGATAAGTGAGCGTCCTGACGGAGATTTGAACTCCGGTCCCTGGCTCCGCAAGCCAAGAGGATAGTCCACTACCCTATCAGGACTCATCTCTACGTACCGCCGTCGACATTAAAGCCCTTTCGAAAGCATTCGGCCGCTGGACGCCGATTTCGGGAGGGAGTGTCACGCGAACCGCGTACGTTTATCCCGGAAGGGGCGGCCAACGATCGTATGCACTCGGACCGTCGACACAGCCTCGAGTTACCGCCGTCGTCTCGCCCTGCCGTGTTCGTCATTCGCTCCCGGAGCCGTCGAATGAGCAATTCTTATGCGCGGGCTACTCATGAACGAACATAGAATGAGCGACATCGAGGGCGTGTACGAGGACCTCGAGGCGGACGTTTCTCTCGAGGAGTTTCGCGAGGCCGTCGAGGAGAAAGTCGACCAGATGGGCGGGCTCGCCGACGAGGAGACGGCGGCGATGCTCATCGCCCACGAGATCGGCGAGAGCGAGGTCGGCGGCGTCGCCGACGTCGAACCCGGAATGGAGGAGGCCAAGTTCGTCGCGAAGGTGATCGACATCGGCGAGATGCGGACCTTCGAGCGCGACGGCGAGGACGAAGACGGCCGCGTCGTCAACGTCGAGGTCGCCGACGAGACGGGCTCGATCCGGGCGGCGTTCTGGGATGACCACGCCGCGGCGACCCTCGAGGAGCTCGAGGAGGGCCAGGTGTTACGGATCAAGGGACGGCCGAAGGAGGGATTTTCGGGCGTCGAGGTCAGCGTCGACGAGGTCGAACCCGACCCCGACACCGAGATCGACGTCCAGGTTTCCGACGTTCACACCGTCGAGGCGCTGTCGCTCGGGCTCTCGAGCGTGAACCTCGTCGGCGTCGTCCTCGACACCGATACCATTCGAACGTTCGACCGCGACGACGGCTCCGAGGGGAAGGTCGCGAACCTCGTCGTCGGCGACTCGACGGGGCGTATCCGGGTGACGATGTGGGACGAACGCGCGGAACAGGTGACCGAGTTCGAGGCCGGCGACACCCTCGAGGTCGTCGACGGCTACGTCCGCGAGCGAGACGGCTCGCTCGAGCTTCATGTCGGCAACCGAGGTGCGCTCGAGGCCGTCGACGCCGACGTCGAGTACGTTCCCGAGAGCGTACCGATCGAGGACGTCGAGATCGGCCAGACGGTCGACATTGCGGGCGTCGTTCGATCGGCCGACCCCAAGCGGACGTTCGACCGCGACGACGGCTCTGAGGGGCAGGTCCGGAACATTCGGGTACAGGACGCGACCGGCGACATCCGGGTCGCGCTCTGGGGCTCGAAGGCCGACACCGATCTCGGACCGGGCGACGAGGTCGCGCTGGCCGACGTCGAGATCCAGGACGGCTGGCAGGACGACCTCGAGGCGAGCGCGGGCTGGCAGTCGACGGTGACGGTGCTGGACTCGGAGGCCGGCTCGAGCGCAGACGCGGACGACGGGGCGGACAGCGACGGGAACGCGGGCCTGTCGTCGTTCGCGGAGGGTGACGACGGAGCGTCGACGAACGAGGCGGCATCGACGGCCGACGACGGTGACGACGCGGGCCCGGACGAGCCCGAACCCGGCGAGGAGATCGAGTTCACCGGCGTCGTCGTCCAAGCGGGGGATCCGGTCGTGCTCGACGACGGCGAGACGACGATGAGCGTCACCACCGAGGCCACCGTCGGGCTCGGCGAGGAGATCACCGCCCGCGGTGTCGTCCGTGACGGTCGGCTCGAGGCGAGTGACGTGTTCTGAGACGGCGAAAAACGCCGAATCGTGAGGAAAAGCGTTAAGGGAGTTAACTCCGGCTATCATGATATGAACGTCGAACTCCCGTTCGCGCCGGTCGATACGATCATCCGGCGGAACGCGGGTGAACTTCGGGTGAGCGCCGACGCATCGGAGGAGCTCGCAAAGCGCATCCAGGAGCGCGGGAGCGAACTCGCGACCGAGGCCGCCGAGCGGGCGAACGCCGAGGGGCGCAAGACGCTGATGGCCCAGGATTTCGAGGTCGAAACCGTCGTTAACAAGGACGACCTCGAGCTGCCGGTCGCACCCGTCGACCGCATCGCTCGCCTCGAGATCGACTCCCGATACCGGGTCTCGATGGACGCCCGGATCGCGCTGGCGGACATCCTCGAGGACTACGCCGACAACGTCGCCCAGGCCGCGGCGGTTCTCGCTCGCCACGCCGACCGGCGAACGATCACCGACGACGACATCGAGACGTACTTCTCGCTGTTCGAGTGAGATGCAGTTTGGTTACAGCGAGGTCTGTCTCGCACACGATCCCGGCGCGCGCCACCCCGAGTCGCCGGACCGACTGCGCGCGATCCGCGAACGGCTGAAGCGAAAGCACGGCGTCGAGTACGTCGAGGCCGACCCCGTCGGCGTCGACGTCATGGAGGGGGTCCACGACCGCGACTACCTCGAGTCGGTCAGGGAGTTCTGCGCCGACGGCGGGGGGAACTGGGACCCCGACACCACCGCCGTCGAGGAGACCTGGGAGGCGGTCAAGTACAGCGCCGGGCAGGCCTGCTGGGCCGCGGAGGCGGCGCTGGACGGCGCCGACGGCAGAAAGACGCCGTTTTCGATCGGCCGACCGCCGGGCCATCACGCCGTCTACGACGACGCGATGGGCTTCTGTTTCGCCAACAACGTCGCCGTCGCCGCCCAGCACGCCCTCGACACCCGGGACGTTGATCGAGTCGCGATCGTCGACTGGGACGTCCACCACGGCAACGGCACGCAGGACATCTTCTACGACCGTGAGGACGTCTTCTTCGCGTCCATCCACGAGGAGGGGCTCTACCCCGGTACCGGACAGGTCGAGGAGACGGGCGAGGGCGACGGCGAGGGAGCGACGATGAACGTCCCGATGCCCGCGGGCACGGACGACCGGGACTACCTCGAGGCGGTCGAGGGTCCCGTCTCGAGCGCGCTCGAGGCGTACGATCCGGACCTCCTGTTGATCAGCGCCGGCTTCGACGCCCACCGCCACGACCCGATCTCGCGGATCAGGCTCTCGACGGAGGCTTACGCCCTGCTGACCGATCGGTTCCGGAGCGTCGCCGACCGGACCGACGCGGCGCTGGCGTTCGTCCTCGAGGGTGGGTACGGCCTCGACGTGCTCGCCGACAGCGTCGCGCTCGTCCACGAGACGTTCGACGGACGGGAGCCGATCGAACCCGACGACGACTGCAGCCCCGACGCGGTCGAACTGCTCGAGGAGGTCGCCGACGCACACGACCTCGAGCTGGAACTGGACTGAGCGCTCGAGCGGATCGATTTCTCAGGGTCGCGGATCGAAGTACGCACCCAGCTGGCGGTCGAACTCGGGGAGCAGCGCCGTCGTCTCGTCCCCGACGAGTACGTCGTACCCCTCCTCGAGGGCCGTCTCGACGTGTGCACCGAGCCCGACGTCGAACAGGCGGTCGCTCTCGAGGTACCCTCGAGCGGTCGTGCAGTCCCGCTTTCGCTCCGCGACGTAGCGGTCGCCGTCGATGAACGGACCGTAGACGTCGGGGTCGTCGTCGTAGGCGTCGTAGAACCCCTCGGCGTGGTCGCGGACGTGGATCGGCGGCCCGAGGTGACGCTCGATCGCCGGCCGCTCGGCAACAGCCAGTTCGGCGAAGACCGCGGCCGTCTCGTCGGCGAACGTGTCCGCTCTAAGAACGTCGAACCCACGGTCGTCGAGCCCGCCGACGATCCCCTCGAGTGACTTTCGGAGCTGCGGGTAGAGCTGATCGTCGACGAGGTCGGGTGCCTCGAATCGGACCGCCATGGCGGTCGCCTCCCGATCCGCAAGTCGGTCGCGAAGCGCCGCGGCCGTCAGCGGCTCGGGCTCGCGGGGTTCGAAGAAGTCGACCGAGGGGGAAGCGAGGAACTCGCGGGCGTAGTGCTGGAGCCGGGCGACGTTTTCGGCGGCACAGACGGCGGCGACGTTGCGTTCGGGATCGGTCGGGTCGATAACGATTAGCGGATCCGAAAACGACGCCCGTCCGTGATCTTCGGGATCGAGTTCGACCGGTGGCTGCCAGTCGGCTGCGGCCTCGAGCAGCGGTCGGAACCCGCCGTACTCGGCGACGAGCAACTCGGTGAGGTAGCCACTGAACCCGCTGGTCCGAAGGTCGCTCCCGTAGGCGCCGATCCCCTTCAGGAACTGCTTGGCGAGGCGCACGTCGGCCGCCAGCTCCTCGTCGAGGCGCTCCTCGAGGTAGCGGTTGTGAAACGGGGTCCGGTCGACGGCCGAGCGGATTTCGGTCGCCGACCCGAGACGAAAGCAGGGGACGACGTCGACGTCGAACCCCTCGACCTCGCCCTTGACGTAGGGGTGTTCGGCGTACTCCTCGTGGCCGTCGGGCACCGTGTCGTGGCCGACCTCGAGGCCGTACTCCTCGAGCGTCTCGCGGTCGAGCTCCGGCGGAAAGCGGACGAAGACGTCGATGTCTCGGTCGCCGCTGATCCAGGTCCCCCGTGCCGACGAGCCGACCTGCAGGACGTCCGCGCCGGGAGCCAGGTCGGTCGCCGCGTCCTCGGCTCGCTCGGTGAGCGTCTCCGCGACCGCGCGCAGCCGCGCTCGTTCGTCGGCGTCCGGATCGATCCGATCTCGGACTCGGGACAGCACCGACTCGAAATCGTCGTTCGCCCCGTCCGGCCCGCCGTCGCGGTCGGCCTCGTCCTCGCTCATTGCGTCGGAGTACTGCAGCGCCGCGTGAAAGCGTGTCGAACTCGGGGAGGGAAAAACGAAAGCCCTATCAAACCTACCCGATTACCAGATGATGAGCCGAAGTAGCTCAGATGGTAGAGCACCTCGCTGTTAACGAGGTTGTCCCAGGTTCGAGTCCTGGCTTCGGCGCTGTTCTTCGAACGTTACTTGTGAGGAGCGATAGCTCCGAACGAATTCGGTGAGAAGAACAGCGAAACAAACAGGACTCGAGCACGCGAGTCGCACGCGGCCGAACGGAGTGAGGCCGACCGTCTCGCATCCGTTCGAGTCCTGGCTTCGGCGTCCGACAAATTTCTGCGAAATTTTTCGGGCTGACTGGGACGTCGAGCGTTCCAGTCGGGCTTTTGCGAAACCAACCACTCGCGAGGAGCGGTCGCTCCGAGCGAACGGTCACCTCGAGTGAGGCGCCTCCACATCCGAGTCGTCCTCGCCGGTGGCGAAAAACGCCGACAGCAGACACCAGTTCCCGCGGCGGAGGTGCTGGTGGAGCGTCGAGGAGGAGATCCCGATCGAGTCGGCCAGCTCCTCGGCCGTGATCTTCCGGGGCCAGTCGTAGTAGCCGGCGAAGTACGCCGACTCGAGGGCCGCGCGTTGCTTGTCGGTCAGCTGATCGCCGACGGATTCCCGGAAGGTGTCGGCGGTCGTCACCGAGCGCTCGCGCTCGCGTTTGGCGACGAGCTCGAGGCCGTCGAACTCGCCGTCGAACGTCGCGACGACGTCGCGGACGTCGGCGCTCTGGGGGGCCTCGATGACGACCGTTCCCTCGCCGCCCTCGGCGACCGCCGAGCGGACCGCGGTTCCGGACTCGAGGGCGAGCTGGATCATCGAGTTCTCGGTGACCGTCTGGAGGACGAACCCGTCGTGGCGCTCCGAGACCGCGCGGGCGCTTTCGATCTCCGAGGCCGCCTCGGCGGCCTCGAGGACGGTCGCCGGTTCCACGCCCGAAACCCGGTGGTAGAGCATCACGCGACCGTTCTCGAGGGGGATCGCACGCCGGAACTCGCAGCGACAGTCGTACTCGGCCGTGAGCCGGACGTAGAAGACGGCCCGGTCGCGAAGCGAGAACTCGAGTTCGACGATGGAATCGGCCAGCAGCAGCTCCCGGCTCTTGAGGGCGTTCTTGGCGAAGCCGACGATCCTGCCGAGCGACTCGAACCCCGCGATGGCGTCCTCAGTGAAGACGTCGTCGCGAACGCTGTTGAGGACGAGCACGCCGACGGTCTGGTCGCCGTACAGTAGCGGGACCGCGGCGATCGCTTCGACGTCCCTGATGGGCTCGTCGTCGGCCTCGTGGCTCTCCGTGATCTGGTACTGCCGGACGACGTGAACGCCACCGGTTTCGACCGCCCGTTCGACGGTGCCGCCGGCGATCGAACCCAGTCGGGTTTTCGTCACGGTCTCGAGGTAGCCGTCCTCGACGCCGGCAGCGACGGGCGATCCGATCCGATCGTCGACTCCCTCGACGCGGCCGATCCAGGCGCTTCGGTAGAGGTCCGACGCGACCAGCTGCTCGCAGATCATTCGGTCGAGTTCCTCGCGAGTCGTCGCTGCCACCAGTCCGGTGACGAGGTCGTTGTTGACGGCGTTGATCCGGTTCAGCGTCTCGAGCTGATCGCGCTGCTGGCGGAGCTCTCGCTCCTGGGTGCGCAGGAGCTGGGTTCGCTCGGCCCGGGTCAGCGCCGCGCCGATGCCCATCGCCAGCATCTCCGTGAGATGCAGGTCGCTGCCGTCGAGGCTCTCGTCCTCCCGTGCGAGCACCGTAAGAACGCCGTGGGCTCCGATCGGAACGTGGATGCTCGAGTGTTCGAACAGCTCCGGATCGGTCCGTTCCTGCTCGACGATTGCGTTCCGTACCGGCTCCCGGTTTCTGAACGCGCGCCCGGCCAGCGTCGCCTCGAGGTCGTAGGCGGTTCGCATCTCCAGGAGCTCCCTGGCCCCGTCGGTCATCGCGACGCACTCGAGTTGGTTCGTCTCCGGCTCGAACAGTCGGACGCAGGCGATCTCGAACTCGAGGACGGTCTCGACGGCCTCGGCACCGGTTCGAGCGATGTCCGCTGCGGTCTCGGCGCACATCAGCTCGCGGGCGACGACGTTGAGCGCCTCGAGTCGCTGCTCCCAGGATTTCCGGTCGGTGACGTCGCGCACGACGCAGACGATCCCGTCCTCGAGCGCGGTGAGGGAGTGTTCCTGGTAGAAACGGGTGCCGTCCGACTGCCGTCCCACCGCCTCCCCGCGCCAGTAGCCTGCCTCCAGTACGGCGGGAATGGCGTCCCGCTCGATTCGTTCGACCTCTTCGCTCGGAAAGAGGATCTGCCACGACGAGCCGACGAGTTCGTCGACGTCGTAGTCGTGCAGGTCGGCGAGCGCGCGGTTCACGTATCGAAGCTCGCCAGACTCGTCGGAGATCGCCATCCCATCCATCGCCGACTCCATCGCCGCCGACCGGTGTCGGATCGCGTCCTCGGCGTCGAGGCGGTCGAACGCGGCCTGGATCGTCGACGCCAGGATTCCGATCAGGTTGCGCAGCGAGTCGTCGATCGTCTCGCCGTCGGTCGAGCCGACGGTCAGGAGCCCGGTCTCGCCCAGCGGCACGACGAGTCGCTCTTCGAGCCCGATCTCCGGATGTGCCGATCGGTCGACGGCGTGGTACGTCTCGACGAGTCTGGCGTCTCCCTCGCGGAAGACCTCCATCTCGACCGTCCCCGACGGGATCGGCGCGATGTCGGTCGCGGCGCCGTCGTCGACGGCGGACGAGCGAACCGATCTGCTGGCGGCCAGGGGCTCGAGCACCTCGCCGTCGGCGTCGAACCGCCACACCGCGGCGTAGGATCGACCGAGTACCGTCTGGATGAGCTCGACGGCGATCCGTCCGACGTCACCTCTCGTCTCGGCCGCGTGGAGCTTCCGGCTCGCGTCGTAGAGCGCCTCGAGCCGGCTCTCGTCGACGTCGCGTTCCGTTCGCGCTTGGGGTCCGGAGTCCGAACGGCGGCCGTCGATCTCGATTCTCGTCGGCGGACGATCGCGGCTCGGTCGCCGGTTTGAGGTTGGTTCGGGGTCCATCCGAACGACGACCGTGAGGTAGCGCTCACCGTCGATGTCGACCGTCGCCGCGGCCAGCTCTACGGGGATCGAACGCCCGGTGCGGTGGACGAGTTCGCAGTCGATCCGGTCGCGCGTTCGGTTGGCGTCGGCCGCCGGCGCCCGATCGAGAACGGGATCGAGCGGGTTCGTGCCGCCGTCCGGAAGCAGACGATCGACCGGCCCCTCGAGGAGTTCCTCGGCGTCGTAACCGAGGAGGTCAGGGACGTGCGAACTCGTAAAGACGATCGTGCCGTCGGTATCGAGGACGACCAGCCCGTCGGCACCGGTCTCCGCTACGTCCCTGAACAGGGGATCGTCGACGGACGAGGGAAAATGTGTTGTCATGTGTCTCTAGAAGGTCGCCATGGCGCATAACCGTACACCAATAGACATGTTTTCCGCACACTCCGATGCTGCTGGGTAACTTCAGTGGACGTTCTCCGCTTGTGAGACGTTCTCCGCTCGTGAGGAGTTTGCGCTGTCGTCACGAATCCGCCCCCCGATCCGTTTCGGCGACGATGCGAACGTCGTCGCCGTCCTCGAGGACGTACCGCTCCGGATCGACGGGATCGCCGTTTACGGTCACCGAGACGGTGGTTCCGGCGTCGTCCTCGTCGTACGCCTCGCCGCCGACGACGAGGGAGTCCTCGGTGAGCTCCATCCCGAGCGTCGCCATGGCGTACTCGAGGGTGACGCCCTCGCAGTGGACGTGCCAGACCTCGGCGTTGTCGTAGTCGTGGAAGTGGAAGCAGCCGTCCTGCTCGATGTACTGCGGATCGTCGAAGTCGACGACCGTCCCGTCGTACTCGAGGAGGATATCGCCGTGGAGGTGGGTCGGGCTGTCCGCATCGGGTTGCTGGACCGCTGCGGTTTCGACCGGTGCAGGCATCAGGAAGATCGCCAGGTACGCGACGACGAACAGGACGAGGACGGCGACGCCGAGAACGTACGGCTTGACGTTTCTGGATATGGTGCGGCCGTGTTCGTCAACGAGCCGGCGGTCCAGACCCTCGAGCTCGCCGTCGTGGGCTCGCTCGAGGTGTGAGACGTACTTCTCGTCGGCAACCGACTCGTCGCAGTAGGGGCATCGTTTCGTCATCGCCGTTCGATACGAACGGTCACTCCTCGAACCGACATGAACTGGAGAGGAAGATCCGGGCGGATCCTTCGACAGCGGTCACGTTCGTTCGGAACGGGGCGGTCGTTATCCGGTATCGACGGCGCCGATCGGGGTCAAGAACCGCAGATCGCCGCCGTTCTTCCCGAAGCTTCGCCGCCCGTTCTTGAGCGTGCCGTGCGGAGATGGTGGTGAGCTGCTCGGCAGCGCAGCCTATCAGACGAGGCGACGAACAGGAACATGATTCAGGAACTCAGCGTGCTCACGGCCATCGGACTCATCGTGCTCGCCGGCGCCATCGGCGCCGGCAGCGTCGTCGGTCCCGACGACCACGTCGTCGTCTACACACTGGACGACGAACGATGCGACGTGAGCGAACAGACGGACGAGCAAATCGCCACCGAGACGGACCTCGACGAACGGGAGAGCGAGAGCCAGAGCGACCGGGAGCGTGGCAATCTCGACCACAGTGAGAGCGACAGCGAGCGCGACTTGAGCGAACGCGACAGCGCCAGTGACAGCGCCAGCGACAGGGATCTCTCCGAGAGCGAGCGCAGCGACCGCGCCAGCGCCAGTGACAGCGCCAGCGAGGACGAACGGATCGATTCCGAGCTGAACGACCGCGACGAACAGCGCGACAGTGCAAGCGAGCGTGACGCCAGTGCCGTCGACGAGAGCGACAGTGACCGCTCCGAGCGGACGGTCGACGACACCGACGTCGAGAACGAGCGGGACGACCGTGAGCACGAACGCGACGCGAGCGACGCCAGCGAGGGCGAGCGCGAGAGCGACAGCACCCACAGCGAACACGACAGCCGCGACGGGGACAGCACGTACGACGAGGACGAGACGACCCGGAGCGATCACGACGAACGCGAGGGTGCGAGCGACAGCGAGTCGTCCGAGTCCGAACGCGACGCAAGTGAGAGCGAGGTCGACGCCGACCGGGCCGATCTCGAGGAGAGCGAGTCCGAGCGGAGCGACTCGAGCGAGAGCGAGGCCGAGCGGGCGTCGGACTCGAGCGACCGCGCGGAGAGCGAGCGTGACGCCGCCGAGACCGAATCGGCCGAGAGCGACGCCGAGCGCGACGCCAGTGAGCGCGACTCGAGTGAGAGCGAATCCCAGGAGCGCGACGCAAGCGAGAGCAGCGCCGAAACCGACGAGCGCGATCGGATCGACGACGGCGACCGCGAGCGCTTCGACAGCGTCGAGAGCGAGGACGTCGGCGACCGCACGGTCCGCGACGAGATCGACCGCGAGGAGGCCGAGTCGGCCCTCAGCGAGAGCGAGCGCGACTCGGCGGAACGCGCGTCCGACGAGAGCGAGCGCGACGAAACCGCGAGCGACGCCAGCGAGACCGAGTCCGATCGGGAGGCCGAGGCGGGCACCGAACGGGACGCCGAGCGCAGCGAGTCCAGCGACCAGGGTGCCGAGAGCGACCGCGACGTGAGCGAACGCGACGCCAGCGAGGGCGAGTCCGAGCGTGAGCGCGCCGCCTCCGGCAGCGACGAGAGCGATCGCAGCGTGAGCGAGACCGACAACGACTCCGCCGAGTACGACCTCGACACGGCCGACAGCGAGGCCGAGCGCGACGCCAGCGAGTCCGACGAGCACGAGCGCGCCAGCTCGAGCAGCGAGTCCGAGCGCGACGGCAGCACCGCTACCGACGAGCTCGATGAGAGCGACCGCGACCGCAGCGAGGAGACCGCCTCCGAACGCGAGGCCGACAGCGAGAGCGACACCGGCACCGACGAGCGCTACCAGTCCGAGTCCGCGAGCGACGAGGCGAGCGACCGGGACAGCGCCCACGACTCGAGCGACCGCGATCTCAGCGAGAGCGAGCGCGACAGCACCGAGGAGAGCGAGCGCGACCTCAGCGAGGCCGACAGCGACCTCGACACGCGCGAGACGACCCGGAACGACAGCGACCGCGACAGCGACACGCGCACCTCACAGAGCGAAACGGAGGACACGACCCGCGAACAGCAGTCCGACGAGGACTGCGAGACGGTCTCCGAGCGCCTGCTCGTGACCGACGACAGCTACGACGAGCTGCGGGAGAAGGGCGCTATCGAGGAGAACGACGACGGAACGTTCGACGTCGACGTCTCCAAGCTCTGAGCGTCGCCTCTTTTGCGGTCGTTTTCCTTTCTGTCGTCCTGCTGAATGTCGGCGTTGCTAGGGAGCGACTTCCCGGGGCTCGCCTTTCGCGTCGCCCCGCATGTCCAACTGAGCCAGCTCCCACTCCAAATAATCCCGGAGGCCTTCCTCGAGCGGCCGATGTGTAATTCCTAGTTCCTCCGACGCCTTGCTGTTATCCACCGGCCATCGCACATCGGTGAAAAACCGAAGCGCCTCGGCTTCGAATCCTTCCGGTAGCGGAACGATCCGCTCTGTTATCCCCATTATGCTGGCGAGCCCTGCGAATACCTTCGGGGAGACGACTCGAGGGACCGAAACGCCCGTTATCTCCTCGGCACACTCGAGCACGTCGACGGCGTCGCGGGGCTTCCCCGAGATGATGTACGTCTCTCCGGGCGCTTCCCGTTCCATGGCGCGAAGGTGCCCGGCAGCGATATCTCCGACGTGGTCCCAGGGTACGTAGTGGTTGCGTGGGATCATCGGAAGGTCGCCCCGAAGGTAGTTCCGAAACATCCCTCGAATCGATCCGTAGGACTTGTCTCCAGGTCCGTAGACGACACCCGGTTGAACGATGACGAGTGGGAGTCCATCGTCGAGCAGCGGTCTGGCGACTTCGTAGTGGGCCTCCCATTTCGTCCGATAGTACACGGCCGACTTCGGGCACGCCGGCTCAACCGTTTCGTCGATATAATCGAACCCTCGGGGTGGATACACGCCGGCTCAACCGTTTCGTCGATATAATCGAACCCTCGGGGTGGATACACGCCGAGCGTGCTGGTGTATACGCCCTTTGGAATTTCCAGTTCGTTCATCAACTCGAGAACGTTCCGGGTCCCCTCCACGTTGATCCGTTCGGCTTTTTCGGCGTTACGGGGGCCCGGGCCGAGATAAAACCATGCAGCGATGTGAAACACGCCGTCCACACCGGTCATCGCATCCCGCAGACTCTCTTTGTCGGTGATGTCGCCTTCGACCACCGTGACCGACTCGGGCAGGTGATCGGCGTTCGATCGCGAACGGGTCAGCCCAACTACATCGTGACCGGCTGCGAGAAGCTCCGTCGTTACGCGCGATCCGATCAATCCGGTCGAACCGGTGACAAAATACTTCATCGAATGCTATATGCCACCAAATACCAAATAGGTTTCTCGAACCGTCGGACGGCCAATTTCTATCGAAATCTCGCAAAATATGCTGGCGCTGTTTTCCACTTCCAGTGTCGTGCTACACACTGCCTCTGACCGCTGCAGGCTGCCTTTCGGCTGATGTATCGTCATACGCTATTGCGATCCATCGCCTTCCTGCGTGGAACGTAGCACTGATCCTCGAGAGGGTCGAGCAAACCGCGTTTACGCCGCGGTTCGCGCGGAAACGTCCGTGGAAGAAGGGGCGCGGTCGAAGCGGAGTTCGGATCGGATTCTCGGACTCACGTTTCCGTCTCAGAACGCCGAACTCGTCACGATAGCCTCGTGATCGACTACGTCGTCCGCCCGGTCGCGTCCGTTGCAGCGCCCCTCGAACGAGCGCGACTCCCCGCTCGGAACGTCCGCTTCGTTTGTCCAGACGTCGCCCAAGACGGTTCCGGCGTCGTCGGACAGCAGCGCGATCACGTCGACGTTCGGCTGTGCCTCGCCCGTTCCGTTCCCGAAGCGGCCCGTCACGACGACCTCCTCGCCCTCGAGGGCGACGTCGCTTTCGAGCACCTCGAGCCCGGAGGGGACGGGCAGGGGCTCGAGATCGGCCCGACCCTCGAGGGTGTAGTCCGCGATCAGTTCCGGTTCAGACCCGCTGTAGTACGCGCGCGCCTGCCAGCTCTGCCCCGGACCGAGGGTACCGAGGTGGGCGAGGTCGGTCTCGAGGCGCTCGTCGCGGGCGTCGATCCAGTCGACCTCGAGGGTGATCCAGCCCGCGGCGACGTCGCCGCCGTTCTCGACGGTCGCCGCGAGATAGGTTGCATCGTCCGCGGCGACGAGCTCGTGGTCGGTGACCTCGAGAATCGCCTCGTCGTCCGGGTCCGAGTCCGAACGTTGGTCCCGATCCTGGCTCGCCGCCGTCGAGAGCGCGCCGCCCGAGAGCCCTGCTATTCCGAGCGCTCCTGTCGCCCCGAGAAACTCGCGCCGGTTCATCGAGCGACCGAAGGCGGAGCGCACCCTTGAGCCGTGGGTGGATCCTGACCGCCAACGGCGCGGAATCGGGTCGGTCGTCGGCGAAACGCCACGGGTCACCGGAGAGGACCTCGGATCGTTGTGGCCGTTCCGGCCACCGGGCCGGCGGCTCCGTCGGTGTCGGAGCGAACCCATACGGCGTCGATCGGGCCGATCCTTCGTCGCCCTTCGTCGCCGGTTTTTGTAGCCGTTGCGCGGATGTTCGAGTAGCCTAGCGGCCGATCAGTCGAGATGGACAGCTAGGTACAGAGACCGCACAGATGAGTCGAAAAATCATTGTTATCACATTCGTCGGTCTTCTCGTGTTAGCCGGTGCAGTCGGAGCGGGAGGCGTCCTCGGCGGCGACGCCAGCCCGGCCGCACTCAGCGCACAGGACACCGACCGATGTGATTCGAGCGAACACGACGACGAAGAGAGCAGCTCCGCCGACGAATCGGACGAGAGCGAGAGCGACAGCGAGAGCGAGTCAGATCGCTCCAGTAGCGACGTCAGCGAGAGCGATAGTACGCGAGACGTCTCCGAGCGCGACAGCTCGAGTGACAGTTCGAGCGACCGCGAGGTCAGCGAGAGCGACGAGAGCGACAGCGCGAGCGACAGTTCGAGCGACAGCGACAGCGAGGAGACCGACTCCGAGCTGAACGACCGCGACGAACAGCGCGACAGCTCGAGCGAGCGTGACGTCAGCGAGAGCGACGAGAGCGACCGCGACTCGAGCGAGAGCGAGAGCGACGAGAGCGACGTCGAGAACGTCCAGGACGACCGCGATAGCGAGCGCGATGCTAGCGACGCCTCCGACAGCGAGAGCGAGAGCGACAGCACGCACAGCGAGCGCGACAGCTCCAACAACGACAGCAGCCTCGACGAGACGGAGGTCACGGCGAGCGACAGCGACGAAAGCGCGAGCTCGAGCGACCGCGACTCGAGCGAGAGCGAGCGCGACAGCTCCGACCGCGACGTCGACAACGACAGCCTCGACCGCGAGGAGAGCGAGCGCGACGCCAGCGACGAGAGCGACTCCGAGCGTGACGCCGCCTCGAGCTCCCTCGACCGCGAGGAGAGCGAGCGCGACGCCAGCGACAGCGAGTCCACGACGAGCGACTCGGAGAGCGACGAGAGTGACTCCGAGCTGACCGAGAGCGACGAGAGCGACCGCGAGGAAAGCGAGAGCGACTCCGAGCACGACGAGCGCGACCTCGTCGAGCGCAACGACGCCGACCGCGACAGCTTCGACGTCATCGACAGCGAGAGCGAAAGCGAGGAGAGCGAGTCCAGCTCGAGCGACCGCACGGAGAGCGCCAGCGACAGCAGCTCCAGTGACAGCGACGAGAGCGACGTCGCGAGCGACGAGAGCGAACGCGAGGAGAGCGAACTCGACGACCGCGAGAGCGACAGCGAGCGCGACAGCAGCTCCAGCGACGAGAGCGAGCGCGACGTCAGCGAGTCCAGCGATCAGGGCTCCGAGAGCGAATCGGACGAGAGCGAGCGCGACGCCAGCGAGAGCGACAACGAGCGCGACAGCGCCGCGAGCAGCAGCGACGAGAGCGATCGCAGCGTGAGCGAGACGAACAACGACAACGCCGAGAGCGAACTCGAGACGTCGGACAGCGACGCCGAGCGCGACTCGAGCGAGTCCGACGAGAGCGAGCGCAGCAGCTCCAGTCTCACCACCGAGCGCGACGGCAGCACCCACACGATCGACAACGACACGACCGAGAGCGACCGCAGCGAGAGCTCCGAGTCCGAACTCGACACCGACAGCGAGAGCGACACCGGCGTCGACGAGATCGAACGCTCCAGCTCGGACAGTGAGAGCAGCTCGGACAGCGAGAGCGACTCGAGCGCCAGCGACCGGACCGAAAGCGAGAGCGACGACTCGAGCGACGCCGAGAGCGAACTCGACGAGAGCGAGAGCGACGCCGACCGCGACGAGAGCGAGACGACCAGAAGCAGCAGCGACGTCGACAGCGACCGGAAGAGCTCCCAGTCGACGAGCGAGGACTCGAGTTCCTCCTCGGGCTCCGAGGACGACTGCGACTACTTCGACTCGGATCTCAACGCCTCGATGATGCCCGCGATGGCCACCGCAGCACTCGCGGCTGCAGCGGCGAACTGACACCGTCCCGTAACGGACGCGAACCGACCACTCGTTTCTTTCTTTCTTCGAGCTGACCACCCTACCAGCGGGCGCCCGGGTCGGCGAGCAAGTTCGCCACCGTCTCGGCTCGGCAAACCCCGATTCGACCCCATCTTTCACCGACCCTATAGGCTCCTCGCAGCCGTCCGTACGGCCAATGAAACGACGAACGTTCGTCGGCCTCGCCGGAGGAAGCCTCCTCGCGTTCGCGGGCTGTACGGGGACCCGCACGGAGACGGGTTCGGATGCCGACGGAAGCGACGACTCGAGTCGGACGACCGACTCGGCGGCACCGACGGACGAACGCGACGGCTCGGGGTCGGACGACACGAGTGATGACGATGATGACACGGGCGACGACGATGACGACGGGGACGGTGACGACGAAACGGGCGAGCGGACGGCCGCGGTCGGCGAACTCGTCGAGGGCGAGGACCTGGAGTTCGTCGTCAGCGACGTCAGCCGTCGGCGCTCCTTCGACGGGCTCGTCGTCGACGAGGCGGATCGACCGCTCCTGGACGACGACGAGCGACGGCAGGCGAGCGCAGACGAGGAGTTCCTCGTCGTCGAGTTCGCCCTCAAGAACGCGGGCGACGAGTTCGTCTCCACGGGCGACGCGTTCGAGCTGGTGCTCGAGGACGCGCGGGAGCGGACGTACTCGCAGGCTCGGTCGGTGAGCGAGACCGCACTCGCGGACGGCTCGCTGGCGCCCGGCGAGGTCGAACGTGGCGAGTTCGCCTACGAACTCCCGCGCGGCCGGGCCGTCTCGTCGCTGGCGATCGACGGCGAGGCTCCGGAGGCGTTCGAAGCCGACGGCGTCGTCGTCGACCTCGAGACCGAGGCCGACGAGGTCGCGACCCTCGAGCAGGAGCTTCGGGTTCCGATCGCCGAGTTCGGAACCGGGGTCGAACGCGACGGGCTCGAGATCAGCGTCGATCGACTGGGCTCCGGGAACGATCTCGGCCCGTTCTTCGATCCCGAGGCGGACCACGAGTACGTCGTCGTCGGCGTCACCGTGACGAACGACTCCGGCCGGGATCGGGAGTTCGAACTCGGCGACCGGACGCGGCTCAAGGACGAAACGGGCTGGAGCTACCCGGCCGAGCCCGACGCGCTGTCGTCGCTCAAGCGCTTCGACGAGACGGTCTCCCTCACCGACGGCGAGCAGTACGACGGGTCGATGGCCTACCACCTCGAGCGCGACCGGGAGGAGCTCTACTGGCTGCTCGAGCCGCCGGAGTGGGAGGGTGAGAAGGAGTTCTGGCGGCTGCGCTAGCCGGAACTCCTCGATCGAACCGCGACCGAAAAACCTGCTCGCTACATCCGGGGACTGTGCCTGTTCACCTGCAGTCCGTCGGTGCCATCGGACTCGTACGTTGCCATCATTAGCCCGACGACCTCCGGGTTCGATGGCTCGTAGCCGAGCTGTTCTTCCATTCGGTGTTTGATCTCCTCGAATCGGTCGCTCTTCGATCCGTACAGTTTGATGTGTGATGTCATCGGTCTCTCCTTTCGCGTTCGATCGGTGGGTCGACTGATCGCCGAGCCGCCTCGGTCGGTGGCGCGGAACGGGGCGGTCGGGAGTCCCCGCTCGTCCGATCACCGAGTACTCGAACGCCCCGAATGGCAAAGAACGGGCGGCCTATGTAGTCGGACGTTCCCCAACCGACGCCCTTCGGTACTGTTGTCGGTCGGCGTTCCCATCCGTCGTCGGCCGTCACCCTCTACACGTCATCGGTATCTGTAACCACCCGGAGCGCCGGTCAGTCGTCGGCGAACAGCACCGTCAGGAGCTTCCGCTGTGCAGCGTGGAGGTGATGGTTGAACGTCGGCTGGGCGATGTCCAGCAGCGCGGCGACCTCCGCGCCGCTGCTCTCGCGGGGCGTCTCGTAGTAGCCGCTGGCGTACGCGGTTCGCAGCACTTCGTACTGTCTGTCCGTGAGCCGGCGCTCGACCTCCGCCAGGAACTCGAACCGCGTCCGTGAGCGGCGATCCTCGTGACGACGACGGACGAGCTTCGCGCCAGGAAACGACGCCGAAACCGCGTCGACGACCCGTCGGACGTCGGCATCGCCCGGCAGCTCGGCGACGACCGTCGCGCCGTCCGGAGCGCTTTCCAGTGACCGGACGACGGCGCCGTACTCGAGCAGTCGAGAGACGATGCTGTCCCGGGTAAACAGACACGCGAACAGTCGCGTATCGTCGCGCTCGGTGACGAACGACGTCTCGGTTACTTCCGGTGCCCGGCCCGCGAGTTCGAGAACGCGCTCGACCGACGTCCCCTCGACCGTGAACAGCCCGCGGATCGAGCCGTCGCTCCGGGCGACGACGCTCTCGAGTTCGATCCGGGCGTCCGCCTCGACAGCCCACCGAACGAAGGCGAGATCGGCGTCCCGCAGTTGGAACTCCAGCTCGACGACGTCGGTCGTCTCCAGTAACGAACGGGTGACTTCGAGGGCGTGAACCGCGTGGCCGAGCCGCTCGCCGATCGCCTCGAGCGCGCATCGCTCCTCGTCGGCGAACGCGTCATGACGGTCGGCGTAAACCGTCAGCCCGCCGTACCGGAGCTCCGCGTAGCCGATCGGCACGCTCAGAGCCGACCGGTAGCCCCGTCTGGCTGCCTCGCGTCGCCAGCGTTCCTGACGGTCGCCGGCCAGGAGCCGCTTGCGGCACTGCGATTTCCCCGTCCGAACTGCGGCACCAGTCGGATCCTGTTCGTCCGGCGGAGCGGTCGTGTCGATCGAGACGGTGTTGAGGTAGCTTCGCTCGGCGCCGGCCCACGCCCGAGGTTCGATTACTTCGCCGACGACGTCGTACGCGCCGATCCAGGCGAACGCGACCCGCTCGTGGTCGACCAGTCGATCGCACGCTGCCGCCTCGAGCTCCGCTCTCGAGGCAGCGGTGGCGATCGCCCCGTCGATCCGGCGCCCGAGGGCGGCGCTCGCCCCGAGCCGCTCGAGGCGTTTCGCCTGAGCGCCGATCGTCTCCTCACGAGCCGCCAGCAACCGCTCGCCTTCGCGCCGTTCCAGCGCCGCCCGTGCGATCGAGGTGGCGGTTGCGAGCGGCTCGAGAAGCTCGTCGACGCCGTCGACCGCCGCGACGAGGACCCCGTGTTCCCCGAGCGGGAGGACGACGCCGCGAGCGAGTCCCGGCTCCGAGACCACCTCGTCGGGCTCCGGCGCGACTTCGCGGACGAGCGTCCGATCGCGGTCGACGAACGCTTGCCAGGCCGTTTCTCCCTCGAGCGTCGACGCTGGCTGACCGTCGGCCTCGGTGAACGTTCCGGCGCGGGCGGAGCGCTCGAGCGCGTCCTCGCGCTCGTCGTACAGGTAGCCCGTCACGGCCGAGACGCCGGGGATCTCGGCCAGTGCGTCGACGGTTCGGCGGATGACGTCGCGGGGCGACTCGCCGCGACGAACCTCGGTTGGGAGCGCGACGACAGTCGTCCACGCCGCGTCCGCCCGATCGCGCTCGAGGCGGGCGCCGAGCAGCGACGTTACGCCCCGGACGAACGCGATTTCGGCTGCCGAGAAGTCCCGGCGCACCGCCGTGTAGACCCCGAGGAACCCCCACGGTCGGTCGGCGGTGGTTCCGATGGGAGCCTCGAAACCGTCCTCGATCCTGTGCTCGCGCAACAGCGAGGACAGCGCGGAGCGGTCGTCGGCTTCCCGATCGAGGAACGTCACGAAGTCGCCGGGTCGAGCCTTTCGGTTTGGATGGGATGGGGTCGTCGGCCGACCGACGAGTCGGCCGACACCGTCCCGCCAGCCCGCGACAGCCCGGAGGACGACCGCGTCCGGGCGCGACTCGAACAGCCCACAGCAGTCGGCGCCGACCGCGTCAGCGACCGCGGTCGCGACACGCTCGAAGAACGCGTCCGAATCGGACTCCTCGCGGAGTTCCCTCGAGAGCGCCGCGAGCGCGCGCTCTCGGCGCGCGTTCCGTTCGATCGGAACGCTCCCCCTGTCGGTTCCGCTGAGATCCAGCACGCTACACAGGTACGTTTCCGAGTCGGTCGCCGTCACCGACCGCTGTACGGGAATCGCGCGGCCGTCCGTCCGTACGCCGAGCGTGTCGTCGATCGTCGACCCCCGGCGATCGATCGTCCCGCGGACGGTCTCGGCCGTCCGCGGGCCTCGATCGTCCGGAAACAGCACGGTCCAGGGTTCGCCGAGCAGCGCGTCCGGCTCGTAGCCGTACAGGTTCGCAAACAGCTCGCTGACCTCGATCACGCGAAGCCGGTCGTCGAACAGGCAGCTCCCGCCCGCCGCCGGAAGGGACCCTTCGTCCGCACTGTCGTCGCCGGGCGCGATCCCGAGATCCCGCTCGTCGACCAGGGACGCGATACGCGATGCGAGCCATCGTCCCCGCGTCGCGTCCTCCTTTCGCAGGACGTCGGTCGCGCCCGCCGCCCGCGCCCGGTCGACGGTCGCGTCGTCAGCCGTTCGGACGAGCAAGACGACGGGGAGGTCGGACTGACGCTCGCGGACGGCCTCGAGCAGGTCGACGCCGTCCCGTCCGGGGAGGTCGGTGTCGGTCACGAGACAGTCGAACCCGCCGTCGGTGAGTCGCTCGAGCGCGTCGCCCGCCCCTGTCGCCATCGTCACGTCTATCGCCCCGCTCGCCTCGAGCGCGCTCGTCGTCGTGGCGGCCGCCTCGCGGTCCGGATCGACGTAGAGCAACCGAACGGGGCGAGTCGACTGCGGGCTCGTGTGCGGTACCATTGTTTCTTTCGTGGTGCGGGCGCTCCTCGCTCGAGGACTCTCGGCGCGATCGGCCGTTTCGCGAGAACGGGACCGCCGTTCCCCGCGAACGACGATCCGCGAGCGCTGGCTCGAGCCGGAACCGTCCGAACTCCGTCGGAACGGAGTCTGTACTAGACGTGGATTTCACCGGCAGGCTCGAGAAAGGAGGGCCTTCGATCGTTGAACGGCGGGACCGACGTGGCTAGCCCGGTCGCCACCGCCCGATACCGAGGATCGGTCGCCAACCCTGTCGAACCCGCGAGGGTTGGGCTGGATGGGGTACTCGGTAGTCGCGACGGCAGCTACCGTCGCCAACGCGCTACCCGCCGACGTGCTACCGACGTACGTGCCGTACTACTGGTCGATGGCGCCGCACGCGGGGGGCTACTCATTCAGTTATCCCGTTTTCCCGTTCGCGGCGCTACTACCGAGTAGAGCCCGAGGATGACGACAGATCGCCATACCGACGCGAACCCGGCCGCGGGAGCGGACGAACTCCCGACCGTAATCGCCGACGCGATCCGGGAGTTCGCCGGAGGACGAGCTGCCGGGCCGGGCGGCTCGAGCGGGCTCCCGGCTCCCGTCGACCCCGCCGACCAGCTATCGGATCTCGGCGGACGGGCACCCCGTCTCGAGGAGGCGGTTCCGCTCTCGGAGCCCATATCCGGCGTCGTCCTCCTCTGTTCCGTGGACTCGCTCTCGGCCCCCTCCCGAAGCGGGTCGGCGGTGCACTCGCGATCGGCGTTCGCCACGTCGGCCCAGCGACTCGTCTCCGAGGCGTGTCGGAACGGCGTCGACGTCCGCGGGAGCTGGTCGCTTCGCACCGAGGAAACGTTTCCCGACTTCGAACTCGAGGTCCTCGAGGTCGAGAAGCCGGTCCGGAGCGACGACTCGTCGTCAGCTACCCGCGAGTGACTTCCTCCTACAACTGAAGCCGTAGGATTTCACGCTGTCGCCGGTACAAACAGCCAACGCAGACAGGAGAACCAGTACGACTCCCGGTCCATCTCGTATTCACTCTTGAACTACGTCGGTAGGTTCACTGATGAAGCAATCTAGATAGATGTACGGATAATTGTACTAACAAAGTACACTGCTAAAAGGACTAGCTACCATCTAGAGTAGGGTTCTCTCACACACCATTGTCGAAATGAAATCTACTTTGGAAGGTCTAGACTGATTTCCCTCACACACCGTTCTCGAAATGAAATCTTCCGGCCGAATACAGATGCAGCGGTTCACCGGCGGTGGAGCCGAAGACCTCGCCGCTGTGTGTCTGTCTTCGGAGATCATTTCGATTCCGGTGTCTCGCTCGACCGGTTTCGGCCAGCCATCGGTCCCTCGAGCGGCGACGAAACGACTTCCTCCCCTTCCATTCCCCCATTTCATTTCGACAACGGTGTGTGTGAGTCAGTCCACGTATTTCATTTCGATGCTGGCCCCCTCATTTCGACGAAGGTTCGATACCGACTTTTCATTTCGATTGTGGTGTTCTCATCTCGATGATGACCCCCTCACTTCGACACCGGTCCGAGTACAGGTCATTTCGAAATCGGTGTCCTCATTTCGGAGATGCCCGTTTCAATTCGACCACGGCCCCTTCATTTCGAAATAGGTATTACGGACCAGTGTGCATCACGAGCCGTGAATCACAATCCATCAGAGACGTGCGACGGGGACGATGATGGATCAGATCCCGCTTCCGAGCCCTCTATCGTCGACGACATCCTGGACGGGGAGCAGAAGACGGTTTTCGAGAACAAACAGCTCGTCGACTCGAATACGATCGTCGATCACAATCGGATCTACGGTCGAGACGAACAACTTGCGGCCGAGGCCCGCGCGTTTCGTGACACGCTCGACGGCGAACGTCCCCCGGATCTCCTGCTTTACGGTCCGAGCGGCACCGGAAAGAGCCTCACTGTGAAAGCGGTCGCCGAGAAGGTCAAAGATCGCGCCGTCCAGAACAGTATCGAGTTCGACTTCGTCGCAGTCAACTTCAAAACGATGGAGTCACACTCGCTTGACCGCGCCGTCTGGAAGCTCGGCCATCAAACCGCGAAAAAAGCCGGAATCGCGTGGGACATCCCTCGAAAAGGCGTCTCTACCGACGCGAAGTACGTCCGACTGTACGAGATCGTCGATCGACACTTCGACGCACTCGTGTTCGTCCTCGACGAGATCGATACCCTCACCGGTCACGCCGGTGACGACGAACCTGCGTACTCCCGGTTGCTGTACAGTTTGAGTCGAGTCATGGCCGAGCAACACGTCGATACGCTCGTCTCGACGGTCGTTATTACGAACCACCCCAAATTCCGTGAGAACCTGGATAGTCGGACCGACAGCTCGTACAACCCGACCGGTATCCACTTCTCCGACTACGATGCAAACGAGCTCATCGAGATTCTCAACCGCCGACGTGATGCGTTCAAAGACGACGCCCTCGAGGAGGGCGTTATCGAACTCGTCGCTGCGTACGGGGCGAAAAACGAGGGTGATGCACGACGAGCGATCGACCTGCTTCGCGACGCGGGAGAGATCGCGAACAGGGGCGGAGAGACGGTCGTCACGGAGCAACACGTACACGCGGCCAACGACTCGGTCGTCAAGAACCGCGTGCTGGAGATCGTCGGCGGAATGTCCCTCCAGAAGAAACTCTCGCTGTACGCCGCGGCCGTCGTCGCGGACGTAAGCGACGGGACGGCACCGAGTCCGGCGGTCTATACGCTGTACCGAGAGATCTGTCAGCGCACCGACCGCGACGTCTACACGCAGGAAACCGTCAACAGCCATATCAACAAAGCGGGAACGTACGGCGTTCTCGAGAGCGAGCGAACGAGCGACGGCTTCAAGAGCGGCGTTCATCTCGTGTTCGCGTTTACCGAACCGGTCGACGCGGTCATCGAGACGCTCGAGGCCGACGACGTATTCGACGAGATCGAACTAGCCACCGCTCGGTCGATCGCCCGCCAGTCTCTCCGCGACACGTGATTCGCTTGGAGTCAACCTCCAGCGAAACCCGACTCTAACGAACCGAGGACGCCTCTCTTCTCGCGTACGGTCAGCGCAACTCTGGATACGCCTCCACTCACTCCGATCGAGCGCAACCGACAACCGCTATCTCACCGCCCAAATCGATCGAAACGGAGCGTTTCCGTTCGATAACCCTCAGTTGCTCGAGCCCGGGGCCGATACGGATAGCCCTGCCCTCGAGCAGGGGCTATCCAAACAGCTACCACCGCTTTGTGGGTCGCTCCAAATGCACCGAATAGCGACGAACCGGGTCGGATGTCGAAGAAACGACGACGATCGCCCCGTGCGGGCGGACCAGTCGGATCGGCCGACGGTTCGACCGTCGGGAGCGATCGACGGAGACCAGCGCCAATGAGACTATCGAACCAAGCGACGCGTCGGCCTCACGACCACCGAGTGATGGCTACCCCCGGCGCTCGAGCCCCCGCTCGCCACGATCGCATCAGCGCGGACGGCCTCGAGCGACGCGGTCCTGACCGCGGCCGTCTGTATCGTCGCGGTTCCGGGGCGTCTCGGGACCGGCTCCGTTTCCACTCCACTTCACACTGAACGATGATCCCCACCAACTTTTCGCGTCGAGACGTACTCAAGACGATGGCAAGCACCCCCGTCGCCGGCTCCGGTATCGGAGCGGCCGCGGGAGACGACTCCGACGACTGCCACCGGTACGTCGTCGGAACGTCGCCGGACGCCTCGACCAGATCGATCTCGAGCGACGCCGTCGCGGTCCACCGAACGCTCTCGTTCGGTTCGGCCGGCGGTGCGACGGTCTGTACGTGCACCGACGACGTGGCCGCCGAGTACGAGACGCGAAGCGACGTGCGGTACGTCGTTCCCGACCACCGCAGACACGCGATCGGTCCCGCCGCCGTCTCGAGCGGGCGAACGAGTACCGCACTCGAGCCCGATCCGGGCGACGACCAGGTCGTTCCCTGGGGGATCGAACGGCTCGGCGTCGACTCGCTGCCGTCGAAGACCGACTCGAGTCGCGAGGCGACCATCGCCGTCCTCGACACCGGGATCGACCCGGACCACGAGAGCCTCGAGGTCGACGACGGCGCCTCGTTCGTCGACTGTGAGGACGGCTGCGACGACGACTGGGAGGACGACGGCACCCACGGCACACACATCGCCGGGACGGCGGCGGCCGCGGACAACGACGTCGGCGTCGTCGGGGTCACGCCCGACGCCGAACTGTGCGCCGTCAAGGTGCTCGACGGCGACGGTGGGGGCCGTGACTCCGAAATCGCCGCGGCCATCGAGTGGTGTGCCGACGAGGGGCTCGAGGTCCTCACGCTGAGTCTGGGCGGGCCCGAGCCGGGGCCGATCCTCGAGGACGCCATCGAATACGCCTACGAGAACGGCACCCTCGTTTTCGCGGCCGCGGGCAACGCCGGGCCCGACGAGGGCACCGTCGACTACCCCGCCGCGTACGACGCTTGCATCGCCGTCGGGGCGACCGACTCCCGCGACGAGATCGCGGACTTCTCCGCGCGCGGGGCGGGTCTCGAGCTGGTCGCCCCCGGCGTCGACGTCGTGTCGACGACACCGGGCGACGACTACGAGACGATGGACGGAACGTCGATGGCCGTGCCCCACGTCGCGGGGCTCGCGGTGCGACTGCTCGAGGCTGGCGTTCCCCACGCCGAGGATACCGACGATCCGGACGATCCGGGCGGCGTCCGCGGCATCCTTCGGGAGACCGCTGAGGACATCGGTGTCGACGAGACCGAACAGGGGTACGGACTGATCGACGCTGAGAGCGCAGCCGAGGCAATCGAGGCCGTCGCCACGGAGGAGGCGACTGCGGTGCGGGCCTCGAGGGCGACGCTCACCGGAGCGGTCCGATCGCTCGAGGACGACGGGACCGCCGACGGGTTCTTCGAGTGGCGGCCGGCGGACGGAGACGACTGGTCCGAGACCGACTCGCAGGCTGTCGAAGAGGACGAGACGTTCGAGGCGACCGTCGAGGACCTCGAGCCCGAGACCGAGTACGAGTTCCGGGCCGTCGTCGAGTCGGACTCCGGAAACGAAACCGGAGAAGCCACGGCGTTTACCACTGGCGCCGACTCGCTGACGGTCGAAACCGACGACGCGAGTCCCGTCGATCACGGCTCGATACACTGCGTCGGCGATCTCGAGGGGGTCGCTAATGCCGACGCCGTCGAGGCGGGGTTCCAGTGGCGGGCGGCCGACGGCGACGACGACTCCTGGACCGATACTGAGGGATCCGAACGGTCCGGCATCGGCGAGTTCGAGGAGGAGCTGTCGGGACTCGAGCCCGAGACCGCCTACGAGGTTCGCGCCGTCGTGACGGACGGCGACGAGACCGCGACGGGCGACGCCGTCTCCGTCGAGACCGATCCCGAGCCCGGCGTCCCCGAATTCGAGGCGTTCGAGGTGTCGGACAACAGCTCGCAAAATTCCGTCGGCGCGTCGGTCCAGTGGACTGTCACCGACCGGGATAGTGACCTGGCGGAGATCACCTCCGAGCTCCGGTACGCCGACGACGAGGAGGTGCTCCACAGCGCGACCTCGGAGCTCGAGGGCGGCGAGGAGAGCGGAACACACACCCTCAGAAACACCGATCGGATCAAGGGGGCCGGCGAGGAGTACGAGATCACGATCAGGGCGACGGATCACGAGGACAACGCGGTCGACGCGAGCGAGGAGGTCACGCTCGACGAGCGGTCCCCGGCGCCCTCGATCGACTCCTTCGAGGTCGAGGCGACGGACTTCCTCGGGACGCCCGCCGCCGATGTCGAATGGGAAGTCTCTGACGAGGGCGGCGAGCTCTGGGACCTCGAGCTCGAGTTGCGCCTCGCGGACGACGACGACGTGCTCGACGACGCGAGTTCGATGGCCAGGGGGGACGAAGACGCCGGAGACCACCGTCTCACCGGAGCTGACGACGGTGCGGGCCGGGAGCACGAGGTCACGATCACGGTCACCGACTACTTCGAGCAGACCACGACCGAGACCAAGCGGGTGACGCTCGACGTTTAGACGCTGACAAAGATGGTACCGTCTCGGTACCGGACTAGATCGGTCCCGGTCGACTATGACCGACGTCCGTCGGTTCGGCCGATCGAACGACGTCGGTGGGGGGCTAAAGCGGCCGGAGCGAGTAGGAAGCGTAGATGATCCGATTCGACGACACGATCACGGGGGTGGGCTGACGTGAGCGCTGACGGTCGAGCCGGAACCGAGAGTCGTCGAGTTGGTGAGCCGGATTCCGGTACGTCGGCTCGATTCCGTCGATCCGCGGCCGACGCGACGGATCCGTCGCTCTCCCGGGGTCGAACCGAGGACGCGAGCGAGCCGCCGACGGGCTCGAGGAACCTCGGGGGACGCTGTCCTCGCTGTCGGGACCGACTCGAGAGTCGACTCAAGGTTCGCTACGACGACGAGCTGAGCGCTCGGCTCCTCCTCGAGGGGTACTGTCGAAGCTGTACATACTACGTCGAGGGCAGGATGGTCACGTTCGCGATGGACGAAGTACGGCTCTGAGTCCGTCCGATATGCCAAGTATCGAGCGAGGCTCGAGGACGTAGCCGTACCGCCGAAGCCGGTATCCGAGGTCCGGATCGTCACTCGACCTCGCCGAGCGAGAGGGCGTACGTCGAACTGATCCACGCCTCGGAGCGGTTCTCGTCGTAGATGACGGTCTCGTCATCCTGCGTATTGTAGGTCCCGATCGCGGAGGAAGGGCCGGGAAGCTCCGGATCGGCGTCGGCGGATGGGGGAGTGGACGTTGACATAGGTTCGATTCCTCGGTTTCCTACATGAACCCACGCGTCGGCGGGGAAAGAAACCGGAGCCGAGACACCTCTCCGTCGGCGACCGAGCCACGTTGACTGCTCGCGCTTGCCGAACCCGCGTTTCTCCCGGTTCGATCTCACCCACCGCCCGAGCGATCGTGTCCGCCCAGTGGGACGAGCGAGTGGTTGACGTGTTCGACGCCCCCGATCGCCCGTAGCTTCTCGACGAACGAGGCGATCGCGTCGATCTCGGCCTCGAGTACGAACAGATCGAGACAGTAGTCGGCAACGTGGCTGTGATCGTTGGCCGCGATCACGTCGTCGAACTCGTGGCGAAGCGCCGCGACGCGGCGCTCGATACGCTGCGTTCCGAAGTCGTAGCGTACGGTGACGGTTCCCGCGAGGGGTCCCTCCTCTGACCGGTCGTCCTCGAACGCCTCGAGTAACGACCGCGTCCCCTCCCGGACGACCTCGCTTCGACCCGAGTACTCGTGAGCCGACGCGTGGTCGTCGAGTCGCTCGAGCAGTTCCTCGGGCATCGAGAGGCTGACGACGGCCATATACTAAAATACAGGATTGACTTAATAGAATTTGTTATTCAGAGTCGGAGCGAGATATAATAACTAACATTAACAAGACTCCGGGATGTATTCACAACGCGTCTATGAGCAACGAACGCATCCCGGTGACCGTGCTGAGCGGCAGCCTCGGGGCCGGCAAGACGACCGTACTCAACCACGTGCTAACCGCGGATCACGGCCTCGAGGTCGCCGTCGTCGTCAACGATATGGGTGACGTCAACGTCGACGCCGAGCACGTCACCCAACAGTCTGACCTGGGGGGCGAGGAGGAGATCATCGAGATGTCCAACGGCTGCATCTGCTGTCGGCTTCGCGGGGACATGCTCGACGAGGTCGGGCGACTCGCGGATCGACGGGAGTTCGACTACCTGCTGGTCGAGTCCTCGGGCATCTCCGAGCCGATCCCGGTCGCCCAGACGTTCGCGATGGGCTTCGAGGACGCGTCGTTCGATCCGACCGACACCTACGAACTCGACACGATGGTAACGGTCGCGAACGCTCACAGCTTCTGGGAGTCGTTCGACGCCGGAGAGGCGCTGGCGGCGGAGGTCCCTACCGGCGAGTCGGGCCGGGTTCCGGAGACCGTGCTCCTCGATCAGATCGAGTTCTGTGACGTCCTCCTGTTGAACAAGTGCGACCTCGTCCCCGACGACGCGCTCGAGGAGATCGAGGCGGTCCTCGAACGGCTGCAGCCGCGCGCGAAGATCGTCCGTACCGAGTTCGGGAACGTCGATCCCGACGAGATTCTCGGCACCGAGCGGTTCGACTTTCAGGACGCCTCGAACTCGGCGGGCTGGAAACACGAGCTCCAGCACGACCACCACCACGATCCGCAGGAGGAACACGGCGTCACCTCCTTCGTCTACGAGCGTAATCGGCCGTTCCACCCCGAGCGGATCGCACAGCTGCTCTCGGAGCTGCCCGACGAGCTGATCCGCGCAAAGGGGTTCTTCTGGAGCGCCGGCCGAGAGGACGTGGCGATGGGCGTCGACAAGGCGGGCACCTCCGTCCGCGCGGGCCCGTCGGGCCAGTGGCTCGCGAATCTCCCCGAGGCCGAACGCGAACAGTACTTCGCCGCTCGACCCGGCCTCGAGGAGGACTGGGACGAGGAGTGGGGCGATCGCATGACTCGCCTCGTGTTCATCGGCCGGGAGTTCGACGAGGAAGCGTTGATCGAGCGACTCGACGACTGCGTGCTTACCGATAGGGAGCTGGACGACGACTGGTCGACGTACGCCGATCCGTTCGAACCGGAAGAACGACGTGAACTCGCGCTCGCGAACGAGTAATGGCCGTTCCGGTTACCATCCTCTGTGGCGAGCTCGGCGCCGGGAAGACGACGCTGCTCTCGAGGCTGCTCGAGACCGCGAATAGCGAGATCGCCGTCCTGGTCAACGACGTCGGCGAGGTCAACGTCGACGCCGATCTCGTGGAAGCGCGCACCGATCTCGAAACCGGCGACGAGGTCGTCGCCCTCGAGAACGGTTGTATCTGCTGTAGCCTCGGCGGCGAACTCTCGCGGGCCGTGATCCGGCTCTGGAAGGAACACGAGTTCGACCACCTCGTCGTCGAGGCGTCGGGCGTCGGTGAGCCCGAACCGATCGCCCGACAGTTCGTTCGCGGTCCCGCGGGCGGACCGTACGATCTCGAGGCCGTCGTCACCGTCGTCGACGCCAGGCGGTTCCACGACCGGTTCGCCGACGGCGACGACGTACCGGTCCAGCAGGGGGCCGACGAGGAGGGAACGCGTCCCCTCTCGGATCTCATCCTCGAGCAGGTGGAGTTCTGTGACCTGCTCGTGGTGAACAAGTGCGACCTCGTCGACGACGAGGAACGCGAGCGGGTCGTCGCCCTGCTCGAGACGCTTCAGCCGCGTGCCGAGATCGTGACGAGCGAGTACGGCGACCTCGAGCCCGAAACGTTGCTCGGCAGCGAACGCTTCGAGCTCGAGACGGTCCGGGATTCGGCGGGCTGGAAGCGCCAGATCGAGGCCGACGCGGAGGTGGACGAGCAAGACCACGATGATCGTGGAGAGAAGCACGTTCACGATCACGACGGAGCAGACGAACACGGGCACGGTGACGCAGACGCTCACGACCACGCCCACCCCCCAGAACGGTACGGGATCGAGGTCGAAGGCTACCACTGCCGTCGGCCGTTCCACCCCGAGCGGTTCGCCGAGCTACTGCGGTCGCTGCCCGACGGACTGGTTCGCGCGAAGGGACTCACGTGGATCGCCGGCCGCGAGAAGCAGGCGATCACGACGAGCACCGCCGGCGCCGAGACCACGCTCGAGGTGACCGGGCGCTGGATCGCCAGCTTCTCCGAGGAACGCCAGGAGACGTACCGCCAGGGCCAGCCCGACCTCGCGTGGGACGACGAGCACGGCGACCGGGAGATCCGGCTGGCGCTCATCGGCCGCGACGTCGACTGGGACGCCCTCGAGTCTCGGCTCGACAACTGTCTGCTGACCGACGAGGAGATGGACGCCGACTGGAGCGACTACGAGAACCCCGCCCCGACGGGAATGGGCGAGACAGTGACGATCTCGAGCACCGACGACCCGGAGGGATCGTCCCGATGACCGCACCGCTTCGGGGGCAGGAATTATCGCCCTCCGGTATGGAGGTACGCGTATGACGACCGACCGCGCAGACCGACGGAGCACCGACGACCACGGCCACGACGTCATCGATCCCCTGTACGTCGGGATCGTCACGGTCTCGAGTTCGCGCGCTGCGGAGGCCGACGCCGACCCCGACGACCCGGGCGGCGACACGATCCAGGAGTGTTTCGAGAACGAGGGCCACGAGGTCCAAGAGCGCGTGCTAGTCCGCGACGACTACTCCGCGATCCGCACCGCGGTTCGGGGCCTCGTTGCCCGCCAGGACATCGACGTCGTCTGCACGACCGGCGGCACCGGCGTCACCGCCGACGACGTCTCTCCCGAGGCGACGTCGTCGCTGTTCGAGCGCGAGCTACCCGGCTTCGGCGAGCTGTTCCGCTCGCTGTCCTGGGACGAGGTCGGCACTCGAGCGATGGCCTCGCGGGCGACCGCGGGGATCGCCGTCGACACGCCCGTCTTCTGTCTCCCCGGGAGCACGGGCGCCTGTAGTACGGCCTGCGAGGAGCTGATCGTCCCTGAGACACCCCACCTTGCAGGGCTGGCGACGCGCCACCGCGCGGGCACAACCGAGCAGACGCTCGACGACTACGAGGAGTAGCGATTCCCATCCCGATGTTGCTATTTCGAACGCGCTCGCTAGCAGCCGTCGGAACGCCTGAATAGCCCTTATTGGCGCTCGGACTCCAGTATCTGTTGCTATGTGCCACCACTTCGAATCCGTCGACGAACTCGACGCCGAGGAACGGGCGGACGTCCTCGAGTCCCACAGCGACGCGGAGCTCGAAGCGGAGCTGAGCGAGGACGAACTCGAGTCACTAACCGCGTAGTCGAACCGCCGCTTTTCGCGGGCAAAACAGACAGCAAGCGTTAACTATTGTGACCGGGTTCGTTCGACTCGAGGGCCCTTAGCTCAGTCTGGTTAGAGCGCTCGGCTCATAACCGAGTGGTCGATGGTTCGAATCCGTCAGGGCCCATTCGAACGCCGTGAGCGATGCGAACGGCGTGAGATGATCCCTGCGGATTCGAAGTAGGGAGGAGCTTTGCTCCGACCGAGGTTCGAATCCGTCAGGGTCCATGTAGTTCGCGGGAACAATCCATGAGCCGCGAGTACGGGACCACTAGCGGTTCGAATCGGACAACGACGAGCGAAGCAAGCCGTTGCTGTATCCACTACCGCTGAACTATATAACTCATAACGGCAGTAATGTCGGCGAGACCGCGTTCGATGGCCAACGGTGTGACGACGGGTGGGAACGCTTCCACCGCGTTTGCTCGCGCCGCGGTCGCCGGCGCGGGATACAGCTATGGATTCGAACGCATCTACACGGAGCGAACGGGGTATCGAATACGAACGAGCGGTCTCGCCGGTCATCGGGGTCGTGCTCATGGTCGCGGTGACGGTCGTCCTCTCGGCAGTGATCGCGGGATTTGTGATGGAGATGGGCGACGGAATGGAGGACTCGCTGGAGGCCACCGGTGCGGCGTCGTTCGATTTCGACGCTGACGAGGATGCGATGACGGTTGCGATCGTCTCCGAAGGGAACGCGGACGAGTGGGAGGTTGTCGGTGATATTGAGGACGAACCGATCGAAGTAGATGGCGCCGGCGACGTTGTTACGCTCACGTGTGGCGACGGTAATCTAGATGGAGCTGGGACGGTCAGCGTCACGGCTTCGATCGACGGCGGTAGCTCTACCGTAATCGGGAGCGGAGAGTACGACTGTAGCGACGCCAACGACTAGTAGTCTCGTTCGATACCCCGATCCCGTCCTATCTCGAGACCACCCATTGGGATCGTGAATGAGAACGCGATCGGATACCACATCGGTAGTCGGTGTGATAGCTGACGAGTATCACTGGAATTCACGAACACACTGCTGGGCCGAGCCCGGCTCGCCAAGGGATCCGTCCGAATCGCTACTCGGATCTCGTCTCGAGTGAGTCGCTTTCCCTCCGAGAGTTTCTCGAGAACTGTCTCGCAGAACCGCTCGAAGTCCGAGTCGAGTTGCTCGACCGTCCCGCTGCATCGGTGGCGGCGGTTCGACGAACTCGTCCTTCGCTGCCTTCCGGTGACGAAAGATTTCGACCTCGGCCCGTCGGGGATCAGTAGAGTCCTTCTCCGGACGTAGCGAGGATGCGAACGCTACAAGCGTCGGCCGTTACAACCGCTGGGCCTGCTCGAGGTCGGCTATCAGTTGACGAGAGAGTGATCCCTCTGTGTCCTCCGAAGTCGCCGGTACCGATCGGATCAGGTATCGACGTACTGTGATTCCCAATCGCGTCGGTTCTCGATCGCTTCGTGGCCCTCGTCGCTGATCGCGTAGTAGTTCGTTCGGCGATCGAGTTCTCCCTTCTCGACGAGTTCCTTGTTGACGAGGGTGTCGAGGTTTGGATACAATCGCCCGTGGTTGATGTCGCTACTGTAGTAGGTCTCGATCTCTTCTTTGATGTCCTGGCCGGATGGCTGGTCCGCCCCTGCGATGACGTACAGGAGATCACGCTGGAAGCCGGTCAAATCGTCCATAGGTTACCTATCAACCCCTACCAGAAACACTCTATTTGTTATCAATCACGTATTACGTCCGTTGCAGCGGTTGGTGATGCACTAGGCCGTTTGCAACTGGCGTGATGGTGGCTATACGCTCCGTAATCGGACGATACACCGATCGTTTCCGTCACGTCCCCTCTCTTGACGAATTATGCTATATACCCATCAGCACACCCAAATACGGCACCTTGGACTTCGAAACAGTCACTTAGCAATGTTTTATCGCCGTTGCAGATGGTTCGACACTCGAGACTGTTTGCGTAAATCGAACGATACCGAATATATTTGGTATATCGAGGAAGTTCGGCTCCGGCGGGGATCGAACTGCGGAACGCGGACGACGAGACGGTACCGTTTAGCGTTCCGACTCGAGAGGTATCACGTATGGACGACCGTCGTGGAGCGCCGTCGATCGCCCAGGTTTCGCTGATCGGGCTGTTCGTCGCAGCACTCGTTACCGCTCAGCTGACGGCGTCGAAGGTGCTCGCGTTCGACCTTCCCGTCGCCCTTCCCGTGACGGGTGCGGAACTCGTCCTCCCCGGTGCGGCTCTCGCCTACGCGCTCACCTTTCTCGCGAGCGACTGCTACACCGAGCTGTACGGTCGCCGCGCGGCTCAGATCGTCGTCAACGTCGCGTTCGCGCTCAACTTCGTCGTGCTGGCGCTGGTCTGGTCGACCATCGCGGCGCCGGCGGCCGAAACGAGCGTCGACCCCGACGCGTTCGCGACGGCCCTCGGCGCCTCGACCAACGTCGTGCTCGGCAGCCTGCTCGCCTACCTCGTCAGCCAGAACTGGGACGTCTGGCTCTTCCACCGGATTCGGGAGCGGACGGGCCGCGAGAAGCTCTGGCTGCGCAACCTCGTCTCGACCGGAACCAGCCAGGCCATCGACACCGTCATCTTCGTCTCGATCGCCTTCGCGATCGCACCCGCCGCACTCGGCGTCGGCGAGGTGCTCCCGCTCGAGGTGTTGGCCGCACTTGCGGTCGGTCAGTACCTGCTCAAGCTCGCGATCGCGGTGCTCGATACGCCGATCGTCTACGCCGTCGTCGCGCTCGTTCGTTCACGGGAGTCCCACGAGGCCGAAGACTCACACGTAGCCTGATCGCCCCGAACGGGGGGATTTAGTAGCTCGCAATCCAGCCTCGGGGTATGGACGAACGCACCCGCGAACACGCCGCGGTGCTGGTCGAGTGGAGCGCCCGTGTCGAGGCCGGCGACGACGTCGTACTCTCGGTCGGCCCGGACGCCCACGAGCTGGCGGTCGCGGTCGCCGAAGAGCTGGGCGAACGCGGCGCGAACCTGCTCGCGACGTACGATTCCGGCGAGGTGACGCGGGCGTACCTTCGGGCTCACGACGACGAGTTCGAGGCACCGGACCACGAGCGGGCGCTGCTCGAGGAAACCGACGTCTACCTCTCGCTGGGTGGCGGACGCAACACGAGCGCGACGGCGGACGTTCCTGGCGAGACCCGTCAGGCCTATCGCAGCGCGCGGACGGCCGTTCGCGAGGCGCGATACGACACACGCTGGGTGTCGACCGTACATCCGACCCGATCGCTCGCCCAGCAAGCCAACATGAGCTACGAGGAGTACCGCGAATTCGCCTACGACGCGATCCTCCGGGACTGGGAGTCGCTGGCCGAGGAGATGGATCGACTGAAGGAGTTGCTGGACGAGGGCTCGAAGGTCCGGCTGGTCTCGTCGGGAACCGACCTCACGATGCGGATCGACGGCCGAACCGCCGTCAACAGCGCTGCATCCGTCGCCTACGACTCCCACAACCTTCCCAGCGGCGAGGTCTTCACCGCACCGTACGGCACCGAAGGCGAGGTCACGTTCGACGTTCCGATGACGATCCGCGGGGAACCGGTCAGAAACGTCCGCCTCGAGTTCGCCGATGGGGAGGTCGTCGACCACGACGCCGAGCAGGGTGCATCGGTTATCGAGGAAGTCCTCGAGACCGACGACGGCGCTCGGCGACTGGGCGAACTCGGCGTCGGGATGAACCGCGGCATCGACCGCTACACGGACAACATCCTCTTCGACGAGAAGATGGGCGAGACGGTCCACCTCGCCGTTGGGCGGGCTTACGACGCCTGTCTTCCCGACGGCGAGTCGGGCAACGACTCGGCCGTCCACGTCGATCTGATCACCGACGTCGGCGAGGAGTCCCGACTCGAGATCGACGGCGAGGTCGTCCAGCGGAACGGCAGCTTCCGCTGGGAGGACGGATTCGAGTAGCGTCGGTAGTGCGGGTATAACTCCCTGTTATCGGCCGTTAGGGGTCCATTAGCATCGTTACTTCCGTCAGATCGGGCCAGAAGCAACTGCATAATAAATACCTCCGCTGTCGTTCGATTCGAGTACCGCCATAACCGGTGGCGGCAGTAACCGGTTGGGGCGACCGCTGCACGTCCCGATCTCCGCTTGTCACAGTTGTCTGCCCGCCCCGCCGGAGGCGGAACGTATCCGGCCACTCACCGCTTTCGTGACGTTGACACCCCTCGAGTCCCTACTGGAGCTATGCGCGATCGGCTCCGAGCCGGCGTCGCGATCTACAACGACGGCTACTACCACGCGGCACACGACGCCTGGGAGGAACACTGGCTCGACCTCGAGGATGGAACCGACGACGAGTTGCTCCTTCACGGGCTGATCCAGTACACCGCCGCCGTCTACCACGCCCGCAACCGCAACTGGGAGGGTGCGGTCGGACTCGCCGAGAGCGCCCTCGAGTACCTGTCCGGACTGCCGGCCGACTACCGGGACGTTCGCCTCGAGCCGATTCGCCGCGCCCTGGAGATGCTCGCCGACGATCCGTCCGTCCTCGAGCGTCGGTCGCCGCCGCCGATCGAACACGAGGGGAGCGCGCCGCAACTCGCTGCGTTGGATCTCGACGCGACGGCGGTCGCGGCAGTCGTCCTCGCCGAAGAACTCGGCTTCGATCCGGAACCGGTCGACCGGGCCCGGACGTACGCACGACGGGACCTCGAGGCCGGCGACGACGACAGCCGATTTATTTCGCTGCTGTTCGACTTCGTGCGCGAGGACGATCACCGTGGACTCGTCTATCGACGGTTGTCTCAACACGCCGAGCGACGGCAGGCTCGAGAGGCGGACGTCGAGGGACTGTTCGAGTAGCTACGCCGACGAATCGTCGTCGTGGTGTGCGGAGTTGTCCCGTGGCTCGTAGCCGAGGACCTCGCGGGCGCGGTCGATCGAGTAGTACTTGCGGTCGTTGTCGGAGATACCGTAGACGATCTCGTAGTCGTACTCGGCCCGGATACAGCGATCGAACAGGTGCGCACAGTCGCGGTAGGAGAGCCACATCGCCTGGCCGCGCTCGTAGTCGATCGGCGGGTGACCCTGCGTGAGGTTTCCGATCCGAACGCAGACGACCGAGAGCCCGTGCTCGTCGTGGTAGTATCGGCCGAGGGATTCGCCGGCGGCCTTCGAAACGCCGTAGAGGTTACCCGGCCGCGGCAGCTCGGTGCCGTCGAGCAGGTAGTCGTCGTGGGGTTGGTACATCTCGGGCGTGCGCTCCTCGGTTTCGTACGCCCCGACGGCGTGGTTCGACGAGGCGAACGCGACCTTCTCGACGCCCGCGTTCGCCGCGGCCTCGAGTACGGTCTGGGTGCCGTCGATGTTGTTCGTCAGGACGCTGTCCCACGGCGCCTCCGGGCGTGGGTCGCCCGCGAGGTGGATCACGACGTCGATCCCCTCCATCGCCTCTCGGACCGTCTCCTCGTCGGTGACGTCGCCGACGACGAACTCGCCGGGGTGGTCGTCCGTCGGCGGATCACGATCCATCAGCCGCCACTCGTGCTCGTCGGCGAGGTCTCCCAGGACGGCCTGTCCGACTCGCCCCGCAGCCCCCGTCAGCAGGACCGACTGTGCCATTCGTTCGGTGTGAGGGAAAGCGTCGATAAGTAACGTGCGGTTCACACCGCACCGACGGATCGATCGCAACCCCCTTCTCGCCCGCGCTCGACCCGTCCCGTATGGCAGACTCGACGCCGACGGAGGCGGAGGCCGCGTGTTTCGAGGCCGGCATCAAGTTCGGCTCGCTGTACCACCAGTTCGCGGGGACGCCGCTGTCGCTCGAGAGCGCAGCCAGCCTCGAGACGGCTATCGAGGAGTCGATCGAGAACCAACCGCACTGCGCGGGCGTGACCGTCGAGATCCAGCGCGAGGAGCTCGAGGCCGAGCTCGCCGAATCGTCTGCCGACTACACGGAGCTGACGGGACGATTCCTCGAGGTCGAGATCGTCGTCGACTACGAGGGTCGCGAGGTCGTCACCCGGATGGCGATGGAAGACGGCTATCCGCTGATGAAACTCGAGTCGGTTCGCGACACCACCTGATCCCGCCACGTTCGGAGGACCTTCCTTTCGAAATTCGGCCGCCGTTTCGTCGGTACCGGCCTACCAGCCCCCGTTTTCACTTTCACTTTCGGGCTACCTTTTAAACGCAGCGCCGGTGAAGTGGACGACATGAGTCAAGCGACGCTCGGTGACGACGAGGAACTGTTCGGCGAAGCGGCCAGCGAGATGCGCGAGGACGTCGAGTCTTCGCTCGAGCAGGCCTGGAGCGAGCTGCCGGCGGCCGACGACGTCTGGGAAACCGACGCCGACAACGCGCTCGGCGTTCTCAACGGGCTCAAGTCCGCACTCGACGCCGGCGACGCCGAGGCCCACCTCCGGGACGCGAAGAAGTGGTACACGATGGGCCAGCGCGCCGACGCCTTCGAGGACGCCGACGATCTCGAGGCCGAGATCGAGGATCTCGAGGAGACGATCGCCGACGTCTCCGCGGCCGGCGAACAGGTCGGTGATCTCGCCTCGACGATCCCGGCGCTTCGCGGCGCGCTCCAGGAGGCCGAAACCGAGTCCGAAGCGGAGGTGGACGAGGCGAGCGACGAGACGGACGACGAGGACGGTGAGGACGATGCCGACGAGACGGCTGCGGACGACGACGAAAGCGAGGAGTAATCGATATCGTCGGTCGCTGCCCTATCGTCGCTCCGGTCGCGAGACGTCCCGCTCGGCGACGGCCTCGAGGAGCCGATCCAGGGCGTCGGCAGCTAGCTCGAGCAGTTCTTCGCCCCGCCGTTCGTCGCCGTCGGTCGGATCACCGACGACGCCGTTGTCCGTAAACTCCGCCGAGTCGTACGCCAGATTCGCGTAGCTGGTCCACTCCCCCCAGCCATCGGCGCCACCGTCGCGGGCGTCCTCGAGTCGGTCCTCGTGAACGAGATCCGGGTCGACGTGACGAACCAGGGCCGTCTCGAGGGGACCGCCGTGACCCATGTCGCTTGAGTGGTCGCCGACGGCCCCGAACCAGGTGAACGGAACGGCGTAGGCGTCGCCGCTTCGCGTTAGCCGACCGCCGACTTCCCGAAGTGCGTCGATGTTTCCGCCGTGTCCGTTGACGAGGACGACGCGATCGAAGCCGTGGTGTGCGAGGCTTTCGACTGACTCCCGGACGTAGCTTCGAAAGGTATCCTCGGAAACCCACATCGTTCCCGGAAACTGCCGGTGTTCCTCGGCGATCCCGACGGGGATCGCAGGTGCCCGAACCACTTCGCGGTCGCTTCGCTCGAGCGCTGCGTCGGCGACCGCTTCGGCGGTCAGTACGTCGGTTCCGAGCGGAGCGTGCGGGCCGTGCTGTTCGGTGCTGCCGACGGGAACGACCGCGAGATCGGTCTCGAGCTCCCGTACCTCCGTCCACGTCGCCTCCGAGAGATCCATACCGAACCGAACCGAGCGTGCGGCCATGAAACTCCCGGTGACGGAAGCGCAGAATCGGTCTCAAGCGCAGTGACGCCCGGCAAACTGCCGTGGCGTACGCAGGGTCAACTTGTTTGCAGCGCGTGGCGTACTGTTCGAGTATGACCGATGAAAGCCGCGAACTCGGAGTCGACCTGAGCGACGTCGAAGAGGATCTCGAGAACCTCGACTACCCGATCGAACAGGACGAGCTCCTCGAGGAGTACGGCGAGGAGGAGGTCGACATGGGCGAGGAATCCGCGACGCTCGAGGAGTTGCTCGAGCCGCTCAACGAGGACGAGTACGGCTCCTACGACGAGGTTGAGCAGGCGATCATGAACATGGTCGGCGACGACGCGATCGGCCGGAAGAACTACAGCGACCGAACGCCTCCGGCGGCGGGCGAGCAGCGCCAGGAGGAAGGTGGCCCCGATCAGGACGGGCAGAGCGAACAGGAGTCGTTCTAGTCGTCGTCCGCGTCAACGTCGACCTCGGTACGGGCCTGCCGACGCTGGGCCCGTTCGATAAATTCTTGCGGTAGTTCGTCTATCTCGCCGGCCTGTACGCCCCAGAGGTGTGCGTACAGACCGTCGCTCGCCAGCAGCTCCTCGTGCGTGCCGCGCTCGACGATCTGGCCGTCCTCCAGGACGACGATCTGGTCGGCGTCCTTGATCGTCGACAGGCGGTGGGCGATGGCGAACGTGGTCCGTTCTTTCGTTAACTCGTCGAGCGAGCGCTGGATGAGCATCTCGGTCTCCGTGTCGACGTCGCTGGTCGCTTCGTCGAGGATCAGGATCTCCGGATCCTTCAGGATCGATCGAGCGATGGCGACCCGCTGGCGCTGGCCCCCCGAGAGCTTGACGCCCCGTTCGCCGACCATCGTGTCGTAGCCGTCCGGGAGGTTCTGAATGAACTCGTGTGCCTCGGCGGCCTTCGCGGCTGCGACGATCTCCTCGCGGTCGGCCTCGAACGTGCCGTAGGTGATGTTCTCCTCGACGCTCCCGTAGAACAGGAACGAGTCCTGGCCGACGTACCCCATCGATCGGCGCAGACTCGCCAGGGAGACGTCCTTGACATCCTGATCGTCGATCCGGATCGAGCCCTCGTCGACGTCGTACAGCCGGAGCAGCAGTTTGAGGACGGTCGACTTTCCGGCCCCCGTCGGTCCGACCAGCGCGACGGTCTCGCCACCCTCGACATCGATGCTGATCTCGTCGATGATGCGCTCGCTGTCGTCGTACCCAAAGACGACGTCGTCGTACTCGACGCTGCCCTCCCGTACCTCGAGCTCGTCGGCGTCCTCGTCGCGCTCGATGCGTCCCTCCTCGTCCATCAGCCCGAAGATGCGCTCGCTCGAGGCCTCGGCGCGCTGGTACATGTTGATCACCTGGCCGAACTGCGCCATCGGCCAGACCAGCTGCTGGGTGTAGAGGATGAAGGCGACGAAGGTTCCAGTCTGGAGCGTCCCCGTAAGCGGCCCGGGCCCAGTTCCGGTAAAGACCCAGTAGCCGCCGATGAGGAAGGTAAGGACGAAGCCGATCCCCGAGATCAGCTGCAGGCTGGGGAAGAACTTGATCCGCAGATCGATCGCCTCCCAGTTCGTGTCGTAGTACTTTTCGGAGACGTCCTCGACGCGGTCGGACTCGAACTCCTCGGTGTTCGAGGACTTGATGACCCCGATTCCGCCGAGGTTGTTCTCCAGGCGGGAGTTGACCTTGCCGACCGACGATCGCACCGCGGCGTACTTCGGCTGGATCTTCTTGACGAACACGTAGGTGAAGATCGCGATTAGCGGAACTGGGGTCAGCGAGACCAGCGCCAGCTGCGGGTTGAGCCAGAACAGCAGGAACGTGATTCCAACGACCATCACGATCAGCCGGGTCGCCGAGTTCATCCCTTCGTTGAGAAACCGCTCGAGCTGGTTGACGTCGTTGCTCAGCACCGACATCATCTCGCCGGTCTGCTTGTTCGCGAAGAACTCCATGTCCAGGCGCTGCATCTTGTCGTAGGTCGCGGTCCGGACGTCGTGTTGGACGTGCTGGGAGAAGGCGTTGAACCCCCAGTTTCGCAGCCAGTGAAACAGCGCCCCCAGCGCGAACGAGCCCGCGATGACGGCGACGACGAACCAGAACTGCTCCTCGGGCGACGTGGGGAGCCACGCGTCCGGGAGCACCGACAGCGGAACCTGCTCGGAGAAGACGGCGTCGTTGAAGATCGCGTCGATCGCGACCGCCAGCATTAGGGCGGGCAGCAGATCCAGCGCCCGGGCGAAGACGCTCGAGATGAGACCGATCGTCACGGAGAACCAGTAGGGACGACCGAAATCGAAGATCAACCGGCGCATCGGGCTCTCGACTTGCTCCCGTTGTTCCTCGAAGGGGTCGTCTTTCTCCCAGTCGACGCTACTCATTGCTTCGTCTCCGGGACCGTCGCCAATAAGCGTTCCCTACGAATCGAAATACATCGCTCAGTCTTCGGACCCGATCTCGACCTCGTCGCCGGGTTCGATCCCGTTCTCGTCGGCGTACCCGATCGGGACCTCGAGGACCCACTGTGCATCGCCGGTGTACTCCTGATCCTCGCCGTCCTCGTCGGGACCGGGCTCGGGGGCGCTGTGGATCGTCGTGATCTCGCGATCGGCGCCGATGAAGACGATGTCGATGCCGAAGTCCATGTCCCGCATCACGTACGTGCGCTCGCCCTCGCTGTCGTGGACGAACAGCATCCCCTCGTCTGGCTCGAGCGAGTCGTGATCGCTCAGGCCGGTGTAGCGCTCGCCCGGCGTATCCGCGATCTCGGCGTCGATCGTTGCCTTCGGCTCCCCGTCGTCGTCGAGCACCCGGACTTCGGTCCGGTCGTCGCTCCAGGGCGCCCCGACTACGCCGAGCTGGACGAGCAACAGCGCGACGACGCCCACTGCTGCAACGACGAGCAGCCCCTTCCAGACTCGCTCGAGAGCCATACTGGGGATCCGACTCGAGAAAGTAAAGGTTATTCGGACAGGGCCACTGATTTCGGATACGGGCTCGTGGTCTAGCTGGTTATGACGCGGCCTTTACAAGGCCGAGGTCGGTGGTTCGAACCCGCCCGAGCCCATTTCTCTGGCGAACAATCGGTGAGCCAGAGAAATGTATACGAGGGCGGTTCGAATGAGACAAGACGCGCGCAGCGAAGCGAGCACGTCTTGGCGTAGTTCGAACCCGCTCGAGCCCACGCCTGTTGCTCGAGGACCGTTTTCGATGTGCCGTTTCCGCAATGGGTTGTCGCACACACTGGATTTGCTCGTCCCGAGCCAGCGTCTCGAACGACTGTCGGCTGTCGAGAGAGCGTCGAAACCGACTCTCCCATCCTCGAAACTCGAGCGGGAACGCCGGATCCGAAACGGGGAAATCAGTCAGACTGCGGGATCGGAACTGGATCTCCGGTGCCCGTAGCCGAGGGTTGGCCGGAGTAGCGCGAGCATAGGATCGAGAAGTCAGTGCTTGAGCCGGGCGACGTTCTCCCGGATCTGATTCAGGATTCCCTCTCCGGAGTCGGCATCGAGGGCCGCGTAGAGCGTCGAATCCTCCGGTTCGTCCTTGACAACGACCCGGAGGTACGGCTCGAGCTGTTCGAAGTTATCCGAGAGGACGACGGTGTGGTTATCCTCGTCGTGATCGACGACACCCGAGTCGGCCAGCTTCGGCACGTGACACTGTACCGAGGAGACGTACACGCTCTTGTACTCGTTTTTGGCGACCTCATCCGGGGGAACGTCGTGCTCCCAGCCGGCGACCTGCTCGGCGACCCTCGAGAGCTCGATCGGTCCCTCCCGACCGCGGAGCGCGTACAGGAGGTACCGTCGCCGACGGTTTGCCAGCAACTCGAGAATCGTGTCTGCTGACAGTTCTTGAGCGTCCCGATCCGAGCCAAGCGCTTCCATAACACACTGTTACCCGCCCGAGCGGAAAAGGGTGTCTTGAATATCTGAAAAACCAATACACAGTGGTAAACGGATGGTATACTCGGTATTATTCTCTCCATTATTGCTTGTTCTTTTCTCTCGGATGGAATCGGGTAGACGAGATCGACGATCGAACTCGCTCGAGTCGATTCGAAATCCTTTTTTATATCATGGGCGGAGATAGGGGTAAGCCGCCTTAGCTCAGACTGGGAGAGCACTCGACTGAAGATCGAGCTGTCCCCGGTTCAAATCCGGGAGGCGGCATTTCTCTCGCGAACAACTCGTGAGCGAGAGAAATCTATCCGAACGGATTTGAACTAGACTGAGGTTCTGCGAGCAACGCGAGCAGGTTCTCAGGCGTAGTTCAAATCCGGGAGGCGGTATCCCGATTTTACGTGCTTCTTGCTCGAGCAACCGTTACTACAGCCGCGACTCCAACAACAACTGAGCCATCCAACCACCGATCCGATCGAGACTGTCCGTTGCTACCAAACCGTAGGGCTGTGGCCTCGTGAGTCCGTTCATGGCCAAGATACTTACTCCGGCCACGGATAGGATCGGGTCCCTTGATGTCCGACGATACCACGTTTTCTGAGCGGTTCGAAACGATATCCAATGCGGATGCCGATGGCGAACAGCTCGTTTCGGTTTCGGTTCCGCCGACGGAACCGGTCGACGAAATGCGCCAGCGAGTCGAGGAGGACCACGCCGAGGCGGAGTACCTGAACGACCGCGAAGAGGTCCGAAAGCCCCTCAAACAGGCACTCGAAGAGACACGGCGAATTCTCCACGAGTACGACGAGACGCCCGAGAACGGCCTCGCAGTCTACGTCGGTACTGTCGGCGACGACCTCGTCGAGGTCGTCTTCGACGACCCGCCGGCTCCGATCGGTGATCGAACCTACGGCTACGCTAACGAGTTCGATACGACGCCGCTCGAGCCCAGTGCGAGCGGCACGGCGACTCACGGGCTGTTGATCGTCGCACGCGAGAGCGCGACGCTCGGTCGCTACGACGGGGAGACGATCGAACAGGTCGAGTCGGTCGAAAGCGACGTTCCGAGCAAACAGGACGCCACGGGCCGCGACGAGGATCGGTTCCAGGGCCGGAGCGAAGAGCGCCGAACGGAGTTCTTCGACTCGGTCGGCGACGCGGTCGAACGGGTGTTCCTCGACTCCCCTCCCGAAGGGGAAGAGCCTGCCAGTCACGACCTCGAAGGGCTGTTGCTCGGCGGGAGCGAGGTCACCGCCGAACGGTTCCACGACGGCGATCACCTGCCTGAGACCCTCGCTGACGAGGTTCTCGGTCCGTTCAACGTAGAGTACGCCGCCGAGACGGGACTTCGTCAGCTCGTGGACGCGGCCGAGGCGGCGGGTGCGCTCGAGGCCACCGACGCACGCGAGGCGCTCGACCGATTCTTCGACGCGCTCGACGAGGAGGACGAGCCCGCGGCGGGCGGGGTCGAAGACGTCGAGGAAGCGCTCGAGTACGGCGCCGTCGAAACGCTGTTGCTCGCGGAGTCACTCTCCGCGGAGGAAGCCCAGACCCTCGAGGCTCGGGCCGAAGAAGAGGGAGCAAGTACGATCATCGTCCCGACGGGACTCGATCGCGCCGAGCAGCTTCAGGAGGCCTTCGATGGCGTCGGTGCACTCCTTCGATTCCCGGTCGAGTGACGTCCCATCGGCTGGCTCGAGTGCCCTCGACTGACGACCGAGCGATCCCCGATCCGTAACCGGAGCGAGACGACCGCTTTCTTCGTTTCACAGACCAGAGAGACTCTTTGCCGCGAGCAAGGGCCGATCGGTTCATTTCCGCTCAGTGCACGCGGCTACCGCCGACGAACTCCTCGGCGGTGCGCTCGCCGGACGCGAACTCGGTCGCTCGCGCGTCGACCGTTTCCGTGTCGAGGTCGGTCTGGGTGACGAGTAGCCGCTCCAGTGCTGCCTGCCACTGCTCGTAGTACGTCCGTTCGGTCGCGTCGGCGTCCCCGTAGTCGACGCCGTCGGCATCGGCGGGCGTCGCCTCGACCTCGTCGATCAATCGCTCCTGGAACGCCGACCAGTCGAACCCCGAGCCGTTCTCGTACAGTGCGACCGTCACCCCGAACGCGCGTGCCTGCCACGGAGCGGCGAACGTCGGCTCCGTCTCGAGGCCGAGCAGCTCCGCGAACGGCTCCTCGCTCTCGTCGCTGCCGCCGTCGGTCACCCGCTCCGTGGACGCCGACGAGGACGCGTCGAGTCGCTCGACGCCGATCATCGCGTCGCGAGTGACGAGGTCCGTGAGCTCGTCCTCGTCGTACCCTGCCGTCCCGTCGGGACGTTGCGGGAGCACCATGTACCGGATCTCCGAACTCGAGTCCCAGACGTCGACGGTGACGTCCTCCTCGAGCTCGAGCCCGAACTCGTCAAGGACGGACCGCGGCTCCCGGACCATCCGCGATCGGTACGACGGCGTCTTGTACCACGTCGGCGGCAGGCCGAGCAGCGACCACGGATAACAGGAACAGAGCGTACAGACGACCGCATTGTGTACGTCGTCGGTGTTTTCCTTCACCTGGATGTGTTGCATGCCGACGTCGAAGTCGAACGAGTCGAGTGCGGCCTCCGCATCGGCGAGCAAGCGACGCTTGAACTCGGGATCGGTCCAGGCCCGGGCGACGACGCGTGCACCGTTTTGCGGGCCGATATCACGCTCGTACGCGGAGATGGCTTCGTCGACCGCGTCCGTCGAGACGATCCCCTTCTCGACGAGCAGTGACTGGATGGCCCGGACACGAGGACGCGGGTCCGTGGCCGTTTCGTCGTCGTGGCCGTGATCGTGACCGTCACTCATCGACGCCACCCCCGACGGGTCGCAGGTACGGTTCCCAGAGGTCGACGTGGACCGTGTCATCGGGGTTCTCGGCGTCGGGGCCCCACAGCTCGGTCGCCTCGAACGCGACGGTGTACAGCGGTTCGGCGCGGTCCTCTCCTTCGACCCTCGCATCGGGGAAGACGTGTCGACCGTGGACCTCCCGCACCACGCCGGACGTACGCCGAACGTACCGCGGACAGCGCGTGTGCCCCTCCGGGTGAGCGTTCCGGACCCGGACGCGGTCTCCCGCGGCAAACGATGGCTCCCCTCCCGACCGGTCGAACGACGCCGGCTGCGCGAACGCGTCGCGGATGCGGGCGGCGAGTTTGGGGTCCTCGCGCTCGGGGACGAGGTCGCCCGGCTTCTCGAGGTCACGGGCACGCTCGTAAGCAGCTTCGATCTCCGCCTCGGTGAGGACCTCCGCTTCGACGAGATTGCGCTCGAGACTGGCCAGCCACCGCTCGAAGTACGAGGCCGATAGATACTCCGCCGGAGGCATTCGTTCGATCCCGTATCGACTCTCGTCGATGTTATACACACCTTGTGGGCGTACCGTCCGAACCAGCCCGAAGACGATCCGTTCCCACTCCGCATGAAACCGGGCGTCGTCCTCGACGGGGACGCGGCCGAAGCCGTGCATCCCACCCATGTCGTGGATACCGTTCACGACAGTCGTGTTAGCAACACTCGTGCAAGTAGCTTTGCCCCGCTGACTCTCCGTTCGAGGATCGTTCGACGCAAACGAGTGGGTTCATATCCACCGGCGGTTCCCGTGCCTGCGCGATCGACGTGCAACGCGCATGAATCGCCCACGTCGGCGATTCGAGAACCGTCCCGCGTAGACTCTGGTTCGAGCTCCGACCGTGGCGTAGCTGGCTACTCCCCGACGAACACCGTCTTCAGACGAGTCCCGCAGTTCGGACAGCAGAGCGTCTGCCACCGCATCGGATCGAGACCGCCCATCGTCTCCGTTCGGATCGCGTCCTCGCGGTCGATCGCGGTGGTACAGCTCGAACACTCGAGGCTGTCGTCGGAACCGGGCATCGACATCGACTATGCGCCACTCTCAGGTAGGTGTTGCTTCCGTTGACTAACTCGTTCGTGCCCGAGCACCGACACGGTTGCAAGCCCAACACTGGTGGCCGCTGCGGACGTCGACGCACCCGTGTCCAACGATCAGTCGCCCGAAGCCGGCGAATCGGCCATCGACGACGACGTACTCGAGCGGGTCGCGGACCGTTCGGACGCCGACGAGACCGCGATCGCCGACGGACTCGTCGTTCTCCACTCGACGCTGATCGGCCGCCACGCCGAACTCGAGCGAGAACACGACTATGCTACCGTCGACGGAACGCGAGCGTACCGCGTTCCGGCGGCCGTCTGGGACGAACTACTCGCGGAGTTCGAGTTCGCCGACGAGGTCGCGACGGCGCTCGAATCCGCTCACACCGAACAGGCCCAGCTCGTCTTCGCCGACGCCGTCGACGTCGACGAGCGCTTCGCGGACGACGACCGCGGCGTCGTCGTCGGTATCGACACCGCCGAGGAGTTCTGACCCGAAACGTCGATCCGAGCCCGCCGCGATTCGGTGGAATCTGACTTCGTCTGCGCTCGCCACTTCCGGGCTCCGGACCGCGACGGTATTCGGAGCTTCTCGGGGATCTGACACCGCCCGTCTCGATCGGAAACATATACGCTTATCTCCGGATGAACGAGATTCCTTCGCATGCCACGCGACTACGACCGATCGGAGATTCCGTCGGTGTACAACCTCGAGAGCGTCGAACCCTACCGCGACGAGCCCGGCTTCCAGCAGGTGGTCTTTCGCGGCATCGACCAGCTGATCGGCTTCTCGCAGATCGGCCCCGAGAAGCCCGACGGCGAGCCACACACCCATCCCTACGAGCAGATGAACATGCTCGTCGAGGGCCGGCTCGACTTCCTCGTCGACGGCGAACGGGTCGAACTCGAGCCCTACGACACGCTGGCGATCCCGCCCGAGATTCCCCACACCTCGCGGGCGCTCGAGGGAGAGACGGCGACGCTGCTCGCCTTCTGGCCGCTGCGGGAGGACCGACTCGACGGTACGGAGTATCAGCGGGAGTTTCCCGAACTGTGACGTAGAGCCTCGGCGGATCCGCGCAATCGCGCAATCGAACGGCCTCCAGTTTTGCAACGAGTCGAAGTGATCGGAGCGCGCAGAATCGGGTCGGACATTCGGCACGACTTTCGTACAACGTCGTTGCTTTTTCGACGCGTTTCTCGCGGCGAGCAGCTGCCGAACAGTGTCCCCGGCCGGGCCCCTCGACCCGTACGAATTGCAACGTATGGCCGACTTGCACTCTCCGGACGATCTATTTTGATTATGTATAGAAATGGTTGTATCCTATGGAACAAGACCTGTCCCGCCGACAGTCGCTGGCGGCACTCGGAGCGAGCATCGTCGGAATCGGAACTGCCGCTGGTTCCGTCGCAGCGGACGATCCGAGCGCGCTCGAGATCGCTACCGATACCGACGACGACGTCGACCACGTCGGTGACGTCGTCGTTCGCGGGGGTGTCGAGGTCGACGGCGACCTCGAGGCGACCGGTGCGGTCGAGCTCGAGTCCGCGGTCGTGATCGACGGCGAACTGACCGCCGACTCGGTAACCGCCGGTTCGAGCGTCACGTTCGACGACAGCGTCTCCGTCGACGGCGATCTGACCGTTGGCGACGAGGCATCCTTCGACGACGATGTCTCCGCGGGCGGAGCGCTATCCGTCGGCGACGGCGTCTACTTCGACGACTCCGCCGCTGCTGGCGGCGATCTCGAGATCGGAACCAACGGATACGTCGACGATAGCCTCGAGAGCGACGGCGAGATACGACTCGAGCGCGGGACCGCCGTCGACGGTGACCTGGAGACGACCCGCGGCATCGACCTCGCCGACGTCGTCGAGGTCGGCGGCGAGGTCGACGCCGTCGAGACCGTTTCGATCGGGTCGGGATCGACGGTCGGCGGCGTCGAAGCGACTGGGGGGTTGCTGGCCGACGACGACGTCTCGTTCGAGGACAGCGTCGACGTTATCGGAAACGTCGAGGTCGGCGACAACGCGTACTTCGACGACGACGTGGAGGGTAGCGGCGACGTCTCGATCGGCGCCGACGGGTACGTCGACGACAGCGTCGAGGCTACCGACAGCGTCGAGATCGGCACCCGAAGCTACGTCGACGACGATGTCGTCGGCCGAACGGTAACCCTCGGTCCTCGAACCGAGGTCGACGGGGACGTCGAAGAAACTGGATAACGACCCCCGTGCGGCCGCAGCCGGCAAGCGAGCGGTCAACTGTTAACCCCCCTCGTTCCGGTACTGCTACCGTGACCCGGAATGAAAGCGACACCTTCGAGATCGGCTCGAAAACCGTCCACCGACTCGGATTCGGCGCGATGCGCCTCTGCGGCGAGGAGATCATCGGCCCGCCCGACGACGAGGATGCCGCCCGCGAGCTGGTTCGGACCGCCGTCGAGCAAGGGGTCGACTTCATCGACACCGCAGACTCCTACGGCCCGGGCGTCAGCGAACGGCTCATCGGTGAAGCGCTCGACGATCCCGACGACGTCCTCGTGGCCTCGAAGGCAGGACTGCTGCGCAACCGCGAGGGTGAGTGGCTCAGCCACGGCAACCCCGATTACATCCGCAACCAGGTCCTCTGTTCGCTCGATCGGCTCCGGGCCGACACGATCGATCTCTACCAGTTCCACAGCCCCGACCCCGACACGCCCTTCGAGGACTCGGTACGGGCGTTCGCCGAGCTGAAAGACGAGGGACTCGTCGAGCAGGTCGGACTGAGCAACGTCTCCGTCGACCAGCTCGAGACGGCCCGCGAGCACGTCGACGTCGCGACGGTCCAGAACCGATTCAACGTCGGCGACCGCGAAGAAGTCGACGTCCTCGAGGCCTGCGAGGAGTACGGCATCGGCTTCATTCCGTGGGCGCCGATCAACGGCGACGACCTCGGGAGTCACGGCGAGGCCCTCGACGGGATCGCCGAGGACCACGACGCGACCCGGCGCCAGGTCGCGCTGGCGTGGCTGCTCGAGCGATCCGACGTGATCCTCCCGATTCCAGGGACCTCCGATCCCGACCACCTCGAGTCGAACCTCGCGGCGTCGCAGCTCTCGTTGTCCGACGACGAGGTCGCTCGGATTACGGACCTCGAGAACTGAGTCGTCGGCACCCTTTTGGTCGCTTCTCGAGACGGTTCAGCTATGGGCTACGACACTGCCTCGCGAAGTGACGTCGAGTCGATTATCCCCGAGGACGCCGGCGGAATGTGGTTTCTGAAAGAGGGGCTCGAAACCGAGGAACTCGGCCTCTCGGTGCTCGAGCTCGAGTCCGGCGTCGAGGGCAAGGAACACGACGAGACCGAGACTGGCCAGGAGGAAGTGTACTACGTCGTCGAGGGCAGCGTCGAGGTGAGCGTCGGCGAGGAGTCGGTCCCGCTCGAGGGCGGGGACGCGATCCGACTCGACCCCGAGGAGTCGCGCCAGATCCGCAATGCTGGGGACAAGCGAGCGACGCTTGTGCTGGCCGGCGCACCGCTGTAACGTCGTGAGACGGCCGCCTGGCCGATCCCTGAACGAGTTCCGTTTTGCTGGTGATTGCGGTGGCGCGTGCTGAACTGCAGTGAGCCGACGGCGAACTGCGGTTCGAAACCACGTGAGGGGCGAGTGAGCGAGCGGTTGAAGACCGCGAACGAACGAGTCGGCTGGGGAGGGGGTGGCGATCCCGTGTGTTCGGCTCGAGGGAGAGAGCGAACGATATTCTTCCGGAAGCACGAGGCCTGTAGTGGTTTTCCGCTGCTCTCGACGGAGGACACCAGCTTCGATCGATTCTCCAAGGACCTGTCTGATTCTCGCTCGGTTCGTTGCCAGAAGATTTGGGTGCGAGAATCGAACTCCGCCGAGACGTGCTCGCTACGCTGCGCGCGACTCGTCTAGTTCGATCTCGCCTTCCGGCTTTTCCACTCCTCCCTTCGGTCGTCGTAAAAAAGTCCGGGTGCGAGAATCGAACCCGCGTCTCAGCCTCCACAAGGCTGAAGGATAACCACTACCCCAACCCGGACACGCTTACACCTATTCCTACACGCGGTTGGCCTGAAATACGTTACGACTCGAGGACGGGAGCGTGCGACTCCATGTCGTGCGTTTTCGACCGCCACGTCTCCGATTGCGGTTCGGCTTCGCCCTGTTCGGTTTCGTCCTGTTCGGCTTCGTCTTCTCAGTTCTCCGCGCACGCTCGCGGGTCACTTCGTTCCCCGCTCGCCGTACGCAGTTCTCGCTCGCTACGCTCGCTTCAAACTGCGCAACCGAGACGCTTTTTGGCCGACCGCCCCTACCCCGAGCAACGCCGTGGCTATCACCGACAAGATCTACGTCAAGAACCACCGCCAGCTCGCCTCCCAGCTCGAGACGAACATCCCGAAGGGGGCGTTCAAGGGCGCGACGCTGGACATCCTCTTTCAGGGTGAGGGTCTCGAGAAACTCGACGAGGCCACCCAGGAGCGGGTGCTCGACTTCTCGAGTGATTTCCTCGACTGCGGCTGCGACAACAACCCCTACTGTGGCTGTCCCGAGCGGAAGTTCGTCCGTTACCTACTCGAGCTTCGCGCCCAGGGGCTGGGCCCCGACGCCATCGTCGACGTGATGACCGACGACTACATGGTCTATGCGTACTCCGGCGACGTCCTCTCATTTCTGGACAGCGGTATCCGTACCCTCGAGGCCGCGGAAGGGCTCGCTGAGGTCGAGGGAACGCAGGAAACCCAGGAGAAGATCCGGCGATCGAAGCGGGATCTCGCGAGGTAGTCAGACGGTCTGCTGTACCACTGTACCGATGTAACCGCAGGGCGGTCGCGGTTGCACGGCATGAGTTACAGTAGGCCGTACTAGCGCAGCTGCGAGGGTTCGTCGGTGTCGTCCAGATCGTCTAGCAGGAGCACCTCATCCTCGCCTTCGAGGCGGTCCTGGAGCTCGGTGACGTAGGATTTGTACTCGTCTAGCTGTTCGCGGAGGTGGTCGGCCTCGAGCTCGAGGCGTTCGTGTTCGCGGATGAAACTCTTGGGCACCTCGACGGTCGGGGGAAAGGCGAGGTCCTCGTCTCCCTCGGCGCGGGCCTCGAGGTCGGCCTCGGGGACGACCGCGACCTGGCCGTCGTGGTCGACGAGCTGGTCGACGTAGTCCCGGAAGACGGCGGACAACGAGATGTCGCGCTCTTCGGCGATCTCCTGGAGCGACTCGAAGGCGTCCTCGCTCACGCGAAACGAGATCGTTTTGTTCTTGTTGCCCATCGCTCCATACTCGTCGGCCGCGATACTTAACGATTCGTCAGACGAGCGATCGGTTCGCCGGTGCTGCCGACGCACCGCCACGCAGGGGCGAACGACCGGGAGGGCTATCAGCGCCGCCCCCGAACCCTCGAGCGATGCTCACCGACACGCCCGGGCTCCACCACGTGACCGGAATCGTCGGCGACGGACAGGCGGCGATCGACTTCTACGCCGGGGTACTCGGACTCGACCTTTCCGCACTGACGGTGAACTTCGAGGATATCCTCCAGCACCACCTCTACTTCGGCGACGAGCGGGGCTCCCCGGGGACGGTGTTCACCTGCTTCCCCGACCCCCACGCCGACCCGGGACGGATCGGGACGCCCCAGGTCGCCTCGGTCGCGTTCGCCGTTCCCGAGGGTAGCCTCGAGTACTGGCGAGCGCGACTCGAGAGCTACGACGTCGCGGTCGAGGGGCCGTCCGAACGATTCGGCGAGCGGGCGCTCGAGTTTCGGGATCCGTCGGGAACGCGCCTCGAGCTGGCCGTCACCTCCGACGGCGACGGTCGGGAAGCGATAGCGTTGACCGACGAGCGCTCGCGACCCGAGGCGACGATTCCTCGCGCTGCCTCGATCCGGGAACTCCACGGCGTCTCGCTCCTGTCGGTCAACCCGTACGCGACGGCGGGCACGCTCGAGACGCTCGGCTTCGACGCCGTCGGCGAGGAGGGCGACCGCGTGCGCTATCGCGCGTCGGGGTCGCGGGCGACCGTCGTCGACGTGCTCGCTCGAGACGCTCCGTTCGGCCGCGAGGGACCGGGAACGATCCACCACGTCGCGGTTCGAGTTCCCGACGAGGAACAGCTCCACGAGTGGCGCGAGCTCTTCNAGCTCTTCGCCGACCGGAACCACGACGTCTCCCGGGTGAAGGACAGACACCTCTTTCACTCGCTGTACGTCCGCGAGCCGGGCGGGATCCTGTTCGAGCTGGCGACGGAGACCGACGGCGTCGCCGTCGAGGACTCCCTCCCGGAGCCGTCGCTGTACCTGCCCGACTGGTTCGAGCCGGACCGTGAGCTGATCGAGAGCCAGCTGCCGGCGCTGACAGGGCCCCAACCGGAACCGACCGTGCGCGACTCGAGCGAGCGATGACGGACCCGAACTCCGCCGGATCAGATCCTGTCTCTTATACACATCTCTGAGCGGGCTG